>JBKAGE010000039.1:0-182143 GCA_046290225.1 Bradymonadia bacterium | reverse complement strand
ACCTTGTCACAGCACGGCCACCGGGCTACGACGGCGACCGCTCAAACGAGACCCCTTTTCCAGGGCTCGTTTTTGTCTAACTTTGGGGATACAAGGCACACCTGTGCAGGTTGTCTGAGTGGGGCTCGAGGCCTGGACGGAGGGGGTGGGATGAAGCGTTGGAGGCTCTCGACGTGGATTTATTTGAGTGTCATTGCCGCGTTGAGCAGTCTGATTCTACTGATGACCACCACAGGTTATGATGGTCATGGCCCCTCGGAGCATAGGGAGGCTGAAGCAGTCAATTTTCTCGGCGGCTTGAGAGCCTCTCAACTCAGCTACTTTCAGACATTCCATGCGTATTGCGGCCGCCCGGACCAGTGGGCGGTTCATCCCAACGGGATCCCTGGGCAAAAGATGCTCCCCTGGCGCCCCATCACCCATGACGCCTGGCAACACCTTGGGGTGCAGTCTCCCGGCGAGGCGGTCTGGTATCAGTACCGGTTCAGAGCAGGTGGTCCCGACGACCCGCCGCCCAGCGAAGCCTTCGCAGCCGAAGATCACGGCAAGCCCTGGTTTCAAATCCAGGCCTGGAGCGACTTCGACGGTGATGGCCGTTTCGGCATCTTCGAGGTGACGTCACGCAACTCAAGGCCGTTCATGGTCTCTGAAGACAACCATCCATAGAACATTGCCCCCATCACCTGCACAGGTGCCCCTCAGCAGGGCCACGGGTCAGGTTAACCAGTGGACAGCCCTCCGGGTGTCTTTCCGCTCCCTCCGGCCGGCTACGCCACCCTCCACTCGCTCCAAGACATGCAGCTTCAGGCTGCACTGTCCACACCCGTGAAACTCGTGCCCGTGCCCGTGCCCGTGCCCGTGCCCGAAAAACTCTCTTACCCGCGGAGCGAGTGCAGCAAGTCACCCCTCCAACTCCGCCCGCCCCAACACACTGAACCCCCCTCCGACCCCCGCCATCAGCCACAAAATCATCGCGAAGGACAACGAGAACACCAAGGCATCCTCTCGGGGAATCTGCATCAGCGCCAGCAGGCCCACCACCACCGCCTCTCGAGGGCCCACACCGGCCACCGCGATGGGGATCACCGCCGCGAGCAATGCCAGCGGCACCACCCAGGCCAGCGTGCCCACCGTCAGGGGCAAGCCGAGGCCATGGGCGATGAGGGTGTATGCACCCAGCGTCAGACCGTGACCGGTCAGGCTGATGAGCCATGCGAACATCAGAGAGCGAGGATGATGCACTTGAGGGATGTCGGCCCACATGCGACGCAGGCGATCACCGAGGGCGCCGTTGAGGGCCACCAGCACCGCGATGGCCAGTACCCCTGCCCCGCTCACCCCGACGATGAGCCAGATCGAGCCGCCTTCCAGCACCAGCCAGGGTGGGCTCGCCCAGAGGCCCACAGCGGCCACAGTCGCCAGGGCGGACAGGCCGATGAGGCGATCCACCCCCACCACCACATAGCTCGCCACCCCACCCTCGAAGCAGCGACGGGAGATCACCCCGCGGAGCACGTCACCGCCCACCGAGCCGGGTACGAACGTATTGTAGAAGAGCCCCACGAAGAAGAGACGGATCAGCGACGTCACTGGGGGCAGCCAGATCGCGCCGAAGCCGTGGAGCATGATGCGCCAGCGCCAGCCCGCGAGGCAGACGCTGAGGAAGGCAAAGACCAGCGCCCCGAGGAAGTTCACCGCTGGCATACGGCTCAGCGCGCGGCCCATCTGGGGCCAGTCCGCTTGGAAGATCGCCCACCATGCCAACAGGCCCACGGCGACGAGCTGCAGGCCCCACTTCAGGGCACGGCGGCTCACTGACCCTTGCTCATGGAGAGCAGCGCCAGGGCGGTGCGGCCAATGGTGATCGGATCGAGCACCTTCGATCGGCCTGCCACCCGGGCCCGGGCGTCGATCTCGATGACCTCGATGTGACCACCATCATCCGTGATGTTGTGGCGGAACGCCGTGCTGATCATCATCGAGTCGTCGTCTCGAGGGCCGTACTTCAGCCAGCTCTCGCGAGGGAACAGGTAGTTGCCGCCGCTGCGGGCTTGCTGGCCCGTGCCTGCCTTGATCATCATGTTGAGCGTGTTGGAGATGACCATGCGGTACCACGCGTCTGCGCGGTGGCGATACACCGTGGTCACCATCTCGTGCTCGCCCCGGGCGTGGAACAACGACTCCACAGCTTCGGGGGCGATCTGACCATCTGCAGGCACCCAGGTCACCCAATGGCCCTGGGCGGCGTCGAAGCCCGTGCGCAAGGCCCCACCGATGCCCATGTTCGGCTGAGTGAGCACGCGCACGCGGGGATCAGCGCCCAGGCGATGCATGAGGGCGAGGGTGTCGTCGCTGCTGCCGTCGTCCACGAGGACCAGCTCGAAATCGAGCCGGGCCTCTTCGAGGTACGTGCAGAGCTCGTGCACCACCGGCTCGATGCACTCCGCCTCGTTGTAGGCGATCACCACCACCGAGAGATCAGGTGTGTGCTCTGGATCGACAGGAGGTCGGGGTGCAAAGACGTAGACCTCTTGAATGACGTCGATGGGGGCGAGTAGAGGCGACAATGCGCTCTGTCTCCACACCGACTCCAGGGCCCGCAGCGTCGGATCGAGTCGCACCATCCAGGGGCCCGCAGCTTCGAGGATCCTTTGGCCCAGAGCACCCTGGCTCACCTCTACGGCGCCCTCGGTCCCGTTGACGAACCAGGGCACGATGTGAGCGCACGTGGGGCCTCGATGCACCAGCGAGAAGTGCTCGGCGAAGCAGTGAGGGTATTCGGCACCTGGGCGAAAACAGGCCTGGTAGACGATCTCCCCATGGTCGTCGCGTCGAGTGTCGTAGCGTTGCAGGTGATCGGTGGACACAGGCTCTTTGATGATGAGGGTGCCCTCGGGATCGAGCCAGCGATGGCATCGGGCGCTCAGCGTGGCGATCTCCGCTTCGGTCAGATAGGTGCACAGACCCCACATAACAATGAGATCGAAGTGGCCCTCGGCCTCGAAGTCCATCACCGAGCAGCACACGAACTCGATCTCCGAGTGCCCGGCGGCGGCCACGGCCTGCTTGCCCTTCTCCACCAGCTGGGCGCTGGCTTCCACCACCACGATCTCGGAGGCCCAAGGCGCCATCCACAGGGCCAGGCGCCCAGCCCCACCCCCGAGATCGAGGATCCGCAGCGATCGCCCCTCTGGCATCAGGGGGGCGAGGCGTGCTTTCTCGAGCTGATCTCTCAAGCGGACGACGTTGCCCTCTGTGGTGACCGTGCCCAGCAGGACGGGATC
Organism: Bradymonadia bacterium; assembly: GCA_046290225.1. Taxonomy (GTDB): domain Bacteria; phylum Myxococcota_A; class Bradymonadia; order UBA7976; family UBA1532; genus JBKAGE01. Next base: position 178,859 of record JBKAGE010000039.1, on the reverse strand, counting down.
GTCCCCTTCGCTGATGTCGTCGAAGAACTGGGGCGCAGTGGCGCTCTCGGCACGTGGGTCGGGACGACTCATGGGCCCTCTCTGGTGATCAAGTCAATGTCTGCTTCGAGCTGGTCGGTCACCTGCTCGGCCAGGGCCGCTGCTGTGTGCGCGTCTTCACCGACGGCGACGCAGCGACCGAGGATGGACCACTGGCCCACTTGCTGAGGCGCCGGGCGCTCGGAGGGCACGTCGACGTGCACCGTCACCCCGGCGCGCTCTGGCGGGCTCGAAGGCCACCGCACGATGCCGTCTCCTTCGGCGAGGATCAAACGACTCGACGCCCCTCTCGAGCGCCCCGAGCCCTTCAACGCCGGCCGCGGATCGCGATCGAGCGCCCAGAGCAGCGTCGCTCGGGGCAGGTCGACGCCGGTGGCGTGTTTGATGAGGGCGGAGATGTTGCTCCCACCAAGCCGCGGGTTGATCTCGAGCACCACAGGGCCATCATCGGTGAGCCGCATGTCGAGATTGGCGGGCCCAGAGCCCAGACCCACGGCCCGCGCAGCGGAGGCTGCGACCTCGATGATCTCTGTCTGCGTCGCCTCGTCGAGCGCCGAGGGCAATGTATGGGCCACAGGGGCGGCAAAGCCCGGCCGGAGCACGTCGTCCATGACCCAGGCGCCGGCCACCTGGCCGTCGAGCATCATCAGCTCCACCCCCACCGGGTGCCCGCCCACCCACCGCTGCGCAAAGGGTATGGCGCCGAGGGCTCTGACGACGTGCACGGCATCAGGCACCTCTTCGACTGAGCGCACCACCGTCACCCCACGACCACCGGCGCCGCGACGTGGCTTCACCACCCACGGCCCGTCGAAGTCTCGCTCTGTGGGCAGTGCCCAGCTTTCAGGGTGAGGGACGCCCGCACACTCGAGGGCGTGGGCGGTCAGCATTTTGTCCGCACAGACTTCGACCCCACAGGGCGCGACGAGCCCATGGGCTTCGGCAACGGCGTTCACCGCTCGCAAGGCGGCGTCGGATCCGCAGGTGGCCACAGCTGACAGGGGCATGTGGGCGGCAGCACGCACCACCAGCTCGGGGCTGCCGAAGTCGATGGCCATGGGCACATCGGCCAACATCATGGCTGGGGCGCACGGATCACGATCGACGACACAGATCGCCAGCCCCAACCCCTGCGCAGCTTCGACGAGGGGCAGCTGGAACGGGCCACCGCCCACGATCATCACCGCGGGTGGCGTGCCTGGCTTGGAGAAGGTCGGGCCCATGGCCTTGGGCAATATCACACCCGCTCCACAGGACAGGCGAGAAAGACACCTGAAGAGGTTGATCTCCCACACAGGGTGAAGATCATGCCTCTATGGTCGATACGACGCGCACAGACACAGCCCTGTCGGTGCAGGGTCTGAGTAAGATCTTCGACGTGGGCTTTCTCGGCGGCATGCCTGTCGTCGGCAAATGGTTTCGCGGCATCAACGTCAAGGGCATCGCCCAGGGCCTCAAGGTGGTCGACAATGTCACCTTCGAGGTGCGCCGAGGAGAAATCTTCGGGTTCCTGGGTCCCAACGGCGCCGGCAAGACCACCACCATCAAGATGCTCACGGGCTTGATCCACCCCAGCGCCGGCTCAGGCACGCTCCTGGGCCACCCGCTCGGTGATCGCCAGGCCAGGGCCCGCCTCGGGTTTCTGCCAGAGCATCCCTACTTCTACGACTACCTGAAGCCCCTGGAGTTCCTCGACTTCTACGGGCAGCTCTTCGCGCTCACCGCTCGGGAGCGGCGTCAGCGCGCGGAGGCCCTCATCGAGCGTGTGGGCCTCAGTCACGCCCGGGGGCGGCCAGTCCGCAAGTTCTCCAAGGGCATGATCCAGCGTCTCGGCATCGCTCAAGCCCTCATCAACGAGCCAGATCTCGTCATCTTCGACGAGCCCATGAGCGGCCTCGATCCCGTGGGGCGCAAAGACGTGCGGGACATCATCCTCGACCTTCGGGCACGAGGCTGCACAGTGTTTTTGTCGAGTCATATCCTGCAAGACGTCGAGATGGTGTGTGATCGAGTGGTGCTGCTCAATCACGGCCGGGTCATCGACGAGGGCACCCTCGACGATCTGCTCGCCGAGCCCGGCGGCATCGTGGAGATCACCGCTACGGGCCTCACCGCTGATCAGGTCACGGCGCTCGGCGCCGAAGCCCAGCGCGTCGAGCAGGTGGCGGGCGGCCATCGGTTCCACCTCGACGGTGCCCACGACATGCAGGCCTTCATCGAAGCGCTCTACATGGGTGGCGGGCAGCTGGTGAGCGTGGTGCCTCATCGACAAGCCCTCGAGGATGTCTTCGTTCAGCAAATCGAGCGCGCGGAGGGTCGGTGAGATGAGACAAGTCTACGCCGTCGCCCTGAACACCTTCCGTGAAGCGATCCGCAGCCGGGTGCTCTACAGCATCATCCTGTTCGTCATCGGGTTGATGTTGTTGATCCTCGCCGCTGGGGCCGCATCGCTCAACCAGGACGTACGCCTCGTCAAAGACGTGGGCATGTTCCTCAGCAGCACCTTCGCCGTGGTGATCTCGATCTTCATCGGCGGCAGCCTCGTCTACAAAGAGATCGAGCGTAAGACCATCTTCACCATCGCCCCCAAGCCCATCTGGCGGTGGCAGTTCCTCGTGGGCAAGTACTGCGGGGTCATGGCCACCATGGCGGTGCAGGTCATCATCATGGGAGCAGCCTTCGTGGGGCTGCTCACCCTCACCGAGGGCGTCTGGGGCGTCGAGATCCTTCAGGCCTTCTGGCTGGTCTATGTCGAGGTGGCGGTGATCACGGCGGTGGCCCTGCTCTTCAGCAGCTTCTCGACACCGGCGCTGTCCGGGGTGATGACCTTCGGCGTGTTCATGGCGGGCCGGTTCGCTGACGAGCTGGTGCGGGTGCAGTTCGATCGCCGGGCCGGGGAGTCTCTGGAGTCCACGTTTACCGAGCAGTTCTTGCGGGGCCTCGGCCACGTGGTGCCAGATCTCTCGCTCTACAACACCACCCCCTACCTCGTGTACGACCAGGCCCTGCCTCAGGGGTACACCCTACAGGCCACCATCTACGGCCTCACCTATGCCCTCGTGGCCCTGATGCTCGCTGCAGCGCTCTTCAGTCGTCGAGACTTCACTTGAGCACCTACCTCACCCCATGGCGTGGGGCGTTGCTGTGTTGCGTGGTGGTGCTGGGCGCAATCTGGGGGCGATGTATCGTCGAGGGCAACGCTGAGCTCGAGAAAGCCCTCGCAGCGGAGTCCCGTGGGGACTGGCCTCTGGCCCGCCGACACGGTCTCTATGCCATGGGCTGGTATGCCCCCGGCGCCTCGGCTGCCCACGAGGCTGCGGAGTGCGTGTGGCGGGTGAGTGATGCCGCCCTCGCCCGTGGAGACGAGGCGACGGCGCTCGCCGCCGCAGATGATGTACGCGCCGGCGCGTTGTCGACCCGTTCAGTGCTCGACCCGCTCGGCGAGTGGCTGCCTCGAGCCAATGATCGCATCGCCACGCTCAGGGCACGGCAACACGCAGCCCTCCCCTCTGCGCGCGGTCGCACGGAACCGGAGCTGCGCGCCCACCACCTGAGTCTGCTGGAGCGCGATCTGACACCATCGTCAGCGATGTCCTTGCTGGTGATGTTGTCGTGTCTGGGGTGGATTCTGGGTCTGGCCGCATGGAGCCGATGGGGGATCACCGCGGAGGGCCGGCTGGTCCCCCGAAAAGGTATACGCCTCATCGGGGGCACGGTGGCCCTCTTCGCGGTGTGGCTCTGGGCGCTGTCTGTGGCCTGAGAACAGTCGCCTGAGATCTGTGGCCAATAAGGCGGCCAATCAGGACTTCAGCCGTTCAGAGCCGCCTCGACGAGGCTGCGCACGAGGGCGGCATCGACCTCTTTCTTGTGGCCCTTCATCACCACGCCCATGACCTGGCCGGCCTTGAGGCCTTCGGGGCCGCCGAGGCCAGCGATGGCCTCATCGACCCACGCCTTGGTCTGGGCCTCGTCGGCCTTGGCAGGCAAATAGGCCTGGAGCAGCGCGATCTCCCAGTTGAGCTGGTCGATCTGCTCCTGGCCCTCGCCCTCGGGCACCTTCTCGAACTCGCCGACGCCCTTCTTCAGGGACTTGACGTAGGCCTCGATGACCTCGAGCCAGAGGGCGTCGTTCACCTCACCGGTGAAGCCCTTCTGGGTGGTGCGCTCCTTCATGCGGCTCTTGACCATGCGCACCACATCGAGGGTGCGGCGATCCTTGGCCCGCATGGCGTCTTTCATCTGCTGGGTCAACCGCGCGTCGATGGACATTGCGCTTCCTTCCTGCCACCCCACGTCTCGATCAGGGCGGCGTTGTGCCCCGATCCGTCACAGGTCGGGGGTGTTAATCGTCGGCGTTGAAGTCGAACTGGAAATCAGCGCCGAGCTGCTCGGTCAGGTAGGTCTTCAGGCGACCTTTGAGGCGGGCCTCGAGCTGGCGTACCCGCTCGCGACTCACCCCGAAACGCTCGCCGAGCACCTGCAGGGCCACGGGATCTTCCGCGAGCAGGCGATCGGTCCAGATGATCTGGTCTCGCTCGTTGGTGAGCGTGGTGTAGAAGGCCTTCATGTGCTTGTCGACGATGGCCATCATGCTCGAATGGGCCACCTGCTGCTCCACGGACTCTTCACCGGAGCTGAGCACCTCGTGCAGCGGCCTCGACTCGCCATCGGGGCTGCGAGGCGCCGTGAGCGAGAGCGAGGGCATGCGCATGGTCTGGGCCAGCTCGACGTCGGCCTCGCTGACGTCGAGGGCCTCGGCGAGCATCTTGGGCCCCGCCTCACCGTGCTCCTGCAGCAACCGCTGCCGCTCTTTCTCGAGCCGGAAGAACAGCTTGCGCCCCGCCCGCGTGCTGGCGAAGGAGACGAGCCTGAAGTTCTTCAAGATGAACTGCAGGATCAACGCCCTGATCCAGTAGCGGGCGAAGCTGCTGAAGCGCACCCCCCGATACGGGTCGTAGCGCTTCACGGCCTCGGCGAGGCCGATGTTGCCCTCCTGGATGAGGTCCATGACGTTGACCCACGCCCGGCGGTACTCGAGGGCGATCTTCACCACGAGCCGCAGGTTGCCGGTGACGAGCTCGGCGGCGGCTTCTGGATCTTCGTCGTTGTAGTACGCCTCGGCGTAATCCTTCTCTTCTTCACGCGTGAGCAACGGGTACTGCCGAATCTCGGCAAGGTACCGCGTAAAGGCGTCGGCCTTGATGAGCTCGTCGCTCGACGGCAGGGCGATGTCGTTGCGCCGAGGGGTGCGCCGCCGGGTGATGCCGGCGTTGGTCCCCTCTTCGTCGAGCGTGTCGCCGAGTTCGAAGTCGTCGTCTTCCTGCAACAACTCGACACCGTCAGAGTCGACGATTTCGGGCTCGACGATTTCGGGCTCGATGATTTCGGGCTCGACGATCTCGGACGCGCCGTTCTGCCCCCCCTGACCCTGCTGAGGGATGGGGGTGTCGACATCAGAGGTGCGGGTCTGGCGGACGGTCACGACGTGCTGCTCCCTTCGGTCTGGGCACTATAGGCGCCGATCTGGCGGGGTCAACCGCCGCAACGCGGATCTCTGCGCCCCGGGCCACTGGCGACGCAGAGCCCAAGGCAGATGGAAGGATGCGACCCGGGGCCCGCGAGGTGCATCCACTTGGGCCAGCGGAGGTTGCTCGACGGGTTCTGGTCGGGTAGATGACCTCGAGATGCTCGGCGCAGTACAGTCGTGCTGCACAGTGGTGCTGCCTGCTGGTTTTTCGGGCGGTGGCCTCACCACGCTGACGTTTTGATTTGCGAAGACCTCCAGGGAGCGTAGATGAACCTTCAAGACGAGATGGTGAAGCGCATCAAGGCGGCGATGCCTGATGCTGAGGTGCGGCTGAAAGATCTGGCCGGTGGCGATCACTGGCAGGCGACGATCGTGTCGTCCTCGTTCGAGGGGCTGATGCGCGTGGACCGCCAGCGGGCGGTGTACGCGGCCCTGGGCGAGCTGATGCACGGCCCGATTCACGCTCTGACGTTCCAAGCACTGACCCCGGCTCAGGCAGCTGAGCAAGGCTGAGAGAGGATTTTGACGATGGATGAGAAGCTCAATAAGCGCATCGAGCGCCTTGTGGGTTCGAGCGACGTGTTCCTGTTCATGAAGGGCACGCCTGATTTCCCCCAGTGTGGGTTCTCGAGCACGGTGGTGCAGGTGCTCCAGCACCTCGGCACCCCCTTCGGTACCTTCGACGTGCTGTCCGACATGGACGTACGTCAGGGCATCAAGGAGTACGCGAACTGGCCCACGATCCCCCAGCTCTACGTGAAGGGGAAGTTCATCGGCGGCTGTGACATTGTCCGCGAGATGTTCGCGAACAACGAGCTCAAGCCCATGCTGGACGAGGCCCTGGCGGGCTGATCAGGGCCATCTCAGCAGGCGGCGCGGGACCCTGTCGTTTTTTTGCCGAATGTCGTTGACACGGTGAGCTGCTCGACATATGTTCCTCGCCGCCTACAACTGTTCCGGCATAGCTCAGTTGGTAGAGCAGTCGGCTGTTAACCGACTTGTCACAGGTTCAAGTCCTGTTGCCGGAGCTTCATAAGGCCCAGGCTAGTCAGCCTGGGCCTTTCTCTTAACAGGACCCTCGTCGGCGTCGCCGGCGGGGGTCTTGTCGTATCTGCCGTCGTGGTGCGGGTTTGCGGGCCGTGCCCGCTCGTGGGGTGTGCTCTCGTGTCTCGCGGCGCCAGAGTACCTCGCCTCGTCGCCGGACCTCGAGCGGTGCTCTCTGAGTGCTCTTGGGCCTCAGAGACACCTCCAGACGCCGAAAAGCCGGTTCACACCAGAGAGCCGATGGTTAGCCCGGTGAGAGTGGGACACCTCGGGCGCGGATTTTCTGCGTCTTCGAGGTCACGTCTCATCGAGCAGCGCAGCATCCTGGCGCAGCGTCTTCTCGTCGCAGCCGAGGGCCTCGCCGGCCGCAGTCCAGGTCTCGTGGACGTCCTTGGCCCAGAGAGCGAGCCGCGCCCGAAACCACTTGATGCGGTCGTTCCTCGAGCCACTGCCGAACTCGGCGTCCAGCGGGGCTGTGCTCGACGTCCACTGGCTCCACTCCTCGACGGCCCGATCAACCGCCGCCTCCTCATCGGTGTCGCCCCACCACGCCATCAGCAGGACTGCCAGGCGCTGCAGGTCTCGGAGGTTGCCAGGCAGCGGATGCTGACCGAGCACGCGCGCGAGCCTCGGGGTCCACGGTGCGTCCTCCGGGAGGTCCTGGCGCTGTCGCAGCTCCCGCCAGACCTTGGTCCAGTCGGCCTCGACGTCGGCTCGGCACTCCCGGAGCGGAGGGACCCGCACCGCGAGGTGGCTCAGTCGATCGAAGAGGTCGGCGTCGAGCTGCTCACGGAGCTCGGCCACCGGCAGGTTGGAGGCGCAGACCAGCTCCACGTCCACCGACGTCTCCTTGTCGCTGCCGACCGGACGAAACCGCCGCTGCCGGTCTTGGAACACGCGAACGAGTCTGCGCTGCGCGCTCTTGGGGAGGTCCTGCACCTCGTCGAGGAAGAGGATGCCGCCGTCGGCCTCGGCGAGCAGCCCCTGGCGGTCCACCGCTGCGCCGGTGAACGCCCCCTTGCGGTGTCCGAAGAGAAGGCTCTCGGCGAGCGAGGAGTCAAGGCCGCCGCACGCGACCGTGACCACCTGCTCGCGCGCCTTCAGCGTGGCCACGTAGGTCTCGACGAGCCTAGTCTTGCCGATACCGCGTTCACCCAGGACAAGCAACGGAGCGCCGATCACCTTCGAATACCGTGCGAGACGCTCGAAGGCCGCTCGCCTCGCTGGCGACGCGGCATCTGGCTCGTACACGGCCCGCTCGGGCTCCGCGCGTTGCAGCCGGTGGATCTCCGCCAGATAGGTCGTGACCTCGAAGTCGACTGGGTCGATCCTCGAGCGCTTCGTCTCCCGGCTGTACTGCGACGACCAGAGCCTCGTGCCCTCCGGGAACGCCCCTCCGGCGTGGAGCACGAGCCAGACCGCGTGCATCGCCGGCGTGCCGGGCGAGACGTTGATGTGCAGCCCACCGCCCGCTGCCCTCGCCAACGGGAGCACCCTCTGCTTGATCAAGGGGTAGATCGCGGAGTGCATCGTTGGATCTTCCAGGTGGAGGGCGACGGACTCCACCGTCGCCTTCTCCACCTTCTGGGGCACCTCCGGCTCGCGCCCCTCCTGGACGAGGTAGATGACCCGGTCGACTCGGATACGTCGGTTGCGGAGCGCCTTGATGGCTCGGGTCAACACTTCGAGGCCCGCGCGCTCGGCGTGCCAACAGAGGAGCGTCTGAGGTTGGCCGCTCATCGATCCCCCTCCGCCCTGACGACGACCGCGTCGGCCGAGAGCTCCCCGAGGAGACGCTTCGCCGCGTGCAGCTCGTCGGCGTGACGAACGGCGACGACCGTGCGCCCCCGGTCCTTGAACACGGGAGGCTCGTAGGACCGGCGCTTCTCGTCGCCCTTGGCAGCGCGGAACACCTCCTTCGCCTTTCGGTGGAGCGTGGGCGCCGTGACCGCCCAGGTGCAGACGAGCTCATGTGCGGGGCGCGGCAGCGCCCCGTTGGATGGCAGCGCCGGCGGCTCGACGCTCAGGTCGTCGGCGGACCTCGCGACGTGTTCGCCGAGGGACACCTCCAGGCTCGGGACGACCTCGATGTCGACGAACTCGCGATCGTTCCAGACCTTCGCGCTCCCGCGCACGTCACCCAGCGATGGGCCGTGCTCGAGCTTCCATCTGGCCGCCGCTGCCCAGGAACGGAGTCGCCCGTGAAGCTCCTCGGCCCGCGTGCCCTTCAACTCCAGCCCAAGCTCGAGCCCACGATCGAGCCCTTCGGGTTGGAGGTTGGCGGACATGACGAGCGCTTCTCCCTGGTCCGACCAGATCGCCTTCGCATGCAGCCACCGGAACCCGTAGACGGTCGCTCCCGCCTCGCTAAGGCGGATCAACGCGGGCATCACCGAGGGCCGCAGCCTCGCAAGCACCACCACCTCGACGCCCTCCCGCGCGCGCTCGATGAGGCGGCGGACGAGCGGGTGCTCTGCGTCCCAACCGAAGCTTGCGACGACGAGCCGATCGCGCGCGCCGTCGACAAGCTCGAGAGCCCTCTGCCTCAACGCGGTCCGCTCCGGCGTCGTCGCAGGCAGCTCGATGGCCGGCGGCTCGAGGCTACCCATGGGCTTCACGGCCCGAAAGCGGTCTGCCGGATCGACCATCTCGTGCTCGGCCGTCTCCCACATGGCCCAGCCCAACAGCGAAGCCGCGTCCCTTGCCTCCTGCGCGGTGAGGTCAACGGCGAGCTCTTCGTTCCGCTCGAGCGCCTCGCGGGTGAGGTTCGCAGTCAGCAGGATGCCTCGCGGGTTCGACTGCGGATCGACGACGACGACCTTGGCGTGGAAGTGTGGCGCCGACCGAAACAGGACGTGCCCGGCGAGTCGCTTGAGCATCTCCTTGTGCTCCGACAGCACCCGACGGTCGAACTCGCCGTCGCTCTCCTCACGGCCCAGGCGAGCCTCGGACGCCAGCATGACGTAGACGCGGACCCCACGCTGGGCGGCTGCCATGAGGGCGTCTTCGACGTCCGGGTCGGCGAGCAGAAAGGTCGACACCACGGCCATCTCCGACGCGCCAGCGAGAAGACCTGCCACTCGTCGAGCGACCTGGCGCCGCCTCCCGGAGGTGTGTACGTGCTGTCCCAACTCGTCTCCGATAGGGCCAGTGTTCTCTCGCGCAACCCATGTTGGCGGAAGCTCCACTCCACGCTGATCCACCAGGCGCTGGTGGTTCTTGAGCCAGTCCGAGCGGTTCATCGCAGCCTCCAGTCTTCTGCGGCAACGAGGTGCCAGGTCCGTGGGGAGGGAAGCTCCTCTCGCGCACTCCAGGCTTCACGCGCGAGGTCACCTCGACTCGGAAGATCGATTCGATGGTCTGTGAATGGCGCCGCGGCGGCTTGCGCCCACTCATCCATGCGCCGCTGTGTGGCGTAGTCCTGAATCCGCGACTCGAGCCGCCACTTTGCCCACCGCTGGGCGTCGGGCTGGGAGCGCGCCGCTAGGCCCACCCCGCCGACCGAGATCGCATCGAAGGAGCCGAGGCCCTCGAGCCGTGGTCGTTCGATCCGCAGGGTGCGAGCCATGGACTCGCGCTCGGCGGCCTCGGTGTCTTCGAATCCGACGAGGAGCGCCCCCCTCGTCTCGTCCCAGCTGGGCCAAAGGCCCTCGTGCTGAAGGAGCTCTTGCCAGACCCCGCTTCTCGACCGCGTGGGTGGATCCAGGTCCGTGTGGACCTTCCTGCCGCCGAGGGTGCCCGTGACCCGCAGCCGGCCCGAGCTGACGCTCCACTCGATGGTCAGGCCGGCCTCGGCCGAGACCACCTCTCCTTGCGCCTCGAGCTCATCGACTCGGACGCTGTGGCCGTCGCCAGCGCATGGGCGCTGGACGTGGCCGACAACCTCGCTCAGCCACCTGGGCAAGCGCTCGAAGTTTCGCTCTGCGTCGCGCTCCTTGCCCCACACCTCGTCGTAGGCGGAGGGCTCTTGCCACGCCTCGACACGCAGTACGCGCGAACCCAGCAGCGGGTCCTCGCTCGCCCAGATGGTCCAGGTTCCGTGTTCCGGCACGAACACCTGCTCGCTCTCGATGGCCACGCGCCCCTCATCGGTGAGCGAGAACCAGCCACGGCTCTCGCTGAGCAGCTTGTAGGTCGTCGCGATCCGCAGGAGCCGCTCGGCCACCACCCTTCGCGAGCGGGCTTCGAAGAAGAGGTGCGAGGCGATGTCCTCGGCGTTGGTCTGATCTTGGTCGCGAACTCGGAGGAGGATCGGGATGAGCTCGGCTCGCTTCGACGCCCGGGCCACCTGGCCGACGACCCGCCAACAGCTGACTGACAGGGAGCGCTTGAGGTTGATGTTGAGGTTCATGACCGCACCTCCACGCTGTCCCAAGCTTCGTTGGCAGCGAGCTCCGCGAGGACGCTGCGCTGCTTGGCACCGCTCTCCAGGGCCCGGGCGTCGTACATGCCCGTCCGGTTGCCGATCACGACGCGCTGGAATCGCGCTCGCGTGAGCGCCACGTTGAGCCTGTTCGGGCTCTCCAAGAAGCTCGTCGGGTGTGGGCTCGCCACGCTGATCAGGACGAGGTCTGCCTCGTGCCCCTGGAAGCGGTCTATGGTGCAGAGCTCGATCGTCAGGTAGGGCGTCTTCCCCCCGCGCCGGAAGTGGCGCATGGCTCGATGGTTCTCGGTCCAGCGCCGCAGGTGCTGGCGGACCTCGCGTTCCTGGCCTCGGTAGAACGTCAGGACGGCTACCTCCCAGGGGTGTCCGTCGCCGCGTGGGTTTCGTCGGGCCCACCGGTCGAAGTGTCGAAGCTCCGCGACAACCGCCTCTGCCTCGCGCTGGTTCGCGTTGAACTTGCGGTTGAACCGCCCACGGACGTCGAGCCACAGGGCTCGATGGGCGTACCGTGCGTAGCTCCAGTCACGCTGCTCGGCGAGGTAGACCGGAGTGTGGAGCGCCTGGCCCTCGTAGATGTGATCGTGCGAGAAGGCCGCGATGTCGCCGTGCATTCGATGCTGCGTGCTCAGCAGCACATGCCGTTGGTCGAGAGCGCGATCGGGGAGCCCGTCGGATAGCGCGGTCCCTTGCCGCTGCCGCGGGTCGCGCTCGAACCCGTGTCGCAGCGACTCGAGCACAGACGGCAGGGCCACCCGGCGCACCCGGTCGATCTCTCGCCACACGTCCTCCTTGTCGACGCCGGTGCTGTCGTCGGGCAGCAGCTCCTCCACCTGTTCGCGGAGGCGCTGTGCGGTGGTCTTCCGGCCCCCGGTGTAGGCGGCGTCGGCGAAACGCTGCTCGTAGAGCCTCGCCAGACGCCACCCGATCTCCCCAGACCAAGAGGGCTCCTCCTCACGTCGTCGCCTCTGCAACCGGTTCCAGGCATCAGCCCTTCGACGAAGACCAGGGAGCGCGCCGTCGGGCGCCCGAACGATGGCGACGTCCAGCGGCATGTCCTCGGCGCGGTCGGCCAAGCTCTCGAGCTCGCCGGCGATGAGAGGTGACATGGCGAGGTGGAGGCTGTCGTCGGCTGGAGTCGCCAGGGCGACGCCCCGTGCCTCGGCCTGCGCACGATAGGCCGTCAGCCCCTTCGCTGTGACAGCTGAGACCGTCGTCCGCTGTTTGCCGCGGCTGCGGTGCCCGGCGATGAAGGTGTCGACGCACGCAGCTTGGACTTCGCTCGAGGGAAGGCAAGACGCGACGTTGATCGCCATCGCGTCGTCGTCCACGTAGGGTGAGAGCTGCTTCGGATCGCCCACGATGATCCACCGCTTCGCGAGCAGCGCCGGGACGAGAAACTCCTGGAACGTCGTCTTCGACGCCTCGTCCACGATCAAGACGTCGAATGATGGCGTGCCGTGACCGCCCGCCTTGATGTCAGGGTGCTGGAGGATTCCGATCGTGGTCCCGCAGACCAGGTTGGCCGCGTCCAGCACGAGCCGTTCGACCACGGAGGGGCCATGCTGCAGGACGGAGAGCATCGCTCGTTGCGAGCTGCTCGGGGCTCTCTCCCGCCGGAGCTCGCGAAGCAGCCGCTCCCGCTCCGTCCGCACGAACCGCTCGAGCTGCCACGGCCTCGCCTTCTCCGAGACGTTGCGGCGGTCGCCGATGCGGATCGGGATGACGAGGTCGCGGTGAGCGTTGCGCTCGTCCATGAGCCGTTCCAGCACGTTGTCGACCGCGACGTGTGTCGAGGCGCACAGCAGCGCTCTCTTGCCCTCGCGCGCCAGCTGCAGCACGAGCTCGCAGATCGCGGTCGTCTTGCCCGATCCGGGCGGCCCCTCGAGGAACGCGAAGTCTGGCGTCGCGAGGGCGAGCTGAACGAAGCGCCGCTGCTCGTCCGTCCCTGGGCGCCGGTCGTCGGTGAGCACCATCCATTGGTCGAGCGCGGCGTCCGCGGGCCACACGGCGGGCCAGTCCGCGTGCCCAACCGACTCGAAGAGCCGCAAGAGCGGCAGGTGCTCCGAGCTCGGCGAGTTCTGCAACGTCTGGAGCGCCTGGATCTGGCATCGCAGCGGCCAGGTGTTGGGCCGCAGCAGCAGCCCGGGCTCTTGCGGCGGTCGCTCCAGCAGCAGCTGGTACGTCTCGGGGTCTCGGTCGAGCACCTCGATGCGCCGTGCTCGTCCGAAGTCGAGCCGGCTCGGTCGTTGCGCGTTCGCGTCCTCTGAAGGCGTCGCCGCCTCGTAGAGCTCTGAGACGTTCTCGTCGAGGAAGTCCCGGAAGGTCGACTCTGGCTCGTTGGGGCGGTCCGCCGGCTCGGTCAGCTGGACCCAGTACCCAGCGGGGCGCTCACCATCGTCATCGTCGTCAGGCGCCGGTCCGGGCGCCCAGGCGAGCCGCTTCACCGCGGCGTCGCTCTCCGTGTAGTCCTTGGTTCGTCGCAGGAAGTCGTAGAAGGTCTTGAGCCCGTAGAACGCCCGCTGCATCAGCACGTCGGGGCGGTGGACTCCCAGATTTCGGTAGTGGAGCAGTGCCATCGTCTCTCACGTCCTCGTTGGTCAGGGGCCACCCTGAAAGCTGGGCGACCTGTGCGACCGGACGTAAGAGCGAGGGCTGTGCCAACAGACCTCCATTGAAAGAACACCACGCCCTCCGCGCTTTCGCGAGAGCGAAGGGTGCGCGACTGTCGGGCGTATCGACCCGGCCACGGGTGATATTACCCGTGCCGCACCTCCATGTCTACGCGAGGAGAGCGTCGTCAGAGCCGCTCGGCCAGCCCCGCCTCCAGCATCGCTCGCACGAGCGACTTCGCCTTCTCGTCGTCCGTGTCGCCCTCGACCTGCATGTCGATCTCGTTCATGCGCCGGGCCTGGTCGACCGCCCAACGGAAGAAGCGCAAGCGCGGCGACGCCGGGGAAGACGGATGAACGAACCCCCGAACAACGGCGCGCCGAAGGTCCGCTGCGCGATCTACACGCGGAAGTCGACGAGCGAGGGCCTCGACTCCGACTTCAACACCCTCGACGCCCAGCGCGAGGCGGCCGAGTACTTCATCCGCGCGATGGCCGGCGAGGGCTGGGAGGCGCTGCCGCACCGCTACGACGACGGCGGCTTCACCGGCGCCAACACCGACCGGCCCGCGCTCAAGCGCCTGCTCGCCGACATCGAGACGGGCGAGGTCGACTGCGTGGTCGTTTACAAGGTCGACCGCCTGAGCCGCAGCCTGATGGACTTCGCGAAGCTGCTCGCGCTCTTCGATCAGAAGAACGTCACGTTCGTCTCGACCACGCAGAACTTCAACACGACGAACTCAATGGGGCGGCTCACGCTCAACATCCTGCTTTCATTCGCGCAATTCGAGCGCGAGATGATCGCCGAGCGCACCCGCGACAAGATGGCCGCCGCCCGCAAGCGCGGGAAGTGGCTCGGCTCCCGGCCGCCCTACGGCTACCTCGGCGACCACGACAAGAAGCAGCTGGTCGTCTGCGAGGAGGAGGCCGAGCGGGTGCGGACCATGTTCCGGATGTACCTGCGCCTCGGCTCGGTGAACGCCGTCGCCAAGCGGATCAACGACCTGGGCTGGATGAAGAAGGGGTACCGCGCGAAGACCGGCCGCGTGACTCCGCCTCGGAAGTACCGGGACAAGGACGTCCACAGCATCCTGCGCAACGTGACCTACCTCGGGAAGGTAGAGTTCAACGGCGAGCTCTACGAGGGCGAGCACGAGCCCATCGTCGGCGAGGAGCTCTTCGCGCGGGTGCAGTCGGTGCTCACGTCGAAGGCCTGCGGGCGCGGCAGGCGGCGCGGGCGCAACCCCGAGTACCTGCTCCAGGGCATCGCCTGGTGCGGGCTCTGCGACAAGCGCATCACCACCACGGCGGGCCGCGGGCGGAACAAGGAGATCTACCGCTACTACGTCTGCTCGAACCGCGGGCGGAAGGGGCGCGACGGCTGCGACCACCCACGCCTCGGCGCCGAGGAGCTCGAGCAGCTGGTGGTCAGCCGGGTGAAGGCCCGCTGCACCGACCCGCTGCTGCGCGAGGAGATCGTCGCGCGCATGGAGGTCGGCCGGGTCGAGGCCATGGCCGCGATCACCTCAGAACGCGAGCGCATCGTCGCCGACGAGGCGAAGCTTCACGCCGAGGGCCGCAAGCTGATGGACGCCATCGGCCAGGAGGCCGGCACGCAGGGCAAGCTGCTGGCCGAGCGCATCGGCGAGATCGAGGCCCAGCTCGACGTGCTGTCGACCGAGCGATGCTCCCTCGACGCCCAGCTGCGCGGCCTGCAGAACGCCACCGAGCAGGTCCGCGCCACGGTGAACATCCTCGAGGTCTTCGACGCCGTCTGGGACGAGTTCGAAGCCGCGGAGAAGCAGGACCTCGTCCACCTCGTGGTGAAGCGGGTCGTCGTCAACGAGCCCGAGGGCAAGCTCGACCTCGAGTTCCACGACCTGGCCGCGCCCTTCCAGCCCCTCGCGACCGAACCGGAGGACGACACGGGCGACGAGGACCCTCCGGCCGACGACGCGCCACCGGTGGCCACCAGCGCCCCCGTGTCGGCCCCGGCCATGGAGGCGAGCCCATGACCCAGCACGCCGAGACGATCGCCTTCCGGCCCCGACAGCGCCGCACGCAGGCCCGCGTGAGGCGCCGCCGGCGCCAGCTGGCCGAGCGCCGTCCCGCCCGAGTGGCCCGCCGCCTGGCGCTCGCCCACCGGATCGCGGCCGACATCGAGGCCGGCCGCTACAAGGACTACGCCGACGTCGCCCGCCGCCACGGGCTCACCCGCGCCCGGCTGACCCAGCTGATGAACCTCCTGCTCCTCGCCCCCGACATCCAGGAGGAGGTGCTGGCGCTCGAGTTCCCGGTGGGGCGGGAGCCCGTCACTGAGCGCACGCTGCGCCGGGTGCTGGCCAGCCTGTGCTGGGAGGACCAGCGGGTGGCGTGGGTCGAGGTGCGGCCCGAACGATAGCCAGAACGGCTTATGTGTCGTCATACCGCAGTATGATTTTTTCATGTTGACATGATGCGGGGTCGTGTATAGCTTGAGGACATCGCACTGGTGAAGCTCGCAGGAGGCACCGCACCCGATGAACCTCGACAACACGACATGGCCGACACGCCCCCTGGGGACGGTTAGCGAGATCCTCACCGGGCTCCCGCTCAGCCGTCGCGCGTCCGAGGACGGGCGGCCCTACCGCGTGGTCAACATCCGCGACCTCGGTGACACCGGACTCCTGTCTGGCCTCAGCGGTCTTGACGAAGTTCGGCTACCGGGGGCCACCCGTCTCGTCCGCTACAAGGTGCGCAAGGGCGATGTCCTGATCACCTGCCGCGGCACCTCATTCCGCAGCGTCATGGTCGGAGCCGGCGCGGCCGGAGCGATTGCAAGCGCGAACCTGCTGATCCTCCGCCCACGTGGCGACCTTCTCGCTCCGGTGTTGGTTGCGTGGCTCCATACGCCGCGCGGCGAGCATGAGGTCCTCTCCCGGAGCCGGTCGTCGGCCATGACGCTCGCGCTCGGTCGCAAGGACGTTGCGGGGATTCCCGTGCCCGTTCCTCCGCTCGAGGTGCAGCAGCAAATCGTCGCCCTGATCGAAGCGACGGACGCGAGCTATCAGGCCGCGATCGAGGCCGCGGAGCTGCGGCGGCAGGTCGGGCTCGAGGTCGCCGCCCGCCTTTTGACGGGGCTCGAACAGTCCGAAGGAGATGACGATGAGTAGCAGTCTTCAGGGATTTCGCCGCAACGCGGCCGCGGGCGCGGAGCACCAGCGCCTCGTTCGATTGGCGGTGAACACGATCGAGGACGAAGTGAGGTCTGCGGTCATCAAGGCTGACCTCCCCGGACACGACCAGCCCCCAGTCATCTATTGGGACGGAGACACGAGCGGCCACCGACCAGATGCCCTCGGTGGCGGATTCATCGTTGAGGCCGAAACGGCGGAGTCGTTGCGCACCGCGCACGCCGAGAGCCAGCTTCGCCTCTTCGACGCCTACGCGACTCAAAACGACCTCACCCTCGTGCTTGCTGTGCCCTCCGCGGCGCAGCAAGACGCCCGCGCCTGGCTCGACGAGCTCGGGCTTACTGGAACCATCTGGCACGCCTGATCTCAAGGAGACCACCATGTCCAAGCTGACCCGAAAGCAACTCTTCGACCACCTCTGGGCCGCGGCGGACCACCTCCGCGGTGCCATCGACTCGTCCGACTACAAGAACTACATCTTTGGCTTTCTGTTCCTGAAGCGGATGTCCGACCGGTTCGAGGAGGAAGCCCTCGAGCTGATCAAGCAGGGCGAAGACGAGGACGATGCATGGAACGACCCGGACTACCACTCGTTTTATGTTCCCGAGCGGGCTCGCTGGTCCGAGATCCGAAAGCTGACCACCGGTATCGGCGATGCCCTGAACAAGGCGTGCATCGCCCTCGAGGAAGAAAACTCCACGCTCGAGGGTGTCCTGCGCGGCATCAACTTCAACGACTCGCAGAAGCTCGGTGACGCTAAGCAGATCGATTCGCTCCTTCATGCGCTCATCGCCCACTTTTCCGAAATCAACCTCGCCAACGCCAACCTCTCCGAGCCGGACATGCTCGGCCGGGCCTATGAGTTCCTTATCGAGCGCTTCGCCGACGACGCCGGAAAGAAGGGCGGCGAGTTCTACACACCGAACATGGTGGTCCGACTTCTCGTCGAGCTGCTCGACCCACAGGAGGGGCAGCGCATCTGCGACCCGACCTGTGGTTCCGGCGGCATGCTCATCCAGAGCGCCCAGTACGTCGCTGAGCAGACCGGCAAGCGACTCGGGCGAGACGCCATCAATCTGACGCTTCACGGCCAGGAGAAGAACCTGGGCACCTGGGGGATTTGCAAGCTGAACCTCCTGCTGCACGGCATCCTCGACACCCGTATCGAGAAGGGCGACACCATTCGGGACCCAAAACTCCTGCACGAGGGCGAGCTGCTGATGTACCACCGGGTCATCACCAACCCGCCGTTCAGTCTCGACAAGTGGGGGGCCGAAGCTGCCAAGAAGGACGGATTCAAACGCTTCGAGCGTGGTGTTCCGCCGAAGAACACCGGCGACTACGCGTTCGTCCAGCACATGATCGCCACCCTAAACGATGGAGGCGTCGCCGGCATCGTGATGCCGCACGGGGTGCTCTTCCGCGGTTCCGGCGACGGGCGCGTCCGCGAGGCCCTGATTCGGGAAGACTTGTTCGAGGCGATCATCGGACTGCCCGAGAACTTGTTCTTCGGCACAGGTATCCCGGCCGTGATTCTCATCTTCAACCGGAGCAAGCCAGAGGACCGCAAGGGCAAGGTGCTCTTCGTCCATGCGGCAGAGAGCTTCGAATCGCAGACGAACCAGAACGTCCTCCGTGTACAGGACATCGAGCGCATCGTCGCGGCCTACCGGTCTTGGAGCGATGAGGATCGCTTCAGCCGAGTCGTGGAGTTCGACGAGATCGAGGAGAACGACTTCAACCTGAACGTCGCTCGCTACATCGATACCCTGGAGCCCGAGGAGTCCGTCGATCTCGCATCCGCGATGAGTCGTCTCCAGCAGGCCGAGGCCCGGCGGGACGAGGCTGCCCAACAAATGAATCACCTGCTTGCGGAGCTTGGCTATGTCCACTGATCTGCCGCGCACTTGGAGGCTAGGCCGCTTCCGTGACGTCCTCAAGGAGAGCCGTCTGCCAGGAACCAACGGAGCGACCGCCCAGAAGCTCACCGTCCGCCTATATGGCAAAGGCGTCGTGCCGAAGGTCAACGACCGCGGAAGCGCTGCCACGGTCTACTACCGTCGAAAGGCGGGCCAGTTCATCTACAGCAAGCTCGACTTCCTCAACGGTGCTTTCGGACTCATTCCGCCTGAGCTTGACGGCTTCGAGAGCACCTCCGATCTGCCGTGCTTCGACATTCGTGGAGAAGTCGACCCGACTTGGCTGGTGGCACACGTCTCGCGCCCGGCCTTCTACAAGCGCTACCGCGGAAGCGCCATCGGCTCGCGAAAGGCACAGCGCGTGTCGCCGGCCGAGTTCCTGGCCTCTCGGGTCACCTTCCCCCCACTCGATGAGCAGGTCGCGATCGGCGCATGCATCGATCGAGTGGCCGGCGCCATTGCATCGACCGAGGCCCTCATCCAACAGCTTCGGATCTCGAAACACCAAAGCATGCGGGAGCTGCTGACCCTCGGTCACCCTCGCTTCCGCACCGAGATGCAGCCCCTACCGAGCACTTGGCCCATGGGTCGTGTGGCTCCGAACATCGAGGAGATCCCGGCGCACTGGCAGCTCGTCCAGCTAACCAAGATCGCACGCCTCGAGAGCGGCCACACGCCCAGCCGCAAGCGCCCAGAGTACTGGGACGGAGAGATCCCTTGGATCTCCCTCACTGATTCAGAGGGACTGCGGGGCCTTGAGATCAGAGACACAACGCAGACGATCGGCACGCTCGGCCTTGCAAACTCCTCGGCCCGCCTGCTCCCCAAGGGCACCGTGGTTCTGCTCCGAACGGCCTCTGTAGGACTCTGCTCCAAGATGGGTCGAGAGATGGCCACCAGCCAGCACTTCGCCAACTGGGTCTGCGGTCCGAAGCTCCAACCGGACTACCTGGTTCAGGTGTTCCGGCACATGGACCGCGAGTGGAAGAGACTGCAGGCCGGCTCCGTGCTGCCGGACATCTACATGCCGGTGTTCAAGAAGATACGCATCCTGCTTCCCCCACCCGAGGAGCAGGAGGTCATCGCTGACGTGGGCCGAGCCTTCGACACCCGGATCGAAGCCGAGACCCGCTACCTCGCTGAGCTCACCGAGATGAAGCGCGGCCTCGCCAAGGAGCTCCTGAGCGGCCGCGTCCGCATGCCTGCCGAGCTGATCGCCAAGCTCAACGACACCGACGGGAGGGTGAGCGAATGAGCACCACCGACTGGAACGAGATCCACCTCGCGGAAGAACCCGCCGCCGACTTGCTCGAGCGGTTGGGATACACCTTCGTCCCGGCTGATGAACTCGATGCCGAGCGGGCGTCCCAGTCGGAGCCCCTCCTCATCGGCCGCCTGCAGGCCGCCCTGCGGCGGCTCAATCCCTGGATCGATGACGTCAACGTCCAGAATGCGGTCCAACACCTTTCGCATGTCGCCGCGACCGGGCTGATCGATGCCAACGAGAAGGTTCACACCGCCCTCGTCCACAACATCTCGCTGCCGCAGGACCTCGGCCACGGACTCCAGGGGCAGACCGTCCGGTATATCGACTTCGAAACCCCTACCAACAACGAGCTCGTGTTCACTCGCCAGTATCGGGTCCAGGGTGGGAAGAAGACGATCATCCCGGACCTCGTGGTGTTCGTGAACGGCATCCCGATTGGGATAGTCGAGTGCAAGAGCCCGACTATCCGAGCCCCTCTCGACGAGGGCATCAAGCAGATGACCCGGTATCAAGAGCTCACCGACGGGTTTCGCAACCTTGGCGCCCCGCGGCTGTTTCACACCGCGCAGATTCTCGTCAGCACGTGCGGAGAAGCGGCGAAGTACGCCACGACCGCAACGCCGGGGCGATTCTGGGGGTACTGGAAGGTCCCCTTCCCGCTAACCCTCGATGAACTTCAGCGTGAAATCGGAAGGATCCCTCGTGCTCAAGAGGCGCTCCTTTGGGGCGTGTTCCGGCCCGAGAACCTCCTCGACCTCATCCGCAACTTCATCGTCTTCGAGGTCGAGGGTTCCAAGACCGTCAAGAAGCTCGCCCGCTACCAGCAATTCATCGCGGTGAACCGAGCGCTTGAGCGGATCACTGCCGCGCCGCGACCAAACGAGCGAGGCGGCGTGGTGTGGCACACCCAGGGCTCGGGCAAGTCTCTCACCATGGTCTACCTGGCCGTGAAGCTTCGGCGTCTGCCCTCGACCGAGAACCCGACCCTCGTCGTGGTCACGGATCGCCGCGATCTCGACCGACAGATCTCGACGACGTTCAAGCGGTGCGGATTCCCCAATCCGGAGCAAGCCAAGAGCGTCAAGCACCTGCGGTCGTTGCTGTCGAAGGACACGGGCCAGACGGTGATGACCACCGTGCAGAAGTTCCAGGAGTCCTCTTCGAACCGTCACCCGGTCCTCAACCGGGCCGAGAACATCTTTGTGATGGTCGATGAGGCTCACCGAACTCAGTACCGCAGCCTCGCTGCCAACATGCGCCGTGCTCTCCCCAACGCCTGCTTCCTCGGTTTCACCGGAACCCCGATCGACAAGAAGGACAAGAGCACCTTCCAGACGTTTGGGCGCTACATCCACACCTACACCATCGAGCAGGCTGTCCAGGACGAAGCCACCGTCCCCATCTTCTACGAGATGAGGCAGCCGATGGACCAGGTGCTCGGCACGAGCATCGACGCCCTGTTTGGCCGCTATTTCAAGGACCGGAGCGATGAGGAGCGCGAGGCAATCAAATCGCGCTATGCCACGGCCGAGGCCATCGCTGGGGCGCCCCGCCGCGTCGAACGCATCTGTCTCGACATCATCGAGCACTTCGAGCAACACATCCGGCCCAACGGATTCAAGGCTCAGGTCGTCGCTTGCTCTCGAGAAGCTGCGGTCACGTACAAGGAAACGCTCGACAGACTGGGAGCGCCGCCGTCGGCGATCATCATGTCCACGTCCCACAACGACCCGGAACACCTGGTCAAGTGGAAGACGAGCAAGGACGAACAGCGCACCCTCATCGAGCGCTTCAAGGATCCCGACGACCCTCTTTCCATCATCGTGGTGTGCGACATGCTGCTCACGGGCTTCGATGCCCCAGTTGAGCAGGTGATGTACCTCGACTCATCGCTGCGTGAGCACACTCTCCTGCAGGCTATCGCCCGTGTGAACCGGACGGCCGACAACAAGGACTTCGGTCTGGTCGTCGACTACTGGGGTGTCGCCCATCACCTCGAGGAGGCCCTAGCTATCTTTTCCCCGAGCGACGTGCAGGGGGCGATGAAGCCGAGGACATCCGAGCTCCCGCAGCTGGAATCCAGGCATCGCCGGGTGATGCGCTTCTTTCAACGGGTCGACCACTCCGACCTGGAAGCCTGTCTCAAAGTGTTGGAGCCCGAAGACGTCAGGGCGGAGTTCGAGATGGCGTTTCGGCGCTTCTCCCAGTCCCTCGACATGCTCCTTCCGGATCCCAGCGCGCTGCCGTTCGTCGATGACCTCAAGTGGCTCGGCAAAGTGCGCAACGCCGCTCGGGTGCGGTTCCGCGATGACCAGTTCGACCTGACAGGATGCCGAGCCAAGGTGCGCGCCCTCATCGAGCAGCACATCACCACGACCGATGTGCAGGGGCTTGTCGAGCCCATCTCGATCCTCGCCGCCGAATTCGAGGAGGAGGTGAAAAAGCTTGGGTCGGACGAGGCTCGCGCGAGCGAGATGGAGCACGCCATCCGGCACGAGATCAACGTGCGGATGGACGAGAACCCCGTAGTGTTTCAGTCACTGTCGGAAACTCTGGAGCGAATCATCCAGCAGCGACGCGAGGAGCAGATCACCGCTGCGGAGCAGCTGTCCCTGCTGACTCACATCGTTCTCGACATACGCGACATCCCAGCTCGCGCTGATGAACTCGGTCTGTCCGAGCCGGGGTACGCGATCTTCGAGGTCTTCGCTCAGGCCGCCGTCGACGGCGAGGCGCCCGATGGCCTGCTTCCAGAGATGGCGCGCCGGGACCTTGCTCGCGACGTCCTGGAGTCGCTGGAGGGGCTCACGGTTGTGGACTGGCACCTCAAGGACGATGTGCAGCGCCGCATGCGCATGGCGGTGAAGAAGCGGCTGAAGGCGGCGGGGTTCGATCGCGCGGCCATCGAGCCGATGACCGCGAAGATTCTCGACCTTGCTCGCGTGCAGTTGGTGAAGCGATGATGGGTACTGAGCGATCCATCAGCTTCGGGACGAGCACGATACCCTTCGTCGTCCACAGAAGCGCGCGCCGAAGCACGGTGACGATCGCCGTCGACCTCGCAGATGGCGTGCTGGTCCTGGCGCCGGAGGAACTCGACGGCCAAGCGATCGATGACGTGGTGCGCGAGAAGGGAGCTTGGGTCGTGCAACGGCTGGCCGAGTTCGAAGAGCTGGGGCCGCCCCCACCTCCTCGCGAGTTCGTCAGCGGCGAGTCGTTCAGCTACCTCGGACGACAATACCGACTCCTCGTCAATCGGCGCGCGGGCTGCGAGTCGGCGATCGTCAAGCTTCGCGGCGGATGGTTGGAGACGACGATCCCCGAAGCCGGCACGCAGGCAACGCTCGTTCGTTCGGCACTGACGGCCTGGTACAAGGGACTTGCCGCGAAGCGCATCCCCGAGCGCGTGCGGCTGTACGCCGAGCGCCTCGGAGTAGATGAGCCAAAGGTGCTGGTCCGGGACCAGGCGAAGCGCTGGGGCAGCTGCACGTCGAAGGGCGAGCTTAGGTTCAACTGGCGCATCGTCATGGGGCCGATGTCACTCGTCGACTACGTCGTCGCTCACGAGGTCTGCCACCTGCGCGTCGCCGACCACTCGGCACGTTTCTGGAAGCTTCTCGGCATGATCCAGCCCGACCACGAAACACGCAAGGAGCGGCTTCGCCGCGAAGGCATCAACTTCCGGCTGTAGGTGACGCGATGAGTATCTCGACGAGAGCAGTGATGGGACGAGACTGGGAACAAGACTTTCGTTCGTGGGGCCGCCCGCCTTCGACAACCGAAACGGACCGGTGTGACAACGCGGTCAGTGTCGTGCGGAACGCGGTGCGCTCCTACGTCGGCTTCGCTACCAGGAACATAGAGGTCTTTGCCCAGGGCTCGTACCGCAACGGGACAAACGTGCGCTCCGACAGCGACGTCGATGTGTGTGTTCGCTGCATGGATGTCTTCTTCGCCGACCACTCCGATGGGACCACCGATGCCGATGTGGGGCTCGTGACCGCCAGCTATACCTACGGGCAGTTCAAGGACGACGTCGAGGCAGCGCTCCGAGCCTATCTGGGGGCAAAGAGCGTGACCCGCGGCAACAAGGCAATCGACCTCCACGAGAACAGCTACCGCGTCGACGCGGATGTCGTTCCGACATTCGAGCATCGCCGGTACTACCGCGACGTGTTGGGCCAGGTCCGCTACCTGTCCGGGACGGAGCTGCACCCAGACAACGGCGGACGCATCGTGAACTGGCCGGAGCAGAACTACCGCAACGGCACCAACAAGAACCAGGATACTGGCACGCGATACAAGAAGATGGTCCGAATCCTCAAACGGCTGCGCAACGAGATGGAGCAAGCCGGAAGAGCCGAGGCGGCGCCGATTCCCTCATACCTGATCGAGTGCCTTGTTTGGAACGTGCCCGACAAGCACTTCGGAAGCGCGGCATACACCGACGATGTGGCACGCATCCTGGCCTACCTCTACTCCGCCACCGAGAAGGACGAGACGTGCCGCGAGTGGGGCGAGGTCAACGAGCTCAAGTACCTGTTTCGGCCCAGTCAACCGTGGACGCGAGAGCAGGCGAGACAGTTCGTCGTGGGCGCTTGGACGTACGTGGGGGTGCTCGGATGATCTCTCGACTTCACTTGAGCACGATACTGATCGCGGCAGCGGTCATCAGCGGGCTGGTGCTCCTTGTCAGCGGCGTCGCGGTGAAGATCGAATGGCTGACGTCGATGTCCGCGACCATTACCTCCATGTCGCTGCTCCTCCTAGCCTTTCAACACTGGGCATGGAAGTGGCGATGGCTACACGGGTGGTTCGTTGAGAAACCCAACCTGAACGGTACTTGGCGGGTGAGTCTGAAGAGCAACTGGCAAGACCCGGCGACGGGCGAGGTGGTGCCGGAGAAGACCGGCTACCTCGTTGTTCGCCAGACCTATTCCCATCTGAGCCTGCGGCTGATGACCGACGAGTCGAGCTCCGAGCTTGTCGGGTCGTCAGTTCATCGCGCGGAGGATGGTGTGTACAGAATCTCGGGCGTGTACCGCAACGAGCCTCAGCTCGCCGTACGTGACCGTAGCCCCATCCACTACGGCGCGATCCTCCTAGACGTCGAAGGCGACCCAGCAACCGGCTTGGTAGGCCAGTACTGGACGGACCGCAACAGTGCAGGTGAGCTTCAGGGTCGGCTCCGAGTAGACGAGCAACACGGCAGCTTCGCAGAAGCTGACAAGGCCTTTGAGACGACCAAGCACGGCGGCCACGCTGCCTCAGGCAGTGATGAGCCCGAGGCCACTGCTGAAACTGAGGCAGGCGCGTCTCCAAAGTCCGCTGAGGCCCCCACGGAGGAAGCATGAGCCGAAAGACGATCACGCTATTCATGTGGGGGTACCAGCTGCACTACAGATACGACGTCGAGCGTCGGATGAACAACGTCATGGCCGAGCTCGGGGTCGAGGATGCCGGAGCGGAATGCCTTGTGGTCGGGGCGACGGTCCCAGGGGAATCGAAGCCACACGAAGTGTGCGTCGAACCCGAGGATGGAAAGTGGCCCCTGGAGCTCTTCGACGGTTTGCTGGCCGCTATCGAAGCCGAGGTGCGCGAGCACCCGTTGCAGAACATGTACTACGGCGACGAGCCGAGCATGCGCGACAAGCCGGAGAACATCCGCCGCGACTCGGCACGGAAGGCGGTGCAGGCCGCGCTCGCAACCTACGACAGCGACAACGAGGTCCGCTCGTTTGCTGGCCGTCCGGCTCCGGTGGAAGGCTACTACGTCGTCCCGGTCCTGCAGCTACCGGAGGCGATCTTCCATCGGTTCCCGCCTCTAAACGAGCCGATCACAGATGGACACTTCCACGGAAGCCCCAGCCTGATTCACTCCGCTGTGGCCCAGGTCTTGAACGAAGCCTACGACGAGCTGCTGCGTCCCGACCCTGGCCGTCTTCTCAGTGGTCGCTCTCGCTCGGCGGAGGAGATCGTCCGTCGAGCAGCGACAGACTTCATGCACACACCGGTGCTTTCCATCGGAACACGGAACTATGGGGGGGCCGACCTCTTCGAGCGATTCAACTTAATCTCCTCATTGATGTACGAGGGCACCGAGGGCACAGGCCGCATGCTGCTGGCGAACCCCAGCGGGTCGGCGGTCGATGTCCACCTTGAGCTCTCGGAGCCGGTGCCGTTCCGGCAACCCCGATGGGCGCGAAAGGTGCTCCAGATGGCCTCGGCGGAGACCGCGCTCATCGCGGACTGCGAGAACATCCTGGGCCTCGGAACTGTCGCCGACGGTGTCGACCCGATGGCAACCCAGAATGTCTTCATGGTCGAGTTCCACGACCACTTCCACTGGAGCCTCTGCTGCGGCGAGCAGGTCTTGCTCGTCAGCCGGTACGGAGTCCCAGCATTGCCGCAAGAGCGGTTTCCCCGGAACCGACTCGTTGACACCTTCCGCCGGCTCTTCGACGAGGCAACAGACGACGACGTTGATGCGTTCACAGCGCTATTCGATACGGCGGTTGCTCAACGCCACGGAAGCATGTTGGTTGTTGCACGGGATGCAGCTGACGAAGCCGAGCGCCTGCGTGGGCAAGGCACGCGCGTTTCGCCGGTGAAGCTCAGCCCTTCGCTCTATCGTCGTGTGAGTGACATCGACGGCACGATTATCGTGGACCCCCACTGCGTCTGCCACGCGATCGGCGTGATTCTCGATGGTCCTGCGCGACCCGAGTGCACGCCATCTCGAGGTTCCAGGTACAACTCGGGCATTCGGTACGTGGGGGCGTCTGAGGTACCTCGGCTAGCGGTCGTCGTGTCCGACGATCGGACCGTCGACGTGATCCCGGTGCTCAAGCCCCGAGTTGCGCGAAGTACGATCGAGGAGCAGCTCGCCCAACTGGAGTCATCAAGCCGCGACAACTACCACCCCGCGATCAACTGGCTGGACCGGCATCGCTTCTACCTGAACGAATCCCAGTGCGACCGGGTGAACGCCGCGCTCGAGCGAATCGGCAGTGAGCCTATGGAGGTTGGCGAGATCATGATTCAGTGGCGCGAGTTCGCGCCGAATCCAGGGTTGACCGAGGACTACTTCGAGGCCGAGCAATGATGAGGGCGACGCGAACGGTCTGCCACGATCCCTGGAGGCCACGTGACAACTAACGCCGGCCTGCCACTCCCGTTCGTTTCTGCCTGGGATCCTCGAGCGGCCAGCTCCGGTAGCATTGATCCGCTTGGAGCGCTCAGGCCGTTCACGGCCATCGCCACGACCCTGCTCCCCGGCGTCACGACGATCACGTCCCGGGTTCGCTACCTCTCGTGGGTCTGCGCCGGGCTCCGACTTCTCGACGACGTGCCCGATGCGCCCACCGGTGGACGCGCGGGGCGAGCACGGAGACAACAAGTCCTCGCCTGGGAGAGGCTGGTTGCGCTCGCCACCGGCACCTACGCCAAGGCGGAGGGCGTGACCGAGGACTGCCCGGCCTGGCGACAACTTCGCGGCGTGTCCTACGTCCGCCGTGCGGTTTCGGAGGGGATTCGGTCACCGGCGTTCCCGATGCTCCGCAACCAGGCGGGCGTTGGCGGCGTCGGCACGTACTGGGTCACGTTGGTGGCGGGAGGGCTCGTCGAACACGAGTCGGGTGCGCTCACGCCGCGCGGAGTGGAGCTTGCCGAAGCCTTCCTCCGCCATCGCAGCACGCCAAACCGAGGAACACTGCTGCGAGTCGTGCGCGGAGATTCGCCCAGCCTTTCGGAGCAGGCCCTTGTCGAATGGGGGCGGAGCGCCCACCTCGGTGCTGCGACGACACGTGAGCGCCGTCTCTTGGCCGACGCCCTTCTGGAGCCAGGCGCACACCGGAAGGTGGCCGCGGCGATGCAGGCGACCGACGGCACGTCGTCCGATGGGGACACCTTCCAAGGACTGAACGCTCAACTCCGGAAGGAGCGGGACCCACTGTCGGAACGCCTCGCTGCCGTTCTTGCAGTGGCGTCCGCGTTTGAGAACCTCCACCGAGAGCTGCTCTACCGCTTCGACCAGATTCGGGCTGTCGGCTACCGCCGGCCAGTACCGGCGAAGTCAATCGGTCTCGCCGGCGGCTCTGCCGCGCTCGAGGACCTGGGCGACGCACTGAAGAGCGCGCTGAGTGCCCATGGAGCGAGCCTGCCGCACGCAGTGGCTGACGCTGTTCACGGTTTCAGCCTGGCCGTCGAACCCACAGTTCGGGCCCCTGACGAAGCTCGCCTGGTCGAGGGTCTGGTGCGTCATCACGAACGGGTCCAGGCGGGCAAGCTGGACGCCTCCAGGCAGCCGAAGCTCCCATGGGTTGAGCTTCGCGGGCATGAAGTCGTCGTGGCGCCTCGGTACGCCCTCGACGAGAGGCCGGAGAAGCCGAGCGCCTCGGCGTTCACCCATCCGTACCGGATCGAACAGTTCGCCGGCATGCTCCGAGAGGCAGGGGCGTGGGAGGCTGCATCGTGAAGGCGCGTCGACTTCTCGAGTTGTGGGAGCCCCCGCAGGGCTACCGGCTCGCCAGCGCTGTGGCGACCACCTATGAGCTGCAGGCGGACTTCCTCGAGGAGGACCTCCTCCCCGTTGCGCTGGACCTGCGACTCCCGGCGGCACGAGGGAGGGAGTTTCGCTTGGAGCTCGAACGAGCGCTGCAGGACACCGAGGTGTCGGTGTTCTTCCACCCCGGCCGGTATCAGGCCGGTCTGCGTCGCTCGCCGCGGATTGATCTCGTTCCCATCCCGGAGGGGCGCTACCCGAAGCTGCATGCCAAAGTGGCGATACTGCGGTTCGTCTCGCCCGCAGCGCCAGAGCCAACAAGTCAGGTCGTGCGACTGGTCGTAGGCTCTGCCAACCTCACCAGCCCGGGATTCCGAAGCAACATCGAGGTCGGCGCTGCCATCGACGATGCGCCCGGGGCCGCCGCCGAAGCTGCGACCGCAGTGCGCGACGCGGTGTCCTGGCTCGAAGGTCTGGTCGGCGAAACGACCGAACAGGTGACGCGCCAGCTCCGAGATATCAAGGCGGTCTTCAAGAACCGCCCGGCACCGCGGCGAGTTGAGCAGCTGCGCTTCGTCGGGCTTCCATCGGAAGCCGGGTTCCCGCCCCTTGCGTCCCAGGGAGACCGGGTGTCCCGGGTGACCATCTCCAGTCCGTTCTGGCCGGCGGGCGACGACCTATCGGACGTGGCCACAGCGCTGCGGAGGCTGTGTGGTGGCAACTGGAAGACGGTGCGCCTCATCGGTCCCGCTGACCTCGACGAGAAGGGACGGGCGCGCCCGGTGATCCCGGCCGGTCTCGTGCGAGCGCTCCTGACGGCGGGCGCGTCCGTCGAGGTCGCCGCGGCCGACCCTGGGTACGGATGCACGGCGACCGACGAGGACGACGAGGGGGAGTTCGATGAGGTGGCCGCCCGTCGCGCGCCCAAGGCTGATGGTCAGCGCTCGCTGCACGCCAAGGCGCTGCTCGTCGAAGGGAGTAAGCACACGCGCCTGGCGATCGGCTCGTTCAACCTCACCCGCAAGGGCATGGGCCTGGTGAGCAGCAGCAATGCCGAAGCGGGCCTGATGTGGGCGCTGCCGAAGAAGGAAGCTGCTGGTTTGACGGCAGTGCTGTCCTTCGGGACCGCGTGGCGCAAGGTGACCCGCGCGCCCGAAGACTTCGTGGTCGAGCCCACGCCCTTCGACGGGGACGACGGCGTCGGCTGGCCGACATTCATCGTCTCGCTCCGAGCTCGAAGGGACGAGCTGGTCCTCGAGGGCGATGCGGCAGAGTGGCCTCCAGAGGTAGTCATTCGGATGCGTGACATCCGCTCTCGCCTTCTCAATCGGGAGGAGTGGTTCGACGCGTGGACGATAGGGGCACCGTCAGATGCTCATGGGTTCTTCCATGCCACCACGCCTCTGCGGGCATCGTGGATGGAGCACCTTCCCGAAGCCGACCGGGGGGCTTGGCCAGCGCTGCCTGACCTGGAAGCAGAGGTCACGTGGGGCGAGCTCACCGCCATCGTGCCCGTCGTCTTCGAGGACAAGCACCTCTTCCCGGTAGTCGAGTCCCGCTCACGCGAGGACGAGCAGTCGCTCATCGCCTGGTTCCTGGGCCTGCGCCCGACTGGCGAGAGCGAGGACGGGGGCTTCGGACACAGCATCGACCCGGTCAAGGGGGCCCAGGAGTCGCCTTCGCTCACGGGCGACATCCTCAGCTACCTAGTGCGCGACTTCGTCCACGCGCTTCCGGGCATACGCAACCGTCTGGCCGATGCCGGGATGACCGAGACGGGGCTTCGTGCGGCGCTCCTGGGACACCGATCTCCGGTCGAGCTGGCCCGCGAAGCGCTCCGCGCTCGTCGGGAGCCCCAGCCCGGGCGTCCCCAGAAGACGGCCGTTGCCACCGCGTTCCAATTGGCCGAGCTGCACCGCCTGCTCCAGTGTGTCCCGTTGCCCGAGCTGGCGGACGGTGTCACCGAATCCCTGCGAGCCCAGGCTGTCGCCGAAGTGGGCACGCTGCTCGCGGAGGCCACCGCCGACCTCCCGGACCAAGACCGGACCGCCATCGTCCGCACCTACCTCGACATGCATCGAGGCACGCCATGATCGAACGGCCTGCCGGACTGGATCTCAGGCGCTCGCTCAGATCAGCGCTCGGGGACGGCAACCCCGGCGCCGTTGAGGCTGCTGCCGGGAGGCAGGAGCGAACGATCGACGCGATCCTGCAGCGGCTCTACGACGACGATGACGAGCAGCGCCGGGAGATGGTCCTGCTTGCTGACGAGGTGGGGCTGGGAAAGACGTTCGTGGCCTTGGGCGTAGCGTGGTCGGTTCTACACCAACGGAAGGCCGCCGGACTGGCCACGGGCCCGGTGCTGGTGGTGACGCCGCATGCCCACGCGCTCTTTCGGAAGTGGCGACGTGAGGCTGAGCGGTTCGTGAAGCTCGTCGCGCCAGCGGGCCTTGGATTCGATGTGAAGTCGGCCTCGACGCCGCACGAGCTCGCGCACGCGCTACGACTACGCCGTCCGACGCTTGTCATCGCTCGCATGCCGGCGTTCTCGGCGAGGCTCCACCGGCTCGACACCGCGCGGCTGGCCGCGATCCACTCCCTTCTCCACATGGACGGCTTCGGTCTGTCCATGGACCAGCGCCTCCAGCTCTTGGACGACTGGCCCACTCACGCGACGCGGAAGAACCTGGACTTGAGGCGTTCGACGGCGATCTGGGAGCACGCCCAGGGCACGCACGAGGTTGGCTTCGGCGACGCACAGGTTCGCGGTGCGTGGCGCCGGCTCGAGCGGATGGACCCTTGGCTGTGCGACCGCCTGCGCGACTCGTGGAAGCGGATCCGAAACGGTCGCAGCAAGCGTTCTTCCTTCTGGCAAGACATTCGCGAGCTGTGCCGGGCGGCGCTCGGGCAGACCGTGCCGCACAGCCTTCCGCTCGTCATCGTGGACGAGATCCACAACTGGAAGAACCACCCGACGAGCTGGTGGCGGTTCCAGCACACGCTCGGGCTGCGGATCGATCGGCTTCTGGGGCTGTCCGCAACACCATTCCAGCTGGGGCCACACGAGCTCATCTCCGTGCTCAACCTCCGCCGTTGCATTGCGTTGTCGGGGGAGCGAACCGCCTTCCTCGATGAACAGGTCGCCTCTCTGGACGCCGACCTGCGGGCTGCTGGGAGCGCGGGGGACACTCTTCGCGCTGCATGGGCGGAGGTTGCGCCCAGCGACCTCGACGATCTCGAGTCGGCCTGGCCGAGGAACGGGGATTCGGGGAGAGCGGCGGGGCTGCCGCCGCGCCTCCAGCGCGCGGTCGGTGCCGCGCTGAGCGTCCGCGACGCTCACACCCGCCTTGGTCTGAGCCTCAGGCCGTTCCTGCTGCGCCACCGGCGCGACGTGTCCCACCGGGCCTGGTGGGTCGGACGCGAGGCCGCGCCCGAAGCCGATGCCCCCAGCGCGCGAGGAAGCGCGCTCAGGTGGAGGCCGGGCCTGGACGTGAACGGCGACGCCGAGCTCGTGCACTACCTGATGATGCGAGCGGTGCAGGAACAGAAGGATGGCCGCGGTTCGACCAGCCTCGGCGCCGACCTCGGTGGGTCCTACGCTTTCTTCCGTGAGGGGGAGCTCCGCAGGATGCTGCCGGGACGAAGTCCAGAAGCGGCGCGCTACCTCCGGCTCGTCCAGCGAGCGGTCAACGGCGAGAGCCATGAGCACCCGAAGGTCGCCGTGACCGCAGAGCGGGCGTTCCGAGCGTGGCTTCAGGGCGACAAGACCCTGGTGTTCTGCTTCAACATCGCCACCGTCGACGCTGTCCGTACCGCCGTGAACCGACGGATCGACGCTCACAGCACAGCCGTGCTGACCGCGGCCTTCAAATGCCGCCCCGAAGAGCTGGATCTGCGCCTCAAGAACTTCCAGAGGCGGCTCTACAACTACCGCCAGACGGTCTTCCTGCTCTTTCAAGACCACCCCCTGGCGGGTAGCCGAGGGCGGGTGCCGCGGAAGCTCGCTCTGCGGAAGCGCGACATCCAGGAGATAGCAGCCCGGCTCGCACTCGGTGGTCCACCTCGCGATCGTAGCCGCTTTGACCGACGACGCGTCCTCGCGGCCGTCGAACAAGCGCTGGTCGCTCGCTGGGAGTGCTCCGATGCCGGGCGGGCCTGGCTCGGGGAGGTCCTTGCACCTCTTCGTCTTGCTGAGACTGTCGAGGACGCCATCGCGTTCATCTCGGCCCCAGACTGGCCGGCGCGTCGGCGTGTGGTCGTCGAGGGCGTTCTGCGTGAGGCTGAAGTTGAGGCATTGCCTGACGATGAGGACATGGAGGCGGCTGGCGACACCGCGCGGTCCGAGGACGTGGCCGCCTGGACCGACGTCCTCAGGGGGCGTGCTGGTCAGGCGGTCCTGGCCCCATATCTCCGTGACGGCTCGGTGGATGTCCCGAGTCTGCTCACCCGATGGCACGCCGCAGCGCTCGCCGAGCTGCCTGCCCGATTGAGGGCGCTGGCCGCCCGAATGCTCCGGCGCCTGGTCCGGTCTCCCGGCTTCCTCGCCCGCTTCATCCTCGACGATCCGACCGCGAGGCCCGACGTCGACGACGATGCGGCCGACGACGACTGGACCACGCTCATCCACCGTCGGTACGAGTCGCCCCCCGCTGCTGGTGAGTCGGCACGCGAGCGGTTCGAGGCCTACCTGGAGACGCTGCAGAAGGCGGTCGGGCTCGAAGAGCAGATCGCCGCCTACGAGGACGCGAGCCGGAACCGCGATGTCGTCACCCGCGTCACTGGATCCGTCGCCAGCTCTGAGCGAGACCGGCTATTCATGGGCTTCAACACGCCTCTTGTGCCGGAGGTCCTCATCGTGACGACTGTCGGCCAGGAGGGCATCGACCTGCACCGCGAGTGTCGGCACGTCGTTCACCACGACCTGCCGTGGAACCCGGCCACCCTCGAGCAGCGAACCGGGCGAGTTGACCGCATAGGCAGCAAGACCGAGCGCCTTCAGCGAAGCGGAAACGGAGACGGGGACTGCTCGCTCGACGTCGCCGTCCCATACATCGCCGGCACGTACGACGAGCACCGGTTCCGGGTCGTCCACGGTCGCGCCCACATCTTCGAGGTCACGATGGGCGGCGAGTACGCGGTTGACGGTCACCGTGTCGTGGATGACGCCATGGAGGCAGAACGGCTCGACGATGATCTCGGCGAAGAGCGCGGCTCGGTGTGGGCGCCTCTGCCTCAGAGAATTGCCGACGACCTGAGGCTCCGCCTCGACGCCGAGGCACCGAACTCAGAGCAGGATGGGCCATGACCGGTTCGCCTTGGCGTCTCGCGCTCTCACCGAGCCCCAGGTTCACGCAACCACGCCCCGTCAGCCCCACCTCTCGCAAGCCCAGGAAGATCAGACACTTGCGAGAGCCGCCCGCTCAGCCCCGTCTCGCCGTAGCGTCCCGCAAGGGGAGCAAATGAAAAGCCCAGGTCGAAAGACCTGGGCTTTTTTGTTTTTTGGGGTGTGTAGCTGCTACGCACTTTCCGGCTCGCGAACGCCAGTTCACTGACCGGCCGAGACCTGATGCGTGTCTTACGGTGTACTTGCAGAGTACGACCGATCCAACATGAAACCCGATATGAGCGCGCCCAACACCGACACTGGCATGGCGGCGAAGTCGAAGATGAAGAGAGCCGTCGGTATCTCCCCGTAGAAGCTCAGGATGAACAGCCCTGGGAAAAACAGGACCCAGCTGAAGATGTGCAGCCAGTAAAAAGCGTTGAACCAGAACCGCAGCCGTCTGATGGCTGCGCTGCTTCGCGTCTTGGTCCCAGGCATGGCGAGTGAAGCCACCCCAAAAACGAGCACGGGCATGCTCACCGCCACTGGCGTGCCTCTGCCCGCCCCGAAGAGAAAGATCCCCGCGCTCAACAGCGCGAACACAGCCAGTCCGAAGCGGTTCAGCCTCACGACGGTCAGTGAGCATACGATCATCGTGATCGACACCGAGATCGCGAGGAGCCCCAAGGCAAAGAAGGGTATGCCGGTGAGCAACGTGAATACGGGCGACCCCTTCATCAGCGTGTGAAATTCGCTGTTGGGCCAGCCCTCTGGCATGGCCGCTGTGGACTGGCTCCCCACCAGGGCACTGCCCTGCAGCAGCTCGGCACATCCGTGAAGGACACCAATGATCCCGATGATCACGCCGAACGTGATCAGACACAGCTCAACCTTTTTCATGGCTCGCTCGACTGTTTTCGGTGGCGCCCACATCCCGGTCGAGAAGCTCGCGCAGGTTATTGCCGGCGACATCCTCGAGGGCCTCGTCGACGATGAGTTGCACGTCGCTCGAGGGCCAGGCGTCGTCGGGGGTGAAAGACCAGGACGATTCGTCGTCACCCACCTGCGATGTCCCGGAGAGGATGCGGCCATCGCTCGCCGCGATCTGAATGGCTCCACGCAGCGCGTGGCGGTCGAACGGCCGGTCGAACTGAATTCGGAGCGCATCGCGCGTACCCGAGGTCGGGGGCGTCCAGGCCCACAGCCCCACCCTGGGTTGCTCGCGCAGAGGCGCCGTCACGCCGAAGTTCTTCGAATACGCAGGCAGCTGGGATGAGCCATCTGCGGACGGCCAACCGCCCTCAAGGGTCAGGGCATAGCGGTGCCCTTCGAGCAGTGCGGGGCCGAGGCGGAGGTTGGTGGTTACACCTCGCTTGATACGCCCAGGGTCGAGCAGGATGGTCAGCCGCGTTCGATCCTGATTCCAGAGTTCCTGCTTGAACTGCATGAACGCAGCATCGTCGCTGAGACCTCGCGCGTCGCGCAGTCGGATGAAGTCCGAGGCGCGGTGAGGTGCCATCGGCACCGAGAAATGCACATAGAAACGTAGGACGTTCTCCGGAAGCGCATCGCCACTGGGGTATACAGCCGTGACACGCGCCCTCGGGGCTGCGGCCTGAGCGTCAATGCGAAACTCGGTGAATCGGGGCGACTCACCATTGCAGCGGATGCGCACCACATAATCTTGCCCTGCGGCAAAGCCGAACATTGGCAAGAACCGTACAGTGTCCCCTTCGCGCTCATATCGACCTGCGACGGGCAGCCTTCCATCATGAAGCGAAGCCTTCTGACCCACGAAGACCGCGAGGATGTCGTGTCCTTCGCCACGAGGATGCGTGGGGGCTGCTGCCAGAAGCCGTAGCATGACCGGCTCGTCACGTCGTCTCGGCACGATGAGGTCGATGTCGTCGGGCAGCGCTGGCGCAGCACTCGACCGCACGCTCAGCCCTCCGCTCCACGGTCCTCGATCTTGGGGAAGTCCATCTCAGCGAGTAGATTGTGAATGCGATTGGGGAACATCACCGGGTTGATGTCGAGGTTCAGATCCCCGGTGTAGGCGTCGCGCGTGATCGATGCGAGGAAGGTGCCGTCGATCAGCGCAATGTGGAGAGGCACGCCCTCAAACATGACTGCCTTGCCTGCGGGGCCGAACGGCATGAGCGGGTGCAGGTCGAGCTTCGGACCACGCTCGAAGTCCTCGTGCGTCACGGCGGCAGCAGCATGCAGGCCTTTCACTGGGATGACCTGAGGCGATCGACTGTTGCTGGTCACGAAGAGCATCGTCTCGCCGCGCATCTCGAAGGCAACCATATCGATGGGTTGTCCGTTGCCCATGTCGATGATGGTGTTGGCCGAGATCTTCGCACCATCTTCGATCGTGTCGAGCGGGACGAGCACGACGGGGCTACAGGTGTATGCGCCCACGAGCTGAGGCTTGCCGTCGATCTGCTGAATCGACATCGCTCGGATCGGTGCCCGACTCTCATAGTTGTCGTGGGCGATGTGGTACATCTCGACGGTCGCCACCCCCTGTGTGCCGTCGAACGGGTAGGCGATGCGACGCAGGGACGACTGAAAGGTGTCGTGCGCAAGACCTGCGACGAAGAGCTCACCTTGATAGAACGCCATGTCCATGATCGCGAGCGATCGAATCCCCCGCGCTCGCTTCGCCGCATCTCGCGGCAGGGTGACCCCGTGAGCGCCGCGCCCCTGGAACTTGACGTCGCTCGTCGGGAATCCGCTCAGGGCCTGCCGATGAAGTGGCAGCGCAGCCATATCGAGCACACCAATCCTGTGATCCGTCGAGATCGTCACGATCACGGGCAGCGAAGCGAAGCCCTCGATCCGTGTGACCGAGATGTAGATCTCGTTGGAGAGCGGGTGCACAGCCATGTCGTTGATCTCGACAGCCCCTGTGTGCACGCCGAGGATTTCGGCGATCTTGTAGTCTATGTTGCGTATCGAGCTCGACGCCACCTGACCGTCGCTCTTACTCGCCGGAATCTCGAACGCATAGATGGCGCCGCTATGATTATCGCCGACGAACAGAGTGCCATCCTCTGCGAATGCGAGCGCACCGGCGAACTGGATGTCGAGATCCGATGCGGAAGCACCGGTGGTTTCTCTGGCTTCGGCGGTGATTGCGGCGGAGAGCACGAAGTCTCGGGTGTTGGTAGCAGGCATGATGTTCCTTGAGCGCCTTACGCACATTGGTCCTGCGCCAGCCAGGTCGCTCTTCAAGCGTGCGCCCAGGCCCGTTTGAGGACACGGTGTCCTCCGATCTAAAGTACACGATGTCCTCGAGTCAACACCCGGCGATCCTTCGAGCGACGACATACACCAGGCAGGAACGACAGATAGGATGAACGACAAGAGCAGCGATAACCCACGTACCGAGCGGATGCGGGCGACGGTCCTCAGAGCAGGATGCGAGCTTTTGGCCACCGCCGGCGGGGATGCGGTGACGGCCCTACGGATCTCGGAGCAAACAGGTGTGGCCCGTTCGGCGATCTATCGGCACTGGCCTGATCAGTCGGCCCTGCTCCTGGATGTGATCGACCGCGTTGTGACGCCTCGAGCGAAGACCCGCACGACCGGGCATCTCGAAGCCGACCTGACATCTGCGCTGTCCAACTTGCGCGCACGGATGCGCAAGCGCCCATTCCGCAAGGTCTTCGGTACGTTGCTGGACCACGCGAATCGGGACGACAGGTTTGTCGAGCCACAGCGGCGATTCGTACAGGGTGTGCTGACTGGGCTTGCCGATGTTCTTCGCCATGCAACCGAGAACGGCGAACTCCCGGCGACGCTCGCAATCGACTCTGCCTGCGCTCGCCTTGCGGGCCCGATGCTCACACAACACGTTCTGCTCCGCATCGAGATCAGCGACGAGCTGATTCGAGACACGGTGGCACAGTTCATCGAGCGCGAATCGAAGGTATGAGCTGGAGATGACCACGAGAAGCATTCAGCGCGCTGCGCCCTCTACGCCGCCATCGTCCGCTCTATTTTTTCTTTTTTTGCACACCCTCTAAAAACTGCGCCTGTGTCTGTGTATTTAAAATCCAGACAATCGCTCGCGCTGTCACGAGCACACATGAAGCAGAGAGAGGGAGACTCATCATGAAGAAAGTAGTCAGGACGCTGACGGCCATGGCTGTGCTCTCGGGTGTACAGCTCGGCGCCACCGCGCTGGATGTTGCCCCCAACATCCTCGGCATCTCCACAGCACAGGCCCAGGTCAAATTCACGGGCAAAATCAAGCGCATCAAAATCAAAAAGAAGCGTGTCGGCAGCGGCTTCAAGATCGTCTCGCGCACTTCGGGGAACGACCCGAGCGCCATCGGCTCGGTACGCACCGAAGCCAGCGCGGTGCTCGATGGTGAGCTGATCCCGGTGGAGGTTACGCCGGCGACGCGCCGCAACAGTATCCAGGTGGCCGCATCGAGCCCGCTCGGCACGCCAGACCTGTCGGGCCCCGTGACGCTCACGTTGCAGCTGGCAGAGGATGCCTTCAACTGGGACGCGCTGGGCGGCTATGTGCCTGAGGTGTCCATTGTTCTGGAGTCCGTGGGCAGGACCGCCACGGTGGCCTTGGGGGACAACGGCTGGAAGGTCCGCGCCAGGCTCAGAGCCGATGGCGCCCTCAAGGCGGTGATCTCCAACTCAAGCAGCGCATGGAACGGTCAGGGGCTCGTCGGCATCAACTACCAGGTCGAGGGCAGCGATCTCGGCGGCGAGCTGGCCGTGGATGAGTATCGCCAGACCTGGGTGCAAGATCTCAACGGTGACGAGGCCCTGCTGGATCAAGCGGGGGCGGTGAGCCTGAACACGACTCTGCTGGACGCGGAGGGCGAGCAAGTGGCCACCCGCAACGCACAGGTTGCCTTGGAAGAAGGCGCGACCCCCAGCATCGACAGCATTCGCCTCAGAGAGACCCGCCGAGGCGATATGCGGCTGACGGCCATGACCTTTGGCCAGGACAACATCGCCGGGCTGGATCTGGAAGTCACCGACCAGGAGACCGGTGAGGTGGCGCTGTCGGCCTTCGACGAGGCCCCTGCGAGCACGTTCAACGCGTACAGCCAGACCGCAGAGTTCGATCCGGGCGACTCACCGGCAGGCTCGGTTTACCTGGTGCTGTTGGAGGGCGTGGACGCCGAGGGCAACCCCAACACTGAGCAGTACGAGATCGAGCTGCCCATCTTCGGGGCCGAGTGCACCCTCGACAGTTGCCCTGCTGAAGCCTCAGTGCCCTTCGCAGACGGCCGTGGCCGGGCGGTGGTGTACCAGAACGGCGAGACCTTCGAGCTGTGGGTCGCCACCACCGGCGAGTTGAACGACGCCCCGGCCTTCAATGTCATCTTCGAAGAGCCCTTCGAGGGCCCCCCGCCGCTGGAGACGGAGGTGAACCTCGACTTCGAGGGCCAGGCCAACAAGTGGGTCACCCGAGGTGGCACCGGCTTGCCCTCAGCCTACACCTTCGAAGCGCTGGCGGTGGACGGCGAGGGTCAGGTGGTGGAAGGCGTGCAGGGCAGCGGCTCGGGCTCGGGCACCGTCTACAAGGCCTCGGGCAATGGCAAGGGCACTCGGAAGGCGTCGACCATACACCTGCAGACTCAGATCCCTCTGCTGTAAGTCATACACGCCGTACTGCATTGCCCTGAGCTCACCGAACACCTCACACTTCGTTGACTCAGTACAACAGTCAGCAAAAGGCCACATACGCTGGTGTTGAGAGGGGGCATCTGTCGAGGACCACGACCGACCCACACCGCATCAGCATAGAACTCGCGAGGCGAGGCTCATTCAGAGCCCGCGACCGCGGTGGCCGCACGAATCCCAGACTCCAGAGCACCCTGCATCCACGCATGATCGAGCGAGGCATGCTCACCTGCAAACAGGATGCGGCCCTCCGGCCGAACAAGGGCATGGTGCAACTCCGTGAACTGCCCTGGGAGATGAAAACAGTACGCGCCTTGACTGAGGGGTTTGTCGTGCCAACTCCACACAACCAGCTTTTCGAGCAGCTGAGGCTGGTCTCGTAGTTCC
Organism: Bradymonadia bacterium; assembly: GCA_046290225.1. Lineage (GTDB taxonomy): Bacteria > Myxococcota_A > Bradymonadia > UBA7976 > UBA1532 > JBKAGE01. The sequence continues at coordinate 139,020 of JBKAGE010000039.1, read as the reverse complement.
GGATGGAGTGAAGCGAGTGCCTCCGCTGTATGTGCATGGGGATCGTCTGTGACAATGCGGGTCGCCTGCTGTCCCCAAGTGTAACTGGCGAGCATGGCGCCTGGCGCCTCTGATACCAACGGATCTTGTTTGTGGTTGTCGCTCGGATACCAAGTCCCGCCAATGCCTGAGTCACTCGTAGATCCGCCCCCAAAGATTCCGTCAGTCGTCTCCCAAAACCGACTTGCCGTGAAAGCGGCGACCTTTGTCGCTGCGTCATAGTGAAGGCGGCGTATTGAGTCGGCCTTATCGACCGGAAGCAAGTCTCCGAAGTCGATCCTCTGCAACGGACCCAAAGGCACAGCGACGATCAACCAGTCGGCGGTCACCTCGTCCTCAGTGGTACTGTTTACAAATCGGATGACCAGCTCGCCTTCCTGATGACGTACTGAGGTCACCCGGCTTCCCAGACGGATACAATCAGTCACAGTCTCCGCGAGAGCGTGGGGTAGCCGATCCGTTCCACCCACAATCTCGGAGAAGGACGAGGTCCAGATCTCCTGATGCTGGTCACGCAGCGTCTCAAGCAGCGCAAAGTGCAGAGATGTCTCCATCTCCCAGAGGGTGCCGAATGCCGCCAACGCCCCATCAGACACCCCGCAAGACTTTAGAAACGAACGGAGAGAGTACTGGTCCAGCGCCTTGACTCGGTCCGTCTCTGGGGTATCGCGGAACAAGTCTTCCTTCTCGTCCGCGGTCAGCCCTGTGTACAACTGATATACAGTCTTTTCCCACAGGCCAACCAATCCGAGCGCCCTCTCAGATGGTGTCAGTTCGAATGTATCAAGCACACTCTCGCTCTCTGCCTCGGTCACCCGGAGTCCCCGAGCGGCAATGAGAGTACGTGCCTCATCTCCCCCGAACGGGCGCAGCGCCAGCCCCAACTCTTCGCAATAGAAACGAGTCACATGATGCGCTTTCGGGATGCGCATCGCTCCGAGGTCTACATACCGGCCATCACGATGACGCAGCGTAAACGCTCTGCCGCCTACTCGTTTGGATGCTTCGAGGATCTCAACATGGTGCCCGATGCGTGTCAGCTCGGATGCGGCCACCAGGCCCGCGAGACCCGCGCCTACAACAACCACACGTTTGGGTGTTGTGGTGACCTTCAATGTGCGAATGGGCGCGAGCTCTGATGGAATGTCTGCCAAGGCACTTCTCCAACTTCGACGGCGGCCTGGAGCCAGCCATTACAGTGTGCCACAAGCCATGCAGGCACCAGCCACAGCCTCCCGCGATGCCCAGAGTCACCATCACAGGCACCTCAGCTGGCGCGCGAGGCCTCATCCTCGACGGGTGACTCGTCCCGCAGCATCACCGGCGTGTGCTTCTCGGGAAATTTACCCTCGATGTCGGCGTAGAACGCCCGAATTTGCTCCATGTCGGCCTTGCGATCACCCGTGAGGTAGATGACCGGGCCGCAGCCCCCGCGCTTTCGCTTGTAGTCGAGAAACCCGCAGATGACCGGCACGCCGGCGGCGAGGGCCATGTGGTAGAAGCCCGACTTCCAGTGCTCTCGCTTCGACCGGCTCCCCGAAGGGGCGATGGCCAGATACATGCCATCTGAGGCCTGCATCTGCTGAGCCACCAGCCCCACCGTGTCGGTGTTCTTCGAGCGGTCCACTGGGACGGCACCCAGCGACATCAGAAAACCTCGAAATGGCCACTTGAGCAGGGTGTGCTTGGCCATCCACGACAGCCGCACGCCGAGCGCCCAGGAAACCGCCAGCATGATGAAGCCGTCCCAGTTCGATGTATGGGGCGAGGCGATGAAGATCGCCCGCTTCGGCTCTGGCAGGCCGCCGATGACGGTCCAACCCATCATTCGACAGACGAGCCGGCCGAGGAAGCGGTGAAAACGACTGAGGGTACGGCCGTCTTTCGTGACGGTGGAGGTTGTCTTGCTCATGGCGCAGTAGGGAACCCCCCGCCCCCTCTGCTGTCAACTGAACAGAGCCGTAGATCTCGGAAGTTCTAGTTCAGGGGCGGGGCGTAGCTCGTCAGCTTGATGCCGTCGACCGCCGCCACGTACTCCTCGAGTGTGGGCGTGCGGCCCAGCAGCGTAGACAGCACCACCACCGGCGTCGAGGCCAGCAGGGACTCACCCTTCTTCTCGTCGCTGTCGGCGACCACGCGGCCCTGGAACAGTCGCGTCGAGGTCGCCATCACCGTGTCGCCCTTCTCCGCCTTCTCCTGGTTGCCCATGCAGAGGTTGCAGCCAGGACGCTCGAGGTAAAGGATGTTCTGGTACTTCTTACGGGCCTCGCCCTTGGGCTTGATGTCGTTGAACTCGAAGCCCGCGTAGCGTTGCAAGACCTCCCAGTCGCCCTCGGCCTTGAGCTCGTTGACGATGTTGTAGGTCGGGGGGGCCACCACCAGCGGCGCCTTGAAGCTCACCCCGCCCTGCTGCTTCTCCACGTTGCGCAGCATCTGAGCGATGATCTGCATGTCGCCCTTGTGCACCATGCACGAGCCCACGAAGCCGAGGTCGACCTTCTTGGTGCCCTCGTAGTGGGAGATGGGGCGGATCGTGTCGTGGGTGTAGCGCTTGGACACGTCGTCATTGTGCACGTCGGGGTCGGCGATCATCGGCTCGATGATCTGATCGAGATCCACGACGAACTCGGCGGCGTACTTCGCGTCGACGTCGGGGGCCAGGGCGGGGCGTGAGCCCGACTTCAGCTCGACGATGCGGGTCTCGGCCTTGTCGACCAGCCCCTGGAGCATCTGCTTCTCGTTGTCCATGCCCTTGTCGATCATGGTCTGGATGCGCCCCTTGGCGATCTCCAGCGACTCGATGAGGGTCTCGGGCTTCGAAATGCAGATCGAGGCTTTGGCCTTCATCTCAGCCGTCCAGTCGGTGAACGTGAAGGCCTGATCGGCGAGCAGCGTGCCGATGTGGACCTCGATCACGCGGCCCTGGAACACGTTCTCGCCGCCGAAGGCCGCCAGCATCTGGGCCTGAGTGGCGTGGACCACGTCGCGGAAGTCCATGTGATCTTTCAGGGTGCCCTTGAAGGTGACCTTCACCGACTGCGGGATCGGCATCGTCGCCTCGCCGGTGGCGAGGGCCAGGGCCACGGTGCCCGAGTCGGCGCCGAAGGCCACGCCCTTCGACATGCGGGTGTGAGAGTCACCGCCCACGATGACCGCCCAGTCGTCGACGGTGATGTCGTTGAGCACCTTGTGAATCACGTCGGTCATCGCCGGGTACTCGTCTTTGGGATCCCGCCCGGTGATGAGGCCGAAGCTGTTCATGAAGCGCATGAGCTTGGGGATGTTGCGCTGGGCCTTGAAGTCCCACACCGAGGCGGTGTGGCAGCCCGACTGGTAGGCGCCAGTCACCGTGGGGGAGATGACCGTCGCCGCCATCATCTCCAGCTCTTGCGAGGTCATCAGGCCGGTGGTGTCTTGAGAGCCGACGATGTCGACCTTCACGCGCACGTCAGACCCCGCGTAGAGCACGGCGCCGGGCGTGGTGCCCACGGCGTTCTTGTTGAAGATCTTCTCCACGGCGGTGAGGCCCTGGCCCTCGTGGGTGACCTCCTTCGAGGGGGCGTAGACCGGGGGCACCTCGACGCCCAGGATGCCCGCTGCGGTCGTCTGGAGCTTCTTGCCGAAGACCACGGCGTAGGACCCCTGGGCCCGGATGAACTCGAGCTTCTGGGGCGTCAGGGCCGAGGCGATGTCGCAGAGCTCTTCGCTGCCATCTTCGTTGTAGAGCTTCTTGGTCCTGGTGTTGATCGTCAGCACTGTGCCGGTGTCGATGGAGAAGACCTGCTCCAGCTCGGGCTCGCCGTCTTCGTCGAGCACCACATTGCCGTCGGCGTCGACCTTCTTCACCCAGTTCTTCAGGTCGATCCCGATGCCACCGGTCACGCCCACCGTGGTCAGGAAGATGGGCGAGATGCCGTTCGTGCCACCGACGATGGGGGCGATGTTGATGAACGGCACATAGGGGCTGGCCTGGATGCCCGTCCACAAAGCGACGTTGTTCACGCCGGACATCCGGGAGCTGCCCACGCCCATCGTGCCCTTGTCGGCCACCAGCATGACCCGCTTGTCGGGATGCGCCTCTTTGAGGCCGAGCAAGACCCCTTGGGCCTCTTTGTTGTGCTCGAAGAGGCACTGCCCATGCAGCTCACGATCGGAGCGGGAGTGGGCGTCGCTGCCTGGGGAGAGGAGATCGGTCGACACATCACCCACAGCCGTCACGTAGGTGACGACCTGAATGGTCTCCTCGACCTCGGGCAGCTGCGTGAAGAACTCCGCGTTGGCGTAGCTCGTGAGCAGATCGGTGGCCAGGGCGTTGCCAGCCTTGTGCGCCGCCTCAAGGCGATCGGTGTCCGCCTCGTAGAGGAACACCTGCGTCTTGAGGACCTTCGCCGCCTCGTCCGCGATGGCAGCATCATCGCCCAGGGCGAGATCCAGCAGGACCTCGATCGACGGACCGCCCTTCATGTGGGAGAGGTACTCGAAGGCCTGAGCCGTGGAGATCTCCGCCACGGTCTCAGCGCCGGTGATGATGGCCTTCAGGAAGGCCGCCTTGGCACCAGCGGCGCTCGTGGTGCCTGGCAGCGTGTTGTAGATGAAGAACTTGAGCGAGTCGGCCCGGTGCTCATGATCGAGATCTTTGATCTGGTCGATGAGCGCGTTCACCAGCGCCGCATCTTCGATGGGCTTGGGGTGCAACCCGTGGTCTTTGCGCAGCTCGATCTCTTTCAGGTAGTCGGTATAGAGGCTCATTGTTTTCATCCTCAGAAGTCATTGGAAGCCAACGGGCTGGGGCTTATCAGGACTGGGGCAATCTAGCAAGGTGGTCCCTGTGTGGGTCACGAGCAACGATGGGCCAGCAGAGCCCTCTTTGGTGCGGGCCTTCCTCAGAGTCCGGCGAAGGGGAACCCCTTGCGCAAATCGGCCCGGAGTGACTCGGCGTCCGGGCTACCCACCGTGTCGAGATGGGCCGCAAGGGCCACCGCCTCCTCGTCGCCGAAGGACATGTATCCAATGCGTGCGTACTTCGTCTCGGCGATCTCCCGCACGAGATCGCCGAAGTCGCTCCGAGACCAGGCACCCTCGGCGCGACACGCCACCAGGCAGTGCTCCACCGTGCTGAGGTGCTCGTCGGCGTAGTAGTCGAGGGCGCCCCCCTCATCGTCCTCCATCTGGTCGAGGGTCAGGCGTTGACCATAGGTCTCCTCGGTGACGTCGCCATAGCTCATCGTCCGCTCGAGCAATGCACACACCAGCGTGGCCCAATCCGGGTGCGCCACCACCTCGGGGGCCATGAGTACGTGCTTCGTGAGCCGGGCCAGATCTTCGTACCGACCGACGATGCTCTTGCCGATGGCCCGGGCAAACTTCTTGTCGAAGCCCTTCTCCGATGCTGCAGCACGCAGCTTGTCGAGCTTCTCGTAGACCTTTCGCAGCTTTGCGTCTCCTTGGAGCTGCGCGGCGCGGTGCGTCTCGAGCCATTCATTGAGGGCGGGGTAGTCGCCAACTGCATCGGCCACCACCTCCATACGCTCGAGGGCGGCGACGCCTCGGGCCTTCTCGTGCCTGCTCCTCGACGTGAGCCAGCCAGTGAAGTCGCCCATAGAGCGCACCAGGTCCTTGCCCCATGCATCCGGCAACCGGGGATCAGCGCCGAGGGCGAGCAACACCCGCAATGCCCCCACCCTTTGCCCACTGGGCTCGTCCAAGTCCATGTGCGTCACCAGAGCGCTGACCGCATTGCCGAGGCAACCCACTGCGGTGAGATCAGCATCTGCGGTGGCGATTTGACGGATGATCTCGGCACGACCGGACTGACAGGCGAAATGGAGCGCTGTCTCGTTGCGATAATTGCGCTGGTTCACAGGTGCACCTGCTTCGAGCAACGCGGCGACGATGGCCGACTGAGTCTCTATGTCACCGTATGTGCTCCGACACGCCTCGCCGAGGGGTGTGTAGTATGGCGCACCACTCAAGCAACCTTCCGCAGTGTCGCTCCAAACCTCGTTGTCAGATGCATCGACAGGTGCACCCTGCGCGATCAGGGCGCGGACCTTCTCGAGATCATGGTCGTAGCATGCACGGGTGAGGGGGCTCTTGCTCATGGGACTCTCCGATCGAAGCAGGACAGGGTCCTGTAACACACGCAGGAGTGTCGTGTCGGCAGAGAGGTCTCCCCGATATTCGACTCGAGTCAGCCGAGCAGCCTTGCGGTCGGTCTTGACCTCTTGCCAGCACTCCTTTTGCCCAAGTAGAAGTGCTCGAACGCTGACTGATGAGCTGCATTGGAGAGCGACGATCATGGTTGCTGTAGGGGATCGGGTCTCAATCGGGAAGACGCCAGAGAGCAGCATCTACTGGATTGCCCTGTCGCATGGTCTCGTGACAGCAGCCGGCGCCCCCTCACCCTCTCGACTTCAGGCGTGGAAGGCACAAGGCGCCAACAGCATCCTGACCCTTCAACGCAGTGAAGTGGCAGAAGCTCTGCTCGCCACTCAAATGACTTCTTTACGCTGATGAAGGCACTGATGTCGGATCTGCGCTTCGAAGTTGGTGCTGCCATCATGTGTAACATGGGGTCAGACGGGTGGAAGCTCGGCCGGATCATCGCGCTGCACTATCGCGAAGATCAATGGCCAGCGGAGCAGACTGCGCCCTATCAGGTCATGCTCGAAGATGATCATGCGCTCATCTACGTGCCCGTCGACGACGCACGCTATTGCCGTGAGGCCACCGGCGAGGACGTGAGGATCGCTCGCCGTATGGACGCTCTGGCAGCGCTCCCCACCGGCTCGGGAGAGAGCGCCCTCGAGCCGTTTGAGGCTGAGGGCGCCGGTACGCAGCTCAGTTGTGCGGATACCGTGACCTGGCCTCGTGGCTCTGCTCACCGCAGCGGGCGATGCCACTGCTGCCACAGCTGCCCGCGGAGCTGGTCCGCCGTCGAGCTCTACAGCGAGCACTACCGCTGCGCGGCCCGCAACGGACTCAGGGTGACCCAGCACGCCGTCGATCTCGGCACTGTCCGCGTCGGGGACTCGCTGCATCACCCCGGCGAGGGCTTGCCGAGCGGAGGCGGGTTCATGCAATGCCCCACCCTCGTGCGACTCCCGCCCGGCGTACGCTTTTCTGATGATGGTGCCCTCAATGGCAAGGTGCAGTTCGACCCGCACCGAGAGGCAACGTACACGGTCGAATTCGTCGCAGTGAGCACAGCGGACTGGGATGATCCTGCAGTGGGCCTCGTCCGCTTGGAGATCACCCTCGTCGTCGAGGGCAACGAGGTGCCTGCGGGGTTCGACATCGACAGCTTCGACCAGAGGCAACGACAGGCCAGCGCCGCCGCCGATCGCAGCGTGCGCGCGCTCTTCGAGACGTGGGGTCAGTGGGAACAGAGGGCCCTCGGCAATCGCGAAACCTGCGAGGTGATGTGCGCTGAGCTGCGCCGGCTGCGGGCGCTGCTCGAGCAACACCCCCACCTCGACGGTGGCAGGTGGTGGAGCCTGCTCGGCGGTCTTCACATGAACGTGCACAAGCTCCTCGAGAACACGCTCTTTGAGTGCGAGCTCTACCTTGGCCACGCGCTCACCTTCGGGGATCCCGAGGTGCGTCGCATGGCAGAGCAGAACCTCGCAGGCTGTTATCAAAAGCGCCTCCTCGAGACAGCACGGTTCATGTGGATCGATGGCCTCAAGCAGATGATGCAGGGTGAATGGGTGGCCGCTGCAGAGACGCTTCGCCTCGCTGCGGCCAAACAAGATGGATGGGGCTGGGCTGTGAACTACGGCGACATCTGGCTCAGCGAGTCGGCCGCGCGGCTCGTGCACGGGGCAACGCTCACTGCACACAGCGGGACAGACGCGCAGGAGGGGCGAGCGTGGATCGCTGAGGCAGAACGATTGCTGGCGCGCTGTGTGGCCCGGTCTGGTGAGGCCCGTGTCTTCGGCCCTGAGGGTCACCCCTGGGCAGCCGAGCTCAGCGCCACCCTACGGGCCTACCGAGATCTGGAGGACGACGCCGTCGCTGACTGGCTCGACGCCCTCAAGCAGCGCACCATCTACTGGTGTGCCCAGGCGCTTGGTGGCGCAGCCCCCTTCCCGCCTCAGCCACGACCTCGGCTCGAAGACGCTGATGCCCTCGTACGCCGTCTGCCCAGGCACAATGCCTGATGATGACACGACACGCCCCAGGCAGAGTGTGGGGTCTGCTCATCAGCCTCACAGCCTTCGCCGCATGTGATGACCAGTCGACTCAGCCACAGGCACACCTCGCTGATGCAGGCACGGACGCCAGCAGTGATGCCAGTACTGACGCCAGCACTGACGCCAGCACTGACGCGCTCGTATCTGATGATGGAGGGCGTCCACCGCCAGCCTGCAACACCCTGAACGACGCGTGCGCAGTGGAGGGTGAGGTCGAGTGTGGGCGACTCTTCGGCCGACCGAGCACACGCACCGGCCTGCCCGCCGATCTGTGCTCGCCTGAGTGTGCATGTGGTGACGCGCTCTGGTCGCCTCCGTCGATCACCGACGAAGTGCTCGACACCTTACGCGGTTTCGAGCTCACCAACCCGCCTGAGCCACCGCTCGAGGATCCATATCTGACCCCCGACGCTTTCACAGAAGATCTGACCCGTGTCTGCGCCGTGCGCTTCGATGCAGCCGACCAGTCGCTCTACTCGCTGCAGACATTCAACAGCCCCGAGGCCGCTCGCGAGGCGGGGGCGCAGATCACCCACTTCGGCGCCTGCGGCCTCTGCTCCTCGCTGCAAGATCTCGCGGTCTACATCGCCGTTCCAGATCTCACTCAGCCAGTGCGGCGGTGTGGTGTTCGAGGGCTCACGCAAGGGGCCGAGGTACAACGGGACTGCATCGCCGCTCTCGGCTTCACCGAGTCGTGCGCAGCGATCTGGTCCTACAACACGACGCACACGGGCACAGTCTGCCGCGACATTTGCCTGCCTCTGCTCAACGCGCCGTATCACACCGAGGACGGCGCCCCGAACAACTGCATCCAATGTGACGAAGACCGGAGCGGGCCCGTCTTCAAGGCTGTCTCCGGGCGCACGCGGCGCAACTCAGGCTTGCCCACGGCGTTGTGTCGACCCTGCTCTGATGTCCGCCCGGTGGATCACCGATACGGGCCTCAGTAGAGCTCGCCCCAAACAGCACGCCTCAGATAGCCCGCCACACAGTGGCGAGCCAGGGCTGCTCGGCCCGTGGTCGGCCTGCGGGCCGGTAGTAGTGCTCGAGCAGCTCGAAGCCTGCAGCCGTCACGAAGCGGCTCCAGGTCTCCAAGGTCAGATATGTGCCGTAGCGCAGGCCATTCTGGGCCTCGACATCCGGGCCCCGTGGGTTGCTGCAAAAGAGTACCCCGCCGGTGACCAGCGCCTGGCGGAGATCACCCAGTACTTTGCCAAGCACCTGAGAAGGCACATGGAAAAGCACCGCGTTGGCGAAGATGCCGTCGAACCTCTCAGCGGGCAGCTCCAAATCCAGGAAGTCTCGATGCCAGACCTCACAGCCTGTGGCCGCCCGAGCCATCTCCACGAAGGCCTCGGCTCCATCGAGGCCCACCGGTACATGGCCAAGATCAAGGAAGGTGGCGAGATCCCGCCCGGGCCCACACCCGAGATCCAGGATCCGCTGCGGCGCGGGCCCTGGCAGATGACGCATCAGCGCGTCGACGTTCTGCGAGACGTCGTGATCTTTGGTCCCCTCCCGGAAGTCCTCCGCACGTTGATGGTAGTGCGACACCGTGGAGCGGGTGACCGCAGAGAGCTGCTCTGCGGTCAGCTCGGCAAGTGGCCGGGGTGGTTCGGTCATCGTGCTCACCGGCACAATCTCCTTTCAGAAGTTGCTCTTCTCGGTGCTCAGACTACGAATGGAGCGCATGAGCACATACAACAAGAAGCTTGTGATGGGCATCCGTAGAGGGCGCCTCGACTGGTGTCGTATGGCCCTGGAGCAAGGGGCCGATCCCAACTGCGTACACGCTGAACATACAGTACTGCAGACTGCCGCAGCGCTGGGACACGCCGAGATCTGCCTGGCGCTGCTCGAAGCGGGCGCCGAGAAGGGAGACAGCGCCCTGGCTGCACGGGAGGCCGGGCATATCGCCCTCGCGGACCAGATTGTTCGCTGGGCGCCGCTGGCGTTCATGGGGCACCCTCGGGCTGATGCCTCGAGAACGGCGCCGACCCGATGGCCACCGACGCCTTCGGCAAAACAGCCCGTGACTATGCCGAGTCCCGCGCAGAGGCCAACAAGCTCTTGCTCCTGGATTCGTACACGCGGTAACGAACCACTGGAGAGTGCACGGAGCCACGCGCGCGCAACCGCCAGGAGTCAGCATGTCAGGCATCCTCGTCAGCCAGTCCCTCCGTGCGTTCACCACGAGTGGTGTCATCCAGTCTCTGACGCCTGTGCAAGAGGGCCAGGTGCAGCCATCGAGCCTCGACCTGCGCCTGGGGGCCAGAGTGTGGCAGCTGCAGTGCAGCTTCCTCCCAGGCCCGGCAGGGATCGAACGCAAGCTCGGCCGGCTGGCGACGTCAGCTCATCGCATCGACAGGGACGAACCCCTGGTGCTGCACCGCGGCGGTGTGTACCTCGCCGAGCTCTCCGAGGTGCTGGAGCTCCCTGACGACGTGTGGGGCCGGTCGAACCCCAAGAGCAGTACCGGGCGCCTCGATGTCTTCGTGCGTGTGCTCACCGAGAATGGCTACGCTTTCGACACCATCCCACCGGGCTACCGGGGGCGGCTCTTCCTCGAGATCACCCCACAGTCCTTCCACGTCAGCGTCAGGCAGGGTGATGCCCTGGCTCAGCTGCGACTGGCCCGTGGGCGCCCGGGGCTCGAGGCCCCCGAGCTCGCGGAGTGGCAGCAGACCCAACCGCTGTGCTCATGGTCCGACGGCACCCCGGCGCCGGTGCAGGACGCTGTGCCTCCCGGCGTCCTGCTCTCGGTGGACCTGCAATCGGTGGAGAAGGCCCCGGTGGGGTACATCGCCAAGCGACACATGCCCCCCGTCGACCTGCGTCGCCGAGATTTACCGGTCGATCGCTATTGGGTGCCATTGCGGGAGCAGGCAGACGGCCATGTGCTCGAGCCCGAGCAATTCTACATCTTCGCCACCCGCGAACGGCTACGGATCCCACCGGGCCTGTGTGCAGAGCTGGTGGCCTTTGACGCCACGAAGGGTGAGCTCCGAACGCACTACGCCGGGTTCATCGACTCAGGCTTCGGGTGGTCAGAAGACGACGACGAAGATCCAGGCAGCAAGCTCGTGTTGGAGATCCGTACCCACGACGTGCCTTTCCTGCTCGAGCACGGCCAGCCCCTCTTCCGGGTCGAGTTCATGCGCAACGAGGCCCTCCCCGACGTGCTGTACGGTGGACGACACAGCAACTATCAGGGCCAGGGGCTCCGCCTCGCCAAACAGTTCCGCTCTTAGCTCACCCCGATCGTCGCTGCTGCAATCGCAGCGCGACGCGAAACGCCAGCTCAAGACTCTGGGCATAGTTGAGTCGGGGATCGACCAGAGTCTGGTAGCTGCGCTCGAGATCAGACTCCCCGAGCTCCTGCGGGCCACCGACGCACTCGGTGACGTCTTCGCCAGTCAGCTCGAAGTGCACCCCGGCGAGGGTGCTGCCCGCCTCGTCGTGCACATCGAAGGCCCCCGCGAGCTCCTCCATGATGGCGTTCACGTTCCGGGTCTTGCGGCCGCTCGACGTCTTCGTCGTGTTGCCGTGCATGGGATCACACGACCAGACCACGTCTCGACCCTCGGCCTGCACGCGCTCGATGAGGGGCGGCAAACCATCGCGGATTTTGTCGGCGCCAAAACGTGAGATGAGCGTCACTCGCCCTGCTCGGTTGCCCGGCTCGATGCGATCGAGCAGCGCGATGAGCGCATCGCCAGTGAGCCCGGGGCCCACCTTGATGCCGATGGGGTTTTCGATGCCTCGGGCGTACTCGATGTGAGCCCCGTCGAGCTGCCGCGTGCGGTTGCCGATCCAGAGCATGTGGGCACCGAGGTTGTACCAGCGATCACCCACAGCCACGGTCTGGGCCTCTTCGTACGCGAGCAGTAGCGCCTCGTGAGACGAGAAGAGCTCCACGGTCCTGAGAGGCTCGGCATCGTGCACACCGAGCGTGCGCACGAACTCCAGGGCATCGAGGATGCGCTCCACCATGGCCTCGTACTGGCTGCGCCGGGAGGCGTTGCGCACGAAGGTCAGATCCCAGGCCTCGGGGTGGTGCAAATCAGCGAAGCCTCCGTCGAGGAGCGCCCGGGCGTAGTTCAACGTCGCCGCTGAGTGAAAGAAAGCGCGCACCATCCGCTGCGGATCCGGCCGTCGCGCATCCACATCGGCGGCGGCACCGTTCACGTGATCACCGCGGTAGGAAGCCATCTCCACACCGTCGACGATCTCGGTGTCGCTGGATCGCGGCTTGGCATATTGACCGGCCATCCGGCCCACGCGCACCACCGGCATGCGGGCGCCCCAGGTAAGCACCAAGCTCATCTGCAGCAAGATCTTCAGCTTCGCCTCGATGGGGGCGCGAGTGCAGTCGGCGAAGCTCTCGGCGCAGTCGCCACCTTGCAGCACAAAGGCCTCGCCGCGGCTCGCCCGACGCAGTCGCTCGCGCAACGCGTCGACCTCACCGGCGGCGACGAGGGGAGGCAGATCGCGCACGGTGACCAGCGCCGCCTCGACGGCGGCGGGATCATCATACTTAGGCTGCTGCTCGATGGGGTGGGCGCGCCAGCTGTCGGGGTTCCAGGACATCGCAGATCTTCGCCAGAGGTTGGTGGATTCGTGAGCAGTGGTACCGGCTTCGGCTTTCCAGGACAACATGGTGTGTTCAAGACCGTGGCAAGTTGCCTGAACGAGGACCCTCGATGCGCACTTGAAGCCCCCCTTCTCGCACCGCCTCGTAGTGGATCATCCACCCGACACGAGCGGCGATCTCGTTCGCAATGGCGATGCCGAGACCCGCACCGCGAGAGCGCGCCGGGTCATCCGTGAACGTGCGCTTCGCGAGATCTGCACGGGCCACATCAGGGAGACCAACACCGTCGTCGAGTACCCGCACTTCAAAGGTCTCGCCTTCGACACGTAACCAGACAGCCACCCGGCCCCTCGCGTGGGTGATCGCATTGTGTACGAAGTTGCCCAGGGCGCGCTCTACGAACTCGGGGCTGCACTGCACGTGCACCGGGGTTTCGGGGTAGCTCGTGGCGACCTCCACGCCCTCGGCCTTGCCCAAGGGCCGAAAGCGGCCTTCAAGGCGCTGAACGATCTCCGTGAGATCACAGACACCCTCCGCAGGGTTCATACCATGGCGTAGTCGCACCGCCTGATGCAGGTTCTCGACCAGCGAGCCCAGATACTCCGCGTCCAAGAATGCGTTGTGGAGGGGTGTCGGCTCACCATCACTCACGACCAGCTGAGCCTCCAGCTGCAACATGAGGGACCAGATCGGTGTGCGCAGATCGTGGGCGATCTCTGCGAGGTGACGCTCGAGGGCATGATGGCGAGCGACCAGTTCTTCTCGATCAGCCACGAGACGTTCGTGGGAATGGTCGAGCACACGGGAGATGTCGCCGAGATCATCGTTGAGCGCCTGTGACATCGGCGCGTAGTCAGGCTGACCCACACGCTGTGCAGCATCACGTACACGCAGTATCCGGCGGGTGAGCGGGCGGACGGTGAACCAGTAGCTTCCCACCGCGGCCATCAGAGTGATGAGGAGCGCCGCCAGCCCCAACATCAGTGGAACGATCTCCTTCATCAGAGGTGGAGGTCCGATGTCGATCGATACATATGCACAAGGACCCTCGGCGCTGAGACGTCGAATGAGATGGGGTCGACCACCTTCACGTCGTGGGGCCTGCTCCCCAACCTCGAGCGCGCCTACGAGCTCTGGGGCAAGAGACTGCGCACCATCCGGGCTGCGGCCCGCCGAATCGAACGCCGTGACAGATCCACGCCCCACCGAGAGGCCGACGTAGCTCTGAGGCGATGCCTCACATGCCGTGTGTAGTTCCGGGGACACATCCACGGTTCTCAGGGAGAGCGTTTCCAGTGTGGCCACCACCACGATCACCACGATGACCACCGCGAGCAATGATCCGGCAACAGCGCCGAGGAGCACCCGTGACCGGTAACCTCTCATTCAGCGTTTGCCGAGCATGTGTAGCCAATGCCCCAGACAGTCTTCACGCGCTCACCATCAGGGCCGAGCTTCTTGCGAATGCGTGAGACATGCCCGTCGACAGTCCGCCAGGCTCGACGCCCCTCCATCCCCAGAGCATTCTCAGCGAGCTGCTCACGGCTGATGGCCCGACCAGAGCGCTCGGCCATCCACGCGAGGATGTTGAACTCATAGCCTGTGAGCTTCAGATCATGGCCCTCACGGGTGGCGATGCGCGCATCGAGATCCAATGTCACAGAGCCCAACTCGATCAGCTTTCGCGGCACTTCATCACGCAACCTGAGGCGGGCGCGGATGCGTCGTACGAGCTCCTCAAGAAAAAAGGGTTTCGGCACATAGTCCACCGCCCCGGCATCAAAAGCCTTCAGTCGGGTCTGAAGCTCGGTCCGCGCCGAGAGCACGATGACCGGCGTCGACACCCGGCCCAGCATCGCCTGAAGGACCTCCAAGCCTGATTTCTCGGGGAGCATCAGATCGAGCACCACCAGGTCGAAGTGTTCCGACACCGCCAGCTCTCCCCCTCTCGCACCATCCATCGCCACCACAACCTCGAAGCCCGCCCGGCTGAGGCCCGAGACCAGCACGCTCACAGCGCGCTGATCATCTTCGACCACGAGGATCTTCTTTTGGGGTGGGGTGTCGATGGTGCTTGCTCCTTCAGAGACATCTTCACTGACACACATTGAGAAAGTGTGCGGATGCACGATTTCAGTCACCCGTGCACTTCGTCAACATCTGCAGGAGACAGTGCTGACCAGGTCTACTCATCACCCTGGAGGCGCTCATGAAACCACTCGTCCCACTCCTCGTACTCTTGACCGCATGCTCATCGGACACGGTGAGTGACGCTGACGGCAACCCAGCTGATGGGGGCTCTGCCCAGGAAGAGCAGCCAGATACTGGCCCTGAGGAGGCGAACGTCGACCCTCATGCGAACGCGATCGCGGCGCTTCCGTCTCCCAGCCTCCCTGACACCCTGCTCTCTTATGACACCCCCATACCAGAGTACTTGCAGGTGCAAGTCGTGCAACTCACGAACAACACCCCGCCGGACAACCCCATCACGGATGCAGGGGCCACGCTCGGGCGAGTGCTCTTCTATGATCGCCGTATGTCACTCAATGGCGAGGTGGCTTGTGCTTCGTGTCACGACCAGACCAAGGGCTTCTCGGACCATCGTGTGAAGTCGGTCGGTTTCGATGGCGGCGAGACTGGCCGGCAGTCGATGCCATTGATCAACCTGCGCCACTTCCCACGGGGGCCGATGTTCTGGGACCAGCGGGCCGCGACGCTCGAAGAGCAGGTCCTCATGCCGATCCAGGACGAGGTAGAGATGGGTATGACACTCGACGCCCTCGTCGAGCGCCTCTCAGCGACGGACTACTACCCACCGCTCTTCGAAGCCGCATTCGGCGACGGTACGATCACCAGTGACCGCATCTCGCGCGCACTGGCCCAGTTCCTCCGGAGCATCGTCTCCTACGGCTCGCGCTTCGACGCCGAGGTCGCCGTCACCCGAGATCTCACCGTCGACTTCCCAGGGTTCACCGCCGCGGAGAATCGCGGACGTGCCATCTTCTTCGGTCTGCACGAGCCCACCAACCCGGAGGCCCCTCACCTGCCGGGGCTCTGTGGCAACTGCCACATGTTCGCCAACCCGACGATGTTCGTCGGGCCCGAGGGCACACCTGGCGCCCTCCCGCCGAATGCCCCCCCCCTGGACAATCTCGGCATTTTTCATCAGCTCGACCCCATCAACAACGGCTTCACTGATCCCGACGATGATGGGGTTGGCGGTGTCACAGGCAACGAAGATGAGATGGGCGCGTTCAAGGTGTCGAGTCTGCGCAATGTGGCGCTGACGGCACCGTACATGCACGACGGCCGCTTCGAGACACTCGAAGAGGTGGTTGCCCACTACAACGAAGGTGTCGAGTTCCACCCCAACCTCGGCCCTGGCCTGCTCAGCTTCGACACCACTCGCCCTCTGGGGGCCGACAACATGCCCACAGCGGTCCGCCTCAACCTCAGCGCAGAGGATCAGGCTGCGCTCGTCGCGTTCTTGCACACCCTGACCGACGAAAGCATCGCCACTGACGAGCGGTGGAGCGATCCGTTCCCGAATTGAAGTTTAGAGGGTGGGCACTTGGCGCCCTGCTGACAGATGACAACGCCGCTGGACAGAATCCACCTTGCCCTCTCTCCATCCAACATCACAGGTCAATCACCATGACACATACAGTCAAGCGCCCAGACCTCGTACCGGCCTCCAACACCCTACACACGACAGGCATGAGACAGCCCATCACGCGCCGTGATCTGTTGCGCATTGCCGGAGCCGCTGGCATCGGCGCCACCCTCTCTGCGTGCCAGTCGGACACAGAATCCACCACAACACAATCCGACATGGGAGACAGCGTCGATGCGGGCACCGCTGTAGATGCAGGGGGCAGCGCTGACGCCGCTGCCCCCTCAATGGAATGGGCGGTCGGCGGCACAAATCTCATCACTGTTGACTACCCGCCAGACGACATCTTCGATGATGGTGTTGCCTGCACTCTGGCATTGTCCGCAGCGCTTACAGAAGGGCCATGCTACTACGCAGACGATGCAGGTGACGACATCTCTGCTGGTCGAACCGGACTCCCCATGCAGCTCTGCTTGAGGCTGGTCGATGCGGACTGTCAGCCCCTCGCCGACCATCTGGTCGAGATATGGCATTGTGACACACGGGGTCTGTACTCTGGTGATACATCCGAGAGCGCTGATGCGGAGCGTTTCGGTGGCAACTTCGGAACCAATTTCTGCACGGGTGGTGACGAGGACGCTGAGTCATCCACGTACTATCGGGGACAGCTGATCTCTGATGCCTCTGGACGGGTCAACTTCAGATCCTGCTTTCCGGGTTGGTATGCCGGCCGAACACTGCACATTCATGTCGCCGTGAGCGATCCGTCTGGAGAGCGGCGCATCGTCTCTCAGCTCTGCTTCACCGATGCCTTCGTCACCGAGATCACGACGCATCACATGCTCTATACCGACCATGGTGAGCAGGACACCCCACTGGCCAGCGGTCGGGACATGTTCTTCCCCTCTACAGACTTTGAACAGTTCATCCTGTCTACCCAACGCAACACGGACGGCACTCTGCTCGCCTGGCATTCCATCGAGATCGCCTGACGCGTCAACCCATGCGCAGCCCGCTCACTTGAGGTCGATGTTGAACGCGGCGCCTGGCGCCATGTTGTAGCCTGCGCCGATCTCCACCACCACCACAGTGTCGGAGTCGATGCGCAGGTTCACCGCCTCTTCGTCGCTGGAGAACCCGCTGATGCCGTGGGGCTCCGCGAAGGTCAGGTAGTAGCGGTCGAACTTCCCTTCGGGGTGCAGCTCGAAGACGTTCTTCCAAAAGGGGTCATCCTCTGAAGGCAGCAGAGTGAACGAGATGCTGTTCCCGTCGATGTCGATGTCGTAGAGACCGCTCACGTCGACCATGTTGCCCATGAAGCTCACACCGCTCTGCTCGAGGGCGGTGGCGAACTCCGAAGCCGAGTAGGATACCGTGCTGACCTCGTCGAAGGCCTCTACAGACTCGCCGAAGAGCTCTGCATAGGTCAGCTCGGGCTGTCCGGGATCTTGCAGCGTGTTGCGCATCGTGACCTGAATCCCCTCTTTGACGAGGGCAGTGTCACCGCTCTCGGTGGCATCATCGTCACCACAGGCAGCGAGGGAGAGTGCGAGGAGAGCAGGAACAAGGGCGTTGAAACGCTTCATGGGTATACATCTTTCTATGGGTGGCTGCCTGTATGACAGCCCGTGACACGGACCAGGACGCACCTCCGCGCATCTGAGCGCGACATGTCATGACACCTGTTGTGGTCCGCGATTACGTGTGTGCATATAGACTGACATTCAATGCATGGTTTGATAAGTCGCCCATCTCGGAAGTCTTTCTTCTGCTCATCGTGCTCTGCAATCGGATTGAGTCGGGAGGGCGCAGGATTGAGGACAGAGTTCGGGGGCGAAGAGCGCAGGCGATGCCGAAGCATCACCGAGTATCTTCAACCTCGAAATCTGCCCTCAAGACAAGCACTCACACTCAATCCGGTTGCAGAGTGCGATCAGGTGAACAATGATCGAAAAACTCCGCGGCATCGCGATCTTCGCCCACGTCATCGATCGCGGCAGCTTCCGCGCAGCGGCCCAGCACCTGGGGCTCTCGCCGTCACGGGTGAGCCAGGCCGTGTCCGATCTTGAGGGCGAGCTCGGCGTCACGTTGCTGTATCGCTCCACACGCCGGCTGTCGTTGAGCAACGAAGGGCGCATCTTCTATGAGAAGGCCCGGTTGATGCTCGATGCTGCGGAGAGCGGTCTCGATGCCCTGAGCGCGCTCTCGAGCGAGCCTGCCGGAGAGCTGCGCATCACCGCTCCGGCCTTCTTGACCCAGACCCGCATGATGGATGCCTTCGCAAGCTTCGCTCAGGCGTTTCCGAAGGTCGATCTGCACTTCTCGTTCTCCGATCATCCGAAGAACATCATCAAAGAGGGCTACGATCTGGCGTTCCGGGCAGGGGCCCACGAAGACTGCGCGCTGCTCGCCCGCAAGCTCGGCTACGCAGCCCGCTGCCTAGTGGCGAGCCCGGCCTATGTGCAAGGCAAGGCGCAGCCCGAGCACCCGAGCGATCTGGAGTCGTGGCACTGGATACGCTTCACGATGCGTAATGATCGCACCGTGTTCACCTCGCCAGAAGGTGAGACGATCTCGGTACTCGGTCAAAACAGCGTACACGTCGACTCTGCCATTGCTCTGTACGACTTTACCGTCCGTGGTCTGGGACTGACGGTGATCCCCGAGCACCTGGCCCGGCTCGGCTTCGAGCAAGGCACGCTCGTTCATGTGTTGCCTGACTGGCAACTGCCCCCACTGTCACTGTTCGCCATCTGGCCGGGCCAACCACGGCGAGAAGGCTTGACGTTGCAGTGTGTGCGGTTTCTCGCTGAATCGATGTCAAATGAGCATGTGCCTGCCTCTGAACGCTGAACCTTTCACACGCTTGCTCCCTTTCTCGAACTCCTTTACACCCACCCTCCTGATTCCCTCATCAGTAGGCAGAGATGGATCTCGAAACTCTCCTTCGACATTGCGATCTCAATTTCAACCTGGCCTCGGAGAACTATGCGTACTTCCAGTTGGCCACCCAGCGCTCTCTGGGGCCGGTAACCTTCCATGTCGTCGAACTCGGATGGTCTCTACGTATCCGTGCAGAGGTCAGCCCGAGTGCGCGGCCCTCTACGGCGCAGTTGCGAGATCTCAACCGATTTACGGCGGCTTCACCACTGGGCATCTCGGCAGCCTGGGATCCAGACCTACAAGCCATCGTCTTGACCCTCAGCTTTCCGAGATCACCCACGAGTACACCGGAGCCCCAGACTCTGATGGCTGCGATCACGAGCCTCGCGAACATGCGCTTCGCGGCGCAACAGGGTATCCCACCCACCCGCGAGCTCGCCGAGCAAGTCTTCGATGGTTCTGTTGCCATGGAGGGCCTCGTACGTCTGGAGCACGTGGTCGAGCAGCTCTCGCAGTGGATCCCGCTGTCGTATGTTCAAGGGGGTTACATGACGGCGCTGCAACGGTTCGAGGGGGCGATGGTGGGCACCCACCTTCGACTCTCTCACGACCCCATCGCCGGTCTCTGTGTCGATACAATCGCCGAGGGCGATCCACAATTCAGTGATGATCCGGCTTTGCTTCGTGCCTTCTCCGAGCTCAATGCACTGCTCTCGAATGGCGCCTTTGCCTTCTGGACAGACGCACAAGGGGGCCATCGGCTTCGGCACCGCTATGCCCTCCCCTTGCCCTGGCTTGCCCTCAGCCTCGAGGGGCCTTCCTTGTTCACCCGCGATTGTTTGCTCACCTGGCTGCACAACGGCTCGGCTGCATGGGATGACGCCATTCGGATTTGCCAGGGTGGCCCTGTGATGCGCTGACATCACAGCAGGTCAACGCACCCCCTCACCGTTGTGCGCGAGCATGCCTTCAATGATCGGCCCCACCAGCTGATCCACCACCCGCCAGAGCGCCTCGTCGCTCGTCTGCGTCCAGCGCTTGGACCAAATCTCGATGCAGATGCCATGGGCCACGACGCTGGCCCGCCAGGCGAGGGCGTTGCGTTGCCGTGGGGTGAGGTGGTGAAAACCCTCGGCCTCGGCGAGGGGCTCCGAGAAACGGGCCCGGACCGCCACCCAGTCCGGGGGTGATGCGTGTGGATGGAGAAAGAGCGCCTCATACTCGTTGCGACGATTTGCCGTGAAGCGGGCCATGGCAAAGACCGCCCCGCGGATCGGATCGGTGGCTTCGGTGGCGTCGACGGCGGCGAGCAGCTCGTCGATGAGAGCGGCCACCACCGCCTCGGTGAGGGCCTGCATATTCTCAAAAGCGGCCAGCACGGGCGCAGTGGAGGCCCCGAGCGCCTTGGCGATGCTTCGGGCGCTCATGCCCCGGATCCCTGTGTCGCGGACCACCTTCAGCGCGGCGTCGAGCACCACCTCGCGGGTATATCGTGTCTTCGGAGGCATGACGGCACGCTACCACGGACTTCAGATAAATCACACCCGTAACATGACACCCGTTATTTTATAGTTGCATCCGAGGTTCGTTACATTACACTTGTCATTCGAACGCACGCCATAGACGACAGGAGAGCTCGATGACCACCGCCCATGCCGAGGTGTCCCCTGGTTCCAGCCCCGCACCGCAAGAGGCGCCACAGCTCGACGCGCAGCTCAACCTCCAACGCAAAGCCGCCATCGTCGCTGGCGGCGCTGTGGATCATGCCGGCCGGGTGCGTGTGGTCCCCATGGAGGGCTTCGACATGGGCCGGACCATCTTCGGCGGCCTCAAGAGCACACTCCCCCGCCTGGTGATGAAAGACAAGCTGGCGAAAGAGACCTTCTGGAGCGATGCCGCAGTGGGTGAGATCGAGGCAGCCTACCTCGACGCCGAGTCTGCAACCCCAACCCCCACTGTCGACCCTGATCTCATCGCCTTTATGGAGGCCGAGTGTGACTTCTCCATGGAGCACGCAGACGGCACATTCCTCGAGCACCTCGTGTTCTGCCACGACTATTCTGCGCGGCACTACCCCGAGCACTCCCCCAACGTCGCGTTGTTGCACTCGATCCTCGGCACGGCAACGAACACCTTCGCCATGACGATCGACAAGTGGCCCAAGCTGTGCGAGCGCCTGACCGCCTTCGAGGCGCTCCAGATCGAGGCTTTTCCCTCGCTCATTCGCCTCTTCTACGATCAGGCCCTGTTGCCGGAGCTCACGGCGAACATCCATCGCCTTGACCAGCTGAAGGCGCTGCACTGTCACCGCGTCATCGACAACGCGCCGATCACCCTCGACGCCGAGAATCTGTGGATCCAACTCAACTATCACCTGATGCACTTCATCGACTTCATGCCCTCGGCGAACTGGGCGCTCCGTCGCAATGATCCGCTGTTGTTGCAGTTCCAGGCGCTCTCGGTGTTCCTGGATCGCGCCGGACTCCGCCAAGCCAGGGTAGACGTGACGTTCCCAGAGGCCTCGGCGCCCGCAGTCGGAGAGAAGCCGTCCATCGTCGGGCGCGTCTACAGCGTACTCCCCGGCTCGGTGGCGTTGAAGCTCGCCCGCAAGACCATTCGCCAATATTCGAGTGAGATCAGCCACAGCCTCGACTACCGGTTGGAGTGGAGCGTATAGGCCACAGTGGCAACTTGAATCCTCAAGTCATGCGCCTCGAGAACGCCCAGAACATCTGATGTGTGGAGAGCGAGATGCCGAAGGCGGAGGTGAGACTTGATGAAGCAGTGTGTACTTGGAGAGAGGCCGGCGCCTTCCTGAGCTGGCCACAAGGTGACTGCTCGATCTTCTGCCGCGACATCGGCAATGCTTCTGCGCCCGCTGACCAGACCGCCCTCATCATCCATGGCTTCCCGGAGTCGAGCTTCTCGTTTCACAAGATCGTCGACCGGCTGAGCAAGCATTTCGAGCGCATTGTGCTCGTGGACTTCCCCGGCTTTGGCCTGAGCGACAAGCCTGAGAGGCTCACCTACTCTCTACTCGAGCAAGCTGACGCTCTGATGTGGGCCTGGCAACACCTGAAGATACGCGGCGGTCATGTCATCAGCCATGACATGGGTGACAGCGTGGCCACCGAGATCGTGGCGCGAGCGGTCCAGGGGCTCCTACCAGCGTGGTTCGATGCAGGTGTGCAGTCTCTGACCCTGACCAACGGCAACATGGTCATGGAAGAGGCCGCCCTCGTGGTGATGCAAGTGCTCCTGCGCAACCACACGCTGGGCCCCTTCCTCAACCGGTTCAGCGGCCCGGCCCTCTTTCGCAATCAGGTGCGCAAGGCGAACGGCGCGCCGCTCGAGACCCTCGACATCGACCGGATGTGGCAGCTCAACACCCTTCAGAAGGGTCACCGCTTGACCTGGAAGACGATCCGCTACCTGGATGATCGCAACAGATTCCAGAACACACGCTGGCTGAAGGCGCTGAGTCAGTTCGACAGGCCAGTACACATTTGCTGGGGTGAGGCCGACGCCGTAGCGCCCGTAGCAGTGGCCCATCATCTCAAAGCGCACGTGTGTCCTGATGCCTCTCTGACCCTGATGCCCGGCGTCGGCCACTTCTGCCAGCTACAAGCCCCTGACGTGTGGGCAGAGGCAGTGTTGGGCTTCATCAAAAACCTCACGCCCTGAAGGTGTGTGCGTCAAATGTAGAAGTTGATGCGTATCCCCCGCTGCTTCGTCCATCGATGCCAGTCGCGTACGAGCTTGTCGCGGTTTTTGCGGTTCATGTTGTGGGCGCCGTCCAGGTGGATCCCGCGAAGCCACATCAGCTGAGCTGATCCGATGAAGGCCCGCCACGCTTTCTCGCCCAGTGCGTTGTCGTGAACATCGAGCATCTCGAGCGAAGGCAGGTATGGGCTGTCGGCGAGGGCGATGGCGCCGTTGTTGCCGAGGGCGCATTGATGCAAAAGCAAGGTGGTGAGGTTTTGCATGTGAGGGCTGTTGGCGAGGGCCCGGGCCCCTGCAGGCTTGAGGGGATTGCACGAGAGCGCCAGCGTCTCGAGCTTGGAGAACCCCGCGTCGGCGAGCACCTGGGCCCCCTCTGGGCCAATGCCCGCGCTGAAGAGGCGTAACTCTCGCAGCTCAGTCAATGTGCAGTCTGGCCCGAAGGCCGAGATTACGCCGGCCTCGTCGAGCTCGTTGCCCGAGCACTCAAGCATGTGCAGGCCTGACATGTTCGAACTCGTCGTGATGGCCCGCACACCTTCGGGGCTGATCTCGCAATCATCGAGGTTGAGGTGTCGCAGGGACGAGAGCGCCTCGCAGGCAGCGAGTGCCTGCGCTGGAGCCGGACTCCGCATACGGTTGTAGCGCAAGTTGAGGCGCTCCAGATGCACCAGGCGCACCTCCTCGAAGATGTGCTCGGCAGCGTCTTTAATCTCGTTGGCGCCGATGTCGAGATCGCGCAGTTGAGACAAATGAGGGCTGCTCAAGAGCGCTCGAGCACCTGAAACGCCGATGTTGTTGGCCCACAGATCGAGCTTCTCGAGTTGACCGAGCGCTTCACACCCCGCGAGCAACTGTGCTCCGTCGTCTTCGACCCCACAGTGCCAGAGCGTCAGCGCACGCAACCCGGACATCAGGGCCGTGTTCGCGGTCAGGGCCCGCACCCCCTCCGCCCCAAGCGTGCAGATGGAGCGAATGGAGAGCGACTCCACATGAGAGAAGGCAGCGCACTTGCCCAAAGCACCAGCGCCCCACGCTGTGAGGGGGTCATCCTTGGGTGTGCGGAGCGTGAGGGTCCGCAGATGCTCGAATTGCGGCGCGTCACAGAGCGCCTCAAGGGCCTCGTCATCCGCGAGAAGCGTGAGCGTCTCCAACCCACGAAACACCGGATTGCTCGCCAGACTGCGGGTGCCCTCCACCCCCAGAGTATTGCCGTCGAGTTCGAGATGCCTAAGCGGCAACGTCGCACCACTCAGCGCCTCCACCGCCCCAGAGCCCTCGATGCCGTTGTAGGCCAGCTTCAGACGGGTCAATGACGCACACCTCGGGCTCGAGAGCACATCAGCAGCCCCTCGACCCTCGATGCCATTGCCGATCAGATCGAGGGATTCGAGATGATCCCATGGGCTGGATTCGGCGAGGATTTTTGCCCCCTTGGGTCCGAGCTTGTTCTTGCTGAGATTCAGGTGGCGGAGACCGTGAAGATGTTCCGCACTCACCAGCACCTCGACGCCCTTTGGCCCCAGTTGGTTCTGACTGACGTCAATGTCCTGAAGCGCACGGGCGAGCGGGCTCTCACAGAGCACTTTCAAGCCCTGCACCTTGAGATGGGCGTGCTCAAGGCGCAGGCGCCTCAGGGCTGTGAGATGGCGGGCCTCGGCAAGTGCCCGACACACCTTCAGCTCGAGGTAGTTTCTCGACAGCTCGATCGAGCGCAGGTGGGCGAGGTGTGGACTCTCGGCGAGCTTTCGGGCGTCGGCTGTGGTGGTGCCTCGGGCGAATAGATCGAGGTGGTTGCAGAGTAAACAGGCAACGGGCCAGTCAGGCCTGGGAAACCAGAAGGGCGGCACGCGCCGCTCGATGTCCTCGGGCCACAGCGCGAGGCGCGCGAGCAGATCTTGAAGCTCTTCGTCGGCGATGTCTCCATCGGGAAAGTGCGCGCACAAGGCCCTGAACACCTCCACTGAGGGGGGCTGGTTCAGGAGCGCCAACCGAGCCTCGCGGCCTTCTGCCTTCGTCATCATTGCCTCCAACCTCTTCTGACTCGAAGTGAGGAGGAGGCTACCTCAACTGGGTGCCGTCAGCCCATCGAGGAGGCTCAGCAATTCTCTCTGCGCTGCCTCGTCGAACATCAGCGGTGGGTGTTTTTTACGCTTTCCACCAGAGATGAAGAGGCCTGTCTCCTGTTGCGCCGCTGCGTCTTTCACTGCGCTCATGAGCTTGGCGGCCTGCTTCTCCACCGGCTGGAACAGGAGCGGCCGAAGCAGCCGGATGAACCAGGGCATCGCCGCGTTGCCATCGGTCATCGAGGTTTTGGTGGCCCCAGGATCGACAGCATAAGTGAGGATGCCCTGGGACTTCAGCGTGTCGGCCAGCGCGACGCCGACCATCTGGAGGGCCGCTTTGCTGATCGAGTAG
This sequence comes from Bradymonadia bacterium, assembly GCA_046290225.1. Taxonomy (GTDB): domain Bacteria; phylum Myxococcota_A; class Bradymonadia; order UBA7976; family UBA1532; genus JBKAGE01. The sequence continues at coordinate 113,558 of JBKAGE010000039.1, read as the reverse complement.
GCGCCGAAGAGCCCGCCGACCTCTGGCGGATCAGTCAAGGCGCCCACGTCGAGAGACTTCACGTTGTTGACCCCACCTGTGGTGAAGTTCGCGATGTAGGCAGGGGCTGCCTTCGCGCCTTCCGCGAGGAGAGGTTGTAAACCGCGTATGAGGGCGTATGGGGCCACGGTGTTCACCGCGAAGTGTCCTTCGATGCCCTGAGCGCTGTCCCGCCGAGCGTCGGTGAGCAAGCCCGAGATGTTCCACAGGGCGTTGATGGACTTCGTGGTCGCCTTCACCGCTTCGATCGCCTTGTGCACAGTAGGCAAATCCATCAGGTCGATGCGTTGCCCTTCGAAGTGCTGATCCGGGTATGCAGCCTTCAGCCCTTCCAGGATCTTCTCCTGCTTCGCTGGCGTCCGGTCGAGGAGGATCAGATCCCAACCGTCCTGCGCCAGGCCGCGGACGACTTCTCCGCCGAGTCCACCTGTAGAGCCAGTGACCACTGCTGTTCGATTGTTCATCACGCGTCCCCTTCTGAGCTTGCTAATGCAGAAGGGAAGCTAGTGCGCATCAATTTCGCGCGTAACAAAAGAAAACACACACCCAATGCGCATTTATACAGCACTCATCATTGAGCGACGTAGACAGGCGCTCACAGACGCTTGTGCGCCACGGTATCGCGGAGCATGGCGATGAATGCTTGCACCTTGGGGCTACGGTGCAAATCGACGTGGGTCACCATCCAGAACGGAACACGCCATTCATCCTTTGGAGGGATGACCTGAACGAGCTCGGGCTCAAGGTCATATATGGGCAAGATGCCGATGCCCATCCCGGCACGGATGGCGTGCAGCGACACGCGCTCGTTGGAGCCCGTGAACACGACCCGCTCAGAGGGTACCGCCGCCTCGAACCAGGACACGATGGCATCTGGTGCGGTGTCGGACTCGACCCCGACCCAGTCATGGCGCCCATAGTCTTCAGGTGACTCGGGGTGCCCTCGGCGGGCGATGTAGTCCTGATGCGCGTAGCCCGCTGACTGCAGGCTGAAGAGCGGCTGCACGACGTTGTCTGGATGCTCGGGGCGGGGACCAGTCCGCACGGCCACATGGGCTTCGCCATACTCCAACTTGAACACCCGGGTGCTGACGTGAAATCTCACCGATGTCTGAGGGTGAGCCGTACGGAACGCCCTCGCAGCTTCGAGCATCAGCGGGGCAAGGACCTCGAGGGAGGTCACCACCAGCTCCCCAGCCACCTCGGCGTCGCGACCACGCATGCGCCCTGCGAGCTGGTCGAGCTGGTCATGGGTCGCCTCAGCCACGCGGACGAAGTCCCGGCCCGCCTCGGTGAGCGTGTAACCACGGGCATGGCGATGAAACAGACGCCCGCCCAGCTCTTCTTCGAGGCTGTCGATGTGACGCACGATCGTGGCGCGATGCACGCCCAGTACAGCTGATGCAGCGCTGATCGTGCCCTGCCGCGCCACCTCCAACGCGGTGCGCATCTCGGTCCAGCGATCCATTTCCACCTCCATGTGTCGGCTCAAGGTGGCACAGGCACCGACCCTGTAGCAGACTGAGCCTCTCACCCATTGGAGTTCAAGTGGCGCTCACATCCACCATGTACCGGTTCGAGGTCGACCTGAGCGACGTCGATCGCGGTGTGTACGATTCGGTCTCCATGCGGGTGCCCATGCACCCTTCGGAGACTGGCCCCTACCTCATCACTCGCGTGCTGGCCTTCTTGCTGAACTACGACGAACGCCTGACGTTCTCGAAGGGCGTCTGCGACACCGACGAGTCGACGATCTTTCTCGACGACTACGACGGCACGCGCAAGCTGGCCATCGAGATCGGCCAGCCCAGCGCGGAGCGTCTGCACAAGACCGCCAAAGCCGCCGAGGTAGTCAAGGTCTACACCGATCGCACAGCCCAACGCATGCAGCACCATCTCGCCGGCAAGACCGTGCACCGGCTCGACGAGATCGCGCTCTACTGCTTCGACGCTGCGTTCCTGAACGAGATCATCGATCAGCTCGACCGCAATAACAGCTGGGCTCTCACTCAGACCGAGGGCGAGCTGTACCTCACCATCGGCAGCACCACCATCACCGGCCGGGCTGAGCCCAGTGCGTGGTCTCCCGTGACCTGAGCGAGATCTTCACGGCGCAGAGAGGCGCAGAATCAAATCTCCAGCCCCACATTCGCCACGACCATCACAATTGCTCGTGGTGACGTACAGATGGCCGTCGGGCCCCATGACCACCTCACGCAGACGACCATAGCCTTCGTCACCCCGCAGATAAGTCTCCGAGGCCGTGACATTGCCGGAGGCATCGAGCGAGATACGGTGCAGGTGGCCCACGTCGGCCTCGAAGCCGAGCACGCCGATGAACACATCGCCCTGCCACGGCAGGCTGTCGCCGGTGTAGATCGCCGTGCCCCCTGGAGGCATGGCCCGGGCCCACGTCTTGCGGGGCGTCTGCATGCCCTCTGCGGTCTCGCACTGGTAGATGTCGGGCCACCCGAGGTTGTCGCCGGGCGCCACGACGTTGATCTCGTCGTAGTCCGTGCGCCCCAATTCTGCCGGCAACCCGCTCGGGCCGTGATCGGTGATGACGATGGTACCGTCTGCCCGCCAGTCGAAGCCCTGGGTGTTGCGCACGCCGATGAGGTAGGCCGCCTCTCCCGGGAAGGGGTTGTCGTCGGGCACCATCCCCTCATCGGTGACCCGCAGCAGCTTGCCGCCGAGGCTGGACACGTCTTGCGAAAGTCCGGGCTCACCGGCATCACCCGTGCCCACATAGAGGTGCCCGTCGGGGCCGAACCTCAGCCGTCCACCGTTGTGAAACAGCAGCGCAGGGATGTCAGCGACGATGACCGATTCGAAGGTGGCCGAAGTGGCAGCCTCGTTGAGCACCCAACGCTGGACTTCATTGCGCAGCGTGTTGCCCCGACCCACCGTAGCGTAGATGTAGATCCAACCGTTCGTCGCCACATCAGGATGGATCGCCAGGCCCAGGAGGCCCCCTTCACCTGAGGGGGTGATGGGGACCGTGGCAACGGGCTCGGCCTGCAGCTCACCGTCGGTGTTGACACGCAAGATATCGCCGCTGCGCTGAGTGACCAGCATGGCGCCGTCAGGCAGCCAGTCCAGGCCCCAGGGGATCGACAGCCCATCGGCGACGATCTCGATGTTCAGCTCGGTGGCACCGGGATCGCCGAAGTTGCCCGTGGTGTCTTCTAGGCAGACTGGTGGTTCTACCATCATGTCGGGGGCGATGTTCATATCGGGGCTCGTGGCCATATCCGGGCCGTCGCTCATCTCGGCGTCAGGCACGGGATCAACGCCTGCGTCTCCCATCTCGACGTCGACCATGGCGTCGGCGCTGGTCTGCTCATTGCTCTCGTCATCACAAGCAGGCAGCCCACAGGCCAGCGCCCCGGCGAGAGCGGCGGCTCTGGAAAGCGCAGCGATCTGGTTCATCTCTTTCTCCTCTTGAGGCCTTGTGGCCTCTCGTCGAGATCACATCGTCGTGTACAGATGCTTTCAGGGTGTCCGTGGTGCACGCAGAAATCCACAACACCAATCGTCGCGCTCAAAACCCCCTCAACATTCAGGGGTCACCCTAGACGTCGACCACACCACTTGAGGGGAGACACTATGCGCATCAAGCGTTTGCCTTACATCGTCAGTGTCCTTGCGTCACTCGCCATCACAGGATGCGACGCGTCGGATGACAGCGCCTCCGCGGCCGACGAGGCCGACATGATGAACGCCAACGTCGATGGCCCAGACGCCGACATCGCCTCACCAGACGCAGACACCCCAACCGCCTCACCTGACGCCGAGCCGCCAGCGCCGGACGCCGAAGTCACAGTGAGCTACCCATCGAACCAGCTCTTTACCGCGTTGTTCGACGGCAACCTCATCGACGCTGACTATTGGTCAGAAGAGCCGCAGCTCCTCTCTGCAGGGCTCGGCTTCTCCGACATCGTCGCAGTGCCTGGCACGGGCGCACCCACCGAAGCCCTCGCCCGGCAGGCGGGGGGCGCGTGGTCAACGGCGTACAACTGCGGAGAGGACGTCCGCAACTTCACAACCGTCTCCACGGTAGGGCAAGTCTCCAACGCTTTCATCATCCAAGATCCGCTCGGACCCCTCAAAGATGGGGCCATTGGCATCGACGGCTTGCCGGTGGTGTTCAGCTGGCCGCTGGACACCCGCACCCTCGACCTGACCGACTTTCAGCTGACACTGAACACCGGCGAGGTCGTGAGGCCCATGGCGGTGTCTCCGTTCCCCAACGTGGAGAACAACGAGCGCAACGTCGCGGTGTTGTTCGGAGAGTTCGGCAACCGGCTGCCCAGCAGCGACCCCGAGGCGCGCTACCCGGTGAGGGTAGAGGTGGTGGAGGATGACTCCCCCCTGTTGTTGGTGGGCCCTGACGCCCGCGTAGAGAGTGCGGTGGGCCTCTTCAAGGAGAACACCTCGAGCCCGTATGACCCGGACAACGGGCCACGCCTCGTGGGCGCGAAGCTGAACCGGGTCGATGCAGAGGTGCTCGGTGAGGGGGTAAGCAGTCGACTATCCGATGCCGTGTTCACCCCGAACGACGAGCACCAGCTCTACGATGAGGCAGACTTCCGCATCAGGGTGCTGACCTCTGGCGGGTTCTCGCCCGATGGGGTCAGGGGTGTACGCCCAGACGAGTTCGAAAGCCTCTTCAGGGTGCACGTCAATGGCGAGGCTCCAGGTTCAACGGTGCTCATGGAGCAGGTGGGCGTGGACTATGAGGTGATGGGAGGTACTCTGCGCGTGGTGGGCCTGTCGGAGCTCGGTGGCCCGGCCACCGAGGCTGAGCCCTTCGACAACTGCTACGACGAAGATCTGGACAACTACATCGACATCATCCTGGTGGGCGATGAGGCGGCAGCGCGGCAGGTCACATTTGTGGAGATCCCCAGCCTCGCAGGCGGTTATGAGGCCTTCTACAACCCCGGAGGCCCTGGCTCGACCCCCTATGAAGATGTGAACTACACCTCGCCAGGGCCGCCAGACCTCGAGCCGGTGCTCATGGCCATCGACGATCCGATGCGGGTGACCCGAGAGGTGGAGTGATCTCGGCCGCTCACGTATGGGAGGCCATGAGACACACTGTTTCCTGCAGTGGGGTAGTCTCCCCTCCCTTCTCACCGCACCACATGGCATCACTCGGTGCTATATGGGCAGACCATCAGCCCCCCTCCCTTTCGTGAGTCAACGCACCACCCATGCGTACTTTCAGATTCGTTTTCGGTGTCTTGCCGAATCCCCCTCTCCAATGACCCGCCCCAGCTTGCTCTGCTGAGCGCCGGCGCTATGCTCACTCGGGCGGTGGGGCCCGACTTTCGCCAGGTGTCCCTCCAGCAATACACATTACACAGAAAGTTGAGGCCCAGATGGGACACTTCATCAGTCAGACCGATCGCATGTTCAATGGTGTCGAGTACAACAACAAGACCACCGAAGAGCTCAGAACTGCAATGACAGCCAAGATCTCTGCGCTCAAAGAAAAAATCACTGAGCGAGAAGTACGCGTCGACAGTCTTCGGCGAGAATACAATTTGGACGCCGAGCGCTTGTCCATACTCATCATGCGGTTCAAGGAGAAGGAGAGCTTCGTCTCCTACGAATCACAGGGACAGCGAGATGGACAGACGCCGGTCCCCGCAGGGGTGATCTCGAACCTCATCAGCGAACGTCAGATGATCGACAGCGAGACCAGTCAAATCGAGAAGCTCGAGCTGGTCGTACGCAACCTGTGTGAGACCGAACAGTTCACCGTGGAATACACCGGCGAGACCAAGACTCGGCCATGTATTCATCTGTTGACGGACAACGAGCTGGAGTATCTCGGTTTCTGAGATTTCTCACATCAGTCACCAGCGTGGGAAGCTGTCTGGCGCCTCCTGATTGGCCGGCGCTGCAGTAATCGGGCGAGCAGCGCCTCCATCGATCTCCCCAAGCCAGATGGCGCCATTCTGCATGAACACGAAGCGCTCACCGGTGGGCCCTATCCACGGCTCGACGGTGGGTGTGACGTCTTCCACCTGGCCATCGGCGAGCCGCATGCGCCTCCACTGGCCCCGATTGACGAAATACAAGAATCGACCATCGGGTGACACGCTGGGATCTTCCCCGCAGAGCTTCTGGCCCTGAGCGTCGCGCACCACCTGCGCTGATGGAGGCCCGACCCCGACGCTCGCCTGCCAGATTTGGAAGAAACACCCGCCCTCGCCGGCATCGACCATGAAGTAGAGCGTCTCGCTGTCGCCGCTGAACACAGGATCTTCGTCCTGGCTGCGTCCCTGGTAGATGGGCCGCGGGTTCTGCCCGTCGGCGTCCACCACCCATACGTCGAAGCCCCATACATTGTCGCGATTGGGATAGTCCCGGGTGGCGGCGAAGGCGATGCTCTGACCATCTGGAGACCACACAGGGGTCCACTCGTGGCCTGGCAGATCTGTGAGCTGTCTGAGTCCGCCGTCTTCTATGCTCAGCACCCATAGATTCAGCTCTGGGGTGGCGTCGGCTCCGTGATTTCCTCCACGGTTCGAAGCGAAGACCACAAACTCACCGTCTGGGCTCCAACTGGGCATGATCGCCGCGGTGTCTTCGTCGAGCAGCGGCCGGGCGGGCTCTTCAGTCTCGGGATCCACCATCCATATGCTGCCGGCTCGAGCCACTTGAACTGTGCCGATGACATGCTGAATGGGCAGGCCACGGGTGAAGATCACCGGCCTCTCACCTGATGGGGTTTCGACAAAGGCGTCTGGCAAGTCGGCGTCGGGGACCTCCAGATCGGGCATGTCCACATCAGCAAGCTCTACGTCGGGGAGCTCGACGTCTGAAACCTCGACGTCTGAAACCTCCGCGTCTGGGAACATCACCAGAGCGTCGTGTGCAGGCGGGACATCGACATCTTGCAGCGCTGCATCTGTGAACTCGACATCGGGCGCCTCAGCGTCACGTGTCGAGGCGTCTGGCTGCCCTCCATCTGCCGGGCCAGTCTCTCGCTGACTCGCATCGGCCCATGCGGCGTCCAGGGGGTGTACATCAGGTACCCCAGTGTCGAAGCCCCCGTCCTCGTCGGGCGCGGCGTCCTCCGATGAAGCTGAGCCATCGAATGCCCCGCTTGCGTCCATTGATGATCCCAGCCCGCCCCCGACAGAGCCCTCATCTTCCACGCATCCCACGAGGGCGAGCAGACAGCAGGCAAGTGTGCTCATTGAAGAGGCAGGTCTTTGAAAGCGCACCGATCTCCTACCCATGCTCCAGGACAAGCCCACACCTTAGCGCACTGACATGACATTGGCCGAACGTGCTAGTCTCTCGCGATTTTTGGAGACCTCACAAAGGAGTCCGTTCGATGCGCACTCTCCTGCGCCACCCTGCGGTGGCCCTTCTTGGTTTGAGCCTCTCTGCAATGCCGCTCACAGGCTGTGACGACGACAGCGGCAGCGATGGTACGGGTGGCGCTGGCGGAGCCGGCGCCATGGGTGGCGCTGGTGGTATGGCCGGTGCTGGTGGTGAGGGAGGTGGCGGTGGCGGTGGCCAGTACATGGCCACCCTGGAGCGGACCGCCTATGGCACCGCGCACATCACCGCTGAGGACTGGGGTGGCCTGGGCTATGGCATCGCCTGGGCTGCTGCGGAGGACCATCTCTGCACCACAGCGGATCAGATCCTGAAAGCTCAGGGCAAGCGCGCGGAGTTCCTCGGCGCCGGCCCAGAAGACGCGTACATCAACTCCGACTTCGGCATGCTCCACCTGGGACTGCGCGAGAAGGCCACCGCGTTCTTCCCGATGCTGCGCCCCGACACCCAGGCGCTGCTCACCGGTTATGCAGCGGGTTACAACGCCTACCTCGAGGCCGTGCCCCCTGCTGATCGTCCTGCAGAGTGCGCCAACGCCGATTGGGTCCGCCCCATCGAGCCCCAGGACATCTTCGCCTATGGGCTGCTGTTCTCTCAGTTCTCCTCGGGCTTGCCCTTCCTGGACATCATCGCCACCACCCAGCCTCCGAGCCAGAAGAGCGGCGAAGACACTGCGCCTCAGAGCACTGAAGAGGCCCTCAAGGCCATGCAGTCCAACGGCGTGCCCAACTTCCGCAACCCCTCCCTCAGCTCGAACGGCTGGGGCCTCGGCGCCGACAAGACCGCCAACGGGCGGGGTTTGCTGCTGGGCAACCCGCACTTCCCCTGGGAGGGTGAGCGGCGCTGGCACGAGATGCATCTGACCATCCCCGGAGAGCTCGACCTCTACGGCGCTACCCTCGTGGGGCTGCCTTTCCTCGGCATCGGGTTCAACGGCAACATCGCCTGGACCCACACCGTCTCGTCGAGCCAGCGGTTCACCGGCTACAACCTCGAGCTCGATCCCAACGATCCCACGGCCTACATCGTCGACGGCGTCTCCACCCCCATGGAGTCCACCGAGTACACGATTCAGGTCCGACAGGGCGATGGCAGCCTCCAAGAGGTGAACCGCACCCTGTGGCGCACCCGCCACGGCCCCATGGTGGCCCTGGGCGGCTGGACCCCCACCCTCGGCACCGCCTACCGCGACGCCAACCAGGACAACTGGCAGGCCCTGGAGATGTGGCTGGCCATGAACCGGGCTACGGATCTGCAGAGCTTCAAGGACGCGATCTACACCTGGAACGCCAACCCCTTCATCAACACGATGTTCGCCGACAAAGAGGGCAACGCCTTCTACATGGACGCCACGTGCGTGCCCAACCTGTCCCAGGCGCAGCTGCAGCGCTGGGCTGACTCCATCGGGGTGGATCCCATCGCCACGGCAGGCTTCCAAGGCTTCGGCATCGTGGTGCTCGACGGCAGCACCACCGACAACGACTGGGTCGAGGTCGACGGCACCCGCATCCCCGGCATCATCCCCCCTGCCGACGCCCCCCAGCTCGAGCGCCGGGACTACATCTTCAACGCCAACGACTCCCACTGGCTGAGCAACGTCGAGTCCCCCCTCGAGGGCTACAGCCCACTCTACGGCCCCGAGCGCACCGCTCGCCGCCCCCGCACCCGCCAGAACGCAGTGCAGATTCTCGAGCAGGACAACTTCGATCTCGACACGCTGCGCGAGTCGGCCATGAGCACCCGTGGCTACTGGGCCGAGAACATCCGCGACGCCGTGGTGGCCCGCTGCCGCACTGCCGAGCCGGCCCTCGACGCCTGCGACGTGCTCGAGAACTGGGATGGCCTCGCCAGCATCGACAGCCGTGGCGCAGCGCTGTGGCGCGAGTTCCTCGGCGAGTTCGGCTTTGCTGAGATGTTCGGCTCCGGCCAGCTCCTCGCCGGTGACTTCGACGCCAACGATCCTGTGGGCACGCCCAACGGCCTTGCTGAAGATCAGGGCGAGAGCGACGCCATCGTCGACGCCCTGATCACCGCCTCGAACCGGCTCACCGGTGCAGGCTTCGCCCTCGATGCTCCCCTGGGCGAGATCCAGTTCACCCTCAAGAACGACGAGCGCATCCCTGTGCCCGGCGGCCAGTTCTTCGAAGGCATGATGGCCATCGCCGTTTATGGCAGCGCCAACGGCACCGCCCTGCCCCGGATGCCCCGGGGCGCGGTGGTCAACGACGCCACCGACCTCACTGAGGACGGCTATGTGATCAACGATGGCAACAGCTATGTCTTCGGGGTGGAGTTCACCGATGACGGGCCCCGGGCGGAAGGCATCCTGACCTACAGCCAGTCCGGTGACTCGCGCTCTCCTCACCATGCAGATCAGACCCGGCTCTACTCGGAGAAGGGCTGGCGCCCGCTGCTCTTCGACCGGGCCCAGATCGAGGCCGACCCCATGCTGACCCGTATGGAGCTCAGCGGGGACTGATCCTACTCGACCTCCAATTTTGCGGTCGATTCCACGAACTTTTCACGCCTCATCAACAAAGCGTTGACGCTGAAACGGGTACGGTGGACCCAACGCTCCACACCCGTGAAGGCCGATATGCGCTCTCATCTGCCCAACAGCCCACTGACGTCCACTCTCCTCAAGCACCCGGCTACGCTGCTCCTCACCCTGGGCATGGCGGCGACGTCTCTCACAGGGTGCGATTCGAGCAGCGACGATGCTGTCAGCTCTGGAGGTGATGGTGCTCAGGGTGGTGCTGGTGCCATGGGGGGTACAGGTGCGGTGGGCGGCGAAGGACCCATGGGTGGTGCTGGTGCTACAGGCGGCTCTGACACCGTGGGAGGTGCCGGTGGCGAAGGAGACGGCGACGGTGACAGCTCAGGCGGTGGCTCGGGCGGTCGCGAGGACGGTGGAGGCAATCCCTGGGATGATGAAGACGAGCCAGATCCGTACGATCTGGACTTCGAGATTCCCCGCTCTGAAGACTTCGCCGCCCGCCTCTCGGGCTATGGCCTCTACCAGGCCCCGCTGAACACTCTTCAGCCTGCAGAGGGCACGCTGCTCTACGAGCTGTCTTCAGAACTGTTCACGGACTACGCCCACAAGCAGCGTTTGGTGAAGGTGCCCGAAGGTACGGTCGTCACCCGAGGTGAAGATGACAGGCTCGTGTTCCCCGAGGGCAGCATCCTCGCCAAGACCTTCTACTACCCCATCGACATGCGTGATCTCGACAGCTCTCTTCAGATCATCGAGACCCGCCTTTTGGTGAAAACGGAAGGTCAATGGAACGTCGCCACCTACCTTTGGAATCCTGAGCAGACCGACGCCACCCTCCTACTCGATGGTACGCAGACCGACATCTCTTGGATCGATGATGCTGGCCAGCGGCAGAGCACTGAGTATGCCGTGCCCAAAGAGGAAGAGTGCGTCACCTGCCACCAGCTCGACGAGGTGTCGAGCTTCATCGGCCCCACTGTGCTCAACCTGAACCGCATGGTGAGCCGAGGCGGCGGCGCGGTGAATCAGCTGGCGCATCTAAACGGTGAAGGGGTGTTCGCCGAGGACTGGTCCGATATGCCCGCTCTGCCGAACTTCAAGGACACCAGCCTCTCTCTCGAACAGCGCGCCCGGGCCTATTTGGAGATCAACTGCGCCCACTGTCATCGCCCTGGTGCCTGGGACGAGTCCGGTGAGGAGGCCGAGCTCGACCTCCGATACACCACGCCGCTGGCTCAAACCGGCATCGAGGAGAAAGAGCGCAAAGTGCGTGGGCAATTGGAGCGTGGTGAAATGCCCTTCCTGGGCACCACCCTCCCCGACGAAGAAGGCATCCAGCTCATCATCGACTACGTGAACAGCCTGAATTAGTGCCGCTTCAGGCGGCCTTGCGGGCGATCAGGAGATTGCACGAGGCCTCGAGCACGAGTGGATGATCCGTCCCCGAGGTGCGTGCCTGAAGCGCCTCAAGCACGCGGGCCTTGATCGCCGCCCGCTCAGCATCGTCGCACTGGCGCAGCAGAGATCCGCCAGAGGGGTTGTCGAGCATCGCCGCCCATGCATCCTCAGCGCTGGGGATCACGAAGTGCGTATGAAACGGGTGCACTTCCACATCGACGAAGCCCGCCGCCTGGACCTCTGATCTCAAGCCCTCTGCATGCGCCACGTCGAGCCAGCCCGGCGGCTGCATGTTCTCCGTGATCCGGCTCGGCAGCGCCTCGACCATGGGCCCAAACTGGGTACGAAACATCTCGTTGTGCTCCGGGGCCATCCAGACCGCGGTGCCGAAGACGCCGCCAGGGGCCAGAACCCGGGCGGCCTCTCGCCAGCCTGCGTGTCGATCCTCGAACAGGAATATGCCGAAGCAGGAGAACACAGCGTCGAAGCTGGCATCCTCGTAAGTGAGCGCCTGACCATTCTGCACATCGCAGTGAAACAGCTCAGCGTCATAGGCTTTCTCTGCCTTGCGCTGGGCCACGCTCAACATGCCTGGGGAAAAATCGCTGCCCACCACATGATCAGTGCCGCCCATGGCTCGGCGTCGCTCGGCCCGCTCGACCGCCGGCATGAACAGCGCGCCGCTCCCACAGGCAATGTCGAGGATGCGGGCGTTGACGGCGAGCCGCGCCTCAGCAGCCGAGAGCAGACTGCGGGCGATGTAACCCGTCATCGGAGCGTAGATGCGATCGTAGGTGGAGACGTGAGCCCCCCAGGGATCATCGGCGAGTGTGTCGTGCATGCAGGTGTCCTGTGTGAACCAGAAAGGCCAACCTGTCAGGTCAGCCTCGGGTATGCGCTCACACAGTCCTAGCGAGTGCGTTGTCTGGACGCTACAGACAACAGGCTCTCAGGCGGTGACGAGGGGGCCGTGATCATCGCAGTGATCACCATGAGGGTGGTGCAGGTGGCCGTCGACCAGATAGTCGACGTGATCGCCGTGGGGCACCGCCTCGTGCCCACATCCAGGGCCGTGCACGTGATCTGCATCGTGGCCACCGCAGCTGTGCGCTGGCGTGCAGCCATCCGGGTTCTTCTCGCTCACCTCGATGACATGCTCGTCGACATGATCCCCGTGCGGGTGATGCAGGTGGCCGTCGTGCAGGTAGTCCACGTGGTCGCCGTGCTGGACTGCGGTGTGGCCACAGTCGGGGCCGTGCACATGATCGTGCTCAGGGTGCTTCTCGCATTCCATGGGTGCTCCTCCTGTCGGATCTCTCAATACAATTCGGTGTGTTGGGCGTGTTCGAGGGCGAAGTCGAGCAGCTGAACCACGTGCTCGTCGGCGAGGCGGTAGTACTGGTGTCGCTCCTCGCGGCGTTTCACCACCAGGCCCGCTCGAGCCAGGATCTGCAGTCGGTTCGAAGTCGTGGTCACAGGCTCACCCAAATGCTCGGCCAGGCCAGAGACGCACGCTTCACCGCCACGCAGGCATTCAAGCAGACGCAACCGCTCAGGGTTCGAGACCGCGCCGAACATCCGCGCGGCACGTTTCAATACGACGTCAGTGACGTGTGCATGATCCGGTGTCGTGTGCTCCGTGCTCATACGCCCATAATCCACAAATCCATGGAATATGCAAATGGAGGGCGAGCACGCTGCTGGGTGTTTCAAACATGCACATAGGTAGATTCCACAAAATTTTCACGACATCTCGACACACCTTTGACATCGAACTTGGAATACTGAGATCAGCCCCACCACTGGAGATCGACATGCGCGCCCCCTTGCTCCTGCCTGTTGCCTGTCTCTGCTTTACAGCCTGTGGTGAGCATCCTGAGGTCTCTCGGGATACACTTCAGGCCCTACCAGACATTGCCCCTTCGCCCACGGGGAACCCGCTCACAGAGAAGAAGGTGGAGCTGGGGCGTCTGTTGTTCTGGGATCCGATCCTTTCGGGCCATCAGGATGTCGCCTGTGCCACATGTCATCATCCAGATTTTGGTTATGGTGACGGTCTCGCAGTGTCCATCGGGGTCGGCGGCCAGGGGCTCGGTCCGGCCCGCGAGCGAGATCCTGATGTCCCCCTTGTACCTCGGAATGCCCCTACGGTGCTCCACACTGGCTTCAATGGTTGGGTCGACGTCACCGACGTGCCTGATCCGCTGGACGCCCCCATGTTCTGGGACAGCCGCGAAGAGAGCCTCGAGGCTCAAGCCCTCGGCCCCATCCGATCAGATGTGGAGATGCGCGGCGACGCCTACCCTGAGGACGAGGCGGTGGCACAGGTCGTAGAGCGTCTCTCTCAGAACCCGGAATATGTGGCCTTGTTCGCCGATGCCTTCGATGCATCCCCCGAGGACGCAGTGACCGAGATGAACCTCGCCCGCGCCATCGCAGCCTTCGAGCGCCACCTCTCTCGACCCGACAGCCCCTATGATCGATGGCTCGCCGGAGAAGACTCGGCCCTCAGCAGCCGCCAGCGCCGAGGGCTCAACGCCTTCCATGGTGTCGGCTGTGCCGACTGTCACTCAGGCCCCATGTTCTCCGACTTCGAGGTCCACCGTATTGGGGCGCCTGATCAGCCTGGGATGCCAGATCAAGGCAATGGCAGACGTGCATTCCGCACCCCCACCCTGCGCAACATCGATCTCACCCGGCCCTATATGCACAGCGGTCGTGTGGGCAGCCTCGAAGAGGCCATCGAGTTCTATGATGACATCGAGGATCGAGGTCTGGATCGCAAAGTCAGAGGTCTGGATGTAGGCGGCAGAGATGTGGGGGACATCCAATCTTTTCTGCGTGCGCTCACCGACGAAGACTTCGATCGCCGGATCCCCGCTCAGGTGCCCAGCGGCCTGACCCCCGGCGGCGATATTTAGAGCCCCCATCGTGTTAGACTCGGCCTCTACTCTCCCTCAGGGTCATCGGGTTGCCATGCGTGTGCTCGTCATCGAGGATCACCTCGACATCGCCGACAACATCATCGATCACCTCACAGCCCGCGGTCACAGCGTAGAGCTTGCCTCCAATGGCCTCGGCGGTCTGCACCTCGCCGTGACCGAGGTCTACGACGCCATTGTTTTGGATGTGAACCTGCCGGGCATGGACGGGCTGGCAGTCTGTCGCCGCATCAGAGAATCGACCCACAGAACAGTGCCCATCCTGATGCTCACGGCCAACGACACCCTGGAAGACACCCTTGCAGGATTCGAGGCGGGCACAGACGACTACCTAAGCAAGCCTTTCTCGTTGCGAGAGCTCGAGGTCCGGCTCCAAGCCCTCACGCTGAGACGCCGGGTGGAGTCCAGCCGACTCCAGGTGGCCGATCTCGTGCTCGATCTCGGCACCCACGAGATCACCCGCGCCGGGCAGGCGATCAGCCTGAACCGTATGGGTGTGGCGTTGCTGGCAGAGCTGATGCGCGCCTCGCCCAATCTGGTCACTCGCGACGCGCTGCTTCACACGCTTTGGGGCGATCAGCCCCCGGGGAGCGACGTGCTCCGCAGCCATGTCTATGCGCTCCGCCGGGCCATTGATCGCCCTTTCCCTACCCCGCTGCTGCACACAGTGCACGGCTCGGGCTGGCGGATCGCCCCTTGAGGCCCATCCGCAGCCTCCGTCTTCGGTTTCTGCTGGCCTTTGCCCTCTTCGGTGCACTGCTGACCTACATTTACGGGGGCCTCGCCTGGACTGCGGTCCACATGGCCGAGGATGCCATGATCGAGCGCTGGCTCGACGCCGAGATGCAGCATGTACTCGGACTCCGTGCCCAGGCACCTGATGCGCCCCTGCCCTCAGGACGACTCATCTCCTGCACCACGAGCCTCGAGCAACTCCATCCGGATTTGCAGGGGCGCGTCGCAGCGCTCTCCGAGGGCGCTCACGAAGTCGAGGGGCTTGGAGAGGCCCGGTGGAACCTCCGGATCTTCCCGCTTCCGGACGGCCAGCGCGCCTACCTCTATGTCAACGAGAGTGACTTTGAAGCGAGCGAGGCCTTTGATGGTCAAATCGATCTCTTGATTTTCGGCCTCTCCACCCTGGTGGCTCTCATCGGTGTCACCCTGGGGGTGCTTACCACTCGACACATCATCGCCCCCCTGCGTCGCCTCACCGAGGCGGTGGCCGCCCACACACCCGACGACCCGCCACCGAGCTTGCGCGTGCTCGTCTCCGATGACGAGTTGGGGTTGCTGGCGGATCATCTGGAGATCGCCATGGGCAGAGTGGCCGCCTCTGCACGGCAGGAGCAGCTCTTCGGGCGCTACACCAGCCATGAGCTGAGATCAGCCCTCGCCGTCGCATGTGGGGTGTCGGAGTTGCTGGGCGATCTCGGCGAGCAGAGACTCGAGCGCCCCCTTGGTCGTCTCGATCGCGCCCTCCAGGACATGAACGGCATCATCGAAACCTGTCTCTGGCTCGCTCGTAGTCAGGGTCGAATGCCGCCATCGGAGACAGTGGCGCTTCGGCCACTCGTCGATGAGCTGGTGGAGCGCCTGCACCACCGCGCCAGCCCCAAAGTCGCCCTGTCAGTGCAAGTGCCGCCAGAGGCCGTGGTCGAGGCACCGCGCCTCGCCCTGAGGATGATGCTCAACAACCTGTTGAGCAACGCTCTCCGCCACACGGCCGAGGGTCACATCACCCTCGAATATGACATCAATGGCCTGCAGATTCGGGACACGGGGCCTGGCATCCCCGAGGACATCCTGACGCGGATCACAGAGCCATACGTGCGCGGCCCCGGAGATGGTCATGGTCTGGGCCTCGCCATCGTGAACGGGTTGTGCCTTCGGCTGGGGTGGAGCTTTCATGTAGAGAGCAAGGTGGGTCAGGGCACGACAGCGCGCATTCGTCTGAGTGACATGCCGAAGATGCTCGGTGATGGCTGATGGAGCACGCCCTCCTACACACGCTATGATGCCTTCAATGCTTTACTTGTCCGTCCACCGCCTCATGTGCCATCTGGCCCTCACGGGCCTGCTCCTCGGCTGCGACACCTCTTCAGATCCGCAAAGGGTGCCCACCCTCGTCGACGCTTCGCCCCCTGAAGACGGCTCACCTGCTGAACATGATGCTGCGACATCGACGCCCGAGGTACGAGATACCCCGCTGATGTTCTTCGTCGGCCAGAACACGCCAGATCTCTCAGCCTTTCGCACCGAAGTCCTCAATGCCGATGCGGACTTCCCGGAGCCCGACGGGATCACGCTCTACACGAACATCGTCCCTGGCACGTGCTCCGGCACCACAGATGGTCCGTGCGACATCAACGGCACCATCAACGACTTCGAAGCCAGCCTCGCCGAGTATCCCGACGCAGCGCTCGCCGTTGGCCTGTACCTGTCGGACAGTCACGCAGAGTGTAACGATCAAACACTCAGGGCCCTCACCGGCCGGGCAGATCCAGATCTCGCAGCTGGGCTCGGTGAAGACTACCGGCAGTCACTCGACGCCCTCATCGCCTACCTTCAGGGGACCGGCCGAGATGTGTATCTGCGCATCGGCTATGAGTTCGACGGGCCCTGGAACTGCTACGACAAAGATCTCTACATCGAAGCATTTCAGGTGGTGAAGAGTCGCATCGATGCTCTGGGCGCCGAGTCGATCCAGACCGTCTGGCAATCAGCGGCCTACCCTCGAAGCGGAGATGCACGCCGCCACTACGACCCGGGTCTGGCAGACCACCTCGACCAGTGGTATCCCGGCGATGCCTTTGTGGACTGGGTGGCCATCAGCGCCTTCACATGGGCCCCAGCCCACCTCGAGGGCCCGTGGCGTTGCTCCACCCCGAATCTGCAGCCAGCCACACTGTACGCGCAGGCCGCAGAGTTTGCCGCAGCGCACGACAAACCTTTGATGATCGCTGAGGCCGCTCCTGCGGGGTACCGCACCGACAATGGCGCGGGACAATCCGACGTACGCTGTATCACCGGTGAGCTCGGCGAGCGGCCTCTGTCCGAAGATGATCTCTGGAGTGCGTGGTACGCCCCTGTGTTCGACTTCGCCCGATCGACGCCACAGCTCGGGATCCTGGCGTACATCAATTCGGACTGGCAGGCCTTCCCACAATTCGCCTGCGCACCTGGCGCATCAGGTGGGACTGCAGAGTGTCCCAACGGATATTGGGGCAACTCTCGTATTCAAGACGCCCCCTCCATCCAAAGCCGCTTTGCGGCGGAGATCTCATGGCTCACCTCGCCTTGAGCCCATTCGGTTGCACGAATGGTATGAGACGCCCAACCTGATTGCAGCCCTTGTTCAGGGCTCACATCACCGCAGGCTGCTGCTCGACGCAATCCGGGCACTGACCCCTCAGTTCGATCTTCGCCTTCTTGATCGAAGCCGACCACGGTCCATCAATCGACATTGACGCAGTGAGCTCTGTAGGCAAGCAGGCGATGCGGCCACAGACCTCGCAGACGAAGTGAGGGTGGCAATGATCGTCACCATCCGCCTCTACGAGGGCGTAGCGATCGATGCCCTCTGCCCGGTTGACCACGGTGGCGACGCCTGCATCACGGAGTTTCACGAGGTTCCGGTAGATCGTCGCCGGATCCCAGGCGGTTGAGCCGAGCTGCCTGAGCACTTCGGAGTGCGAGAGCGGATTGTTCGCGTTTGCAAGGACTTGAAGCACGGCAACTCGGGGGGCAGTCACTCGAAGCGAACGCTCGTGCAACAGCTTCCGCACTTCATCCTCGGTGAAGTTCATGGCGCTACTCACATATGGGCAAGATGAATGGGTGAGACTCTAAGCCCCACCTTCGGCATATGCAACTGACTTGCGTATGCCCTTGTGGAGGTCCTAGCACAACGGCGAACCGAGTCAGGAAGGCGAGGTGCGAGTGAGCACGTTCAGCTCTCTTTCTCCGCGAAGATATCCTCGCCTTCCGCGATGGCCGCCATCAGCTCGAAGGGGTCGAACCTGGCCATGTATTTTGCAGCCAGGACCCCCTTCAGGCGCTCGACATCCTCTTCGTCGTCGACGCACACCACGTGCTCCGCCTCTATGTTTCGCCTGTCGCCTTCTTCGTCGCAGTCCTGCTCGATGGTGAGGTTGTGGTGTGTATCGTCGCGTAGATAGAGCCGTGTGCTGATCTGACCCGACACCTTGTTGAAGCCGTACGCCACCCCCAGCACACATGTCTCAGCGCGTATCGTTCCGTGCACGAAGAGATAAGCCCGTACGAGCTCCATGGCACGACATGAGATGTCGCCGACCACCATCAAGATCGCGTGGGCCGGGGAGACGGTGATGGTGCCCCGCACGTTGAGATCGCCGAAGACGAAGACATGGTTGTTGAGCGTGAAGTCGGCGTCGACGACGAGATCACCGGGATAGATGGTGAGAGAGTCGATCAGTGGATCAGCCGACAGCTTCGTGATCGATGGTGTCATCGCATCTCGAGCCGCACGGGCTGCGGCACGCTCTGGCGGGTACCACTCGTCCGGATCACCGAGCTGCTCACAAAGCACCTCGAGAGAGGTGGGGGGCTCGCCCTCGAAAGGCTCCCCCATGTGGACCATGTACGCCGCCAGGAAGCGCTCACGGTCGATGGTGGTGTTTGGGTGTTCGATTTGCATGATGATCACATCCTGTGAGCCCCAAGCTCTGTTGACGACACTCTCCGGCGCTCAGGCTTTGCTGAACCCTCTCTGTGGCCGAGATACGGCATCACGGCAGAGCCAATGCAACCATCTGCTCTGTGTAGCCGTGCAGCTTCCAATGATGAGGCGCCCAGCCGGAGAGAAACCGGGCGAAGTCGGCCCATGCCACGGGATAGAGCCTTCGCCACTCTGCCTCAAGGGCGTCGAGATCGAAGTCTCTTCCGTCGAGGGCGGAGCGTAGGTGCTCGAAGTACACGTCCACGAGGCCATCTGCCTGAACGAGGAGCTCATGCTCCGTCAGGCAGCTGCTGAGCAGGTAGGCAAGATCTTTCATCCCGCAGCCACCCCCCACGTACTGAAAATCGACCGCGGCCACCGAGCACCCATCTGGGGAGAAGCACAGATTCGCCACCTTGGCGTCGCCGTGCGCCAACGTGCGAAAGCGCGCCGCAGAAAGCATCCCGTCGAGCTCGGAGGCAGCCGCTTTCAGTCGGTGATCAGTGGTGGCGGCGAGCTCGTCGGGGCGGGTGGCCAAATGCCAGTACGTACCCTCTGCCCAGAGACCATCTGGGGCGACCCCCATAAAGGTGGCGTGAAACTCCGCCAGCCATCGAAGGGCAGCGTTGAGCAGATCGCCCTCGAGCGATCCGTGTCGGCGGTCGAACCCTGCGGCATCGAGATCTTCCAGCACGAAGGCTTGCCCGCCGTCGAAGTCCGTGGTGCCCAGGCAAGCGGGCACTCGACAGCCCCCGTGCGCCAGTGGCGCGAAGCGCTCGTAGAACACCCGCTCCACAGCATAAGAGCGCAGCTTGCGTCGATGTGATCGATCGCTGGCCCAGCCCCTCGGGTGAGAGGCCCGAGACGGTGGCCGTACCCACTTCACCACGACAGCATCCGTGGCGGCGCCGAGCACGCGGGCCCGAAAGATCTCACCGTAGCCACTCCAGAGACTCTGAACATGCTCCGCTCGGCGGGCTTCTCGCCCCCCACAGGCCTCGGCGACCCACCGGAGGAGGCCCTCTTCTCCCATTGTGCTCAAGATGTTCTACCTGTGTGCCCTGAATTGCCGATACAGACTATCCACATTCGCCACATCAGCCCAGCGACCTCGGCCGTGGTCACGTGCTCCATGTGACATGTGGATGTACTCGATCACCCTTCTCCTCCCCATTTCTCTGATGGCCGAGCTCGACTGGACGGTGGTCAACGACACCGTAATGGGCGGCGTCTCCACCTCCAGCGTGGTGATGAACGACGGCGTCCTGCACTTCACCGGCAAGCTCTCCCTCGAACAGAACGGTGGCTTCACCTCGATCCGCAGCCAGCCCCTCGCGTTGCCATTGGCCAACGCGAGGGCGCTGAGGATCACCGTCCGCGGTGACGGGCGCCGGTACGATCTCACCCTGCGGCGATCCGACGTGCCCCTGCGAGCTGGGTCCTACCGCGTGAAGATCCCCACCACCGAGAAAGCCACCACGCTCGAGATTCCGCTGAGCGATTTCAGGCCCTCGTCCTTCGGACGTGCCGTACACGGCGCACCGGCGCTCGACGCCGTGCCCGAGCGGATCGAGAGCATCGGGTTCCTGCTCGCCGACAAAAACCCTGGCCCCTTCCGGCTCGAGGTGCTCAGCATCGAAGCTGTACCCGGCGCCGAGCCACGAGGGCCAGGGCATGCAGGTGTCGTCGCTGACCTGAGAGCCGCCATCGCCGAGGGCGTGCCCGCCTTCAACCGAGGCGAGCCCGGCCACTGCCGCTTGGTGTACGCCACGGCCCTCACCACGGCCCTTGGCCAGGGCTCTGTACTGACCCCCGGAGAGCGGAGCATCGTCACCCAGGCGCTCTCCACGGCGAGACGTCAGTCGGACACCGAGGCGGCCTGGACCCTTCGGCATGCCATCGACACGGTGCTCGCTGCGGTCCGGTGAGGATCCACGATCCACACACCGCCAGGCATTTCACCTCACTGGCTTGGTGCTTGTGTCATCCTGATGTGATGGATAATTTCGAGTCATGAAGATCATACATTTCGCCCTGACGCTGCTCTGTACGACAACCTGGGCCCTGGTGGCCTCTGCAGAGAGGCCACCTCAGTGGAAGGTGGACTTCTTCGACGACTTCGACCGCTTCGATCACACCCACTGGCAAGACCAGCTGTTGTGGGTGAACAACGAAGACCAGTGTTATGTGCGCGAGGGGCAGTTCGGCACCCGAGAGGTGAGCGATGGCACCCTGAAGCTGCGCGTCGTGGACATCGGCAAAGCGCGGCCCTGCTTCAACTGGACCAAGACCGGCGAGCAACACCCGCCGAGCCGTTATGTCGCTGGTCGCATCGCCTCGAAGAACCGCAAAGAGTTTGTTCAAGGGCGGTGGACCGCTCGATTGCGGGTGAAAGGCAGCGGCGCGGCGGGCATGTTCCCAGCGTGGTGGCTGCTGGGCGCCCAGAACAACGAGCCCCCCATCGAAGAGAAGGACGAGACGGTGTGCTGGCCTCTCGTGGGCTCAGGTGAGATCGACATCTTCGAGCATCACTCCGACGGCGGCGCCGACCACTACGCAGCCCGCATCATCAAGAGCGAGGGCAAGTGCGGTGCTGGAGACTGGAAGTCCAAGATGCTGGTGCAGGCGGCGAAGCTCGCCGAGTACCACGAGTACTCGGTGGAATGGCTCGGCGGCGACATGATCTTCAGGCTCGACGGGAAAGAAGTGTACCGGATCCCTGATCAGGCAAAGGCGTTTCCAGAGCCCCTCTTCGCGATCTTGAACTTCGCCAAGATCAAGCCCGGGCCCATGAAGACCAAAACCTGGACCCTTGAGGTGGACTGGGTGAAGCACGAGGCTCTGAAGCCGTAACAGCCACCACGCTCACGCACTGGCCGACGCCCTGTGTCTGCATCAGGGGCTGGGCCGCGACGACGTCGTTGAGCACACTCAGGCCGGGCCCTCGTCACCCGAGCGCCGTGCGCTCATATGACTGCCTATGGGGCGATGCTCGGATCGACGAGCACCTTGCCATGGGTGCCCTTGCGATCGATGAGGCGGGCGTTCTCGGGGTCGAGCAGCGCCTCGAGCCCCAGCGTGCGGGCATACTCGGTGGCAAAGATGCCATTGCGCTCTTCCACTGCGTACTGGCGCATCTCCATGGTGCGCTGCATGCCCGCTGCTCTGAGCCGCGGCGTCAGCAACCATCCACCGACACCCCAATACATACCGAAGCCCCCCTTGAGCGTCGTGGCGCGGAAATCGAGTCGACCATACTGGTAGACCTGTTTCAGCACGGGCGTGCCGTAGAGATCAGCCTCTACACCACGGGCCTGGAGCGCCACCTCCATAGCAGTGAGCACAGTGTTGGCCATGTCCCCTCCACCGATGGCGTCGAAGCACAACGTGGCCCCGGTCTCGATAATGGCCCGCACCAGATCTTCGAAGAAGCCCTCGGTGGAGCTGTCGATGACGTACGGCACACCCAACGCCTCGAGCAGCGCCTTCTGAGCAGGACGGCGCACGATGGCCACCAGCGGTACGTCTTCTTTCTTGCAAAGTTTGGCCAGCATCTGCCCCAGGCTCGACGCCGCGGCAGTGTGGATCAACGCAGTGTGGCCTTCTTGGCGCATGGTCTCCATGAACGCCTGAACGGTCATCGGGTTTACAAAGAGCGAAGCGCCCTCTGCAGCGGGAGCCCCTTCTGGCAAGGGCACCACCTTCCGGGCGTCGAGCACTCTGTGCGTCCGGTACATGGCCCCACCGACAACGTTCACCGTACGGCCTAACAGGGCCTGCGCCTGCTCCGAGCTGCCCGCAGCCACCACCTGGCCTGCGCCTTCGTTGCCCACCGGCAGCTTCTTGCCCACACGCCCCGCGACGAACTTGCGCATGGCCGGGTGCACCGATGCGATGAGCGCAGGGTGGCCGTCTACCTCTCCACGGCGAGCAGTGGACAAGTCAGCAGGACCAAAGAGCAGCCCCAGATCGCTGGGGTTGATGGGCGTGGCCTGCATGGCCACCACCACCTCGCCCGGTCCAGGCTCGGGCACGGCCAATGGCTCGATGGAGACCACCAGCTCGTGGTTCTCGGTGACGGTGCTGAGCAGTTGGCGAGGGTTGGATAGGGTCACGCTCTCTCCTTTGAGGACCGGTGCGCTGGACACGCAATATCAGATGCCAGCATCGACGATCTGTCGCCCAAAACGACAGCTGTTTGGCGCAGCAATGTACCGGCCACCCAATCACAACCGGTTGCCATACGTGAAAGCGCGTCTACCTTTTGCCCCGACTGGGACCCTCACGGAGGGCTCGAAGTATCTGACCCCAACCTTGTGTGTGCTGAATCAAGGAGAAGGCTCCATGAGCGAAACCACTGAAGCCAAGACCGTGAGAATCGACTTCGTCTCTGATGTGGTGTGCCCCTGGTGCATCATCGGCTACAAACAGCTCCAAGCGGCCCTGGACGCCACGGGCATCAAAGGTGAGATCCACTGGTGGCCCTTCGAGCTGAATCCCCTGATGGCCGAGGAGGGCGAGCACCTCCAAGAGCACCTCGCCGCCAAGTACGGCACCACACCAGATGGCAGCGCCAAAGCACGTGAGCGCCTCACCACGTTGGGGGCTGAGCTGGGGTTCACCTTCAACTACGCCGACGACATGCGCATGGTGAACACGTGGCGCGCTCATCAGCTCCTGGCGTGGGCAGAAGATCAGGGGCGCAAGCACGAGCTGAAGCTGTCGCTGTTCGAAGCCTTCTTCACTCGACGGGAGAACATCAATGATCTCGAGGTGCTCGTCGGTGTCGCTCAGAGCCTCGATCTCGATGGCGAAGCGGCCCGGGCAGCCCTCGAAGATGAGCGCTATGCCGATCAAGTCCGCGAAGAGGAGCGCCTCTGGTCGGAGCGCGGCATTCAGGGTGTACCCGCGGTGATCCTGAATCAGAGATATCTGCTCACTGGTGCTCAGGGTGCTGAGCGTTTCGCAGCGGCGCTTCAGCAGGTGGCCAACGAAAGCGACGCCGCCTGAAGTTGATTTTTATCTCTTTCCTTTCAAGCCATTGAGAAGTTTCCCTGCCTCCCCCCATTGACAACCTTCTAGTTGGTAGACACGATCATTCATGTCGACGGGGCATCACCCTGCCGGATCCCTGAAAGGCCCACATGGACACCCGAGAGCACATCCTGAGCGCTGGCGAAGAGATGATGAAGCGCGCCGGCTACAGCGGCTTCAGCTACGCCGATGTCTCCAAGATGGTGGGCATCCGCAAGGCCAGCATCCACCATCACTTCCCCACCAAGGCAGATCTGGCGACCGCCGCCGTGGAGATGTACCGGCAAGGCCTGCGTCAGCGACTCGCCGAGGTCAACCTTGAGACTGCTGGTCTGACAGCGGCGTTGGAGACGATGGGCAGCATCTTCGTCGCAGGATACGAGGGCCCTGGGGGCAGTTGTCTGTGTGGCAGCCTCGCCGCTGACTGGGACATCCTCCCAGAGCAGGTCAAAGACGAGGTGCAGGCATATTGGCGAGTGGCTACGGCGTGGATCGCAGAGGCGATCAGCATCGAAGCACCTCACCTCGAATCGACACGTGTGGCCTCGCTGGCCCAACTCGTCTTCTCCTTCTTCGAAGGGGCGATGCTGACCGCGCGGGTGCAGGGTGAAACCGGGCCTCTCACAGAGGCGCCACGCGCTGCGCTGAGCATTCTCCAACCCTGGCTTCAGCCTTCGAGCTGATGCACTGATCTGTTGAACCGAGCAGAGCGTGCTCTGCTCTTTTTTTGGCACCCCCGCCTACCAACTAGAAGGCAGACATCAATCGAAAGGACAAACCTCATGAGCAACATCACCCCCAACACCTGGATCATTGGTGGCAGCAGCGGTATGGGCCTCGCGACGGCAACCCGCCTGGTGGCCCGCGGCGAGGATGTCACCCTCGTAGGGCGCAGCGCTGACAAGCTGGAAGCGGCGCTGTCCTCCCTCCGGGCCCTGAACGGCGGCCGCGCCGAGGCTGTGGTGGCCGACATCAGCGAGGCCGAGAGCTTGCAGCGTCTGCTTGATCACATCGACAAGGTGGATCGACCCATCACCGGCCTGGTGAACGCTGCAGGGCTGTTCTCTCCCAAGCCATTCCTCGACCACACCGCGGAGGACTTCGACGCCTACCACGATCTCAATCGGGGCTTCTTTCTGATCACCCAGCGCGTGGCGGTGAACATGAAGGCCGCCGGCGGCGGCGCCATCGTGAACATCGGCTCGATGTGGGCTCGCCAGGCGGTGAAGGCCACCCCCTCTTCGGCCTACTCCATGGCCAAAGCGGGCCTGCATGCGCTGACACAGCATCTGGCCATGGAGCTCGGGGAGCACAACATCCGCGTGAACGCGGTCTCACCGGCGGTGGTGGTGACACCCATCTACGGGGCGTTCATCGAGCCTGCTCAGATCGAGTCGGCGCTCACCGATGGCTTCAATGCGTTCCACCCCATTGGCCGGGTGGGCCGCCCGGACGACGTGGCCTCGGTGGTGGCGCTGTTGCTGTCGAACGACAGCGGCTGGGTGACAGGCGCCATCTGGGATGTGGACGGCGGCGTGATGGCAGGTCGCAACTGAACGCAAAGTATGATGAGCTGACACCCGCCTCAAACGTGGCTCAGCTTCGCACACACGATCGGCACGACCGCAGATGGGTCGAGCACAGGTGACATGTGGCCACCAGAGACTTCAGTGAGCGTGTTCGACTCGCTGAGCCCTGCAAGCCGTCGGCTGATCTCCTGACTCTCCTCCGGTGACTGATCGCCACACATGAGATGCATCGGCGCTGGCAGATCGCGGTATAAACCGAGCGGCGTCTCGTCGAAGGCTGTGCTCCGTACCTGCTCGAAGGTCACCCGCGCCGAGCGCATCATGTTGGCGCGCCCGCGCTCACCCATAAATACCCAGGCCCCAGGGCCGTTCCAGTATTCGACGAACCGCTGCATCCACGCTTCGCTGCCACCCTGAGCGTCGTCGAAGAAGCCCGAGTCGATCATCGATCGACGCATCTCCTGAAACTCGGGCGAGTCTGCGACCACGCCCCACGCCACGGGCTCGAAGAGCACCATCGCGGAGGGCTGCACCTCGGGGTCGAGGGCCGCTTGCAAGCCCACGAGCCCTCCGTAGGAGTGGCCCACGATGGCGTATGGCTGACCCGCAAGGGTGCGCAAGAGCGACACCACCTGGGCGACATCGTGGCGGTGGCCGAAAGGCTCCGCGCCTGACCAGGGGGCGCTCTGACCACACCCGATGAAGTCCACGGCGATCGTGCGCCAGCCGACCTCGGCGAGTGGCTTGAGATACATTCTCCACTGCGCGCCGCTCAGACCGGAGCTGTGGAGCAGCACCGCGGTGCGCTCATGTGACGGGCCATGCTCCGAGCTGTGGATGTCGAGGTGTGTCATGTGCTGGTCTGAGCCTTCATGGGTGATCCTTCAAACACCATCGCGCCTGCACCACATAGTGAAAACGTGCGCACCTCACGATGTGTTCTTGTATATAATCGCCACCCTCAGGGCAGGAAACCATCTGCTCTGATGCGGGGGCAACATGACCAATATCCACATCTTCACCTTCATGGGTGTGCCAGTCTCCATTTCACCCTGGTACATCCTCATGACCCTCTACCTGAGCACCAATGGGCCGCTCTGGACCAGCCTCATCTGGGCCGCAGCCATGACGTTCAGCATCCTGGTCCACGAGTATGGCCATGCCCTCATGGCCAAACGCTATCGGCTCGCGCCAGAGGTGCTCCTTCACGGTTGGGGCGGGTTGTGCAGCCATCAGGCGCCCGATGATGGCCGACAAGATGCCCTCATCGTCGCTGCCGGGCCGGGGGCGGGGCTTCTACTCGGCCTCGTCAGCTGGCTGGTGGGGCTGGTGGTGATGCCCTTCGTGTCCACGGACAACCTCATGCTCTATGCGGGCCTGGCCTACTTCTTCCAGGCGATGCTGCACATCAACATCTTCTGGAGCCTGGTGAACCTGTTGCCCCTCTGGCCTCTCGATGGTGGTCAGCTCTTCCGCTTGGGCATGAGCCGCCTCTACGGCGCCCACCGCGGTGAGATCTACACCCATCGCGTGGGCGTCCTGGTGGGGGTGGTCGGCGGGGTGCTCATGTACCGATGGCTCCAATCCAGCTTCGTGCTCCTCGGAGGCTTCTACCTCGCTTACTCCAACTTCCAGCGCCTGAGATCCATGGGCACCGAGTTCGTCGGTGATGTATCGCAGCCCGGGCCGCCACGGAAGCGCTACGCCTTCGCCAAAGAGCTGATCGCCGAGGCCCTCTATGATCTGGAGCATCGACGATTCCGAGAGGCTTCGAGAAAAGCCCACCAGGCCCGCACACTCACCGAGGTGAACCGTACCCTGCTGGATCAAGCGTGGGCGATCCTCGCTGTGTCCGAGACCTTCTCGGGCAATGTGAGAGGGGCGAACAAGGCTCTACGCTGGGCCCCAGAGATTCCCCTGGTGAGGCTTGCCCGGGCACGCATTCTCTGGTTGGAGGGTGATAGAATGAAGGCCTGGACGGAGGCCATGAGCGTCGGACCTCTCGATCCTCAATGGCGTTCGTTCAAGGCCCAGTTTGAAGATGAGCTGAGCACAGTGTGAAATCAGGAGCCATGCATGAGCACTGCGACAGAACTACTCAACAAACTCACCGCAGAGATCAACGAGGGTCAATGGGGCCTGCTGGCTGATCATTTCTCGAAGGGCCGAGTGCTCGAAGTGCGCGGCGTGGAGTTGATCGCGGTGGGCCTCTCTGTGGCCCTCGATCGCGTCGCTGAGGTGGAGCGCTGGCTGGCATCTGGCCAGCTGGTCCCTGTGGATGCCGAGTCTGCTGAGGCTCATTCAGCGGAGCTGCCGATCAAGTTGCTGATCGTACAGCCCTTCGTACTCGTGCAGGTGACTGGGCAAGGCCTGCAATAATACGTTCAGAACGCGCACCCATCAGGGCGTGGTGCCCTCTCAGCCACCCCTTCAGCGAAGCTCGCTTCGAGCATGTCAGCCGAGAACCCTTCTGCCACGCTTCCACGCATCACCTGCCCCCCGTATCCACCGTTCGACATATGAGCCCGGACAATCACTGCCTGGTCAGCGGCCACCGACACCGGACCGCCCGAGCGGGTGAAGGGCTGTTCGTCGACATGACTGTGGGCCAGGATGCGGCGGTAGACGAGGTCACCCTCCAGTGTGATGACTTCCCACCAGTCCGCGTATTGCTCACAGCCGGTGTCTGGGCTCTCAAGTGTCACTGAGAGCCGATATGAACGCCCCTCACCACTCGCGGATACCTGAACCACATCAGCTTGGGGAGCCGTGGCTTCACCAGCATCGGGCACATCGTCTGGAGTGGCGACATCTGTGGTCGCGCTGTCATGAGCTGTCGCATCCGATGGCACAGGTGTGCTGGACGCGTCCACAGATAGACTGGACACAGCGCCATCTCCCACGCTCCGCGTCGGCGTCGTGGTCTGACATGCCAAGGCAGCGAGCACGCATGTGACCATGAAGATGAGATGTCGAGCCATCAGCGTGCGGTCACGTCGAAGCGATCGGCATCCATCACCTTGGTCCATGCCGCAACGAAATCTCGCACGAACTTCTCATGGCTGTCGCGCTGCGCGTAGAGCTCCGCATATGCACGCAGGATCGAGTTCGAGCCGAAGACGAGATCCACTCGGGTCGCCGTCCACTTCACTTCACCTGTGGCACGATCCCTCAGGCTGTAGAGTCCGTCACTCTCGGGCACCCAGCGATTGGCCATATCGGTGAGATTCACGAAGAAGTCGTTGCTCAAAGTGCCAACCTGCTCAGTGAACACCCCATGGGCTGTGCCACCGTGGTTCGTACCCAGCACCCGCATGCCCCCGATGAGGACTGTCATCTCTGGCGCAGTGAGCCCCATGAGCTGAGTACGATCGAGCAGGAGCTCCTCCGCAGAGACGGCATAGTCCGCTTCGAGCCAGTTGCGGTAGCCGTCGTGGATCGGCTTGAGCGGCTCGAAGGACTCCGCGTCGGTCATCTCTGCTGTGGCGTCGCCGCGGCCCGGGGTGAAGGGCACCGTAATCTCAATCCCTGCGGCCTTCGCCGCCTGCTCTATGCCGACGTTGCCCGCGAGTACGATGGTGTCAGCGAGGCTGGCACCGACGTCTTGTGCGAGACCTTCGAGGGCATCGAGCACTCTGGCGAGGCGCTCCGGCTCGTTCCCGGTCCAATTGCGCTGAGGCTCGAGGCGGATCCGTGCGCCGTTGGCGCCGCCCCGCAAGTCAGAGCAGCGGAACGTGCGGGCCGAGTCCCAGGCAGTAGACACCATCTCGCCAATGCTCAAACCGCTGGCTGCGATCTTGTCTTTGAGGGCCTGCACGTCGTAGCCCGTGGGGCCAGCAGGTACGGGGTCTTGCCAAATCAGATCTTCCTCAGGCACATCGGGACCGAAGTAGCGGCTCTTGGGCCCCATGTCGCGATGGGTGAGCTTGAACCAGGTTCGAGCGAAAACCTCGGAGAAGTAAGCCTGATCGGCGTAAAAGCGCTCGGAGATCTCGCGATAAGCCGGGTCTTTGATCATGGCCATGTCGGCGTCGGTCATGATGGGCCGACGGCGGATCGACGGATCTGCGGCGTCGACGGGCATATCCTCTTCTTTGATGTCCACAGGCATCCACTGCCACGCCCCGGCGGGGCTCTTCTCGAGGGCCCACTCGTGGTTGAGGAGCATGTGGAAGTAGCCGTTGTCCCATTGTGTGGGATGGGTGGTCCACGCCCCCTCGATGCCGCTGGTGATGGTGTCGCCGCCGTGGCCGGTGCCGTTGGGGTTGTGCCAGCCGAAGCCCTGATGCTCCACGTCGGCCCCTTCGGGCTCGGCGCCGAGAGCGCTGGCGTCTCCGTTGCCGTGGGCCTTGCCCACAGTATGGCCCCCAGCGGCGAGGGCCACGGTCTCCTCATCATTCATCGCCATGCGGGCGAAGGTCACTCGAATGTCTCGGGCGGTCTGTAAGGGGTCGGGGGTACCATTGGGCCCCTCGGGGTTCACGTAGATCAGCCCCATCTGCACCGCCGCCAGCGGGTTCTCCAGGCTCTCCGGGGTGTCGTCGGCGTAGCGGGTCGACGTGAGCCAGTCTCGCTCTACACCCCAGTACGTGTCTGTCTCGGGATGCCAGATGTCTTCACGGCCGAAGCTGAAACCAAAGGTCTTCAAGCCCATGGACTCATAGGCGATGGTACCCGCGAGCACGATCAGATCGGCCCAGCTCACCTGGTTGCCGTACTTTTGCTTGATGGGCCAGAGCAGACGTCGGGCCTTGTCGAGGTTGGTGTTGTCGGGCCAGCTGTTCAGAGGGGCGAAGCGGAGATTACCCGTGCCCGCACCTCCGCGGCCATCGGCGACGCGGTAGCTCCCAGCGGCGTGCCAGGCCATGCGGATCATGAGCCCGCCGTAGTGCCCCCAATCAGCAGGCCACCAAGGCTGGCTGTCGGTCATCAAGGTGTGCAGGTCTTGCTTGAGTCCCTCGACATCGAGGCGCTTCAGGGCTGTTCGATAGTCGTAGTCGGGGTCGAGCGGGTTCGTCTTACGATCGTGCTGGTGCAGGATGTCCAAGTTCAGAGCCTTGGGCCACCAGGACAATGGTGAAGTGTCCGAGACAGTCCCACTGCCGTGGGCGACTGGGCATTGACCTTGGGCAATCTTCTTCGATGGTGATCGCGCTGACGCGTCGCTCATGCTCACTCCTCAATATCGCTTTGGACATGCACGGACCGGTGCGAGCCTCTGTGCCCACAGGTTCGTGATATGAGGATACGAGTGGGTTGTGACGGTTGTCGGGTAAACAGAAGTCGTGGACTTTTGAACCGCTTTGCACCGAATAGCGATGAGCCTTGGGAAGAGGTCTCTGCTTCATCGAGCAGCACCCTCTGGGTCAATAGCGCCCGCCCTGCGCGGCACCCACAGGCAGGTTCTCGTCGAGGAAGGCCAGCTCTTCGGCGGTGAAGGTCACGCTGTTGGCGGCCTGGTTCTCGTCGAATCGGCTCTGCTTGCGGGTGCCAGGGATCGTGACGACGTGCTCCCCCTGATGCAGCAACCAGCCCAGGGCGAGCTGAGCGGGGGTGACGCCCTTGTCACCGGCCATGGACTTCACCGTGGCCACCAGATCGAGGTTCTTCTGGAAGTTTTCCCCCTGGAACCGGGGGCTCTGGCGCCGGTAGTCGTCGGCGGCGAAGTCGTCGGGCGAGGTGATCGACCCTGTGAGGAACCCACGGCCCAGCGGAGAATACGCCACAAAGGTGATGCCGAGTGCTTTGCAGGTGTCGAGCAGCTCCGCCTCCGGCTCTCTGGACCACAGCGAGAACTCGGTCTGCAGGGCGGTGATCGGGTGCACGGCGTGGGCCCTGCGGATCTCCTCGGGGCTGGCTTCAGAAAGGCCGAGGCAGCGCACCTTGCCTGCCTTCACGAGCTCGGCCATGGCCCCCACGGTCTCTTCGATGGGCGTGTTGGGGTCGACCCGGTGCTGGTAGTAGAGATCGATGGTGTCGACGCCGAGGCGGGTCAGTGAAGCATCACAGCAGGCCTTCACATATTCGGGCTTGCCGTTGATGCCGCCGAAGCCGCCGTTGTCGTCGCGCATGATGCCGAACTTGGTGGCGATGACCGCCTCGTCGCGCCGATCCCGAAAGGCGGTGCCCAGCAGCTTCTCGTTGGTGAAGGGGCCGTACATGTCGGCGGTGTCGAAGAAGTTCATGCCCTGATCGAGGGCGTAGTGCAGCAGAGCAATGCTCTGGGCATCGTCGGACTGACCATAGAACTCGGACATGCCCATACAGCCGAGGCCGATGGGTGAGATCTGGATGTCGGAGGTGCCGAGCTGACGGCGGGGCGTGGACATGTATGCTCCAATGAGAAGGGGGTGGTGCGAGGCGCCCGAGACGCCTCAGAGCCCGAAGATACGCGCGGCATTGCCGCCGAGGAAGCAACTCTTTGCCTCAGGAGACAGCCCCAGGCTGTTGGGGCAGGCCCCACAGCCACGGGCGGGTCCTCTTTTTCGATTGGGTGGGTGCTCTACGTGCCGTTTGCCCACAGGGCAAGCCGATCACTACCATGGCGCGACGCTCAACGGACTCGGGAGGGAGACCGTGCACATGCCCACCTCGTGGATGCTCGCCGTCCTCACAGTCGGACTCACTGTGGCCGCCTGTGATGACAGCGGTGGCTCCGCAGAGACAACACCAGACGGTGGCTCGAGCGATGCTTCGAGCACAGATGGTTCCACTGCTGATGGCTCGGCCCCCACAGACGCGGGGGTAGATGCTCTACCCATTGACGCTGGCCCGGAAGCAGATGCGAGCGCCGCTGATCTGGGGATCGCTTCGATCCCACAGAGGCCCGGTCGCTTGCCATGGACCGGTGGCCCTACAGGCCGCGGCCTGCCCACCTATGAATTCAGAGGCACGAACGTACGCCTGAGAGGGAGCCTGACCCCATGATGAATCGAAGCGCGCTGTTCACATGCCTGTTGCTCGCGTTGCTGATGACGCCGGCCTTCGCCCAGCCCACCCTCACCTTCGACGGTACCCTCACAGCCGATGACGGCACCCCCCTTGAAGGGCCCGTGACGCTCACCTTCGCGGTGCACGTCGGCGACGAGGAGGCAGATCCGGTGTGGTCGGAGACCTGGCCTGACGCCGAGGTGATCGCCGGTCAGATCCTGGTGCCCCTGGGGGCCATTGAGCCTCTGCCCACGGATGTCTGGGCAGAAGATGCGTTGTATTTGTCCGTGACCCTCGATGGAGAGCCTCTCGGGGCGCAGCCCATCAGCGCGGTGCCTCGGGCTCTGGTGGCCGATCTCGCCGTCGACGTCATCGATCAGGCGATCCACCCGGCAAGCGTCAGCATCGGCGACACCCTCGTCATCGACGCGGAAGGTCGCTGGGTGGGTGATCCATCGGGCCTTGCAGGCCCTGAGGGTCCTGAGGGCCCTGCTGGTGCGGAGGGCCCCGCTGGCCCTGAAGGCCCTGCTGGTGCGCAAGGCCCAATGGGACCCGCTGGTTCGGAAGGTCCTCAGGGCCCCGTGGGGCCACAGGGCTCTCCAGGCGACGTCGGCCCCATGGGCCCCGCAGGGCCTGAGGGCGCAGCAGGCCCCCCTGGGCCTGTCGGTCCCGAAGGGCCTGCAGGGGCGGAGGGTCCCGCTGGGCCCGCGGGTGCGGAGGGGCCCGCCGGACCGCCGGGCAGCCCCGGTGAGGTCGGACCCATCGGCGTGCAGGGTCCCGCAGGGCCTCAAGGGCCCATTGGCCCCGCAGGTGTGCAAGGCCCCGCAGGTGTGCAAGGCCCCGTAGGGCCTGCGGGACAGGCCGCTGGCCCCCTGGTGTGTGTGCAAGTGCAAGCCGTCTGCATCGGTGAGGACTGCACCGCGACGGCACGCTGCCCCGCGGGCACGGTGGCCGTGGCTGGCGGCTATGACACCGGCGACGCAGGAGCCCACCCCCGGGCGTCGATGCCCACTGCCGACGGGTGGCAGGTGCGCTTCAGAGGCGAGCAGGGCGAGAAGTCGGCCTTTGCACAGTGCTGCGCCAATGGCGAGCTCGCCTGCGGCAACGGTACCCCTGACGCAGGGGAGCAATGCGACGACGGCGAAAGCAACGCCTATCGCCCCAACGCCTGCCGCCCCAACTGCCGGCTGCCCACCTGTGGTGACGCCATCATCGACGAAGGTGAGGCCTGCGACCAGGGCGAGATCAATGGCGATCGGCCCAACACTTGCCGAGCGGACTGTGTCCTGCCTGCATGTGGTGACGGCGTGCTCGACAATGGCGAGGCCTGCGACACTGGCGACAACCAGGGCTTCCCAGGTGCCTGCAACCCTGACTGCTCCACAGCACAGCAGCTCTCCTTGAACGCTTCGGCGAACATCGCGCTCCCTGGTGAGACGGTGTCCCTCGTCGCGGCAGGCGGGTTCGGCACATATCGATACGCCTTTGTAGAGAACCGCTCCGGAGGCGCCATCGACGCCGAGACCGGCGAGTATGTGCCGGGGCCCACCACCGAGGTCGTCGACCGCTTGCAGGTCACCGACGATCTCGGCGCCACCGCCACCGTAGACGTCGAGATCCGCAACGCCATCTCCACCCCACTCGAACTCACCGCCGCCTGGCAGCCCTATGGCAGCATCTATGGCACCCCCTCGGTGACCCGCGCCGGAGAGATGTGCGTGCTCTCTGGTCTGCTCCTGGGCAACCAGCTCAACTCGGTGATCACGACGCTGCCCGAGGACTGCCGGCCCGAGGCCCGCCTCATCTTCCAGACCAACGCCAATGGGGGCCTCTCCCGAATCGACGTCCTCGCCGATGGCCGGGTGTACCTCGTCACTGGCCAGCTGGTGGGTTGGGTCAGCCTTGCAGGCATCGCCTTCCATCCCGCCTCGGGGGAAGCGGTGGCGCTTCAGAACGACTGGGCCCCCTACGAGTCTGGCTACCGTACGCCCTCAGTGCGCCGTGAAGGGCGCCTGTGCGTCGTCTCCGGGCTCGTACGCGGCCAGCCGCAAAATCTCGGCACAGTGTTGACTCGACTGCCCGAAGACTGCCGCCCCACGGGCCGACTCATCTTCACCACGAGCCAGCACGGCACCGCCACACGACTCGACGTCACTGCTGATGGCAACATCATTCACGTGGCCGGGAACCAGACCACCTGGCTCAGCCTCGACGGCATTCAGTTCGTGGTGGACGACGAGGATCTGGGTGTAGAGCTCCTCGCTGGGTGGACACCACCGCCCAACAACGTTTTCACAGAGCCTCGAGTGACGCGACAAGGTGGCCTGTGTGTGGTCTCGGGGCTGGTTTACGGCGTGAACAACAGCGTGCAGTTCGGCACCCTGCCCGAAGCCTGCCGGCCCGCAGCGCGGGAGATCTTCACCACCACCGACGCAGGCGGGACGGGCCGCGTCGACGTGACCACCGATGGTCAGCTCTTCGTGCTGTTCCGGAGCGGACCGAATCAGACGTGGCTGACATTGGGCGGGATCATCTACCCCGCGAGCCCCTGAGGTCGACCACCCAGCCCATGATGCCTACAGGTGGCCCCGGCTCACTGACAGTCGTAGAAGGACTGATCCACCTGACCGCACATCATGCCGAGCATGGCGCAGTCCTCTTGCCAGAGCTGGCCATCTTCGCAGTATCGAAGCACGCTCCCCTGGCACTCCCCTTCTTCTGAGACGTTGCCGCACCCTTGCGGGTTGGGCTGAGGATCTGGTTGGGGGTCCGGATCTGGTTGGGGGTTGGGGTCTGGTTGTGGGTTCGGATCAGGGTTCGGGTTGCCGTTGGGCGGCTCGAGGCAATCGTAGTACCCCTCGGCGAGCCCGCACCCGGTGTTGAGTTGCGCTCTACAGTCGAGGCGCATCGCCTGGCCATTCTCGCACCAGATCGCCACGTCACCATCGCATCGGCCCTGCTCGCCGACGCCGTCACATCCCATGCCGGGGCTGGGCTCAGGATCAGGCTGACCAGGATCAGGCTGACCAGGATCAGGCTGACTCGGGTCGGGCATCTCTCCGGGCGCTCCATCGCCACAGCCCCATCCGAACTCGGCGTGCCACACACAGGCGCCGCCTGATTGAGCACAGTCTTCACGTCGGACCTGACCGCCCTCGCACCACTCGGCGATGTTGCCGTTGCAGCGAGGCACCTCCAGGCCCTCGCACTGGCCTCCGGCAGGGGGCTCAACGCCCGGATCCGGGTTTGGCTCTGCGCCCATCTGAGGGGCGACGCAGCCGAGCGAAGCATATGCGTTGGTGCCACACACCAGGCCTGCCTGATCGCACCTGATGCTCTGGGTCTGCCCCTCTTCACACCACGAGTACGTGTTGCCATCACATCGACCCTGAGGGGGCAGGACACAGCTGTTCCGCTGGTTGGGTGGCACGGGGACCCCTGCGCCAGGGTCACCCTCAGCTTCAGAGTTGGGATCTGCTGTCTCCGCATCCGCGCATCCCACCAGGGGCAACAACAACAAAATGGTCAGGTGGGTGAAGCGTCGCATGATCTCCCCTGATGGTTTGCTCATGGGAGTGTGCAATCAGCGGACCAGCACAGAAACGCCCTGACACGGTCGGAGACTGTGACAGTGGGGCCACACAGCGCAGTGTGCGCGTCTCAGGGCGGATGTCTCAGGAGACTCGCCTGCTCTCGGCCAGCCAGAAGGGCTTCAAGCAGGGTCGTCGAAGGTCTGCATCTTCTCGAGCGAGAACAAGTTGAAGGTGCCCACGGCGAACGCCACGGGCTCTCCAGATGACTCCAGCTCTGCCGTCCCCGTAATCACCATCAGCGACTTCCCCGCGGACTGAAGGCTGGCCCGAGCCACCACCGTCTCCCCTTCAGGCACGGGCCGCAGGAAGTTCACCTTCATCTCCACCGTGCTCGTGGCCCTCTGACGCTGCAGAGCGTGCATCAGCGCCACGCCGCCGAGGGTCGTATCGAGCAGCGCCATCAGAGAGCCACCATGGGCAATGCCAGGGGCACCAGTGTGGCCCCGGTCGATGGGCATGCGTCCCACGACGACGCCGTCCTCGAGGGCGCCCTCGATGCCCAGGGTGGCGATCAGACCGCCGTGCTCTTGGAGTCGGCGCCAGACGTTCTTCAATGTCATTGTCTCGCTCATGCCTCAACGGTAGGGTCGAGCATCTGTAGCGTCAATGCGACAAACTCGGGCCTACTTGTTGCGAATTTGGACATGATTGACGATCAGCGACTCTTCGTGGCCTTCGCCGAAGCGGGCAGCCTCGCCCGCACAGCGCGGCTGCTCGACGTCTCCCGCTCCACAGTGATGCGCCGTCTCGATGCCCTCGAAGCCAGGCTGGGCATCGCCCTGGTGCACCGAGCAGGCAAGCGGCTGGCGCTCACCGAAGCAGGTCACCGGTATGCTCAAGGCCTCACGCCCGTGCTCGAGGCTTTGGACCGGGTGGAGCAGGAGCTGCACGAGACTTCGGGGCGCCTTGTGGGCCGGCTGCGGCTGGCGTTGCCGTTTCTGGGGGCGAGCCGCTTCTTGACCCCCTCCCTCGCCGCCTTTCACCGCACCTATCCCGACGTGGTGCTCGATGTGGAGTTTGCCCGAGACGTGAGACGCCTCGAGGTGGGCACCTTCGACGTGGCCATGCAGTACGGCACTCGACTCAACCCCGATCTCCGCGGGCAGCCGCTGTATGGAGAGCAGCTCATCCTGTGCGCCAGCGCCAACTACCTGAACGCTCGGGGCATCCCGGAGTCAGCAGAGGATCTCGACGCTCACAGCGTCATCATGCTGCGGGATCTCGAAGGCCGGGTTGCGCCCTGGCGCTGGCCCGACGGTCGACGGGTGCAGACCCCGCCTCCTGTGGCCGTGACCAACTCGGTGGTGGCAGCCTTCGAACTGATGTTGGAGGGTGTGGGCATCGCCCGTCTCCCCAGACTCCAGGCTGTGGGCGTGTTGGATTCTGGGCGAGCTGCGCAGGTGATGCCGACTCTGGTCAACGCGGCGCCGGTCCTCTTCGTGTATCCACCGAACCCCAACCCAGTGACCCGAGCGTTCTTGGCATTCGTGAAGACCCACTCAGTCTTCGGCGCCTGATCTGTACTTCGTCGACCGGTCTGCGAGAGGTTCGGTCGATTCAGACATGCGACTCCGTCAGAGGTGCCACTCAATGCCGGTTTCTCGCTCGGACAGCGCCCAAAGTCGCTCCATGACGGCCTTGTCGTAGGCATAGGGCTCCAGGGTGCCCTGGCCCACCGGCCCGACCCACTCCATGCGGCCTGTTGGACCATAGAGGGCCCTCTGCTCCAGGTCGCTCTCGGTGGCACACATGACCTCGGGCCAGGCGCCCCTCTCCGCTGACTGCACCATCGGCGACAGGGACATGAGCCCGAAGGCGAATCGGGTCATCAGGTTGCCGCTGGTTTTGATGAGGGAGGTCCGCGACGAGCCAGGATGGCAGACATAGACCTCGACATCGGTCCGGTTCGCCGCGGCCAGCCTGTCCTGCAGCTCGTAGGCGAACATCATCTGGGCCAGTTTGCTCTGCGAATAGGTGCTGTTCTGGTTGTAGTTGTGGTCCCAGTTCATATCGTCGAACTGGATGGTCTTGATGCCCATTTTGTAGCCGAGGCTCGCGACCACCACGATGCGACCCTTAGATGCCTCGATGCGCGGGTAGATGAGTCCGCAGAGCAGGAAGTGACCATAGTGGTTCGTGCCCAGCATGCTCTCGAAACCATCCTCGGTGAGCCTCTGGGTCGGCACCTGAGCGATGGCGGTATTGCAGATGAGCGCGTCGATCCGGGGCACAGTCTTCAGCACCTGGGCCCCTGCGGCGCGCACGCTCGCCAACGACGCGAGATCCATGCGGATGAAACTCACCCGGACATCAGTCCCGAACTCTTCTTGGAGCGCCTCAATGGCGGCCTGCGACTTCTCCACCGAGCGGTTGAGTATCACAACCTCGGCGTCTCTCTTGAGCAGGGTCCGCGCCGCCTGGAATCCAGCGCCGGCGTTGGCACCTGTGATCAGATAGGTCTTCCCCGTGAGATCACCGAGGCGCTCCGGTGTCCAACCTTTTGGACCAAAGGGGTTCTTCTTCTTGGCACCCATGTGAGGCTCCTTTATTGCTGGCGTTCGTCAAGACAAACGACACAATAGCTCTCACACGGCTCACAAACAGGCGGTGTTCGTCTCGAATACTGACCTGATTGTATCGCTCAGCCCCCCACCAGCCTCGATATTCAGCTCAGCAACGCCCTGGCCACAAGCTCGCGCATGATCTCCGAGGTGCCTGCCCAGATGCGCTGCACCCGAGCGTCGGCCCAGGCCCGAGCGATGGGGGTCTCGGTCATGTAGCCATAGCCGCCGAAGAGCTGCAGACAGGTGTCGAGCACCTCGAACTGCATCTCCGTGGTCCACAGCTTGGCCTGCGCCGCCGTAGGTACGTCGAGCTCACCCTTCAGGTGCAGCTCAAGGCAGCGATCGACAAAGGCGCGCCCTACAGTGACCTGGGCCGAGGCGTCGGCGAGCTTGAAGCGCGTGTTCTGGAACTTGGCAATGGGTCGGCCAAAGGCTTCGCGCTCTTTCACATAGGTGATCGTCCAGTCCACGGCAGCCTCCGCGCTGGCCAGCGCCACCACGGCCACAGCGAGGCGCTCTTGCACCAGCTCCTGCATCAGCAAGAAGAAGCCCCCACCCTCAGGCCCCAGGAGCGCGCTCTCGGGCAGCCGCACGTCTTCGAAGAACAGCTCAGAAGTGTCCTGGGCCTTCATGCCGATCTTGTCGAGGTTGGTGCCTCGGGTGAAACCCGGGCGGTTGGTCTCGACGAGGAACAGCGAAACGCCCGCTGCCCCCTGGCTGGGATCGGTCTTGGCGGCGACGATGACCAGGTCGCAGAGCTGCCCGTTGGTGATGAAGGTCTTGGCGCCATTGAGCACGTATTCGTCGCCATCTTTGATGGCCGTGGTGCGCAGCCCCTGCAAGTCGCTGCCGGCCCCGGGCTCGCTCATGGCGATGGCGGTGATCACTTCGCCCGTGACCATCTTGGGGATCCACTGCGTCTTCTGCGCCTCGGTGCCGTGATGCACGATGTAGGGCAGCACGATGTCCGAATGCAGCATGAAGCCCGGTCCGGTGGCGCCGGCACGGATCAGCTCTTCACTCACGATGACGTTGTAGAGGTAGTCCGCGCCAAAGCCCCCATAGGCCTCGGGGGCATTCGGGCAGAGCAGGCCCAGCTTGCCGGCTTCGAGCCAGATCTCCCGAGGCACCACGCCGGCTTTCTCCCAGTCGTGATGGTGGGGGGTGATCTCCTGCTCAACGAAGCTTCTCACGCTGCGCCGAAAGATCTCATGTTGTGCGTCGAAGAGTGTGCGCGGGATCACAGTGCCTCCTTGCCGAGGTGAATGCCGGCAGTGGGCATCACAGTGAACGACGCTGACTGCCGTGGGCAAGGGTCATCGGGCAAAGAAGACGACCTGCCTCACTGCAGCGTGTGTGCATCCTTCAACATGCGAAGCACCTCGGTCTCCCGATGCCCCTCGAGTTCGAGCGACTCGATGAAGTCCGAGGTCCCGAGAGAGACGCCTTCTGTGAGACCCGCCCGCATCCAGGCGGCCAGCCGGCGCTCGAACGCTTCATGCCCCATCATGACCGCGATCCGTTCAATGAGGGTCGCCCCAGCGTTGTAGACGATGCTGCCTCCAGCCTCGGCCTCGGAGACCCCGGGCCGATGGATCCTCACATCTCCGCCCCGGGTGAGCGTGCGAGCTGTACGCTTCTGCCACAGAGCCAGCTCTCGTTGATGGCCAGCCTCGTCACCTCGCAGGCCTTTGTCGTGCCCAACCCACCACGTCACCACGGCCTCGTTGAGCCAGAAGTCCCCCCAGGTCTTGCACGTGACGAGGTTGCCCCACAGCTGATGGGCCAGCTCGTGCACGATCAACCAGTCTTCTTTGGGGTCTTTGACGATCGTGTCGATGTACTTGCCCGACAAGAACGCCATGCCCGCGAGCTCCTGCATCGCCCGACCGGGCACGAAGACCTGCACATAGCCATGGGGTAGGGCCCACACATCGCCGAAGCGCGCCTTCAACCGAGCGTGGGCCTGCTCGGTCAGTTCGAGCACATGTTGCGCCTGATCTGGGGGCAAGCCCCACACTGAGTGCGGCCCGCGACGCACCTCCGAAGCAAGCTGGCCTGACACGAAGCCGAGCGTGTATGCCGGATGAGGGAGGTGGCTCGCGATGTCTGGCCCGGGGCGCTCCGGCCCGTCACCTGTCGCCAGAGTGGTCCACCCTTGGGGCCCTTGTACGTGCAACTGTGCGCGTACACGCCAACTCGGATCTTTCTTCACAGGCAACCAGTGCCAGGTCGAGAACGCAGTCCAGACACCACGCTCAGAAACAACGACGCCTTTGGCAGGGCGGGTGGTGTATTCGATCGTAAAGGTGACGTCGGGCAACTCAGGTGGCATTTGCCCGTAATTGATGGTGATGCGCTCGCCATCGTACCGCCCAGCAACCCCTGATGGCCCAGTGACCGTCACCTCATCATAGTCGGGCGCATCGAGGATCAAGGTGCGCGAGGGCGCGGCGGGCACATGATAGCGCGCTCGGCCCTCGACAGAGACCGAGCCGGGCCCGTCGACGACCACCTTCAGGCTGGCTTCGAGGGCAGGTGCAGTCAACTCAGCTTCGGGTGGGGATGATGCTTTGTTGATGTGAGTGCAGCCGCACGTCAACAACACCACGACAGAGATCCAGCGCGTCTTCATGCGGCGAAACGTAGTTGATGCCTCGACCACACGCCAGAAGGCACATGCTTCTCAACACCAAACCCTGCGGTTGTATGGCACAACGTATCCAGTGCAGGCGCTCACAGAAGTGCCTCAAGGTCTGGTCACATCGACCCTGCCTCTGGCGCGTATGTAGACGAGGCACCCAGGCTTAGCCTCGCACGTCAGACGATGCGTTCCATCCCCTTCTGAAACGAGGTGACCCCCCGGTGCCATGGCCTCACTGGCCAGCGGATGGCGAACACCACCCTCGATCACCACTGCACGGAGCATCTGGTCATTGCCACGCACATGCACTGTCGAACCAGCGGGCCATTTCAGAAGCGCGCCGTTCAAGTGCTCGCCCCAAGGCTTTCCCCAGACATGGGCAATGTATGGATCCTCGGCCGAAGTATGTGTGGAGGACACTGGCTGCCACACAATGTTCGAGGCATCGATGTTGACCGGTTTCTGCTTGCCCTCGAAGGCCTTCTCAGTGGGCAAAACCAGATAAGGGCCCTGCTCGATCTCGATATAGGCCACGGTGTCTTCGCCTTTGGCAGAGGTGATGTGCACCCCGCCCTCTGGTTGGGTCCAGAATGAACCGGTGGGCATCCACATCTCCTCTGCCGAGGGGTCGTCGTTGTGGATTTGCCCACGGATGACCACACCACGATAGGCCACATTGTGCAGATGAGGTGGTGACTCGAAGCCATCGACGAAGCGCACCAGAAACCCGGTGGCCACTGCACCTTTTCGATCACCCCACAGCGTAGCCGCTCGGGGGCTCTTGTCGCCTCGGGCAGGGTTGAGCTGCTCCCACTGGACCTCGGAGGCAAGGTGAATCTGCGTGTTCGGTGATGCCCCGCCAGCCGCCTGTGCACCCTCTTCAGCTCTTGGGGCGCCAGAGCATGCAGTGACGAGGACGACAAGGGCAGAGATGGTCAGGGTATTCATACGCAATATTTTTCACCTTCAGTTGTCAGGAGACAGCAGCACCAGAGCCTCTTCGATGGCCTTCATCACCATCTCCACGTGGGCCGGATTGCCCGCAGCGGAGTGTGGAGGTCCGAATCGTCGGGCATCATTGTCGAAGTACAGCCCAGATGCATGGGCAAAACTGTCGTCCAGGGCAGCCTTGCACAGAATCTCGGCGCCGATGCTGAGATCATTGCCGGCGATGCCAAAGCCTTCTTTCACCATCTTCGAGGCGAGCAGAGATCCCGGGTTCACCGACACCACGACAGGGCCTTCGGACAACACCTTCGCGAGTTCTTGTGTCCAGATGGTGATGGCGAGCTTGCTCTGCGAATAGGCCCCCATGTCGTCGAGGGTGAGCCGCCCGGCCATGGCCTCCGGGTTCACAGGTGCTTGAGCCGCTGAGGACAGGTTCACCACCCGACCGTCCTTAGGCATGATGGGCAGCAGGCGATGGGTCAGCACGTAGGGTGCCAGAGTGTTGACCACGAACCGGATGTCGAGGCCCTCACGGGTCTTCGTGTGAGCCGTCTTCAAGACACCCGCGTTGTTGATGAGCACATCGAGGCGATCGTGGCGGTGCACAATCTCATTGGCCATGGCCTCGACATCGCGCATGTTCGACAAATCAGCGATGTATTGCTCTGTCTGCCCATCGATCTCTTGAGCGACAGCATCGAGCTTGGACGGGTTACGGCCATGCAGCAGGATGGTGTGGCCCTGCGACGCCAGCATTTGTGCTGTCAGCTTGCCAATGCCATCAGTGGCGCCAGTGATACAGATGATCTTCGACATATGAAGGGGTCCTCTCAACGCGTGAAGTCTGGCAGCAACGCCTCGGCGAGCCGCCTCAAAGTCTCTTCGATGTCAGCAGTGTTGAAACGCAGATTCAGAGCCACATGGTTCACGCCCTGTGCCTGCAGCGCGCGCAGGTACGCCCGTAGATGACTCACCCCTGACCGAAAGCCCAGATGAATGGGTCGGGGGGGTGCATCCGGATCCCCGAGCAGATCGATGTAGAGCGACTGCATCACCGGCTTGTTGTGACCACCAGTCTCGGCGATGCGGCGTCGATACGCCGCCACGACACGGCCCTGGCCGGCGACATCCCGTGGGTATGTCATCCAGCCGTCGCCATGCCTCGCCACCCATTCTGGTGATTGCTGACTTCCACCAGTGACGAGCAGGGGCAATCGCCCCCCTCGAGGTTTGGGCAGCATGTCGATGGCCCCGGAGAGGGTGCCGTACAGATTAGAGAAGCGCGGTGTCTCTTCTGCCATGGCGCGGATGTAACGCATGCTCTCGCGAAAACGCTCCCCCCGATCCGGGAACGTATGGTTGAGCGCCGGATACTCTTCTGGCCGATCACCTGAGGCGATGCCCAGGAGCACTCGACCGTCAGAGAGCACATCAGCTGACGCTGCAGCCTTGGCCACATGAGCGGGGTGACGCAGAGGCAGGATGACGCTGGCCACACCCAGGGCGATCTTCTCTGTCGTCGCCGCCAGCGCCCCCAAATAGACAAAGGGATCGAAGACCTGCCCCACGTCTCCGAACGACGGTACGTCGAAGGGCACATCGCGCAGCCATACAGCAGAGAAACCCAGAGCCTCTGCGAGCCTGACCCGCTCGAGGTGCCGCGCCATGCTCGGGGCTGCGCCGATGGGATACGACTCGATGGGCACAACGAGCCCGATGGTCAGACGCCCGACTTGAAAGACCGAGTTATAGGCTCGGTTGATCTCGGGAAAGGACTGTTGAGCGTGCATGGTGTGCTCCAGAGGCTCAATACCGCACCAGCGTGCGGCTCTCGATGCTTCTGCGCACAGTGTGCACGTCCTCGCGCTCCACGAGATCGAGAGCGCTGTGCCCGATGGAGGGCAACCCGCGATTGTCATAGATGTTGAACACAGCTACCTCGTCGGGGGTCATGCTCGACTGATACACCCACTCGTGATCATCATTGGCCACGAGGCCCATGATGTGACCGATGCGATCAGGATACACGAGGTCGATCAACACCCAATCGCTCTCGGGCACAGTGGAGGGGCGGACAAAGCCCAGAGGCGCGCTGTTGATGGGATCACCGATCGGACGCCAGACATTGATGAATGCATAGTGACCTCGAGCCCACTCTGCGGCCTTCGGCGCACCGAGGATGTCGTCCAGGCGTCGACGCGCCCCCTCAGGACTGTAGTCGGTGTGCACGTTGCGGGCTGGTTTGCGGGTGGCCTGTGGATCATCCACTCGAACGGTGTGATCGAAGACGATCACCTCCTTGACCCCCAAAGTACGCCACAAGAGGCCGATCAGCTCTTCGTCGTAGACCGGCCGCCAGGTCTCGTCTTCTCGATTGATGTTCGCCTGTGTGGGCGCATGCTCGAAGGTGACGCTGTCTCGAGAGAAGCTGACCGACGCCTCGCCCAGACGCACATCTCGTACACATACATCAGTGACGACATGACTCGGTGAGATGAGCTTGCCCGATACTCCCCCGGCATCGATGTGATACGC
This sequence comes from Bradymonadia bacterium, assembly GCA_046290225.1. Classification (GTDB taxonomy): domain Bacteria; phylum Myxococcota_A; class Bradymonadia; order UBA7976; family UBA1532; genus JBKAGE01. Next base: position 68,841 of record JBKAGE010000039.1, on the reverse strand, counting down.
CTGCCGCTCATCACTGTGAACGTGATAGTTGACCGTGCCTGTCCGTGTCATGACTGGGCTCCATGTGTCTTCAGTGAGAGGTATGAGGGCTCATATCTGTGTAGAGTGCTCAGCTCACCTCGACGACCACCTTGCCCAGGGTGGTCTTGCTCTCGAGCTTGCGGTGGGCGTCTGCGGCCTGCGCCAGGGGGAACACGGTGTCGACGATGGGCTTGACCTTGCCGTCGTCCACCAGGGTTGCGAGTGTGTCGAGGATCTCCCCATGGCGTGCAGCACCATGATCGTGAATGAGAGGGATCAGCATGTAGATGACGTGCAGCGTCGCACCACGCAGGTGAGCCATGGTGAGATCCACCTCACCGATGGAGACCGTCGTGGCCACCTGACCGTTGAGCTTCACCGCAGCCATCGAGGTGGAGATGTTGGGTCCCCCCACGGTGTCGAACACCCCGTCGAACCCTTTGCCGTCGGTGTATCGTGCCACATAGTCTTCTACAGACTCTGCAGCATAGTCGATGGGCGTGGCCCCCAACTCGGCGATCGCGGCGAGACGCCCTTCGCCGCTGTCGGTGGCATACACCTTCGCGCCGGCAGCTACAGCCAGCTGAACCGCCACATGACCAACCCCGCCAGCCCCGCCGTGTACGAGAACACTCTGACCTGCTCTGATGCCCATACGATCGAAGAGGGCCTCGAACGCGGTGATCGAGACGAGGGGCAGCGCAGCAGCCTCTGCCATCGAGAGCGACTCTGGTGCCTGTGCGATCAGCCGTGCGTCAGCAGCGATGTACTCTGCCAACGTGCCCTGATGATGTGCGACTCCGCCGGCGCAGCCATAAACAGAGTCACCCACGGAGTATCCATCGACCCCTTCGCCCACAGCTTCTACAGTGCCAGAGAAGTCCATCCCGAGCACCGCTGGAGGCGTGGGGATAAAGTCCACCACCGGCCCCATGGATCGAGCCATCAAATCAGCAGTGTTCACACTGGAGGCAGCGATCTTCACCAGCACCTGACCCGGGCCGGCGACGGGGCGCTCGATCTCCACCTCTTCAAAGACCTCAGCGGCTCCATTCGTACGGATGAGTTGTGCTTTCATGTCCTGTCTCCTCTGTCGAACGCCAACCATCAGGCCATAAGGCAGTCACGCCCCAATGACGACATGGCGACATGTGGTGATAATTTGAAAGTACCCAGGTGCAAGAGCCAGGAGAAGCAATGCGATTCAACATCTCTTTCAATATTTTTTTGAAGATGATGGACACTTGATCATCTGTAGCGCTCGTCGCACGATCCTCGCTCACGCCATCAGCCCTTTCAGAGGAGATCTCGGTGAGTACGATCGACTGGCAATCTCTTAACGTGTACGTGAGTGGCCGCTTTGACGGCTTCAAAAAAGAAGAGCTCAACGCCCTGATTTTGGGCCAGGGCGCTCGGGTCGCCGGGAGCTTTCCCTCATCCAACGCCATCCTGACGTCTGATCCCGAGGGCCCCAAGGTGGCCAAGGCCATCGAGAAGGGAAAAACCATCCTGCAGCTCGATGATCTCGGCGGCTCCCTCGAGGGTTACCTCGAGCGCATGCAAGGCGCCCTCAAGGCGTTCCAAGAGCAGTTCGCCGACTACCGAAAGAAGATGGTGTACCACCTTGCCGCCGGTGCCCCAGCGGACGAGGCGCTCATGACCCGGGTAGAGGAGGCCATCGGCTTCCCGCTGCCCGACGATTTGCGCACGCTCATGGGCCAGTTCAATGGCCTGTCGATGGTGGGGGCCGAGATCAAAAGGAAGGCGGAGGCGCCCAGCTTCCCCGAGACGGTTCTGCCCTATGCCACCCTCGCCGACATGAGCCACCCTCTGTACGCGGCGGCCCATGACGCCACGGCGCTCTCCACCATCGGCATCCCCTCGTGGAGCGACATCTTTCTGCAGCCTGCCAAGGCCCGGCTCACCGGCGAGAGCTGCTATGGGCCCAAAGAGAAGCTCAAGATCGGCACCCTCAAGGTAGGGGCCACCGAGTTCTACGAGCGCCTGTACCCCTTCGACATCTTTCACCCCTATCACGGCGCCGCCCTCTACGCTGATCCCAAGGACCAGACCGTTAAGGTGATCTACGCCAGCGATCACTGGGCCGCTCTCACCTCAGCCCACCCTGTGCCTCTGCGCATCTACATGGAGAGCCTGATCGCCATGGTGAGTCACAAGGGCAGCTTCTATGAGCAGCGCATCATCAAGCCCACGAGCAAGACCGCCTGGCCCACCTACATCAAGAACATCCATGGTGGCGCCTACCTGTTTCTCGAGACTCGAGGCGGCTGACCCTGCACATTTTCGTGCCCCCCTGGTCAACCAGCGGCTCTTCCTCTTGCCCACTCAGCGCCCTAGGGTCGAATCGTCCCCTGAGGGACTGCTTCTTTCGACAACGCTGAGCAGGAGCCGAGACCATGTCCGAGATGATCATTCACACCACTGTTGACATTAACGCCTCTGCTGAGACTGCCTGGGCGATCTTCGGCGAGGGATTCGGCGAGTGGGCCGACTGGGCCCCGGGCATCGACGCCAGCGCCCTGGAGGGCCCTCTCACCAAGGGCTGTGTTCGAGTGAACCAGACCCCCAGCCTCGGCACAGTGCGTCAAAAGCTCACGCGCTTCGATCGCGGACAACAGGCTCTGACCTACGAGATGAGCGAGACCCTGCCTCCAATGTTCACCCACATGCGCAACGACTGGGAGATCGAGCCTCTCGATGCCACCCGCTGCCGGCTCGTAGGCAAAGCGCTCTTTGTGCTCTCGGAGAAATCCGCTCCCATGCGCAATGCCCTTGAAGGCAAGATGGGCTCGGTGCTCGAAGGCTTCTCCGTGGCCTTCCGAGACCATGTCCACCACTCGGAGCAGGCTTAGAGGTCCCAACAAAGCCAAACGACTTGCATATGCACTGTGGTTGCAATTATTGCTTTTACGCAATTGAGTTGCATCAAACGGAGTGTGCATGGGCCACACATGGCTGATCATCGGAGGGGGGCTTCATGGCGTACACATGGCCGTCCGCCTCGTCGCCGAAGGTGACATCGACGCAGAGCAGATCTGCATTCTGGATCCTGCCGAGACGCTGCTTTCGCGGTGGCGACAATGCAGCGCCACCACAGGTATGACGCACCTGCGCTCTCCTGCGGTGCATCACCTCGACCTGGGCCCCTGGTCGCTTCAGCAGTTCGCCGGAAAGCGCAGGTCCCGCAAGCCCGGGCTGTTCGCGGCCCCCTACAATCGACCTGCTCTGAGCCTGTTCAACGCACACTGTGAGCGGGTGATCGACACCTATGCGCTCCGCCAGTGCCACCTGCAGGATCTCGCTGTGTCCTGCGCCGTGAATGATGAAGGTGTCGTGGTGACGACTGCTTCTGGCCGCTCGCTCGAAGCCCAGAACGTGGTGCTGGCCCTCGGCGCCAGCGAGCACCCGATGTGGCCCGCCTGGGCACCTCGAGACCACCCTCACGTGCATCACATCTTCGCCCGCGACTTCAACGGCTGGCCCACTGATGGCGAGTCTCCTGTGGCCGTGGTCGGCGGTGGGATCTCTGCAGGGCAAGTGGCGCTGCGCCTGCTCAAGGCAGGGCATCCGGTGCACCTCGTCTCGCGCCATGCCCTGCGCCAGCACCAGTTCGACAGTGATCCGGGCTGGCTCGGTCCGAAGTACATGGTGCAGTACAACCACGAGAAGGATCTGGATCGCCGCCGGGCGATGATCCAACGGGCACGACATCGAGGCTCGGTGCCTCCGGATGTGCGTCGGGCGCTCCAACGCGCCATTCAGAGCGGCGCTCTCACCTGGCACGAAGCGGAGATCGAAGGGCTCGAAGCAGCCGGCGATGCTGTGCAGCTGAACTTGACGACGCCAGAGAGGCCTCAGGTGTCGCGCGTTCTCCTCGCCACAGGCTTCGACACAGCGCGCCCTGGTGGCGCGCTGGTCGACGACCTGATCGATGCTGCGGGCTTGCCTACGGCAGCCTGTGGTTACCCCATCGTGAACGCTGATCTGCGCTGGCACCCCCGCGTGCACGTCATGGGACCCCTCGCAGAGCTGGAGCTGGGGCCCACGGCGAGGAACATCGCCGGTGCTCGAAACGCCGCAGATCGCATCATCAACGCCCTCGGCCGAAAGCAGCCTGCTCCCCTCGAGCGCGCCTCCTGAAGCATGTGCGGTGCTGGCTCAGCACTGCTCATTCGGCTGCTCCACGCGCCTGACAGTGATATCCCCCTCAAGACCGAACCCGCCCTGGCATCCGCTGAGCCCCTTCCGAGGTGACTTCCGTAGCGTTTTGTAGCGTTTCCGAAGTGTTGACCAGACATGCGTTACCTTGAGCTCAAGAGCAGCTCGACCCTTTGTCAACACATCAGGAGATGAACGTGAGACGCCCCCTGACACTCTTGCTCGCATGTATTCCTCTGCTGGCGTGTACTGAAGAGGATGACACCCAGACCACCCCCCAGTCTGACGCCAGCCCTGAGATCGCGATGGACATGGCGCAGGGGCCTTCCCCTGAAGACGCAAGCACGCCGGCGCCTGATGCTGCCGACACCCCAGTGATCGAGCTCAGGGCGGACCTGTGTGCCGATCCGGCCAACATCGAACGATATGCCCACGTGCTCGACGCAGCCTCAGGGGGGCCCGACCCCTCTTTTGGTGCCGCGAACTCCGCGCAGCGGCAGCGGATGGTCGACGCCCCCCTCGAGGGGCCCTTCTACATGTTCAACCTGATCAAGTATCGCGCCCAGGCTCAATACCCGGACGGCCGTGAGACCGATCTGACGGGTCGAGAGGCCGACGCGCTCTATGCCCCCATCGAGTTTCTCACGGCCATCGGCGCCCGGGTCGTCTTCTCAGCCTCGGTGAACGAGCAGATCGACGGAGACGACACGATCTGGGAGACCGTGGCCATCGTGGAGTACCCCTGCCCGCTCGCCTTCTTCTCGATGCTCGCCCACCCTGAGTTCCAGGCCCGGTCCGTACACAAGGAGGCAGGGGTTGAGGAGAGCCTCGTGATGGTGACCGAGCTGCAATCTTCCCCCCTGCCCGAAGGCTTCACGCCACCAGAGAGCCCCTTCGCAGATCCAGCCGATCCGGCCTTCGAGCTGGTCCATGTGCAGCGCTTCCACGACGTCGCTCAATACGATGAGGGGACCGACGAGCCCGAACGCACTGGGCAAGAAGCCTGGGAGGTATACGCCGCCGCCGGCGCTGAGGCTTCTGAGGCCATCGGCGTCTACCCGACGGCCCGCCTCGTCGTGCAGGGTGTGTTCATCGGCGACGGCCGCGAGTGGAGCGAGATCAACATCGTGCGGATGCCCAGCATGGCCGGGTTCCAGGCCCTGCTCGAAGACGAGGCCCGGCAGGCAGGGCAGCATCACCGGCGTGCAGCGCTCGCGGACAATTATTCTCTGATCTCCTACCCGAACATCCAGGAGATCCCTGGCGCCCCAAGCGCCGAGGGCGGCGGCCAGCAGCTGCCAGTGACCGAGGACGGCACGGGCACCTTCTGCCAGAGCGACGATGATTGCCCGAGCGAAGGCGCCAGCACGTGCTTTGATCCTCAAGGTCAGGGCACGGGCTTCTGCACACGGGAGGGCTGCGACGCCGGTGAGTGCCAGGGGGCCTACGCTTGCTGCCGCGACTGCAGCGCCGCTGCAGCTGCTGCACTGCCTTTCGATGGTTCGATCTGTCTGCCAGGCGCAGCCGTCAACCAGCTCACCGCCGCGCCGCTGTCGTGCACCTGCGATTGATCGGCAACGGGCCGCTGTCTCTCATCGAACGCCCTGAACCTCTGTGCTCACCGCGTGCAGCGTGCCTTCGCCGCGCTCGAAGGCCGTGACGTTGGCCAACGTCGTCTCGGCGATGGCTTGCAGGGCCTCTCGGGTGAAGAATCCCTGGTGTCCGGTGATGACCACGTTGGGGAACGTCAGCAGACGCGCGAACACATCATCTTGAATCACGGTGTTGGAGAGGTCCTCGAAGAACAGGTCGGCCTCCTCTTCGTACACATCGAGCCCCAGGGCGCCGATGTGACCGTGCTTGAGCCCCTCGATCACCGCCCGGGTGTCCACTAGAGCACCACGGCTCGTGTTGATGAGCATGACGCCACGTTTCATCTGCTCGATGGCTTTCGCGTCGACGACGTGATGGGTCTCCGGGGTGAGGGGCATGTGCAGCGCGATCACGTCGGCACAGGCAAAGACGGAGGCCAGATCTGCATACTCTACGCCCATGGCCTTCACGTCATCGCTGGGGTAGAGGTCACAGGCCACGACCCGACAACCGAAGCCCAGCGCGATGTGGCAGAACGCTGCGCCGATCTTGCCCGTACCCAGCACCCCGATGGTCTTGCCCCTCAGGTCGAACCCCAGCAAACCCTGTAGGGCGAAGTTGCCCTCTCGCACCCGCTGGTGGGCCCGATGAAACTTGCGGTTGAGGGTGAGGATCAACCCCATGGCATGCTCAGCCACGGCATGAGGCGAGTAGGCAGGCACGCGGGCTACGGTGATGCCCAGCCGTGCCGCCTCTTGGAGGTCGACGTGGTTGAACCCCGCAGAGCGCAGGGTCAACAGCTTCACCCCACCCTCGGCGAGTGTCTTGAGGACCGGCGCCGAGAGATCGTCGTTGACGAAGGGGCACACGGCCTCGACTCCAGAGGCCAGCGGTGCCGTGGTGGCGTCGAGGTGGGGCTCGAGGTAGATCAGCGTGTGCCCGTGGGCGCCGTTGGCCGCGTCGAGGGCGGCACGGTCATACGGTTTGGTGCTGAAGACAGCGATCTTCACAGACAGGCTCCGCAGGTGCTTGCGTGGAGCACATGTATAGCATCGATCTCGAACCTGTCGGACAGTCCAGTCGGCGTACAGGTGTCTTGCCTCTCGCCTCGACGCGTGTGAGAGGATGTTGCTGAATCACGCACGGAGATCTCATGAAGCCGTCTCTGCTCAGGGCACGCACCCAGCATGATCTCCGCCTTGTGTTGATGCTCAGCGGCACCCTCTGCCTCTCAGGCTGTGACGACGACAGTGCTCATGATGCCGCTGGAGGCGGCCCTTCGGGTACACCTGATGCCGCCTTCGCTGATGTGGGAACGCCTGACGCCAGCCTGCCCGACGCCGAGGTGGCTTTCGAGCCGGCCCCCTGCCTGAACGCCGGTACTCCTGGAGCCACGGCGGGCTGCCTCAGCCCTACGCTGAGCCCGGAATATTACGCCGAGCAGGGCTCGATCTACTTCGACACCCTCGACGTCGACGCCCCGCGGGGCAGTCTTCCGAACTATTCGGAGCTTGCCGCCCGCTGGGAATGGCCGCCGTGGCTGCTGCTCACGGGCTTCACCGCAGCCGACCTCATCGAAGACATCGACGCACTGATGGAGCTCGACCCTTCTACAGTGCCCGTCCGTGACTGCAGATTCTTCGACACTCAGCCCTTCGCCCGCTGCTACGTCGTCTTCGAGTATCGCAAGGGCCCATGCCCCATCTACGAGGAGTTCACGTTCAATGATGCTGGGGAGATGACCTTCGTGGAGGCGTGGTCCGACCTGCCGGGCATGTTGCCCCAGGACAAAGAGACGGATCCATGGGCGGAGCGCACCGACATCGGCAGGCTGTCGACCAGGATCCCAGGGCTGGGCAACGCCGAGGGTCGGGTGGACCTCGACAGCGAATGGATGCTCGCAGCCGCAGAGCAGGACGAAGATGTAGCGAAGTTCGCGCTCTTCGCCACCGACTGGCGCATGTACTGGGTTCAGACCCTCATCGACGCTCCGCGCGACTTCTTCGACATCGGCTGTGGCTGGACGGAGTAGAGCCAGCACGCTCAGAGGTGTAAGAGGTTGCCTGCCCCCTGACTTGGAGTCGAGCCCATGCGCCCTCTGTACATTGCCCCGTGCCTGCTCATCCTCAGCGCGCCGACCCTCAGCAACGCCGAGAGCCCCTGGCCTACAGAATCATGGCGATTCGACGTCGGCCTCACCCTCAGCCGCTTCGAGCAGCAGGTGAAGTCGGAGATCGGCGGTGCTCGGGGAGAGCGACTCGTCGAAGAGAGCCGCCTGGGGGCGGTCACCTACGCCACATGGCACGCTTGGGGCCCTCTCTCGGTGGGAGGCTTCTTGCAATATGACGCAGGCACCCGACGGGCGGGCCGCTTCGAAGGCTTGGACGAGAACAACATGACAGTGGTGGAAGGCGAGGTCGGCGGAGGCTTCTCGGAGCTGTGGTTGGGGCCGGTCGTTCGGGGCCAGTGGAAGCAGCTGTATCTGGAGCTGGGGTATGGACTGTTGGGCCGCAGAACGGATGATGCTCGGGGCGATCTGCCGAACACCGCCGGCAATGTAGACGATGCTCTGGAGACATCGCCGACGGTGGCCTGGATGTTCGGCCTCGGCGCCCATGTACCCATCACTGAGACGCTGGATGTGGCGTTGCGAGTGAACTACCGCATCCGGTACTACGACCAGCGAGGCGGCAAGCCGCTGGTGGACGAGTTGGTCCACGGTACACAGGACATCACCCCGTTCATCGGGCTGTCATGGCGGGTGGACGACGATGTGAATTGATGCACCCCACCCATTGGATGGTCGTAAAAGGAGCACCCCACTGATTCAATTTCGCACGTTGAGCTGGGACGACGAAGACATCGTCCGCCGCTGGCTGTACGACTACATGCAACACCACATCGCCGGGTGGGTCGAGGTCTATGGTCTGCCCTGGACACCGCAGGACATTCGCGCGCACATCCAGGACCATAGCCTCGTCGATCGAGACTATGCCGAGCTGCTCAAGGCCGTGGATGATCCACACACCCACATCGAACTCGCCGTTGAGGGCGACACCCCCCTCGGGATCGTACAGGCAGGGCAGCAGACGGACTATTACCTGTGTGGCGCCATCGGGGTGATCTCGTGGGTCTATGTCTGCCCCGAGGCGCGCCATCGAGGCATATCGACACAGTTGCTTCAGCGGGCCCAGGCGTGGATGAGAGGCCTCGACCTCCATGTGGCCGAAGTGTACGTCACCCAGAGCAACACTGGGGCCATTCGGAGCTACGAGAAAGTGGGCTTCAACACACTGGACGCGCGATTGGTGGCCCCCTGACCGACTCGTCAACGTGACGCCTCTCCTGCGTAGGGGATCCTCGCCAGGCGTGAGAGTTCGTAATGCCATGTGGCGATGTCGTCCATAGAGAACGCGCCCAAGCTGTCGTGACCACATGCCCGAGCCATCACTTGCATGAGCTCGGTGACCGCGCCGAAGAAGCGCGACAGACGCAATGCGGCGATCTGAACATTCAGGCGCTTTCGTAGCGACTCCTGCTGAGTGGCGATGCCCGCCGGACACTGATTCGTGTTGCACATCCTGGCCCCTACGCAACCAATGGCCTGCATGGCGGCGTTTGAGACAGCGATGCCGTCAGCGCCCAGACACAAGGCCTTGCTGAAGTCTGCGGGCGTTCTCAAGCCCCCCGTGATGATGAGGGTCACCTCACCAGAGCGCCCCTGCTCATCGAGGTATCTACGCGCTCGGGACAACGCGGGGATCGTGGGCACGCTGATGTGATCTCGAAACAGCGCCGGCGCCGCGCCTGTGCCGCCACCACGGCCATCGAGGATGATGTAGTCCGCGCTGGCGTCGAGAGCGAATTGCACATCACGCTCGATGTGGTTGGCGCTGAGCTTGAAGCCGATGGGGATCCCTCCGGTGAGGCTCCGGATCCGATCAGCGAAGCGTCGGAAGTCGTCCACGGACTTCAAGTCTTTGAACGTGGGTGGCGAGATCGCCGGCTGACCTTCGGGGATGCCTCTCACTGTAGAGATCTTGCCGCGGTTCTTCTCCCCCGGCAGGTGGCCTCCGGTGCCGGTCTTAGCCCCCTGGCCGCCCTTGAAGTGAAAGGCCTGCACTCGCGGCATCAGCGCCTCGTCGAAGCCGAATTGAGCGCTCGCCAGCTCATAGAAGTAGCGGCTGTTCTCTGCCTGCTCTTCGGGCAGCATGCCCCCCTCGCCAGAGCAGATGCCCGTCCCCGCCATCTCTGCACCCCGTGCGAGAGAGATCTTTGCCTCTTCGGACAGCGCACCAAAGCTCATGTCGGAGACGAACAGTGGGATGTCGAGGGTGAGGGGCTTGTCTGCCCGTGGCCCGATGACCAGTCGGGTGTCCACGGCCTCTTCCTCCATGAGCGGCCTACGGGCGAGCTGTGCCGTCATGATTTGGATGTCGTCCCACTTGGGCAGCTGATCTCTGGGCACGCCCATGGCGGTCATCGGGCCGTGATGACCGAGGTGCTTCAGGCCCTCTCTTGCCAGCTGATGGATGAGGGCCACGTGGGGCTCTTCTGGCGAGGGCACCGGCTCCGGGAGGGCACCCGACTTCGCATCGCGCCCTGGCCCGGGCTTGCCCACATCAGCCTCTTGGAACCGTGTGTGCGTGCCATCACAAAACGGTGCGTTGCCTGTGTGTTTACAGGCGCACAAATGCGCCTGACCTGTCTCCTCAGCGACAAAACGTTTGGGCGAGAGGCCCGTGCCCACGTGGGATCCGTCGCAATATGGTTGTGACGCAGATCGCCCGCATACGCAGAAATGGTAGGCCTTGCCTTGCTCGAGCTCCACGGCGATGGGCGATCGCCCAGCGACGACTGGCTTTGATACATCGTTGTGCTGACTCATGAGATTCGACCTCCCGCCTTCACAGAGCTCACTTGCTGAGCTCGTTGTAAGTGGCTGGGACGTTCACCACGCTGTGCACCCAATCCCAGAGGGCGTACCCCTGGAATCGCTCCATGGTGACGCTGGCGACGGTCTCTTCCAGCGTTTTCGCGCCATCGACAGCGCTCTGTACCTCGTCGATCATCACCCCCAAGTACTCGATGGCGAAGTCGAGATCGCTCACCACCCGGGGCTCGTCGTGACCAGGGATGATCGTGGCACCCGGGAACCTGTCTCTCAAACCGATGAGGGTCTCACGCACCTCTTTGGCGTGGCCATCAAGGAGCCAGGGCAACGCAGGGGCCCGGGCGACGATGGGGTTGCCGGTCCACACCACGTTGGCCTCGGGCACATAAACGAAGAGATCGCCGTGGGTCTGCCCAAAGCCCAGATAGAGAGCCTCGACGGTTCGGCCCCCGATGTCCACGGACCAGCCAGAGTCCTCGACGATGACATCGGCCCTGACAGCGGTGACCTCGTCGATGCCCTGATCATCGCCGAAGTTGGCCTCCATGAAAGCCACGTCACCCGCGAACGCCTCGGGATCGGTTATGAAATCCACTGTGCCCCGGTGCTGCACCACCTGCACCCCCTCGGGCAGGAACGCGTTGCCGTAGCTGTGATCGCCATGATGGCTGGTGTTGATGGCATAGAGCAGTGGCTTGTCGGTCTCCGCCCGCACCAGATCGATCAGCTGACAAAAGAGCTGGCGGTTGATCATCGTCTCGATGAGCACCACTCCATCTTCGCCGATGACGAAGCCCGCTGACGTCGCCAGCGGGATCCCCTGTGGACCCAAGTTGGGCGCCCCCTCGTCGTAGACGACAAAGACCCCGGGCGAGAGCGCCTTCGAGACGAGCTTGATGGCGTTGGGCGTCCAGGGGCGGCCAGCGACAGGCTCGGTGATCTGAAACTCCGCTTTACAGGCGGCGAACTGCTGGACAGCCACCTCTCCCTTGGTGCTCTCGCTGTTGCCCGAGCATCCCACGGAGCCCAAGAGGCAGCCCATCGCGATCCAGACGCGCCATGTATTCACTGTCGACATAGGTGATCTCCTTCTCATCGGGGTCCGGACGCAGCTCGACCCCTTTGCCGCCGTGCGTCCTCACCCATGCAAAATTCAGGTTGACTGGAGACACCTTACTGACCCACCAATGGAAAACATATGGCAGATTAACCAAAACCATATTCCGGAAATGAAAAATGGATCGATGGGACGATCTACGGCTGTTCCTCGCGGTGGCGAGGGCAGGCACCTTGACCGGCGCCGCGGCAGAGCTGGCGGTGAGCGTGTCCACCTTGCACCGGCGCCTCGCCGCCTTCGAAGAGGCGGTGGGCTCGAGCCTCTTCACGAAGGATCCACGCGGTTACCAACTGACTCAGGCGGGAGAAGCGCTGTTGCCCCACGCCGAGGAGGTGGAGGAAGCGGTCTTTTCCGCGACCCGCGCTGTCGTGGGGCACGATCAGCAGGCTTCAGGTGAGGTCCGGATCACTCTGCCATTGATGATGTTGACGATGCTCACCCCTCACTTGACCGAGTTCTCCAAGGTTTGTGGTGGCATCCGCCCGATTTTGCAGCCCAACGACCTGCTGCTCGACCTGCATCGAGAGACCGACATCGCCTTTCGGGCCACAACTCAACCGCTGAGTACAGCCATCGGTCGTCATCTGTGTGATCTGGCCTGGGGCCACTATGCCCCTGCGGAGACCGAAGGGACCGAGCTGCCGTGGGTGCACTATGTCGGTATGGATCATGCCCGGGCGGTTCAGTGGCGGCGAAAGATGTTCCCTAATGCCCGACCCCGCATGATGGTGCACGGTGTGATGGGCATGTATGCCGTCCTGGCGCCATCTGGCGCTCAAGGGGTGCTGCCCTGCTTCATTGGAGATGCCGATCCGACCTTGCGGCGCGTCGGCGCACCGGTGGCTGCGGATCAGCTGTGGCTCCTTGTCCACGCCGACCTGCACCGCTCCGCTCGGGTCAGGGCGCTGATCAACTTTCTGGTGCCTCGCCTTCTCACCGAGAAGCGCCGGTTCGAAGGACGGGTCAACGCCCCCGAGTGATGATTACTCGAACGTCACTGGCCCTTCAATGTGCACCGAGAGCCCCGTGGGCGCCAACGGCGCGTAGCGCACCGACCAGCCCGCTCGGCGGGCCACCTCAGCGGTGATCAACATGCCCAGACTGGGGCCCCGGCGGCGGGCGGACTCGAGCAGGAACGTCTCGTCGTCGAGGCTGGCGAGCATCTCCTCGGGCAGCCCCGGGCCATCATCTGCGACGCACACCTCGAAGCGGTTGGTCGAGGCGTCGGCCGTGAGGGTGATGGCCACATGCCCCGGCCCAGAGTTGTGCTCGATGGCATTCTGGATCAGGTTGGCGATGGCTCGCTCGGCGAGGGCCGGCGTACAGGCCGCCCAGATCGGCGCTTCGGGGATGCTCGCCGCCACCTCTACGCTGGCGTGTCGGCCCACGATGACGAAGCGACGCTCCAGGCGACGGACCAGCTCACCGAGCTCCACCACCCCGGAGGATACGTCGACGGCGTGGCGCAGGCGGGTGGCTTGGTGCAGGTTCTCCACCAGTGATGAGAGATACACCATGTCGGCGAGGGCTCGCCGCGCCTCCTGCTGCAGTGGCCCCTTCGCTTCCCCCGCAACGGCCTCCAGAGCCAGCTGCATGCTCGACAGGGGTGTGCGCAGATCGTGAGCGATGCCCGTGAGGTGCTCTTCGAGGGCCTGGTTGCGCTGCTCGAGGGCCTCTCGGGTCTCCACCACACGGGTGTGGCTCGAAGCGAGCACCTCGGCGATGTGGCCAAGGGCATCAGGGGTCGCCTCTTCAGGGGTGAACTCCTCCGCCCCCACCCCGCTGGCAGAGATCGCCAGGGCATCGATGCGCCGTCGCAGTGGCCGCACCACGAACCAGAAAGTGCCCATAGCCGCGAGCAACATGCCGCCGATGATGGAGAGCCCGAGCATGCCGAGGGCCCCAGGCAGGGTGGCCGCGGCGATGTTGCCCGAGCTGATGCGGATCAGCGCGCAGGGGCCCTCAGGCCCGTTGGGCACCACCGAGACAGCCCGATGTCGCTCGAACAACTCAGCTGGGGTTCCAGTGGTGAGCACATGCTCGAGCAGATCGGGCTCCAGGGGCACAGCCAGCGGATTTGTGGAGCGGCCGCTGCGGTCATAGGCGAAGAACGAGAGGTTGCCCGACCGCCAGCCCCACGCCTCGGGGTGTGCGGTACACGTCTCGAAGTCGGCGGCGTGGATCACGCTGTCGAGCGCCGCCCGGCGCAGGGTGGGGCGCGCCAATGCCAACGCCACGATGACGAGCAACCCGGCGAGCACCACGCTCGAGGCGGCGCTCACCAGGATCCCACGGGACAAACGCCGGGTCATGGGGCCTCTTCAGCGCAGCGGTAGCCGATGCCCCACACCGTCTGAATCTGCTCTGCAGCCTCGGCGCCGAGCTTCTTTCGAATGCGGGAGAGGTGGCTGTCTACCGTGCGCTCCCCGCGCTCCCCGCTCTCCGGCAGCGCGTTGTTGGCGATCTGGGCCCGGGTGAAGGCCCGCCCTGCCCGCTCGCGCAAGAAGGCCAGCACATTGAACTCGTGAGTGGTGAGCCCCAGATCGGACTCGCCTCGACGGGCTACCCTGGCGTCGAGATCGAGGGTGACATCGACGATCTGCAGCGCCCGGCGAGGGGCTGCACTGCTCAATGCGAGCCGTGCTCTGATGCGGGCCACCAGCTCTTCCATGAAGAACGGCTTGGGCACGAAGTCCACAGCGCCTCGCTCGAAGCTCTTCAGGCGCGCCCCGAGCTCGGTCCGGGCAGAGACCACGATGATGGGCACCGAGACCCGGGTCCGCACCGCTTCGAGCACCTCGAAGCCGTCGCGCTCGGGCAACATCAGGTCGAGCAGCACGAGATCGAAGGACTCGCTCAGAATCCGCCCGAGGGCTTCGTCGCCGGCCATGGCGAGGCTGGTTTCGAAGCCTGCATGTTGCAAGCCACGCACGAGGCCCTGCACCACGCCGAGATCGTCCTCGACGATGAGAATATGGGGAGACTCGGACATCGCACCTCTCATGCAACAGGTTCGAGCAGCGGGGCGAGCGTGACGCTGTACTCGACCCATATTGAGCACATCGTGAGCGCTCGGGCAGCACGTTGTGTCGACGCTTCATATTTGCTCAACAACTGCCACCTATCGTTGAGCCTCAGGCCATACCGAGAATGCCCCCCTGCCCCCTGAGGTCGACATGAAACGATGCCTTGTGCTGCTCCCGCTGCTGCTCACCTTCGGCTGCGGCAACGACGACTCCGCGACGCCAGCCCCCGCTGAGAATGCCCCCTCGACAGAGGCGCTGACCTACTACAAGGACGTCAAAGCCATCATCGATGCCCGCTGCGCCAACTGTCACCGCCCTGGCGACATCGGCCCCTTCTCCCTCACCACTTATGAAGAGGTCATGGCCTTCAAGGTGCCCGTGCAGGCGAGCATCGCCAACGGCACCATGCCCCCCTGGCAGCCCGATGACGCGTGTAACACCTACGCAGGGAACATCGACATCACCGACGACGAGAAGGCCGACCTCATGGCCTGGCTCGAGGGCGAGAGCCTGGAGGGTGATCCCGCCGACGCCCCTGAGGCCGTGGCAGCCCCGGCCCCCTACGAGACCGACATCGTCGTGAAGCTCCCCGAGCCCTATACGCCCGTGCTCGAGCCCGACGACTATCGCTGTCAGCTGATCCCCTGGCCTGCAGATGAGAAACGCTTCGTCACCGGGCTCCGGGTGAAGCCCGACCAGCGGGCCATCGTGCACCACGTCATCGTGTTCTTGATTGGCCCTGATCAAGTGGAAGAGTTCATGGCCTACGACGCCGCGGAAGAGGGCCCGGGGTACACGTGCTATGGCGGCCCACAGGGCGGCGGCGCTGGAGGCTTCGACAACGTGGATCCCGCGCGGTTGCTCGCCGCCCTCGAGACCCTCGGGCTCTCTCTCGCCGACGTGCGCTCCGGCAACCTCACCGCGGCGCAGCTCAGCGCCCTCATCGAAGAGCTCGGCGGTGGCGGCACCATGGGCACCGCGGGCTTCTCCACCATCGGCTCGTGGGTGCCTGGCAACCCGGAGCGGCCACTCCCCGCGGGCACCGGAATCCCCGTTGAGCCCGGCTCGATGATGGTGGTGCAAATGCACTACAACACCCTGAGCTCGGCCCCGGTGGCCGATCAGTCCAGCATCGAGATCGCCACCGCCCCGGCGGTGGAGCGCGAGGCCACCAACCTCGCCATGGTGGATCTCGGCTGGATCAGCAATGGCCTCATCGGTGAGCCCATGACCATCCCCGCTGGTGAGTCCAAGGTGGAGCACTCCACCCTGTTGACCTACGACTCCTTCCTCGTCGACCGCGCTCGGCAGGCGCTGGGGCTGCCCGAGGGGGCACCTCTGGTGATCCATTCTGCCAACCACCACATGCACGGCCTCGGGCGGAGCCAGCGGACGGAGATCCGCCACGCCGACGGCAGCAACACCTGCGTGCTCGACATCCCCGACTGGGACTTCAACTGGCAGGGCAGCTACGCCCTCGAAGACTCGGTGACGCTGCGTCCCGGAGACGCCCTCTGGATGGGCTGCAGCTGGGACAACTCCGCCGCCAACCAACCCATCATCGATGGCGAAGTCCGAGCCCCCGCCGACGTATCCTGGGGTGAAGGCACCACCGACGAGATGTGCCTCGGCGGTCTCTATGTGACTGGGGAGTGAAGATGCGCTGGGTGATGGTGATGGCAGCACTGTTGACCGGATGCGGTGAAGAGCACGTCGACTCGACGCCCATGGCAGATCCGATGATGGAAGAGCCTGCGCAGCCCCCTGTGTCGGTGCTCGATCCCTTTGCCCTCACGCCCGTCACCGCCGATCTCGACCCGCTGGCTCACCACCGCCCTCTCGACGTGGATTGCCCCTCGGCCACATGGGGCCCCGAGGGCGGCGGCTTCGAGGTCCAGACCGGGGCATGTGCCTACGGTGCTTTCGACCAGCCTCTGCCCATGGATCTCGAAGCAGGCGACACCCTCGTCATCACGGTGTGGCACGACTTTCTCGACGCACCAGAGCCCGCTGAGGGGCACATCGCCGTGTGGATCGACGACACGGTCATCTGGGAAGAGGTGGTGCAGATCCCCGCCCCCTCCCGCACCCTCGGCGCGGAGGTGGCCCTGGACTTCACCCCCACCCCCGATGCCCGCTTGGGCCTGCATCTGCACAATCACGGCTTCAACAGCTGGCGCCTCGTGAGCATCAACGCCCTCCGGCGATGAGGAGCAAAGCTCAGAAGAGCGAGATCTGCCAAGCCTGGTTCGAGGTGAGATCGCCCATCATGAGAGTCATGGTGGTGACATCGATGCCAAAATCATTCGCCGAGCCCAACCCCATCTCTTGCAAGTTGCCAAGCTCCACAGCCTCTCCATTGGGATCCACCCGCAACAACGGCCCAGTGATGTCCGACACGATGTAGCTGCCGTTGAGCACCTCGACACCATCGAAGAGACCGCTCACCTCGCCGATCTGCGTCGCCGCACCGGAACCATCGAGGGACAACACTGAGCCCGGGGTCGCCGGATCAGGAGGGAAAGCTCCGAGGGTGACCACGATGACACGATCTCCATCCACAGTGACGCCGTTGGGCGCCCGCAACGCAGGATCATCGGAGAAGATTGTGGGCGTCTCGCCAGGCACGTATCGATGCACAGCGCCAGCGCCTGTGTCAGTGATGTAGAGCTCGCCATCACCGGCAGCGATGTCGTTGAGGAAGCCGGCCCCAGGCACGGCGATGGCTTCGAAGTCGCCGGTATCAGGGTCGATTTGCAAGATGTCAGCGCCGCGAGAGGCGTAGAGCATGCCGTCCATCATCGCGAGGCCTAGGAAGTCACCGTCGCTCTCCACCAGCCGAGCGTCGAGGACGTTGCCGTCGGCGTCGAGCCGAGAGATGAAACCCGGCTGGTCAGGGGTGCCCCCCGTGGGATCGAAAGCCTGACCGAAGTTCGACACGTACCAGACCTGGGCATCGGCGTCCCACACCCCACTCTCAGGGAAAGACACCGCGCCTTGAACGGCCTCGACGCCTGAGATGCCCTCAGGGGCACTGTTCATGGTCTCTTCATCATCGGAGGTGCCGCAGGCGGCGAGGGACAGGCTGAGCGAAACGAGCATGGCGTTGCGGAACATGGGACTCTCCTGGGTTGTGTACGTCTTGTGTGTTTGACGAGACTCAAGGTAGTGCGGGCCACCATCACTGTCTTTAGAGGAGTTCGAGAAGGGTCTGTACAAATCGCATACAGGTCATCCCCGCCACCTGAAGCACTCAAGATTCAAGAGGAATCACTCTATGGCCATCAGCAATACGAGGCTCTTGCCCCTTCACCGATTGCTCAAAAAGGTGATGCAGACGACATGACTGGATGACTGATGGTGTATATGACCAGTTGAGGGCTCGTGCTGCTTCAATCAGCGACACACGCAAGGGTGTCCTCGTACGGTGCAAGGCCACTTGGAACGACATGCTCAGAAGTCCTCTGGTGTGCGAGGACCTCTTGTTCACCTATTGGGGAAAAGTTGTCACCAGGGCATGATCCGACGCGGTGGCCCGCTGGATACTCATCGTGCTGTGCATTCGGATTGAGTTTGAGTTCACAGCACGATCGGAGCGCCGAAGGCGCTGGAAGGAAGGTTTGGGAGAGGGTTCAGAAGAGCGAGACCTGCCAGACCTTGTTCGAGGTGAGATCACCCATCATGAGGGTCATGGTGTTGGGGTCGACGCCGAAGTCATTCGCCGAGCCCAGCCCGAGCGTCTTCAAGTCACCCAACTGTCTGGTGTCACCGTTGGGATCTACCCGCAACAGTGGCCCAGTGATATCGGACACAACATAGCTGCCGTTGATCACCTCGACACCGTCGAAGAGACCACTCACCTTACCCAGGCGCGTCGCCTTGCCAGAGTCGTCCAGAGCCAAAACCGAGCCCGGAGTTGCCGGGTTGGGCGGGAACGCCCCGAGAGTGACTACGACGACCTGGCCATTGTCTACAGCGATCCCGTTGGGGGCCTTGAGGGCCGGATCTTTGGAGAAGACCGTGGGCGTCTTCCCTGGCACGTATCGATGCACAGCGCCGGCACCAGTATCCGTGATGTACAGGGCACCCTCACCCACGGCAATGTCGTTGAGGAATCCAGCCCCGGGCACGGTGATGACGTCATGCTTCCCCGTGCTCGGGTCGATCTCCCAAATGTCGGCCCCATGAGAGGCGTAGAGCTTGCCATTCATCATGGCGAGGCCCAGGAAGTCACCGGCCCCTTCCACCAGCCGGGCATCGAGCACGCGCCCCCTGGCGTCGAGCCGAGAGATGAAGCCTGACTTGTCAGCGGTGCCCCCTGTGGGGTCGAAGGCCTGACCGAAGCTCGACACATACCAGACCTGAGCCTCTTCATCCCACACCCCGCTTTCGGGGAAGGACACTGGGCCTTCGATGGCCTGCACTTTCGAGATGCCCTCGGGGGGAGTACTCGTGGCAACCTTCGTGTTGGAGACACCGCAGGCAGCGACAGACAGACCGAGCGACATGAGCGTGGCAGAACTGAACATGGGATCCTCCTCTGTTGTGTATGTCTTGTGTGTTCGACGAGACTCAAATTAGTGGGGAGAATCGCCGATGTCTTTGACAGAGTTCGAGAAGGGCTTGTACAGATCGAGTACAAGTGCCGCAGAGCGCATAACCACCTGGAAACAAATTGCAATCGATGGAAGACCCAGCACTCAGAGACATTCGTTTGTTCGTCGCAGCGGTGCAGCACGGCTCCTTGTCGGCGGGATCTCGAGTGTTCAATCTGAGCGCCAACGCCGCCAGCGTGTCGGTGAAGCGCCTCGAAGAGATGCTCGGGGTGCAGCTGCTCTTGCGCACCACGCGGGCCATCTCGTTGACCGCAGAGGGCGAGATCTATCTCGAGCAGTGTCGACTGCTGCTCGAAGCTGTAGAGGCCGCGCAGTCATCAGTGGGTCCGTTGAGGGACGAGCTCGTGGGGCCGGTGCGTGTCTCGGCCCCATCAGATCTCGGGCGGTACACCCTGATGCCCATGCTCGACGCTTTCCTCGAACAGCACCCTGGGGTCAGGCTCGATCTGTGGCTCTCGGACGACGTGTACGATGTGGTGGACACCCGCATCGACATCTCGATCCGCTATGGGGCCCTCGAAGACGCCGAGCTCGTGGCCCGTCGGCTGTATCGAGATCGACGCGTGGCGGTGGCCTCGCCCGAGTACGTCGAGCGCCACCCGCCCATCACGCACCCTGCTCATCTCGCCCAACACAAAGCGCTGATTTGGCATCGCCCAGGCCGGGCCTTGAATCACTGGGGCTTCTCCCAAGATGACGAATACATCACTGTAGAGGTGAGTGGCCATCGTTCGGCCAACGATGGCGTGTTGCTGCGCAATTGGGCCATCGAAGGCCACGGCGTAGTCTTTAAGTGCGGCCTCGATGTCCGCGCTGATCTCGAGGCTGGAGATCTTGTCGATGTACTGCCTGAGTGGTCGGGCTCAGAGATCCCTCTGCACCTCGTGTTGCCTGGTAGGGGCCCAAAGCCAGCACGTGTACAGCGCCTCGTGAGCGCTCTGGTGGAGGGGTTTGCTCAGATACCACCCCCTTGATGACGCCCACTCATCGCACTCAGGGTTCAGTCACCCCGTAAAAAACGCCCCAGCACCCGGGCCATGGGCTCGGCGTCGTGGGCCCCGGCCATCTCCCGCACGCTGTGCATCGCCCACATGGGGTTGCCCACGTCGACGGTGGCCAGACCCAATCGGCCCGCGGTGATACTCCCGATTGTGCTCCCGCAGGCCAGATCAGGCCGGTTCACGAACTCCTGGCAGGTGATGCCCTCAGACTGACACACTGAACGGAACAGCGCTGCGGTGACCCCATCGGTGGCGTAACGGGTGTTGACATTGGTCTTGATCACCGGCCCGCCATTCATGAGCGGCTGGTGTGTACCGTCGTGGCGATCGGCATAGCTCGGGTGCAGCGCGTGGGCCATGTCGGCGCTCACCTGACGGCTGTGGGCCATGGCCCGGGGCAGCGCCTCCGCACCGTCACCAGCCATGCGGCCGAGGATGTCGGTCATGAACGTGGAGTCGGCCCCTCGGGCGCTCTGGCTGCCCACCTCCTCATGATCAAACAAGCTGAGCACCCGAGCGTGGGGCGTCGCCGTCGAGTCGTGCATCAGCTGGGCCACGAGGCCGGCGTAGCTCATGGCGAGGTTGTCCAGCCGAGCCACGGAGATGAAGTCATCGTCAATCCCGGTGAAGCACCCATCCTGCACATCGAAGAGCATGAGATCGTGACCGATGACATCGTCGACCTCCACCCCGGCCAGCTCGGCGATGTGCCCCTTCAGCCAGGCCTCTGGTGAGCCGGCTCCAGACCACATGGCCGCCACGGGACCCAGCTGGCTGTGCTTGTTGATCACCAGACCGTCGGTGTTCACCGTGCGGTTCAGGTGGATCGCCAGGTTGGGGATCCGACAGACGGGCTTGGGCGTACGGATCAGTCGGGTCTCGTGGCCATCGGAGCCCCGCACCACCACCCGGCCAGCGAGGGCCAGATCGCGATCGGCCCATGTGGCCACGATCAACCCACCATAGGGCTCGAGATCGAATTGGGCGAGGCCATGGGCTGACTTCGCGAGGCGAGGCTTGAGCCGCAGGTTCGGCGAGTCGGTGTGGGCGCCCACCACTCGAAAGCCAGCCTCGGCAGCAGGCTCGGTGCCAGTGCGAAAGGCCACGATGGAGCCCCCACCACGAACGACGTAGTAGCCCGTGTTCGGGCTCAACGACCACGTCCGAGACTCGTCGAGGGGCTGATAGCCCGCCTGCTCCAGCGCGCTCGCGGTGTTGGCCACGGCATGGAACGGCGTCGGGGAGGCGTTGATGAAGCGGAGCAATCCCTCAGCGTGGGCCCTGGGGCTGTCGTCGTGGGGCAAGAACGAAGTGGTGGCGGTCATGGATGGCCTCAGTGGTCAATCGAGGCCGCCATCATGGCCGGATCTACGTCGGAAAGCGATGATGTCACCACCTGTCCCCTGACCTCCCAGCACATCCAGACCCAAGAACATAGATGGCTTCGTCTTTGCCCCATGTGTCTGTCCTACTTGTCTATGCAATCGGATTGCATATAAAAGCGGGGCAAATGTGCTGCCTCTGAGCCCTATTCTGAGAGAAGTCCCATGAGTCAAGCCCCTGCGACCCCAGATCAACGCCTGCCTGTGACCCTCTTGTCGGGCTTCCTCGGCGCCGGCAAGACCACGCTGCTCAACGAGGTGCTCCACAACCGCGAAGGGCGGCGTGTGGCAGTGATCGTGAACGATATGAGCGAGGTGAACATCGACGTCGCGCTCGTGGAGCGCGGTGGGGCCGAGTTGTCTCGTACGGAAGAGAAGCTGGTGGAGATGTCCAACGGCTGCATCTGCTGCACCCTGCGGGACGACTTGCTCCAGGAGGTCTCTCGCCTCGCCGGTGAGGGGCGCTTCGACTACCTGCTCATCGAGTCCACGGGCATCTCCGAGCCCATCCCCGTGGCCCAGACCTTCACCTTCGAAGACGAAGAGGGTGTCAGCCTCAACCACGTGGCCCGCCTCGACACCCTCGTCACCGTCGTCGATGCCCACAGCTTTTTGCGTGACTACACCGCCGCCGACGCACTGCACGATCGTGGCGAGTCTCTTGGGGAAGACGATCACCGTACAGTGACCGACCTGCTCATCGATCAGATCGAGTTTGCCAACGTCATCGTGCTCAACAAGCTCGACCTCATCGGCGAAGAGGGCATGCTCGAGGTCGAGGCCATCATCAAGGCCCTCAACCCCGGCGCTCAGATCGTCAAGACCACCCGCAGCAAGGTGCCTCTGGAGCGCGTACTCGACACTGGGCTCTTCGACTACGAAGAGGCAGAGCGCTCAGCGGGCTGGATCCGCGAGTTGCAGGGCGAGCACACCCCCGAGACCGAAGAGTACGGCATCTCGAGCTTCACCTACCGTACCGCCCACCCGTTCGATGCCGAGAAGCTCTGGGCGTGCCTCCACGACGCGGAGACCTGGACCGGTGTGCTGCGCTCGAAGGGCTTCTTCTGGGTGGCCGCCGATCACCACGCCGCCTATGAGTGGGCTCAGGCCGGCGGGGTGAGCAGCGTGAACCCCATGGGCACGTGGTGGGCCGCCGTGCCGGAAGAGCACTGGCATCAGCCCGAAGGCGAGCGGCCCGACGAGCAGCCCGACTGGCACCCTCAGTTCGGTGATCGCGAGCAGGTGCTGGTCTTCATCGGTCAGAAGATGGACGAGGCGGCCCTGCGGGCCCGCCTCGACGCCTGCCTGCTCGACGGCGCGCTCGTCGACGCAGGCATCGAGGCGTGGTCAGAGATGCCGAACCCCTTCCCGCCCCTTCAAGTACCCGAGATGATGGACTGAGACGTTTCTGGCCTACTCGTTCAACGCTTGAAGGCTCTCTTCGAGGAACGCCCAGGTGGCAGCGATCCGCGGCACACGTCGCAGGGCGCGATGAACGACGAGGTACATGATCCGCTCAGGAGGCTCGGGGGCACCCGGTGGCAATGACAGCTCCACCAGCTGCTCGTCTTGCCTGCCCCAGGGCCTCGGGAGCAGTGTGCAGCCCAGGCCGCTCTGGGCCGCAGCATAGCGGGTGAGGTAGCTGTCGCTGCGCATGATCGGCGGGCGCCGGATCGCCAGATCCCACTGACCCTCCATAAAGCTCTCGAAGATCCCCGAGGTACCGATCCAGGGGATCTCGTGCTCCGGTACGCCGCGCTCGATCCACGATCGGTGGGCGAAGATGCCCACCGTGAAGCGCCCGGCGATCTTGCTCACATGATCAGGATCAGTGGGCACGACACCACGAATGCCGATGTCGGCTTCTCTCCGGCTCAAATCTGCCACGGCGTAGCCTGTACGCAGTTCCACCTCCAAGCCGGGATAGTGGGCGTAGAGCTTTGGCAATTCTGGCACCAGGAACAGATAGGCCATGGACTCCGGGCAAGCCACACGTACCAAGCCCTCCACCTGACGCTCGTGGCCGCTCGCAGCGGTGAGCCCGTCGAGCAAGGCGCTCTCACCACGCTCGACCTGTGGCGCGATCAGCTGAGCCATCTCCGTGGGCACCAACCCTCCAGCCCCTCGGTAGAACAGATCGTGGCCCAACATCTCCTCGAGGCGGGCGACCCGTCGACTCACGGTGGACTGCTCGACCTTGAGCACCTTGGCTGCGGCCGACAAGCTCCCAGAGCGATAGGCGGCGAGAAAAAAAGGCCAGTCCGCCCACGCTGCCGGTGGCAACCCCTTCCCCCCTGTCGATTTTTGCATACCCACCATCCGTTTCGTGCCGTTCACATGCAGAGATCGCATGGCTACCGTGAAGCCGACGCCAGGACAACACATTGAGGTAGACCATGACCGCCAAACGCATCGTAGCCCTGCTGGGGCACCCTTCGGAGAAGAGCTTCAACGCCGCCCTGCTTGAGACCTATGTCGACGCTGCAGCCTCGGCTGGGGCGGAGATCCGGGTGCATCACGCCGGCGCCATGCAGTTCGACCCAGTGCTCCGCGTTGGCTATGCAGAGGTTCAACCCCTCGAACCCGATTTGGTGACGCTGCAGCGCGACATCGAGTGGTGTGATCACTTCGTTGTCTTCGCCCCTTTGTGGTGGGGTAGTGTACCTGCAGGGCTCAAAGGGATCTTCGACCGGGCTTTTCTGCCGGGATGGGGCTTCCGGTTCGAAGAGGGCAAATCTCTCCCCACTCAGCTGCTCAAGGGGCGCACGGCGCGCCTCGTGCTCACCATGGACAGCCCCAAGTGGTGGTACTGGCTCAACTTCCGCGGCGCCGCCCATGGCGCGGTGGTCCAAGGCACGCTCAAGTTCGTCGGCTTCGACACATCCACCACCCTGCTCGCCAAGGTGGGCTCGATCTCACCCGAGAAGCGCGCCGACATGTTGCGCCTCGTGGCCCGCCAGGGGCAAGCAGAGGCGCTGTCGACCCCTTCGGAGAAGCTGAGGCGCCTGCACGCTCGATCACAAGAGCTGCGCGCAGACCGCACCCTCGGCAGCGAGCCGGGCACGTGATCTGGACCAGGACCTCCTCATTCGCCCTGGGTACCCACGAGGAGCAGATGTCCCTGCTTCATCAGCTGGGTGTGCAGCCCTGATCCGCCTACCTGCCATCTGGGCCTCGATGCTGTTTTGTGTAAGGTGGTGCCATGCGCATCTCCATCCACACTCGGCTGGGCCTCGTCTTCGTCGGGTTCACGCTCAGCGTGCTCGCCACCACCATCTTCATCGCCCGCTGGAGCTTCGAGCAGGGCTTCATCGATTACTTCGATGGCCTTGAGCGGCATCGCGTCGAGAGCATCGCGACGCAGATGGCCGAAGTGTACGCCCAGGACTCACGCTGGCCCGACGATGTGTCGCGGCGCTTCGTGCGAGCGGCCTCGAAGCCTCCACCACATCGCCCGCCTCACCTTGCCCGCGGTGGCATCGGGCCGCCCCCTGCGCATATGAGGCGGCCTGGCGCCACAGGCCCTCACCCTACAGCCCTCTTCGACGCATCGCGGCGCCATTTGGGTGGGGCAGACTTGTCCAGCTCATCGGTGGAGCGCATCTCTGTCCCTGTCCTGGTGGATGCGCACGTCGTCGGCTTTGTCGAGAGCGTGCCCCACCGCCAGGTCAGCCGCCCCCTCGGCGCGGCCTTCGAGCGACGCCAGCTCTGGTCGAGCGTCGTGATCGGGCTCGTACTTCTGCTGCTCGCCGTGGCTTTTGCCACCATCATCGCTCGGGCACTCCTCGCGCCGATCAAGCGCCTCGCCGAGGGCGTATCGGAGGTCTCGCGGGGCAACTACGATGTCGAGTTCGAAGGCGCCCGCAACGATGAGCTCGGCGATCTGCTCCATGACTTTCAGACCCTCACCCGCACGCTGCGAGAGATCCGCGACGCACGCCAGCGCATGTTCGCCGACATCGCCCACGAGCTGAGGACCCCGCTGTCGATCCTGTCAGGTGAGATCGAGGCCCTCCAAGATGGTGTGCGCACCTTCGACGCCCAGGCGCTGAACTCACTGTCGGAGGAGGTGGAGCGCCTCACCTATCTCGTAGGTGATTTGCACGAGCTCTCCACTTCGGATTTGGGCATGTTGCGATACCAGTTCGAGATCTGCGACGTACGCGATGTGGTCCTGAACACTCTGGGCAAGCTCTCGGTGCAGGCCTCGGCCTTCGAAGTGAGCGCCACCTTGAGCCCTGCAGTGGCCCGCGTCGACAAGCGGCGACTCGAACAGTTGTGCCGCAACGTGTTGCTCAACTCCATGGCGTATACGCACACGCCGGGTCGAATCGAGGTCGATCTGAAGCAGCATGACAACACCGTTGAGATCATCATCAGCGACTCGGCACCTTCAGTGCCATCCGAGGAGTGTGAGCGCCTCTTCGATCCTCTGTATCGTGTGGAAGCTTCTCGCAGTCGGCGCACAGCGGGATCAGGCCTCGGCCTCGCGATCTCCCGCAAGATCGCCGAAGCTCACGGTGGCACCATCTCCGCCGAGCCCTCCTCCCTCGGAGGCCTCGAGGTGAAGATCATCCTGCCCAGCGAAGAGGTTGCATGAGAATCATCATCATCGAAGACGAGCCCAAGATCGCCCAGGTGCTGGTGGATTACTTTCAGAGAGAAGGGTTCACCACACTGGTGCTTCATCAAGGCACCCACGCCGTGCACACGGTGCGCACCGAGGCGCCGGACTTCGTAATCCTCGATCTGATGCTCCCCGGAAAAGACGGGCTGACGATCTGCAGGGAACTTCGACAGTTCTCCGACGTGCCCATCTTGATGCTCACAGCCAAAGTCGAAGAGATCGATCGCCTGCTGGGCCTCGAGCTGGGGGCCGACGACTATGTCTGCAAGCCTTTCAGCCCTCGCGAAGTGGTCAGACGGGCAAAGACCATCCTCAGACGGGTCAACGGCAGTCGTCAGCCCCATGAAGGCCAGGTGGCCTATCGAGGCGTCACGATCTTCAAAGACCGCTTCGCGTGTCAGGTGGGTGATACAGATCTCGAGCTGACACGGGTCGAGTTCCGCATGCTCTCGGCGATGCTCGCCGCTCCTGGTCGGGTCTTCTCTCGCCAGCAGCTGATGTCGCTGGCCTACGATGACGCCCGCACGGTGAGCCAGCGCACGGTGGACAGCCACATCAGCAACCTGCGGAGAAAACTCAACACCCACACCCCCGAGGACCTCCTCCACTCGATCTATGGCGTAGGCTATAAGCTCGAGTAGAGCATTGCAGCTCTTCGTTTCGAGTGCTCCGAGCAACAAACTTCGTCGTTTCTCCTGCCTGACTGCACATTGTCTGCACAATTCTCCCTTAATGTTTTGGTGTAGACATCGCGGCATATGCACATGTTGCATGACAGGCACGAGGAGCCCATGAGCACTCAACACTTTCTATTGGCCACTCTCCTCGCCGTCGGATCGCTGACGGCGTGTGACGATGACGACGACGGTGGTGGCAGCGCCAACACCCCAGACGCAGAAACCACTGCAGACATGGAGACAGGTGACGCTCCGGACATGGGTGAGGAGACGCCCGAGCCTGACGCTGGAGAGATGCCAGCCCCCGACGCCGGCGAGATGCCAGAGCCTGACGCTGGCACACCGCCAGTGGGTGATGGCACTGCCAATGTGCTGTGTGGCTACGGTGAGGAGGGTGAACAGCAGCTGGTGTACAACCACATGAACCCCATGAATGGTACCACCACCCCTGTCGACACCACCCTCGCATACAACTTCACCTGGTCATGCGACGAGATGGAGCGCACGGTCACAGGCAACGGCGTGCCCAACCACGTCGTCACTGGCGGTGAATTCGCCAGTCAGATCAGTGCACAAACCATCTCCTTCTCGATGACCCTCACCCCCGAGCTCACCGGTCAGGTCACCAATGTGAAAGAGCCGGGCTATGCCCTCAACAGCGTCAAGTTCGATCCAGCGACGGCGGGCACGTGCCCCGACGACGCCACGGCGGTCGGGGACTGCGATCCGGGCATGGGCTCCGATATGTGGCGCATGGTGGCGACCCCGGGCGACACCAGCCCCTGGCAGTTCGGGTTCGGCGTCGACATCAACGACGCCCACGTACAGCCTGGCGGGCAATACCACTATCACGGCAACCCGGTGAGCCTGGTGGAAGCGCTCAACCCGGATTATGAGACCAGCATGACCCTCGTGGGCTGGGCCACCGATGGCTTCCCCATCTACTCGATGATGGGGCACTCCGATCCTGAAGATGGCGGCTCGGCTGTAGAAGAGATGCAGAGCAGCTGGCGCACGATCGAGACCCCGCAGGCGAATCGTCCTTCTATTGAGGACTTCCCCTTGGGGCACTTCGAGTCCGACTGGGAGTATGTCGAGGGCAGCGGCGATCTCGACGAGTGTAATGGTCGCTTCGCGGTGACCCCTGAGTTCCCCGACGGCATCTATCACTATTACATCACCGCAACGTACCCCTTCGTACAGCGCTGTGTGAAGGGTACGAGCGCTGGCGGCGGTGGACCTGGTGGCGGAGGCCCCCCTGGTGGCGGCCCTCCTCCCTGAGCATCAGCTCGACATCGATGACTCGACCACTCCTCTCGTCATAGGCTGAACGACCATGGTCCTCGCTCGACTCAAGTGCTGTCTACTCACGATGCTGCTCGGCATCGCAGTGCTGCCCTTCGCCGCCAACGGGCACCTGATGCCCTTGGGCAAGGGCACGATCAACATCGTGGGTGAGAAGGCCTATGTGATCCTCTCGTTGCCCGTCTCGGCGTTTCGGGACATCCCAGTGTGTGCGGACGGCGTACTCAGTCAGACGGAGCTGAACACACACCGTGGGGCCATGCACGACGCCGTACGCAAGGGACTGCAGATCGCATCAGGCGCCCCTGCGACCATCGACAAAGTGCTGCTCAACCTGCCTACGGGCTACGACCACGATCCTGACAAGAGCGGCGAGATCGTCGTCATGGTGGTGGCCCGCATGCAGGGGGCTCCAGAGGCTCTGACCTTCACCTCGAACCTCTGGGCAGCTCAGCCGGAGCCCCTGGAAATACAGGTGACGGTGACGGAAGGTGGCCACACGCTCAAGCGCGAGGTCGAGACGCTCACCGCAGACAACCCCACCCACACCTTCTTCGCACCGAAGGCCTCTGCGGCCCGCTCGAACACCCCCGTACGTAGTCCTACACCGTGATCTGCTGATAGGTTGGTGGTCGTCGACCACCACCTTCGAGATCACGCATGGGGCATGCACGCACACATCTTCGCTTCTCTCTCACCCTCTACACCTGTCTACAGCTTTGTCTCTTCGGATGTGATGATGACGGCTCTGCCGACAGCGTAGATGCGCAGTCTGGCGCCTCGCTCGACGGCGGCACCACAGATGCTGTGGCAATGACCGGTATCGAAGACGCCGCAATCGCTGACGCATCTTCGCAGGCAGGTGAAGACGCTGGGGGCCCAGATACCGACATGTTTGATGCCTCGGCATCAGATGCAGCCCCCTCTGACGCTGAACTTGCTGACGCTGGCCTCTCTGACGCTGAGCCTGCGGACGCCCTGCTGGCTGATGCGGAGCTCGACGCCGCCCTCGCTCTCCCTGACGCCGCGCCACCCACGGGCGTGTGTGGCGAAGTCTCGCGCTCACAGATGGCACCGCGGGGCGAGGGCACCCGCCCAGGGGCCGTGTCGCCCTATCCCGAGGGCGTGAGTGGCGATGTCGTGCTCGGAGCTCTCGAAGATCCCAGCGTCGTGGTGCCACCCGTCGGACAGCCAGGGGTGGTGCGACTCGACGAAGATCTCGACACGATCACCTATGACGTCTACGTGCCTCCGGGGTACGACGGCTCGGAGCCTTATGGCCTGATCACGTTCATCAACTCGGGCAACAACGGCGGCGGACCCAACGGTGGCTACCGGGGGCTCCTGGAGCGCGAGCGCTTGATTCAGATCGCCCCTGATGGTGCAGGCAATCCCGTGAACGTGGACATCCGCATGGGTCGGGCGCTGGTGGGCACCCTGCGGGCCATGGAGATCTTCAACATCGACGAGACCCGCGTCTACGCCATGGGCAATTCTGGTGGGGCCCGCACGGCGAACATGCTGTTGTATCAGTACCCACAGCTCTACACCGGTGCCATGCCACGCTGTGGCGCCAACTACCCCCGACGGGTGGATCAGGATTACGAGACTCGCGAGCCCGACGGCCACTATGAGTTTTGGGGCGAGGCCTTCTTCCGCAACGTTGGTGGTGTGCCCTACATCGACTACCTGCGTGACTTTGGTCATCGTTTCGCCCTCATGGCCAGCTTCGATGACTTCCGCGAGGGCGACATCATGAACGTGCACCACAACGGCATGAAGCTCGATGGTCTGCACTCTCGGTTGATCCAAACCGGCGGTGGGCACTGCGCCACCAACGAGGCTCACTTCTACGACGCTCTCGGCTATGTGGAGCATCCGCTCTTCTCTGTCGTGGAGGATGACTTCGAAGATGGGGTGTTGTGGGCGAGTGACGGCCCCGGCGACGGGGTGATCCCCATCACCGAAGGTGTCACGGAATCCGAAGGTATGTTGAGACTCGATGGGCGAGATGAGGCCGCTGGCGTGCTGATCGCCAACCGGGTGTCCTGGTGGGACCGACATGGCCTGGTTTTGAAGGCCACCCTCGAGGTCTCTGGTGGCGGCACCACCAGGATCAGCCTGTGGCCCCTCGACACCATCCGTCACGTGGAGCGCTTCCGCTTGCCCCTGTTCGCCCCCGATGACAGCCCGGCCGTGCACCTGGAGGTCACCGGAGGCGGGCCGAACAGTACGATCCGGGTGTTGATCCAGCCTGAGGCAGGCGAAGCCCTCGAAGCGTTCACCGCCACCTTCGACGATTGGGAGCCAGATGAATCACCCATCGCGCTCCACCTCGACGCCTGGGATCGGGAGCTTCAAATCGACACGGGGTGGCACCTTCGAGATCCGGTCACCACCTCAGGGGCGCGATTGCTCGACGACCAACGCACTGTGCGCGTGCGATGGGACGAGCTGCCCGGCGGGGCCCTCTGGGCAGATGAACTGTGGGTTGAAGATGGCGCGGTGATCACCCTCGGGGCCGAGGGCGGCGTGATCAGCTACGACACGCTCTCGGTGAGAGACGCTGCAGGCTTCGTCTGCGACTGATCAGCGCTGCTGATAGGTGTTGCCCAAGTCATCAATCAACACAGTGGCCTCTCCATCAACAGACATGACCAGATCTTCGCTCAGGGTCCGGGCCTGATAGGCCCAACCCTCGGGCAGACTCAGCCGTGCTGAGAGATTCGGCAGATCTGCAAAGGTCAGCTCGGGGTCGGACATCAGCGACATCGACTGCATCACGTAGATCTCCCCTTCTGCTGAGGTCAGCTCGTAAATCTCCTCGCCCGCGTTGAAGGTGTATGTGGTGGCCCTTCGGACGATTTGTGGTGTGTAGGGGGTACTCTCCTGAGCACCTGATTCGAGCGGTACGCTGGCGAGGAGGTTCATCTCCAACGTGCCAAAGGTCCGGCGCATACGCTCTCCCTGGGCTTCGGAAGTGGTGGTGTTGGGGATCCAATGACGGGGCCCGTTCCGGATGACCGCGAGGGCCCCGGTCTCGGCCTGAATGGCGTCGATGTCGATGGCCGCCCAGGCCTCTTCGGGGCAGGCGTTCAGACCAGGTGTACCCCACACCTCTGCTTCGAGCGCGCCATCGTGCATATATACGATCAGCAGCTCGCAATACCGTGAGGCGCGGCGGTGCGGCACGATCTTGAAGAGGGCTGCGAGTCGCTGGGCGATCTGGGCCCCCTGATCGTCCTGCAAGAAGTGGCTGGCCTCTGGCAAACGCATATGGGGCAGCCCCTGAGCACCGGGGATGCTGTCCACGAGCTTCTGTTGAGTGGCGCACTGACCGAGGTTCCCGGGATCGTTCGCCGCCCAGAGGGTGATGAAGGGCTTCTCGAACGCCATCAGCCCGGCCCAGGCCGCCTCGGTGGTGCCTGGGAGTTCGTTCACCAGCGAGGGGAAGGTTCTGGGACCGGCCATGTAGATGCGGCTCGGGTAGGGCGCGTCATAGGCAGCCTCTTCGTCTGGCGGCAAGTCGAACCAGGTCAGCGCCTCGATGACCTCGGAGGGCCTGAAGTTCGTGGCTCTCAAGGCATACTCCATCCACGCCCCAAAGCCCCCTTGAGGCGCATCTCCACCGCTGAACAGGGGGTCACAGCCGTCATAAAACGGCACTTGCTGATCCGGGATCCCCCCAAAGGGCAGCGGCAAGTCGGCGGGCTCGTTCGGGTTCTCCACGGGCTCGAAAGGCTGGAACCCCTCGGGGATGACCGGCAAGTCCCCATTGCCCACGGCGATGCGGGCGAAGAGATCGGGGTTGAGGCCCGCCACTCTCAGGCCGATGAGGCTGCCCCAGTCCTGAACGAACAAGTGGATGTCTCGCAGCTCGAGGGCCTCGATGAAGCGCAACAGGCGATCATTGTGGCCGAGATATGTGTACTGCTCGATGTCCACGGGCTTGTCGGAGCGACCCATGCCGAGATGATCCATGGCGATGACCCGATACCCGGCCTCGGCGAGCACGGGGATCATCTTGCGATACAGATAGGACCACGAGGGCTGGCCGTGGAGCAGCAAGACCACGGGGCCATCGGCAGGGCCCTCGTCGACATAGCCCTGCCGCAGCCCGTCGATCTCCACGTACTCGGCTTCGAAGGGCCACCCTGGCAGGCCCTCGAAGCACGCATCGGGCGTGCGCACGAACTCGACACCTGCGGCGGTGGTCCGGATCACAGGCTCAGCGTCACAGGCTGTGTCGTCGGGCATCTCGTGGGCGCCGCCCATGCCGGCCTCTCCACCAGCACCGCCAGCGGCCCCACCTGCGCCTGCAACAGCGCCGCCTTCGCCACCTGTGCTCTCCGCCTCGCTGTCCTCATCATCACAACCCGCGAGGGCAACGCAGAGACTCAACGCGACCAGGGTTTTGACACGCCACATGCTTCAGCTCCTTTCATGAAGTGACTGAACTCAAGTGAACGAGCTGCCCCTCATGAGAGCAATGTACGAACTGTAGAGAAGTGATGAGTTGTTTGAGTCCGGTGATGGAAGATGGTCCTCTGAAAAGGTCATGCACAGCCCCCAGCCCCATATCCTCATCGTCGAGGACGACGACGCCCTCGCCGGGTTGCTCGTGGAATACCTCGGCCAGCACGGCTTCACCCTCGACCGTGCCGCCTCTGGAGACGATGGGGTACGCCAGATCAATGCGCTCCAGCCAGATCTCGTCGTGCTCGACCTGATGCTCCCGGGCATGAGCGGCCTCGAGGTCTGCCGCCAGGTGCGCGGTCGCTACACCGGCGCCATCGTGATGCTCACCGCCAGCCAGAGCGACGCCGATCATGTCTCGGGCCTCGAGCTCGGGGCCGACGACTTCGTGATCAAGCCCATCGAGCCCCGGGTGCTGCTGGCCCGCATCCGAACTCAGCTTCGGCGCACCGGTGCAGTTCGCCCTTCGGCACCCACGGACGATGGATGGCTGCGGGTAGCGCCGCTGCGCATCGACGTCGCCGCCCGGCAGGCCTACATCGAAGACCAGGGGGTCTCTCTCACCTCGATGGAGTTCGACATCCTGCTCATGCTGGCTCGCCACGGGGGCAGCGTCGTGGAGCGAGACACGCTCTATACCGAGATCCTCGACATCGAGTATGACGGCATCGATCGGGGCATGGACGTACACATCAGCCGTATTCGCCGCAAGCTCCAGCGCTCTGGCTTTGATCCCACCCGCCTCAAGTCGGTACGCGGCGTGGGCTATCTGCTGGCCGCCCGGTGAGGCGCTCATTCGTCAGGCTGGTGGTGCTCAGCGTGCTCGGGTGCTGGACTCTGAGCTTCGTGCTCATGCTCGGGTACAGCCGCACATTGTCCTGGCTCGAAGACAGAGCACAGACAGATGGCGTGTTCCTGGCCCTGGAGCTGGTGGAGGCGCAGCCTGTGGCTCGACGCGCCGAGCGCGTGGCCTCTCTACAACCACACTATGAAGCCCCATTGAGCCTGATGAACCTCGACGAGGTGCGCAGACACATCTCGAAGCCCGTACACCCAGGTGAGCACATCCCCCACCGGGTCGACTTCGATGAAGAATGGTACTTCTTCGCCTTCAAAGACGGCAGCGGCGCGCTGGCGGTGGGTCCCATGGATCCCACGAACCCCAAGGGCTTCTTGCCCATCGGGCTCTTCATCGCCGCCATCGCCCTGCCGCTGCTCGCAGGGCTGCTGGCACTGCGGGTGGAGCGGGCCATCCAGAAAGTGGAGCGGGCCAGCGAGGCCCTGGCCACGGGTGATCTCAACGCCCGGGTGCACAGCGAGGGTGGTCCCTCGCGAGAGCTCGCGGCGAAGTTCAACGCCATGGCCGAGCGCATCGAACGGCTCGTGCGCAGCAGAGACGAGCTTGTACAGGCGGTCTCTCACGAGCTTGGCTCTCCTCTGTCGCGGCTGCGCTTCCATCTGGCACTCCTCGAAGACGACGCTGATCTGCCACAGCAACAGCGCCTCGATGCCATGACCCGCGAGCTCGACGCTCTCGACGCCCTGGTCGCCGAGTTGCTCAGTTATGTGCAGTCCGACGAGCTCACCCTCGAGAGCTCCACCTTCGACCCCCACCGCAGCCTCACGGATCTCGCCGAACTCGCCACCCTTGACGCCCCTGAAGCTCAATCACCTACGCTCACAGTCGAGCTGCCTGAGGGCACTTCGATCTGCGCAGATCCGCGACTGTTTCAACGGGCGGTGGAGAACCTTCTGCGCAACGCCATGCAACACGCCGCCGGGCGGGTCTTACTGCAGCTGACTCAAGACGACGATCACGTGCGGGTGGCCATCCACGATGACGGGCCGGGCATCCCCGAGACGCAGCGAGAGAAGGTGCTGGTGCCCTTCTTCAGGCTCCAGGCTGACCGCAGCCGTGAGACCGGCGGCGTGGGTCTGGGCCTGGCCATCGTGAGCCGTATCATGCAGCGCCACGGGGGCGCCGTGGAGATCGGCCAATCCCCCCTCGGAGGCGCCGAGCTGACGACGTTGTGGCCCCGAATACGCTGAGCTAAGCTCCCGTCCAGAGGCCCACGTCGCTCACACCCTGAATCGGATCGAACGCCTCATGCACAATGATCCCAACTAGCTCTCGGGCAGCTGCCTCTGCGGCGCGGTGCGCTTCGAGGTCGACGGCCCCTTGAAAGCCCCCGACGCTTGCCACTGTGTGGCATGTCGCAAGAGCACTGGGCATTTTCTGGTGTCCACCGACATGCCGCGCACGTCATTGCGGGTCGTGGAGGGGGAAGACCACGTGAAGTGGTATCAGAGCTCGGAGAAGGTACGCCGCGGGTTCTGTGACACATGTGGATCCACCTTGTTCTGGGATCCGATCCACCATGACTGGACTGCGGTGGCCATGGGGGCCTTCGATGATCCCACGGGGGTGGAGATCGCCATTCACGTCTTCACCTCAGAGCGCGGTGACTATTACAGCCTCGAAGACGGCCTGCCTCAAAAGGCTTGACTTCATCCTCCCTCAGACACCGTCTCTTCATGGCGCGCCTCGAGGTAGAGATAGAGCGGCAGCCCCAGCGACACACCTACGCTCACGGTGCCCAGGGCAGCGAGCCATACATGAGGTATGCCTCGGCGCATGCCTCGACCAACGAGGACAAAGACCACCAGAGCGCTGATGATGAGATCTGTGCTGAAAAAGCTCGATACGGTGGTGGAGAACATCTCCTGTACCAACAGCGGCACATCGAGGCCGTGCGTTGTGAACCACGGCGCGAAGATGGCCAGGGGCACCACAGTGCCCAAGACGGCGAGGGCGAGGTACAGATGCTTCACGGGCAAGCTCCATCGATGGTGCGTGCTCAGGGTGTCACGACCCCGATGGTATAACGCACGATCACGCCATTGCCCTCTTCTGCGATCTGGAACAGCAGCGGGCCGGTCCCCGGACCACCATTGCGCCGGCTCACAGTGTCTTTGATGTTGTTGGTGTCGTGTTTGCCCCGTGCGGCATACACCCCCTGACCATAGACACGCTCCGACACCGCGTCGTCGAAGTAGAACTGTGTACCGGCGAGCTCGTCGTCACCGAGGATGACCTGCACGTGCACATGGGGGGCGCGGCCGGGATACCACCCGGGGTAGATCGTGGTGAACTCCACCTGCCCTTGAGCGTCAGCGCGTTGATACCCTCGCAAGAACGTGCGCCCGGCGTGATCTGCGAGGTTGCCCTCATCTTCGTCGAACCCCGAGTACGCCCCCTCGGCGTCTGCGTGCCACAGCTCCACGATGGCGCCCTCGAGCGGCCTGCAGCTGGGCGCCTCCACGACGTTGAAGCGCACCGTGAGGGGCACGCCCTGCCGATCTTCGGTGATGTCCCGCCGATTCAAGCCAGTATCGAGAAAATAGGGCCCTTCGATTTGTTCAGGGGTCACCACACACATCTGCGCGTCGGGCAACATCGCGTCTTCAGGTGCGGCGTCGGGCACAGCGGTGTCCCCCACCCCCTCATCAGTGTTCGATGCATCAGCGACCTGTCCATCTCGAGGGCTGGCGTCTGCTGGCGCGGCATCCCTCGACATCGCGTCGAGGGCGCCGGCTCCCATGTCTTCGGGCACATCAGCGTCGGGGCGACCGCCGGTAGGGCCACCGGCATCTTCTTCACCCTCGGACAGACTCGACGCCCCGCACCCTGACAGGGCGAGGCTGGCGGTCAACGCTCCAATGGTCTGGAGCGCGCCTCGGCGGGAGACCGCTTCACCCTCTGCGCGTTCGCGCTCATCGCCCATATGTTCCTCCGTCACCGACGCGTTCAGACAGAGCGACACGGCCCAGCCTGAGTTCACAACATCACGTGTAGAGGAAACATGCCCGGAGATCGACCGTGCAGATCAAGTCTGGGTGGCATGACCCGATTAGAGTGGAGGCTCTTGCCAACGAGAAGCGAAGAGGTGTTGAATCATCTTCAAACAATTATTGAAAAACCAACGATGAAGATTCGCGATATGGAGCTGCTCACCCGAGTGGCAGAGTCGGGTTCGATGAGCCGCGCCGCCAAGCAGCTTCACCTCACACCTGCTGCGGTCAGCGCCACAGTGGCCCGTTTGGAAGAAGAGCTCGGCCTGCGCGTGTTCGAGCGCACCACCCGCACATTGCACCCCACCGAGGAAGGCCTGGCCATCATCAATGGTTGCCAGACAATTCTCGCTCAATGGCGTCAGACTCTCGAAGACGCTCAGGGCGATCGCGCCGTGCTCTCGGGGACCGTGCGGCTCTCGGCGCCGGTGGACACCACCTATCAGCTCATCGAGCCCATCATGGCGTCGCTCTCGACGGCACACCCACAGCTACAGATGGTGGTTCATGCCAGCGACACGGTGCACCACCTGCTCCGTGATGCCATCGACATCGCCATTCGATACGGCGCCCTGGCAGACAGCACCCTCACCGCCCGGAAGCTCATCGAAGGCCCCACCATCCTCGTGGCCTCACCAGGCTATCTCGAAGCCCACGGTGCGCCGGAGACGCTCGCCGAGCTCTCGACACATCGTTGCCTCACGCTCCAACTCGCCAACCGGCCCCACGTGTCCTGGCGGCTCACCGAGCATGGCAGAGCGCACACCATTCAGCTCGACAGTCCGCTGTGTGGTGATGGCTACCTGAGCCGTCGCTGGGCCGTGGCAGGGATGGGTGTGGCGCTCAAGAGCCTGTTCGACGTCATCGACGATCTCGAGTCGGGCCAGCTGGTGCAGGTCCTGCCACACTGTGTGGGGCCGAAGACCATCGTGCACGCAGTGTTTCCGAGTCACCGCTTCATGTCAGCGCGCGTCAGGGCGGTAGATGAAGCCATCGCCGAGGGCTTCGCCGCCCGGGCAGATCGCTGCGCGCAATGGCTTGATGCACATGACGAAGGGTGAGCGAGAGATCACTCAGGCAGCGCGTGCTCGGTGAAGAAGTCCCACATCATCTGTGAGGCGGAGATCGTCTGCGTGGTGTAGCCGAAGATGCCCAGCCTCTCTCCCCCAGGCCAAGTGTGTCCCCCGCCCAGAATCGTGCACAACCGCACCTCGGCGCCGTCGCGACACTGTGACCATGCCTCGCAGCGTACGTCGTCGGCCTCGAAGAAGATCTCGCTGCCGCCCATGCAACCGTTGCGATCGAGCCAACCATCGGTAGTGGACTCCACCGAGGCCACCCCGACGAAGCCATCGTAGGGCACGATGCGATCATCGTCTCCGTGGAACTGGAACACCGGCACAGGGCGACCCGGGTTGCAGCTCAAGGTCACGATGGTCCCCGCCACCGGGGCGATGGCGGCGATGCGATCCGACAGCTCGCAGGCGAGGCGATGGGACATGAAGCCGCCATTCGAGATGCCCGTGGCGTAGACGCGCCGGGTGTCGATGCACAGCGAGCGCTCCAGCTGGTCGAGCATGGCCGCGGTGAACCCCACGTCGTCCACATCGTCACGGGCAGAGTCGCCACAACAGAGGCCGCCGTTCCACGTCTGCTCCCGCTCGCCCGTGCCCTCAGGATGCACGGCGATGAAGCCACCCTCGTCGGCCACATCGTTCATGCCACTCACCCCCACTTGAGCCTCGGCGTTGAGCGCTCTGCCGTGGAAGTTGATCACCACTGGGGTGCGCACCGCGGGATCATAGTCCGGCGGAAGATGCACTTTGAACTGTCGAGGGCGGCCGTCGTGGTTCAAATCCCATACCTGGTCATTGGCCCCAGGAGGTGCACCACACCCGTCGCCCATGGGACCCGCAGCGTCTGGCAACTCTTCGACCTCTGCATCGGCCGACCCACTCGCGTCCGGAGGATCAACCACCTCCATGTCTGCGGGGACAGATACGCCCATGTCCGCTGGAGTCTCCCCAGCGTCCGAGGGCAACGTTGCATCTGCAGGTCTGGCGTCGGGCAATACAGCGTCGCTCTGCATGCCATCTGCGTTGCCTCCGCCCCCCAGCCCACCCAGATCGACCCCCGACTCCGCGGTGGACGACGTCTCAGTGCAGCCCAGCATCAGACACACAGCGGCCAGCAATGCCCCTTCACGCGATGCCCGCACGGACCACCTCAAGGCGTTTGCCCTGCGTCGCGCAACACCGCCTTGGGGGTACGGTCGACATTGTAGAGCCCCCAATGCTTTTCGACCTCGCGAGGATCGGCACTGCCCTTCCAGGGCTCGTCGAAGGCCTCGAAGTAGAAATAAGGCTGCTGTGCCTTCGCCGCCCAGGCGGTGAACTCGGTATAGAACCGTGTCTGCTCGGCCTCTCCAGCTGGGGCTTTGATGTACTTGTTCTCGTTCCCCTCGGGGTTGAGGGCCGTGGCCCAGCCCGTCTCGCCCATCACGATCTTGAGATCGGGGTGATGCTTCTGGATCGAAGCCACTGTGTCCGCCGTCCACTGCACCGCGTCTTCGAGCTTTTGCTGATTCCACATGGCGTATGCGTGCAGCAGTAGAAAATCGACCTCTGCGGCGACGGCCTGACTCTCGGGCTTGTTCCAGAAGTTGTAGTCGTCGGCGGTGGTCACTGGCTGCTTGATCGAGGCCCGCACATGGCGCAAGTGCTTGAGCAGCTCTTCTTGGGGGGTCTTGTGCCCCGACCAGAAGACCTGAGACTCGTTGCCCACGCTCACGGCGATCACCTGATCAGGATAAGTGTTGGCGAGGCGAATCGCCGTCGCGGCCTCAGCGGCGTTGTCCTCAGGCTTGTCGGGGGCGATCCACGCCCCCACCATGACGTGAATCGGCAGCTTGTGATCACGGATGACCTTGATGATGGTCTCGGCGACCCCCCGGCTGCCGTACATCCGGATCATGTGCCATCGGGGTGCGAGGATCTTCAGATCTTCCAGCACCTGCTCTGCCGTAGGCTCGGGGCCCCCGGGCTTCTGCCCCTCTCGAAATGGCCCGTACGAGATGCCAGCGATGACCGGCTCGCCATTGAACATGGGGGCAAAGGCACGTCGCTCGACGGTGGGCTTCGCCTCTCCAGTGTGTATCGATGTCTCTGGCGCGGGTGTGCCCCCGCAGGCGATCAACAGAGATGTCAGCACACATACGAGTAGATGCCTCACCGAGGCGTAACCAGACCGATGTCGATGCAAATCGCCACTCCACACATACGCCGACGTCATGGCCGCGGTGCACGTTCGCGAGCAGCCGGGAGGCCGGGAAAACCTTTGCGATGACAAGCTTTCCGCATGCTATCGTTCGCACACCAGAGATGGAAGGACCAGCTTCGCGCATCACACAGTGCGATCAGAACAGTGCACGATCAGAACCGTGCACGTTCAGGGGGCTGGTCCCCCACAATTCGTCTCACCAGGCCACAACCAGGAGCGACTGCGGGTGCTCAAAGCAGAGCATCAGGACGAGATCACGCTGTTCTCCGCCCATGATCCCAGCGAATGGTTCACGCTCTCGACGGAATCTTCGTCGATGTGACCGGCAGGTTGATGGCCAAAGCGCGCTGGGGGTAAGCTGGCCCACCCTCCGACACGACAAGGTCCATCATGCGCCCCTACCCCACTTGGTGCCGCATCGCGGCGTGCCTCGCTCTCTCCCTCGCCGGCTGTGACGACGGCGGCTCACAAGACAGCCCGGAAGCAGACAGTGCAGCGGGTGGTGCAGGTGGCCTCGCCGACGTCGGCACGCCTGACGCGGCCCCGCCTCGTGACGGCGCCCCGCCCAACGACGGCATCTACGGGTTCGTACACGGGTGCTACACGGTGGAGGGGTACGACGGCGCCTCGGTACAGATGATCCAGAGCGCCGACGGCGGATACGCATTTGGCGAGGGCGACGACGCGGTGAAGTTCAGGCTCCAGCCGAGCGATCTCGCCACTTACCTGCTCTACGACACCGAGGGGCGCTACCTCGTGGCCGAGGAGAACGATGGGGCGTGGCGCTTCACCGCGCCCAGTGAGCTCGACTCCAAGATCTCGTTGCTCGACGACAGCTTCGAATCACCGGCGGAGTGGGTGATGCAGGTGTCGAGCAAAGACCCCAACCGGTTCCAGCTGCAGCACAAGGCCTCGGGGCAATACCTCGCCCTCGATGGGCTCGCCGAAGAGGCCGACGCTTCGGTCATCGCCTTCTTCCCTGCAGAGGGCTGCGCCGCGTTCCCAGAACTCACCATCGACGCCGAGGGCATGCCTGGCCCCCGCGAGTGGCCCGATGGTGATCTGTACGGCATCGCCGAGGTGCACTCCCACATGTTCACCAATGTGGCCTTCGGCGGCAGCAACATGTTCCACGGTGCGCCGTTCCACCCTCTCGGGGTGGAGCACGCGCTGCCCGACTGCGCCCCCTATCACGGCAACGAAGGGCGCAAAGATCTTGTGGGCCTCGCCTTCGACGGTGGCCTGGACAGCTTCGACGTGGCCTCGCTGCTGCCCATCCTCACCGCTGGGGAGACCAACGAGTTCAACCACTTCACCGACGGCTACCCCACCTTCAGCGAGTGGCCCAACGCCTGGAAGCGCAGCACCCACCAGACGATGTACTACAAGTGGCTCGAGCGCGCCTGGCGTGGCGGGCTGAGGCTGGTGTTCCAGCACGTGACCGGGAACTCGGTGCTCTGTGAGTTCGGCATCGGCCTGGGCACTCAGGTGGGTCGCTATGGCTGCAACGACATGCTCACCACCGATCGCAGCATCGAGGCGATCCGACAGCTCGAGCGCTACATCGACGCCCAGTCCGGCGGCCCGGGTCAGGGCTGGATGCGCATCGTCACCAGCCCCGCCGAGGCCCGACAGGTCATCAACGAGGGCAAGCTGGCCATCGTGCTCGGCATCGAGATCTCCAACGTCTTCGACTGCTTCCTGACCCCGCCCGAGGGCTTCGAGCGCTGTACGGCAGACTCGGTCAGGGCATCTCTCGATCGCTACTACGACCAGGGCGTGCGCATCGTGTTCCCCGTGCACAAGTTCGACAACGGCTTTGGTCCTGGCGACGGCATGGATGGGGTGATCGAGATGGGCAACTTCATCAACACCGGCCACTACACCAGCAAGACTGAGAACTGTCCCCTGGGCATGCAGAGCTTCGATCAGGGCGGCCTGACCTTCTCGGAACTCAATCAACCTCGGAACGACTACCTCGACCCGCCGGTGGTGGATATGTCGGGCTTTGCTGAAGATCCCATCGCCACGCTGACGCCTCACCTCAGCGGACTGCTTTCGGGCCCTGCGGAGGGCAACTACTGCCAGACCGCCACCCTCACAGAGCTCGGCGAAACCCTGCTCGACGAGATGATGCGTCGGGGCATGCTCGCCGACATCGCCCACCTGCCCCAGCGCTCGCTCCAACGCACGCTGGAGATCCTCGAGGAGAAGTCCTACCCCGCACTGTCCACCCACGGGAACACCCACGACGGCGCCCTCATGCGTCAAGGGGGTATGACCCAGATCAACATGCGGGGCTGCGCCGACGTCGACGGCCCAGGCCGGATCATCAGCAACATCACCACCCGCTCTGCAGAGCGGGTCGACGCCGGGGCACACCCCGGCACGGCCCTGGGCTTCGATCTCAACGGCTTCGCTGGCGCTCGTCGGCCCCGTTTCGGTGAGCAGAGCAACTGCCCTCAGCCTCAGGCGAACCCCGTAGAGTACCCCTTCACCTCCCACGACGGCACGGTGGAGTTCCAGAGGCCCCAGCTCGCTGATCGCGAGGTAGACTTCAACACCGAGGGCTTCTTGCACATCGGCTTGTTGCCAGAGCTGATCGAAGACGCCCGCCTCGACGGCGCCACCGACGAGGATCTCGAGCCGCTGTTCCGCTCGGCAGAGGCGGTGGTGCGTATGTGGGAGATCGCCGAAGAGCGGGCGGCGGCGATGCAGGGTCAGTAGCAGACACTCGTCCGTCCACAACGGTCACTTTGTGTCCGCTTGAGCGGTCAGGACACGGACACAACCAGCTAACCACCTGAAATCAAACAACTCACACATTTGGCACGGAGGCTGCTCAAGGAGCCGGGCATCAACACATAGGAGAGACGCAATGTCCCGTATGATCCCTGCCCTGTTCGCCCTCACCGTGCCTTTCGCCGCCCCCTTCACCGCTGCCGCCGAAGCCCCCGAGATCACTCGACAGCTCCAGACCGGCGCCGAGACCCATGACGGCTTCTTCCTACGGATGACCACGGGCCCTGGCGGCATCGGCGCAGCCTTCGAGGTCGAGGGTGGCACCGACTACTCCGTGAGTGGTTCTGGCAGCCAGTTCGAGCTCTCGATTGGCCACGCCATCACGAAGAACCTGATCCTGCACGCCGACTTCCTCGGCGCCACCACCAACGACCTCGACGGAGAAGATGACAACAACCTCGATCTCAACCTGAACGACCACGAGCTGGTCCTCGGCGGCGTCGGTGGTGGGGTGACCTACTACTGGATGCCCTACAACATCTACCTGTCAGGCTCGATCATGGCCATCGCCGCTCAGCTCACCGACACCTCGGGTGCCAATGACGTCGACCTCATCGAGGTGGGCTATGGCGCTCTGGGCCGGGTGAAGGTGGGCAAGGAGTGGTGGGTCTCCGAGAACTGGGGGCTCGGAGTGGCCCTCTCTGTCTACGGCGGAGGCGGCGGGGGTGAGGACAACCTGAACCGGGACGTCGACGCAGGGTTCGGCGGCGGTGCGTTGGAGTTCTCCGCCACCTTCAACTGACAGAATCAATCCTCCATATTGTCTATCCGGAACTCTTCGAGCAGGCACTCGGAGAGCTTCCGGCCGCTGCCCGCGTTCTTGTGCGCCACCTCGATGGCCCGCTCGTTGTCACGGGCTTCGGCCTCGCGAAACACATTGAGATCCTGCTCGACGATCACCCGCGCCATGTCTTGGATGAAGTCACCCCCAGAGGTCACCATGTGGGTGTTCACCGCACCGGCGGCGGTGCCCTCACGGCCGGCCATGGCGGCCACGGCGGGGAAGGTGTGGGTGACGCCCGACGGTGTGCCCTGCCGATCGGAGACCTGCCTCGACTCACGCAGGAACTTCTCCTGCTCGGGGGTGAGTTTGACGTCGTTGTAGCCCTCGCCCCCCTGGTAATCCATCACGAGCGGCAGGCCAGCGACATTGGTCACATCGCTTGCTGCACCATCTCGATCCCAGATCCGGCCTTCCCAGAGCAGCAGCGAGATCGCCATGGCGATCTCGTCAGGGGCTGCTTCGGGATTGTGCTTCTCGATGGCCTGGAGGGTCTCGATGTAGGTCCGCTGGCTGTCGGTCAGATCAGAGAGATCGTCGATGGGGTAGATGCGCCTGATGTAGTTGTTCCACCCCAACTGAGATTGGACTGAGCTTTGATGCTCGGGGCCACACATGGCCTCGGCGATCTGGCTCTGTGACCGACCCCCATCGGTCAACTTGTGATGGCTCATCGACTTCACCCTCATGTGTCAGACGGACAGTGCCTGATCGGAACACCGAGAGTAATGGGGTGCCCCATTTTGGGCAAGGGGTGGGCAGCCGTAGGTCAGTGGTGTCCGACGGCCGCACCAGGCTTGTCGTGTTGGGCAGAGAGCGTCAGCAGCGAGGCGCTCGCCTCATTGAGACCCACGAGCTTCGTCTCCATGCCTCGACCCTTGGCGGCGAGCACCAGCTTGTCGATGGCCGCCACCGCCGACTCGTCCCACACGTGGGAGGCGGTGAAATCCACCACCATGCGCTTCGCCCCTTCTCGGGGCCGCGCCAGCTCCAGGAACGACTCCACTGAGGCGAAGAACAGCTGCCCGCTCACCCTGATGTGTTGGGTGTCATCAGCTTCGTCATAGGTCTCGGTGACGTAGATCAGCTTGGCCACCACTCGGGCGAAGAACAGCGCGCTCAACAGCACCCCGGCGATGACCCCCTTGGAGAGGTCGTGGGTGGTGATCACCACCGCCACGGTGACCACCAGCACAATGGCCTCGCTCCGGGGCATCACGGTCATGCGCT
This sequence comes from Bradymonadia bacterium, assembly GCA_046290225.1. GTDB lineage: Bacteria > Myxococcota_A > Bradymonadia > UBA7976 > UBA1532 > JBKAGE01. Next base: position 23,983 of record JBKAGE010000039.1, on the reverse strand, counting down.
TGAGAGAGGACCAGTCAAAGGTGCTCAGCGACACCATGAACATCACCGCCACCAGAGCCGCCATGGGGATCTGCGCCACCAGCTCGCCGAGGCCCACCACCAGCACGAGCAGGAAAAGCCCCGCCACCAGAGTGGAGAGACGACCGCGGCCGCCGCTCTTCACGTTGATCACCGACTGCCCGATCATGGCGCAGCCCGCCATACCGCCGAAGAGCCCCGCCACGATGTTGGCGATCCCCTGTCCACGGGATTCCACGTGGCGGCAGCTGTCGGTGTCGGTCATCTCGTCGATGATCTTGGCGGTGAGCAGGCTCTCGATGAGACCCACGAGGGCCAACGCGAATGCTGTGGGGGTGATGATCTCGAGGGTCTCCCAGGTGAGAGGCACCTGAGGCAGCGCAAAGACCGGCAACCCCTCGGGCAAGGCCCCGAGATCACCCACGGTGCGCACGTCGAGCTTCAAGGTCCAGCACAACGCCGTCACCACCACAATGGCCACCATGGGCGAGGGTATCGCCGTGGTGAGCCGTGGCAGGCCGTAGATGATGGCCAGCCCAAGGGCCACCAACCCCAAAGCCAGCACACCACCCCCTTCGAGCTGAGGCAGCTGCGCCATGAAGATGAGCACCGCCAGAGAGTTCACAAAGCCCGTCATCACCGCTTTGGGTACAAAGCGCATATAGCGCCCGAGCCGCAGCGAGCCGAAGGCGATCTGGATCACCCCTGTGAGCAGGGTGGCGGCGAGCAGGTAGGACAACCCATGATCGCGCACGAGGGGCATGGCCACGAGGGCCATGGCGCCAGTGGCGGCGGAGATCATCCCCGGGCGTCCGCCAGCGAGAGCCGTCACCACAGCGATGCAGAACGAGGCGTAGAGCCCCACAGCAGGATCGACGCCAGCGATGATCGAGAAGGCGATGGCCTCGGGGATCAGCGCCAGGGCCACCACCCCCCCGGCCATGAGATCGGCCTTGGGGTTCTGCAGCCATTGGGTCTTGAGCGTCTCGAGCATGGGTCGCTCCCTCGGTGCTTCATATGAGAGGCGCGACGAGCACCTCACAAAGAGCGCGGGAGTGTACCGGCGGAATCGAGAACAGCAACTCTATTGTGCGCCGCACCACATCGACAACGGCAGCGCAGCCTACAATTCAGAGAGGTCGGGCCAGTCTTCGTTCACCGTGGCGCCGTCCCAATATGCGGCGACGTGGTCCACCATCACATCGAACGTGTCATTGACGGCTTCGCCATTGCCCACCCAGCCCTCGGGGAGCCCGAAGGCCCGCCCGGTACAGGCGATGAGGCCTTCGAATCCCAGCTCCAACGATCCAAGTGGCAGATCCGGCTCGGCCTCGAGACCTCCGGTGACATGCTCCAGGATCTCGGCGAGCAGTTCAGCGACTCGGGCTCTCGTGTCCATCTCATCTCCTCAATCGATGCGCCAACGTTCGAGCGCGGCGCTCATCGAGGTCTGCATGAACCATGAAGGTTGTTCTTTGTCGAGCCTGCTCCAGGTCGGGCGCTGACTCAGTCGTCGTCTTCCTCCTCTTCATCCCCTGCAGAGGTTGAGCCCCCACCACCTCTGATGTGCTGGTACATCTTCCGCACCTCGTCGTCGGTGATCGCCGAGCGGCTCCAACGGGGCATATAGTCACCTCGGCTGCCGTAGTTGCGGCCCCCTTCCCCTTCGCGGATCGCCTCGAACCAATCGCCGAGATCGTCCCCGCGGATGCTCGCTCTGGTCGGCCCCCCCCGGCCGTCTGCGCCGTGGCAGTTGGCGCAGAAGCGCCCATAGAGCCCAGCGCCGTCGGTGGGCTTGGGGAAGCTGCCCAGCCAGGCGAGCATCTCCTCGAGCTCTGTGTCGGAGATCTCCGCGTGACCGTATGCAGGCATCGCGTCGTCATAGCCCACGCCGGAGCGACCGTTCCGGGTGATGTGGGTGGCGTAGGGCACCACTGGGCTGCGCAATTGCGGGCCACGGCGATGGCCCTCTCCCGTGGCGCCGTGACATCCGGCACAGGCCACAGCGTAGGCGCCCAGGCCATCTCGAGACACCCCTGCTCCACCTGAGCCACCGTTGACGAATGTGGCGAGCCATGCCTCCATCGCCCGCACATCATCGGCGTTGAGCTGGGGGAACCCCGGCATCTCGCCTGCGCCCTGGGTGACCACCTGGAACATGTCGGTGGCCCCTTGAATCGAACCAGGATACGGACCCGCGCCGCCGCCGTCGGCGCCGTGACACACAGCGCAATACTGGAAATAGAGCGCCTCGCCATGGGCCACAGTGGCGCTGCTGCCTGCAGAGCCGGTCCCAGGCGTGGCCCCTGGCACGCTCGAGGATCCAGGAGGCACCGCGTTGCTCACGGGCTGTGGGCCCGGAGCGGGATCGAGCACTTCGCAGCCACAGAGGGCCAGGGCTGCGAGCAGAATGGGGGGATAAAGCTTCAACATATCAGGCCACCTCCACGCGGACTGAGGGCCAGGCAGTGATGCCATCGGCAATTGTGGTGTCTCTCTCAGGTTGTGACTGGCCGAACCGATCGACGGCCCTGACCCGGATCGTGTAACGACCGGGGGCAGCGTCGAAGGCGAAGCTCCAGGGCACCCACACCCCGGTGAAGGGGAAGCTGTAGCCCCCCTTGAACTGCTCCGCCTCACTCAGCTCCGGGTACGTCGACAGCAGCTGGGCCTCGGTGGCGAGGTTGGCGTCGAGCCAGGGGCCGTCGCCGACAGCGACCTCTACCCGATCCACGCCGGTGAAGCCGCTGGTGGCCACCCCGTGTACCGTCACCACCCCTGCGGGCATCCGCAGGTTGTCGAGGGGGGCGGTGATCCGGCTCGAGATCGGGGTGCGGCTCTCGTTGGTGAAGCCCGTGTCCTGGTAGGTGCCGAAGGGGCTGGTGTCGGCCGTGGCCTCGATGCGGGTGAGCCACTTGATGCTGGCGTAGCCGAAGCCATCGGGCACCAGCAGACGCACCGGGGCCCCGTGCTCGGCGGGCAGAGGCTCGCCGTTCATGTGGGTCACCAGCAACACGGGGGGCAGCTCCGGGCCGCCTCGTAGACGATCGAGGGGCAGGTTGTTGGTGAAGCCGTCGGCGCCGAAGAAGCGCAGCCGCTGTGTCTCGGGCTGCAGCCCCGCTCGATCGAGCAGCTCGTAGAGAGGCACCCCACCCCAGAGCCCGGTACCCACCAACCCTTCGGCGCTGTTGCTGTCCACCACACACTGCAGGGTCTTGAGGATCGCCATACGCGGCGGCCCCAGCTCGGCGAGGCTGATGGTCAGCGGGCGATCGACGAGCCCATCGATGGTCAGGCGCCAGCTCTCCGGGTCGATCCGAGGTTGTCGCCAGCCGGCGATGGAACCCTCGGCGCCGTTCTTCATGTAGTGACGATCAGTGGGGGTGAGGAACGGTACGGCGACGCCGGGCACCAGGGCCGTGAGGCTCTGGTAGCCGCACCCCGCGGCGGCGACGCCGAGGATCCCCGCGGCGGTCTGTCTCATGAAATCTCGTCGAGAGATCTGAGGGCGGCGAGGGCGGTGCTGACGAAGAGAGGTCAGGGGTCGTGCGGGCTGGAACATGAGTATCCTCCGATTCATGGCAAAGACAGGGCGCACCGGTGGCTTCTCGCCGCCGCGAGCGCTGAAGACGCTGATTTCAGAAATGTTCGATGTCGGGGCGGCCTGCCCTGGGGCTCAGCCGCCTGAGGACCAGAGCTGGAAGTCGGTGGAGATGCCGAAGAACACGTCGAAGGATCGCACCGTGTTCTGGCCCCAAATCGTACCACCCACCGTGGCGCTCAGGCCGAGATGCTGCACCGGCTCCACGAGCAGGCCCACATTGGTCCTGAGCCAGCGGCGGTGTACCGGCTGAGTCTGGCCCACGGCGAAGCCCACCGTGGGGGCCTCGGGCGACCACACCAGCTCTCCCTGACCCTGGACCAGCAGCCATGGCCAGGGCCGCACGCCCAACTCGGCGCGGCCCACGACCTCGTCGCCGAGATCCGGACGCTCGTCGGCGACGCAGGTCCGATCGACCCCAGGCTCGCAGGGCACAGCCGAAGACAGGCCGTACCACCCTGTGCGCACCCGGTAGCCCAGGCCCACCTGGGTGTATCCCCAGCCGCTGAGGCTCTGGCCGTAGTCGAGGCTCAGTGTGGCGCTCGCCGGGCCCTCGCCGGGTGCCGGCGTGATGTTGCGGGCGTATCCAGTGGGCAGGCCCGCCTTCAGGTTGAGAGAGGCCGAGCCGCCAGAAGGCAACCACCGCTTCACCATGCTCGGGGACCAGCGCAGGCCCAGCTCCGAGTCGCCCATGGCCCCGCTCTCGTAGCGGAAGCTGCCGTCGGTGACGATGGTGCGTTTGTAGGCCGCCGTCGCCGAGAGGGTCAGCGTGGGCAGCAGGCCGAACTCGCCATAGAAGTACATGCTGCGATCGAAGAACGCGTTCCCCTGCACATCATCGGCGTAGGGCTTGCGGCGACCGTCGAAGGCGTACTGGTCCCGCGCAGTCGATGAGCCGTAGCTCACCTTCATATAAGCGTGACCTGGTGGCTGCACCCACGCCTGGCCATAACTGTGGTTGCAGAAGAAGAGGCCGGACAACAGCACCAGAGCGTGAAGAGAAAATCGCATGACAGCCTCCCAAAGCGCGGATTCGAACAGTTCGACACCGCCCTGCGTTGGGATGGCACGCATGCATAAAGATATTTTCAAATCACCCCATCAGATCGACGCCTGGTGCTCGATCTCACAGGGCGGCCGGCGCTGCCGTACATAGGGCCCCGAGGCCCTCTCAGCCCAGATCAGGGCCAAGTCGCCGAACTCGTGGCTGTGATAGTCCGCGTCCACGGCGTCCCACCACGCGCGCTCCAACACTTCAGATCCCACGAAGGCCCCCAACAGTGCGTAGTGGCTCTCGTGGCGGGCATGCATGCCCGTCAAAATCGCGTCCACCACCTGCAGCTGCATCGTGGGATCGATGCGCAGGGTGGTGATGGTCTCTCCGGCCACCAGGTGACCCCATGCGGCGACACGGCCTTCGAGGGCCCGCACCACAGTGGTGCCTGTGGCTACGACTCGGCCGCCTGCAGCTCGCGTCTGCTCGATGGCCTGCACCGTGGCCTCGGGCACCCAGGTGCGCTCCGGCAGCGGTAAGCGTGCGTCGAGCTGCGCGTCACCTGTGGCGGAGAGGCCCGCGGCGTGGCTCACCGTGGCGATCCGCACCCCGCGTCTCCGCAGAGCCTCCAGGGTGTCCCAGGTGAGCGGGCGCCCTGCAGAGGGCATTTCCACTGCCCAGGGTGGCCCGCCGAACACCGTCTGGAACGACCAGAGATCCGGCTCCGCCTCCAGGTGGCGGTATTGGATCGGCCGGCCGTGGGCATAGAGCCCGGACCACAACACATCACCTCGAGCGTCGAACCGCAGCCGGACCAGCCGGGGGCTCTCTCGATCAACCTCAGCGACAACCGCCGAGAGATCCCCGAGCACCAACCGGTCGCCCAGCGCGAGGATCGGCGGCGGCCCCCGCTCGTCGGTGTCGGTGCGCCAGGAGCCCTCGCCGAAGAGAACCACCCAGGCTTCTCCGTGCACAGGCGGCTCCGTGAGGCGCACCTCCAGTGGCAGCCCTCCGAGGACTCTGCCGCTCAACGACGCTGGCAGAGTGGCCACATCATTGAGAACGAGCAGATCCCCAGGGCAGAGCAACTCGGGCAAATTTTCTGGTCGATGATGGGTGATGTCGTCGAGACCACTCACCACCATCAAGCGGACATCCGATCGGTGTGCCGCGGGCCTGCGGGCGGCTTTCATCGTGCCTCTCATGACGCCACCTCCTGCGTGATGTCGACTGAGACCCGGGTCAGCAACTCGGCGGCGCGCTCCACCAGGTCGAGGATGCCTCGAGCCACATCGGCAGGATCTGCGAGACTGCTCGGATCAGCATCAGGGATCGCCTCGGCGTGCATCTGGGTGTTCATCTCGCCCGGATCCACCGCCAACAGACGCACACCGTGCGCTCGGAGCTCTTCGGCCCAGATACGTGTCAGATGATCGAGGGCGGCCTTCGAGGCCCCATAGGCGCCCCAGGTGGGGTAGGCCTCTACCGCGGCGTCGGAGCTGATGTTCACCACCACCCCCTGGCCACGCGTGATCATGGGCCCCAACAGCTGTTTGGTCAGGCGGAAAGGCCCCACGAGGTTGGTCTCGAAGACCGCGGCGAGATCTTCACACTCGGTGTCCAGGAGCGATCGCAGCGGCGTGGGCCCCAGCCGGCTGGCGTTGTTGATCAGGATCGAGACCGGGCCCAGCGCCATGTGGGCTCGGCCAGCGAGCGGATGGATCGCCCACGCATCAGAGATATCTGCAGGCAGCGCATGGGCTTCGCCGCCTCCGGCGCGGATCTCGTCGACGACGGCCTCGAGGGCCTCGGCGCTCCGGGCGACGAGGCCCACTCGAGCCCCTCGACGGGCGGCCTCGATGGCCAGCGCCCGACCCAGCCCTCGGCTCGCCCCAGTGATCAGAATGGATGATTTGTTCAGCTTCATGATGTCACCTCCTGGCAACCACCCTAGAGACTCCTGCTCACGAAATGTCTGGTTTGATATTTTGTTGACCATCGGACAACCTGTGAGCATGAGCCACGACGACATCGCTGATCATCTCGCCGAAAACGTCCGCACCTTGAGAGAGGCCCGCGGTCTTACTCAGGCCCAAATCGCCCGCCTCGCCGGCGTGCCGCGGCCCACCTGGTCCAATGTGGAGTCCGGCGCCGCCAACCCCACACTCTCGGTGCTGCTCAAGGTGGCCGAGGCGCTCCATGTGCGCCTGGACGAGCTGCTCGGGCCCCCGAAGCGCACGGGGCAGCTCTATCGCGCTGATGCCCTGCCGACTCGACAACGAGGCCTGGTCTGTATTCGAAAGCTGCTGCCGGAGAGCATGCCGGGCCTCGACATCGAGCGAATGCTCTTTGAGGTGGGCGGCTCGATGGCAGGGATCCCGCACACGTTCGGCACCCGGGAATACCTGACGTGCGAGTCCGGACACATCGAGCTGTCGGTGGGTGGAGAACGTTTCGAGCTGTCGGAGGGTGATGTGGTGGTGTTTCGGGGTGACCAGAAACACGGCTACCGCAACCTGGCCTCGGGGCAGAGCGTGGCCTACTCGGTGGTCACGTTTGCACCAAGTGGCTCATGACCTCAGAGACAGATTTGGGATTGACTTGGGCAGTGACGAATGTTGTGGCTGGGCCTTGGTAGGCAGTCGTCGCTGCGCTCCGCCTGCGTAGGCTCCCGGCCTTCGGCAGCCCTTCGGGCCGCCTTGTCGGTCGCGTACACGTTCAGGCACCTGCTGAGGCAGGCACCTTCCCGGGTAGGCAGGGTCGCTCAAGGCTTCGCCTTGTTTGCTCGCTCCCCTGCGTAAAGAGCTTCTTCTGTATCTTGTTGCTCATGCCCGCTGGGATTCGATCTACCGCGAACGTGCAAGCCTCTGAGCCCCGGCGCTGGGCGAAAGTCCCAACAGCGCCGGAATCAGTGCAAAGTCATACCAAGACTGACTTTTTACGCAGGGGAGCGAGCAAACAAGGCGAAGCCTTGAGCGACCCTGCTTACCCGGAGGCCTGCTCGCCTCAGCGAGCGTGGCGACGTGTACGCAGCTCCAAGGCGGCCCGAAGGCCGGCCGTCGGCAGCTGCCTACGCAGGCGGAGCGAAGCGACGACTGCCTACAAAGGCCCAGCCAAAGCTCAGACTCACTGATTTACAGGTAGCTTCGCTAAAGCGAGACACCGCTCGATATTGCGTGAGGTGCCGCTTTGTCTCTTTGCCGAAGTGTTCTGATCGATGGCGAGGAAATGAGTACACGCCGTCATCGCCGCTTCATCTCGGGCCTCGTCACTCTCGAACCCCCCGACAACCTGCCACTGACTCACCCGCGTCTTGTACTTGTCGGGCAGGTAGCGCGGACGCTCGCCGATGTGGAAGACCGTCACGCAGGGTGTCCGGCTCTTGAGGTACTCCATCGTGAGGGTGTCCACACCTCGGAAATCGCACACGATGAAATGTGTCTCGTCGAGGGACAAAGATCCGAGGGGCGTCACATAGTGCTCTAGGAACGCCTCGAAGCTCAGGTTGCCGTTGCCGAAGACGTATACATGCCTCATCTGACCTCCTCTGTGTGGCTGAACAACTCCACCAGCTGAGAGGCCATCCAACGTACGCGCCGCAGTCGGCGAGCGCTGGGGTGCATGACGAGGAAACCCCTCATCTCGAAGTCAGGCAGCGGATCGCTCACACGGCATAATCGGGGATCATCATCTCCCAGCCACATCGGCAACATCGTCAGCCCCATCCCACATGCAGCAGCCTCGAGGATCAACAACGAGTTGGAGAAGCCCACGACCGGTGGGTGAGTCGCCCTGGCCTGAATGAAAGTCGACGTCGCCGTCGTACGACCCCGCTCGAAGGACACCCAGGCACATGTCGACCATCGTTTCTCGTCGTCGAAGGCGTCTGGGTGCATTTCTGCGTATGCCTGGCTGCCATAGATGGCATATGGAGACGCTGGCATCGGGCGCTTCACCCAATGATCCCCCTCTGGGGCCCGGTTACGTATGGCGATGTCGGCTTCTCCGCGCTCGAGCTGCACGAAGTCGAGCCCGGAGACCACTTCCACTCGCAGGCCTGGGGCGTCGGCGAGCAACGTGGGCAGGTGACGGGCGATGTGTCGAGCCATCAGATCGCCCACTGCGATCCGCACCACGCCCTGTAGATCATTCGAAGTGGACGACGCCACTCGGGCCACACCATCCGCGGCCTCCCGCATGCGCTCCACCAGAGGGACGAGGCGAGCACCACGGGCCGTGGCCGTGCACCCTTGAGTTGTTCGGCGGATCAACGGGAAGTCGAAGGCCTCTTCGAGACGATCGAGACGTCGGCCCACCGTAGGCTGGGTGATCCCCAAAGCCTCAGCAGCGCGGGAGAGGCTGCCGGTCCGTACGACAGCGAGGAAGGTACGCAGGTCGTCCCACGAGGCCGCGCTCAGGGGATCTGTCGTGACGGTGTGATCAGGCATCAAACACTCACAGCATCGATATACGTATTTTTATATCCCCTGTGCACCGGCGTGTCTTCTCCAAGAGGCTCCCTGCCGCCATTGTCAAAGCAGCTCAGCACAACTCACAGGCAGAGTTCTTCCATCACCGGGCTCTGCAAAATCGTACATCTATAGGAGTTCCCCATGCAGCGCGCTCAGCTTCCTCTCGCCGGAAAAACCGCCCTCGTCACTGGCGGGAGCCGCGGACTCGGCCGGGCCATGGTCCTGCGCCTCGCCGCCGACGGCGCCCGCGTTCTGTTCTCGTATCGCAGCAACGCAGCGGCTGCTGCGGAGGTGGAGCAGGCCGTGGCCACCGCAGGTGGAGAGGCCCACGGGATCTGCGCCGATGGCGCCACCCTCGACGGCATCAACGCGCTCTTCCACGAAGTCGACCGACTGCTCGGCGAAGGCAGCCCCACCCTCGACATTCTGGTGGCCAACGCCGGGGTCATCGGCAACACACTCATCGAAGACGTCACCGAGGCGGAGTTCGATCGCATCTTCGGCCTCAACGTGAAGGGGGTGTTCTTCACCATCCAACGCGCGCTCCCCCGCCTGCGGGACAATGGTCGGATCATCAACATCGGTACCGGCCTCACCCGGTTCTCCATGGCGGAGTATGTCACCTACAGCGCCGCCAAGGGCGCCGTCGACACCATGACTCAGGTGCTGGCGCAGCACCTGGGCAAGCGGGGCATCACGGTGAACACCCTCGCACCGGGGGCCATCGACACCGACATGAACCCCTGGCTCAAGACCGAAGACGGCATCGGGTTCATGCGCAGCGTCACCGCCCTCGATCGCGTCGGCCACGCAGAAGACATCGCCGACGTGGCCGCCTTCCTCGCCTCGGACGACTCTCGCTGGGTCACCGCGCAGCGCATCGAGGCCAGCGGTGGCATGAGACTCTGATCCCGCGGTGGTCAAAGTGTCGTAGGCTCAACGTTCACTTGAAAATGGAGAGTCGAGCCCCATGACCGCCGAAGAGTTGTTCTGGCACCTCGCCGGAGAGTTGCACGCCACCCATCCCGAAGTCCGGGAAGGCACCATCATGAAAAGTCGGTGCCTGCACGTGGGCAAAGAGTTCCTCGCCCTCACCGGCTACAAAGACGCTGGCCTCGTCGTGAAGCTGCCGAAGGCCCGCGTGGCCGAGCTGATCGAGGCCGGTCAGGGCGAGCCCTTCGGACCAGGCAGCAAGATCTTCAAAGAGTGGGTCTCGATCCCCGAAGTCGACGCAGATCTTTGGCGGGCTCTCCTTCTCGAAGGTGTCGCCTTTGTAGGCTGACCAGCCTGTATCCCCCCCGAAACACGCACCACAGAGAGAAGGGTTGCATAGTTTCGCCTCGTTTCGTACCAACGTTTCGTAACATCGGAACGAAACACCAACACGAAACAGGAGAACAACGTGAGCCAGCTGGTCAACTATGCCTGTGAGCACAAGATCGCCCGCATCACCCTCGACGATGGCAAGGTGAACGCCCTGTCACCGCAGATGATCGCCGAGATCAACAGCGCCCTCGATCAGGCGGAGGCTGATGGGGCCGTCGTGGTCCTCACAGGTCGCCCGGGCATCTTCTCTGCAGGCTTCGATCTGAAAATCCTCAAGCAAGGCAACGCCCAGACTCTGGGCATGCTGCAAGCGGGCTTCGAACTCGCCGCCCGCCTGCTCGAGCACCGGACGCCGGTGCTGATCGCCTGCCCGGGGCACGCCATGGCGATGGGGGCCTTCTTGACGCTCTCGGCGGACTACCGCATCGGCATTTCCGGTGATTTCAACTACCAGGCCAATGAGGTCGCCATCGGGCTCACCATGCCCAGAGCGGCCATCGCGATTTGCCGCCAGCGCCTCACCGCAGCTCATTTCGAGCGGGCGGTGGTGCTTGCCGAGGCCTTTGATCCGGAGGGCGCGCTGAAGGCTGGCTTCCTCGATCAGGTCGTGGCCCCAGAGGCGTTGTTCGACGCCGCCATGGCCCGAGCAGCTCAGCTCACCTCACTGGACATGCGGGCACATGCAGAGACTAAGCGGCGGGCCCGCGAGGCCACCCTGCAGGCGATCCGACAGGGCAACGAGGCTGACATCCGCGAGCACACACAGCGGGGCATGTGAGCCGTGCGACGTGGTCGACCTCTGCAGAGTTCTGCGGTACATCGCTGAGCCATGCCCAGACCAAAACTCCGCAATGCTGCGCTCAAGGCCACCGTCCTCGAGACCGCACTGAAGCTGCTCGAAGCCGAGGGAGAAGCGGCCTGCACCACTCGACGCATCGCCCGCCTCGCCCACACGTCACCGCCGGCGATCTATGAGCTCTTTGGCGACAAGGAGGGGCTGATTCGAGCCCTGTTCTTCGAAGGGTTTCGCATGCTGGGCGAGCGCATGCTCGCGCTCCCGGAGCGCGACGACCCCCGAGCAAACCTCGAAGCCTCGATGCATGCCTTTCGCGCCTTTGCTCACGACCACCCTGCCCTCGGCGAGTTGATGTTCTCGCGGCCCTTCATGGCCTTCGTGCCTGATCAGGCCGAGCTCCACGCCGGAGATGTCATGCGACGCTTCTTGCTGAAGCGCGTTCGGCAGTGCATCGACGCCGGCGTGCTCGCTGGCGACGACACCGACATCGCCCACAGCCTGCTCGCCGTGGCCATCGGCCTCGCCACGCAAGAGCGCGCGGGCTGGCTCGGTTCGAGCACCGAATCCATGGCCCGCCGCTGGTCCTTGAGCATCAGCGCGCTCCTTGACGGCCTGGCACCCCGCGACTGATAACCGGTCCACCCCAATCCGAAGGTGGCCCATGTCCGAGCACGCTGACCCCCTCACCCTCTCGGTCCTCTCACTGCGGTACTCATCGTGGTCGATGCGGGCCTGGCTGACCCTCACCCACGCCGGCATCGACTTCACCACCGACACCGCGCCGGTGAAGGTGGGGCATCAGAACACCGCCGAGGGCACCACTTCGGGGGGGCTGAGCCCTCTGGAAGACCTGCCCAACCGCAGGGCCCTCGGCAGCGTCACGGGGTTGTTCCCGGTCTTGTGGGTCGGCGACGCGCCCATCCACGAGAGCCTGGCGATCTGCGAGTGGGCCCACGAGGCCGCGCCGGATGCCCGCTTGTGGCCCGAGGCTGCCCTCGATCGCGCTCAAGCTCGGGCGATTTGTAGCGAGATGGTGTCGGGGTTTCTGCACGTGCGGCAACACCTCTCGTGCCACCCCTTCGCCCGTGTGCCCGACTTTTCGCCTGATGCGCCGACCCAGCGCGAGATCGACCGCATCATGGAGATCTGGACAGCGTGCCTGGATCGCTCTGGTGGACCCTTCCTGTTCGGGCATCCCACCATCGCCGACTTCGTGTACTTCCCCGTAGTGACCCGCTTCGAGACCTATGGCGTCGAGGTGCCCGAGCCGCTGAAGGCCTACGGCGAGGCGATGTGGGGTCTCGATGCTGTGCAATGCTGGCGTCGGCTGGGCCTGCAGAGCCCGCGCATCCCTGTCTACGACGCCTACATCGAGTCGCTCGGGGGCGATCCTGTGGAGGGAGAGCAGGCCCGAGCATGAGCATTCGATCCCTCTTGAAAACGTCACTCCTCACACTGATGCTTCTTCACCTTGCCCCAGCCTGTGGCGCCGCGCCGGATGCAGGTAGGCAGAAGGTGCTCGACACCCTCGTGGCCCTCGACACCCAGGCCAAGGCTGCCCGCAAAGCTGGGGACGAAGAGGCCCTGCTGAAGGCCTACGAGCAGATGCTCACCCTGGAGTTCCCGCCCAAGCTGAGAGACTTCCGCGGGCGGGTTCACTATGGAGTGGCCTGTGTCCATGGCCGCGCCGGTCGGGCCGAGCAAGCCCTCGACGCCCTCGAAGCTGCGTCGAAGACTGGCTGGACCGAAGCGGAGCACACCGCGAAAGATGATGATCTGGCCCTGATTCGCCAGAGCCCTCGCTTCACCGCGGCCCTCAGGACCATGCGCGAGGCCCGAACACGGCTGAAGGTCTACGAGATCACCACGTGGGAGAACCCCAGCCTCTCCTCTTCGATGCTGCGCTTCGACGAGATGGCATCGGCGAACGCCCAGGCGCTCCGAGAAGAGTTCGATCTGCCCGCCCTCGTGGCCAACACCAGAACCCAGCTCGAAGCCCACACCGCGGTGCTGGCGTGGGTGCACGATCGCTGGGCCCACAGCGGCCTCAACGAGCCGGTCTCACCCAACGCCCTCGACATTCTGCACGCGGTGCAGGAGGGCGCCCGGTTTCGTTGTGTGGAGTACAGCATCGTGCTCGCCCAGGCCCTCAACGCCCTGGGATACCCCGCCCGAGTGGTGAGCCTGCGACAGGCGGGTATGTCCTACGGCACCGGCAAGGGTCACGTGATCTCGGAGGTCTGGAACGATGACCTCCGGCAGTGGGTGGCCGTCGATGGCCAGAACAACGCGTACTGGACCCATGAAGGGCGTCCTCTGAGCGCTCGGCAAGTGCAGATGCTCCGACATCGCGGCAAAGCCGGAGAGATCGAGCTGGTGCACGGTGGTTCCACCTGGATGCCCAAGCCCCCTAACCGGGAGATGTGGCTCAGCTACTTCCACGCGTTCCAGCTCGCCCACGACAATCGCATCTTCGACAAAAACCCCGCACACGCAGAGAAGTCATCAACGGCAAAGTCGTTTTTGCTCCCGCATGGGGTGACTCCGGAGCTGCTGTTTCAAGGCGCCCCCCTCGAAGGCGTGGACATCATCACCGACGCTGACCCCCTCTATCCCCTGCTCAACAGCGTGCACATCGAGGTCGCTCCCCAGGGGGCTCAGCTCGAGCTCAAGCTGAGTCACAACACGCCGAGCTTCAGCCACTTCACGGTGAACGGCGCCCGCATCGAGGGCGCTCACCACACCTGGGATCTCTCACCAGGTGAGAACACCCTCACCATTCGGGCAGTGAACACTCAGGGTATCGAAGGGGCCCCGTCGAAGATCACCCTCGTCTATCACCCGCCTTCAACGCCCTGATCGCTCGCTTGAACCGCCTCACGGATGTGGCCATAGAAAGCCTCGGGGGCTTCGAGCATCAGGAAGTGCGAGGTCCCGGGCACCACGTGCACGGTGTTGGTGGCGCCCTCCGGGATCCCTGCCCGACGGGCCAGCTCGTCATCGGAGACCTCACCGCCGCGTCCGCCATAGATGAAGATGGCCCCGGACTTCAGCGCCGCTTCACGCCATGTGGGCGTCTCCTCGAAGCCCATGACCGCTTCTCTGAGCACAGGGAACTTCGGCCTCAGGGTGTCGAGCATCTGGTGCACGCGGGCTTCGAGCGGCTGTGGAGGTTGCCACAGAAAGTTCCGGAACATGGGGTGAGGCCCCGCGAGGAACGTGTCGGCGATGAAGAGGCGCGCAGTCATGCGCTCGGGAGCGATGGCGTACAGGTGCAGCGCCGCGAGGCCTCCGAGGCTGTGGCCGATGACGACCTCGGCCCCAGTGGCCTCGATCTGCTCTGCCACCCAGAAAGCCGTTGCGTCCATCGTGGTGATGCGCTCGGGCAACGGCCAGTCCACGGCGTGAACACTCAGCCCGGGCAGGTGCTCGGCGGCGGCTTCGAAGATGTCACTGCTGCAGGCGAGACCCGGCACGCACAGGCACTTCATCACGGCTCCTCGGTTTCATGCTGCCTTCAACGGCCGAAGTATCGCTTGAAGATCCCCGAGAGCCCCATGGAAAAGAGCATGTAGATCGTGGTCATCACTTCACCTCCGGCTTCTTCGCCACCATGAAGGCGACAGTCTTCTCGGCCCCGACGTCGGGCAGCTGCACGTCGACGAAGCCCGCCGCCTTCACCTCGGCCACCAGCGTATCGGTCGAGACGCTGCGCACGATGTCGGGGGCCTTGCCCATCCAGCGCATCACCGTGAGGATCGGGCCAAAGGGCACCCACGTGTTCCCCAAGCACACCGTCGACGACACAAAGAACCCACCTGGCTTGATCAGCTCGAAGATCTGCCTCAACGCGCCTGGCCGGTCAGCGACGAGGTGCAGCAGGCTGTAGGCGCAGATGCCGTCGAGGCTGCCGGGCTCGAATACGGTGAAGGTGTCGTCGAAGGGCCCCACGTGGAAGCTGACGTTGCCCACCTGCTGGTCGGTGGCCTTGCCTCGGGCGATGCGGATCATCTCCTTCGAGATGTCGAGGCCGTGCAGGTGGCCACCGGAGTCAGCGAGGCGCAGGGCCAGAGAGCCGGTGCCACAGCCGATGTCGAGCACCACATCTTCGGCGCGCATCAGGCCCTTCGTGATGACGATCTTGCGCTCGAAGGCCTCGGGGTTCTCCACGGGCTTGGCGGCATAGCCTTCAGCGATGTTGTCCCAGAAAGCGGCGTTGGCCATGGCTGGCTCCTCTCATCAGTGGACGAGAGTGAGGTTAGCGCCGAATCTCTCTACCCCCCTGGGGCGTTTTCGGGACCCTCTGTCCCATCTGTGAACCACCCTTCTCCTTCAAAGAGACCTCGATGCAATTTCAGGCAGTTGGCAATGCAGGCCCGGACGGCTCTGAAGCGTGCATTGTCCCTGAGATCAGGGTGAGAGATGAGCCAGATGTCGGCGAGATGCCACAGGCCTGGGTGTCGTAGACGCCGAAGGCCAGGGTGTGGATCGCCCACATAGGTGGGCAGCATGGCCAGCCCCAGACCAACGAGGGCCGCCTCCAACGTGAGCTCCATCGTGGTGAAGGTGCCCCACGGCGCCACATCGGCGTAATCAGACTGGGTGATGATGCCCTCATGGGCCTTTCGAGGCTCGAAAGACAGCCATCGGGTCGCCTGCGGGCCGACGATCTCGGGATCGAGCCGCTCTGCATGATCCAGGGCGACATAGTTGGCGATGACGAGGGGCGCCACCTTTCGACCGATGAGGTGTGGCGGCGGCTGATCGTCCACCACGAGGGTGCGGATCGCGATGTCGGCCTCTCGTCGCGAAAGATCGAACGAGCGACTGTCCACGCTGAAGTGCACCTCGATCTCGGGATACTGCCTGGAGAGTGCCTCGAGCTCGGGCAACAGCAAACGGGCGATGATGTGATCGCTGCAGGTGATGTTCACCGGGCCCGACAGGCGCTCGTCCTGCCCCACCAGACCCCGCTCCAGGGCCGCCATCTCACCTTCGATCCGCTCTGCTCGAGGCAACATCTGCTCACCCGCTTCGGTGAGCATGTAGCCGTCGCGGTGCCGGTCGAACAGTCGAGTGCCCAGCTCGGCCTCGAGGGCCTCCACTCGCCGGGCCACAGTGGAGTGGCTCACCCCGAGGGACTTGCCCGCGGCCCGCACGGCGCCCAAGCGGGCCAGGGCGAGGAAGTATCGAACGTCGTTCCAGTCCATCTGTCTTCGAGTCTCATCCTTCGGGGGTCATGTGCAGACGCCCCACCCTGGTCGTCAACGCCAACGCCGCGATGCCGAGCACGAGAAACCCGAGCACCAGAGGCAGCACCGTACCGTTGTAGCTGCCACCGATGAGCCCGCCGAGGAGCACGGAGAGCAGCGTCTGCACGGCGGCGATGATCGAGCTGGCGATGCCGGCGATGTGCCCCATGGGCTGAACGGCCAGCGCGTTGAAGTTCCCATAGAGCAGCCCGAAGCAGAAGAAGGTGCCCCCGAGGTACAACAAGAAGGCCACCATCGGCGGGTGGCCGTCGAAGGCCACGGCGACGCCCACGAAAGCCACCGCCAGGGCTGAGAGGCCCTTGAGCGAGAGCACGCACACCTTGAGCATGCCCACCGACTCCACCCACCGCGAGTTGACGTAAGACGCCCCGCCGACACACAGCGCCAAACCTCCGAAGGCATACGGAAAGCGCTCACCCAGTGCGTATTGCACCTGTAGAATCTGTTGGGCCGAGACGAGGTAGCCGATGAAGGCCCCGAAGACGAGGCCCGAAGCCAGCGTGAACCCCCTCGCCACGGGGTGGCTGAGGGTCTCTCGGGCCCCGGCCATCATTGTGGGCAGCGAGAAAGGCAGCCGGCGCGCTTTGGGGAGCGTCTCCTCCTGTCGGATGGCGAACCAGCTCACCCCCACGAGCCCCAGAGCCATCATGAAGGCGAAGATGTCCCGCCAGTCGCCGATCAGCAGAATGCCCTGGCCGATCATGGGGGCCAGCGCCGGCACCAGGATGAAGATCAGCACGATGAGCGACATGATCCGCGCCATCTGATTGCCTTCGAATCGATCGCGGATCAGCGCCGTGGTGACGACCCGGGCCGAGGCTGCGCCGAGGCCCTGCAGCACCCTGCCTGCGAGCATGACCTCGAAACTGCCCGACAGGTACGAGAGCACACACCCCACGAGGAAGATCGATACACCGAGATAGATGGCGGGCTTTCGGCCATAGGCATCGGAAAGCGGTCCGTAGAGCAACAGCCCCACGCTCATGCCCAGAAAGATCGAGGTGATCACCCACTGCACGTCGTTGGCGTTGGTGATGCCGAGGCTGACGCTGATGTGCCCGAGGGCGGGGAGCATGGCGTCGATGGACAACGCCACGAAGGACATCAAGAGCGCCATGAGGGCGACAAACTCGTTCTGACGCACAGACCAACTCTCTCCGTTGAGATCAGGACATCAGAGATGCACCAGAGCAGCAGAAGGCTCACACCCAGTACAATTCAGCCCAGTACGATTCAGCCCAGTACGATTCAGGCCTGAGCGGTCTCCCGTCCCAACATCGTGGGCAGCACATCAGCGTCCACATCACCGGTCTGCACCAGTAAAGAGAGGAAATCCATGTAGTTCCATGCCTCGGCGAGGCGATTGTCCTCGAAGCGCACGAAGCCGGCCCCTTCGATGACCACCTGCTCTCCACAGTGGCGCGTGATGGTGTAGCGCACCCGCATCGAGACCAGATCGTCACAGACGAAGGCATCGAGCAGATCCACCTTGAACTGAGCGAAGGCTGCGTAGAACGGCGCCACCACGTGATCTCGATAGAGGGCCACACCCACCATGGGCCCGCCGAGGCCGTGCACCTTCACGTCGGGGGTGCACATCTCGTCGACTGCAGCGAGCTCCTTGCGCCCCCAGACCCGGTCGAACCATTCCTGTGTCCGCTGAACGAGCGGATGATCAGCTTGCACGCGATCGCTCCTTTTCCAATGAGAAGATCGAGGGGCCCAGATGCCCCGAGCGAAGGCGAGCATGGGCCCTCATGTCGTGGTGTTCAACCACCTTGGAACCCCAGCTTGCCCGGAGGCATCAGAGGGTGCAGTTTAGGCACACCGTGCACACACCACCCCTCACTCAAAAGGCAGCACATGTCCGAGTACACCCCCCCGAAGGTCTGGACCTGGGATCAGAGCAGTGGCGGCCGCTTCGCCAACATCAACCGCCCCATCGCCGGCCCCACCCACGAGAAAGAGCTGCCCGTGGGCAAGCACGGTCTGCAGCTGTACTCGCTGGCCACCCCCAACGGGGTGAAAGTCACCATGATGCTCGAGGAGCTGCTCGCCCTGGGCCACGAGGGTGCCGAGTACGACGCCTGGATCATCAACATCAGCGAGGGGCACCAGTTCGGCAGCGGCTATGTCGACATCAACCCCAACTCCAAGATCCCCGTGCTCGCCGATCACCGGCAAGATCCCCCGGTGCGGGTCTTCGAATCTGGCTCGATCCTGCTCTACCTCGCGGAGCAGTTCGGGGCGTTCCTGCCCACTGACCACCGCGCCCGCACGGAGTGCCTCAACTGGCTGTTTTGGCAGATGGGGAGCGCCCCTTACCTCGGCGGTGGCTTTGGCCACTTCTATGCGTATGCCCCGGAGAAGATCGAGTACGCCATCAACCGCTTCGCCATGGAGGCCAAGCGCCAGCTCAGCGTGCTCGACCGGCACCTCGCCGATCACACCTACATGGCCGGTGACGAATACTCCATCGCCGACATGGCCATCTGGCCCTGGTACGGGGTGTTGGCCCAGGGGCAGATCTACAACGCCGCAGAGTTCCTGTCGGTGCACGAGTACACCCACCTGAAGCGGTGGACCGATCTCGTCGCCGAGCGCCCGGCGACGCAACGCGGTCGCATGGTGAACCGCGCCTGGGGTGACCCCTCGGAGCAGCTACACGAGCGCCATGACGCCAGCGACTTCGAGACGAAGACGCAAGACAAGGTCAGCTGAGCCCTCAGGGCAGCACACCCATCTCCCGCATGGCGTCGCATCGCCCGGCCCGGAACTCGTCACGGACCTCGCTGAAGATCTCGATGCTCAAATGCTGCGGGTTCTCCGCTCGGGCCGGAGGCCAGCCCCCTTCCCACGTGGGCACACCAGTGCGGGCAAAACTGCCCCAGGCCAACTGCACCCTGCGGCTCAGCCCCAGGTCCACCGCAGTAGGCAGCATCAGGCTGCGCAGGAAGTTCCCGAACACATAGAACAGATCTGCAGCGTGCATGGGGCCATAGGGCGTCATGAGCAAGGGCGGCCCGACACGCAACTCATAGGCATAGCCGAGGCCGTCGAGCGATCGCACCATGTGATAGCCGTTGCAATTGAACAGCCACTCTCCCATGAAGGCCGTAAAGGCGTCTTTCGAGAGCGGATACACAGCCCGTGGGTAGAGGTCGACGATCTGTTGGGCCGCCTCGGGGCCACCGAAGATCGGCGCCAGCAAATCGCGGAACGCCTCTCTGCTGGGCACATCTTGCCCGAGGGTGAAGATGAAGCCTTCGTTGCCATTGCTCCCGGCGATGACCGGTCGCTCGGGCGCCTCACCCGCGCGAATGCGATCGTAGGGCATCTGGGGCAAGACCACCCCGTCGATGGTCCACCCGAGAGGGGCACCCGTGTCCAAGATGTTCAACAGCGCCCCAGCTTCGAGCACGTCCACGAGATCTTCCGCCGGGGCCTCTCGCAGACAGGCGAGACGATCTTCCGCCTCGCCACAGCCCACCTCGGCAGCGATCTGCTCACCAAACTCGAAGACCCCAGGCACCCCGGGCAACCCCTCACCCTCGATCACCGAGAACAGGGTGCAGTTGCCGCTCTGCATGATCGCTTTGTGGAACAAGTCGTCGGCGAGTGGGGCGCCCATCAACGCGCAGGTGGAGATGGCCCCAGCAGACTCACCGAAGACGGTGATGTTCTCCGGATCACCACCGAACGCTGCGGCGTTGGCCTTCACCCAGCGCAGGGCCTCGATCTGATCGAGCAAGCCCATGTTCCCCACCGCGCCCATGGGATCTTCGTCGCGCAGCTCCGGCAGGGCCAGGTTGCCCAGCACGCCCAGTCGATAGTTGATGGACACCACCACCACATCAGCAGACTGGGCGAGATCGGCTCCGTCGTAGGTGCCCATGGCGGTCTCGCCGACGATGAACCCACCGCCGTAGATCCACACCATGACAGGCCTGGGCTCATCGTCCTGGTGAGCCCATACATTGAGGGTGAGGCAGTCTTCGCTGGTGCCGTTGTCGTTGAGGGCCACGGCCTGCAGGCACGAAGGGCCGAACTCGTCAGCGACGAGGGGCTCGCCCCAGGGCTCCACGGGAGCCGGCGCCTTGAAACGTCGCTCGCCCACCGGAGGCGCGGCGAAGGGGATGCCCTTGAACACCCGCAACTCATCGTCTTCGCGGCCTTGAATTTCACCGCTGGCGGTGACGATCTCGGTGCCAGTCTGGAACGGCACCTCTTGGGGCTCAATGCCCCCATCAGCTGGAGGCACTGCGCCATCTGCAGGGGTCATGGCGTCTGGGCGCTCGTCCACCTCGGCATCAGGCGCATCGACCGCCGCATCTCCCGCCATGGCGTCGGCGCCACCCATGGCGTCCGGATCATCGACGGCAGCATCTGCGACCATCGCTCCACCTGTGCCTCCGACGCCTCCGACGCCTCCGGCTCCGCCAGCGTCGCTGTTGCCTCCAGGCCGAGTGATCGTCGCGCCGTCGTCACATGCCCAGAGTGACAACACGAGGATCGCGATCCCCCATCGATTCATCTTCTACACCTCTCCAGGGGCCCTGAGCTGGCCCATGCTCGCCACGCTGCTCATCAGGTGACCGGCCTGACTCTGCCTCAGGGGGTTTGCATCCTTCAATCTGTGCCTCTAAGAAAATAGAGCCAACCCCGGAGATCGATCCCCCTGTGCCCAGCCTCCCCCCCGCTCTGATCCTGGGTACGCTCCTGGCGGTGAGCCTCGTCGGCGTGCTGGCCCTGCCTGTCGTTGCCCTGGCACTCTCCAGTGACAGCGCCCACATCACGGCGGGGCTGAGTCACCCGCTCTTCGCCCCTGCCCTCTGGCTCAGCGTGAAGACCACCCTCGTGAGCCTCGCCATCACCATCGTCACAGGCACGCCGCTGGCGTGGTGGCTCGTCACCCGCCGCAGTCCTTTTGTACGGGCCACCGAGATCGTGGTGGGTCTGCCCGTCATCATCCCTCCAGCGGTCATCGGCGTCGCGCTCTTGCAGGCCTTTGGGCGCCAGGGAATCCTGGGCCCGACGTTGAGCGCGTGGGGCCTCGCCCTGCCCTTCACCGAGGCCGCCGTGGTGACGGCTCAGGTGGTGGTCTCGGCGCCGTTCTTCGTGCAGGGGGCGGCGAACGCCTTCCGCAAGGTCGACCCCGATCTGCTCGTCGTCGCCCGCACCCTCGGCGCCTCGCCGACCCGGGCTTTCTTCAGCGTCGCGCTGCCCATCGCGTTGCCAGGGCTGCTCGTGGGGATCTCGATGGCCTGGGCTCGGGCTCTCGGCGAATTCGGCGCCACGCTGATCTTCGCCGGCAACCTCTCGGGCACCACCCAGACCATGCCCCTGGCCATCTTCACCGCTCTCGAGTCCGACGTGCGTCTGGCGGTGGTGCTCTCGCTTGCCCTGGTGGCTGTCGGCGGCGCGCTGCTGTTGTTGCTCAGGGGGTTGCCCGCGCTGTGGCGGCGAACCTCTGTGTAGGCAGGTCGCTCAAGGCGTGAAGACGAAGGCCACCTCGTGGGGGTGACTCTCGTCGTTGTAGTCCTTGATGTAGCACGCGCCAGCGCTCTTCTCGGCCCCGTAGTGGCACGCGATGTCGAAGGTGGTGGTCACGAGGCCGGTCCGCTCGAAGGCCACAGTGGAGCTGGGGCTCATGACGCAGCACGTGCTGTGCTCTCCCGAGGGTTTCGGGGCCCGGGCTGCCGCCCCCTTGGGGTCGATTTTGCCGTCGCCACCATACTTGCCCTCGGCGACGAAGCCGCCCTTGGCGAAGGCAGCATTCACCGCCGCCACAGCGTCGGGCTTGATGTTCTTCGCATCGCCAGTGTCGCCGTTGAAGACGAGATGTTCGGAGAGGGCTTTCCCGGGGTTGGACACGTCGAAGATGCGCACCTTCGAGTGACCGAAGCCCATCTCGATCATGTGCTCCACGCAAGCCACCTGTTTGCCGTCGGCAGACAACCAGTGACACCCCGAGTTGCTGGTGGGCTTGTCGGCGCCAGACTCAGTGATCTCGGCGCCGCTGAGGATGGAGGGTACCCGCGCAGGCATCGACGCTGGCATTGCGCCAGCCGCCTCGGTCTTGGGCATCTGCGCGGCCGGCTGGCTCGCAGCCGCTTCAGGTGATTTGACCTCGGGAGTTTTGCCGCCGCAGGCGGTGAGGCAGGCGATCGCAAACAGGCTGAGTGAACGCATGGTGCTCCTTGACCCTAATTCGTCACATGGGCCCTGGCTGAGTTGGGCATTCCATGTTCCATGCTTCCAACGCCCTTGGCCACTTCAGATACTCCCCCAGCGGGCGCCTCCCCGATCACCTTGGCGCGATCTGATGGCAGGTCGGCGCGATCGGCATATCCCCCTGGGCCTCTCTCTGGTTAGATTCTCCTCGCTGCCTCATCCACGACGACACAGGAGAACCCCCATGAGCAAGACCATCCTCATCACCGGCGCATCCACTGGCATTGGCAAGGCCACCGCGGAGCTGTTCCAGAGCAAGGGCTGGAACGTCATCGCCACCATGCGCACCCCTTCGAAGGGGGCAGAGCTCGCTGCCCTCGACAATGTGCTCGTCACACGCCTCGACGTTACGGACGCCGACTCGATCTCAGCCGCAGTCTCTGAGGGCATCGAGCGCTTCGGTGGCATCGACGTGCTGCTGAACAACGCCGGCTACGGCGCCTATGGGCCCCTCGAGGCCTTTGACATGGATCGCGTGCGCCGCCAGTTCGACACCAACGTCCTCGGCCTCATCGAGACCACCAAGGGGGTGATCCCGCACTTCCGCAGCCGCAAGGCGGGCACCATCGTGAACATCAGCTCCATCGGCGGGCAGATGACCTTCCCCCTCGGAGCGCTGTACCACGGCACCAAGTTCGCAGTGGAGGGCATCTCCGAGGCTCTGCACTATGAGATGGCTGCCATTGGGGTGAAGGTGAAGATCGTCGAACCGGGCATGATCAAAACCGACTTCGGCGGTCGGTCCTTCGACTTCGCCAACGATGAGTCCATGGCGGAGTACCAGCCGGTGATCCAGAAGCTCATGGGCGCCTGGAGCCAGATGACTGGGGGATCTGAGGCCAGCCTGGTGGCTGAGGTGATCTACACGGCCACCACTGACGGCACCAACACGTTGCGTTACCGGGCCGGCGACGACGCCGAGATGTTGCTCGATGCGCGCAAGGCCCAGGATGATGCGACCTTCATCGGTGGGATCAAGGGGCAGTTCGGGCTCTGAGTATTGCTGCAGTGCTACAGATGGCGGTTTGGCATTGCTACGGGATCTTTGGAGCCCTGGGCGGGCGTTGAATTGGGCAGTGATGGGCGTTGCGGCTGGGCCCTGGTAGGCAGTCGTCGCTGCGCTCCGCCTGCGTAGGCGCCTGGCCTTCGGCAGCCCTTCGGGCCGCCTCATCGGTCGCGTACACGTTCAGGCACCTGCTGAGGCAGGCACCTTCCCGGGTAGGCAGGGTCGCTCAAGGCTTCGCCTTGTTTGCTCGCTCCCCTGCGTAA
>JBKAGE010000038.1:0-329490 GCA_046290225.1 Bradymonadia bacterium | reverse complement strand
GCAAGGCCGAGCCTGCACTGGCTGCTGAGAAGAAAGCCCCAGTAACGAAAGCTCCAGCGAAGAAAGCTCCAGCGAAGAAGCCCGCAGCCAGGACTGCACCAGCGAAGGCTCCCGTCGCCAAAGCTGATGATGCAACGACTGCAGAGGCGCCTGAGAAGAAGGCCCCCACAAAGAAGGCACCTGCCCGCACCGGCACTCGGAAGTCGAGTGCCAGCTCGAGTCGCAAGACCAGCACTCGGACAGCAGCCTCGTCCAAGACTGAATCCAAGACCGTATCCAAGCCAGCCACGAGCAAGCGCCCTGCCCCTGCAGGGGAGGGCACCACCAAGGAGTGAGACGGTGCTGAAGATCGCCGAGGCCGTCCGAGAAGCCGCCACTCGGATCGTCCCTGCGGAGCTGCGAGGACCCGAGACGCCCACAGGACGATCGCCGCACGACGTCATCCACACCCACGGCCCCACGCGGCTGTTGTACTACCCCCCCAAAGATGGGGTGAAGGTGCACCGGACCCCTGTGCTCTTCATCTACAGCCTCATCAACAAGTACTACATCCTCGACTTTATGCCGGGGCGTAGCCTCATCGAGCACTTCACTCAGAAGGGGCATGCCTGCTACGTCATCGACTGGGGTGTACCTGGGGTGTCCGAGGCCAAGAAGGGCCTCGCCGACTACCTGCTCACGTACCTCGGCGGTGCCGTGAAGCACATCTGCCAGCGCGACAGCGTCGAGTCAGTGTCGCTCTTCGGCTACTGCATGGGGGGCACCATGGGGGCGATGTACACCGCCCTGCGCCCCGAGCGGGTGAACAGCCTCGTGGCTCTGGCCACCCCTGTGGACTTCGAAGGTGAGGGCCTGCTCAACACCTGGACCCGCAGCGACCTGTTCAATGTCGACGCTCTCGTCGACGCCTATGGTCATATCCCCAGCTGGCTGCTCGAGGCAGGTTTTCGCATGCTCAACCCTCTGGGCAACCTCACCAAGTGGCGTGATCTGTGGCAGAACCGCGAGCGGGACGGTTTCGTGGATACCTGGCGGGCCATGGAGACCTGGTCTGCGGATAATGTGCCGTTCCCAGGCGAGCTCTATCGCCAGTACATCCGTGACTGCTACCAGCAGAATCTGCTCGTCAAAGGCGAGATGCAGATCGATGGTGAGACCGTCGATCTCAGTCGGATCACCTGCCCTGTGCTGGCCATCCTCGCCGAGCGCGATCACATCGTGCCGTTGTCGAGCGGTGAGCCCCTCATGGATCTGGTGGGCAGTGAAGACACACAGCTGATCAAGTACAAGACCGGCCACATCGGCCTGTCGACTTCGGGGAAGGGGGCCACGGTCTTCTGGCCCCCCATCGAGTCCTGGGTCGCAGAGAGGAGCGCGTAGGGTATGGGTGCGGTGATCACCGGGTATGGTGACTGGGTACAGAAGTGGGCCGAGGTGGCCCCGTGGCGCGTGGCCATTCGAGAGACCCGGAGCGGCCAGGCGCTGCACTATGGCGAGCTCTCCGCCCGCAGCTGGCGGTGGGCCCACACCCTCGGCGCCCTCGGCGTAGAGGCGGGCGATCGAGTGGCGATCCTGGCGAAGAACGCGCCCTCGTCATTCGAACTGCTCGTCGCCTGTCTACGACGGGGGGCAGCGTACACACCCCTCAACTGGCGTCTCGCCGTGCCCGAGCTGGGCGACATCCTCGGTCATTGCACCCCCAAGGTCCTCGTCTACGACGACCATTTCGCCGAGGCCGCGGGGGCTTTGTTCGAAGCGATGCCCGAGATGAAGGGCATCGCCCTGGGCCACGCCGTGGGTGATCATCAGACCTATGCGCGGTTGCTCACCGAGGCCTCCGACACCGTGGCCAGGGTGACTCATCCCGAAGAAACTGTGGGCATGCTGCTCTACACCAGCGGCACCACCGGTCGTCCCAAGGGCGTGATGCTGCCCCACAAGCAGCTGTTCTACAACGCCATCAACACCGTCTACGCCACCGACATGGGCCCTGATGATCGGGTGGTGGCCTGCCTGCCGTTGTTCCACACCGGCGGCCTCAACTGCCTGGCCACCCCGGCGTTGTATCGTGGGGGCACCATGCTGCTCTCCGATGCCTTCGACCCCGAGCAGATCCTGCAGATCAGTGAGGCTCAGCGGGCCACGGTCATGGTGGGGGTGCCCACCATGTATCACATGCTCCTCGAGAGCGGACTCGACCGATATGACCTGTCGAGCATGCACACACTGCTCTGTGGTGGTGCGCCGCTCCCCGATGTGCTGCTCGACGCGTGGCTCGATCGAGGCTTCAACTTCCGTCAGGGCTTCGGCATGACCGAAGTGGGCCCCAACTGCTTCTCCCTGCCCCCATGGATGGTGGGCCGGAAGCGGGGGAGCGTGGGCCAGCCCGTGATTCACGGTGGCGCCCGAGTCGACGCCCCAGTGGGCGAAGTGGGTGAGCTGTTGCTCGGCGGGCCCATCGTGTGTGCAGGCTACTGGCAGGATCCTGAGAACACCGCCAAGGCCATCAAGGATGGTTGGTTCCACACCGGTGATCTCGCCCGGGTGGACGAAGGTGGCTTCTTCTACATCGCAGGTCGACAGAAAGACATGTTCATCAGCGGCGGAGAAAACGTGTATCCCGCCGAGGTGGAGAACGCGATCCTGGAGCACCCGCAGGTGGACGAGGCGGTGGTCATCGGCGTGCCCGACGCCCGCTGGGGCGAGGTGGGGCTCGCGGTGGTGGTGCCCGTGGCCGGCAGCGGCTTCGATCCAGGCACACTCAAGAGCCATTGCTCTGAGCATCTCGCCCGCTTTAAAGTGCCAAAGTACTTCAAAGTGGCGGACACGCTGCCCAAGAACACCAGCGGTAAGGTGATCAAGGCAGAGGTCAAATCCCTGTATGGTGACGTCTAGCCAGCAGGCGCTGCTGAAGACTGGTGCCGTTGAAGGCCAGTGTTATTGAAGCTCAGTGCCGTTGAAGCTCAGTGCCGTTGAAGCACTGAGCAGCCCACCGGATCGCACGACATCCGGTGAGCGTGCATCGAAAACGCCTCGACAATGGGGTCGGGGCACATCGATTTTGGGGGCCCGTCACCCTATCTCTTTCCCCACCGTGCGGGGTGTCGGGTCCCTTCTTTTTTCCAAGGCTCAGCGTGGTTGTCAACTGTTTTCATCCTCTTCAAGGTGAGCTGTAATGAGTGTAAATGGGTTCACTTTCGAAGATCTCCCGGTCCCAGGTCCGCTGAGTCGACTGACCATCGGTGCTTCGGAGATCGCCACCGTCATCGATGGCCCTGAAGACGGGCCTCCGGTTTTGTTGATCCATGGCCTCGGTGAGCACCTGGGTTATTGGACCGAGACCATCCCTGCATTGGCGAAGGCCGGTTTGAGGGTGGTTGCGCCAGAGCTGCCGGGCTTCGGTCGCTCGAGCAAGCTCGATGGGCCTTTCAGGCTCAGCTGGCAGGTGCAGCAAGCCCTCGCGGTGTGTGACGCCACCTTGGGCGCAGGGGTGAAGCCGTTGGTGGTGGGGCACTCCATGGGCGGTCACATGGCATTGCTCATGGCCCTCGATGCGCCAGATCGCATGGCCGGCGCGCTGTTGCTGGCCCCAGCGGGCATCGAGCGCTTCACTGGTCGGGAGGCGGCCATGTTGAAGATGGCGTCCACCCCCGAGATGTACGCTGCGATGACACCAGATCTGTTGGAGAACGACTATCGCAACCGCTTGTTCGGGGTGTTCAACGATGCTGCCAGAGCGCGTCTGCGAGAGCGCATCCGGTTTCGGGAGGCTCCAGACTTCCGGCGCTACGCTCAATCGGTGTGCTGGGGGGTGGTGGCGATGCTCGACGAGCCTGTGGCGGGTCGTCTGGCCCGAGAAGGCATCTCAGACGATTTGCCCATCGAGCTGATCATCCCTGAGGACGACCGCCTGATCCCCAACCGGATTCTTCACCGCTCGCTGACCATCAACGACATCATCGCCGAAACAGAGAAGCTGCTGCCCCATGCGAAGGTGCATCGTGTGGCCGAGGTGGGCCACATGGTGCAACTCGAACGCCCCGAGGTGGTCAACCCTGCCATCATCGAGATGGCTTTCGCAGTGGCACAATCCTAGAAAACCCACCGAACATCTTGAGAAGTATAGGCAGTTAGCCTGTAAATCAGGTAGGGTTGTGGCAATTGCACAAATTCGCAGTTGCACACATGCCGCTTCGGCATGCGGAGGAACGCCTGTGTCCAAGCCCACCCTGATCAAGCGGTATCCCAACCGTCGCCTCTACGACACCCGAGAGAGCAAGTACATCACGCTGGAAGATCTGGCCCGCATGGTCCTCGAGGGCCAGGAGGTTCAGGTGATCGACGCCCGCTCAGGCGACGATCTGACACGGCGAGTGCTGGTACAGGTGATGCTCACCGACGATCACGTACACAAGCTCGACTGCCTGCCGGTCGACTTCCTACGCACCCTGATTCAGCTGCGAGATCACTCTATGCGTCGTTTGTTCGAGCACTATGTCTCGATGACGCTGAGCTCTTTCACTGTGGCTCAGCAAGCGGTGGCCAAGAATTTGGAGCTGATGCATCAAATGGCGCCGAAGCCCACCGATTTCATGAGTATGCTCAACCCTTTCAACCGGGGTAACTCGAAAGACGGGTGAGCAGGCAACCGCGCTACGCACTCTTCGCTCACCCGATCTCCAGGGCCTCCGGACGCTCCGGCCCAATACACACCAGACGATCATCGGTCTGCACCTCGGCGTCCGGCGCCGGGTTGAGCAACACCATGGCGCCGCGCTGAATGCCCACTGGCATCGTGGGCTGTGACATGAAGTGCTCGGTGACAGCGGACCAGCGCCAGCTCGGCAGCCGCTTGATGGGCACCACGTACAGCTGCTGCCCGTAGATGTTGCTGGTGATCTCCCGAATCACCCCCTGCACTCCTGGATCCAGGGCTTCCTGCACGATCATGTTGGTGCTCATCTGAGCAAGACACACCACATTGTCGCAGCCCGCCCGCTCGAAGAGCTCGATGTGCTCGGGGTCGACGCACTCGGCGGTGCTGATGATCTCGGCGTGCAGCTTCTCGAGGGTGAGCACCACGGCGAGGGCGTGGTGATCCGAGGTAGAGTCAGATGGATCTCGAGCGAGGACGATGGCGTGGGTCGCTTGGCGGAATCCAGCGCGGTCGAGGGTCTCGGCCTTGCTGGGGTTGCCACGAATGAACCGGACCTTCATTTGGGCCAGGGCGTTGGGCAGCTCTTGCAGCTGATCGTCGACCAGGACGATGGGGGTCGTCTTCGTCTTGGGATCATTGCGCAGCTCTTGAATCACCGAGCGGGTGCGGTTGAAGCCAGGGTAGTGGACCACGAGGATGTGGTCTTTCATGAGGGACTCGCCCATGCCTTTCAACTCCTTGGCTCGGGCCTCGATGAGGTACGAGGCCACCACGCTGAGCAGATAACCGAGGATGCTGATGCCGAAGAGCATCGTGGGGAAGCCGATGAGGTACCGGCCACCTATGGTCTGAGGGAAGAGATCGCCATAGCCCACGGTGGTCATGGTCACCACGGCCCACCAGACCGAATCACCCCAGGTGAGGTTGGGCCGATCGTTGATCTCGAAATACATGAAGCCAGAGCTGGAAAACGCCAGGATGGCCAGCGTCAGAATGCCCAGCCGGAACAGCTGAGTGCCGTGGCTCTTGCGGATGCGTCTGAAGAAATGAACCAGCAGTCTGATCATGGCTCACGACTCGACTTCCATTCGGCCTTGAGTGCCTTGGCCCGATCAGTGGCGATGGGCTGACCCCACAAACCTCGGGCCCGGGTCCGGGCTGTCTCTTCTGCTGACAGGTAGCTGTCTTCGCGGCTGAAGGGGTAGCGGGTGTAGGTGAGAGCGAGGCCATCAAGCACAAGCTGCTGCCCGATGTCGGTCTCGGCCACCTTCAGGTACGCCAGCACCCGCTTGGCTTTGTCTTTCTTGAACTCGTCGAACTCCACCGTGCCCGTCTTGCCTGCTGCGAGGCGGTTGAGGGTGGCTTCGCAGGCGGCGCCGATCTGGCTGATGCCCGGCTCGTTCACCTTCGAGCTGAAGCACTTGATGCCCAGCAAACGGACCACGAAGACATCTTCACCGCGCTTCACCGAGACCTCGTCGCCGTCGATGACCTGAACCACCTCGACCTGCTCACCGGCTTCGACGATCAATTCAGGGTCTTTCTCGTTCCATTGTCCCCGGCGGGTCTCCACCGAGATGGTGAAGAACAGCGCACAAATCATGAGACTGCTCACGACGATCCAGAAGGCCGTGGTCGGGGAGATGTCGAAGCGATCTCGCGTGGACATGGTGTGTGGGGGTCCGGGGTGGCTCGAGTTGAGGGGAGCCTAAACGGCTTGCCCTGCGTTGGCAATCAATGCGCTGGCGCACCACTCAAAGGCTGGCGGTGGCTTTTCGAGCGACACAGCGGGCGATGACCTCGGCGAGGAGCGACTTCTTGATCGGCTTGCACACGAAGTCGTCCATGCCCGAGAGCTTGGACTGCTCGCGATCGTGGGGGGTGACATTGGCGGTGACGGCGATGATGGGGATCTGAGATCCGGCGCCCCGCAGTGCCCGAATGGCCCGAGTGGCGGCGAAGCCGTCCATCACCGGCATTTGGAGATCCATCAAGATCACGTCGTAATGCTTGCTCTTGAAGGCCTCGACACCGAGCTGACCGTTATCGGCGGTGTCGACGGTGTGACCCATCTTGCTGAGAATCCGGCTCGCCACCTTCCGGTTCACGGGGTTGTCCTCCACCACGAGGCAGGACAACTCCTCTACAGGGTCGAAGGTTTCGGGGGCCGGGGCTTTGACATCTGCTTCTACGAGGCTGGTGAAGTAGAAGGTGCTCCCTTCACCGGGCACGCTCGTGACCTCGATCTCCCCGGACATCTGCTCCACCTGGCGCTTGGCGAGGTAGAGCCCGAGGCCCGTGCCGCCGTGCTCCCGAGTGCTGCTGGCGTCAGCCTGGCTGAAGGGCTTGAACAGGTTGGGCATGGCCTCGGGGGTGATGCCCACCCCGGTGTCGCGCACGGCGAACCGCACCATGGCCTTGCCGTCGAGCAGGGCGTTCACTGTGAGGTGCACCTTCACCGAGCCGCCGCTGGGGGTGAACTTGAGGGCGTTGCTCAACAAGTACATCAGCACCTGACGCAGCCTGTCTTTGTCGGCGACCACCTCGCGGGGCACCGTCGGATCGACGAAGGCGTCGACTGTAATGCCCTTGGCCTCGGCGTCTGCGCGGACCACCCTCAATACCGAGGGCAGGAGCGTGTGCAGATCAAAGGGGATGGGCTTGAGCGGGCGGGCGTCGTCACCGCGGAACCGGGCGAGATCGAGCACATTGTGGATCTGCACTGTGAGGTTCTCGGTGCAGTCCAGCCCAGTCTGCAGCGCCGAGCGCACCTCGGTGGGGAGATCGGTGGTGTCCAGGGCCAGCGTCAGGGCCGAGAGGATGCCGTTGAGTGGGGTGCGCAGCTCGTGGTTGATGTTGGCCAGGAAGTTGTTCACCGCTTCTTCTGAGCGACGGGCCTCTTCCAGCAACCAGACGTTGCGTACGTTCACCGCCGTCTGTCGCGCGAGCATCTCGAGTAGATCTTTGTACTCGTCACAGGCCAGGTTGGGCTCCTGGCTGTCGACGTAGAGCACCCCGATGGTGGCGCCACGGGCCACGAGGGGCACACAGACCACCGCCCGGATGTTGTTGGCGATGATGCTGTTGTTGGAGGCATCACCGCCCTGCTGCTGGTCGAGCATCTGGTTGCTGAGCAGCGCTTGTCCGGAGGTGTGCACCCGATCGGCGATGCTGCGGCTGTAGTTCACCTGTTGCCCGTGGGCGGCGTAGGTGACGGGATCCGGATAAATCACCACCCCGTCTTCTTCATAGAGAATGACCATGCCCTGCTGCGCGCCCACGAGCTTCATGGCGCGCTCTGCGAGGGCGGGCAGCATCTCTTCGAGGCTGGTCTTCTCACTCAGCGAGCGCGCGATCTCGAGCATCTGATGCCCTTGCTGATCGTTCGCTCTCGCTTGCCGGTGGGTACGGATGTGCTCGTCGATGGTGCGGATGAGCTGATCGCTGGCCCCCACCTCGGTGGCGGTCTGTCGCGCCTTCTGCAACAGGGTGAGCACCAGCCCGTCCTGGCAGGCCAGGGCGCTCTCGGAGAGGGCGAGGGCTGCCCGAGCGCCATCGAGGCTGCCCGGGGTGAAGCGAGAGATGGCCTGCATCAGCAGCTCGGTGGACTTCCATGGGTGTCCGAGGGCGAGCTGTGCTTCACCCTTGAGCTGGAGCAGGTGTGCGATCTCACCGTCAGCCTTGGCCTCTTTAGCGTCTTTGAGGGCCATCTCCGCTTCGTCGAAGGCCTCTTGGGGCTGGCCAGCCTTGAGTCGAATCGCCACCAAGCGACGGGTGGCCTCGAGGGCCTCGTCCTGAATGTTCAGGCCGAGGGCCAGCTCTCTGGCTTCTTCGAGGCATTGCCGGCCTTGCTCGAGGTGCCCTTGAGCGCCCCGGACCTCGCCAAGGTTGCCGAGCACCATGGCCAGGCCTCTCTGGAAGCCCGTCTCCTCGGCGATGGCGCGACCGCGCTCCAGCTCTGCCGCCGCGCGCTCCAAGGCACCTCGGTCTTTGTGCAAGAAGCCGAGGTTGTTGTGGGCGATGACCAGATCCGGCAGATCGTGGGTGCGGGTGCACATATCGCGGAACCGGGCCCAGCTCTTCTCGGCGTCTTTGAGACGGCCCTTCAGGTACTGGTTGATGCCCAGGCTGTTGAGGGACTTGGCGCTGTATCGCAGTCGCCCGAGGGCCTCGTTGCGCAAGATCGCCTCTTGCTGCGCTTCGATGGCCTCCTCGTAGTTGCCCTGAAGCATGAGGCC
This sequence comes from Bradymonadia bacterium, assembly GCA_046290225.1. Classification (GTDB taxonomy): domain Bacteria; phylum Myxococcota_A; class Bradymonadia; order UBA7976; family UBA1532; genus JBKAGE01. The sequence continues at coordinate 320,595 of JBKAGE010000038.1, read as the reverse complement.
CGTACCCAGGCCCAGATAACACTCGGCGAGGGCTTCGAGCTCACCGCGCTCGAGGCCGAGCTCGATGCCGCTCTTGAAGAACGCGATGCTGTCTTCCGAGCGGCCCTGGTGCCAGGCGATGGTGCCCTGGAGGCGGTGGTAGCGGCTCAGTTGACTCCAGCCAGTGCGCTCAAGCAGCGTAGGCAGGCAGGCCTCAGCCTGCTCTGCATGGGCCAGAGCTTCGTCGTAGGACCCCTTCATCATCTTGGCCCAGCCCAGGCCGATGTGCGCAGTGAACAGAGTCTCTTGCTCGCCAGAAGTCTCCCCGTGCACACGAGCCTGCTCACCATGGACCAGGCTCTCGTCGTATTGCCCCGCATCGATGAGGGCCCAGGCGAGCTTGAAGCTGAGGCGGCCTGCATCAGCACCGAGGGCCAACGCCTCACGGTAATGGTCCAGGGCCCGGGAGTGATCTCCGTTGAGCAGCTCGCAGTCGCCGGCGCGCTCGTGATGCTCGACCGCATCTGCACCGTTGAGGATCAGCCAGCGATGGTGTTGTGCGGCCTGCTCGGGGTGCCCTGTGCGGAGCGCCTCCGAGGCTGCGCGGGCCATCAGCGGGATGGCCTGCTCAGGGTAGCCGGCCTCCCGGGTATGGTAAGCCCAGCGGGTGAGGGAGTTGGGATCTGCTTCGGAGTAAGCGATGGCCGCCAGGCGGTGCAGGCGGCGATGCTTGAGCGTCTTGAGCTGAGCGAGCAGGGGCTCCAGGTGGCCCCCGTGCGTGAGCTTCAAGGTGGTCCCTCGCGTGGTCAACAGCCCACCCTTGAGGAGGTTTTTGAGCGCCTTGCGGTGGTTGGCCGACAACATCGCGTCCACCACCTGTCGCTTGAGCGAGGTCCCCTTGGCGGGCCCTGAGCTGAGCACCGCCACGCTGAGCAGCGCCTCTCGGCCATGGGCGGTGAGTTGAGTCAGATCAAGGGGGGGCGCATCGTCGGCGCTGTCTGGCGGGCACAGAGCCTCAGGCGCCATCAGCAGCAAGCGATCATCGAGGCGCCAGCGCCCTTCACCCCACCAGATGCGGCCTGATTGTATCTGATGGCGAATCAGCGCCCACAAGGCTCCGGGTGTGCCCTCGGTGGCGGTGTGGCACAAACGCGCGAAGCGCTGCTCGGGATCAATCGTGCCCAAGGCGCTCTGGAGGGCACCGTGGACGCCGGCAGGGGTCAGCGCCGTGAGCCGGTGGGTGTGCCCAGGCAGGTTCAACTGCGCCTGCTTCCGGCAGCCAGCGGGTCGGGTCGTGTAGTAAAGCCACAGGGGTTGCTTGGGCGTCATGCGCCCGCACAACGTGCTCAGGAAGGTCAGCTCTGGGGTCGAGGCGGCGTCGAGATCGTCGATCAAGATCACCGTGGGCTCGCTGGAGAGCCGAGCGAGCAACGCGTCGAGCTGCTCCGAGCTCAGAGAAGGGATCGCTGCGGGCTCGATGGGCGCATCGGAGAGCCACTGCTCGAGCTGATGGTGCAGATGGTGCTCTGCCTGACGACCCGAAAGCCAGAACACACGGCGTCCGAGCAGCCTGGCCTGACTGTAGATCGTGTCGAGGACGCGTGAGAGCCCGCCGCCCTTCGGGGCGCTGATGCGGAAGGGGCCTTCGCTGATGTTGTCGAGGGTCTGGCCGAGCTTCTCGACGAGGTCTTCTCGCTCTTGCAGCGGCAACCCCTCAGGGCGGATCAGCGTGCTGGCATCGACGGTGGCTGTCAGCTCTGGCAACGCATCTGTCAGAGCAAAGAGCAAGGCCTCCGCATCGGCATAGCGGCTCTCGATGGGCTTGGCCATGCACTTCGCGATGACCTGAGCGAGCTGCGCCGGGATCTGCTCGAGCAGAGGTGGGGTCAGCGTGCGCTGGCGCTCGCTGGTCTCCTCGATGGTCTCGGCAGCGAAGGGGTTGATGCCGCTGAGCATCTCGTAGAGAGAGACACCGAAGGCGTAGACATCAGAAGAAGAGGTGGGGGCGCCGCCCTGGAAGATCTCCGGGGCAGCATACGCAGGGGTGCCTTTGAAGCCATGCTGAGCGTCGGTGGCCATGCCGAAGTCGATGAGACGGGCCACTGGGCCCTGCTCGGTGTCCTCCACGAGCAGGTTGTCGGGCTTGATGTCGGCGTGGGTCAGCCTGCGCGTGTGCAAGTGCGCGAGGGCAAGGGCCCCACAGAGCGCCACCTTCAACTTGGCGGTGATGTCCTGAGACTGGCCCCAGGCGTCCAGGGGCTGGCCCTTGACGAGATCCATCACCACAAAGTCGTGCTCGGCGTCGACCTGGCCAAAGTCGTGTGTGGCCACGACGAAGGGGTGATCGAGGCTGCGGGCCACCAGGAACTCGTCCCGATTGCTCGCGGTCGATGGCAGGATCTTGATGGCCACGGCCCGATCGAGGAGCCGGTCGTGGCCTTGATACACCACGCCCCCCGTCCCAGCCCCGAGTTTGGGGCCAAGGCGATAGCGGCCGCTCAGGAGAGCGGGCTGCATGTGACTCGCAGTGGGATGAGGGGCATGCATGGCACCTTGTTGCTTCGGTGCCTTGCCCGTCGAACTTGAGGGGTGTGGTGGGGGATCTTCGAGCTGAAGCGTGCCTGCGTCATGCAAGCATTTCGCCTCAGGCGGTCTCTCCGATCAAGCTTGCTTCGTCATCACCCTCACCTTCGACCTCGATTTGCAAGGTTCGATAGGCCGAAAGGCCAGTACCGGCGGGGATCAGCCGGCCCATGATGACGTTCTCCTTCAGACCGCGCAGGTAGTCGATCTTTCCGGAGAGAGCCGCCTCGGTGAGCACCTTGGTGGTCTCCTGGAAGGAAGACGCGGAGATGAAGGACTCTGTGGAGAGCGACGCCTTGGTGATGCCGAGGAGCAAGGGCTCGGCCACGGCGGGGCGACCACCCTTGGCCATGAGACGCTCGTTCTCCTCTTCGAAGATCCAGCGCTCAACCTGCTCGTCCACGAGGAACCGGGTGTCACCGGGCTCCTTCACCTTCACCCGCCGCAGCATCTGGCGCACGATGATCTCGATGTGCTTGTCGTTGATGCGCACACCCTGGAGGCGGTAGACCTCCTGGATCTCGTTCACCAGGTACTGAGCCAGCTCCTTCTCACCGAGCACCTTCAAGATGTCGTGAGGGTTCTGGGGGCCTTCCATGAGGGCGTCACCGGCCTGCACGCGGTCACCAGGGCGCACCGCGAGGGGCTTGCCCTTGGGGATCAAGTACTCTTTATGCTCGCCGACCTCGGGCTTGATGATCAGCTTGCGCTTGCCCTTGGTGTCCTTGCCGAACTCCACCCAGCCGTCGATCTCGGTGATGATGGCGTGGTTCTTGGGCTTGCGGGCCTCGAAGAGCTCGGCGACGCGGGGCAGACCACCGGTGATGTCCTTGGTCTTGGAGGACTCACGGGGGATCTTGGCGATGACATCACCGGAGTGAATCTCTTCGCCGTCGGTGACCACGATGGTCACGCCCACGGGCAGCTGGTACTTGGCGTCACCGCGCTCACCGCCGAGCTTCAAGATGTGCCCGGTCTCGGGGTTCTTGATGGCGATGGTGGGGCGCAGATCGGCGTCGCGGCTCTCGACCACCTTGCGGTTGACGAGACCGGTGACGGTGTCGACCTCTTCCTGGAGGGTGGAGCCCTCGATGAGATCGATGAACTTCACCGCGCCGGTGACCTCGGTGAGGATCGGCACAGAGAAGGGGTCCCACTGGGCCACGGTGGCGCCAGCGTCGATCTTGTCACCCTCTTTGACGAGGATCTCGGAGCCGTAGATGACCGAGTAGCGCTCACGCTCACGACCGAGATCGTCGGTGATGGCGATTTCAGCCTGACGGTTCATGACCATCAGGGTGCCCTTGCGGGTGCTCACCGTCTCCACGTTGTGGAACTTGATGATGCCGGCGCCGCGGGTCTCGAGCTCGCTCTGCTGAGTGGTCTGCGTCGCGGTACCACCAAAGTGGAAGGTCCGCATGGTCAGCTGGGTACCGGGCTCACCGATGGACTGAGCGGCGATGACGCCGACGGCCTCACCGATGTTCACCGGGCGGCCACGGGCCAGGTCGCGGCCGTAGCACTTCACGCACACGCCACCGCGGGTCTGGCAGGTGAGGGCCGAGCGGATCATGACGCGGTCGATGCCCGCCTCTTCGATCTTGGCGGCGGTCTCCTCGTCGATGTCTGCGCCAGCGGCGAGGATGATGTCACCGGTGTAGGGGTCGTAGACATCGTCGAGGGCGCAGCGACCGAGGATACGGTTGCCGAGGGTCTCGATGACGTCGCCGGCCTCTACGAGGGCGGTGACCTCCATGCCGTCGAGGGTGCCACAGTCGTACTCTACGATGATGGCGTCCTGGGCCACGTCGACGAGGCGACGGGTCAGGTAACCCGAGTTGGCGGTCTTGAGGGCGGTGTCTGCGAGACCCTTACGGGCACCGTGCGTACTGATGAAGTACTGCAGCACGGTGAGCCCCTCGCGGAAGTTCGCGGTGATGGGGGTCTCGATGATCTCACCAGAGGGCTTGGCCATGAGGCCGCGCATACCGGCGAGCTGACGAATCTGAGCAGGACCACCACGGGCGCCGGAGTCGGCCATGATGAACACCGAGTTGAAGCTCGGCATGGTCTCGCTCTTCTCGCCGTCTTCGCTCTCGACGGTGACCTCTTTGATGCCCTCCATCATGGCCTCGGCCACCTTCTCGGTGACGCCGGCCCAGATGTCGACCACCTTGTTGTAGCGCTCGCCGTTGGTGATGAAGCCGTCGAAGTACTGCTGCTCGATCTCCTTCACCTCGTCGGTGGCGCTGTTGAGCAGCTCTTCCTTGATCGCCGGGATCTCGAGGTCGCCGATGGCGATGGAGATGCCCGCCCGGGTAGCGTTGGCGTACCCGGTGTTCTTGAGGCGATCGGCGAGGAGCACCGTGGCCTTGGCGCCGCACAGGCGGTAGGCGGCGTCGACGAGGTTGGCGAGATCCTTCTTGCCCATGACCTTGTTGATGAGGTCGAAGGGCAGGCCCTCGGGGAGCAGCTCCGCCAGGAGCGAGCGCCCGACGCTGGTCTCGTACACCTTGCCCTTGATGCGGCACTTGATGCGGGCCTGCAGATCGACGGCGCCGGAGTCGTAGGCCATGCGCACTTCGTCAGGGCTGGCGAAGGTCATGCCTTCGCCCCTGAGGAAGGGCTTGTCGCGGGTCATGTAGTACATGCCCAGCACGATGTCCTGGGTGGGCACGATGATGGGCTTGCCGTGAGCGGGGCTCAGGATGTTGTTGGAGCTCATCATGAGCACCCGGGCCTCGACCTGAGCTTCGATGCTCAGGGGCACGTGGACCGCCATCTGGTCGCCGTCGAAGTCGGCGTTGAAGGCGGCACACACGAGGGGGTGCATCTGGATCGCCTTACCCTCGATGAGGGTGGGCTCGAAGGCCTGGATGCCCAAACGGTGCAGGGTGGGCGCCCGGTTCAGCATGACCGGGTGCTCTTTGATCACCTCGTCGAGGATGTCCCACACCTCGGGACGGCCCTGCTCCACGAACTTCTTGGCGCTCTTGATCGTGGTGACGTGACCATGCGCCTCGAGCTTGTTGTAGATGAAGGGCTTGAACAGCTCGAGGGCCATCTTCTTCGGCAGACCGCACTGGTGCAGACGCAGGGCGGGGCCGGCGACGATGACCGAGCGGCCGGAGTAGTCGACGCGCTTGCCGAGCAGGTTCTGACGGAACCGGCCCTGCTTACCCTTGATCATGTCCGAGAGGGACTTGAGGGGGCGCTTGTTGGGGCCGGTGATGGTCTTGCCGCGGCGGCCGTTGTCGAACAGGGCGTCGACGGCCTCCTGCAACATGCGCTTCTCGTTGCGGATGATGATCTCGGGTGCTTTGAGATCGAGCAGTCGCTTGAGGCGGTTGTTGCGGTTGATGACGCGACGGTAGAGATCGTTGAGATCGCTGGTGGCGAAGCGGCCGCCGTCGAGAGGCACCAGGGGGCGCAGATCGGGGGGCAGCACCGGGAGGACCTCGAGGATCATCCACTCAGGGCGGTTGCCGCTGCCCTTGAGGGCGTCGACCACCTTCAGGCGCTTGGCGATCTTCTTGCGCTTGGCCTCACTGGTGGCCTCGCGCATGGCTTGACGCAGCTCCACCGACACGGAGTCGATGTCGATGCGGCTGAGCAGATCGCGGATGGCTTCCGCGCCCATGCCGCCTACAAAGCCACTGTCGGTGTACTCTTCGTACGCCTCCTCGTAGGCCTCCTCACTGATGATCTCGCCGACCTCGTAAGGGCTGGCACCCTTGTGAAGGACGATGTAGGCCACGCAGTACAGGACCTTGTCGAGATCTTTGAGGGTGACGTCGAGCAGGTTCCCCATCCGGCTGGGCAGGCTCTTCAAGAACCAGATGTGCGCCACAGGGGAGGCGAGGGTGATGTGGCCGAGGCGCTCGCGGCGCACCCGGCTCTCAATCACCTCCACCCCACACTTCTCGCACACCACACCACGGTGCTTCATGCGCTTGTACTTACCGCAGAGGCACTCGTAGTCCTTGATGGGGCCGAAGATGCGGGCACAGAAGAGCCCGTCACGCTCAGGCTTGAAGGTTCGGTAGTTGATCGTCTCTGGCTTCTTCACCTCGCCGTGTGAGAGACCGCGGACACGGTCCGGGCTCACGAGGCCGACACGAATGCCGCCGAAGTTGAGAGGATCTTTGGGCTTCTGGAAGAAGTTGAAGATGTCGCGCATCTTGTCTCCCACCCTGTGGTGTCAAGCGACCTCTTGGCGCCGGTGGGCCCCCCAGCGCCTGCCGCAGTGGTCGATCACCTTTGTCGGGGTCAACTGTGGAAGATCAGGGCATACCTTCCACGACGAATCGCCGGATCTACACGATCGACCAGTTCGATGCCAGTGCAGATGGCGTAAATTTCACGCCATCTGCCACAAGCGACGAAAACGAAGAGCTCATTCAGCTGAAAAGCCCGGTCGAAAACGCCATCAGATGGGCATCTTCGCCGGGCAGGATTTCACCGAACGGTTATATCAGATGTGTCAAATTTGCCGAGGGTTCACCCGCAGGTAAGCCCTCGTCAGGTTCAGTCGCGCTCGCGAACGAAGATGAACCACTGCCCGTCGGGCAGGTTGCTCACCCCACAGCGTCGGGTGCCGTTGTACTCACCCCAGTCGGTGCCGTCGTTGGGGTTGCTCAGGGGGTTGCCGCCGCCGTCGTCGAAGTCGATGACGAAGTCACCACCGTCCTGGCAACGATCCTCGGCGATCAGGCGATGCTCCCAATCGTCACCGGCAGGCAGCTCCTCACCGGAGATGTTGTTCCGCCGGGCCGGAGGCTGGCCCGCCACGAACTGAGGCTCGATGTCGGGGTTGGGGTAGAAGCAGCTGTCCCGATCGAAGCCCTCGGTGAGGGTGTGGTACCAGTCGTTGTCGTAGAACGAGAGGTCGACGTCGAAGGGCGCGCCGCCACCAGAGGGCTCGGCGCGACAGGCGAAGCGAATGTCGAAGTTCTCGGAGAGATCCCGCAGCCCGTTCCAGATCTTCAGGTTGAAGTTGCCGGGGTAGACCGTGGTGAGGGTGGCGCCGTACTCGCCGCCCTGATCGTCGATGGTCCGCTCACGGGAGCTGGCCACCAGGGTCCAGCCGCCGCCGTCGGTGTTCTGATCACAATGCACGGTGTAGGCGCGGTCCTGAGGGTTGGGGCGGATCTCGATGGCGCCGCTGCCCTCCTCGCCGTTCTCCAGGGCGTCTTTGCAGCTGGAGAACAGGTTGCAGTTGCCCAGGCCTTCGTCTACGAGGCCGTCGCAGTCATCGTCGAAGAAGTTGCAGATCTCGTCGAAGCGGGGCTCGAGGGGCACCGCGTCGCAGATGACCCGGCTGGGATCTTCGGGATCACAGAGGAACTCACCAGAGGCTACGCAGGCGCCGTTGCCGGCTTCACAGTCCTCTTCCACGGGGAAGTCCTCGTCGATGCTGCCGTCACAGTCGTTGTCGAGGCCGTCGCACAGCTCGGGAGACGCCTCGAGAGGTACGGCGTTGCACTCGAAGTCGCCGTTGCCGTCACAGACGTTCACGCCCTCAGCGGTGCACTCACCGACGCCGTTGGTGCAGGCCTCGCCGAGAGGGAAGTCCTCGTCGACGCTGCCGTCGCAGTCTTCGTCTTCGCCGTTGCAGGCCTCGACACCAGGGGCCACCGGATCTGCTTCGCAGACCACCTCGCCGATGGCGCCGCGGGTGAGGGTGCCCACGCGCTGGAAGATGAAGCGCTCCCACAGGCCGCTGGCGAAGATGAGCTGGTCGCCGCAGCGGTAGCCCGGGCGGACCTTGTCATCGCTGGTGTACCAGCACACGCGCTGGTTGGAGCCGTCCTGCACCCGGTCACAGGTGAAAACGTCGAGCTCTGCGCCGACGGGGGAGTAGCCCCAGGCGTAGTTGATGTTGAAGTACCAGTTCACCCCGTTGTGCTCGTTCTGAGGCTCGCGATCGGCGAAACGGCTGGGCTCGAAGATGGCATCGCGCTCACCGATGGCAGCCACGTGCAGGAAGTCGGAGTCCCGCTCGCGGCAGCCCACCATCAACACGTTCTCGGGGCAGCGGTTCTGGATGCTGATGACCTCTTCTTCGGTCTCGGGGTCGAGACCGTTCTCGATGATGGGGGTCTGGCCTTCCTGGTAGTTCTCCACCCAGCACAGCTCGAAGCCGCCGGCCTCGACCTCGCCGACCGTGAGGTCATTGCGGATACCGGAGAAGGAGAGGACCTCCTGATCAGGGTTGCCAGAGCAGACACCCACCCCTTCGGTCACACAGGCGCCAAGACCAGTGAGGCAGGCTTCGCCGACACGGTAGGCATCCTGCGGGTTGTCCTCATCGGGGAGTGACAGGAGATCTTCGTCGATGGCGCCGTCGCAGTCGTCGTCGATGCCGTTGCAGGCCTCGGGGATCGGCGGGCCCTCGGTCTCGGAGCAGACGATCTCGCCCTGGGCGTTACACACGGTGACACCTTCGGCGAAGCAGCCGCCGATGCCCTCGGAGCAGGGATCACCCACCTCGAAGCCTTCGTCGGTGACGCCGTTGCAGTTGTCGTCGATGCCGTTGCAGGTCTCGATGCCCGGCGGGTTGGGCTCACCCTGACAAGTGGTGCCACCGAGATCGTCGCAGATCAGGGTGCCGATGGCGGCGCAGGCACCGATGCCCACGAGGCACTCGCCGTCGATGTCGAAGTCCTCGTCGATCTCACCGTCGCAGTCGTTGTCTTCGCCGTCGCATCGCTCCACCTGAGGGGCGAGAGGCTCGGCGCTGCACTGCACGCCGCCCTGGGCGTCGCAGATGTAGGTGCCCGGGTTCTGACAGGCGCCGAGGCCGGCGATGCAGGCCTCACCCAGGGGGCGCTCGGCGTTTTCGCCGATGAAGTCCTCGTCGGTGTTGCCGTCGCAGTCGTCGTCGATGTCGTTGCACAGCTCGTCTACAGGCAGGCCGGGCGAGGTGGAGCAGATGATGTCGTTGTCGATGCCACAGACGTAGATGCCCGGGGATTCACAGGCGCCGAGGCCCAGACTGCACAGCTCGTTGAGCGGGGTCTCGTCGGCGCCGGGGACGTCTTCGTCGGTGGTGCCGTCACAGTCGTTGTCGATGTTGTCGCAGACCTCGTCGGTGGGCAGGATGACCGCTTCGCCGTTGCACACAACCTCGCCGTCCTCGCCACAGACCTGCATGCCGTCGAACATACAAGCGCCGACACCGCCCATGCAGGGGATGCCCACCATGAAGCCTTCGTCGGCATTGCCGTCGCAGTCGTCGTCGATGTCGTTGCACTGCTCTTCACCGGGCTCGCCGGGGAGAGCGTCGCAGAGGCTCTCTTCGCCGTCTCCGGAGCAGACCAGCACGCCTTCGGCTGCACATGCGCCGAGGCCCACTTCACAGGCCTCGCCCACGTCGAAGTCTTCGTCGGTGTTGCCGTCACAGTCGTTGTCGAGCTCGTCGCACAGCTCGGCAGGGCCTACGCAGGGACCGAAGACGCCATCGACACAGGTCTGCAGCCCCTGAGGGCAGTCAGGCCGGTCTTCGCAGGCCCGGGTCTCACCGGGTACGCAGTCGGCCATGGCCATGTCAGGGGCGTCCATGTCGACCTCGGCGTCGACGCCCATGTCTTCGCCACCCGCGCCACCGATCTCCATGTCTTCGCCGCCAGCGCCACCGACCTCCATGTCTTCGCCGCCGGCACCGCCGACGTCCATGTCAGGCTCCATGGCGCCGCCGTCGCCGCCCATGCCGCCGACGACGCCGCCCTCACCCCCCATGCCGCCGACTGCACCGCCAGCGCCACTGGCGCCAGCGCCGCCGTCAGTGGTGACGCCGCCGGTGGCACCGGCACCGCCTGTGCCGCCTTCGTTGCCGGTGTCGTCACAGGCCGCGAGGGCGGCACCCAAGAGCAGGACTGCGCCCCACCGAAGTGCGTGGGCGCGGGGTCCTTGGGGTGAGAGTGTGTTCATCCTGAACTCCGTAAACTCGGAATGCTGATGCGAGATGTGCCACGGTTGATCGCCGTGCACAGGGTCGGTTTTTTCGAATGAGCCCTTAAGGCTGAAGGCCCCGGGTCACGTTTCGCCGAGAAGGGTAGATGCGACACGTCATCGAGACAACTGTGTCAGCTCCCTGTGTTTCGACAATTTAATGGCCCGCGTCTCAAACCCCTGAGGACTCAACGGATAGTAGGATATGTAGACCGGGGTGTTCAGATCCAGGTGGGGTGATCTGATCGTGCGCCGAGGCCCTCGGCACCGGGTGACGCCGCCCTGGCGCCTGTGGCATGGTGCGCCCCCGCAGGTGCAGCACGTGCACCATTTCGCTCTATGGGAGGCCCACCGTGGCTCGAATCTCAGAGAACGCCAGGCAGGGTCGTCGACCTCGGGTGTTGTTGCTCCACGTCGGCGGCACCATCGGGATGACCGAGACCTCTACAGGGTACGTACCCGACGCCGAGGTCCTCGACCGGTTCCTCCGCGAGAGTCGCTTGCTGTTTCACGACGACGTGCCTGCCTTCGAGCGGGAGCGGCTCGAGCCCCTGCTCGACAGCGCCGACATGCGCCCGGTGGACTGGTGGCGCATCGCCCGGGCCATCGAGCGCAGGTACGACGAGTTCGACGGCTTCGTGGTGCTCCATGGCACCGACACCATGGCCTACACCGCCTCGGCGCTCTCTTTCCTGCTCACCGGGCTCACCAAGCCGGTCATCCTCACCGGGGCTCAGCTCAGCCTGGAGCATGTACGCAGCGATGGTCGGGCCCACATCACCACCGCCCTCATCCTCGCGGGCTCTCTGGCGATCCCCGAAGTGTGTGTGTACTTCGGATCCCAGCTCTATCGCGGCAACCGGGTGCAGAAGCTGCACAGCGCCGACTTCGTGGCCTTCGCCAGCGGCAACCTGCCGCCCCTCGCCGACGTGGGCGTGGACATCGAGCTCAACGCCCACCTGATCCGGCCACCGGGTGAAGGGCCCCTCATCGCTCGGCGTCCTGATCGGGTACCCGAGGTGGTGGCGCTCCGGCTCTACCCTGGCATGACCGCACAGGCCCTCGACCGTATCCTGGCGCCCCCCACGGAGGGGGTGATTCTGGAGACCTACGGCACGGGGAACTTTCCCCGAGGGGATCACGATCTGATGGCGGCCCTGGCCCGGGCGACGGCGCCTGATCGCAACGTGCTGGTGGTAAACACGAGCCAGTGCCACTCGGGGCGGGTGGAGCAGGACCGCTATCGCACGGGGCAGGGGCTGTCGAGTGTGGGGGTGATCTCCGGACAGGACATGACCCCTGAGGCGGCCCTGACCAAGCTCTACGTGTTGCTGGGCACTGGGCGCACGCCCGGAGAGGCCCGTATCTTGATGTCACAAGATCTTGCTGGTGAGTTGAGCGGGTGAGGGTATACGCCACGTGTGATCTGGGGCCAGCGCTCTCGCAGATCCGCGACGCGGGGTACACGCTGGAGGTACATCCTTCACCGGAGCCCCCCGAGCGTTCAGTCATCGAGGCCCAGCTGCGCAGCGGGGTGGCGGGGCTGATCACCACGCTGCGGGATCCGATCGACGCGCAGATGCTCCAGGTGGGGGTGCCTCATCTGAAGGTGGTGGCCCAGTGTGCCGTGGGGCTCGACAACATCGACGTCGATGCCGCCCACCGACTGGGGATCACGGTGACCCACACGCCAGGCGTGCTCACGGGGGCCACGGCAGAGTTCGCGCTCTTCGCCCTCGGGGCTCTGGCGCGCAGGTTGCGGGCCTCTGAAGCCCTCGTCCGCGATGGTGCATGGTCGAGCTGGCACCCTTCACAGCCCTTCCTCGGTCGTGAGGTGGCGGGCATGACCATCGGTGTGGTGGGGCTGGGCCGCATCGGCAGGGCCTTCGCCGCTCGATGTGCCGCCCTCGACGTCGATCTGTTGCTGTGTGATCCCCGCCACGAAGATCCGACGTTCCTCGCCGCGCTGCAGTTGGTGATGGACACCCTCGCGTCCACAGGCGCACAAAGGCCGCGAACTGCACGCTATGGCACCCTCGACACTGTGCTCGCCGAGTCTGACGCGCTCTCGCTGCACGTGCCCCTCACCGACGAGACCCGGCACCTGATCGACGCTTCGGCCCTCGCCCGGCTGAAGCCCTCTGCGCTGTTGGTGAACACTGCCCGGGGGGCAGTGGTGGACGAAGAGGCCCTCGCCCAGGTGTTGAGGGGCGGCCATCTCGGTGGCGTGGCCCTCGACGTCTTCGAGACAGAGCCGTTGCCGCAGCACAGCCCACTGCTGCACCCCGAGCTCGCCGATCGCGTGCGTGTGTTTCACCATTTCGGATCGGGTACCGAAGAGACGCGCCTCTCCCCACAGGCTGACGTGGGGATGGCCGGCAGGTGTGTGGCGGGGTTGCTGTGGGCGCTGGGTCAGGGGCAAGGCCCAAAACCCGACTATGTGTTGTCGCCCTGACGCGCGCTCAGCGCATGCCCTTGAACTTCACCGAAGCCAGCTGGGCGTCGCTTGCCCAGCACAGCACATAGGTTCTCAGCGTGATGCCCGCCGTGGCCTCCACAGTGAAACAGACATCGGCCTGAGCGGTGATCTGAGGATCGCGCAACTCGAAGACGTCCATGTCGGCAAGGTCGAGGCCCTCAGGGGCGAAGCGCTTCAGCGCCGCGCTCACCTTGTTGGCGTCGCCAAAGCCCTCCGCCAGGAAGCTGGCCATGCCCGGGTGCCCCACTTGAGCTTTGATCGCCTTGCCCACCACCGGTTTCGGCGGTGTGGCCTGAGCAGGCGCAGCATCAGCTGAAGTGGCCTTCCCAGTGGCAGGCTCTTCGCGAGAGCCCCCACAACCAGCCCAAAGTGGCAGAAGCAGGAGGGCGATGGTGAGCCTTGAGCTCATGCCAGTTCGAGGGCGTGGGCGAGCTCGCCCTGCAGATCGTCGATGTGCTCGATGCCGACGCTGATGCGGATCAAGCCGTCGTCGATGCCCAGACGGGCGCGGGTCTCGGCGGGCACGCTGGCGTGGGTCATGATGGCGGGGTGCTCGATGAGTGACTCCACACCACCGAGGCTCTCGGCGAGGGCGAAGACCTTGCAGGCCTTCAGCAGACGGGTCGCTGCGGGCAGGCCCCCCTTCACCACGAAGCTGATCATGCCACCGAAGCCGCTCATCTGGCGCTGGGCCAGGTCATATTGCGGGTGGCTGGGCAGGCCCGGGTAGATGACCTTCTCCACCTTGGGGTGAGCTTCGAGCCACGGCGCGAGGATGCCAGCGTTCTCCGCATGGCGGGCCATGCGCACATGGAGCGTCTTGGTGCCCCGCAGCGCAAGGAAGCAATCCATGGGGCCCGGCATGCCACCAGAGGAGTTCTGGATGAAGTGCAGCCGCTCGGCGATGGCGTCGTCGTTGGTGATGGCCACCCCGAGCACTACGTCGGAGTGACCCCCGAGGTACTTGGTACAGCTGTGCACCACGATGTCGGCTCCGAGATCCAGCGGGCGCTGGAAGAAGGGCGACATGAAGGTGTTGTCGACGATGACCTTGAGCCCCTTGCTGTGGGCGCGCTCGGCGATGGCCTCGATGTCGATGAGCTTGAGCAGGGGGTTCGTCGGCGTCTCGAGCCACACCGCCTTGGTGTTGGGCCGGATGTGCTCGAAGAGGGCGTCGGGATCAGTGAGATCGGTGAAGGTGAACTGCCGATCAGCCTGAGTGAACATCTTGTCGAAGAGGCGGAAGGTGCCCCCGTAGACGTCGTCACAGCAGATCATGTGGCCGTTGGGGCCGATCCAGTGGGCCAGGGCCGCCGAGGCCGCGCAGCCGCTGGAGAAGCAGACGCCCGACCGGCCCCCCTCGAGGGCGGCGAGGTTGCGCTCCAGGGCGGTGCGGGTGGGATTGGCTGTGCGGCTGTACTCGTAGCCTTGATGTTCGCCGGGCCCCGCCTGCACATAAGTGCTGTTGAGGTAGACCGGCACGTTCACCGCCCCCGTCGAAGGGTCGGGCGCTTGGCCAGCGTGGATCGCCAGGGTCTCGAAGCGGTGCCCCTCGGGGTTCACCGGCTGAGGGGCGTTGGGGTTCGGATGATCACTCACGGCAGGCTCCTTAAGAGACGCGGCGGCGGTGGGCCAGGTAGTCGAGGACGTCGATCTTGGTGATGATGCCGCGGCAGGTGCCCCGCTCCCAGACGATGATCACCTTGCCCTGGCCGAAGATGTGGTTGAACAGGCCCACCGGCGCATCCGGATCGGCCACCTCGAAGGCGTCGGAGGCGATCTCGCCCACAGGCTTGTCGAGGTTGCCCTCGCCGTCGAGGATGTAGCTCAGCAGGGCCGACTCGTTGACGATGCCCTTGAGCCGACCGCCGTCCATCAACGGCACCTGGCTGATGCCGTGGGCCTTCATCAGCTCGATGACCTGCCGAATCGGGGTGGCGTGATCGAGGGTGAAGACCTCACCGCTCTTGCCGGTGAGCAGCTCGCGGATGGTGCCCAGCTCTTCTTCGGGATCGAGGAAGCCATTCTCCCGCATCCACTCGTCGTCGAAGATCTTGTTCAGGTAGCGGGTGGCGCTGTCGGGGAGCAGCACCACGATGTTGGCCTCGCGGTCGATCTTCTCGGCGTAGCGGATCGCCCCGAGCACGGCAGAGCCCCCGGAACCCCCAGTCAAGATGCCCTCGAGACGGGCGAGCTTGCGGGTCATGTCGAAGGAGTCTTTGTCGTTCACCTGGACCACCTCGTCGATGATGTCGAGAGAGATGGTGCTGGGGAAGAAGTCCTCGCCGATGCCTTCGGTCTTGTACGAGTAGGCGGGGACCACCTTCCCGGACTTCCAGAAGTCGTAATAGACCGAGCCTTCGATGTCGATGCCCACCAGCTGCACGTCGGGGCTCTGCTCTTTGAGGTAGCGCCCGGTGCCCGAGATGGTGCCCCCGGTGCCCAGGCCCGCCACGAAGGCGTCGATCTGGCCGTTGGTCTGCTTCCAGAGCTCAGGGCCGGTCCACTGGTAGTGGGTCTCGGGGTTGTCGGGGTTGTGATACTGGTTGGCGTAGAACGAGTTCGGCGTCTCTTTGTAGAGGCGCTTGGCCACGGAGTAGTAGCTTCGGGGATCCTCGGGCTCGACGTCGGTGGGGGTGATCACCACCTTGGCCCCCACGGCCCGCAGGGCCCGGACCTTCTCCATGGACTGCTTGTCGGCCATGACGAAGATGCAGCGGTAGCCCTTGAGGGCGGCGTAGAGGGCCAGCCCCATGCCGGTGTTGCCGCTGGTGGCCTCGATGATGGTGCCGCCAGGCTGAATCTCACCGCGACGCTCCGCCTCTCGGAGCATGTGCACGCCGATGCGATCCTTCACGGAGCCGCCGGGGTTCATGTACTCGAGTTTGCAGAAGATGTTGGCCTTGAGGCCCGCCGCCAGGGTGTTGAGTTTGACGATGGGGGTGTTGCCGATGGCCTCGACCACGTTGGCCACTGCGCCGTGCATCATGGGGGATCCCTCTCGATTGGGGGGTGAAGGTGAAAGATAGGGAGACGCTCAGCTCGCAGCTGCCTGCTGCTTGCGCCCGAGGGCCTCGGCGAAGGCGGCCATGAGGCCCTGGATGAGGCCGTTGATGATGCCTCGGGCCACCTCGGAGGCCATGCGCATGAAGAAGGCCATCATCAGCTGCTTGATGAGATCCAGAAGTTTATCGATCACAGCATCTCTCCTGAGGCGACCTCGAGCGGAGGCAGGGCCCCTGCTCGTGGACGCAGGTCTGTGGGATCACTTGAGCCTTCCATCGAGCACACGCTCGATGAGGGCAGAGTAGAGGCGCGCCAGCTGCTGATCAGCGGCCTTCATGTCGCCCCCCGCGCTCATGTGGGTGGCGATGACGAATTCTTTGCCCTGGTCTGCGACAGGTCGACCTGCCTCGTCGAGGACCGGAAGGCATCCATAGGCATTGTGCACGATCTCTCCACCCCGTGAGGGGCCAGCCCCGAGCTTGGAGAAGATGCGCCATTGCCCTTGGCTGCGGGCTTCGAGGCTGGGCAGGTCGAGGGCCTGCTGCACATAGATCGCGGTGTCGCCCTGCATGCCCTGGGGGGCGTCCTGGCCGTATGCCGATGACTGTGGTGCACCATAAAGCAGGACCTGCACGTCGGCCCAGGTCAGGTGGGGCATGCGGCTGCCTGCCAGCTCGCGATGGAGCACCAGGCGTTTGAGGGCCTCGGCGAGGGTGAAGGTCGAGAGTGTGTTGTCGGGGCCGGTGGTGTCATCGGCCTCGAGGGTGAGGGCGCCTGCCGATCCGTCGAAACGCAGGGGCAGGGCAGGGGCCGGGGCGCCATAGTTGCCACCAAAGGTCTCGGAGGCCGGACGGTCGAGCCACCCGGCGTGGACCAGGGCGTTGGCCCGGTCGCGGCCGCCGATGTCGTGGAACCACCGAGCGAGCCCGTTGGAGGTGAAGCGCCGCTGATCATAGCTGTGGATCACAGTGACGAGATCACCAAGGGGCAGCGCCTCGCCAGAGTCGAGTTTCACCACCGAGTCGAGGCCCACCACACCTTGTGAGGCCTCTCGCATGTGGGCGCCGGCGTTGGCCACGGCGAGGAACTTCGAGGAACTCCAAGTTTCTCGGGCTTCGTCGTGGGCGCCATTGCTCAGGTAGCGAAAGTGCGGCACCCCATCGATCCGGCGGATCAGGATGAGGGTCATGCGGATGTGAGGCGGCACGAGATCGACGAGGGCGGTGTCGTCGACCTCTACAAAGGCACCCTCTGAGCGGTAGACCACCTCAGCGCCAGTGTCGAGGCGCGAGGCCTTCTCGGAGGTGTGCGTTGTGGGGCACATCCAGGAGCGATCGTTGCTGGAGGGCTGTGCTTTGCGACATCGGGTGTCGTCGAGGTGCTCCAGCGCCCAGCTGGGGAAATCACCACACTCACCATCAGCCTTACCTGCTGTGTGTGCCGCTGCGGCGGCGCCACGATCGGTGGGCACCTCGAGAGTACCCTCCGAGGGGATCTCCGGGGCCACTGGCGCAATCTGGGCATCGCCGGATGCACAGCCGGCGCACCACAACGTCGTGGCTGTGGTGAAAGCCAGGGCGAGGGGGCGTGAAAGACGCCGGGTGAGTGGTGTGCGCATCGAGGGGCCTCCGGACCGCGCCGATCATCACCGGCGAGCCGCCGACGTCAAGGCTGCAGACGATTCATCCGTCGCTGCTCCAGCACTCTTGCCCTGGGCAGGTTTCATGGTTATCGTTCGCCGCCTTGCGCCACGGCACACATCTGGGTGTGCAGTGGGCGAGCGTGTGTCAACCGTATATCAGATCTTGTTGAGAGAGGCGGTCGAATATGGGTCTGGCAGAGCTGTTCGGTGGTGTGGCCAAAGCGAAGTACGACGAGCTGAGCCAGGCCCTCGACGAGGCCAACCGCAAACTGGCTGATGCCGAGAGCGCCCTCGCTGAGGCACAGCAGAAGTCCAAGGGCAAGGCGAAGAGCAAGGCCAACAACAAGGCCAGTGATCACGAGCAGGCCCTCGCCGATGCCCGCCAGGCCAGGAAGAAGGCCGAGAAGAAGGTGCAGCAGGCCCAGCAGGGTCGGGCTGCCGCCGAAGAGAAGGCTGCTCAGGGCGAGAAGAAGAACGCCAGCCTCACCGCCGAGCTCGAGACAATGCGCAAGGCCATGCTCGAGGCCAAGGATGCTGCGGAGGAAGCCCTCGCCGGCCGCATGGAGGCCGAGCGCAAGCTGGCCTCGGCTGCTCCGGCCCCCAAGGTCCAGGCTGCACCGGCACCTCGGCCCGAGCCTGCACCAGCGCCTCGCCCCCGTCGCTCGAACGACGATCTCAAGCTGCAGCGCCTCGAGGAGAAGCTCGACGGCGTCACCAGCGAGCGCGACGCCCTGAAGGCCCGCGTAGAGAAAGCGGAGCGTGACGCCCGCGGCGCCGAGAAGCGCCGGGCCAGCGAGGTCAACAAGGCCGAGGCCGCCGTCCGGGACATGCAGCATCACCTGCGCTCCGAGCGGAAGGCCTACAAGATCCTGCAGCAGCAGTACGAAGCCCTCGTCGACAAGGACAAGGGCCGCGAGCAGGCCTATGCCCACAAGCTCGAGGCCCTCAAGGGTGAGGCCCGCGACGCCGTCGCCGCAGAGGCGCAGGCTGCCGAGGCCAGCCGGACTGCCGAGGCCCGCGCCGCCGACGCCGCACCGCCGAAACCCCTCGCCGAGGTGCTCCCCGACGCGCCGCCGGTGACCCCTGCTGCGCCTGAGGCTGCTGCTGAATCTGCCCCTGTAGAAGAGGCTCCTGCAGAAGAGGCCCCTGTGGAGAAGAAACTGCTCGTTGATCCTGTGCTCGCCGCTGGTGGGACGCCCTCAGAGGGCTGATCCACCCGCCATGGAGTGAGACCTCCGGGTCTCGGACCGATGGCCCCACCGCTGTCTCCAACCCTGACCCCACCCTCGTCTGCGTACAGCGCCATCGCGGGCGTAACCGTCGACCTGCCTCATCAAATCCCAGCTCTGTTGAATGGCACGCTTGTTGTAGCGTATGCACACCGAGGGCGTGTCTCGAGCGCCTACAGGAGGTGATATGAGTATCTGGTTGGCGGGCATGTTGTGGGCGGGGTTGAGCAGCCCCCCAGTGATGACGGCCCCTCCAGTCTGTCCCAAAGAGCTCGGGCAGATTCAGTGGTCCGACATCAGTCACAGTTTCAAGGCGGGCAAGCGGCGCTATGTGCTGCAGGGCAGCCTCTGGGATCGGGACACCAACGGGAAGCCCTCCTCGGGCGATCTGATGCGGGTAGAAAGCCTGAACATCAACGGCCGTGACGCCGGCGCCAGCGAGGTGTGGGTGGTGCTCAAGGGCCAGATGGCCAAGTCCGTGGGGCGCTCGGTGCGCAAACAGAGCGACTCGATCACCGCACAATGCACCAGCCGCTTCGAGGTGAAGGGGGTCACCAAGGTCTCGTCACCGGGGGCCTTCGCCCGCTACCTGAATCAGGTGGCCAACGGGGGCGAGGACATCGACCCGCTCGACGAGGTGCGGGCTGACATGGGCACCTGGGCCGAGACCATGTGCAAACGGAGCAAGAAGCACCTCAGCGAAGAGGCCCTCTCCAAGGCGCTGTTCAAGAAGGCGAAACGCGCGCATCGCAAGATCCGCAAGGGGAACCTCAAGGCTGTCGCCGACGAGACCGCCGCACAATATGCGGTGGCCTGCGCCCGCCTCGATCAGGGCACCCTGCGCTGACGTTCAGAGCAGCAAGTCCGCGAGGGCGTCCAGATCTCCGGCGCCGCCTCCTGCCTCACCTGATGCCTCTGGGACCCCGTTGTAGGGATCCAGCAACCAGGCCCCCAACTCTGTCAGCCGAACGTGCGTCAGCCGATCGTATGGCTGTGCCCGCTTGATGTCGGGGTACGACACCATGTCGTGGCGTCGGAAGATGCCCAGCCCGCCCCGGAGCCAGGCCACGTCGATGATCCCGAGGGTGGCCATCACCTCGAAGAGCACCGTGAGCATGAAAGGGGCCGTGAGTCGGTAGAGAGGCCCACGGGGATCATCCGGGGGCAGACGGAACGCCATCCAGCGCCCTGGGTCGTAGCCCCAGATCACCATGTTGGGCGCCACCTGAGGCAACATGTCGAGGGCATAGGCGTGTTCGAGAAACCGCGCCATATCTACCCACTGACCCACAGGCAGCAGCTTGAGCGCGCCCACTGCTTTGAGCCGCCGCAAAGGCGCTGTGGTGATCCCCGTGAGATCGACGATCTCGTCGCGCTCGCTCACTCGAATCAGAGACTCGAGACCATCGTAATCGTCGTGCCGCAGCCAGGACGAGAAGACCAGCCGCAGCAGCTGCCGTGGGGTCCAGCCCTTGAGCCGCTCGCCTTCTTCTCCCAGGGCGAAGCTCACCTTGCTCACGGGCTGCACCATGGGCAGCAGCGACAACAACCGCGGCCAGGCGCGGGCCCGCAGACGCCGCTGAGTGAAGTCAGGGCCTTCGAGGCATTCGGTGAAGCGGTCGAGGGTGCGCTCCGGCGTCTCGCGCCATTGAGAGGGCAGCCAGAGCTTCTTGCCTCTGAGGGCGTCGAAGACCTTCGGCGCCTCCACTTGTGCAGCCACCTCTCGACCATGAACCAGCAACCGGGCGCTGTGGGGCAGGGGGTGTGCATGACACGTGAGCCCGCCTTGCAGAACCACGACCAGGTCGTCAGCGGTGCCGTCGGGCGTGCGGGCCGCAGGCTTCACGGGCTCTGGCGGAGCCATGCGCTGCAGCGCGGCCCAGCTTGCCCGAAAGGGATCTGCAGGGCCGAGGGTCTCGGCGGTGTGGCCGAGGACCTGGCGCAGCAGCTCTCGATCACCCGGCTCCATGTGGGGGACCAGCTCGTCGGGGCCCTCGGCGAGGAGGGCCTCGACACACCTTTTGGCCACCGTGGTGATGGGCAAGCGCCGCTTCGGCCCGCGGGTGGGGGTCCCACACGCAACCGCGAGGCAGCGCACGACATCTGGGGAGAAGTCCCGAGCCCAGAGCTCGACGACGGGATTGATCTCAGGCATGGGCTCTCAATGAATGGTGCGTGGTGTTCCGGGCTTCAAAACGAGGTGTCCAAGTGACGCTGGATCACGCCGCAAGATTCCTATACCACCTCTTTCAACCCCTGATTCCAAATCCCAGATCTCAAAACACCGCGTCCAGAGTGCAACGCGCGAAGGACGCGGTGAGCCTTCACAGGCCGTGCGCCGGCAATCACGGCCCAGGAGTATCTCATTGACCTCAGCTCACCCTCCCCAAGACGGCGATCTCGCGACCCTCTGGGGCGAGGCCCGAGATGCGGTGAAGCAGGCCCTGAAGGCCGCCACCGCCGCCGAAAAGGCCCTCAAGGCCGTCGGTGATCCCGCCACTTCGCCCGTGGCGGCGCTCAAGGCCCTCGACGCCCTCTCCGCGTTGTCCTGCGCCCCCATCGAGCAGGCCACCGTCGATGCCCTCAAGGGGGCCATAGAGCAAGCCCGCGGGGCCTGGCGCATGCAGTTCCTCAACGGACTCAAGGCCGAGGCGCAGAGCCAGGGGGTGGCCTTCGCCCGGCTCACCCAGAGCGAGGTGCGCCTTGGAGAGGCCACGGCGGTGCTCGATCTCGACAAGGGCGTGGCGAAGGTTTGCTACGCCCGAGAGCCCCTGACGGAGGTCTCAGCAGAGCCCCGAGCGCTGGTCAGCGGGGTGGGCAAGGCCATGGCCGAGCTCACCTCGGGGGGCTTCGACGCCGCAGAGGTCTTCGAGCAGATCACCGGGGCCTATCGAGCCCTCCTCGGCCGCAAGTCATTGCCAGGGGGTGAGCGTGTGTTCCTCGTCGATCTCATCCCCGAGCTGTTGCCGGCGCGGCAGAGCGACGCTTTCTGGAAGCGACAGGATCCACGCCGACTGATCACCGTGACCCGGGCGCGCCTCGCCTGGGAGCTCGATCAGCTGCAGAAAGCTCGAGCCTTGGAGCAAGGCGGATGGCGCATCGTGCTGGGCACCGCCACCGCAGGCTCTGCCTCTCAAAAGAAGAAGGTGCTGTTCTTGGAGTCTGGCCCCGGAGGCGGTCAGTACTACCTGTCGTTCACCCTCAAGCGGACAGGAGCCTGAGATGGGCGATGACATTCACGTAGCAACAGCCACCGACGCCGTAGACGCGCTCTCCAGGCCCCAGGCCATGCGCATCATCCAGAGCCTCGGAGAGACGGGTACACCTCCAGAGCGTGGTGTGGCTCACATCAACGTGGGCAACCACACCTACCTCGACGTGATCCGCGACGAGTATCTCGACATGCTGCTCCCTGCCGGGGGATCCACCTTCAAGCTGGTGCAGGCCTACTACGGCGGAGGCAAGACCCACTTCCTGATGTGCCTGCGAGATCTCGCCTGGGCCTCGGGCTATGCCAGCGCCTATGTGGGGCTCTCGCCCTCCGAGTGTCCGTTCCACGAGCCCCTGGCGGTCTATCGGGCCGTGGTGAAGGCCCTGCGGGCGCCGCCCCCCGGTGACGAGCCGCTGCTGCCCACCACGGGGCTGCCCGATCTGCTGCGGGATCTCGTGGAGGCCCGTCGGGACGAGCACGGCGATCGGGCGGTCCGGGCGTGGCTCTACCGCACCGTGCGCAACCTGCCTGTGGAGAGCCCTTCTCTGCGCAACGCCATCTCCGAGTATGGCCTCGCGGTGCTCGACGACGATCTGCGCAAGCAAGATGTACTCGCCGCCTGGCTGCTCGGTGAAGAGGTGCCGCCGAGCAGTCACCGCGAGGTGGGGGTCTTCGAATCGATCACCAAGAGCAACGCCTTCGCCATGCTGCGGGGTGTGTGTCAGGCCCTCAAGGGCCTCGAGTTCACCGGCACCGTGCTGCTCTTCGACGAGCTCGACCGCAACCTGAGCATCGGGGCCACCACCCGCAACCGCACCCGCCTCACGGACAATCTGCGGGAGATGGTGGATCTGTGCGGCAAGTCGGCGCTGCCGGGGGTCATGGTGGCCTACGCCGTGCCGCCGGAGTTTTTGCGGAACGTGGTGCCCGAGTACCCCGCGCTGCAGCAGCGGCTGTCGAGCCCCGTGCCCCTCTCGGTGACCAGCCCGCAGTCGGCCCTCATCGATCTCGAGGCCCTCGACCTGCCCCCTGCGAAGCTGCTCGAGGCCATCGGGGCCCGAATTCTGGAGGTCTTCTCCATCGCCCGAAAACGGCGCTTCGACCCTGAGGTGCAGGGCCGAAACCTGCGGGCCCTCGCCGAAGAGGCCTCTGAGGCCCAGTTCGAGGTGAGCCACCGGCGCATCTTCGTGAAGTCGTGGGTGGCGTTGCTCACGGAGCAGGCGCTCTCGGGTGAGACTCAAATCGACGCCGTCGACGCTGGGGCGCGGGTGATGGGGGGCGCCCAGACGCTGCTCGACGCCGACGAAGAGGATGATGGCTTTGACGACTTCTGAAGCCTCACCCCGGCGGGTGTTGCAGCCCGGAGATCGCATTACCCATCGTATCCATGGCGCCGGCGAGGTGGTGCGTCTGGTGCGGGCGGGCCGCGCTGCCCTCGTCCGCTTCGACGATCTGGGCCGCGTGGACATCCAGCTGCCCGTAGGCCAGCTCATCCCTCAAGGTGGCCTGCCGCCAGAGCCCGAGCCCAGCGCGCCACCAGAGCCGCCCGGTGACTTCACCGCACCCGATTTGTCCCGAGATCGTCTGCAGCTGCTCGAGGCGTTGCGCTTGGGCACAGTGCCTGCCCGAGGCCTCGAACTCTACACTGTGGGCCGCGATCGAGAGCTGGCGCGCATCGACGCAGATCTGAAGGCCTGCATCGACAGCCCCGAAGAAGCCCGCGGCGCCGCGCGGGTGTTTCTCGGCGACTATGGCACCGGCAAGACACACCTGCTCGAGTGCATCGCCGCCCGCGCCCTCGATGCAGGCTTTGCCGTGGGGATGGTCTCTCTCGATCCCGTCGACGTGCCTGCGAGCAACCCCCGCCGGGTGTACCGCGGGCTCATGAAGAGCCTGCGCCACCCCGCCATCGACGGCCAGGGGGAGGGGGGGCGCGGCCTGCAGCCTCTCCTGGAGCGGGCGCTGGCCACGGAGTCGGCGAGCCTGAACACCCGGTTCCTCGATCCGGTCGTGCCCCACCCCTACCTGACGCCGGCGTTGAAGCTGCTCGCCCGCATCGACGAAGAAGAGGCCGCCTCGGTCATCGAATGGCTCGAAGGGGCGCCCCAGGAGCACACCCCGGCGATGAACCGCCGGTTCAGCCTCTACAACAAGCGGGCGTTGCCGGCGATGATGGACTATCGCCCCTGGGCTCACATCTATGCCCACCTCATCAGCGGGGTGGCGGGGCTGTGCCGTTGCGCGGGCTACAAGGGGCTGGTGATCCTGCTCGATGAGGGGGAGCTGTTCCGTGTGCTCGGCGCCGAGAACAGGCGCTTCGCCGAGCGCCTGTTCCGGGCCCTCGTGGCGGCTTCGCTGCCCCCTGACGAGCTGCCCTTTGCCCCCGAGGCCGAGCCCAAGGGTGGCCGAGGCGCCATGAAGTCACTGCCCCATCGGTTCCCGGGGGATTGTCCGCTCTACACAGTCATGGCCATGACCCCCACTGCCGAAGGGGAGACGCTGCTCACAGAGATGATGCCGAGTCATCGACTCACCGAGCTGTCCCCCCTGAACACCGAGGACTATCGGGCCATGGCCCGGCGCATCGTGCAGATCTACGCCGAGCGTCACCCCAAGCTGCTGCCTCGGGTGGAGCCACTGGCGGGCCTCATCGGTGATTTGATCTTCAATGGTCTCTCAGATGGCTCGTTCACCAACCCGCGGACCGCGGTGAAGTTCGTGCTCGATCTGATGGACATGGCGAGGCTGACCCCAGAGCGGGTCAAGCAGGCGGTGGGGGAGCTCAAGGCCCTCTGGTACTGAGCAGAGCGCCTTGACTCAGGGGGGGGCTTGAGCCAGAAAGCCCCAGCGCGGGGCCCCTGAATCAGAAGCCCTTGGAGGGCTGAGGCATGTTGTTGCCGTTCATGTTGCTCAGCTCGTTGTAGAGGTTGTCCACCTTCTCCTCGAGGGGCCGGCGGGCGTTGCGCTGCTCGCGCTCCATCTTCTCCATGGCCATGGCCTTCTGGATGACCTTCAAGATGGTGTCGGCGAGATCCTTGGCGCCGAGGTACTGGCCGCCGGCGAGCTCGATGCCCCGATCGGTGAGGGAGACGGTGCCGGCCTGGGTGCCGATGAAGCCCATCAGCACGCTCATCTCCTTGGTGGAGGCCATCTGGTCCTTCTCGCGCTGAGCCTTCGCCGCAGCCTGAGCAGCCTCGTACTCCTTGAGCTTCGCGGTGAACTCGGGGGAGGGGTTGCTGTTGTAGGGGGCCGGGCGATCCCAGTAGCCGACGCTCAGCATCAGGTAGCCCATGAGGGTGGTGTCGTTGAGCCAGATCTGGCTGGCGTCGGCAGTGTTCAAGGTGCTCTTGAGGCCAGGGTGGCTGAGCTGGTTGGTGAAGCTCTTGCTGCCGTCGCCGGCCTTCAACCGCTCCAGGAAGCCCTTGTCGGGGCTCGCGGCGAGGTAGTTGCCCACGATGCCGACGTAGACAGGCTTGAACTCGGGCACGGGGATCTCCCACATGCCCTCGCCGACGCTCTTGATGGGGGCGCCCTTCAGCGCAGGGTTCGCCAGCAGCGTGTTGACGGTCTCGAGGAACTTCTTGCCATCGGTGAGGCGCAGGGTGCCGGCGCCGCCGAAGGCCTTTTGCGGATCATCCGTGGACATCTTGGAGACGTCGTAGGTGACGGCGAAGCCCGCCTCGCCGTGGATCAGGGCCAGGACATCGTCGATCTTGAACCCGATCATGGGCTCCACCATGGCCTTGCCCTGCGCGAGGGTCATGGGCTGGCCGGTGGCGGCGATGATGGTGTCGATGTAGGCCTCGAGGCCCTTGATGTCGATGTTGCCCACGCCCATGAAGATGGGCTTGGTGTCGAGGGCCTGCACCAGCATGGGCACGCCGTCGCCCTTCTTGAAGATGCCCTTGAGGGGGGCACCCTTGTCGAACTCGACGCTGCCCTTGAAGCCCACCATGGGCCCCTCGGTGGTGGCGCCGAGAACGAGGCCCTTGAGCCCCTTGAAGGCGGTGCCGAGGATCTTCATCTCCTTGGCGTGGAAGTCGGCCCGCATCTTGGTGAACTCGAGCTCCTGCTCGAGCTGGCGCTTCGCCGAGGCGATGCGGGTCTCATCTTTGTCGGCCTCGGCCTTCGCGAGCTCCTCGCGGGCGTGCTTGACCCCGAACTGGGACTCGATGTCGTAGGGCTGGTTGATCATGCCCATGAGATCGATCCAGAGGCTGGCGTGCTTGCCATACTTCAGAGCGGCGAAGGCGCCGGAGGCATCGCCGTTGCTGCTCAGGGAGGCCTCGGGGGTGAGGGTGGCGATCTTCTCCGCCATGGCCGTGGCCTCTGCATCCGATGCCCGGGTGTAGAGGGTGATGGCGAGGTTGCCCTTGCGGATCAAATAGGCCCGCTGCCACGTCTCCTTGTTGTTGTCCTTCATGGCCCGTACGGCGGAGCCGGGCTTGGCGGCGGGGGCGCCGGCCTTGTCGAGGATGGGCCCCACGAAGCCGTCGAACTTCGCCCCGTCGGTGAGGGGCAGGTAGGCGGCGATGCTCTCGTACTTGGTGTCGAGCATGGCCACAGCCATGGGCTTGGAGGCGTCGAGGCCCATCTCGGCCCAGGCCGCAGGGTCGAGGATGTCGCGATCGCCATAGATCTCCGACATCTCCTTGCGCATCTGACCGTACTCGACGGGGAAGGCCTTGATGAGGCCGTCACGACCGAGCGCCGAGGCGATCTGCGTGAAGTCGGTGGTGACGAAGGCGAGCTTGGCATCCTTGGGGATGGCCTTGACGATGTCGTTGGCGACGGCGAAGACCGCCTGCTCGGTGGCCATGGCGCCGCCACCCTTCTTCTCGCCACCAGCCTTCTGGCCCTGAGCCGTCTGGCCCTTGTCGCCACCCGTCTTACCGTCGGTCTTGCCACCCTTGTCGCCACAGGCGCTCAGGCCGAGGCCGGTGCTCAGTGCGAGGGCGGGGATGGTCCATCGAAGATTACGCATAGGCAACCGGCCTCCTCCTGCCGGTGGGCCCACCCATCGTGGGGTGGAGCAAATCCGAGATGATCGGGGCCTGCTCTTACCACGCCCACAGTCATCTGTCAGGCGAATCCACTGTGTCATGTATGGAGGAATGGCTACCTGAAGGTCTCTTGGATACACGTGAGCGCCCGGGCGTCCTGGCTGAACTGATCGTCACACCACCGCACCGCCTCAGCGCCGACGCGCCGCCCGGTTGATCGCTGGGCCACGAGCTGCACGCACTTCAGCTCGTTCTCGTCATTGCTCATGGCCTCTTCACAGGCTTTGACCACGGGTCCCATGTCATGGCCACCGGCAGCTGCGTCGATGCACCGCAGCTCCCAGTCGTCTCCACTGAAGGCCGCGTCACAGGCCCGCACCGTGGCCTCGGGGAAGCCATGAAGGCTGCTCGCCGCCACCACGCACTTCAACTCGGCGTCGTCACCGTCCATGACGTCTTCACAGGCAGAGATGACCTTGGTGATGCTGGAGTCACCTTGGCGAGCGGCCTTGATGCACTCGAGCTCTTTTTGATCGTTGCCCATGGCCTGCTCGCACATCTGCACCATGGGGGCCGCTGCGAAGCGGGTCTGACTGGCAAATTCGACGCACTGAAGCTCGGCGCGATCGTCGCCCATGGCGTCGCCACAGGCCTTCACGAGGGCGATGCCGTCAGGGTGACCACGGATCAAAGAGACACATCGTGGGATCTGAGCCCGAGGGAAAATGTCGTCACAGGCCCGGCCGAGGGTATCCAAGCTCTGTGTATTGAGAGCAGGCCTGTCGTATCGACGATGGCGTCGAGCAGGGCTGTGACGCACGACATCGTCCCAAAGATCGAGCAGCAGGTCATCTCGCTGGCCTTCACGGGCCACCATGACTCTGAGCTGACGGTATTGTTGGTGATATGCACGGCGGCGGCCGTCTCCCCGCCGGGCGTGCGCGAGATCTTCAGCGGCATTGCCCAAGGCCTTGGCCGCCGAGGACAGGGCTGCAGGGTATCGCTGGTCTTGCAGGTGGTGGGTGAAGGTGTCGATGGCCCGCACGAGCGTGCCCTGACTGGCAGGATGGCTGTGGGCGAGCATCGGGAGGCACAGGAGAAGGGGCATGATGTATCGCATGTTGTTCGGCGACGTCCTGAGACGGGAGGATCTTCAGACATTTTGCTGACTGACCCTTGCGGCACCGCCTCAGAGTTTGCTCCGGCTCTGGACAAGCTGCCCCGCTGAGAGACACCCTGGCTCAACTGGCGGGGGGCGTATGCTGGTGGCCGATTGCAGAGTGCGATGAGGCCGCTTGAGGAGTCAGGAGGCCCATGGGTCACCGTACGATCTGGCTGTGCGTCTGGATGGCCCTGCTCGGGGCTTGCTCGGAGCCTCCGCCTGCGCCAAAGCCCGCGCCTCCACCGATGGAGTCGGTGGCGCTACAACTCTGGGGCTACCGCGCGATTCATCGCGATGAGATCTGGCTGTTCGACGCGCAAAAGCGCCCATCGGTCCGGGTGGAGGGTCCGCTTCAAGTGAAGGCTTGGCAGGTGCTCTGGGCACCCGCGCAAGGGGCCGAGCGGCCGCTGAAGGTGAAGCTGCTGGAGCGCATGGGGGGCTGGCTGTTCCAAGTGGAGGCCGAGGGCCTGCCTGAGCTGAGCTCTGGGGTGTTGCGACTGGTAGACGCCCACGAGCGAGAGGTGGGCCGCTGGCGCGCCCGCTGGGACGTGCCTCCAGGTGAGCGCCCGACCCAGGCTGAGGCGGTGAAGCTGCGCAAGAAAGGCGAGCTGAAGCCGGCGGAAGCGCTGTTGAGGGCGCGGGTTACCGAGCTGAAGGGCGAAGACCTGATGTGGGCTCAGGTGGAGCTGGGCCGCGTGCTCGGACGCCTGGGGCGACAGGGGGAGGCCTGCGAGATGTGGCTCGAGGCGGCGAAGACTGCGGAGTCGCTGGGCTGGGTCTCAGAGGCAGGGGCGCGACATCGGGCGTGTGCGTACTACGCGCTGATGGACATGCGACTGGATGATGTGACGGGGATGCTGAAGGCGGGGGAGCGATATGTGCTGGAGGTGGACTATGGGGGGCGGGCGAGGGGACTCTACTACGAAGCCCTCAAACTCATTACTGAGTCTGAGTTTCACAGAGCTCTATTGAAGTATCGAGAGGCATATACTGTTTCCAGAGGAGGGGGTAGTCCAATGGAAACAAGTGCCTTGGGACTGGAACTTCTTGATGTGAACTATCGACTTGGGCGACTCGATGGGGTCAGCCAGCTATTGCCTGAATTGTTGAGTATTGTCGAGGGATGTGAAGGTCTTCCAGCTTCCTACTGCCTGCAGGGCAAAGCTGGCATTCTAGGCATTGCACTTAATGCCAATGCAGCATCTGAGCAAAATCAGAAGGTCGAACAGTCGAAACTGGCTTTGGTTGATCTCTTAGAGCATGCAAAGGCACTGTCAGAAGAGGATGTCGAGGTTTCAGCAGCGCTTAACTTAGCGTGGTTCGAGTACCAATATGGAGAACTCGAAAGGGCAGAGGCATATCTGAACAGGCTAAAAGGCCGTATGAAGCCCGAAAGCCAGAGGCTCTGGCGTCTCATTCGAGCTGAGCTGGCGTTCTCACGTGGGCAGGTATCAGAGGCCATGAGTGGCTATCAGGCCCTTCTCGATGCCGAACTGAGCCAGACCCGGAGTGAGGCATCAGATCTCGTCTGGCGGGCTACTTTGGGGCTCGCACGTGTGTATCGAGCGCAGAAGGCGCATGTAGAGGCACGTACAATGTATCTCAAGGCGTCGGGGCTATTGGTGGCGTCGGCGGCAAATGCCTCGGCACGACACGGGTTTTCGAGCTACATTGGCGACAATGGTGATGTCTTTTCAGAGGCGATGGGGTTCTGCCAATCCCAGATGGATACCGATTGTGTGGAGACTGTTATCATGCTCGCCGTATCCAATTTTTATACTGTGTTGTATCAGGTTGCCCAACGGAGTGTGTCTGAGAGTCAAGGAGCCAGGCTGCTCAAGAAGCGTCTAGAGGCACTCGAATCAGAGATCGCGCTGGCATATGATGAGCGTGAGATTAGGGTATTGAACAGTCAGGCCGAGGCTATCAAACACAGCCTGAAAAAAGAGGTTGAGAGCGCCTTTTTCAAGCCCTCCGATACGCATTCGACTCGCTATGCGATCCGCCCTGAAGCGGGTAGTCACACCTTTGAACTCATCGTCTATCCCTCAGGCGATGCCTGTACGGTGCTCCATCGAGCCGCCGAGGCGGTTGCATTCAAAGATCATTACTTGAGCGAGTGCAACTCGAAGACGCTCAAGGCATGGCTCACGAAGCGTACCCTGGGGGAGGGCACTCAGGTTTTGCTGACCAGCCCGCTCCGTGAGTTCGATCTTGCTGAGCTCGAGTTGAACGGCCAGCCACTCAGTGCACGCCATCTCGTGACGAGCATGGTGCCTGTGCCTGGTGTTTCGTCTGCGCTCTCCGAAGGGCCATTCACGCTTCTGGCAGACCCCGAAAGCAATCTACCTGGTGCGAGAGTTGAGGCTCAGGCGTTGAATGATCTGCTCGGCAACAACGCACTGCAGATCAACCTCAAGGTTGGCTCCGAAGCCACCCGAGCGAACCTCATCGAGAGCATTCAACACAGCCGCCTCGTTCACTTTGCAGGCCATGGCGTGATTCGACACGGAGATCCTTGGACCTCACACCTCAGGTTGAGTGAGCGTCAGACCCTCAGCGTGGAAGACGTGCTTCAGACACAAGTAAAAGCAGAGACTCTGGTGCTCAATGGGTGCGACACCGGCAAGGGAGGCAATGTCAAAGGGGGTGCTCGCATTGGCCTACCAGAGGCGTTCTTGATCGCAGGTGCCCGGTTCGTCGTGGGGACCGAACGGCCAATTGAGGATGGGGAGTCTTTAGAGTTTATGAAAGACTTCTATCGCCTGTATCCTACCCAGGGCACGCCGAGGGCCTTTCACGAGGCCCAAAAGCGAGCCCAGCAGCGTGGTGACGAGGTGTGGAGAGCCTTTCGGCTGTGGTCGAGGTGATCAGCCTCGAAAGCGCCGACGCCAAAAGAAGTCGTCGTGGAACTGCGTAGGTTCAGGGCATTGGGGGCCCTGGCCCATCAGGTGACGGAGAGGATGAAGATGCACCGAGCACGACAACATTCAGCCTTCATGCAGCACTCACGTGTGATGTTGCTCATGATCACGGGCCTGCTCCTCGCGGGCCAGAGTGCTGCTCAGAATCAATGTATACAGTCTGCTACGCCTCAAGAGCCTGCGCCGGGGCCCTGTGATCCATCCCCCCCCAGCTTGGGGATCGCGGGTGAGCCGGAGGCGCCCTACAGCTGTGCTGAAGCCCGAGTGCTCTTCGTGGACTTCCCACTTTGGCTACCTGCGCCGAGTGAGGTACCCCAGAACCCACTCTTGGGCGCGTTCCAAACAGAGCTCGACGATGCGCTCACTGGGGTGGTGGACGAGTCCTGGTTTTGTGCTGCCGATGCGTGTGGGGATCCATGCCGTACAGCCATCGGCAACGGCGTCGATGTTGAGGTGACGTCGGTGTTGCCTTTTCGAGATGTGAATGGTCGGCGTGCTGATGGCCATCAGCGGTTCTGGCGTATTCGATTTGTGGGCCAGGGCATCGCTCAGGATCCCTACCTGCCCATCTTGGGTCCCGCCCAATGCAACGCTGTCGCCCAGGTGCGTCAGATCGTGTCACAGCTCGCCCCCGACTATGGTCTCACCGCAGCTCAGGCCGCTCAGGTGAAGATCGGGCGAGAGGCGTGCAACGTCAGCCCGATGGCGGGGGTCGATCGATGGCACCTCGACTATATGAGCGTCGCTCCTGCTCAGCAGGTCCCCGCTCCACCAGCGGGGGATCTGCCTCAAATCGCTCTCATCGACACTGGGGTCTCCAACGCGGCGATCCCCACTGTGGACGTCGTGGGGCGCTACCCTGATCCTGCTGCTGCTGGGGTGAACGAGCATGGTGACGCCATGGTGGGCTTTATCCGTCAGATGGTGCCGGATACAGCGGCAGAGATCTTCTCCTGGCAAGTGATGGACGCAGAAGGGGTCGGGGTCACCGCCTTCACGGGTGTGGCCATCGATGAGGCCGTGTACGGGCTCGACCCCGCCCGGCCCCTGCTGTTGAACCTCAGCCTCGGCTGGCTACCAGAATACGAGCGTGTACGTACGCTTCGTGGCCCGGGCTGTGCCATAGAGGAGGACGGAGTTGGCGCCGTGGTGCGCTACATGCTCGCTGTCGCCCAGGAGCAGGACACTGCAGCGAGGCCGATCCTCGCCGTTGCCGCTGCAGGCAATCGCCCACTGAACGGTGAGCGGGCCGAGTTGCACAAGGTGGATGAGAACCAGCCCCTCGACGCGTGCACAGATGGGTGGTGGCTCGGAGGAGAGCTTACACGGCCTCCAATGCTGTTTCCTGGTGAGTACAGCCGCACCACTGTGAAGTCTGATCAACAGCAAGGATGTGTTGCGGGGGAGGCGCTGTCTTTTGCTGTCGGCGCGATCAATGCCCGTGGCACCCCGACAGGTGTGTCGATCCCCCGAGCCTTGGCAGAGCCCCGCCTCGTCGCACCAGGGGCGCACGTGTTCACACCCCAAGGTGCGCTCGCGGGTGCCCCAGAAGCATACACGGGCACTTCGGTGTCTGCTGCCCTGACCACGGGCGCCCTCGCACGGGCGTTGGCATATCTGGGCGCTGCGCGGAGCGCAGACCCTCTAGTACCCCGGTTGAGTGGGGCCCAGCTGAGCGATCTGCTCTACCTGACCGCATATGACCTCAACCGTTCAACATGGCAGGGATATCCAGTGCGGGCTCTCAATGTCGGGGCGGCTGATGACCTGGTGCAGTGTGGGGAGCTGCTCTCCGCCATTGGGTGCCTGGCTCAAGGCCAAGGCCCTGATGTCATCGATCGATGTGCGGAGTGGCTGGAGGTGTGTGATGCGTTCCCCGGGAATCCGCCAGGGTATGATCCGGAGGGGGCCGAGCCGGCACCTCAGTGCACCGCCAACGCGCCAGGTACGAGTGATGATGCATGCGTAGACTGGACGGACTGCACCAACAATGATGATGTGCGCTTTGGCCCTGCACAGATTGTGGGTGAGCCGCCTGACCGACTGCGTCGTGATGCGCTTGGTGCTGTGGGCCCGCAGCCTCGAGTGCCCCTCTGTCCAGATTGCGCCGTACTCAACCTCTTCCCCTACCTCAATGTGAGCATCAACTTCAGCAGCAAGTACGACATCGCCACCACCCGCTTCACCAGCCCTTACCTGCTCCTCACCGACAAATACGGCAAGCAGGCCTACCTCCCCCTGGCTGTGCCCAGCAATGGTCAGGGTTATCGCCCCGGTGACAGCGCCTTCTTCAAGTATCTCGCGGTGCCCAAGGGCATCGTGAACATCGAGAAAGCCCAGCTCGTGGCCACCATTACTCAGTTCGGTAAGGCGTGGGCTGTGGATACCTCGGCAATGCAGCTTAAATAGAGAGTTTTTCGGGCACGGGCACGGGCACGGGCACGGGCACGAGTTGATACATATCTGGACCCGTTGTCCTATATGACTCCGCTCATGGGTTTGTGATGGTGGAGCCTTCATCCAGCCCCACGCTTTGCTCAGTGCGACTTTTGGCCTCCATACACCCCAAGACCTGAACTCTCAGGTCGTTCAACAACACATCATCTCAGCTTCAGTTGTAACCTTCGCCCTGAGTTCAGGAAGGGCCACGGGTCAGAATATGTATCAACTCGTGCCCGTGCCCGTGCCCGTGCCCGACAAACTCTCTCTTACCAAAAGAGCACCACCCCATTTCACGTAGATCCCAGTGAGCTCACCCACAGAAGGTGAGCCCATCGTCAGAATGTGTCAGACTGCCGGTGGGCCCGTGCAGGGTCCAAAAGGAACGCGCCATGACCGAGCACACACCCAACGACGAAGCCCTCGACGCCCGACTCCGGGCCCTCGGTGGCGTGCTCGAAGACTTGCCATCGTCACCAGATGAAGAAGCGGCTGAGCCAGAGGGCGAGGGGGTACCCCTCGAGACCATCCTCGCTCTACGGGCTGGCACGCTCAGCGACGAAGAGGCCGCCGAGGTGGAGCAGGCGCTCGTCGAAGATCCTGCCGCCAGAGCCATGCTCTACGACCTCGATGCGCCCCTTGGCGACATGGAGCAGTGGGCCGTGGGCGAGATCGAGAAACAGGTCAACTCCGACACCCTCCTCGAAGGTGAAGGCGCCGGAATCGCAAAGGCTGTTTCTTCCAGCGAAGCGTCCAACATCAAGGAGGGCCCCAGCAATGTGGTGCCGTTTCCCAAAAGGTGGACCACGTGGGCCGGGAGCGGGGTGATCGCCGCCGCTGCTGCCCTGGTGCTGGTGCTGATGCGCCCCGACAGCCTGCCCCCGCCTTCGCCTTACCAGGTCGCCGCCGTTCAGGGCATGATTCAAGAGATCCGTGGCGAGGAGGACCCCCACGCCAAGCGCATCTTCGACGCTGTGAGCGAGATCCGTATCACCCTGAAGCCCGAGCAAGCCCCAGACGGGAAGGCACCCGCGCTGCAGGTCTTTGTTGACACCCCTGAGGGCCTGAAGGCCGTCACCACCGAGATCAAGGAGCGCAAGGGCGCCTTCTTGCTCAAGGCCAAAGCCGGTGCGATCTTCGGTACGCGCACCGGCAAGCGCTTCGTGTATGTCGCCCTGGCCAAAGAAGCGAAGGGCCTCGAGGGGCTCGCAGGCACCACCGCCAAAAATGCCCGAGAGAACAGCGCCCTGCGCTGGATCGAGATCCCCGTCACCTATCGAGGAGAGCAGCCGCCCTGATGACCCTCATCTTCTCCTGGATATTGGGGTTGTTCGCCGCGGCAGTGGGGGCTGCAGGCCGCGACGAACGCCAAACCTCAGACCCCGAAGCCGACGCTGCGCTGGTGCGGGATGCCCTCTCGGGCAACACCCTGGCCATGCGCCGCCTGGTCCGCCGTCTGTTGCCGGTGGTTCGGGCGCAGGTGGGTTACACCCTACGGCGTCATTGGCGTCGACCTGTAGCCTCTGACGTGAGAGACGAGTATGCCCAGGAGGTCTGGCTGGCTTTGCTCGAAGAGAGCGGGAAGCGCCTGATGGCCTTCGAGCCTGATCGTGGGGCCAGCTTTGAGGGCTATGTTGGGGTGGTGACCGAGCGCACGGTGGTGAGCATCTTGCGCAAACGCCTGGCTCAAAAGCGCGGAGGGGACCAGAAGGCGGTGAACCCCGAGGTCATGGGCCAAATCGCCGACGAGCAGGTAGATCCAGAGCGTCAGGTGGCTGCTCGCTCTGAAGCTAAGGCACTCTTCGCCCATCTGGACGCCCAACTGCCCGAGCGTGGTCGTCTCGTTCTGAGAGCGCTCTACGTCGATGGGTGCTCACCGGCAGATGCCGCGAAGGCCCTCGGGGTAAACACACAGGTGGTCTACAACTGGCAGCACAAAATTCGTGGGTTGGCTCGAGACTTCGGGTGAGCAGGCTCAGTTGAAGAGGTCGTCAGCGGTCTCGGCGGTGAGGATGCTCTCGGTCCAGCGTTCGAGCATTTCACCGTCCGCCTGCCGAACGCGTGTTTCTTGCTCCGCTGTCAATTCGCCGAACTTGAGCTGTGCCAGTTTGAGCAGTGTCTGCCTTTTGCCTTGGTCAACGAGATCGTTGAACGTATCGGACAGGTATGCACGCTTGCGTTCTTTGAGCATGGTGTGGAGCACCTTTCGAACTGCTGCATTGAGCTGCATCAACAATAGATCATGGTAGTCGGTCACCTGGCCCTCGTCGAGGCTCGCCCACGACTCGATACACGCTTCGAGCACTGGTCGACTGTGTTTTCGGTTCCCATGAGCCAGAGCCGAGAGCAATGCAAGCTGTGGTACTTGAATGGCCACATCTGGCGCCTCGATGCGCGGTATGCCGTCAGGTCCCACCACGATCGGGCAGTAAGTCTGACCAAAGCCCATCTTGACCGGCTCCGCAGCCCAATCGGCCACAGCCTGACTGGGAGTGAAAACCAACACTGCCGCGGGCACGTCATGCCGCCTCCACGCCAGGATGTGATAACAGGGCCAGGAGGCGCGTTTCTGAGGTTTGATGCCGAGCTGGACCACCATCGAGGCGGGCCATGTATTCCGTGTTTTTTACTGAGGGGTTGGAATCAGTCCTCAGGATACAGCGGGGCGATCGGGCAGCTACGGGGATCGTTGCCCAGGAACTGAAGACAGGGGGCGTCGAGCTGTCGGGCGGTGAGCCCCTGGCCGCGCTTCAAGAAGTACAAGCTGATCTGGTTGGCCATGAAGGTGCTGATGTCGAAGTCGCGGCTCGGCGTCGAGGCGTCGATGCCGTGGGCGTCGACGCCGCTCACGCGGTTGGAGCGGCCCATGTATGGCATGCGCAGCGCCGTGAGGCCCCCTTGAGGTGTGGGCTTAGTGAGGCGCAGCTTGAAGTTCCCCCGGGGGTCGTTCACATAACCGTCGCGGCCGTTGTCGAGATCATCGACGTCGAAGTTGTACGGGCCCTCGTCATCCCACCAGCGGGGGTACTGCACTGTGCCCTCGTAGGCGCCCACTGCCATGAGGAACTCGTCCTCGGTGAGGCCGAACAGATCGCCACGGGGCTTCTCGGTGTCGATGATGCCCATCACCCGGGCCAGGGCAATGCCAGTGTTGATGGGCACGTTTTGATCACCCGTGGTCGACACCACCAGGGCCCGGGTCTCCGTGAGCCGGTCGGGCTCGAGATCGGACATGTCGATGGGATCACGGGTGTAGCGCACCCCGTAGGCCGCTGGATCTCCTGCGTCGAGGATGGCCTGGGCGATGTTGAAGAACCGCCTCAGATCAGAGCTCTGGCGCTCGTGGCCATAGCCCGAGCCCGTGGCCACGATGGGGCTGCCCTCGGGGTAGATGGCCCCTTGCCACTCCGCGTCGGCGCCCCAGGCGTCCACCACGAGGCGGGGCACATCGAGCTCGGTGGGCGAGTAGACCTCGAAGATGAACTCGTCGCCTGATTCGAGGACCTGCGCCTCAGTCATGCGGAGCGGCTCGAAGCCTTCCTCTTCAGGCTTCAGGCCGAGCAGAGCGCGCTTGTCGGAGCTGCTCCAGGCGTCGGCGGCGTAGTGCACGCGGAAGCCCTCGGGCTTCACCACGGCGAAGTGGCGATCCGGCGCTGGGATCTCTGCTCGGCGCTCTCGGGTCAGGTTGCGGGCTGAGAAGATCTCTCCAGGGTTCAGCTGCACCTCGGCGATGGGGATCCGACGGGCCCTGGGCGTGCTCGCCGGGGGCGAGGTGTTGGGGACCAGCCAGTTGAGCTGGTAGCGGCCCGTGGGGTTGCCCTCTTCGTCGTTGATCGGATCGCCGAGGATCATGGGGCCCATCATCCGCAAGACCACCACCCGGGGGACCGCGGAGTCGATGGATCGCACGGCGATGTCGATGAGACCGGCGCCGCCGGCGGTGGGGGCCACGGCCACCATGGAGGGCTCGACGGCGGGGGCCAGCACGCTCATGATGCCACCGAGGCTCTGGCCCCAGGCGAAGTAGTCGTTGCTGGGGCCGCCGAGATCGACGACGCCGTCGCCATTGAAGTCGCCAGCGAGGCCGTCGGGCACATCGTCGCCGTCCCGATCCACGGCGCTCTCCCGGGTGCCGTCGAAGCTGCGCAGCACCCGCACCAGCTGCAGCCAGTCCACAGCGCTCTGACGCACCATGTCCCGCGTGTGGAACACATCTTCTGTCCAGAAATCGCCGCCGGAGTCGCGGATGCCGTCGTTGTTGAGATCGCGGTGGCGGCCCTCGGTGATGTTGTGCACCACCGGCTCGACCGCCATCCCGTCGCGCTGCACCAGGTTCGGGAGCAGGTTGGTGGCGAGATCGAGCAGGTCTTGAGGCAGCGTGAGGCCGTGGCCCACAGCGTCGGTGGCGCAGGTGGCCAGGCCGAAGCGGGCGTGATGCCCGGCGAAGCCCAGCATCTCGAGGCGGCTGCCGCCGTACCCATGGCCGTAGAGCACCACGGGGAAGGGGGGCTCATGACGGCGCACGGTGCCGTCGAGATCGGTGTACTCGAGGCTCTTGGGGATCGTGCACCAGAAAGTCACCTTGCCGTCGCCGACGACGGCGTCACCCTTGGCGAGATCGATCTCGAAGCTCTCATCGTCGTTTTGGGGGTGGAACTCGTCGGCGTAGCCGTCGCGATCCGTGAGGAAGTCGGGGGAGATGAAGGTGCCCGCGATCATGTAATCCACATAGCGATACGCGTCGACGAGGGGGCTGGGATCATCGACGAGCTGAGATCCCAGCGGGCCCACGATCGCCCTGAGCTTCTCCGCGGTGAGCACCTTCACGCCGTAGGGGTGCTCGCAGCGGGCGAGGCGATCGGGGTTGCCGTTGGCCGCCTCCTCACAGGCTGCGAGGGCCTCGTCATCAGTCCAACTCCAGAGGGCGTCGAGGCGAGCGGGGAAGCGCTCGCTCAGCCAGCTGAGGGGGCCATCAGCGTAGAGGCCACGGCGAATCATCTGCATCTCGAGGGTGGCGCTCTGGGTGGTGAAGGTCCAGGCGAAGGCCACATCTCGCATGTTCAGGCCGTACTGAGGCAGCACCTCGGGCAGGGGCTCAAGGGCTTTGCTCTGGCGGGTGTGGTTGATGAAGTCGAAGGGGGACTCGATGGGGCGGCCCTGCTCGTCGGTGACGAACTTCGACAGCACCACGGCGTAGGTGGTGGCCTCTCGTAGGGGCATCACCGTGCGGATGATGAGGGTGTTGGTCTCCCGCTCGTAGAACGAGAGCACCGCGTCCACCTCTTCGATGCTGCCCGGTGCGTAGGCCTCGCCGTCGATGGTGTTCGGGCGGTCGAATACCCCGTCGCCGTCCGTGTCTTCCGCGTCGTCGAGCACCCCGTCGTTGTCCTCGTCGAATTCGAATCGGGTCTCGAAGACGAGGGTGGAGGATCCAGTTCGAGGATCATGATCGAAGTACTGGCTGGGCCGATCGAGGGCCACAGGGAACCGGCCTGCGGTGGGGGCGCGCTGCTCGGGGTGGATCCGCATCGCCTCGGGCAGGGGCGCGTTGGCCCCGATGTCGAGCTGCACGCGCTCCCCGAAGCCCGGGCTGTCAGGGTCGACGTTCACCAGGTAGATGGCGTCGTCGATGAGATCGTGGTTGTTGTGCCGGGCCTGCAAATCGACCACGTCGATGGGGGCGTCAAACTGCACCGTGATGGGGGCGAAGAGGCCAAAGCCGTCGAGCTTGTTGGCTTTCTCCCGCAGGGCCGACTCTCGGAGCGTCTCCCCGAGGATCGGGAAGTTCACCCGGCGCCCCGTGGGGCTCGTGGGATCGATGCGGGTGGCCACGTCATTGGGAAAAGGGATCTCAGGCAGAGGCCGGGCCTCGGGATCGAAGATCACCTTCGGGCCGCCACCAGAGGAGGTGAGGCGCAGCCCTTCGGGGCGGTTGTCGAAGGTCTCGGTGCAGGCCGTGGCGCAGATCAGAGCCAGGGCGAGGGCGCCGTGTCGTGCGGTGCGGTTCATCGATCACCTCCGACGCAGTCACAATCGAAGGACAGGGCCGCCTGAGCGAGGTGCACGGTGCCCATCTTGCCCTCGGGACCTTCGAGGACCTCGCCAGGGAGGAAGGCGCCGTAGGTCAGCCGAAACTGCCCGGCGAGTCCATCGAGCACGGGCAGCTCGAAGGCATAACGTGCGGCCACGTTGAACTCCTGACCCAGACTGCCAGAGCCATTGCCCCCGAAAGGGTTGGTCGGTGAGCCGCCAGCAGAGAAGCTCGCATACGGATCAGTGAGGGGGGCCGTGGTGGTGGCGGCGATGTACTGCAGGCCCAGCTCAAGATCGCGCCAGGGACCTACCACCAGTCGCAGGCCACCATAGCTCGCACCCGAGATGCCGCCCCAGCCGGGGAGGGACTCCAGACCCTCGGGGGGCTCTGCCGTGCGGAGGGGGTCGTCCACCTCGGAGACCGCCTGACGCTGTAACGCCGGGATCACGTGGGCGAACAAGATCATCCCCGCATCATAGTCAGCATGGAACGTAAAGCGGTTGAGCACGCCGTCGTCGGGATCACCATCACCACTGGCGGTGCCTGCGAGGCCCACAAGCTCGAAGGGCAGGCCAGAGACCATCGAAGACCAGGCCAGCTCGAAGGCCGTGCCCGAAGACTCCACGTCGACGCCTTCGGTGCCCAGCTCGGTGACGAGGCGGTTGGTCTCGCCCTGAATCCAGGCGGTCTCCAGCTCGTAGCGCAGCTGGCTCGACGCGCCGAGGCGCTGCACATAGCGCACATGGCCGTCGAAGATCAGCGCCTGCAGGGTGTCGCCGTCGGCGTACTCCTGGTCGCGGTAGACGACGTACCCGCCACCACTCAGCGCATGACGAGGGCGCTCGCCCTGCTCGGAGGGTGGCCTGAGAAACAGAGCGAAGATGCCCTGCCAGGCCGTGTCCTTGTGGTTGAGATCTTCGTCGAGCAGCTCTGCCTGAGCGTCGGCGAAGACCAGATCCCCTGCGACGGCCATGGTGAGCCTCTGAGCATAGCTGTTCGGATCGTCGCTGAGGCCGATGAGGGGCGCCGTGGCAAAAGAGAGCCGCTCCACGAGGTTGCCGCGCTGCGGATCAGCGAAGAGGCGGCCGTCTCGTTGACCGCTGTTGGCCAAAAGACCCAAGCCCCAGTGGCTCGTCGTGTGACCCAACTCCACCACCCCCACCGGGCTGGCCCAGGAGAGCGAGAAGCGCCGGGGCAGAATGGGCAATCGCTGAAACCGCACCGCGTCACGGAAAGGGGCTTCTACCCGATCGGTGCCCAGCTCAGTGGGATCACCATAGGTACGGCCTGCATAGGCATCGAGCTCTCCGTGGAACGTCAGCCCCTTGCCCAGCTCGACGTCGCCGCCGAGTCGAAGGCGGAGTGCCCCCACCTGCCCAAAAGCATATGTGTCGCCGTCGCCGTTGAGGTCGAAGGTGCTCAGGCTGTCGTGCCAGGTGTCCAGGGCCACGTGCAGGTGGCCGGCGCCACCCTCGTCAGCAGGGGCCGAGAGGGCCCCCGCCGCACGGGCCGTCGGAGAGGCCTCTGCCGGAGAGCCGGCACTCATTGCCCCGGCGCTCAGCGTGGCTGTGGCCAGCATCGAGGCCAGTCGCCTCGATCGATCGTTCATGGTTCAACTCCCAGAGCGCCCCGAGCCCGGTGGACCTTTCTTGGTACGGGCTCGTTGCCGGGCGGCGGTCTTGTCGGCGAGGCGCTCACCGAAGAGCATGCCGCGCTCGAGCTGAGCCCGCTGAGCGGCATAGAAATCACGGAGGAAGCCCATGGAGTCCTTCACCGGGGTCTTCCAGCCAATGCGTTTACAGATTTTGCGTCGGACCTCTTCCACGGTGAGCGGATCGACATCCACGCCCTGGCGGATCACCTGCTCCAGCACGCTCAGCTCGTACTCGCCATAGTGACTGAGATGCTCTGCGGTGAAGGTGTGCCCCGGGCCTTTGATCCAGCCACCTCGTTGATCCCCGATGTCTTCAAGGAGCATGGCCTTCGGCGAGACCACCACCCGAGTGCCTGCGAGCAGATCGCCCACGCGGAGCCGCTCTTTGTTGAAGGCAGGCAACAAGGCAAAGACCAGGAGCCAGAGCGTCGAGGCGAGGGCGGCCCAGCGCGGCGCCCCGGGCCAGACCGCGTCGGGGGCCAGCAGCAACTGCAGGGGCAGGAACACCTCGAGATCACGGGTGAGGTTGCGGACGATGACCGAGTGGGGTTTGAGGGGCCCACCTCGGGCGTCGACCACCTGCAGTCCCAGCTTTCGCTTGCCCGGCGTGCTGCCTCTCCAACGCAGCTCGAAGAAGATGAAGTAGCCGTTGCGGATGATGAAGCTGACGAACAAGAAGAACGCCAGGAACCACCCACCGTCTTCGTCGAGGGCGGCGATGGTGAGGAGCGCGAACAGGATCACCGAGCCATAGAGCACGGTCAGGTCGAGCAGGAAGGCGCCGAGGCGATCACCGCTCTGAGCGATGCTGAAGAAGAGCGGGATGCCTTCGGGCGTGACGATGGCCCGGTGAGGGGCGTTCGGATCAGCGTTCGGGTTCTCGTTCATGCTCGGGCACCCTCACGCAAGCCACGGGGCCGGCCGACGGTGCCGAAGTACCAGAGCCAGAAGACCGTGGTGAAGGTGGCCACGCTGTATCGCACGACGATGTCGTCCACCAGCTGCCGGAACAGCCCCTCGATGAGGGCAGCGATGAACAGCATGATCACCGCGCCCACCACCAGCGTGCCGGCAGGAGGCCCTTTGAGGCGCAGGTTGTTCAGGCGGCTGTATCGGCCGGGGAAGATCACCGCCTGGCCGATGGCCAGCCCTGCTGCACCACACACAAAGATGGCACCCAGCTCGGTGACACCGTGGGGCAGGAGCCAGCCCCACAGATCCACCGACAGCCCGCGGCTGTGATAGAGGGCGGCGAAGGCGCCGAGCACTAGGCCGTTGGTGAACAACAAGTAGAAGACCGGCAGCCCGCCGACAAAGCCCAGTGCGAAGCACATGATGCCGATGCGGGCGTTGTTATTGAACAAGAACGAGGCGAAGGCTGTGAGCTCGTCAGAGCCAGTGCTGTCCGAGTTGTAGAGCACCGCCCGCAGTGTCTCCGTCGAGGCCTCAGGCCCTCGACCACCGGCCATGCCGGGGCTCACGAAGCTGTGGAACAGATCTGGATCCGCGAGGGTCATCATGAAGGCGGCGATGCCGCCGAGCATGAAGAA
Source organism: Bradymonadia bacterium (assembly GCA_046290225.1). GTDB lineage: Bacteria > Myxococcota_A > Bradymonadia > UBA7976 > UBA1532 > JBKAGE01. Next base: position 277,747 of record JBKAGE010000038.1, on the reverse strand, counting down.
AGCAAAAGCCAGGAGGAGGTGCCATCGATGGGCCCGCATGGCCTCGGGGAGGGTGCGGCCGAAGTACTCGGCCATGACCTCGCGGAAGTGGCGACGGGCACCGTAGACGCAGAAGTAGGCCCGCGCGGTGAGAGCCTCGAGGTACCGCACGAGGTTCTGATCGAGGCTGATGGCCCGGGCCACGCTCAAAGAAGAGAGCGCGCTGCGGTAAAGCATGGGCAGTCGGGTAAGCTCAGAGGCGCTGAGCTTCTGTGTACCGCTTTTTTCGATGCGATCGACGAGGAACTCGAGATCTTGCCAGGCGGCCTCTCGCTCCCGGCGAAACTCGACGCTCTTGAGGCGAGGCCCCCCCGGTCCGGTCACCTGCTCACTCCCTCACTCGTGATCGCTGCCAGAGCCATTGCTGTCGGAGCCATCCTCGAAGGCGTCCTCTGCAGGCACACACACCACAGCGCTGCGCGGTGAGGCGCCGCTGCTGCCGACATAGCGCTCGCGAGGGCGATCGAGGGTGCCAGGGAGATCGGCGCAGTCGCCGTTGACGTCGCTGGCCTGGGAGGCGCAGATGCCGCCGAGGGCGCCGTTGCTGCTGGAGATGCAGAAAGTTGAGGCGTAACCACTGCGATCCGGGCAGGTGCCCTCGCAGCCGATGGTGCAAAAGCCCGCAGGGTGGCACCAGCCGCTCTGACCCTGAGCCACGAAGCCGCAGTCCGATTCACAGCTGCAGGGGGCGCCGACGAAGGGGGGCAGACCGCTCGAAGCGGCCCCGAGGCAGCCCTCGGGTACGCTCAACGCGCCCTTGTCTCGGAAGAACTGCTCGAACTTACGGGTGACGTTCCAGACCAGCCAGTTGCCACCGCGGCCTCGGAGCACCCAGGGGGTGTAGCTGTAGAGGGCGGCCGTGGCGTGGTTTTGAGGCGCCACCGAGATGCGGTCGAGGGTGCGCTTCGATTTGCCCACTCGCCACTGGCCCGTGCCGGCGACAGAGCCGTCGAAGTGCTCTCGCATGACCTCGGCTGCACACTCCATCTGCTTGTCGAGGCCTCGAAAGCTCTCGATGCACTGGCGGTTGTCGGGGCAGCCACAGCCGAAGGCGAAGTCAACAGCGCGGCGGCTGGGGCGATCGCTCTTGCTGATGGCCCCCATCTCCACCTGCATGCGGGCGAGGAGCACCACGGGGTTGATGCCCTGATGCTGGCCAGCGGCGACAATGGCGTCGGCGGCCCGTAAGTCGCCGACCATCTCGTCAGCGAGCCAGGATCGTTTGTCGTAAGGGGTGGCCTCGAGGAAGGCCTGCAGATCGTCTGCCGTGATCGCGTCTGCTTGGGTGAAGAAGGCGTCGGACATCAGCCACGCCTGATCGAACCGCTTTGGGAGCGCGTCGGCCTTGCCGTCTGCGGCGAACTCTTCAAAGTCGGCGCTGACATCGTGGCCGAGGTAGGCACCCTCACCTGCGTTGGCGCTCTCTTCAGGGGCTGGCGCCTCCGAGGGGAGGCTATCTGCGCAGGCGGACAGCGCCCCGACGCAGGCCAGATACAGCATGATGGGCGCTCGGAGCATGCGGGTGGGCACCATCTCGGACTCCCAGGGGCAGAAGAGAATGGGGAAGTGTGCGACATCCACCGCCGTGGATCAAGGTCGGGGCGACGAGAGAATTGGTTCGTGTTCTGTTTACGTTAAGGTGGGGCCTCGCTATGGTGCTCTGACCAAACGTTCAGAGGTTCCCCATGTCGGTTCAGTACATCTCCGGAGACCTGTTTCACTTCGATGGCCTCGACGGCCTCGCCCATGGATGCAATTGCGCGGGATCAATGGGCAAGGGCATCGCTGTGCCCTTCAAGCGGCGCTATCCGGCCATGTACCGCGCATATCGGCAGAGGTGCCTCGAGGGTACATTCACCCTCGGTGATGTCTTCGAGTGGCCCACTGCGTGCGAGACGATCTTCAATCTGGGCACCCAGGCCCATTGGCGGTCCAAAGCCGAACTGTGGGCCGTGGAGCAGGCCCTGGAGCAGATGGTGAGAGGTGCAGAGCGGCGCGGGGTCAAGCGCATTGGGTTGCCGCGGATCGGCGCAGGGCTCGGTGGGTTGTCGTGGCTCTCAGTCAAAGAGGTGATGACCGCAGTGGGTGAGCAGGCCTCTGTGGATCTGGTGGTCTTCGAAACCTATGTCTCTGGGGAGCTTGCCTGAGCGTTGCAGGGGATCATCGAACCACCGTCAAACGGTAGACCTGGCCGCCCCGGAAGTCCGCCACATAGAGTTGACCCTGGGCATCACGACCAAAAGAGGAGGGGCTGATCGGCCATCGACCGAGGGTGGTCACATCTTTCACCTGAGCATCATCCGCGGGCAGCTTCATGGCCCACAGGCGCCCCGAGACAAAGTCGCCGAAGACGTACATGCCCTTCAGGGCAGGCACCTGATCACCTGTGGCGACAAAGCCTCCTGTCACCGAGCGCCCCTCAGCGTGGCTGTATGTGTACACCGGGTCGGTCAACCCATCGACGACGCAGTCCCGAGCAGGCTTGAAGCAGTGCGCGGCTTCTCTGAGGCGCCAGCCCAGGTTTCCACCCTTGGGGACGAACGTGATCTCCTCCCACTTGTTCTGGCCCACGTCGCCGGTGACGAGGCGGCCATCGGGGGTAAAGCTGTATCGCCAGGGGTTGCGCAGACCCACCGCCCACATCTCCGGCTTGTGGGTGTCCTGACCGACGAAGGGGTTGTCCTTCGGGATCCCATATGGCTTGCCTAGTGCTGGGTGATCGACGTCGAGGCGCAACATCGATCCCAGAAAGCTCCGAGTGTTCTGCCCATGATCGTGTGGATCATTGGCGTGGCCGCCGTCGCCAAGGCCCACGTATAGAAACCCGTCGGGGCCAAAGGCCACCTGGCCGGCGTTGTGGTTGGCGTAGGGCTGCAATACATCCATGAGCACTGGCCCGGGGGTTGGGGCTGTGTCCTTGATGCTGGCCCCCTGGGGCATCTGCCAGACCTGAATGCGGGTGAAGGGCTTGCCCCGCTTCGAGACCACCATGTTCAGGTAGATCTTGCCGTTCGCCGAATAATCAGGGTGGAAGGCAAGACCCAACAGCCCCTGCTCTGATCGGGTGAGCACTTTGGTGTCGAACCATGTGCCCTGCTCTCCGGTCTCGAGGTCATGCCAGCGAGCGCCGCCCTGCTTCTGCAGGACGATCATCAGTCCATTGGGGGCGAACTGAATGTCGGTGGGCAGCTCGAACTGCCCCACAGGGGTCAGGTCGACGGCGAGCCGTTGGCGCTGGCGATCTGCACCATCGAAGGCCGCAGTGACACCTGCAGAAAAAGATTCGCCCTCAGGTTGTGCAGGACCTTTGGGCGGCTCCACAGGTGATCTCAGATAGAGAAACAGGCCCGTGGCAGCGGCCCCTGCAGCGATCAGTGCGATGGTGAGCGTACGGCCCCAGCGGATGGACGCGCTGGTGGCGCTCTGAGCAGGCATGGTGCCTCTCCTCGGATTGTGACAGCATGCACTGTCGGCGAAGGCCTGATCGTGCTCTGCAATCGGATTGAGTCGGGAGGGCGCAGGATTGAGGTCAGAGTTCGGGGGCGAAGAGCGCAGGCGATGCCGAAGCATCGTCGAGCATCTTCAACCTCGAAATCTGCCCTCAAGGCAAGCACTCACACTCAATCCGATTGCAGAGTGCGATGAGATCGAAAGGTGAATCTGAGCGTACACACTGCGGCGAGGGATAAAAACAACGGATACGCGCAGAAAAATTCAGATTTGATGAAAGAACTGCAGCCACCGTTCGTCTCATACCGAATTTTTCGGTAAACAAAAGAGACCCGCTCTTTCTGAAGAGCGTGTCGCGAGAGACAGATGGCGGGCGAATCGATAGGGGCCCAGTACGGACCTCTGGAGGGGAACATGGTGAGCACACACTCCCGAAAGCTCGGCGCTTCAGGCCTCTTGCTGGCCGTCGCATCTCTGCTCTGGGCGACCCCTGCCCTCGCGGAGGGGGTGAGCGAGGATGCTCGCATGCTCATGCGCATCGCCAAGGCCGACAAGACCCCCAAGGGCCTGAAGAAGACCGCGCTGCGGAAGGTGGCTGGTCACCTCGAGCGCGACGAGCACGGCAAGGCCGAAGAGGTGTGGCGCAGCGCCAGCCGGGCCATCTCTCCAGGTCAGGACATGCGCGAGGCGATTCATCACGTGCTGTACCTCGCCCTCGACGCCACCCACCCCGACGTGATCCGAGATGCACGGTGGGCGGCGGACCGCATCACCACCCTTACCGCCATCGAGAAGCAGATCGAGCGCCTCAAGGCCGCCCGGGACCAGCTGCGCTCGGGGCAGTCCACTGTGAAGGTGCCCACCCTGGAGATCGACATCAGCGACACCCCCGAGCCCCCACGGCTCGAGGCTGCCCGGCCCATGGGCATGGAGGGGGTGCGGGCGCAGATGAAGACGATGCGCAAAGAGCACCGCTACGCCAAGAAGCAAGCCAAGATGGCGCGGCTGCGCATGGAGAACGGTCTGCGGCGGGCCACACGGATGTCTCGCCGAATGTCCCGGGCCTGGCGTATGCTCAACGGCATCGCCATGGCCAAGAGGTAGACGCACCCCACCGACTCACGTCAGGTGCTCTGTGTCTCGGCCATTCTTCGAGCCGAGACAGCGACCACGAGGTCGCGGAGCACGCAATCCATGCAGACTGAACGCCCAGGCCGTCTTCACGGCCGCATCGCCCTCGTCACCGGCGCCAGCCGGGGCATCGGCCACGCCATCGCCACCCGCTTCGCCGAGGAGGGGGCCACGGTGGTCATCGTCTCTCGCAAGCAGCCCGCCATCGAGGCCGCCGCAGAGGCCATCGTCGCGGAGACCGGTGGTCAGGTCATCGGCCGTGTGTGCCACGTGGGCCAGCAAGAGCACATCACCGAGCTGTTGTCCTGGATGGGGAGCGAGGCGGGGCCTGGCCTGCCTGACATCCTGGTGAACAATGCTGCCACCAACCCCTATTACGGGCCCATCATCAACACCCCCGAGACCGCCTGGGACAAGACGATGGAGGTGAACCTCAAGGGGCCCTTCTCGCTGATTCAGGCTGTGGCTGGGGCCCTGGTTGCTGCCAAGAAGCCCGGGAGCATCATCAACATCTCCAGCGTCGCCGGGCTCGGGGCGGCGCCGCTTCAGGGGGTGTACGGCATGAGCAAGGCCGCCATGATCAGCATGACGCAGACCTTCGCTCTCGAACTCGGCCCCTTGGGCATCCGTGTCAACGCTGTGGCTCCTGGCCTCGTGGAGACCCGCCTCGCCGCGGGCCTCACCGAGAACCCCGAGTTCGCCAAAATGTACACCGACCGCGCTGCTCAGAAGCGCTACGGCCAGCCTTCGGAGATTGCGGACATTGTGGTGTACCTGGCCTCGGACGAAGCCTCGTACATGACTGGGCAGGTGGTTCGAGTAGACGGCGGGTACAACCTGTTCTGAGGCTCGGCAGGCTGCGATGGGGTGCTCAGTAGATCCTCAAGGGGCCTCGCCGCAGGAGATCGAGACGCCGGTGACATAGCCCCGGCCTTCATCGCTGTCCCGCAGCAACATCATCCGGGGCAATCCCTCTTCATCTGCGAAATCAGTGAGGCCGAAGCTGCGGTGGTTGATGGTGGCCACCTGGCCCCCTTCGAAGACCAGCGGGCGACCCCACCAGGCCCCACCGGGCCGCAAATCGTGCACGAAGAAGCTCACCGGGAGCATACGCAGATCTGCATCGCGGCGACGGCCGAGGTAGACGGACTGCACTGCGAAGGGCAAATCCGCGGTGGCGTGGGCCTCGAGGGGCCAGGTCGAGCCGGGGACCGGGGACCAGCCATACCCCGGCACGAAGACCTCGAGCCAGCGCCGGCGGGTGCGGCGGACCATGTAACCCCCTGGGGCCACTGGGCCATACACTGCGTCTTCACGATCGAAGAAGTCGCCGGCGCCGAGGAGATCGAGCTCCTCGTGAGGCAGTTCGTCTTCGACGATGACCGCGCCGCCAGAGAGGTCGCTGCGCCAGTGACGCAGCTGATAGTCCACGCCTGTGGCCACCAGCAACTCTTCGGAGCCGTTCTCCACAGGGCCAGAGAAGCTGCGGCGCCGGATCCAGCGCACATCGCGCACGTTATCGGGGTAGCGGACCACCTCGATGTCGGCGAAGCCCCCACCACCATGAGGCACCTGACGAATGCCATCAGGGCAGTACACTCGAAGGCGATCACCCTCCACGAGCTCCATCTCCAGGATGGGATCACAAGGCGCGTTGCTCTGAGAGGTCACCCACTCACCGTCCATCTGAGGCAGGTACCAGAGCAGCACCGGCAAGTCGGTGTCTTCTGCCAGGGCGGTGAAGACCACGGCGTTGTCGGTGACCCGGAACATGCTGGGATCGTGCATCAGGCTGAAGGTGTTCAGGATCTCGGTCTGCTCACCGTCGAGGCTCACCTGACCCATGATCACGTCGTTGCGTCGGGGGTCGAGGGGGGTGGGGACCACATCGATGGCGAAGAACACCCCATCACCGTCGGGGGTGAGCGCCGTGGGCGCTGGCAAGCCTTGCTGGCCCACGCGGAGTCGTCGAGAGAACGAGCCCTCGAAGAGGGGCTGCTCTTCGGCACAGCAGAGGCCGTTGGTGGGGTTGCCATCGCAGTCGCGGTCCTGTGGGGAGCAGTCTTCCGGTGCCACCAGGGCCTGTGGGCAGGCCTCGTCGGGCCGCGCATACGCGGGCGTCTCCGGCCCGGCCTCGCCGGCGGTGGCCATCAGCGCTACGCTCTCGTCTTCCACGACCACAAGCTCAAGTCGGTTCTCCGTGGAGATGACCGCCATCACTGGGGCGGCGTCTTCACCGCCAGGCATGGCCACGCGGGTGGTGCCGTCAGCGTCGGCAAAGACAAGCGAGACCTCGTCGCCAGCCTCAGCGTTGACACCCTGGATGAGGGCCAGCTGATCGCCGCTCACCCCAGTGCGTTGAAGCAAGGCGTGGCCCAGATCGGGGGCGCCTGGGAGATCGACGAAGGGTGCCTCGAGGGGGCTCACTCCCGGGGTCGCCCCCTGCATGGCCCCCATCACGCTCATGGGGTCAGCGGCGTCGGCCAGATCACCCACGAAGGTCAGGTGCTCACCCTCGCCGACGAGGCCACCGGCCACGAGATCGGGGCAGCGCCAACGGCCCTGGTACACCAGCTCGTCGGTCCACCAGGCGCAGTGGCCCAGAGCCCCCATGACCCAACCATCCAAAGCGGGGGCGATGGTCATGGGGAACGGCAGGCCCTGGCCGTCGCTCAACAGCGGGCCGCGCTGGTTGCCTTGAAGCGTGCGCAGGTTCAGGGGGGCGCCGTCGACGCGCTCGGTGATGTCACGGGGGATCCCGCGACCGACCACCAGCACGGTCTCGCCACTCTGAGCGAGGGCATAGCGCGGGGTCTCGCCCTCGTCGAAGTCAGCGAGCATGCCCAGTTCGATGCGGCCCTCAACATCTTCAGGATCAGCGGCGAGGTCGATGGCCACCAGTGCGCCGTCGGGGGCCGTGGGCACCACCACCCACCAACGGCCGTTCACAAAGGCGCCCTGCAGCTCGGCAGGGGCGATGACTTCGTCGACGATGGGTGTCGCTTCGCCGAGCATGCCGGCCTCGGGGGACCATGCCGCCCACAGCATGCCGTCCTGGATCCAGGCCACGTATGCCGCGTCGTCTTCGCCGCTGAGGGCGACGATGTGCCCACGGGGGAATGGGGTCTCTGGCAGTGGCCCGGTGGAGAACTCCACAGGCATGGGCATACCGCCCATTCCGCCCATTCCGCCCATACCACCGGGGTCTCCGCCCATGCCGCCGGCACCACCGGGATCTCCGCCCATGCCACCAGCACCGCCCATGCCGCCCATGCCGCCTGGGTCGCCACCCATGCCACCTGCGCCGCCCGGATCTCCACCCATGCCGCCTGCGCCGCCTGGATCTCCGCCCATGCCGCCGGCACCACCGGGCTCACCACCCATACCCGCTTCGCCACCAGCACCGCCGACAACACCCCCAGCGCCTGCTTCGCCACCTGCGCCGCCGGCTTCACCACCGACACCTCCTGTGTCGCCGCCGGCACCTGCCATGGCGTCAGGGGTGGGGGTAGATTCACCAGAGTCGTCATCGCACCCTGCGAGGGTGATGCCGGTGGCGAAGAGGACGGCGAGGGTGCCGTGAGACCAGCCCCGAAGAGGGCGGCGATGGAGAGTATGCATCGGAACTCCTGAGGCGGTTCGATGGCCTTGTTTACACAATCGGGGCCACTGGAATCCACTTGGGAAATTCAACAGTGCGTCGACCCCCGTTATCCGGCAGAATCATTGAGCACACTTCACCGGACACTCCCGCACGAAAGATCACCTATGCGTTATATTGCGCCGCGCCCCACCGCGCTGAGCCAAAAGGGGCTGAGTCGCACCGCGCTGACCTGGACATGGTTGCTGGCCCTCTGCGCGCTCACCATTGCCTGCGACGATGGTGGGGGCAACAACAACGGTGCGGTCGTCGCCGATGCAGAGCCCATCGAGATCGATGGGGGTGCTGGTGCGGGCGGTGAAGGTGGAGCGGGCGCCGAGGGTGGTGCCCCTGGTGGTGCAGGTGGTGAAGCGGGCGGCATGGGCGGCGCTGCCGGTGAGTGCAGGGATGGTGATGTCCGCGATTGCCCGGATGATCCGTGTGGCGGCGGCACGCAGAGTTGCGACGCCGGCACATGGGGCGAATGCCAATGGCCCGAAGACGTGTGCAACGGCGAAGACGATGACTGTGACGGCCGGGCCGACGAAGACTTCCCCGAGCTGGGCAACCCGTGCACCGAAGGCCTTGGTCTGTGTGCTGAGGAAGGCTCCATGGTCTGTGGCCCCAATGGTCAGGACGTGCAGTGCAACGTCACCGCAGGGGCGCCGTCGGTCGAGCTGTGCAATGGCGAAGACGACGATTGCGATGGCACCACCGATGAGGGTGAAGGCGGCAACCCGCTGACTGAGCCTTGCTACGAGGGCCCTGAAGGGTCCGAAGGGATCGGCACCTGCGCAGGCGGCCGCCGGGTGTGCACCGAGGGTGCATACGGTGCCTGTGAGGGGCAGGTGATCCCTGGCCTCGAGCTGTGTGGTGAGGGCGACGAAGACTGCGACGGCAACGTCGACGAAGGCTATGAGCAGATTGGAGAGGCCTGCGTCGTGGGCCTCGGCCAGTGCACGGCCATGGGCCAGCTCGCCTGCGATGAGATGCGTGGGGCGCTCATCTGCGCAGGGAACCCGCTGCCGCCTGGAGAAGAGCAGTGCTCCGGCATCGATGAAGACTGCGATGGCAACATCGATGAAGGGGTGCAGTGCCGTTGTGCCCTCGGGGAAGAGCGGCCCTGCTACGGGGGGCCTCAGGATACCCAGGGCATCGGGGTGTGTCGTGGCGGCGTGCAGACTTGTGACGACGAAGGGATCTTCGGACTGTGCGTCGGCGAGCAGAGGCCCGACGTCGAGCGGTGCGATGGCCTGGACAACGACTGCGACACCCGCCTTGACGAAGGCTTCCCCGAACTGGGGCAGGCCTGTGAGCAGGGGGTGGGGCAGTGCAGAGTCCAGGGGCTCATCAGCTGTGATCCCAACGGTCAGGGTACACGCTGTGACGCGCTGCCCCTGCCGCCTCAAATGGAACTGTGCAACGAGCTGGACGACGACTGCGACGGCATCACTGACGAAGATTTCGACATTGGCGGGGCCTGCACCGTAGGCGTGGGGGCGTGCGAGAACGTCGGCATGTCGCAGTGTGATCTCGACGGCAACCTGCGCTGCAACGTCTCACCGGGCTTCCCCGGGTTGGAGACGTGCAATGGCATCGACGACGACTGCGACGGCCGCACCGACGAAGGGGGCAACGGCCAGCCTCTCCGGCGCATTTGCTACGAGGGCCCAGAGGGGTCCGAGGGGCAGGGGCTCTGTCAGGGAGGCAGCCAGGCCTGTGTCGATGGCGACTTTGGTGTGTGTGAGGGGCAGGTGATCCCCGTCGACGAGACATGTGATGGTCTCGACCAGGACTGCGATGGCCGCTTCGACGAGGACTTCAGCCCCGGCAGCGCCTGCACCGAGGGCCTCGGCGCCTGCGCCGCCGATGGGGTGTTCCTGTGCAGTGAGCTGGGCGGCGTGATTTGTACCGCTCAGCCCGGGGAGCCCATTCAGGAGCGCTGCAATGGCATCGACGATGATTGTGACGGCGTTACCGACGAAGGCTTCGAAGGGGTAGGGGCCGCCTGCCAGCTCGGGATCGGGCAATGTCGCCGCGAAGGGGTGGTGGTGTGCCAGCCCAACGGCGAGGGCCTGCGGTGTGACGCTGTGCCTGCAGCGCCGAGCCCCGAGCTGTGTGACGGCGAAGACAACGACTGTGATGGTCAGGCGGACGAAGCCCTGTTGGAGGTGGCTTGCTACGACGGCCCCGAAGGTACCCGCCGAGTAGGCCTGTGCGCCGACGGTCGACAGGCATGTGTCGCAGGTGCACCTGGGCTGTGCGTGGGTCAGCAGGGCCCCGTGGATGATGTGTGTGATGGCGAGGACAACGACTGCGACGGCACCACCGACGAGGCTCAGGCCCCTTGCTACGACGGTCCTGAGGGCTCAGAGGGCGTGGGCCAGTGCGCCCCCGGGGTACGTGCATGCGCCGGTGGTGTGCCGGGCGCCTGCATCGAGCAGGTCCTGCCTTCGTTGGAGATCTGCGATGGCGTGGACAACGACTGCAATGGCGTGATCGACGACGGGGTGGATTGCAACTGCGAGCCGGGCGAGCGTCGGGCCTGTTACGGAGGGCCCGAAGGCACCGAGGGCGTGGGCCTCTGTCAGGCAGGCACTCAGGTGTGTCAGCCCCAGGGCGGTTTTGGCCCCTGTGAGGCCCAGATCACCCCCCAGGCCGAGCTGTGTGATGGCGAAGACAATGATTGTGACGGTCAGGCCGACGAGAACCTCGACGGCATCGGCGCAGACTGCAGCACCGGTGTCGGCCAGTGTCGTCGCGGGGGGCAGGTCGTCTGTGCCCCCGACGCTGGCGGCCTGAGCTGCAACGCGACGCCGGGTGTGTCGGTGGACGAGGCGTGCAACGGCCTCGACGATGATTGTGACGGCCAGGCCGACGAGGGCCTGGGCTTGGGTGACGCCTGTACCGAGGGCCTCGGCATCTGCGCCGCAGATGGCGTGCTGCAGTGTGGTGAGGGTGGCGCAGTGGTGTGCTCTGCCATCGCTGGCGAGTCCCGAGGCGAGACATGTGACGGTGCTGATGAAGACTGTGACGGCAATGTCGACGAAGGTGGCAATGGTCAGCCGTTGGTGGGGGTGTGCTACACAGGCCCCGCGGGCACCGAGGGCGTGGGTCTGTGTCGTGGGGGCGAGGCCCTCTGCGCCGAAGGCAGCCTGGGCCAGTGCAATGGTCAAGTGTTGCCCACCAACGAACGGTGCAACGGTCTCGATGAAGACTGTGACGGCCGCATCGATGAAGGCTTCGGCGTCGGCAATGTGTGCTTCGCCGGTCTCGGCATTTGCCGGGACGAAGGCACCCTGGCCTGCAATGGCAACGGCGGCGTGGCGTGCGTCGCCGACATCGGCGAGCCTCAGGATGAAACCTGCAATGGCCTCGACGACGATTGTGACGGCAGCTTCGACGAGGGCCCCAACGGAGGTGCCCTCACTGAAGTCTGCTACACCGGCGCCGAGGGCACTCTCGACCAGGGTTTGTGTCGCGCCGGCAACCGCACCTGTGCGGGTGGGGCCTTTGGCCAGTGCCAGAACGAGATCACCCCGAGGAACGAGCGCTGCGACGAGGCTGACAACGACTGCGATGGCAGCGTCGACGAAGACTTCGACCTCGGCACGGCCTGTATTCGGGGCCTCGGACTCTGTGCTGTGGAGGGTCAGCTGGTCTGCGACGTCGAGCGCATCGGCACCACCTGCGGCGGCGCCCAGGGGCCCTCACCTGTGGCGGAGCTGTGCAACGGCCTCGACGATGACTGCGATGGGGCCACCGACGAGAACTTCAACAACCTCGGGCAGCCATGCTTGAGCGGCATCGGTGCATGTCTGGCTCAGGGCACCTTCGCGTGCTCCGCTGGTGGGGATCGAGTTGTCTGTGATGCCGAGCTCGGCCAGCCCCAGCCAGAGTTGTGCAACGGGGAAGACGACGACTGCGACAGCTTCACCGACGAGAACCCCACGGATGTGGGCCAGCCCTGTTTCGCGGGCGTTGGGATCTGCGCCGTGGAGGGGGTGGTGCAGTGCGACGAGATCTTCGAGCGGTCCTTCTGCGATGCCACCCCCGGTGAGCCCGGTGTGGAGACCTGTGACGGTGAGGATGACGACTGCGACGGCAACATCGACGAAGACGCCATCGCCGGGGCGCCCTGCAGCGTGGGCATCGGCGCCTGCGAGGTGCAGGGGGCGACAGTCTGTGGTCCCGACGGCGAGCAGGTGTGCGACGCAGTGGCCGGAGATCCACAAGCCGAGGTGTGCAATGGGGTGGACGACGACTGCGACGGCACCACCGACGAAGGCTTCGATCTCGGCGACCCGTGCAGTGGCGGCATCGGGCGGTGCGCCTTCGACGGCGCTACGGTGTGCAACGCTCAAGGCGAGATCGTGTGCTCGGATCCGGGTGGCGTGCCCGTGCCCGAAGCGTGCAACGACTTCGACGACGACTGCGACGGCAACATCGACGAGGGCTTCGACACGATCGGCCAGGCCTGTCAGGTGGGCGTCGGCATTTGCGTCTCTGGTGGCGTCAACGTGTGCAGCGGCACCCCCGAGCAGGAAGCCCTCGCCTTCACTGGGGTGCGCAACGATCTCACCGTGGCCGAGGCTGAGGCAGGTGGTTTCGAACTGTGCTGGCTCGAGGTCTACGAAGAAGGGCAGACCACCATCAACAATGCTGATCCTGTCACGGGGAACCCCCCCATCCTGGGTCGGTGCGACGAAGACGTCTTGCTCATGGGCTGTCGTCGCATCGGCTCCGAGGCGCTCTCGGTGGCGGCCATGGGTGACAGGGCGGAGATCCTGGAGCCCACGGAGTTCGCCGAGCGCCGGCCGGAGAACGAGCACAACGGGGTGAACTGGTACTTCAACATCGACTACGCCTGGGGCTTCGCCCCTGCCGGGGTGGAGATCGACGTCTTCACCTGTGATCGGGTGGAGAACGTGGCGAGCAACCAGCGGGTGTGCTGGTACACCAGCGACGACAAGGTTCGTCCGGGCTTCCGATGTGGTGAGGAGATCGTCAACGCCAGCGGCATCTGGGAGCGGTTCATCTTCCATCGCAGCGGCACGGCCACTGACGGCGCCGTGGGTGTGGCGGTGTGTGGTGCCGATCCGCTGCCCCCGGAGATCGAGGCCTGCAACACCTTCGACGACGACTGCGACGGCACTGTAGACGAAGGCTTCGACCTCGGCACCGCATGTGTGAGCGGCATCGGCGGGTGCGCCGCCCCCGGTCAGGTGATTTGCGGTCTTGATGGCGCTGCCACCTGCAGCGCCGAGGCTGCTCCACCAGAAGATGAGCTGTGCAACGGCATCGACGACGACTGTGATGGCAGCACCGATGAAGACTTCGCCCTCGAGAGCGACTGTATTGTCGGCGTCGGCGCGTGCCAGGCCGAAGGCGAGATCGAGTGTGATCTCCAGACAGGAGAGGCGGTCTGCGACGCGACGCCCGAGCCGCCAGGTCAGGAGGTGTGCAACGCCTTCGATGACGACTGTGACGGCATCAGCGACGAAGGTGTGGAGAACTGTGTGGTCTACCCGAGCTGTCTCGCCGCACGTCAGGCCGGCGAGGTCAACAGTGGCATCCAGATCATCCAGCCCGATCCCGGGTCACGTGGATTCGAGGTGTGGTGTGATCAGAACACCGATGGTGGTGGTTGGACCACTGTGGCCTCGAGCGCGGTGCCCTCGAACGGTCGGGGGAGCGGTACGATGGACGATCGGGTCATCGATGGTGGTGACTACCTGAGCTCGCTGGCACCCCGTGGCCTCAGCACAGGCGTCTGGGGTGGCATGCTGGCCCTTGGCGATCGCTTCGACATCCGCTTCGCCTGTCGAGATCATCGGGCGGGCAGCTCCTTTGATCCGATGACCGTCGACCTGAGCTTCTACGACAATGGTTGGTACGCCGAGATCGTCAGCGGCATCGACGCCGACAGCTGCTTCTTCACCCCCGACGAGCCTGTGGGGCCGCCCCCCGCACGGCGCAACAACCTCACAGGGATGGAGATCGACGCTGGGGTGAACTGGGGCCAGGGGCAGCTGGTGGCCGAAGACAGCTGCGCCGATGGCGGTGACTTCATCATCGACTTCAACGACGGTGGCAGCCGGGGCAACCGCAGCGACGGTACCGACTGGGGCGAGTACAACGCCGCTCGGGTGTGTGGCACGTCGAACCTCGCCACAGGTCAGTGGATGATCCTGGTGCGCGAGACTCAGTAAAGGGGCTCTATCGAAGCACCTGTCTCAGGGCCTCGAGCAGAAGCTCCGGCTGGGCCCGGGCTTTTCGGCCCTGCTCCACATGCAGAAAATATCCAGAGGCCACCTGGGCTGCAGCGGTACAGGGGTTGGGCGAGCCGTTCATGGCCCGGCCCTGTACGTTGGTGGTGCCACAGAGCCGGGGCACGAGCGGGCTCAGGGGGAACGGGTTGCACGTCGTGGTTTGGAGATCGGGTGCGTGACGAAGCAGGGCCCGCACCAAGCGAGCCACGAGGCTGTCCTCTGAGACTGGCCCTCGGGTGCCATCAGAGACACTGAAGCCTGCACCCCCCATCCCGTGCAGACTGATCACCACATCGTCGGGCCAATGCTGTTGCGCCTCCTCGTGGAGCAGATGGAAGAGGCTGTTGGGGTTGTGTGCCACGTCAGATCGCGCATAGGGCTGAGCATCTTCACTGCAGACGTGCGTCAGCCCATCACACCGCGAGGGGGTGCTGTCAGCACATCGGTGGTGTCCGCTGATGAGCAGGAGGCGGGCGCCGAGCTGCTCGAAGATTTCGACGCCCTGGGGCAGGGTGCCTCGATCGAAGAACGGGTGGGGGACCTGCAGCATCAATGCCTGTCGAGCCTTGGGGCGCCAGAGCAGGCGCACACCTCCTCGTCGAGCGTGCACCGGTCGCCACATGACCACGTCGAGGCCACGGCACAGGCGGTGCTCTGAGCGAAGGGCCGCCTGCATTGCCTGGGGCCACGCCCCCTCGAAGGCCGCTCGCAGGCTCTGCCTCAGAGCTGTGCGGGCCTCTTCGCTCAGAGGGGCCAGCTCTTCCCCTGCATCAGGTACATCTTCACGGCCCATCTGCAGATCGAGGCCTCCGGTGCTCATTGGGCAGAGGGGGAGGGTGGGGCCGATGGGCACACGGGGGCCTCGCGTTGCATCATCAGATGTCGTGCGGCCCTGCGCCGACGGGCTGAGCACCGTGAGCATGAGGGCCAGGGGAAGCCACATGACGTGCCATCGACATCTATAAAGCGACATCACAACTCGGCGGACTGAAGCGACGGCGGAGTCTATCACAGGGTGATCGCCCTGACCCGCCCAGTTGGGCTGAAGAGGCATCGTGCCGATGAACATGGGGTGGACCTGTCACAGGAGGTATGCACATGGTCATTGGCGGCGCCGGTCAGGCTCAACCATTGCCCCCCCCGGATCTCGCGGCACCCACCGACGAGAGTGGCCAGGCGACTTCGCAAGCCCAGCAGGCTGCGGCGCTCAAAATCTTCAAGCAAGCCAACGAGGCCGAGCCCAGGGCAGCCATGGATCTGCTGGCCAAGACGCTGGCCACGGGTGTAGGTGGCAAGCTCAACGTGGTGGCCTGATGGATGCTCACCTGATCAACAAGCTGCTGTCGAGCACGGGGGCGATCCTCGCTGAGCGCATGGAGTCCGGCAGCAGGCCCGGGCGACCCTTCTCTCGAGAAGCGGCCCTCACCCCTTACGAGTACAACGTGCTCGTCACCCTGAAGCAGGAGGGTGCTCGTCCTCTGGAATTCATGGTGAGTACTCCGGCGATGATGGCCGACGCCCTCGTGGGCAACAGCGACGCCGCGCCGGGTGAGCGTCTCGCTGCCCTCGCCGAGTTGGCACAGAGCATTGCCAAAAAGGCCGTCGAGCACCTCGACCCCGGCACCGTGGACGTCGAGATGCCCCGAGGGGTCGTGGGGTGGGACATCACCGTGCCTTCACTGCGACAGACCGCCCGACGGATCTGTGTGCCCTTCGATGGCGAAGCGGGCAGCCTCATCGTCGAGGCAGGCGTTCACACCTAGATCCATCCGCTCAAATCACACTGTAGATCAGGTACACGTCGTTGAAAGCATGGGCGTGGGGAAGTGTTGAACGCCTGCTCTGGTGAGTTCGACTATCGCCCGACAGGGCGGCCGAATTTGTCGAGCCAGTGCTGGATCACACGACGCGAGCGGTCGTCGATGTCGACGAATTCGAAGCCGCATCGACGGTAATGCCAGCCCGACTCTCCGCACGAGACGCAGATGCCGGTGACGCCCATCGTCTGCTTCTTGCCCATGGAGAGCACCAGCTTGTAGACGTCACCGACGCGGGTGGTGGAGTCGGGGTTGATGAGCACCCCGATCCCTTCTTCGGAGAGGTCCACCACACCTTCGACGGCGTTCATGTTCATCCCGTCCCAGAGCGAGACGGTAAAAGACTGGTGGCGCAGCTCGTAGCGCACCTTCTTCCGCCGTTGGAGTCGGAAGACCTCTTTGGGCCGTCGGAGCGCGAGGCGTTCCCCATCGACCTTGAGCACCACAGTCTTTAAGGTGAACTGCTCGCGACCGAGCATGCCGGTGAGGAAGACCACCCGACCTCGGCGCACCGGGAGCATGCCGCGGTGGTTGCACCGCAACATCAGCACCGGTACCCCAGGTTGAGTGGCTTCCAGGACAGCTTCACAGGCCCCGTGATCCCCTGAAGTTGTCAGGAGCATCGAGGGGCTCATGATGAGGCGCTCGATGATCTCTCCCACACGTTTGGGGTGGTTGATCTCCGAGCAGCGGCCACTGCGGAGTTGCAGGTCACCGCCGATCATGCTCATGAAGGCCATACGCGTGGGCAGATCGTGCACCGTTTTGATGGGCAGGCGGGTAAACCGTGGATCCGCGAGCTCGTCTCCAGGCAGTGACAACCAGGAGTTGCCCGGGAGAGCGAGCTGCCCTTGTCGAAGCTCGATGGGGGCGTCTGCAACGAAGCCCCCTCTCTGAAGGCTCCTGACCACCGAGCGATATGACCAGGGCTTGCCCTGCGCGTTGTAGGAGATGATCACCGAAGTGCCCACCCAGCTCTCGTCCACAGCGCCTTCGTTCACTGCATAGCGCAAACGCTTGAGCAGAACAGAGAGATCGACGCGGCGGTCGATGCGGACCAGGCCGCGGATCGCCTGCCAGTCCGGCTCTCTCAGAATGCGAATTGGGAGGGGCTTGGGCAGGCCCGCAAGGTGGCGGGCCATGGCCATCGGATCGCTGATGGTCATGCCCTCGCGTCGCTCGAAACCATCATCCTCCGAGCTCCTTCGACCGTGGAGGGCGTCGGCCTCCAGATCTTGAGCGTGCGATGCGAGGGTTTCGTCGAGCATACAGCTGGCCACTTGTCCGTCTTGATCAAATCATCGGCACCGCCCGGTCGAGGGATGAAGGTTGGGTCAGCGTGAAACATCTGTTGAATGGTCACACGTGCTCAGCCGGTCTCATCGTGCAAACCTCAAGACAACACCACTGATATGACGACTCTCAAGAGACTGAGGAGATGGATGTGTCATATCGGAGCTTCGACAGTCGGCAACGGCCTGTTGCCTTCATCAGTGTCAGCCTGGACAGCACTGGCGCCAGCCAGAACACGCTGAGTCGCATCGCCGAGCGCACCCTGCTGGCTCATACTGTCGAAAGGGTGCGTCGAGCACGGCGGATCAGGGCGGTATGGGTCTCGACTTCAGATCAGCTCTACGACGACGGCATCGCCGACTGGTGTGCCGTTGCCGGGGTCTCGTGCCATCGGAGCAACGCGTCCTCGTCTCTCGAGCGGCTTCTGGATGCGGCACGGGCTGTGAGTGCCACGACAGTGGTGCGCATTCCTGGTGGCTGTCCCCTCATGGATGGTGACACCGTGGACCAGGTGGTGGCCCGTTTCGCCGAGGGCGACGTAGATTGGGCCTTCACAGGACCCGAGGGTGGCTGGCCTCAGGGGTTCGTGGCCGAAGTGTGTCCCGTGACCTTGCTCGAGGCGGTGGTGGAGGCATGGCAGAACGCCGATGCGCCTCCTGCTCAGGGGTCGACCTTGATGCACATGCTCGATGCGAAGGCCAGCGGCCTCACGCCAGGGCCGTTGATCCGATCTCGCTCCCTCGCACATCTGATGTGGGCCGCGAGCGAGGCCGATCAGCTGACGTTTCAGCGCATGGTCTTCGAACTGATGCGGGTCCGAAGCCCTCGTTTCGGGGTGGATGATCTCGAGCGCCTCATCGACGAAAAGCCCTGGCTTGAGGCTCTTTCTGCACCCGCACCATCTCCAGCGGCATCACAGGGCGCCGAAGGCTGCCCTGCTGAAATCGAAGACGCCATCCCGCTCACGCTCACCCCCGCCACCTGCGCCAAGGTGCGAAAAGACGCATTGGTGGCCATCCGGCGGTGTTGAACGGCGGAGTGTGAACAACAGGCAGAGGGGGCCCATTGCTGATATGGTGCGCCCCATGCTGACCGCCGAGCGTCGTCGACGCATTCTCACCCTCGCCCTGCCCATCATCGGAGGCATGTTCTCCCAGAACGTGCTCAACCTGGTGGACGCCGCCATGGTGGGCACCCTCGGCAAGACCGCCCTCGCTGCTGTGGGGCTGGCAAGCTTCGCCAACTTCATGTGCGTGGCGTTCATCACTGGGATGTCGGTGGGCGTGCAGGCCATGTCCGCACGGCGAAAAGGGGAGGGGCGCCACGACGAGACCGCCATCCCGCTCAACGGTGGCCTCGTGCTCGTGGGCATCATCGCCGTGCCTGCCAGCATTGTCGCTTATGCCCTGGCCCCCGAGCTGTTCGATCTGCTCGCGGACGATCAGGCGCTCATCGGCGACGCCGTGGTGTATTTCAGAGCCCGTGTGGTGGCCATGGTGGCCGTGGGGGCCAACTTCGCCTTCCGAGGGTATTGGAACGCCGTCGACTTGTCGCGGCTCTACATGCGCACCCTCATCTACATGCACATCGCCAACATCATCATCAGCTATGTGCTCATCTTCGGTCATCTGGGCTTGCCGGCTATGGGGGTCGCAGGCGCAGGCATCGGCACCTCGGCCTCGCTGTTCCTCGGCACGGTGTACTACTGCTATCTGGGCTGGCAGCACGCCCGAGAGGGTGGGTTCCTCAGAGGTCTGCCGAGCCGGGCCACGTTGGCCACCATCTTGAGGACTGCAGGGCCCGCAGGGCTGCAGCAATTCTTCTTCGCTGCGGGCATGACCACTTTCTACACGATGGTAGAAAAGGTGGGCATCGACGAGTTGGCCACCACCAAGGTGCTCACCGATTTGCTGTTGGTGGCGATCCTGCCAGGGCTGGGCTTTGGCATCTCCGCGGCCTCGCTGGTGGGCCAGTCACTCGGCCAGAAAGATGCATCAGGGGCACGGATGTGGGGGCAGGACGTAGCCAAGCTCGCCGCCATCGCGGTGTCGCTCATCGCCTTGCCCGCCATCATCATGCCCGAGCTGATCTTGTCGGCGTTCTTGAAAGAGCCCCACCTTCAGGTGCTCGCAGCATGGCCTCTGCGCTTGATGGGGCTCACCATCGGCCTCGACGCCATGGGCATGGTGTTTCAGAACGCGCTGCTCGGTGCGGGAGACAGCCGTCGGGTCATGATCTGGTCGATCGGATTGCAGTGGGGGCTGGCCTTGCCCATGGTCTATCTGGTGGGCCCGACCTTGCAGTGGGGGCTGTTGGCCATCTGGGCGGTACAGCTCGGGTACCGGCTGATACAGGCCGGCGTCTTTGCCACCCTCTGGCGGGGAGATGGCTGGACGCGGGTCGACTTATAGGTCAAGTGCACTCAAACACGGAGTCGAGCGAGCACACATGCTGAGCCTCAGGCTGCAGCTTCGGTGGCCTCCTCGGCCCAGGTCACCTTGATGTGAGGGGGCAGTCGCCAGCCGCTCTCGTGGAACTCGATCTGCACACCAAAGCGACGCAGGGTGCTCAAAGCCACGTGCAGACGGTTGCGGGCGGCGCGGAGGATGATGCGCTCACCGGGCCAGCCTACGCTCACGAGCTGATCAAAGGAGAGAGTCTCACCTGGGTGGTCGATGTGCTGGATCACCAGGGCGCGCAAGATGCGGCGCAGGCTGACCCGACGGGAGAGATCGACCCATTCCTCCACCTCTGCGTGGGGAGGAACAAACCGATGACGGTCGGGGCACATCGTCAACACTGCAGACTCAATCATGATCAGACCACCTCTCATTGCCAGATGTCTCGTCAGGGTGTCCCGTGGGGCACGTTCACTTTTCTGACACCCTGCTGAGGTGAATAAGCAAAGGGCGTTCCGATCTTTAAGTGAACGCTTTCTGATCAGTCTGGAAAAGAGAGTTTCGGGCACGGGCACGGGCACGGGCACGGGCACGAGTTGATTCGGGTGTGGACCCGTGACCCATCCTGGGTTCAGGGCGATGGTTGTCATTGAGGCTGAGATGGTGCGCTTCAGAACGACCTGAGGTTTCAAGTCTTGGGGTGTATGGAGGACAAAGCCTCCAATGAGAGACACATGGGGCTGAGTAGAGCCTCCACCATCACACACCCACGAGCGGAGTCATGTAGGGTTACGGGTCAGGTTGACCAGTGGACAGCCCTCCGGGTGTCTTTCCGCTCCCTCCGGCCGGCTACGCAGGCCTACACTCGCTCCAAGACATGCAGCCTCAGGCTGCACTGTCCACAGCCGAATCAACTCGTGCCCGTGCCCGTGCCCGTGCCCGTGCCCGAAACTCTCTCTAATCGAGGGGGTGCATCGATCCCCGAAGCGTATCGTGAATGATGCGAATATCGACCTCGAGCTGATGGGCGACATCCTCCATGACCCGGAGCTCTTCCTCCTGTACCACGCCGTCAGCTGCGGCGATGATGGTCAGGTGCTGGATCAGGGCGGCCTTGTTCGCCAGGGGCAGCCCCTTCACCGCCTCGAGGCGGCCGGGGAAGTTCTTGCGGGCCAGCTCGATGTCATCCGGGGCCGATGCGTACTCCTCACCGAGAAGTAGGCCCAGGGCCTCGAGCTCGCTCTGCGTCACCCCTTGATAGGCGTCGGCCACGAGGATGCCTGCAGTGAACAGCAAGCGGCGCAGGGCGTCGGCGTCGTCGCCTTTCTCTTGTAGGTAGATCGGATCCATCAGGGTGAGATCGCGCTCGATGATCGATTCGACCTGCTCCATCGACAGGGCATCGTGGCTCGAACGGCCCACATAATCGAGGTAGGGCTTCGAGCGGCTGAAGGCCCACACCGCCCGGACCCGAACCGGGTTGTAGGGGTGCGTGCTGAAGCAGTCGAGGGTGTCGTCGTCGGGGCGAGGCTTCTGCCGGGCCTCAGGGGCCGAGGCGAGGCTCTCCACCTGACGGGCGAAGGCGGCGAGATCGGGCTTGAGCTTGTCGCTGGCGATGCCGCTGGCGAGCTTGAAGAAGCCTGAGGCCGCCGCCTCGGGATCACCTGCGCAGATGAGACCCACGCGATCGGCAGAGAGCTCTGCCGCACGACACCACGCGTAGAGATCGATGCTGGTGTGGCGGTCGACGAACTTGACGCCCACCCGATCGGTGAGGGTGGCGATGATGGGCATGGGCAGCTCGTAGTGGTCGAAGCTGGCGTGGCCGAGCTCGTGACCGATGACGAAGCGCAGCTCGGGCACAGTGAAGGCCTCGAGCAGCCGACTCGACAGCGTGAGGATGGTGGGGCCATGCCCTGGCTCACGCTGACAGCTGGCGTTGAAGTGGTTCTCCGGAGTGACGAAGACCTCGATGGGCCGCTCGTAACCGATGATGCGCTTGCACTCCGTGATGATGTCGGCGATCTCCGGTGCCATGTCACGGGTGAGGCGCAGGGCTCGGGTGAGCAGGCTGCGGCGGTAGCCGTAGCCCCGGCCGTTCCGGTGATGCTTGAGGAACTCGAGGCCCTTGCGGATGCCGTAGTTGTCGGCGAGCTGCTGGCGCATGGCCGCCTCACGCCGGACCTGAATGGTGCGTGGGTCAATCAACATGACTGTCTCCTGAATGAAGGGCGGCCTGAACGCTGCAATCTAGACTGTAGAGGCAGCGCGCCGAGGAAGGGGCGTGAGGTGGACCAGCACATGCACGGTCGTGCACATGCTGGCCTGAGTCGCGAAGACCTGAATCAGGCCTTGGCGTACTTGATGTTCATGACCTCGATGATCTTGGTGGCGGTGCCGTCGTCCACCTGAAGCACGCGCTGCATCGACTCGAGCATGGCGTCCTCGGTCTCGTCCACGTCACCTGTCGACATGGCGATGTCGACGGCGATGAGGAAGCACTTGTCCTTCATGTTCTGGGTCGACAGATCGCCGAGAGAGGCGACGGACTCAGCGAGGTTGTTGTAGCGCTTCAAGAGCTTCAAAGAAGCCTGGTAGAGCTCCTCGAAAGACTTGTCCTTGAACTCGGGGAGGGTGCCGAAGTACCCGCGCACCGCGTCGATCTCCTCGTCGTCGAACACCCCGTCGGCGCCGGCCATCAGGAGCATGGAGTGGAGGAGCAGGACGTCGTCGGTGACCTTCTTTTGAGGGGTCACCCCTTTGGTCAAGCGGGAGAGCAAACCCATGGTCTTCGCCTTCCTTACAAGAGCGCGATGGCGGATCGCTTAATCAGACGCCATCGTTGATGTGAGCACTGGTGTGTGTGTTCGGTAGCCCGTCAGAGGTTGGCCCGTCAAGGGCGATGTGGCGACCGCCCGGAATCACACGGATGATTTCAGATGTGATTGTGCGCACAGAGCGTCGAAGAGCGCCCCGTCACCGTTCCAGACTTCGAGGGCGGCGTCGTCGGACCAGGGGACCAGTGTCAATCCTTCGAGATCTTCCTCAGGCACTGTGCGCAGGAGTCGGACCGGCTCGCCGTCGATGGCCTGCAACATCAGCTGTTGCATGGGCACCTGGTGCCCGCCCCTGCCCACAGGTCGTCGAGTGCCCACGAGCTCGCTACGGATCGGTACAGACGCATCTTCGGCGAGAGGCCACGTGCGCTTGCCCCGAGGATCGTACACGAGCAGCGCGCGACCATCGAAGACCATGGGGAAGCTGCGCCCCGTAAGGAAGATGCGGATCCAGATGCCCCACCAGACGAAGAAGATCAGGCAGACCCACATCAGTCGCAGATCTGTGCGCTCGAAGAGCCACCACCCCAGCAGACACAGCGGAATCTGAGGCAGCACGAAGGCCAGGGTGCGCCGCACTGCGCGGCTGCTGTCCGGGGGCAGACGCCACGTCGCCGTGGCGCGGATCCCCGCTGGGCCCGATGTGCTCAAGAGGCATCTCCGAGAGCGCGACCGTCGCCGACGGTGAGGGTCCAGGTGCGCCCGGCCGTCTCGTCGTCGTTGTGCTGCAGGTCGATGGCGATGTCGAGGAACCGGCCCACAGTCTTCACCTGGGTGAGGGTGTGCTGCTGGGGGGCCTGGGTGACGAACCGCCCTCCACCTGCGAGGGCCATGGGCAAGATGAGCTGATCGGCGAGGTGAGGCCCCACGGGTGCGCCGCTGCCGAGCCACGCCCGGGCCTCGGCCACCACCTCGTCGACGACCACCTCGGCCTTGACGCCCTTGCGCCCGAAGCCGGTGAACTGCTCCACCACGTCGCCGGCCCTGGCGGTGAGGATCACCGCGTTGCCCGGCCCGGCGGACTGCGCGTCGAGGTTGACCACCTGCACGGCCTCGGGCCGCAGGCTCATGCCCTCGGCGAGCTGGCTCACCTCGCGCTCGGCCACGTGGGCAGGCAGGTGAGCGATGAGCACCTGGGCGTGCCACGTGATGTCTTCGGGTCGGGTGTCGAGGGTGATGGGCGACAGCGGCACCGGGGTGATGTCGAAGCTGATCCGGCCGCCCCCAGCAGGGAAGAAGCCCGGGGCGTGCATCGTGCGTTTCACCTGAGCGCCCATCCGCTCCACCACAGGCAAGAACACCTGGTCGAGGTAGTCGAAGCTCGGAGAGGCCGGGTTGTGAGTGCCTCCGGAGACCGACACGTGAGAGGGCTGATCCGCGTTGAGCAGGGCAGGGAGCAGGGTCTGCACCACGAGGTTGGCGCTGCCGGCGCTGCCGATGGCCAGATCGTAGTGCCCGGCAACGAGCCCCTGGGGTCGGAACACCAGCCGATCGCTCCCGAGGTGATCACCCTCCACCTCGGCGGCGCCGATGCGGGCAGCGGCGCGGACTGCGGTGAGGTGTTGTCGCAGCAGCCCGGGTTTGCGGCGCCCGCCCCGCACCTGCTCGATGGTGAAGGGGCGCCCGGTGAGCAGCGAAAGGCTCAGCGCCGTGCGAATGATCTGGCCTCCGCCTTCACCCTCGGCTCCGTTGATCTCGATCATCTCAGGCTCGACCATGTCCGGTCTCCGTGCTACTGCGTGCTGTGCACGATATACCCCAAGGTGGAGCCCAGATGGAGCGAGAATTGGCGCCCTCACGCGGGGGGATCGCCCGAGGGGAGAGCCCTCAAGCGTCACAGCGAGAATCACTGCAACAGACACACACCAGAGGGAAGGCGTCGCAGGGATGGCACTGGCGCCCACGCCCCGGGCGCCCCGTGGTGGTCATCGGTCTGCTGGGGCCCAAACTCGACGCCGGCGGCAACCCCGAGCGATGG
This sequence comes from Bradymonadia bacterium, assembly GCA_046290225.1. Lineage (GTDB taxonomy): Bacteria > Myxococcota_A > Bradymonadia > UBA7976 > UBA1532 > JBKAGE01. The sequence continues at coordinate 252,891 of JBKAGE010000038.1, read as the reverse complement.
CAGCGATGGCGGCCCTCTGTGTCGATCTGTCAGCACGCTGATTTGATCGTCGATCGGTTCGAGCTGCTGCACTCGCCCCAATTCCGGTCCATCGCCGACGAGGTCATTGAGGACCTGGGGCGTGTGTCGCCGGAGACCACGGTGAACCTGCACCCGGTGACGTTCTCCGATCCGTGGGATTTCGAAGAGGTCTACGACGCACTCTACGGCTTTACGCGCAGCTACGACTTCGACCCTGAGGCTGAGGATTACCTGATCCACATCACCACCGGCAGCCACGTGGCGCAGATCTGTACGTTCCTGCTCACGGAGTCCAGGCACCTGCCCGGGCGGCTGCTGCAGACGTCGCCTCCCGGCCGCGGGGCGCGGATCGGCCGCTGGCGGGTGATCGATCTCGACTTGTCGCGGTACGACGCCATCGCCCAGCGCTTCGTCGTCGAGCAACAAGAGGCGCTGTCGTTCTTGAAGGCAGGCATCGAGACCCGCAACGCCGCCTTCAACCACATGATCGAGCAGATCGAGCGCGTGGCCATCGTGAGCGAGGCCCCGATGCTGCTCACGGGGCCCACGGGCGCTGGCAAGACCCAGTTGGCCCGACGCATCTTCGCCCTCAAGAAGAGCCGTAATCAGGTTACGGGAGAATATGTCGAGGTGAACTGCGCCACCCTCCGGGGCGACACGGCGCAGTCCACCCTGTTCGGCCATATCAAAGGCGCCTTCACCGGGGCTCAGAACCCAAGGCCTGGTCTGCTGAAGACCGCTGATCAGGGGGTGCTGTTCCTCGACGAGATCGGCGAGCTGGGCCTCGATGAGCAGGCGATGTTGCTGCGGGCTCTGGAGAGCGGCGAGTTTCTCCCCGTTGGGGCCGATCGCCCGGCCTTCAGCCGGTTCCAGCTCATCGCCGGCACCAACCGCGACCTGCGAGCGGCGGTGATGAAGGGCACGTTCCGCGAAGACCTGCTCGCCCGGATCAACCTCTGGACCTTCGAGCTGCCGGGGCTGAAGGCCCGCATCGAAGATCTGGCGCCCAACCTCGACTACGAGCTCGATCGCTTCGCGGAGCGGACCGGCGCGCAGGTGCGCTTCAACGCTGAGGCTCGAGCGAGGTTCTTGCGATTCGGAGCAGGCCCTGAGGGTCGCTGGCGGGCAAACTTTCGCGATCTCAACGCCGCGGTCACCCGCATGGCCACCCTCGCCCACGGGGGCCGCATCACCGAGGTGGAGGTCGAAGAAGAGATCGGCCGCCTCAACGTGGCCTGGCGCACCCCAGAAGAGGCTCAGTCTGCGCCACAACAGGCCATGCTGGAGCAGGTGCTCGGCAAAGAAGCGGTGGAGCAACTCGATCGCTTCGACCGGGTGCAGTTGCTCGATGTGCTCTCGGTGTGTCGTCAGTGCAAGACGCTGTCAGAGGCAGGACGCTTGCTGTTCGCTTACTCCCGCACTCAACGGAAGCAAGTGAACGACGCCGATCGGCTGCGCAAGTATCTCGCGCGCTTCGACCTGACCTGGGGTGTGGTGAAAGAGCGCCTCGCCTGATGCTGGCGCGCCCCGCTCAGCGCGACACAGCAGAGCGGGGCACCGCGGCGCGGGCCAGGGCGTCGGCTCGCTCATTGCCCGGGTGACCTGCATGGCCCTTCACCCAGCGCCACTCCACGGTGTGGCGGGTGCAGGCATCGACGAGGGCGCGCCACAAATCATCGTTCTTCACCGGTGACCCCGAGGCGGTGCGCCAGCCACGGCGTCGCCAGCCGTCCACCCATGCGGTGATGCCCTGCTTCACGTAGGTGGAGTCGGTGTAGACCACCACCGACATGGGCCGGTGGATCGCGTTGAGCCCTTCGATGGCTGCCTGCAACTCCATGCGGTTGTTGGTGGTGTGATCAGCGCCGCCGCTCAGTGTGCGCTCGTGGCCCTTCCAGCAGAGCAAAGCGCCCCAGCCGCCAGGGCCGGGATTCCCACTACAGGCGCCGTCAGTGAACAGCTCGATGGGTGTCGGTGAAGTCATCTCGGCCCTTCGTCAAGGGGCCGAAGTTAACGCGCCGGTCCGGCGGAGTAAACGACGCCTCAGCCACCGAAGAGCAAAGCCCCGAGCTTCACCAGCCCGAAGGCAGCCAGAGCACCCCCGGCGGCCATCCAGACTGCCCCACCAGAGCGCGGGACATGGAGCGCCTCCTCGCCAGCGGGGCTTGGTTGAGGCGTGAGGGCTGGCCGGCTCGACATCACCGCATTCTGGGGTGACTGATCTTCTGACGCAGGTGGATCGCCTTCGAGGCTCGATGGCTCAGCGTTCACTCGAGTGGGCGTACCGTCCAGGGCGATGGGCGATGCATCCGTCGACAAGGCCTTCATGATGGAGGCGTCCGGATCACTTTGGGCGTCCGGGGCTTGGCTCTGCGCGCCAGTCCGAACGGCAGTCTGCGCTTCCTGGGCAGCCTTCGCATTTTCGAGCAGCGTCCGGGTGAGCGCCCGAGTGGACGGCATCGTGTCGTGGATGGCGTGGTGCACATCAGGCAGGGGCGTGGGTTCGAGGAAAGATCCCGCCGGCACAGGCGTGGGCAGCGGCGTCGCCGGTGCATCGGCAAGCAGCTCCGTGGGCAGGCCTGGGGGCCTCGGATCCATTTGCTCCAGGGCGAGGCGCATGGTGCGGGCATCAGGGAAACGCTCCGCAGGATCATGGGCCAGGGCCCGCTGGATGATGCGGTTGAAGGCCGGCGGTACCGCCTCTCCCTCAGCGGTGTGGGTCAACGGTGGGGCCTCGCGCTGAGCACCCTCACGGAGCAGCGAATCGTAGCTGTCCACCTTGAAGAGCCTGCGGGCGGTCATGGCTTCATAGAGCACCACCGCCAGCGCATAGACGTCGGCAGGGGGCCCGACCTCGAGGCCTCGAACCTGCTCGGGGCTCATGTAGCTCGGCGAGCCCACCAGCACCCCGGTCTGCGTCACCAGGCCGAGGGTCTCGTCATTGGGGCGGCCGTTGATTTTCACGACGCCGAAGTCGAGCAGGCGCACCTGCAGGCGGCTGCGATCGCCGACGAGCATGATGTTGTCGTGCTTGAGATCGCGATGCACCAGTCCGACGTCGTGGGCAGCCTGGAGCCCTCTCAGGATCTGAACCGCCAGATCGCGGGCGTGGGCCACACTGAAGGCCCCGCTCTTGTTCACTTCATCTCTGAGCGTGTGCCCCTCGACGAGATCCATGACGATGTAGAGGGTGTGACTCGAGTCGACGCCGAAGTCGAGCAGGCTCACCACGTTGGGGTGTACCAGAGAGGCCCCAGCCTCAGCCTCGCGGATGAAGCGCTGCCGAATGGCAGGGTGACTCGCGTACTCTTCCCGCAGGAACTTCACGGCGACCGCCTCGCCAGATTCTTCGTCCCGGCCGCGGTAGACGCTGCCCATGCCACCAAAGCCCAACCGGGCTTCGACCACATAGCGATCCCCCACGAGGGCCCCGAGGTGGCTGTCACGGCCCACGGCCTCCAGAGCCTGCCGCTCGACGTAGAACGCGCCGTCATAGGGGCAGCGGCGGCCGCCCGCTGCGGGGCGTCGGCAACGCGGACAGAGGCGACCATAGGCGGAGTGGAACGAAGGCGCCGAAGACATGTGAAACCCACTGCAGATGGGTGCCCGAGGGCACATCGACTTGGATTTCGGCAGAAGGGGGTCGGGACTGAAAGGCTGGGTGGGCTGGGAGCGGACGGCCGCCCTTCGGGCCGCCTGTAGCGGACGACCCAGCAAAAGCTTTCGCTGCGCTGCGTCTGTAGCGGACGCCTCGCCTTCGGCGAGAGCTGTAGCGGACGCTCATTTGCCTACGGCAAATTCCCTGTAGCTTTTTGAAGATCACTTTGGGGGCGTGGGCTCATCTACCGCGCAGTGCAGTGGCTGTTGACGTACCAGTTCCGGCGTAAGCCCCAACCTGGGTCGAGAAGCCCACCAAGCACACCATAACTCTCTAAAAAAGCTACAGCTCAGGCTGCCGAAGGCAGACTCGGCGTCCGCTACAGGCGGTGCGCAGCACGGCCGTCCGCTACAGGCGGTGCCAAAGGCACGGCCGTCCGCTCTACTGCAGCATGATCAAGCCCACCACACCGAGGGTGAGGCAGTACCAGCCGAAGATGGAGAACTTGCCCTGGCGCACCAGCTGCATCAGGGCCCACAACGCCCCGAGGCCCACCACGAAAGAGACCGCCGCGCCGACGCCGAGGGCAGCGAGCGTATCTGCAGGGGGCGGGTTGGCCAGCATGTCCTTGCCCTTGAGCAAGGTGGCCCCTGCGATGACCGGCAAGCTCATCAAGAAGCTGAAGCGGGCCGCATCCACGCGCTCTATCCCCAGAAACTGGGCCACGGAGATCGTCGAGCCTGAGCGGGAGATGCCGGGGATGATGGCCACAGCCTGAGCCACACCGATGATCAGCGCGTCGAGGGGGCGGATCGACTCTTTGCCCACGGGGGCCATCACCGTGGTGAGCAACAAACCACCTGTGCACAACAGCGCCACGCAGACCCCTCGGGGATCATTGAAGGCGCTCTCGAGCTGATCTTTGAACAGCAGCCCAATCACTCCAGCGGGAATACAGCCGATGATGATGGCCACCAGCAGTCTGATGTCGGGATCTTCGTGCCAGAGGTAGCGTACCCGGCCCAGATTGCCCATGAGGCGCGCCGTAGCCTTGAACAGGCGAATGATGTCCTTGAAGAACAACACGATCACGCTCATGAGGGTGCCGAAGTGCATGGCCACCTCAGTGGCGGCGCCGCCATCGAGCTCCATGCCGAGGATCACCTTGCCCAGGACGAGGTGTCCGCTCGAGGAGACCGGCAGGAACTCTGTGAGGGCTTGGATCAAGCCGAGGAAGGCGGCGTTGAGCATCTGATCCACGGCGGGTCTCTCCAGTCTTCGGGGGAGCCGGGTGTACCACACTCGTCACCCCGGACAAAGGATCCGCCCGGCTGCGGGTGACAGTGTGGACAGTGTAGTCAAGTGTGCTCAGTCGAGCCAGACGATCCCTGAGGGGCTCCGCCATTCGTACTCGCCTTGCTGGTGCCAGCGATCCACACCTTCGAAGGAGAGATCACCGAGATGGAGGCGGGTCTCGATGTTGTAGGGGTAGGTGCTCAGGTAACCATCGAAGAATCGGGTGATCTGATGTGGACGGTAGAGGAACAGCTGAGCGCTGCTCAACTGACGCCCGGTGTCGTCATATGCATAGGCGGCGAATTCCTGCCCCCGACGCATCACCGTGAAGACCTGATCCCCGCTCGCGGCGGAGCGCACCATGAACATGTCGTCGATGCCGTCACCTACAGGGCCGATCTCCGTGGGCTGACCCGCGTCATCGATGCGGTACAGACGGTTGTGTTGCTCATGGCCGACGACGAGGGCGTCGTCGAGCCAGGCGAAGCCCAGTACCTCTGAGGGCCCCTGACCATCATAGGGCACCTCCCATGCACCCATGTAGCGACCATCAGAGAGGCGCCAACGGTGGATCTTGCTGTCGACGGCGTCGTCGGCGAGCACCTCCCCGAGGCTGGGGTGGTAGAAGATGCTCCGAGGCATCTTGCCCCGGCCGTAGAGCGGCGTGCCGCTGGGATCCTGGGTCTCGAAGTCTACCCCAGTGGCCATCCCGGCGAGATCGAGCCGTCGCATCTGAGCGGGGGTGTCGCCATCGGGGGCCATGAGGGCGATGAGGCCACCCCCGTCGACGTTGCGTGGGAGCGGGAGCAGCAAACTGATGCCACGACCTTGAGCGGGCTGGGGGCCGAAGCCGAGGAACTGGCCGTCGCCGCCGAAGAGGAACAGCCGGCCATCGCTGCCGTCGCTGATGATGACATCGCCACCAAGCTCGACGGAGATGGTGCTGTCGGCGGTGCAGCCCAGAGCGTCACGGGCGCGCAAGGTGATCGACACCGGCCCGGTCCACCATGGCGAGGGCACGGCCTCGCCCTCGTTACGCCCGGGCGCCCAGCGCAGGGCCATGCCCTCGACATCGATGTCGATGAGGCCTCCTGGATCACCCTGCGCGGTGTAGGTGATGGGTGGGGCGCCGCCGTCGATCTCGAAGGCCGCGGTGATCCAGTCGGCTCGGGTCAGAGGGGCTTCGGGGGTCGGGTCGATGAGCGACAGCGTCATCTGCCCGGGGTTGGGGCAGCCCTCGCCCGTGCCCCCACCCAGGCCGCTGAAGCCGCCATTGCCCGCCTCGCCACCGGCGCCGCCACCGCCTCCAGGGCCGGCATTGCGCGCCCCCCCTTCGCCACCGCCGCCTTCACCCACTGCGGCGTCTGCCCCGGGGTTTTGAGCACCAGCGTCGTGTTCGTCGGCCTCTTCGACAGACTGGCAGCCCAGGGCGCTGCAGAGCACGGCGAGACAGAGTGTGTATCGATCCATGGGGAACCTCGGAGTCGAGCTTCAGAAGCGGCCGCTGATGGACAAGCCGTTGCCCGTGGGCGTCACGGTGACCGTCGGGGGCGAGTCGAAGTGATAGAACGCGTCGGCGATGCTGTAGATCCATACACCGGCAAAACCCACGAACCCGGCGAGGTAGAGGCTCTGGTAGGTGTTGGCTTTTTCTGTGTTCTTGAAGGTGCCGCCGCCGAGGAAGCTGCCGCTGTCCTTCTCCGCTTCGAAGAGCATCAGCCCCACGAGGCCCACCCCGAGGGAGACGGTCTGCAGGCTGGCCATGGTGACCCCCTTGGAGACCTGCTGGTTCTGGAACTGCCCCGCGCCGAAGGGTGACAGGGCCACCCAGTGGCTCTTCTGAGCAGGCGCAGAGGCGGTGGCCTTCGAGCCGTCACCCTCTGCGGCGGTCTTGCTCGGTGGCACCTCGCGCGTGGGCTTGGCCGGCGGGGTGCGGGCATATCCAGCTTTGATGTCTCTGAAGAAGGCCAGCAACTCCGGAGGGTGCTGCACAGGATCCAGGGCGTGGCTGGGATCCGCATCGAGCAGCGCTTGGAACGCCACCCGCGCTTGAGCGGTCTCGCCCTGGTAGTGATGACAGGCGCCGAGGCGGCTGAGCACGGTGATGCGCGCCTGCCGGGTGAGCCCGGGCTGGCTCTTGAGCGGCTCGAGCAGCGTGCACGCCTCGGCGAACTGACCGAAGTCGAAGTGGTCGAGGGCCTTCTGCAGCTCCGGCGGAGCCAGCAGAGCGGTCACGAGGGCGAGGGCGGTGATCATGGAGATGGGGGCTCCTGTACGCGTCTCGAAGATCAGAGATCGGGCAGGCGTACCCGACGGGTGAGGGTGGAGCCTGCCTTGATGCGGATGGTCTCTGTGTAGGTCCCCTTGCCGGGGTTGCGCAACTCGAGGGTGTGGTTGCCGGCGCCGAGCTTCAACTGTTTGAGGTAGGGGGTGCGCCCCTTGTGCTTGCCGTCGACATAGACGTTGGCCCACGGAGAGGTGAAGAGCGCCAGGGTGCCTGGCACAGCCTTCACGGGCTTGGGTGGCGTCTCCGCCACAGGGGGCTTTTGCGTGGGCGCAGCGTCGCTCTGCCGCCTGCGGCCGCTCCGGCGAGCAGGCTTCCGGCCGACATGGGTCTTCTTCACCGAGGCGTCTGGCGTCGTGGGCTTGCCTGCATCAGGTGGCATGTCTTCGACCTGAACGCCGGAATCGCGGGCCCCTGAGGGCGCAGGATCGCGAGGCCGGCCAGTGTGTCCGGGCCTGCTCGGGCGCTCCAGAGGGCCGGTGGGCACCACCTCGGCGATCTCCAATGGGGCGGCGTCGGGTTGAGTGAGCCGCGCACCGGCGCTGCTCTCCACTGTGGTAACCACCGCGGCGTCCGCGGGCTGGCCTGTGTCGGCATCGCCGAGAGAAAGGACCACGGCGACGACCGCGGCGAGGCCCGCGAGACCGAGCAGGGCCCAGAGCCACACCGGGGGCTTGCTGGGCCCCATCTCCACGGAGTCTTCGCCAGGGGCGGTGATGATCTGATGTTGCGTCGCTGACTTGCGGGGCTCGGGGCGTGCGTCTCGGGGCGACCGGCCATCTTGAGTGAGCCCACGCAGCGCCTCGGCGGCGGCATCAGGCCCTTCGCACATCAGAGCGATGATCTGTCGCTGCTGCGGCGGATCGAGAGGGGGCATCAGCCGGCCCATGGCGGCACCGAAGGCGGCCACAGACGGGTAGCGGCTGCCGGGATCGATGTGCATACCCCGGGCGATGAGGGCGGCGCAGGCTTCGGAGACCTCGGGGTTGTGGCGCCGAGGATCGTCGTAGTGCCCTTTGAGGATGTTGTTCAGCAACGCCAGAGCGTTGGCGCCGGTGAACGGCGGTCGCCCAGTGATCAGCTCGTAGAGCACGGTGGCCAGCGCGTACTGATCGCAGGAGGGGCCCACGGGCTCCCCCTTGGCTTGCTCAGGGGCGATGTACGCTGGAGTGCCGAGGAAGCCGCCGGTTCGGGTGAGCTGGGTCTCTTCGAGCATCTTGGCGATGCCGAAGTCGGACAGCTTCAAACGACCGTCGACGCCGATGAGGATGTTCGCCGGCTTGACGTCGCGGTGCACGATGTCGGCGCTGTGGGCTTCTGCAAGGGCGTCGGCGATGGGGCGGATGAGGGTGAGGGCCAGATCAGGCGGCAGGGGCCGCTGGTTCTCGATGGCGTCGGCGAGGTCGACCCCCTCGACGTACTCCATGATCATGGCCATGCCCCCGGACTCGAGCTCGACGATGTCGTGTAGCTCGACGATGTGGGGGTGATGCAGCTGGGCGACGACCTGCGCCTCACGCTGGAACCGGGTGACGACCTGGTCCTGCTCGGCGAGCTCTTCGTGAATCTTCTTGAGCGCCACGATCCGGCCAAGCCGGGTGTCTCGGGCCTTGTAGACCCGGGCCATGCCCCCGGCCCCCAGCCGTTCCAGTATTTCATAACGTTCGTGGAGCATGGTCGTCGGTCGGAGACTCACATTGGGCGACAAAAGGGGCTAACGGTGGTCTCTGATGGGGCACACGTCAAGCCGGGGGTGATTTCACCTTTGGCTCTGCGGGGATTTGGGCCGATGAGACTGGGCCGGCAGGTTCGCCCAGCGGGCCATCAGCTCTGGCGTCACCGGATCTGCGCCCTGCAGTGCCAGCTCCACATCGGGCAGCGTCTCCACTCCCCAGAAAGGCTCGTCGCCCACCATCGTCGTGGGCACGCCGAAGACCTCGCGGTCGATGGCCTCAGCGGTACGGGCTTTCACCCGAGCCTTCACCTCCGGATCTGCGGTGCGGGCCACCAGGGCCTCGCCATCCAGCCCGACTTCTTGGAGCAATGCGGTCACCATGACGGGATCTGTGATGCCCGGGCCATCAGCCCAGACCGCACGGAAGAGCGTGTCGATGAGCAGGCGTCGTGGCGCTGGGTCGAGATCGAGGCTCGCCAGCCGCAGGCCCAGCAGAGGGTTGAAGGGGTGCGCAGGGGGCGGCACCAGCGGCTGCCCCAGCCGAGCGGCCTTACGCACCACGTCTTTGAAGGTGAACAGGCGCTTGGCGGGGATCTCCGCGGGGCCCAGCTGACCGTGGTGGTTCAGCAGCGCCGCGAAGAGAATCGGCGCCGGATCCACCTCGACCCCGTGACGGGCGGCGAGATCGTGGATCTGCGTCCAGGCGAGCCAGGCATACGGTGAGATGAAGTCGAAGTAGAAGGTGAGCATGCGTTCTCCTCTGCGGCGGTGTCCGACCTATTGCATCTACAGGGAACAGTCGCCAGTCTGCACCCGTTGAACTGGCCACATCACACGCGGCCAGAGAGCGGGAGCCCTGGATGAACAACCCTGCCGGAGACGCCGGCCCCATCGTGGAACTCGTCGACGTGCACAAGGTCTATCCCCTCGGCCGCACCTCGGTGGTGGCGCTGAGGGGCATCAGCCTGCGGCTGGAACGGGGTGAGTTCGCCGCCATCGCCGGCCCCTCGGGGAGCGGCAAGACCACGGCGCTCAACCTCATTGGCTGCGTCGACACTGCCACCGAGGGCACCGTGCGGGTCGATGGTCGCGACACCGCCGCACTCAAAGAGAAAGAGCTCACTCGGCTGCGCCTCGAGCGGCTGGGCTTCATCTTCCAGAGCTTCAACCTCGTCGCCGTGCTCGACGTGTTCCAGAACGTCGAGTTCCCTCTGCTGCTTCAGAGCAAACTCAGCCGAAAAGAGCGGGCCGACAAGGTGAACACCATCATCGAGGCCGTGGGCCTTGGTGAACACAAGCGGCATCGACCCACTGAGCTCTCCGGTGGTCAGCGCCAGCGCGTGGCCATCGCCCGGGCGTTGGTCACCGAGCCCGCCCTCGTGCTCGCCGACGAGCCTACGGCGAACCTCGACTCCGGGACCGGGCAGCGCATCATCGAGCTGATGCGGGATCTCAACGCCCGGAAGGGCACCACCTTCCTCTTCAGCACCCACGATCCCAAGGTGATGGAGATGGCCGGCCGGCTGATCATGCTCGAGGACGGCCGTCTGTCCGGCGTGAAGACCGGCGCCGAGGTGGCCCACCCGTGAACGCCCTCGACCGGTTTCGGGTGCTGTGGCGCATTGCCCTGGGCAATGTGGGGCGCCACCGGGGCAAGTCTCTGGTGGTGGGCTTCATCCTCGCCTTCGGCACCTGCCTCGTCGTCGTGGGCTCTGCCCTCGTCGACGCCGTGGACGTCGGCATGCGCCGCAGCATCACCCAGAGCATCACCGGCCACCTGCAAGTGCACCGGGCCGACGCAAAAGAGCAGCTCGCCCTCTTCGGCGACACCTTCGCTGGCGTGCCCGACCTTGGCGTGATGCAAGACTTCGCCAAAGTGGCCGAGGTGATCCGGTCGGTGCCCAACGTCGCCGACGTCGTGCCCATGGGCACCAATGTGGCGATGATCTACACCGGCAACGATCTCGACCGGCGCCTCGAGGCGTTGCGCCAGGCCGTGCGGCAGGGCGACGCCGAAGGGCAGAAGGTGCAGATCGCCCGGGTGAAGCACATCTTGAAGCAGATGGCGGCGCAGATGCAGGAGATGCAGGGCATCGCCGCCGACGACAGCGTGCTCATTGCCGGTGCTGAGGACGTCATCAAAGCAGCGGAAGACGCGTTCTGGGCACGTTTCGAGGGTGATCCCCTCGGCACGCTGGAGTTCCTGGAGAACAAGGTGGCCCCGAGGCAGACCGCGGGGCAGATGCTGGGCCTGAGGTTCCTGGGCACGGACACCACCAAGTTCGCCCAGCAGTTCGATCGGTTCGCCGTGGCCAAGGGCGAGGCGATCCCCGAGGGCCAGCGGGGCTTCATGTTCAACGACGGCTACTACGAGCGCTTCGTCAAACATCGCGTGGCCCGGGAGCTCGATCGCCTGCTCGAGAAAGTGGAGCAGGGAGAGCGCATCGCCGACGACGCCCAGCTCAAGGCCAAGGCCGAACAGTTGCCCCAGCAGTTCCCCCGAGTGCTCTATCAACTGCCGCCTGATCAGGCAGAGCTGATCAAAGGTGAGATCGAGACCCTGCTCGGCGAGACCGGTGAGCTGTCAGAGCTGCTCAAGGCCTTCCTCGCCGTCGACGACGACACCATCAAGGCCCGCCACGCCTTCTTCTACGAGCACATCGCCCCTCACATCGAGCTGTACCGGGTGCCCGTGGGCACCATGGCCACCCTGAAGACCGCCACCAAGAGCGGCTACACCCGCTCGGTCACGGTGAAGGTGTATGGCACCTTCACGCTGTCCGGCCTGGAGCGCAGCCGTATCGCCGGGGTGTACAGCCTCTCTGATCTGGTCACCTTCCGAGACCTCTTCGGCATGATGACCGAGGCGCGCCGGGCGGAGATCGAGGCGCTGCGGGTGAAGAACAAGGTCGAAGATGTCGCCCGAGACGACATCGAAGACGCCCTCTTCGGTGACAACTCCGAGCTGGTGGTGGAGCCCGCACCTGAGGCGATGGGCGCGGATGTACAAGCTGAGCTGCCGCAGTTCGAGCGCGCTGTGGGCGATCAGGGGTTCGACCCTGCAGAGGTCACCCGAGGGGTCACCCCCCACGCCGCCGTGGTGCTCGAAGATCCCGAGAAGCAGTTCGAGACCGCCCTGGCATTGCAACAGGCCTTCAGAGACGCAGGTCTGGAGCTCACCGTCGTGGGCTGGCAGGAGGCCGCGGGGCTCATGGGGCAGGCGGTGCGGGTCATCCGGGTGATCTTGTACGCCACCGTCTTCATCCTGCTCATCGTGGCCCTGGTCATCATCAACAACTCCATGGTCATGGCCACCATGGAGCGGGTGCACGAGATCGGCACCATGCGGGCCATCGGCGCTCAGCGCAGCTTCATCACCCGGCTGTTCCTCGCCGAGACCTGCGCCCTGGCCCTCATATCGGGCCTCGTGGGGGCCGGCATCGGCGCCGGCATCATCCTGTGGCTCAACAGCAGCGGCATCCCCTCGACGAGCCCCTTCACCGATCTGCTTTACAGCGGCCCTGCGCTGTTCCCGGAGCTCACCAGCGGGCACATCACTGGCGCCCTCACCCTGGTCTTCATCTTCGCCCTGCTGTCGACTTTCTATCCCGCTCGGATCGCCGCCCGGATCTCTCCGGTGCAGGCCATGGCAGAAGGATAAGTCATGGGCATGCTGATCCGCGTCGCGTGGCGCAATCTGATTCAGGGCGGTCGCCGCACTCTGCTGTTGTCCGTGGCCCTCATGATCCTCACGTCGCTGGCCTTGTTGCTCGGCGGCCTCACCCGAGGTGTGGAGCAGACCCTGGTCCGGGCCGCCTCCACGCTGATGAGCGGCCACGTGAACGTTGGCGGCTTCTATCGCCTGAGCGGCGGCGGCGCCTTGCCTCTGGTGACCGGGGTGGGGGGGATCCGTGAGCTCGTGAAGGCCGAGGTGCCCGAGGCCACCTATGTCATCGACCGGCTGCGGGGCTTCGGACGGCTCATCAGCGCCGACGGTGGCTTCTTCGTGGGGGTGAACGGTGTCGACGTCGGAGAGGAGCGGGGCCTCATGGAGGTCCTCGAGCTGGCCACCGACGCCGATGGCAAGCCCATGGGCCGCCTCGAAGATCTCGTGCAGCCCAGCGCCGCCGTGCTCTTCGCCGGCCAGGCGGAGCGCCTCAAGGTGAAGGTGGGGGACGGGGTGACGCTGTCGTCGCCCACCCTCAAGGGGGTGAACAACACCGTCGACCTCACCGTGGTGGCCATCTGTCGTGATCTCGGGGCGTTGTCCAACCTCAACATCTTCACCGCCAAGCCCGCGGTGCGCACCCTGTATCAAATCAAGGACGACACCACTGGGGCGATCCAGATCTATCTCGATGATCCCGAGCAGGCCACAGCGGTCATGGGGCGCCTGAGAGAAGCCCTCAAGGCGAAGGGCCACGACATGCTCGACTACTCGCCGCAGCCCTTCTTCACCAAGTTCGGCACCGTCTCGGGCATGGATTTCTCCGGGCAGCGGTTGGATTTGAGTATCTGGCGAGACGAGATCGTCTTCCTGTTGTGGATCGTCACCGGCCTCGAGACCCTGAGGGTGCTGATTTTGAGCGTGCTCGCCGCCATCGTCATCGTGGGCATCTTGAACACCATGCTCATGGCCATTCGGGAGCGGACCCGTGAGGTGGGCACGCTGCGGGCCATCGGCATGGGCCGTGGTCGGGTGCTGACGATGTTCATGCTCGAGGCCTGCATGCTCGGCGCCCTGGCCTCTGGGGCCGGAGCCTTGCTCGCCTGGGCCGTGGGGTCCGCGGTGAATTCCGCAGGGGTGCACATCCCCATGGAGGCCTTTCAGGTGGTGCTGATGAGCGATCGGCTGTTCTTCGCCGTGGGTCCGGGCGATGTGCTGTCCACCATCCTCGGGGTCACCACCATCACCGCGCTCGCGGCGCTGCTGCCCGCTCGCCGGGCCGCTCGTATGCGCCCCATCACCGCCATCCATCACATCGGCTGAAGTCGTCGGCCGGTGTGCTCGGCTGAGGAGGATTTATGCGCTCATTGACGCTCGCCTTGATGATGCTCGCCGCGATGCCTGTTGCTTCTATGGCCCAGGACCCTGCCCCAGCGAAGGCCGATGGCCAGGCCCCTGCACAGGACGAGGCCCTTGGCGCAGAGCAGCTCCAAGCGTTGCTTGTCCGGATGGACGAGCGACGTCGCTCAGTGGGGGACTACGCCTCGCTGGCCTTCATTGAGCAAAAAGAGAAGAACAAGAACGACCTGGTCTACGAGGCCATGATCTACCGCCGTGACGAGGACGAGCGGTTCATGATCCTCTTCACCAACCCTCGGGCGGAAGCAGGCAAGGGCTACCTGCGCATCGAGCGCAACCTCTGGATGTACGATCCGAACACCGGCAAGTGGGAGCGTAGAACCGAGCGTGAGCGCATCGGCGGCACCGACTCTCGCCGGGCTGACTTCGACGTGGTCGATCTGTCGAAGGACTTCAACGCCACCTATATGGGCACCGAGACCCTGGGCCGCTTCAAGACATGGCACATCAAGCTCGAGGCCAAAGCGGGTGTCGATGTGGCCTATCCGGTGATCGAGGTGTGGGTCGACGCCGAGAGCGAGAACACGCTCAAGCAACAGGAACGGGCGTTGAGCGGTCGGTTGATGCGCACGCTCTACTACCCCAAATGGTCCAAGGTCTTCAGCGAGACCAAGGGGGCCGAGGTGCACTACCCCCTCGAGATCAGGATCTACGACGAGGTGGAGAAGGGGAACCGCACCACCATCGCCTTCAAACAGGTGGCCCTCAAGCCCCTGCCTGCGAACATGTTCACCAAGGCCTGGCTGGAGTCCAAGAGTCGCTGACTGTGATGCCGATATGACTCATGTGTCCATTCAGGAAGAGGTCTTCACATCACTGCTTCAATCACTGAGTGGTGACCCGACCCTCGCCGAACACCTCATCCGCAGCCTGATGAAGCTGAGCGCGTATCCATTCCAGGGCGTCGTCCGTGTAGCCACGGTGCCAGATGACTTCGATGGTGAAGCTTGGGAACTCAAGGGGAGGCGGCAGCTGCTGAAGGTCGAGACGAGAGGCCATCGCCTGGGCCAGCCGACTCGGCAAGGTGAGAATCGCGTCGGTGACCGCCACGATCTCCGGGGCCATGGTGAACGAGCCAGTGAAGGCTGAGATGCGACGCCTCAGACCCTGCTCTGCCAGGTAGTGATCCACGGCGCTGGGCCCAAAACCGTCTGGAGAGACACGCACGTGAACATGTGAGAGGTAGTCATCGAGGGTGAGGTGCCCGTGCAGGGTGGGGTGATCCGACCTGACGAGACACATCATGTGATCTGTGTAGAGCACCGCTCTGCCGACCCAGCTCGGTCGATCTTGAGAGAGATGCACCACCAGATCGGCTGTGTTGTTGGCGAGCAGTGCCTCTGCCGGTGACTCTTGCATGCGAAAGTCGAGCACCATGCCTGGGGCTTGACGCATGACCCGTCTGGTGAAGGCGGGCACCACCGTGGGCCCGAGCGAGTCGCCCATGGCCAGAGTACAGCGCTTGCCTGACTGCGCAGGCTCGAAGGTCGAATGACCCTGCAGCGTGCCACCGAGGGCGCCGAGGCTCGCCCTGATCGCAGGCTCGAGATCGAGAGCCCGGGCCGTAGGCACCAGCCCACCCTTCATCCTGAGGAACAGTGGATCGTCGAAGATCGCGCGCAGCTCTCTGAGCGAATGGCTGATGGCCGAGGGGGTGACCCCGAGGGCCGCCGCCGCTTGGGCACCGCTGCGGTGTTTGAGCAGCGCGTCGAGGACTGGAAACAGGTTCAGATTGATGCCCGCGAGGGGGTTGCGATCGTCCGGCATGGGGAGACTTACGTAAGTTGAGCGTTGCTCATTTTAGGTTGAAGTACATGAGCGTGACAACAGAGGTGGCAAGGTCTACCTCTGGAGCCGTGTCCGACCCAGAGGAACTACGCCATGTACACACTCAACACGACCTTCGTCCCTCGCGCCGCTCTGGCCTTTGCTGTGGGTACCACCTTGGCCTTCAGTACAGGCTGCGCCGGAACGGCCCACAGTCAGAACACCCAAGAGGCTGCAATGTCGAATCAGAAGATCCAGGTGAAGTCGCTGCTCAAGTCGATCGAGACCGGTGAGCAAGGCCCGGCGGCGGTGATCAATCCCAAGAAGTACATCCAGCACAATCTCGCCGTCGGTGATGGCATCGAGGGCTTTGGCGCCGTCTTGGCCCAGCTGCCCAAGGGCTCCGCAAGGGTCAACACCGTGCGGGTGTTCCAAGATGGTGACTACGTGGTGGCTCATTCCGAGTATGACTTCTTTGGTCCCAAGATCGGCTTCGACATCTTCCGCTTTGAGCAAGGCAAGATCGTGGAGCACTGGGACAACCTGCAAGAGGCCCCCAAGGGGCCCAACCCCAGCGGTCACACCATGACCGACGGACCCACCGAGGTGGTCGATCGAGAGAAGACCGAGGCCAATAAGGCCCTGGTGAAGGGTTTTGTCGACGACATCTTGATGAACGGGAAGATGGACACCATGCCCAAGTACATCGAGGGCGAACGCTACACGCAGCACAACCCTGGCGTGGCTGACGGGCTCTCAGGCCTGGGCAAGGCCCTTGAGGCCCTCGCCAAGGCAGGCACCCCCATGAAGTACACCCAGAATCACAAGATCCTCGGTGAGGGGCACTTCGTGCTTGCGGTGAGCGAGGGCGAGTTCATGGGCAAGCACGTGGCCTTCTATGATCTGTTTCGCGTCGACAACGGCAAAATCGTCGAGCACTGGGACACGATTGAGGCGATTCCGCCTCAGTCGGCCTGGAAGAACCAGAACGGTAAGTTCTGAGGGCCTGCGGTCTCCACATCAAATGCCCTTACGTGTTCTGGCGATCCATCCGATTGCCCTCAGGCGGCAGATCTGACAGTTTGAGCGCCGCATACGCTTGAGGGAGCATTCATGAGCAAGGCCAGCGCTGGGGCCCAGACCGAGAAGAGCAGGGAGACGCGCATCTCCTGCGTGATGTTGTCCTACAACTCCGCGAAATACCTCGACCACAGCATCGGGGCGCTTCTCGCCGCCTTCGATCACAGCGCCGCCGAGGGTGGGCCCGGTCATCACGACGAGATCTGGATCATCGACAACGGGTCGAAAGACGGCAGCGTCGAGATGCTCAAGGCGTGGCGTGAGAAAGAGCCCGATCGCGTGCGGCCCATCTTCTTCGGCGGCAACACGGGCACCACCTTCTCAAGGAACGTGGCCTTGCGGGCCCTCACGGGGAAGTACGTGGTGGTCATCGACTCCGATGTGGTGACGATCCCCCCCGGCACCTTCGAAACCCTCATCGCCCGCCTCGAGGAGGACCCCCGCAACGGCATGGTGGTGCCCATGCTCACCTACCCCGACGGGCGGTTTCAGCTGAGCACCGACGTGTTCCCCACGTTGCCCCGCAAAGTGCAGCGCTACCTCGGCCTCAAAGCCATGGAGCGCGCCCACGACAAGAACGCCCCCCCTACCGAGGCCCACCTTGTCGACTACGCCATCTCTGCTTTTTGGATGCTCAGCCGTGAGGCCGTCGAGGCCACGGGGGTCTTCGACGAGGCCATCTTCTATTCTCCCGAAGACGTCGACTATTGCGTGCGGGTCTGGCAGTCGGGCTATCGCATCGTCTACGAGCCTGCAGCCACCGTGGTGCACGACGCTCAGGAGATCTCTCGTGGGCTGCCCATCAAGAAGAGCACCTTCAGCCACGCCAAGGGGCTGGCCTACCTGTTCCGCAAGCATGGATATGTGCTGAGCCGGAAGGGGCTCTATGGTCGGCTCGGGCGACCTGACTCCGACACCCTCTGAGGGCGCTCTGACGCTCAGCTCACCTTGAGGCGGCCAAAGAGGCTGCAGCCCACGATGCGTAGCCAGGGGGCCTTGCCTGAAGGGGGCTGCCGGTTCGGCGCGCCTGATTTGAAGAACGCCTTGCGCTCGACCTCGACGTAGATGCCATCCGGCACGCGAATGTGCCCCACCCCCATGAACAAGAAGCAGTGGATCACCGTGGGATCAGGCCCCGCCGGCAGGATCGCTTCGCGCAAATCGATGATCTCGCCCCCTGTGCACGAGAAGAGCTTCATCTTCCGCGGCACCCGCCACAGCCCTGAGGGGCCCACAGCCTTCACCACTGCCATGGGCGCCCGCCGAATGGGCGACGCTGGCGAGGGCTCAGGGGTGCGATCTGACTGCGATCCGCTCGGCATCTATGAGGACCTCTTGGGGGTGCTCCAGGGGTTCACGGGCGAGTATAACGAGGCATTTTCGGGGGGTAGGGGGAATGCGTGCCGGGCGTAAAGTCTACCTGGAGGGGGCCTCGTCTCGCCCCATCTGTGGCCGATGCGCTATGGTGCGAACCGCTGAGCCCGCCCCCGCTGGGCGCGCTGAACTGACCCTCTTCTTTGTGGTGACTGCATGAAACACCCCGGTCGATCTGCTCCGCTGATCCATCGCTGGCCCTCCCTGTTGGGTGTGCTGGCGCTCACGGCAGCCTTCATGGGCTGCCAGGACGATCAGGCCCGCCCGGAGGACAACTCTGGCGGACCCCAGTTCCGACGTCCGGACATGAGCCCCGAGCAGATGGGCCCCGAGGACGCGGGCATGTTCGATGCTGGCGGTACTGGAGAGATGGCCGACGCCGAGCTCGCCGACGCCTGGCCCGACGCGGCGAACTTCGAACAGGTGCCCTTCGCCGTGGAGACCCGGGTGGGGGAGAGACGCACCCCGGCGGGCCTGGAGAACCGGGTCACGTGTCAGGTGCTCGATCAACAGGGGGCGCCCATCACAGGTCACGAGACCCTCGTGGAGGTGCACCCCGACAACGGCTTCGAGGTTACAGAAGACGGCCTCGTCGGCGAGATCGCCCGAGACTACCGGCTGGTGTGTACTGCACCGGCGCTGGGGTTGCGGGATCCGACCCCCGCGGACTGGACGGTGACCTCTGCGGCCCCTGCGGTGGCTGTCGCCGAGATCAGCGACGATGACATCAACGCTGGAGATGAAGTCGAGATCACGTGCAGGGTCTTCGACGACTACGGCAACGAGATCGACGCCGACGACTTGATGGGCGATCCGCTCATCGGCATCGACCCGCCGCCAGCAGGCCTCGAGGGTCGACCCAATGATCGTTTCCGCATCACCAGCGCCGGTGTGTTCGACGTGACCTGTGTCTCCCCTGGGGCAGAGTCGGCGCCGGGGGTAGCCCTGCAGGTGCGCCCTGGGCTGCCTGCGCGCTTGAGCGTGGCGGCGTTCCCCGAGCGGCCGGTCTATCAGGTGGGCAACGTGGTGGAGCTGACCACCATCGTCACCGATCGCTTCGACAACCCCCTCATCGGGGTGCCCATCGTGCACGACGCCGAGCCTCAGCTGCCCGACTTCGGCTTTGGCCGCTATCAGGCTGCTCGTGAAGGTCGCTACATTCTGTCGGCCACAGTCGAGGGAGAGACCCAAGGGGGCGTGGAGCTCACCGCCGAAGAGGAGATCCTCGTGGATCTCGGTGGCCCGGGCATCATCTGTGATCGGCCCGCCCCAGGTGAGGTGCTCTACCGCCCTGAGAATGGCCAGCTCGTGGTCCAGGGTCGGGTGGCCGACGTCGCCGCCATCGACTCGGTCACCGTAGATGGCGAGCCGGTGCCTCTGAGCGCCGAGGGGCAGTGGTCCATCGCCCGGCCGGTGCGCTGGGGCCTCAACGTGCACGAGGTGGTGGCCGTCGACGAGAACGGCAACGAGAACAGCCAGCTCTGCGCCTACTTCGCCTCTGACGACTTCCTCTCCGAGCAGTCTCCCCTCGCGGACGCCCTGGTGCTGCGCCTGGGCCAGGGCGCCATCGACGACGGCGCCCCCGACAACCCCATCAGCAGCATCTCCGACGTGCTGAGGCGGATCCTCAATAGCCAGGGCCTGATCGACACGGTGAATCAGGCGGCCCTGGCCCAGAACCCCATCGTGCGCAACGAATGTCGCACCCGGGTGCTCGGGGTGTGCCTCTTCCGCTTCGGCGTCGACTATGAGGGCCTGGGCATCGGCGGCCCCAACACTCTGCGCCTCACGCTGGTAGACGGCGGTCTGCAGGTCGAGGCCACGGTCATCAACCTCGAGGTCCGAGCCCGCCTGCGAGGCACGTTGGGCAACCGCGCCCGCATCATCGCCCGACGTATCACCATCGGCCTGACCTTCGACATCGGCCGCCGCTTCGACGGCAACCCCACGGTGAGCCTGCGCTCTCTGGACCGGGTCGACGTGGGCGATCTCGATGCGGACTTCAGCGGCTTCATCACGGGCTTCATCCTCGAGCTGGCCTTCGAGGCCTTCGAGGGGTTGATTCGCCGTACGGTGGTCGACGCCTTGGAGGGCTTCCTCACCGACAACATCGACGCCGCCCTCGAGGGCCTGCTCAACGGCCTCGACATCGGCGATCTGGCCCAGGGCTTCGACGTGCCCAGCCTCACCGGTGGGGCGCCGGTCCGGCTCACCATCGCCCCGCAGTTTTCTGCCATCGACTTCACCCCCGCCCGGGCCCTCTTCGGCATCCAGACCCGGGTGCAGGGGCCCAACCGTCAAGCTGGGCGCAACCCTGGGGTGCCGCTGCCTCCGGGCAGCTTCCAGCCTCAGCTGCCCGGCGATCGAACCGTGGGGGCCTCTGTCGCTGTGGCGCTCTTGAATCAGATCCTGCACAAGCTCTGGCGAGCGGGTTACTTCGACGCCGAGGCCGGGGGCCTTGTGGAAGGGGTCGCTGCTGATTTGCCCGATGGTGCCGAGGTCTTCTTCGACTTGCCGGCGCCACCGGCGGTCATCGGATCCGACGGACAGTCCACGCTGACGGTGTTCCTGGGCCCTGCGAATGCCGGGGTCATCTACCCGGGCATTTTCGCCGAGCCGTTCCCCTTGAGCGTCGCCGCCGAGGTGCAGGTGAACGTGCGCCTCGTGGGTGAGAAGGACATCGTCTTCGACGGGGTGCGGGTGGTGCAGCTGCACCTCGGCCTCGGTGGGGCTTCGGTGCAGCAGCGCAGCCGCGAGATTCTGGAGCAGACGCTCACCCGCATCATCCAGAACGTCATCGACCGGGCCCTCAACGACGGGCTGCCCACGTTGCCTCTGCCCGAGTTCGAGATCCCCCAGAGCCTCGGCCAGTTCGGGCTCCCAGCGGGCCGGGCCCTCGGGTTGCGCAACGCGCGCCTGAGCGGCACCGAGGCCCACTGGATCCTCGACGGGAACTTCCAGGAGTGATGCCGATGCGATCCACGACGTACTTGCCCATGATCGCGTTGCTGGCGTTGACCGCGTGGGGGTGTGAAGACAGCACCTCTTCTGGTGGCGGCGCTGATCCCGACATGATGGCGGGGCCCATGGCCGACGCCGAGGTGCCTGATGCCTTTGTCGATGCGGAGCTGTTGTTCCCCAGGACCGACGCATTGCCCGGGTATTTGCAAGATGGCGGGCCGCCGCCGGGCACCCCCGCCTATGTTGAGATCGCCCTGAGCCCGAGGCGTCAGTTCTACACCCTCGACGAGACGCCCCAGGTGCAGCTGCAGGTCTTCGATCGCAACGCTGAGCTGCTCGAAGGGGTGGACATGGTGTGGTCGGTCATCTCCGACGAGGCGGCCACCTTCAATCGAGATGGCGACGGCGGCACGCTCACCTTCCTCCGCGAGGGAGCCGGAGCGGTGAAGGCCTGCGTGCGCGAGGAGATCGATCTCTGTGGTCGAGTGAGCTTCTTCGTCGACAACAAGGCGCCCACGCTCACCGTGGAGAGCCCCACCCCCGGCGAGCTGCTCGTGGGGGCGAACACCATCGAGGTCACGGGCACCGCCGAAGACACGGGGGATGTGCGGGTCTTCGTCAACGACGCCCCAGTAGAGATCGACGAGAACGGTCGCTTCAGCCACACTCTGCGGCCGCGCTTCGGCCTCAACCGGGTCGACGTGGTGGCCGACGACGGGGTGCGCCGACCGGCGAGCCGCGTGGTCATGGAGGTCATGTGGGCCCCAGAGGTCCTCGAGGCGAGCCCCGAGGGCGTGGAGATCCCCCGAGCGGGGATCCTCAGGCTCTCACAGCGGCAGCTCGACACCGGGCTCCCCCCGAACCCTCCAGCAGAAGACGGCAGCCAGTCCGTGGACAATGTGGCGGGCATCATCGAGGCCCTCATCAGCCGCGCGGAGCCCCTGGGTCTGCTCAGGGATCCCGTGCTCTCCGCTGGGGAGCCCCTGAGCCTGCGGGTGGTGGACATCGGCCCAGGTCGCCCCGACGCCACCCTGGTCTTCACCCCTGAGGGCATCGAGGTGTTCCTGCGCATCGAAGATCTCGAGGCCCAGACCATGGGCAACCTGACCTTCGAGGGGGAGCGCATCAGCCTCGACGGCGTCATCCGCGCCTCGGCGGCGGCCTTTGGGCGCCTGACCATCGAGTCGACCCCCAACGGCGATCTGCGCTTGAGCGTGAGCGACGTCGGGGTGGCCATCGAAGCCATTGGCGGGGTGCTCAACGACTCCACCGCCCAGGCGATCCTCGACACCTTCGGCAGCCTGCTGCGTACCGTGCTCGAAGACTTCGCCGTAGAGGTGGTCGACGATCTCGTGCGCACCCAAATCCCCGAGTTCCTCGAGCTCGGGCTTGGCGATGTGCTTGCGCCTCTGGCGGAGATCCCCCTTGAGGTCCCTGCTGGTGGTGGCCTGCCGGCCATTTCCATCACTGCGGGTTTCACCGCCGAGACGCCCTCGGTCCAACAAGGGCAGGCGTTGGAGATCCTGCTCTCTGGTCGTGTCGATCAGCCTGCGCCTGTGATGGCACCTCACCCTGATCCTGGGGTCCCCGCCGCCGGCCTCGAAGATGCACCCCCCTGGCCAGCGACCGCAGGGGTGGCGGTGGCCATTCAGCTCTCGGCCATCAATGCCGTGTTGCACGAGATCTGGCGTCAGGGCGTGCTCAGCCTCGACGTGAGCGAGCAGCTGCCCGCACAGTTCGCCGCCCTCGTCGACTCCGCGAGCGCCGATGGGCGCTTGCCCCCGGTGGTGGTGGGCACCGATCCGGGCAGCCCGTTCTTCTTCGAACTCCAGGTGGGCGAGCTCGACCTGTTCATCCAGAAGATCCGAGAAGAAGAGCCGGACCACTACGTGATCAGCTTGAGGGCAGGACTCATCCTGGATCTCGACGATGCTGGTGAGCAGGGCACTGTACGCTTCGAGATCGCCGAGACCCCCGACATCCGCGTGGCGCTCATCTCCCAGGGGGGCAACCGACCCTTGCTGCCCACCGACGCGCTGGCGCGGTTGCTGGAGACTTTGATCTGGCCCGAGATTCAGGGGGCCCTCGGCGAAGGGTTGTCGTTCACGCTCGACCCCATCGAGCTGGGCGCCGATGCCTTTGGCGCCGTGGCTCCGGATCTCAACGCCATCCGCATCGTGCCGGTGTTCCCTCAAGATCCTCTGATCCGCAATGGCTGGCTGGTGCTCTCGGCCACCTTTGAAGCGCTGATGCGCTGAGGCGTGATCAGTCCCCACTCCGCAGGCACCGCAGATGAGGTCGACGCCCTCGTCGCTGCGCTGTACGGCGGCCCCCTCGAACTCGACCTACCCTCGGTGATTCACGTCGCGGCCATGTGGCAGAGCCCCGCAGGCAGCCTGCAGGTCATCCGCATCACCGAAGAGAGCCCTCGATCTCCCTGGGATGCTTTCGCCCTCAACCTCGCTCGGGCTCGAGCGGGGGTGATCTTGACGACGGGGGCCATTCTTCGGGCGGAGCCAGAGGTGCGCTACACGCTTCAGGGCCCGGGGCTGCTGCCCGAAGGGCTGAGGCTGTGGAGGCACGCGCGCATGGGCCCTGGGGCGCCGACATTGGCTGTGTTGACGTCTGGTCATGCTCTGGATTTCCACCATCCGGCGTTTCACACCGGGCAGCGGGTGCAACTGCATGTGCCTTCAGAAGTCATCACCGCACTCAAAACAAGGGCGCCATCATCTGTGGAGATCGTCGGCCACGCAGAGCTCACTGCTCGGGGTGTCGTACAGCTTCTCGCTGCGCAGCCACAGGTCGTGGTGGTGGAAGCAGGGCCCTCGACGACCACGGCGCTCTATGACACGCCGGCCCTCGTGAACGAGTTGATGTTGAGCACCTACCTGCATCCAGACCTGCCCAAAACATTGCGCGGAGGTCATTGGACACGCGACCCGACATTTTTTTTCAAACGCCGCGCAGGGGAATCAGCCATGTTCGCCCCTGAGGGCAGGTGGCGGTTTGGCAGATATCTCGACCCGTTACAGGGCGAGTGGCAAAAAAATGGAAAAAAATGAGCCCACGTTGAATAAGAAAGTTCGTCAGGCCCGTCGTGGCCACGTCGAAAGTCTTCACACGACACATGCTCATGTCAGAAAAAATGGTCCACCCAATTCGTGTAGAGCCAGGGAGAACGGTGGCCTCAAGTTCCTGACGTAAAGCATCGATTACTTCGGGCGGCCTGTTGGCTGTCCACCCAACCTACTGTCGGGGGGGAGCCCGGCACCAAATCAGACCGCACGAACGGTCTGGGGGAGAGACTCATGAAGAAGATCCTGTTTGCCCTGATCAGCGCCAGCATGTTCATGGTTGCCAGCCCTGCCTTCGCCGGCAAGGTCAACGTGGGTGAGCTCATCGAGATGGGCGAGGACGCCATCAAGACCGATTGCGCCCAGAAGATCGGCGCCAACGCTGGTGACGTCGGCAACGCCTGGCAGACCATGCGTCAGGGATGCGCCCAGCTGCGCAACTGCAAGAAGACCTGCCGTCAGGCCAAGCGTGGCGCCAACAAGGACGTCCGCGCCGATCGCCGCGACTGCAAGTCCGAGTGCAAGGGCAAGAAGGGCAAGGCCAAGCGCCAGTGCAAGAAGAGCTGCAACGCCGCCGCCAAGGGTGCCAAGAGGGGCAACCGCCAGGCCGCCCGTAACTGCAAGACCGAGTGCCGCAACGCCTACCGTGACCAGGCTTGCCGCAGCGCCCGCCAGGCCTTCTGGAAGGCCATCGGCAAGACCATCGCCAAGGCCGGCCCCGCCTGCGCCAAGGACGCCGCTGCCTTCTTCAACGGCAACTGAGTCCAGCTGCCGAGTCATGCACTCGGCCCCCACCTGAGCATCTCACCGCTCGAACCTTCCCCATCTCATTCTGCTGACGTATTCGCCTGATGGCGCAGGTCATCACTGCATCGAGCATCACTCCATCGAGTGACGCAGGCTCACCGAGCCCGCAGCGCGATGGAGAAGATCGAGATGATCCGGGTGAAGAAGCCCGGCCGGTCTCCAACTGAGTCAGCGCCGATGTTGAACAGGTGGAACCCGCCATCACCTTGAGAGCTGACACAGCGTACGTCACCGCCATTGTCTCTCAGCTCACCCGGACACCCGCCGAAGCTGTCCCGATCGAGGGCGTTGTCACCGACATCGCGATCATCGTTGGCCCAACCGAGGAACACCTCTGCAGAGGCCTGCACGGCCTCAGCCCGCTGAGGCTGGACGAGATCATCACAGATGAAGGCTACGCCAAAGCGATCATCCTGGTTCACCACCCCGGTGAGGTAGATGGGGCGGAAACGGCCGTCGTAGCCCGAGGATGTGCATCGAATGAGCCCCTCGGGGCCTACGCCTTCTTCTTCCTCAGGGCACGGACCCCAGGTGGGGCTGCCTTCTCCTGGTCCGCGGTTGAAGTCGGCGTGGGCCAGGTAAACGGCGCAGCGGCTCTGGATCCAGGCGGCGATGTCGGGGCGATCCTCGTCGTCACAGAGAAAAGCCACGCCCATCTGATCGTTGGCGTCCATGCCGCCGCCGATCTCCATCCCTCGGAACAGGCTCTGACCCCGAGTGGCCACGCATCGGCGGGCGCCGTCGTTGTTGCGGGCGTCAGGAGGGCAGGTGGACCAGAAGTCCGCCGGGCCGCCATCCCAGTCGCCGCTGGGACCGTTGTCGCTGTCGGACCAGCCCAGGATCACCTGACAGCGAGAGGCGATGAAGGGCCCACAGACTCTGCCTTCGTCGACGAGCCCGTCGAGATCGTCGTCGAGGCCCGTGCATGCTTCTACCTGGGGGCCAGCGTCGGCGAGGGCGGCGTCGGGGATGTTGGCGTCGGGCAGAGCGAGATCCGGTACGTCGAGATCAGGCGGATCCATGTCGGCGACGTCAGCGTCGGGCAGACCCATGTCCGCAGGACCTGCGTCGATGGGGGCCATGTCGGGGAGTTGTGCGTCGTCGAGGCCGAGATCAGAGGGGCCCAGGTCGGCAACCTCTGCATCGAGCAGGCCGATGTCGGGTGCCTCGGCATCGGGGAGGTTGAGGTCAGGCAGATCGAGATCGGGCACGTCGAGATCTGGCGCACCCATATCGTCAGTCTCTGCATCGGAGACGTCGAGATCAGGCATGCCCTCGTCAGCGGAGGGGAGGGCGCTGTCAGCGCGTGTGGCATCTGCACCGCCTGCACCCCCAAGGGCAAAGTCAGGGGTGAAGCTGTCACCGGCGACGCTCACATCGCCAGAACCTGCTTCAGCACTCGAGGTGCCTTCGGCAGGGAACTCGGCGAGGCAGCCGCCGAGGCTGCACGCGGTCAACAACATCAACGCCCTGGCAGGGCCGTCGAGGGGGGGTAGGGTCAAGGGGCGCTCCTCTCTCCGGAGCTCAGCCTAGCATGGCTGGTCACCCCCCTGTGGGTCAGTCGAGCAAGATGAGATGATTGGCCGTGGTCATGGCCTTGACCTTCTTGCCCCGCATGGCCTTGGGGAGCGGCACTGCCTGCTGATGACGGAACAGCTTGTTGTTGGAGCCGTCGCAGACGAAACCCTGGTTTCGGCTACTGTTGTGGCGTTTGAGGCTGGCTTTCCGGCATCGGGCGTTCACCCGAAGCACGCCTTTGGGGCCATCCACCCACAGCCAGCCCTCCATGAGCAGGGTGCCGCCACCCTCGAGGGCTTCTTTGGCCTTGGTGGCGTCTTTTTTAGAGGCGCCGAAGACGCCTTTGAGGTTCACGGACACCCCTTTGCCCTTGAAGTCCCATCGCCACTGGGCGCGGTTTCGGGACAACAGCTTGAAGTCGCGGACGTTCGACAGCGTGAAGTTGCCTTTGATGCGTTTGCTGAGCCGGTCGCCCTTGAACTGGTAGGGCATGTGCCCTTTGAACACCCGCAGCAGCGCATCTCTACCGATGAGCATGCGCCGGCCCTTGCTCTTGCCGTTGAGCATATTGGTGTAGCGCGTCACGGAGTCACCGGCGGACTCCACCGAGCGCAGCTCGGTGCGTTGAGTACCCACTTCGCCGCGCAGGCGCTTGAGATCGGCTTCGGTGGTGGCGCAGCCTGCGAGCGTGAAGAGCATGAGGGAGATGAAGAGGGCCACTCTCATTTCTTCACCTCCAAGGTGTAGGCAGTACAGCTTTGGTTGCCGAGCTTGCGGGTGCCGCTCTTCTTGAGACGCGCTTTCTTCTTGCCCGTGAAGGGCATGGGGCCAAAGGCCTGGCCATCGGCTTTGGCGCCACAGAGCACCACTTGCTTGAAGATGCCCTTCTTGCGTTTTTCGAGGCTGCCTGCCTTGTCGAAGGCGGCGTCGGCTTTACGCCTAGCCTGACCGAGCTTCTGCTGCATTTGAGCCCGCTCAGCGGTGAGCTTCTCGTACTCCTGAGTTTGCTCGGGGTTGAGCTGGGTGCCCCCACAGCCCGCACAGAGCCATCCTGCGCTGAGAAGCATCATCAAACCCATGGTGGGCGCTGCCCGCATCATCTCTTCTCCTCTCGAACCGCTGAAGCGCTGGCCTGGCAGGACGCGCCTGCCGCACTGCCATTCATAGAGCACAGCCATTCACAGAACACAGCCATTCAGGCATGCCTCAAAACCCGAGGCTCAGCCAGATGCCCACATCGGCGATGGGGGCGGGCACCGAGACCTCAGGGGTGAGATCACCCACCGCAGGCAGATCGAGGGCCAGTCTGAACTCGCTGCCCTTGGGACCAAAGCGCCCAGAGACGAAGGGCTGCACCGAGAGCTTGTCGAGGACTGTGAACGAGGTGTTGAGCCGGACCACCCCGGAGCGATCGCTCAAGTTGCTGATGGCGGTGAGGATGAAGCTGCTGGCATCCCAATCACCAGGGGAGGGGAGCAGCAAAAAGACGGCGCCATAGTGTTCGCCCACATAGAAGGGTCGATAGTTCCCCGTGAGCAGCAGCGCCGGGTAGACCTCGGGGTTCGTGATGCCCGCCTGGTTGTAATAGTACTCCGCGCCGAGGAACAGCGTCTCGCTGTCGTCCTCGCCATAGCTGATCTCCCATTCGAAGCCGGTCATGGCCTGCACGAAGGGGTGATCCACAGGGGCCGGAGCCTCAGGCAGCGTATCGAGCCACGGCTGTACGGTGGCCGAGGTGAGCCCGTCGGGGGTGAGCCGTTGCTGCTCTGAGGAAAGGGCCACCTCGCCCCGCAGCTCGATGGGGCCCACACCTGCAGAAAGATCGACGCCCACACGAGCAGGCTGTCCGCGACCCGTCGCCGCAGAGAGGGCCACCTCCGCTGTGTCGACTGCACCCTCGAGGCGGAAGGCCCCGCCGACATCGCCGAGGGTGTTGGCGCCGTCGAAGAGCAACAGCGTGTAGAGGTTCACCGTGCCGTCGAAGAGGGGCACGTGCATACGGGCGGCACCGACGCCGGTCCGCAGATCTGCCAGGGCCAGGGGATCGAGCAGGTTCTGATTCACGAAGTCGGTGGGGGTCCATACACGGCCAGTGCTCCAGCGAATCGGCTGGGCCCCAATGGTGAAGAAGTATGTGCGGTCGACATCGAACTTCATCCACAGCTGGTCGAGCTGTCGGGTGACTTGCTGGCCGCTCAAGCCTGCCAGCGGATCAGTGCTGCCATCGCTGGTGGACTGGTTGCCACCACCTGCAGTGGGTGTGTAGAGGATCCGCCCTCGAAAGTAGACCCGCAGGCGATCGGTGGGGCGCCCGTCGAGGTAGACGTCGAACAGATTCGGGGCGCTGATGAACTGGTCTTTGAGATCGGTCTCCTCGCTCAGCGTGGTCTCGAGACGGCTGAGCAGGCGGCCGCCGATGGCCAGGCTTTCGGCGCCGAGGCCGCCGAAACCCAGCAACCCCGAAGAGGGGGTAGGCGGCTGGGTCGAAGGTGGGGTTGGAGAAGGCGAAGTCCCAGGGGCGCCGAACATCTCCGCCTCCCGGTTGTCTGGTTTGGGGTCACCGGAAGAGCGCGGCTCTGGAGAGGGCTTTGCGGGGGTCGTCTCCACCCTCGTGGAGTCGGCTCTGCCGGGTTCATCGGCCGGCGCACCGAACATCTCTGCCTCTCGATCGGTCTCGCTCTGAGCGAAGGCCGCTCCGGGCAGAAGCAGACAGGTCGTGATGAAGGCTCTCGAGATCAGCATGAAGGCGCGCTCAGACCTCGAAGACCGTGCCCCAGTGGGCTTGCCCGCCGTCGACACAGATCGTCTCGCCGGTGATGAAGCGGCCTGCGGGGCTGATCAGGTACACCACCGACCAGGCCACGTCTTCCACTACGCCGAGGCGTTTGAGAGGCACGTGCTTGGGCAGATCGGCGAAGAGGGCCTCTTTTACGGCGTCGTCGTAGGTGTCGAGGCCGCTGGACTGGATCACACCTGGGGCCACGGCGTTCACCTGAATCTGATGCTTGGCCCACTCCAGGGCCAGAGTCTTGGTGAGGTTCACCACCCCCGCCCGGGCGGCGCCGGTGTGGGCCATGCCGGGGAACCCTCGCCACATGTTGGCGACGATTTGCACCATGTGGCCGCCGGTGCCGCGATCGATCATCCGCTGGCCCACGGCCTGGCACATGTACCAGGTGCCGTTGAGGTTGGTGTCGATGACCGCCCGCCAGCCCTTGGGGGGGATCATCTCCGCCGGCGCCGGGAACTGGCCGCCGGCGTTGTTCACCAACGTGTCGATGGGGCCCAGGGCTTCCTCGGTGGCGGCGACGAAGGCTTCCACCGACTCCGGATCGCGAATGTTGAGGGCGTGGGCGAAGACCTCGCCTCCGGTGGCGTCGCGCATCTCCTGGGCTGCCGCTTCGAGCCGGTCGACCTTGCGAGCGCCGATGGCCACCTTCGCGCCGAGGGCCAGACACTCCTCAGTGATGCTGCGGCCGATGCCCGTACCCCCGCCCGTGATCACCACCACCTTGCCGGCGAGCAGGTCCGCTCGAAAGATTTCACTCGGCCTCGCGCTCACTTCACTCACAACTCTCTCCTCTGCTGGGGTACATACGAGACCCTCGGCGTCACTCAAGGATGATTGGTCAAGATGCCTCGCATGATGAACCCCTCTCCGCTGTGGACTCAACGTTTCTCCGCCGCATCGGGCTTTGCCTCGATTTTGGCGCTCTCCCTGCTGCTCGCGTTGAGCCTCGCAAGCCGCCCCGCGCAGGCCGAAGCGCCACGCTGGCAGTATGGCCACTCCACCGTGGTGCACAAAGGCCAGACCGCCTTTCTGATGTTGGTACCTTCAGCGCCGGTGAAGCAGGTGAAGGTGAGGCTGAGCAACGATCGCAAGAAGCGGGTACAGGTCTTCAAGATCAAGTCCCTGCCTGCAGGCAAGAAGCACAAGGTCAAGTTCAAGCCGCCTCAAGGCACCACCCACTGGTCCGCTGAGGTCACGGGTACCTTCGATGCCGGCCCCGAGACGGTGAACTTCGAGTTCGATCTGCACGTCACCTCGCCTCTGAAGGTGGGCATCGAGAAGAAGGACATCTACCTCGAAGAAGGCAGGGCGGTGATCTCGGCCAACCAGCCCCTCGGCCGCGGCAGCGTGACGGTGACTGACATTGAAGGTACCACTGTGGTGGACGAGGCCCTCGATCTCACCGGGCAGGGCGGTCCTAAGGGGGGTCGGTTCACCCTGGAGTGGACGCCCCCTGGAGAAGACGTGGAGATCAAGGACGTCAAGCTCATGGTCTTCGATGCCCACGAAGCCCAGAACTACACGCTCACCCTCACGCCCTTCTTCGTCGAGCTGCCCCACGAAGATGTGGTCTTCGCCACCAACAGCGCCGAGATCGAGGCTCCAGAGTCGCCGAAGCTGCACAAGGCCCTGGAGGTGCTCAACGGCTATGTGAAGAAGTGGGGCAACGTGCTCGAGGCCCGGCTCTACATCGGCGGCTACACCGACACGGTGGGCAACGCCGCCGACAACCGTACCCTGAGCACCGCCCGGGCGAAGGCCATCGCCACGTGGTTTCGCGCCCACGGTGTGCGGTTGCCGATCTATTATCAGGGCTTCGGCGAGTCGGGGCTGGCGGTGCAGACCGCCGACGGGGTAGACGAAGCCCGGAATCGGCGGGCGATCTACGTGCTCGGCGCTTCGGCGCCGAGTGGGGGCCAGTACACCGGCGGACGCTGGATCCGCCTGAAGTGAGTGATGATCCCGAGCGGGATCGATGGGAGACGAGTTGGTGAAGCGGGTGCTCTTTGTCTGTCTTGGCAATATTTGCCGATCCCCCCTCGGCGAGGGGATCTTTCGCCACCTCGTCGAGGCTCGGGGGCTGAGTGATGCTTTCGAGATCGACTCGGCGGGCACCGGCGGCTGGCACGCTGGGGAGCTGCCTGATCCGCGGAGCATCGAGGTGGCCCGCAGCCACGGCATCGATCTCACTGCGCAGCGTGCCCGAAAGTTCCTGCCTGCCGATCTCAACCGCTTCGACGTGGTCATGGCCATGGATCACAGCAACCTGCGGGACATCCGCGCCCGGGCCCCTCAGGGCGCCACCGCCGAGGTGGGTCTGCTGCTCGACGAGCTGTCCGATCCGCCCACGCGGGAGGTGCCTGATCCGTACTACGGCGGGCCCAATGGCTTCGAGCACGTGTATCAGCTGGTCTATGGGGCCTGTGAGGTCTTGCTCGATCGACTCGACGAAGGGAGGCCCTGATGGGTGCCAGACCGCCGATCGAAGGGAGCAATGTGCTGCTCACCGGGGCTTCCTCGGGCATCGGGCGGGCCATGGCGCTGCAGCTGGCCCCCATGGTCCGGGGCATCGCCCTGGTGGCCCGGCGCCGCAGCCGCCTCGAAGCCCTCGAGGCAGACCTGCTCGCGGTGAACCCTGATCTTGTGGTGACCGTACAGCCGTGTGATCTCGCCGACCGCGAGGCCGTCGACGCCATGCTCGCCGCCACCGACAAGGCGCTCGGCAATGTCGACGTGCTGGTGAACAACGCTGGCTTTGGTGACTTTGCGCTGCTCGAGCATGCCGACTGGTCGAAGCTCGAGCAGATGTTGAACGTGAACGTGGTGGCCCTCACCTACCTGACCCACGCCCTCATGGGGCCCATGGTGGCTCGAGGACGAGGGGGCATCTTGAACATCAGCTCCGGGTTCGGGCTGACATTCATGCCTGGCCTCTCGGTGTACGTGGGCAGCAAGCACTATGTCACTGGCTTCACCGAGTCCCTGCGGATCGAGCTCGCTGGCACGGGGGTGGCGGTGACCCAGTCGTGCCCCGGGCCCGTGTCCACGGAGTTCGAAGCCGTGGCGGGCAACCCGATCGGGCGCCCACCGCCAAAGTCGGTCACCCTCACCGCCGACGAGTGCGCCAGGGCCACCCTCAAGGCCTTCGCCAGGGGCAAGCCCCTCGTGGTGCCCGGTCACCTCATGAGCGCTCTCGTCTCCATGGGCAGGGCCACGCCCCGGCCGGTCATGCGAGCTGCCCTCAAAGGGGTGGGCGGGCTGATTCGCCGCAAAGCCCTCCCAGAGGGGTAGTTTCATGACAGAGCGCCCGCTCTGGATCTTCGGCTATGGCTCGCTGGTGTGGCGCCCTGCCTTTGAATATCGCCAGCGTGTGCCCGGCTACATCACAGGCTGGATCAGACGCTTCTGGCAGGGATCCCCTGATCATCGAGGCACCCCTGAGGCGCCAGGACGCGTGGTGACCTTGTTGCCCGAGGCAGGCGCCACATGTTGGGGCATGGCCTATGAGGTGGCCCCGGAGAAGGTCAGCGAGATCATGCCCCGACTCGATCATCGCGAGTCTGGGGGATATGCCCACCATCGCGTCCAGGTCACGTGCCCTTCTGGGGCAACCATCGATGATGTGCTGGTCTATGTGGCAGGCCCCGACAACCCGCATTTTCTCGGCTCGGCCTCTCTCGATGAGATCGCTGCCCACGTCGCCCGCTCCAGAGGCCCCAGCGGGGAGAACACTGAGTACGTGCTCTGGCTCGCCGAGGCCCTCAGGGCCATGGGGGCCGACGATCCGCACATCTTCGGGTTAGAGGCGCGTCTGCGTCCGTGAGCGGCGGCGCAGCCCGAGGGCGCCGAGGAGCACAACCAGCCAGGCCCCTGTGGGCGCGCGCCCGGAGCCCGTCGCACAACCACGACCGCCCCGCAGCAGCGGTCGCTCGTTGCCTTCAGGGCGCAGACCCTCTTGTGGACCGCCACCGATGGCTGCGTCAGCTTCGAGATCTGCGTCGGGTACCGGCGGGGGCATCGCAAAGTCCGGGACCTCGGCATCAGGCTCTGGCGGAGGCGGCACCGCTGCGTCCACCGGGGCAGGGGCGCAGAACTCGTCCCGGCAGATGCGGCCAGGGCGGCAGGTGACCGGGGCATCCCACCGACCACAGCCATCTACGAGGGTGCAGCTCACGATGGTGCGATCGTCGAGGCACTGACGCTCTCCTGGCTGACACTCGTCTTCACAGGTGGGCGCGCAGAGGCCGCCGAGGCATTGCTCGCCGGGTGGGCAGAGCACGCTGACCCAGCGGCCGCAGTCCGTGCCGTCGTCGACACAGACCTGCTGCACATCTTCACCCTCACATCGTGTGGCTGTCGGCAGGCACGGATCCTGGCACTGCTCCGTGAACTCCAACGTGAGCAGATAGCGCCCCACCTGTTCGTCGAAGGCGTCGACGAACAGGTGATAGGTCCCAGGCTGAAGCTCGGCGGTGATTTGAGCGCTGACGTCGCGGCGGCGGAAGTCGTCGTTGCACGCCCACTCGGGGCCCTCGCAGCCCTGGCGCAGGTAGAGGACCGTGTCGAAGCCTTCTGCTGTGGCGGTGAAGGTGGAAGGGGCGTCGAGGGTGAAGGTGTAGACCTGATCTGGCCCCTCACCCGCGCAGCTGCCTTGAGTGTCGCCCTCGTATTCGGCGAGGTTGCCTTCGAGACGCTGACTCACGGCCTCGATCACCGTGGCGTCGGCGCACACATCCCCGGAAGGCCGTGAGACACAGTCGCCGTCGAGACAGCGGCTGTTCGCTTCGCACAGGTTGGTGGGGGCCAGCACCTGACCACACGCGTCAATGGACCACAGCCCTGCGCCTTCGTCGAGGAACGGTGCGCAGCCGGAGGCGAGGCGAGGCGTGCACATGCCTTCGATGCACTGATGATCGTCACGACATTGGGTGTCGTCCATGCACGGGGGGGCGCACCAGGAAGCCTCGGGTGCCTGGGGCCACCGGTTGCACTGCCAGCCATTGGCGCAGTCTGCGTTCACCTCACAACGGGCGCACCATTCACCTCCGCCGCCGGCGCAGAGCACGTCGCTGCGCATGCCCGCCTCGCAGCCTGCTTCGATGGCCCGGGCCACATAGGTGATGCCTTCTGCTCCTTCGCCCTGCTCAGGCAACTCGGGCAGCGTGTTCACCCGGAAGCAGCGGCCGTCGCGTACGTAATCTTGTTGCCCGCGGACCAGGATTCCCACGACGTTGCCCGCTGCGTCGAAGACGCCCGAGCCGGAGTTGCCACCAAAAGCGTCCACAGTGGCCGAGAAGAAGTCGAGCACGTTGGCTCGGGGCTCCCAGACTTGGCCGCCGGTGTCCACCTTCGCCGGCAGGCCGCTGGGGAAGCCGATGAGGGTGACCGACTCTCCCTGCACCATGGGGCCATCACCAGGGCGCACCGGTGCAGGGGTATGGGCCACCGCAGGGCGATCGAGCTGCACGATGGCGTAGTCCGCCCGGCCATCGTCGAAGGAGACGATCAACTCACGACAGGTGTAGACATCGTCAGAGGTGATGGGCGAGAGCGCGTCTGGTGACTCACCGTGGTGGTAGCCGAAGACGAAAGCCAGCTGGTTGCACGCCGCTTGGTTCTCGATGCAGTGACCGGCGGTGAGGACCAGATCCTCGTCGATGAGGGTGCCTGAGCAGTCCGCTGCCGTGAGCTGCTCGGCGAATCGCTCACCCTCGCAGAGAGGGATGTTCTGGTTGAGCGTGCTGGCCCGCAGTGTGGCCCGATCGGGATCGTCGAAGACGAGGGTGGCACGATTCATCAGCGCCACGACCGAGTCCGATGCCCGGGCGCGCCAGAGAGGCGACTCGACGGCATACACATCCTGACGATCATCTTCGCCATAGATCACCGACGCCGAGTGCTGGCCGACGGCAGGGTCGGTCGGCGACACGTCAGTGCATCCCCAAAGGGGGAGGCCGAGGCAGAGTGAAGAGCGCAGCGCGCGACGGAGCAGGACGACCATGACACCTCGTCAGGGTGAGCAAAGGGGGACGCAGTGTGCCACGAAAGGGCCGTTGGTGTCCGGCGGGGGGTGAGAGTTTAATCCCGCTCGAGGCTGGCGTGGAACGGACGCCCCGTGGGCGATCGGCCTTCTACGCGGAGCAGCCGGGGTTGATGCCCGGGCGCCGTGAGCCTGAGCTGCCAGATCTCGCTGCAAGGTCGGTCGAGGGTCATCGGGGTCTGGCCGATGGCGGTGTTGCCCAACCAGACCTCGGCCCCTGGAGGATCAGAGGTCAGCGTACTGGCGCAGGTGCAGCAGGCCTTGCTTGAGCGTCCACCCGGATCCAGCACACCACTGCCCAGAGCAGAGGGGGTGTCGAGCACAGGATCACCGAAGCCGGACTCTTCTGCATCCCGGGCAAAGTACACCGCCACTGCTGCGGCGCCGACGAGGGCCAGAAGCAGGACCATGGCCGAGCGACTCCAGAACGAAGAGCGATTGGCCAGCGCAGGTGGGGTGAGGCGACGCTCTCGAGGCTGCGCCGGCTGAGGGCGGAGCAATGGCTGAGGTGCCTCGCGGAAGTGTCGATCACCACTGTAGCTGTCAGAAGGCGGTGGGACGAGCGGGTGCTCCCCTTGAACCCCGAGCGTCTCCTTGACGCGCTCGAGCTGCTCCAGAGCCATCGCCGCGCTGTGAGGTCGTTTGCCCGGGGGCTTCGACAACAGCGACAGGATCAGACCCCAGAGAGGCTCAGGGCAGTTGGGGATGTATCGAGGAGGCAGCTCCTGGTGCATCCAGGCCATGCGCATGGCCCCCTGGAGCTTCGGCGCTCGAGGGGGCAGCTGATCGTCTGGATCGAAGGGGAGGCGTCCGGCGAGCATGTGATACAGCAACACGCCCACCGAATAGATGTCCGAGCGTGCATCGCTCGGGGCACTGGCGAACAACTCTGGCGCCATATAGGCCGGCGTTCCCGAAAGACGTCGATCGAGAATACGCTGCTCTCGCTGGCCGGCGTTGTAGTCACGGGCGATGCCGAAATCGAGCACTTTGATCTGCAAGACCGGCTGCACCAGCATGCGACGCCCGTCCATACGGCGGATCATGATGTTGTCGGGTTTGAGATCCCGGTGGATCACGCCCCGAGCGTGGGCTTCTTCGAGAGAGACCAGCACACACTCGATGACTTCGAGGGCTTGAATGGGCGGCAGCGCGTAGACCTGGTCGAGCAGGTCACCGAGGGAGTGCCCCTCGATGTACTCCATCACGATGAAGGGCCGCTGATCGGGGAGGAGGCCCGCATCAGAGACTTGTACCGTGTGTGGGTTCCGCAGCCTGGAGATCACCCGCACTTCGCGTTCGAAGCGAGCCTTCTCCACCTCGGGCTGACCCCAGGGGTTGAGCACTTTCAGTGCCGCCAGTCGCCCGTGCAGGCGGGTGTCCTCCGCGAGATAGACCACCCCCATACCGCCCGTGCCGATGCGGCACCTGATCTTGTATCGGCCCGCCACCATGTGGGGATCTACAGGCGTCTGGGGCATCGGAACTGCACCGGTGGGATCCACCGGACGCTCCCGGTGATCCGTGGAGCCGCTGAGCGCGTCGTTGGAGCGGTGGATCGAATCCAGCGAGTCCATCGAGGGGGGCACCACGTCCCGTACCGTGCGCAGCTCTTCCGAGGCGACTTGTTGGGCCTCGACCTGGGCGCGGTTCAGCCCAAGCAGCGTGTGCTGGGTCTTGCGGTGTGAGGCGCCAGGCCGAGGCATGGGCGGGATCTCGCGGATCGTCATCCCGTCATCTTCGGTGCTCGGCGGCTCGGGTGCACATGTCGATGCGAAGGGATCTGCCTCGGGGGGCAGCTCACCCGCCGTCGGTGGGTGGTGAATCGGTGTATCGCTGCGCTGGAGCGCACCGGCGTCCACAGGGGTGGCGCCAGTCTCCGGAAACGGGCTCACGACAGGCGCCAGGGAGTCCGCAGGTCGACGAAACCAGGCTGGGATGGTGAACGGGTCGAGGGGCATCATGCGTTGTGGATCAGGGAAGACCGAGCCCACTGCCGCACCCCGGCGATCGCCACGGTGGTGCTCCACCACGTGATCGGAGACCCCCTCCACAGTGGTGGGGGTGAAGCTCTGCTGCAGGTCAGAGCCTTTGGTGCGGTCGCCACTCATCAGATCTCGTAACGTCCTCTCGAGACCGAACGCTTAGAGGTCGGCATCATCTCTGCACAGGAGGGTCTGTGAGGACCCGCGCTCAGCGTTGCTCGATCTCACACATGCCACAAACCCTGAAGTGGATGCCAAGGGCGGAAGGTTAAACCCTTCACTCGTTGATACTGATGGGACTTTCGTCTCTTTGGGAGAGCAGCCGCAGCAGCGCCTCGCGCACATACCGACCGTTCTGGATCATCACATGGGGGGCGTTGGCCCCTGCAGGGGCCTGCCATCTACGCAGCGCCTCTCGAGCCGCCTCGGCCCGTGCGTCATCTGACCCGGTGAAGTCAGCTTCGAAGTCCGCGTAGCCCGGCAAGGTCTGCAGAGCCTCGATGGCCAGGAACCGGACCGCCACATAGGGATCATCCACGAGCTGGGCCAGGTAGGGCCCGAACCACCAGGGATCGCTCACCGCCTGGGCTGGGGGCCAGGCCATGTGCCAGGCCATGATGCCGCGCTGCACCGCGTTCCCCTTGAGCAGCTGGAGGGCGCTCTGAGCCACATCGCGCTGATCGTCGGTCATCGGCGGGATCGGATGTCCGTACCAGTCGGCCAGGTGGTCGGCCACCTCGCCGAGGGTTTTGTCGAGGTGACAGAGGTTGCATGCCGTAGGGCGGCCCGTCTCGGCGCTCACCCCGGCGTTGGGGCTGTCGATCCGGTGGGCGCGGATCGCCTTGAGCAGGCCGAAGGTGGTGTGGGGCATGTGGCAGTTGTAGCAGCGGCTGCCCGTGGAGTCGGCGCCGTGGTGTGTGTGCCCTTCGATGTTCTGCGCCACCACAGGGTGGCACTGCGTACAGGCATCATCAGTGTGCATCTTCGGCGCCAGCATGTCTTCCGGATCAGAGTGACCGTGCATGGCGTGGCAACTCAGGCAGCTCATCTCTCCGGCGGTGGCACAGGGGGAGATGGCGATGCCGTTGAGATCCCGGCCCGCGATGCGCATGGTGCCGTCTTTCCAGAAAGCGCTCTGCAACAGATCGGGCTCGTCTCGGATGGCATTGGCGAGCCAGTCTGGCCGTTGATCAGGCTTTGGCTCGTAGTACAGCACATTGGCATAGAGCTCGAGGCGATCGCCGGGGCGGAAGCGGGCGGTCTCCGGCTGGCTCCAGTCGCCGTGATAGACCAGCTCGGCGTGGCATTGCCCGCACACGGCCATCGACCGCTCCGGTGACAAATCTGCGGGGTTGACGATGTCGGGCTTCTCGTCTTCGCCTCTCAGACCGAGATGCTCCAGGTAGCGCTCCGTTGGATCCCGGTGCCGGGCCACGTGGGCGGCGCCAGGGCCGTGGCAGGCCTCACAGGCGATGCCCAGCTCCGCCACCTCCGCCTGCCCCACCGTCATGCTGCCCACATCGAGTTGCTCGTCGAAGCGCGGCGAGACGGAGTGACACTGATCGCACCGGTTGCTCCAGTCTTCACCATAGGGCTCGCCGCGGTAGTCATCTTCCGGAGGCTGCAGGAAGGTGTACTCCTCGTGCACCCACCGCTTCTCCCGGACGAACCACGAGAAGGGGAACTGGGTGAGCGGGCCTTCCAGCTGCCCGCGCTTCAGGTGGCGCAGCGCCAGGGCCTTGTCGTCTTCGCTGATGTCTCCGAAGGCCCTGCGGTGGGCCTTCATCGTCCAGATGTCGTTGATGTCGTCGGCCTGAAGGCCCTGGTTGTCGAGATCCCAGGCGGGAGCAGCCACGAGGGCTTGATGCTCAGAGGACACATGGCATCGGCCGCAGTGGCGTCGGTAGGCCTCCCCCTCGGCTTCTGAAGCTTCAGTCTCTGCCCAGGGGGCCGGCACCCAGTAAATCTGCATCTGGTGAGAGCCCGTGGTCATCACGATGGGCCGGGTGATGCGATCCTCTGGCCGAGTGCCGTTGGTGCCGTAGGCGGGCATGTCTACCCAGAAGCCACCACGCTCTTTGAACAGCCGATAGGTACGTCCTCGATCCTCGAGGGTGCCGGTCCACTCAGGGATGATGGCTTCTTCAGAGGCCCGCTGAGTCATCGTCCGGTGATAGGTGCGGCGCCAGGTGGCGTAGGCCTCCGGGTGACACGCACGACAGGCCCGAGAGGATGTGTACACCTCTTCCGGTGCGGGCGACTGTGTGGCGCTGAGAGGTTGATGCTCGGCCCCGGGCAGGGGATTGAGATCGCGCGTCGAAGGGTCGAAGGTGAAGAAGGCGATGCCCACCCAGACTGCGCAGAGTATGCCTCCGAGCAACCCCAGACACCGCCAGAGCAGAGACATGCCCCAGGTGAGGGCGATGCCGCCGACGCTCAAAACGCAGACGACGATGAGGGTATCCGGGATCATGGGCCCTTAGATACCCCAACAGCAGGGCCCCGCGAAAGGTGGGGGGTTGCAGTGGGCCCGATGGATCAGAGCTTCTTGATCATCTCCAGCACTTGCTTGATCTCCACCGAGAGCGCGCTCGATTGCTCGGCGAGGTCGTCGGCTGCGCCCAGGACCGTGTTGGCGCTTTCCCCAGTGTCGGTGGCTGCTCTGGCGAGAGACTGCATGGTGTCTGAGACCTGATGCGTGCTGCGAGAGGCCTCCTGAACATTCCGGGCGATCTCCTGGGTCGCGGCGCCTTGCTCCTCCACCGCAGCGGCGATGCCCGTCGCCACCTCGGACAGACGCCCGATGGTCTCGGTGATGCCACTGATGGCCTTCACCGCCTGGCCGGTTGATCCCTGAATCGAGTTGATCTGGCGCGCAATGTCTTCAGTGGCCTTGGCGGTCTGATTGGCGAGGTTCTTCACCTCGTCAGCCACCACGGCGAAGCCTTTGCCAGCGTCACCGGCCCGGGCGGCCTCGATGGTGGCGTTGAGCGCCAGCAGGTTCGTCTGCTCCGCGATCTCCGAGATCAGGTTCACCACTTCGCCGATCTTGTCGCTGGCTTCGACGAGGCCTTCGACGATGTCGTTGGTGCGCTGCGACTCCGCCACTGCGTCTTGCGCCATGGCAGAGGACTCGGCCACCTGACGACTGATCTCGCTGATGGAGCTGGTCAACTCCTCTGTGGCACTGGCCACGACCTGTACATTGTTGGCTGCTTGCTGCAGCTGCTCTGCAGAAGTGTTCGCCTGACGCTGTCCTTGATCGGCGGAGGTCGCCAGCTGATTGGCGGTGTCGCGCATCTTTGCCGCCGCTGCGGTCACGTTGTTCAGGGTGGCGTCAGCCTCATCCTCAAAGCTCTCGACCTTCATCATGCGCTCGGTGATCACTTCCCAGGTTTGCAGCAGACAGAGCACTCTACCGCTCGGATCTCGCACCAGGTTGACATCGAGTTTGAGGGTTTCCGGCCCCAGACGGACCTGGCCTCTGAAGGGCAAGTTGCTGTGATCGAGCAACATCTGGCGGATGGGGCCAGGCACCTTGTGGAAGATGTCGACTGACTGACCCACGAGGCCTTCCGGGTTCACGTTCGGGGGCAAATAGGCGCGCAGCCTCTTGAGGAAATCCACCGTCCGGGCGTTGGTACTGGTGATGACCAGAGTCTGCGGGTCGAGCGTGATCACGTTCAACGGCAATGCGTCGAGGATCCATTGGAGATCGACGCCAGATGCCGTGTTGTGTGTGCTGGGAGCGCCTGAGAAGCCATCATCGAATAAATCGACGTTGTCAGCGAGATCAGACTTTCTCAAGAAACCGAACATGAAAGAACCCCCGAGAGTTTGAACCAGCAATGCGCTGCGCATTCGGGG
Source organism: Bradymonadia bacterium (assembly GCA_046290225.1). Classification (GTDB taxonomy): domain Bacteria; phylum Myxococcota_A; class Bradymonadia; order UBA7976; family UBA1532; genus JBKAGE01. The sequence continues at coordinate 211,664 of JBKAGE010000038.1, read as the reverse complement.
TATCGGTAAACGATTGTTGTATCTTTAATGTTTGGGTGGCCCGAAATGAGTCATGCTTTTCTGGCCTTCATTCGAGCGAAGTAGCCATGCCAGGCCTTCATCGCCCGAGGGGCGAAGAGCAGCATGATGGGGATGTTGGCCCACAGCATCACCCCTGTGCCGAGATCTGTGAGGTTGGACAGCTCGGTGGTGGTGCTCACGAGGCCGGAGCATGCCGCGAAGATCAGTGCGCAATAGATCAGTTTGTAGGGCAGAACCGCTTTGTTGCCGAAGAGGTACACGATGCCCTGCTCGCCGTAGTAGCTCCACGAGATCATGGTGGACAGCGCGAAGAGCCACGCGGCGATGGTGATCAGCCAGGTGCCCAACCCTGGGGTCACGCTGTTGAAGGCATAGCTCGTGAGGCTGGCGGCGACGTAGTCCACATAGAGCCCGTTGTTGACCAGTTTTGGTTGGGTCTTCGACTTCACCGCGTCCCACTTGATGGAGAAGACGTTGCCCTCTGCGGGTTGGATGGTGCCCATGATGCGGTGCATGTTGGTGCCCTGGCCCTGGACCTCTTCCCCTTCGTACAGCATGAACACCGCCTGGCCCGGCTTCCAGGTGCCGCCGATGGACTCCGCCTTGCGGGTTTTACCGGGGGCTGTGGCCGCTGAGGCGCTCAAAGTCCAGGTGCCTGCGTCGGCACCGGCCACCACCTGAGGGGCGGTGTCGAAGGTGGCCTCGGCGCCGCGGTTCCAGGCGCCGCTCGAGAGCAGCACCAGAGCGGTGAGCGTGCACACCACCAGGGTGTCGATGAAGGGCTCCAGGCCCGCCACGACGCCCTCGCGGACAGGCTCGGAGGTTCGAGCGGCGGAGTGAGCGATGGGCGAGGAGCCCTGACCTGCTTCGCTGCTGAAGAGGGCCCGCTTCATGCCCCACAAGAACGCATAGCCCATGGTGCCGCCGAGGAAGGCCTCCTGGGCCCCCACGGGGTTGAAGGCGCCGTCCATGATGAGGCCGAAGACTGCAGGGATCTGCTCATAGGTCTGGATCAGCACATAGATGGCGGCCACGAGATAGATGCCGCACATGAGGGGGACCAGGGTGCCCGCCACCTGACCGATGCGCTTGATGCCACCGAGGATGACCGCCGCCACGAGCACGGCGAGGATGATCCCGGTGAGCTGCTTGTTCATCCCGAACTCGGTGAAGGTCACGTCGGCGACGTTCCAGGCCTGGAACATGTTGCCGCCGGTGACGCTGCTGATGAGCAGGGTGATACAGAAGGTCACCCCGAGGGCCTTGCCGAGGCCTGCGAGCAGAGGACCCTTGTCGGCGCTGCCCCGGGTGACCACCCACATGGGGCCGCCGCTGGGGTTGTCGGCGTCGTCGGTCTTCCGGAACAACATGGACTGCGTGACCTCGGTGGACTTCAGGGCCATGCCCACGATGCCCACCATCCACATCCAGAACACCGCCCCGGGCCCGCCGATGGCGATGGCCACGGCGACGCCGCCGATGTTGCCGAGGCCCACGGTGGCGGAGAGGGCCGCCGAGAGGGCCTGGAAGTGGCTGATGGCGCCATCTCCATGGTCATCGTCGTCATATCTGCCGAGGGTGACCGCGGTGCCGTGGGTGAGGGCGCGGTACTGACCAAAGCCGCTCCAGAGGGTGAACAGCACCCCGACCCCCATGACCACGTAGAGGACCATCTCGTCCCAGATGATCCCGTTGACGGTCTCGAGGATCTCGTTGAATGTGTCGACGAAGCCGCTCATCCCTACTCCCGAACTGTGGCTGATGCCCCGACAGGGGTGAGTGTGTTTCACATACCCGCGACCGAGCCGTCAACGCACTCACCGCTGTGCGGGCTCTGTCGATGACGAGACGAGAGGTGCGCCGTGACCCGGATGTTTGCGAAGCCAGGGCTGATGAAGCAGGTGCTGTTGATGATGGCGTGGGGGCTCCTGTGGGCAGGTGACGCCGCGGCGCAGGGCGCCCCGGGCAGTCAGCCGCAGGTGGCTCCGGGCAGTCAGCCGCAGAAGGCCCCAGGCAGTCAGCCTCAGGCGACGTCGACGAAGATCATGAAGCCGGGCACCCAGCAGGGCAACGTGGAGCTGCCCGATGATCCCTTCGTGCGCTGCGCTCTGGCCTCGAAGATGGCGCAGCACCTCAAGGTGAAGCAGTCGGAGCGCCGCGCCCGCATCAACGCCATCTGTGCCCCTTTGTTCAAGCAGAAGGCCTGCCATGATGGCCTCAAGGACATCTACAAAAAGGGCGCGCCGCCGGCCTTCGCCACCTGCGCCGCCGCCTACTGCAAGAAGCTCAAGGATCCCAAGCCCAGCGTCTGTGACGAGGAGAAGCATCGAGGTGGGGTCCAGGCGCGGGCGGCGCTGATCCGCCGGGCGCTGATTCTAGACCACGGCATCAAGCCCCTGCCGCTCGAGCTCGAGGCGAAGATGGGCACCCTCGACCAGGGGGCCGACGCGGGCAAGCGCTGGCAGGACATCCAGGCCCAGGTGGCCAAGATGGACCTCACTGATCGGCAACGGCAAATGTGGGGGATCAGCTTCGTGCTGGCCCTCATGACCCCGGCGAATCACTGAGGGCCGCTGGCCGATGACAGAGCGGTCACATTTGTAGAACACATGTGCTGGTGCTGATTTTTCAGCACAATCCACACCCCGACTTTGGTACAAGGCGGCCCCACACCCGCACCGGGGAGCGCCCATGCCCACCCACCGCACGTCCGCCTGCCTCACCCTGATGTTGTGTGCCCTCGCCGGCTGCGATCAGGGGGAAGATCCGGCCGATCTCACCCTCGGCACGTTCCGCACCCGCCCCGATCTGGGCGTGGAGGCGGTGGTGACGCCGCCCATCGGAGGGGCCGGAGGCGCCATCGGCGGCGCAGGTGGGGGCATGACGAACCCCGAGGGCTGCCCGGCGGTCATCGACTTCGCTGGCCAGATCAACGGCCCCGGGGCCGAGCCGCCGAACGGGGGCACCCCCGCCTTCACCCCGTGGCCCGATGGGGACACGGGGATCGCCGCGGTGAAGGCTGCGTTCCCTGCAGAGGAGACCTCGGTCCCTGTGGATTTGCAGATCACCGAAGCGGTGGTCTCGGCGACGAGCTTCTTCGGCAGCGGCGGCTTGCCAGCAAGCCAGACGCGCTTCTGGCTCGAAGATGCCAATGGGGCGGTGGAGTTCTTCCTCGATCAGAACGAGCCCGACAGCGTGCCGCCCTTCGACATGCAGGTGGGCAACGTGGTCTCGGTGAAGGTCACCGAGGTGAATCTGTTCCGGGGCAAGGGGCAAATCACCAAGGCCGCCGAGTGGGAGTTGGTGAACGTCGACCAGCCGGTCCACGTGTTCGAGCCAGATCGAGCCCTCACTGTGGACGATGTCGATCGAGTGGTCAGGGTTACGGGGATCCTCGAGGGTGAGCCGGTGGGCTGTGGTGGCTCGAGCCGCTGTTGGAATACGTTCAATTACGGTGCTGGCGTGGGCATCTTCCGCAGCTCCAGCGACTTCCTCACCGCTGGGCAGTGCGTCACCTATGTGGGGCCGGTCCGGGCCTTCAACACCGACATCCAGTTCGACACCATCAACTTCGACTGGCACACCAACCACGTGGAGCAGTAGCCATGATCGGCCGCACGTCTCTCTTGAAGTCTCTCGGTGGGTGGGTGCTCGCGCTGACCTGTGTGGGCTGCGCCGGTGAGCTCGAAGACCGGGTGAACCCCGACGAGATCTGGAACGAGCCTGTGGAGACGCTGCCGGTGCAAGAGCCGGTGACCTTCATCGACGGCTCTCGGGCGGCAGGTTATGGCCTCCCTGCTGATGGCCAGCCGGGCCTCGGCGATCTGCTCGCGGCGTTGCCCGGTGACTTGAGCGGTCAGCCCAACCTCGTGCTCTACACCGGCGCCGATGAGCCGGCCCCCATGGCGTGCTCAGAGGAGCGCCGCACCCTCGATATGTTGCCCATGACCGTGGAGGCGGTGGTCACTTTGCACCCACGCTACTACCGCAAGGTAGATGTCTGCGGTCAGGACGAGCGCAACTACGGCGTGTACGCCATCGCCGACGACACGGGCGGCATGGTGGTGCTCAGAGATGGCCGGGTGGCGGACTACACCTTTGGTGATCGCGTACGGATGACCATCCGCGGGGTGGGGCAGCTGTTCCGCCAGCCCACGGATCGGGCGGTGATCATCGCCGACGTCGAGCGCATCGAGCCTGCCCGTGATCCCGACGGGCGCCCCTTCCGCCCGGTGTTCTTCACCTGGCAGCAGGGGCTCTTCGGCGACGCGGACATGGGGCAGGTCCGGCGGATCCAGGGCTATGTGGCCGTGCAGCCCACCAACGACAACTTCAACGACATGGTGCTCTCTTCGGAGCCCATCGAGCCGCGGGCGGTAGACGCGCCGGAGCCTGATCCGGTCTGCATGCGCTTCTGTCGCACGCCGTGCACCCAGAACACCGCCTGCGGAGACGAGCTCTGTGGTGACACGATTTGCCCGGAGCTGTGCACCGGCCGCACCACCGACTTCGACGCTGCCGAGCTCACGATGCAGTGCTGGTCGGCGAGCGCCGACGCCGAGCTGGGTCGCCGGGGCTTCACGGTGCCCGTGGGGTCCCAGGTCTCGGTGACCGGCCCCGTGGTCTGGGGTTTCCGCCGTCGAGAGATTTGGATCATCCAGCTCGGTCAGGTGGAGGTCCTCGCGGATCCCGGTGAGCCCCGGGTGATCCCCTGAGCCATTTCGAATCTACACACCTTCAACGAACACACTTGAGGCCTCGGCCCCGCCGAGCAGAAGAGCGAGCGATGAGAGACTTCGGTAAGCGCGGTATCTGGACGGCGGTGGGCTTCACGGGGGGCATCTTCGGTGCCTGTGGTGTCATGGCACCCACCTCGGCACAGGCCCAGGATCAAGAGGACGTGGTCATCGAGGCGGGCCCCGAGACCCAAATCGACACCCGCATCGCCCCGCCGACGAGCGCCCGGTTCCTCGAGGATCCGTTGGAGACGGTGATCCAACAGAAGAGCGCCCCCATGCAGGTGGGGGTGCCCGTGGTGAAGGTGGTCTCGGCGAGCGAGGTCATCGGCTTCGAGAACCGCGACTTCCGCGCCCTCGACGAGCGCAACGACGAGGCGGTCTTCTACAGCGACGATCGCACCAACACGGGCTACACCGATGTGGCGGTATCGCTGGCCTATCGGGTGAACCCCAAGCTCCGCTTCGACACCCAGCTCAAGTACAACCTGCTGTGGCGCGACGACCGCCTCGGCCGCAGCAACGGCGTGGGCGGCGGGGTGCAGGTGTTCCGCCTGAACTTCGACTACACCTTCATCGAGGGCGACGACTTCAACCTCACGGCCCGCTTCGGCCGTCAGCCCTTCCGCATCGGCGGGGTGCCCAAGGAGTACATGCTCGAGGGCACCATGGACGGCCTGACCTTCGACGTGGGCCTCGGCAAGGCCGGCTCGCTGCGCATCATGGCCATCGACTTCTACGCCGCAAACGACCTGCCCATCAGCGGCGTGCGCACCTTCAAGGACGGCAGCGACACGGTCTTCGGCCTGCGGGGCGAGACGGTGACCTACCGCACCGGCGCGGTCTACGACTTCGACACCGGCAACAGCGACGAGGGCCGCCTCGATCTGCGGGCCTACTACTTCTACGCCAGCATCGGCGGCGGCCCCATCGAGGAGTCGGGCGCCGACATCAGCTTCGGCGGTAAGAACGGCAACTTCCGCGACCGTGACTACCAGCACCTCGGGGGCGGCCGCGTGGCCTACCAGCTGCCCCTGGGTGGTGGCACCGAGCTGCAGTTCTATGGTGAGTTCGCCCGCTCCGAGGGCATCGACCGTCAGAACCCCGTGCTCCGAGACGTCGACACCGGCGGCAACGCATATGGTGGCGGCGTGCAGGCCCGGATCCAGAGCAGCGACGATCTCATCTTCTTCCTGCAGGGCGACGGCTATCACTTCGACGGGGCCAAGTACGGCAGCGACGGCCTCGAGTACGAGCGGGGCTTCGTGAGCTTCCGCGGCAACCGCGTCGGTGGCTTCGCCATCGGCCGCCTCTCGGTGTGGCGCCCCTCGGCGGCCCTGGACACCTTCGGCGTCGACGCCTCGCCCAACGAGCTCTTCCGCGTCTCGGGGACCGAGTTCCTGCACTTCGGCGCCGGCACCCGCGTTGGGGGCTTCACCCTGCGGGCCGACACCTGGCTCTACACCGACACCAGCAGCAGCGAGGTGAACTTCGGCGCCGGTCTCACCGACCTGCCCGAGCTGCCCTTCGGGGTGTCCAAGGCCCAGGTGGCCGCTCAGGAGCGCTTCGGCAAGGCCCTTGGTCAGGAGTTCAACCTCTCCGCAGGGTACGAGGTGGACGCCAACTTCCGTCTCTATGCCGATCTTGGTCTGTTCATGCCTGGGGCGTTCTACGAGATCGAGATCGACCCCGCCGCCGCTGGCGATCAGACCATGCTCGGAGGCACCGAGACCTTCTGGGCCGGCCGAGCCGGTGCCATGGTGACCTTCTGATGAAGGCGTCACACCTCATCACCCTGGCCATGACCTCGGCGGTGGCCGTGGCGGGCTGTGATCAGCTCAGCGGCAGCTTGGAGCGCGACGAGCGCAACCAGCAGGTGGGCTATCGCACCGGCACCGCCGCCGACGACTATCGGTCCAACGGGGAGCGCGGCAACTTCCAAATCACCGAGGTCCACTGGGCCGGCAGCGTGAAGGGCGATCTCACGATGTCGCGACCGAGCCGGGTCTACGATCCGGACGACGACTTCATCGAGCTACAGAACAAGCACAACCGGGCGATGTTCGTCACCGGCTGGCTGCTCACCATCGAGACCGGGAACGACAGCGACGGCCTCACCGAAGGGGGCAGCCGCCAGAAGCCCTGGGCCCGGACCTATGTGATCCCTGCTCGGGAGGACAACCGGCCCATCGAGCCCAACCAGTTTCTGGTCATCGCCAACAAGCGCGACGGGGCCTTCGCCGACGCCGACATCTTCATCGAGGGCCTCGCCCTGCCCGAGGCCCCCTTCAGCATCACGTTGCGGGATCTCGACGAGCGCCTCATCGACGGCGCTGGCGACGAGCGCAAGCGGCCCTTCGCCGGCGGCTACGACCTGGTGAGCGCCCGCTCCATGGAGCGCATTCAGCTCATCTTCAACAACCGGGGCAACCGCGAAGCGGCGTGGCACAGCTACGCCCTCAACGATCCGTTCCCGGGGCTGCCGAGCCCTGATCCCGAGGCAGCGGCGCTTCATGTCTCGCTCCGGCGCCGCATCGCCGAAGAGTTCCGCCCGCTCACCTTCGCCACGCCGGGTATGCCCAACAGCCCCGACTACAGCGGCTTCGTGTCATCGGGGGATTTCCAATGAAGATCACACACCTCGTGATGCCCGCGGCCCTGGCCCTCGCCACCGCCTGCGGTGACGATCCGATGCCGGCCCCCTTCGACGGTGATCCGGCGGCCATCGACGGCGAGGCGAGCTACTTCGAGAAGCTCGCCACCGTCACCGTAGCCCCTGCGGGGGTCACCCCCGCCGACGGCGTGCTCACCCCGGCGCAGTTCGAAGATCGGGCCCTGGCCCTCATCGACACCGCCGAAGACAAGATCGAGATGGCCGTGGCCCACCTGAACAGCGAGGCCATCGCCGAGGCCCTCGTGGCCAAGGCCCAGGCCGGCGTCGATGTTCGGGTGGCCGCCGACGCCGACACCGCTGACGAGGTGGGTTTTGCCCTGCTCGAAGCCGGCGGCGTGCCCATCACCTACGGCGACGGCCAGCAGTTCTGGTCACCGCAGCCGGGCATCGAGGTCGATCGCACCGGCGACAGCAACCGCATGACCCACGGGTTCCTGCTCGTCGATCAGTACCGGTTCATCTCCCTTACGGGTGGGTTCCAGGGCCCTGACTCAACGATGTGGCAGCTCGGGGCCCAGGGCCGGGGCGAGATCCTCGGCCGCGACATGGGTCACAGCCTGAACCAGCTGATCGGGGGCACGTTCTCCACCAGCCTCACGGTCTTCGGCGCCCCCCTCGGCGCCGACGGCAACTTCCGCACTTTCTACCCTGTGGAAGACGGCGTGGTGGAGTGGTCCATCGGCCCGCAAGAGCCCCTGACGAAGGAGCTCATCGACCGGGTCTATGGCGCGCGCTCCTCAGTGTGGGTGGTGGCCCAGAGCTTCTCCAACCCTCGCCTCTTCGAGGCCCTGGCCTACAAGGCCGCCGCAGGCTTCGACGTGCAGGTGGTCCTCGCCCCCGAGGCGGCCTCCGAGGCGTGGCCCGTGGACAACACCTGTGAGGGCACCGCGGCCTTCTGCTGTGGTGACGATCCCAACACGGGAGAGCCCAGAGCGGACTGTGTGGAGGTCAGCCTCGCCGGTGATCTGTCGGCGGTGTTCCAGGCGGTGGCTGCCGAAGGCCGCGTGGCCCCCACGGGGCGTACGCTGAGGCCGTCGTTGGCGGTCCGCGAGGGGGTGGTGGGCACCACCATACTCATCGACGTCGATCCTTCGCCGATGAACGGGGTGAAGTACCCCGGTCAGGTCATGGTGTCGTCGCAGCCGCTGGCGCCCACGGTGGCCTTTGGCCGCGATCTCGCCGATGACCTGGTCTACGCCCTGCCCAGCGACTTCTTCACCGACGGCAACCTGTTGGTGCTCCACGAGTCGCTGGTGCGTCGCCAGAGCGATTACGAGGCCGCGGTCTCGTGGTACCTGAACCTGCTGGAGGCCCGATGAAACAGCATCTTTCGGCGTTGCTCTTGAGCGCGGTGGGCCTCTCTGCAGGGCTTGGCGGGTGCAGCCAGACCCTCGACGCCGCCGACGAGGCCCGGGCCATGTCCCCCCTGGTCACCACCCACTTCAACCGCCCCTCGAGCAATGAGCAGGACGGCATCAACACCCCCGTGGACGACATCCTGGTGCAGATGATCGACCGGGCCACGGCGAAGATCGACTTCGCCGTCATGGGCTTCAGCAAGAAGACCATCGTCGACGCTCTGGTGCGGGCATGGTTCAGAGGGGTGGAGCTGCGCTTCGTCGGTGACGCCCGTCACGCCTGGGGCACCGTGAGCGGTTACCACGAGATGGACCGGCTCAACGTGCCCATGGCCATCGGTAACCAGAGCCACATCATGCACAACAAGTTCTTCGTCATCGACGATCGCTTCGTGCTCACCGGTACCGGAAACATCACCACCACGGGCTTCAACCGGAACGACAACAACTGGGCCTTCATCGACTCGCCTCAGGTGGCCTCCGATTTCACCGACGAGTTCGACCAGATGATGAGTGGGCGCTTTGGCTTCGGGAAGCAGATCATCGACAACGGGAACACCTTCCAGGTGGGCGACACCGTCGTGGAGACCTGCTTCTCTCCCCAGGATGACTGCATGGGGCGGATTCTTCAGGGCCTCGACGAGGCCACGGAGTCCATCGAGTTCTTCATCTTCGCCTTCACCAAAGATCAGGTGGGCTCGTCGCTCATCGCCAAGCATAACGAGTTCGAGCGGTACAACGACTGCTGCAGCCCTGGCCGTCGCCCGCAGCTGAGCGCCGAAGAGCTGGCGATCTGCGATCAGGAGATCACCTGTGAGCAGCCCTACCGGCGCAAGTTCGTTCGGGGGGTGATCGACCGCTCGCAGTTGCACTCCAATGGCCCCTACCACGAGATCTACCGTCTGCTGGCCAACGGCCTCGATCTGCGCATCGACGGCAACGACAACAGCCGCACCCCCGGTGACTACCAGGCCGGCGGTGGGCGCCAGCACTCCAAGACCATGATCATCGATGGCCGCACCGAGCAGCCCGTGGTGCTCACGGGCTCGTTCAACTGGTCCTCAAGCGCCACGGTCTCCAATGACGAGACCCTGCTGGTGCTCAAGGGGGAGCGCGTGGGCGGCGAGTACATCGAATACTTCGACGTGCTCTGGAACATCGGGAAGGACTACGGCGGCAACTACGTGGGCGATCCCGACGGCGTCGAGGTCGGCGACGTGATCATCAACGAGATCATGTGGGACGGCTACAACGGCGACTGCCTGCACCGGACCATCGCTGGCCTTACGGTGCCCTGCGACGATCCCGAGGCCAACGGCCGCGGCGTCGTGGACAACGATGAGTTCGTCGAGCTGCTCAACACCACCGACCAGGTGATCGATCTCTCGCTCTGGACTCTGACCACCCAGAACGACTTCGTGGTGGGTTTCTACCCGGGCACGGTCATCGGCCCCTACGAGCGTTTCCTCGTGCTCGGCCACAACACCCAGCCTTACGACGACCTCTACCCGAACACTCGTGGTGGAGCCTACGACAAGGCCGACTTCGTGATGAACATGGCCAACGATCAGCGGTTCTTGCGCTTGAACCTGCGCAACGCCGACTTCGAGCTGCGTCTCGTCGATCGGAAGGGCACCATCGTGGATCGGGCTGGCGATGGTGGCCCACCCTTCTTCGGCGGCCGGCGCACCGGCGCCGATGGGGTGATCCGCAACTACTCCATGGTCCGATCCCAGGCGCCGTGCACCGACGTCGAGGGTCCCTGTGTGCGCGTCTTTGATGGCGCGGATCCCCGCTCGTGGGGTGAAGCGCGGGGCGACGCTGGCGGCGAGAACGTAAGGCCGGCCTACCGCGACATCATCATCGCCACCCCGGGCACCACCAACCTCAACAGCCCGCTCCCTGACGAAGATCCCACCTTCCGCACCCCCACGGGTGAGCGCGACACCGCTGAGCAACAAACACCCTGAAGCGCAGGTGGCCTGAGTGCAGCAGCTTCTTGAGTGTGTGCCTTCACACCACACTGTGATGATGTGGCACCTGGCCCACCGTCTCCATACATACGTGCGGTGTCCTCTGAGTGCACATTGGGTGTACATCGAGTGATGTGGTGAAGCTGAGTGCGTATTTTCTTTCGCACCTGAGGCCATTCCGACCCTCGAAGCACTGAATACGCCGTCTTCTGGCACGGACCCTGCTCAAGGGCGCCATGACCAATTCATGACGAATGACCTGAGATCTCGGGACGACTTCCTGTGAGTCCCATCATGGAGAAACACGATGTCACGTGCACATGCGCTGCCGTTAAGCGCGCTCACCCTCACCTTGTTGACCACCACAGCCTTCGCTGAGGCCACCGCTGACTCTACTGTGGCGCTCTCTTCAGAAGCCGCGCAGGTGCAACGCATCGCCAGCGAGGCCTATGTGCGTTGCTTCTCGACGTCGATGTTCGGAGACGGTGTGCTCATCGGCGACAACAAGACGGTGATTACGTCTGCACCGAAGTGGTTGGGCCGCTGGTACGACGATGGCCGGAACATCACCTGCTTTCGGGGCACCGAGTGGGTGGAGACCGAGAAGGTGGAGATCGTCCGGGCCCGGGACTACGACGTGCCCCTGTTGGTGATGCATCTGTCGAAGCCCCTCGAAGGCAAGCCGCTCTCTGCACGGGCCGACGAGCCCGCAGTGGCTCTGGATGAGAAAGTCTACGCAGTGCAGGCCACCGGGTGGGCTTATCCCGAAGAGAAGGTGGGCCCCACCGAGGTCGAGGTGATGACTACGCGGCTGACCGCCGTGGGCCAGCGCCGTTTGAGCGTGGGCACGGAGATCGAGCCTGCCACACCTGTGCTCGACGCCGAGGGGCGGTTGCTGGCCCTCGCCGACGCCGATGGGCGGCTGGTTCGCTATGGCGTGATCACCCCTGAGGCGCGCCCTGTCGCCGTCAACCCGATCCTCGGCCTCCGCTTCGGGACCGACTTCGAAGGGCCCCTCGGCGAAGGGGCGGGGACCTTCGAGCTGGAGACAGGGGTCGTCTTCAATGATCGCTATGCTGTGTCTTTCGGTGTGGGCCTGATCGCGGGTCAAGAGCAGTCGCTCTACGCCCTCGAGCCTCTGGAGGAGGGCGGTGGCCCAGGCGTGGTCTCCACCCGGCTCCTCGGGGCCTCGCTGAGCCTCGAGCCCCGGTATCAACTGAACCTCTTCGGCCCCATGTACCTCGACTTCACCGTGGGCGCGCGCTTGAGGGCGTATGCCCACGATCCGCAGGGACCTGCGCTGTATTCGGATGACCCGGGATGCGACCCCGCTATGGCGGCCTGCGCGGTCACCGTGCGCACCACGACGAACCCCCTCGAGGGGGACAACAACGCCTCGGTGAGCTTTGGCCCGGTGCTGGGCGTGGACTTTCGCTCTGGCATGTTGAGCGTGGGCTATCGCTACCAGCCTGAAGCGTTGAGCGTGGACACCGAAGTGGACACCCACACGCTGATGCTGGGGATTCGATTCTTCTGATTGTACGTGTAGTGCTGGGTCATGTGCGCAGAATGAACTTCTGGCTCACATGGGGGAAAGGAATAAAAGGGAAAATGCGTGTTGGCACATGAGCTGCTCTAGGGAGGCGCGACTGAATCGCGACATCACCTGGAGAGCCCATGCCCCGCGTACTGCGCATCGCCCTGAGCCTGTTCATCTGCCTCTGCCTGCCTGCTCTCGCTGCAGCTGAGCCCGAAGACCTCACCCCTGAAGCTGCTCGGGTGCAGCAGACCTTCAGCCGGGCCCTCGTCTACTGCAACACACCCGACATGTTCGGCTATGGCGTGCTCGTCGATGACAACAAGACCGTCTTGTTGCCGGCACCCAAGCGGCAGAGTGAGGTGCGAGACACCGCTCGAAAGACGCATTGTCGCAACGGCAGAGGCTGGGTGGAGGCCGAGAGGGTCGAGGTGGTTCAGCACCAAGGGCTCGACGAGAGCGCCTTTGTGGTGGTGCACTTGTCGAGCATGCTCAACGGCACGCCGCTCTCACTTCAGCCCTACACAGGAAAGGCCCACATGGGGCAACAGGTCTATGCCGTGTGGCACACCCGTCGGGAGGAAGCGGGCAGCAAAGGTCTCCAAAATGCGGTGGAGGTCATGACCACCCAACTCGCCGGAGTGAGTGTCTCTCGTCTGAGCGTGGGGGCGGCCCTCGATCCTGGCGCCGTCCTCTTCGACCGTAACGGTCGGGTGATGGCCTTCGTCGACAGGGCCGGCCGGTTGAAGCGCCTGCTCACCCTGCGCACTCGATGGGCGCCCCCTTTCCCCGACATGTATCTGCGAGGGTCGCTCAGGTTGGGGGTCGACACAGATGGCCCGGTGGGGGCAGGTACGACCTCAGTTGAGTTGGAGGCCAGCATTGGGGTCCATGAGCGGTGGTCTGTGAACGTATCCGCTGGCTATGTCGGATCGAATCCTTCTCTCCTGGGCGTCGAGCCCGTTGAGGGCACGGGGCCAGGCGTCGTCCCTGTGTCTATGACTGGGAGCACGATGAGCGCCGAGGCCAGGGTGAAGGGGTTCGAGGTCGCCTCCATCCCCGTCGCACTCGCCGCTGGTGCGCGGTTCCGCGCCTACACCTATCGGACCAACGGTCCAGCGTTCTACTCAGATTCGGTGCGCTGTGATCCGCGGGTCGATGCATGTCCGCTCACGGTGCGGGAGGTGGAACTCTCGCCGGAGGAGATCGCGAGGCCGGCGTTCGTCATCGGGCCAGTCGTAGGTGCTGATGTCGGGATGGAGGCGTTCAGCGTGGGTTATCGCTATCAGCCCGGATTGCTCACTGGAGGAGTCGACGCAGATACCCACACCATTGTCATGGGCTTCAGGCTGGGAGAGCTGTGAGGGGCGCCTACTCGGCCCCTTGCCCGCTCACCACACGCTCTTCCACCGCGCCCTTGAAGAAGAAGGGCACGAAGACGCGGGTGCCCTCGGGCAAGCTCTCCTGCAGCGTTGTCGCTGTCTCCGTGGCTTCGATGCTGTGGGTCAGACACTCAGAGACGAAGGGGCAGGCAAGGCCGTCCACCACCACCTGAGGGGCCCTCAGAGTGCCTGTGGGAGAGCGCTCGATCTGAATGTGCAGCGAGCCGTTCACCACGGGGCGGCTGCGGAGCGCCTGCTCCATACAGCTCTGGCCGACGTGCATCAGGGCTTGAGAGAGCACCTCCGGGCGCTCGGGGGCGCTGCCAGCGTCCACCTGCACCCGGCCCACGCGGACCTTCCCCATGGGCACCCGGGTGACCACACGGCCCGGTCTGAGATCTCGCTCGATGGGCTCGGTCTCGTCGCTCACCTGTCGCACCATCAGGCGTGACTTGAGCCCGTCGATCTTCACCAGGCAATCTTCCTCAGTGGCGGTGTGCTGTTTCACCGAGAGCGTCGCGACGAGATGCCCGCTCTGGTGCGCTTCCAGGGCATCCTGAAAAGCCTCGGGCGCCAGCGGCAAGCGCACGCTGTGATCATGGGCAGGCACGTCGAGTCGTACCGGTGCTGGCCGCGCCGCCGCTTGTGAAGGCAGCAGCGGGTTCGTCACATGGATCCGCAAAACCTGATCCTGAGCATCATAGGCGTCGAGGGTGAAGTCGCCGGGCTGTAGGGTGAGGGTGCGGTCGATCTTGCACCCTTCGGTGGCGGTGGCCCCAGGCTCGCCCACAGGGGGGGGTACCTCTGGCGCAGGGCGTGGTGCTGGGGCCGGCGCGCCCACCACGGGGGTGATCTGAGGCGACGGCCCCTGGCCGGATACACCAGCGGGGAGCGCGAAGGTCAAGGCGGTCAGAAGGTTTCTCATCATCGAGCTCACTTTCGCTCGGAAGAAACCGGAGGGGGACAGGGTATATTTCCCCGAGGCGGTCCTTCTTCTGACGTTCCAGGCGTACTCTGAACTACGGCAAGGCGTACAGGATACCTCACCGGAGGGTGACCGACATCAGGTCACCTGTGCCGTCTTGTGGAGGCAAAGCCTATATTGGCACCTGCTGTCCGGGTCAACCGCTCTGTGCAGTCAGAGGCCCTGGCAGGCAAGGAGAGAGGAGCGATATGCACCCGAGGAACGTGATGTTGTGGGTGATGCTGATGGCCTGTGTCGCGCAGGTCCATGCGCAAGCACCCGAGGCCTCCCCAGAAGGGGCCCAATCAGGTGATGCGGGGCAGGTCGAGGCACCATCGATTAAATTCGAACCAGCACCAGCGCTGCCCAACCTGGGCGGCGAGGCGAAAAATGGCCAGGTGATGATCATCCCGGTGACGGGCACCATCGATTTGGGCCTCTCGCCGTTCATCGGCCGCCTGATCTCCGAGGCCGAGGGCAAGGTGGACGCGGTGATCTTGCAGGTCGACACCTTCGGTGGCCGGGTCGACGCCGCGGTGCGGATTCGAGATGCAGTGCTCAAAGCCGAGGTGCCCGTGATCGCCTACATCGATCGCAGAGCCATCAGTGCCGGGGCATTGATCAGCCTCGCCGCTGATCATGTGGTCTTCGCCCCAGGGGCCACCCTCGGCGCCGCCACGCCGGTACAGATTCAAGGGGGAGAGACCAAAGCCGTCGGCGAGAAGATGGTCAGCTACATGCGCTCGGAGATGCGGGCCACCGCTGAGGCCACGGGGCGCAATGGCGACCTCGCCGAGGCCATGGTGGACGCAGATGTAGAGGTGCCCGGCGTCTCGCCCAAGGGCAAGCTGCTCACCCTCACCACCGACTCTGCGGTCCGTACGGGCATCAGCACGTCACCCATAGACACCCTCGAGGGGGTGCTCGAAGCGTTGGGGCTGAAGGGGGCGAAGCGGGTGAGCCCCACCCTGACTTGGGCTGAAAAGCTCGCGCGGTTTCTCACCGATCCAGTGTTCTCGGGGCTGCTGATGTCTCTGGGGCTGCTGGGCATGCTCGCCGAGGTCTACTCTCCGGGCTTCGGTGTACCTGGGGCCCTCGGCCTGACCTGCCTCGCGCTGTTCTTCGGTGGTCACATGGTGGTGGAGCTCGCCGGCTGGGAAGAGGTGCTGCTCTTCAGTTTGGGGGTGATCGCGTTGCTCGTAGAAGTCTTCGTCATCCCGGGCTTCGGGGTGGTGGGGGTGGTGGGCATCGTGCTCATCGTGATCAGCCTGGTCATGGCCATGAACGGCCTGCCCACCGAAGTCAGCTGGCAGACTGGGGCTCTCGCTCGATCTGTGGGTCTGGTGATGGTCTCTCTGGTGGTGGCCGTGGTGGGCTCGTTGGCGGTGATCAAGTTTCTGCCCAAGAGCCGCCTCGGCGGACGCATGGTCCTCGAGGCCTCGGTGGGGCGGGCGGGATCTACCCGCGCCGGTGAGGATGAGAGCTTCACCTCGGCACCCACCGGCTGGGCCAGATATGTCGGCGAGCGTGGGGAGGCGCTCACCGATTTGAGACTTTCTGGGAAGGCAAAGGTGGGCTCCGACGTACTCGATGTCGTGAGTCAAACGGAATACCTCACTGCGGGTACCCCGATTCGGGTGGTGCAGGTGGAAGGGGTGCGGATCGTGGTGGTTCGGGAGGAGACAGATGCTTGACGACAACATGATGATGCTGGTGCTGGGAGGTGTGGGCCTCTTCCTGGTGCTCTTGTTCCTGTACTTCGTGCCCATCGGCCTCTGGATCGCAGCGGCCCTCTCTGGGGCCGGGGTGAGCATCTTCCAGCTCATCGCCATGCGTCTGCGTCGAGTGCCGCCCACTCAGATCGTGAACCCCCGCATCAGCGGCGCAAAAGCGGGGCTCAAGCTGCCCATCGACATGCTCGAGGCCCACTGGCTCGCCGGGGGCAACGTCGGCAATGTCGTCAATGCGCTGATCAGCGCCGACAAGGCGGGCATCAACCTGTCGTTCGCTCAGGCCACCGCCATCGATCTCGCCGGCCGCGACGTGCTCGAGGCGGTGAAGATGAGCGTAAACCCGAAGGTGATCCAGACCCCGAAGGTGGCCGCCATGGCAGGCGACGGCATTCAGCTGATCGCCGTGAGCCGTATCACGCTGCGGGCAAATATTGAGCGTCTCGTGGGTGGCGCCGGCGAAGACACCATCCTCGCCCGTGTCGGTGAGGGCATCGTCACCACCATCGGCTCCGCGAGCAATCACAAGGCGGTGTTGGAGAACCCCGATCGTATCTCTCAGGTGGTCATGGCGAAGGGGCTCGACGCCGGTACGGCCTATGAGATCTTGTCCATCGACATCGCCGACGTCGATGTCGGCGCCAACATCGGTGCCAAGCTGCAGATCGAGCAGGCCGAGGCCGACAAGAACATCGCCCAGGCCAAGGCAGAGAG
This sequence comes from Bradymonadia bacterium, assembly GCA_046290225.1. Classification (GTDB taxonomy): domain Bacteria; phylum Myxococcota_A; class Bradymonadia; order UBA7976; family UBA1532; genus JBKAGE01. The sequence continues at coordinate 194,575 of JBKAGE010000038.1, read as the reverse complement.
CCGTCGGGCCATGGCCGTTGCCGCGGAGCAAGAGGCCATGGCTCGGTTCCAGGAGATGAAAGCCAAGGTGGCGGAGGCCGAGGCCGAGGTGCCTCAGGCCCTCGCCGAGGCGCTGCGCAGCGGCAACATGGGGGTGATGGATTACTACAACCTGAGGAACATCGCCGCGGACACCGAGATGCGCAGCCACATTGGCCAGATGGGTGGTGGATCCGGGGGCGATGATGACTGAACGATCATCTGAAGATCTCGATGTGCTGCTCGGCGGGGGCCCTGAGCGGTTCGCCCGCAGGTTGATGCTCGCCGAGTTGCTGGGGCCAGCGCCAGGGCTGTATCGAGGGCCGGAGCGGCATCAGCCCCGTCGAGGCCTGGGGCCCTTGGGCTTGCCATTGGCGCTCCGACCTCAGAAGCGACGCTGACGTGGACGGCGAAGGCCTCATTTGGGTGATCGTGGTGGTGGTGAACATACTGTTCTCCATCATCGGGCGGCTGCTCAAGGGCCGAGCGAAAGCCAGAGCACCAAAGGTGGATCACGCCGCCATCGTGGCCCAGGCGAGAGCCCGCATGCAGGCGTGTATGGATGCGGGGGCACAGGCCCACGCCCTCGCTGCAGAGGCGAAGCCCTGGATCGACCCACTCGGACATCCGTGGAGCATGCTCGCCGATCGCCTCGGCGACGCCATGGCTGCCCTCGAAGAAAGCGAATCCGAGATGGTGGAGTTGTGGGCTTCCATGCAGACCATGGCCCCAGAGCAGGCAGCCCGTCTCTGGATACACAGCGATGTCGTGGAGCGTGCAGAGCAGCGCGTGCTCCAGATTCAGGCGGACGTGCACGCCATCCACAGCGCGGGCAGCCATCGGGTGGGGGTACACGAGACGTGCGAGACCCTCGAGAGCGCCCTCCAGGGCATGCTCGACCCCCTGCATCACTTCGCCATGACGTATGGGATCACGTTGAGCCTGATGCCTCCGGTGATCATCCCGCGTCATCGCGAAGAGGCGGAGATCGATCGCGAGCACTGGCGCACCCTGTTGGGCGCACACCAGCCGATCATCAGCCTCGACACCCTGACGTTGAGCGAGCCCGCCAGTGTGCTGTACGCAGTCTCTCAGCTCGCCGAGGAGCTCGTGGCGCTGTGTCCGGGCTGGCGCGCAGCCTTCGAGTCGGTGGCGAATGAGGGGGCGAATGCGCCGCTGTACGCGCCCTGGCTGCCCACCCTCGTCGCCGATGTGCTCACGACCGTGTGGCTGGGCCCTGGCGCGCTCCGAGGGTGGGCATCTGCGTTGGGCCGACCCGACGCCCCTGAGATGGTGGTGACCCTCGACGGCGCCCAGCCACCAGCGCACTTGCGGATCACGTTGATGGCCCATGTGCTTCACCGCATGGGTTTTGCCAGGGTCGTACGGCCGATCATGACACAGTGGCGGGGCGCACACCGAAGGCCGCGCTTCTTCGTTGATCCCACCACAGAGGAGGAGTGGCAGGTCGACACCGTGATCCACCAGTACGCCGGGGCGGTGGATGCCATCTATGGCGCTGGCCTGCCGCCCCTCGCAGGTCATGGCCTCAACGCCATACCGGGTTGGAGCATGTCGGTTCCGCGTTGGAAGCGGGTCGAGGGCGTGAAAAAGGCGCTCACAGAGGGCCGCCCAGCCCGCAGAGCTGGAGGGGCCAGCGTGGTGATCGCTGCTGGCCTCGAGGTGGCGTATGGCACCGGTCTCACCAACGAGATCGCCATGCGTCGAGTGATGAGGTTGCTCGAGAAGGGTGGGCAGGGCGGCTCTGCGAGCGCGCGGAGAGGCAAGGGCAGAGCTCAAGGAGGCGCTTCACTGGTGCGAGAGGCCATCTTGCTGAGGGCGTGTCTCGCGTCACGGTGAGCAGCACGTGCTCACCGTGGGTCAGTCCTCATCGGGTGCTCGGCAGTTGTTGGCATCGAAGCACACCGAGACCGGCTGCCCCATGAACACGCTCTGCTCACAGACGCTGTTCTCGGGGCACTGCTCACCGACGTCACGACAGCGGGGCGCGCAGCCCCTGCCCGCGAAGCCATAGTCGACGCAGACGAAGTTGTCAGGGCAGTCGCGGAAGCTCTCGCACTCGTCGCAGGTGCCATCGAAAGACGCGAGGCACTGGCCCGTGTTCGGATCGCAGATCTCACCGTCAGGACAATCGACCTCGTCGCAGAAGTCGATGCACTGGCCCGTGATGATGTTGCACATGCCCTCGGCGCAGTTGTTCGGCGCACAGATGCCCTGCTCGCAATCATCGCACACGCAGTTGGAGTTGCCGTTCTCGCAGTCGAGGTTGCGGATGTCGTTGATGAGATCCACCTCGCAGGTGATGGGGTTGAACCGCAACACCTCCCAGAGCTGCCGACGATCACCCCGAGAGTCGAGCCGCCGCGGCCCGAGGCGCTCCACCTCTTCGCCGCGACAATGCAGGACCACCTCTGCTTCGCCTCGATTAGGCCCACCCTCGTTGGGGTAAAGGTCGACCCCCACGGTGTACCAGCCCGGCGTGGGCACCTCCATGCGCACCTCTTCTTGGAGCGGACGCTCCGAGGGGGCGTCTCGCACATACCCAGGGTTACACCACGACGCCTCCCGGTTCGCCGCCCAGCAGTCCAGCTCCCGGCTGAAGAACTCGCCCTCGGGGTGAAGCACGTGCAGGTCGAAGTCGAGGGTCTCGTCTTCCCACGACACAGCCACCCAGGACTGATCGACGAGATCGCACAGATCACCAGCGCCGTTCTCGTCGCTGTCGCGTTGATCAGGGTTGGGGATGTCGGGGCAGTTGTCGCAGGCGTCGCCCACCAGATCGAAGTCCCCATCTGCCTGATTGGGGTTGGGGATGTCGGGGCAGTTGTCCAGGATGTCGACGACCTGATCGCCGTCTCGATCGCCCTGGGTGCATGCGTCGCCTACACCATCCTCGTCGCTGTCGCGTTGATCGGGGTTGGGGGTATCGGGGCAGTTGTCGCACGCGTTGCCCACGTCATCTTGATCGCGGTCTCGCTGGTTGTTGTTGGGGGTAGCGGGGCAGTTGTCGTCGACATCAGCCACACCGTCATCATCGCGATCTGAGGGTGGGGGCATACCGCCCATACCGCCAGCGCCACCTGGATCTCCACCCGCGCCACCTGCACCGCCGATGATGCCGCCAGCGCCGGCCTGACCACCAGCGCCAGCCTGACCGCCAGCGCCGCCGATGAGACCGCCCATACCGCCAGCGCCGGCTTGACCGCCAGCACCGGCCTGACCACCGGCACCCGCCTGGCCACCGGCGCCCGCCTGGCCACCGGCGCCCGCCTGGCCACCAGCACCGGCCTGACCACCTGCGCCACCCGTTGCGCCATCAGCCGTGGAGGCGTCAGTGCCGCCCACGACCTGTACGTCGGCGAGATCAGGGTTCTCGGCCACACACCCCGCCCACATCAATGCACAGCCGATCCACACAGCAGGCCGGCTGAAGCTCTTCATCACGCGGGTCATCGACGCTTCCTCTTCTTCTGGTTGGCTTTCAGGCCGCGGCGGCGCTCTTCATCGATGAGACGCCGTCTGATCTGGCGGATCTCCCGGTTGTCGTCGGGGTTGAGTCCGAGAAAAAGCTGCCAGGCACCCAGAGCTTGACGCTTTTCACCGAGTTGACTCAAGGCCATGGCCATCCCTTTGAACGCCTCCGGGTGCGTGCCGTCCGCCTTGATGGCCTTCTGGAAATGGGCGACCGCCTCTCGTGGGCGTTGCATGCCCAGCGCCTTGTGCCCCTCGGTGATGGCTGCTCTGGCCATGTCAGGCTGCACTGGCCACGTGAACTCGTCGGGCACGAAGAGCCCCGCTTCGAGGAGTAGCTCACGGGCGGTGAGTACGTCGATGGTCCGCCCGAGCTGAGATTGAGGCACAGCCCTCAAACACTGCCAGAGCTGTGCATGGGCGTGGGTGTTGGTCTTCGAGGTGCTGGCCACCTCGAAGTATTCTGCTGCGGCCTCTTCAAATCGGTTGGCGAAGAAGAAGGCGTCGCCGCGGATCAACGCGAGCCGGAGCGGATGTGCCCCACGACGGGCAGCTTCAGAGGCCCACTCGAGGGCTTCGGCCACTCGACGCCGTCGGGCGAACCCCGCGGCGAGGCGCATGGGCGCTGCCGGAGAGTCCGGGGCGCGGAGCGCCTGCTCTTCCAGCTGAGCAACGTGCTGACGCCAGCCTGCCTCGTCGGGGGCGGCGATGAGCGGGGGGCGGGCGAGCAGCCCGATCAGGCAGAGGCTGGTGAGGTACATAGAGCGGCTCCTGGAGGGCCCTGTTGTACACGATCTGTGGTAGTGATGCCCCTGTGAAGCGATCAGGACTCAGAGGGGCCCACGGCCCTGGCCCATCGAGGCGGAGTGTGCTCTTCGGGGCGATCTCGGTGCTCACGTGCAGCGGCTGCGGGTATCAATGGCTCACCGCCGAAGATCAGCGCGGGCGGGCGCGGCTGGGTGTGTTCACCGATCACACCGGTGACGGCAGCCTTGGCGCTCAGCTGCGTCAGGCAGTGGCGCAGCTGCTCCACGATGCTGAGGCAGGTGATCCGGTACTGCACGGTGCTGTGCGGCCGGTGGATGACGTGCCTGTGGGCTTTGATGGCGAGGGCGTCGCCGGCGCGTATCGAGCCCGAGTGCAGGTGGAGCTGTGGTTGATGACCCCCGAGGGGGCGCTGATCTGGTCAGGGACCCCCATAAACCAGGGGGCGCGTTATTTCAGGGCGCCGAGCCCCGTGGCCACCCTCGCTGCTCGTCGGCAGGCGCTGGCTTCTGCGGTGGATCTCGGGGCCAGACAGGCCATGGCAGCTTTCATCGAAGCTGGCCCCAGGCCCTAGAGAAGAGGAAGCCAGTGTCTTCGCAGTGGTCCAAGACCCTCGATGGGGGCAATCAGCCCATCTACCTGCTCCACGGAGAAGAGCCGTTCTTGATGCGTCAGGCGGCTCAGTGGCTCAAGGAGACCGTGCTCACCGGCGCGGTGGAAGACTTCAACTTCGATCGGTTCGATGCTCGGGAGAGTGTCAAGGCGGCCCGGGTCATCGAAGCGGCTCGCACCCTGCCGATGATGGCTCCTCGACGCCTCGTCCGGGTGATCCACGCCGAGGTGATGCTCACTGATCGCAACGCCGCTCAAGCGGAGGTGCTCCTCAGCTATCTCAAGGATCCCGATCCGTCCAGCTGCCTCGTGCTTCAGGCCCACAGCAAGATCAAAAAGAACACCAAGGTCTACAAGGCCATCGCCAAGACCGGGTGTGTCTACGAGGCCAAGACCCCCTACGAGCGGGAGCTGCCCGGCTGGTTGGCCCAGCAGGCCCGGCGCCGCGGGCGTGTGCTGCGGCCAGACGCTGCATCTCTGATGGTGGATGCTGTCGGCCGTGATCTTTCCGGGCTCGACTCAGCCCTCGAGCGCCTGTGTCTTTACGTGTCGGAGCCTGACGCCATCGAGCTCAAGCACGTGGAAGACTCCGTGGCGCATACTCGGACCCGAACGATTTGGGAGCTGGTGGACGCCATCGCGGCCCGAAATGCGGGTCAGGCTCTGGCGCAAGCCCACGAGCTGCTCTCTCAGGGCGAAAACCCGCTGGGGCTGCTGGCGATGATCACACGTCAGGTGCGTCAGCTGATCATCGGCCGGAGCGTGCGGGCCCGTGGCGCCGACGCCAAGGCCGTGGCCCAAGCTGCCGGTGTGCCCCCCTTCAGAGCCCAGAGCTTCATGCGACAACTCGATCGGTACCGGGGGGACGAGCTTCTGTGGGCGCTGAACCGTTTGACTGCAGCCGATCAGGCGCTCAAGCGGAGCAAGGTGCCTTCGGACCTGCTCTTCGAGTCGGCGTTGCTCGACCTCTGCGCTGGACGACAAGTGTAGGTGGGGGCGGCTGAGCAGCAGGGGGGCTCAGCGGACGACACAGAAGATCACGCGAAAGATAAACGCCGGGAACGGGCGCTCACCAGAGCGGTGACTGCATTGGGAAAGGCGACGATGAGGCGTGCGCCCTCTCATGCACCCTTTGGGCGCCAGGAGGGCTGCTCGAACGTCGGAGCAGGCCCGACGCGTCAGGCCTGCCACATCAGGTCTTGAGTGCTCAGGCCTGGGCGCGGAGCGCGTTCACGGCCTTGGTGAGCCGGGAGACGGAGCGGGCTGCGTTGTTCCGGTGAATCACGCCCTTCGAGGCCGCCCGGGTGAGGGCGGTGACGGCGAGCTTCAGGCTCTCTTCGGCGGCGGCGAGGTTGCCGGACTCCACAGCACTGCGCACGCGCTTGGTGTAGGTGCGGAAGGTGGAGCGGATGTGCCGGTTGCGGATACGGGCCTTCTCGTTCTGCCGGATACGCTTGATGGTCTGCTTGGTGTTGGCCATGAAAATGATTCCTGCTGTGAATACGTGGTCTGCGGACAGACGCGGCGATCTATCAGCCCCAGGGGGGAGAGTCAAGAGGATCGTGAGTGGGGCGGGGGATGAAAAGGCGGGGTTTCAGGCCCGTCGGCGCTCGTCGGCGCGATCGGGGCGCTTGCCGCTGCGGCGCCGCTTGGCGGCCATCTGCAAGCGGATGTTTTCGAGCAGTTCCACCGAGGGCTCGTGCTGAGGATCGATCTGCAGTGCGCGCTTGAGCAGCTGCCCTGCCACCTGGGTTTCTCCCTGGTCCATCTTCAGACGGGCGTAGTTGTAGAGCAGGCTGATGCGGCTCGGGGCCTGACGTAGACCCTTGCGGTACAGCCACTCCGACTCCGACAGCTGTCCGGCGTTGCGCAGTGACATGGCCACCAGGTTGACGAGCTGCGCCGTTTGCTTCTCCGAGCTGGGCAGCTCCGCCACCATGAGCATGGCCTGGCCGAGGGCGCCGCGGGCGATATAGCCCTTGATGTCTCTCGCCGTGGGGGTGCCATGGCAGAGGTCGAGATGATCGCGCACCATCTTCACCGCAGCGGGGCTTCGGGTCCCTTCGATGCAGACCAGCAGCGCTCGGATCATCAAGAATTCGTCTTCGTATCGATGGTGGAACGCCCTCAGAAGCTCGTCGTGGCCTTCCGACTTCGTGGTGTCAGTCAGTATGCGGGCCATGGTGCGTACGACCCGCAGGCGCTCCGGAGGGGCCTGCCAGTCCGGCATCTTGCAGGGGGGCAGATGCTCTGCGAGATCATCGGGGGCCACCTCCGAGATGAGCGCCTGGCCCAGGTTGAGCTCCTGAGCCAGAGCGGCCACCAGGGCTGCTCGGGGGTCATCAGCGATCTCTTCAACGGCTTTGGCCTCTTCTGCAGGGTGCCCCATGGCGGCACCGAGGGCGGCGAGATCGCGCTGCAGGGCGGCGAAGTCGTCATCGCCATCGTCCATCTCGGTGGCCATCTCGGCGAACAGGTCATTGAACTCAGCGAAGTCGGGCATCTCCCCGGGGTTGAGGCCGAGATCGTCATATTCGCCAGATCGTACGCCCTCCGACATCTCCATCAGACGCTGCAAACCGTCCTCTCCGCTCGAGCGGGCAGAGGACAACACCGAAGCCAGCCCCACCAGGGCATCGCGCTCCTGTTCGGCCATGTGCTGCGGGTTGTTGCGGGCGTTCAAGAGAGAGGCCAGGGCGAAGAGCCGGGCGTACTCCTTGGCCTTGCGCTCGTTCGACTCCGAGAGCATGCGCTCTGCCATGCGTCGAGCCCGTTTGCGCTGCATCCTCGAGAAGACCGAGGCGTCGATCTCAAGCCACTCGCCCATGAACATGGCGAGATCGGCGGCATCAGAAGAGTCGGTGAGATAGCCCGCGGCGGCCTGGCGCACATCTTTGAAGGCGCCAGAGACGATCCGGCCTTCAGCGCGGGCCTTCACCCGCTCCATCACATCTGTGGCGAGGAGCAGTGAGATGGCCGAGGGGCCGGTACGGCCCTTGGCCTGAGCCTTGGCGGACTGACCACCCACCTTTTGGACAACCTCGCTCAGTCGTTGTACCGCGCGGCGATCGACGGCGTGGGTGGTAAGGAACTCCTGCAGAGCATAGGCATCACCCTTGAGGTTGAGGACCACCGCTTCGGCGAGCTTCACGCTCACGGGGCGCCCCAAGGTGTTGTCCATCTTGCTCAACAACGACTCGATTTGCTCTTCGCGGTTCGCACCGCCCGAGCGGGAGCGGGCGTTGGCGGCGAGGGCGGCCATCCGGTTGGACCAGCCGTTGTCCTGCTTCACCCCAGCGCGTGCCAGGGCGCCCTTGTTGAGGCTGCGCCGCTCCGAGATCGCCTGCCGGGTCGACTGGAAGCTGCTCGAGCGGCCCGTCTTTTTCAGAGAGACCAGCTCTTTCACCAGAGCCGGCATGCGCAGTGGGGCCCACAGCAACCCCTGTACCCCGAGCTGTTCCGCTCGATGCAGATCGTTGAGCTGCCAGTCGTGATGCAGTGTGAGCAGGAAGGGCTTCTGAGGCACCCGAGCTCTCACCAGTCGAGGCAGGAACTTGGGCGCGTTGAGATCGAAGTATTCCCAATCGAAGAGCAACGCGGCCACTGGAGGTTGGTTGCGGATGACCCGTTCGACGGCATCTACACCGTCTGAGGCCACGGCCACCATCAAGTGACCCCCAGCCTCGAGTGTGGTTCTCAAAGAGACCTGGGCTTGAGGGTTCGGGTGGACGATCACCAACAGCGGGCGAGATGCTGAGCGGCTCATGGACGACCCCGTAGAAAACGCAGACCGGAAAGGCGGACATCTGTGATTCGACGCCTCTGCATAGCACCTTGATGGTTGGGTCCTTCGAATGGTGTGAAATGTTGGTCCGGGAATTGCGTGTAGGGTGGAGTATGACGACTCGCACCCATCTCTCCACAATGGACACCACACCAGAGATCTCCGCCTGGGGTGCTCAGCAGAGCGGCCGCAGCTGGCGATGCCCCAAGTGTGGTGTGGGGGTTGTCGACCCCACCCCTGGGGATGCTTGTCCTGAGGACAATGGTGTCTACCTGCCTGTGGACGAGATGCTGAAGTGGTCCGGTGATCGCTGCCTGGGCCGGATCATCGGTGGTCAGTACTCAGTGTGGGGCATCATCAGTTCAAGCCATCGCAGCCGCATCTACGAGGCCATCGACCTGGCCACGGGCCGGCCCGTGGCGTTCAAGGTGTTCTTCGGGCAACACCAGAGGCCCGTCTGGCTCAACGAGATCAACTGTCTGAGCAGAGCTGCGGGGCCGCGGGTGGTGGAGCTCGTCGACTATGGCGAGCTCGACATGCACGGAGTGCAGGGGCTCTACATCGCCACCGCCCGCATCAATGGCATCACGCTGTCCAATTTGATCGAGCGCCGAGGGGCGATGTCGGCCCGAGACGCCATGGCCCTTCTGGACCAGTTGCTCGAGGCCCTTGAGAGCCTTTACGAGGCCCAGGTGGTGCACAGTGATCTCACCAGCGATGCGGTGGTGATCTCCACAAGCGACAGTGCACTCTCTCTCACGCTCACCGGCTTTGGCGCTGCTCAGTGGATCGACGCTGGCGTGCCCAGAGCCGCGAAGGGGATACAGGTCCGACACAGCATCTCCAGCGGGGCCTATATGGCACCGGAGGTGTTCATCCGCGAGCCGGTATCTCATGCCACCGACATCTACAGCGCTGCGGTGATCACGGTGGAGATGCTCGCCGGGGCACCTCTCTTCGCGCAACAGTGCGTCAGCGATGACTTCGCCGAGCTGGCCTCGGCGCATCTGTGCATCGCTCCAGAGCGGGCGCTGGATGACTGGACGCAAAGTGGGGTGCTCATCGACGAGCCCACTCAGGCGGTGTTGCTCAAGGCGTTGCGAAAAACCCCCGAGCAACGGTTCCGCACCGCTGCAGAGATGCGAGGGGCCCTGTGGGAAGCCACTCTCGGTTTGAGCCTCGACGCCATGCTGGCCCCCGACGGGAGCACGCTGGTGACCGAGCCTGACACCGAGCCTGATCCACCTCAGTCAAAGCCTGTTGTGGTGGGCGAGCTGGATCCAGTGGCGCGATGGTCCCCGCTGAGCACACCGGACAACTTGAGAAGGCCAGCCCTCGGCACCATGCCCACCCCAGTGGTGACGATCCCCGAGCTGAAGCCCTCAAGGGTGGCGACGCCTCGCATGTCGGCGCCCCCCACACCGGCAAGCGTACACACCCCGACAGGCATGCACACCGCCGTGGAGCAGGCCGGCGTCGACGAGTGGCGTCCCATGTGGTGGGGCTGGCGTGCCCTGCTGGCGCTCACGTGGGCCGCTGCGCTGGTCGTCGCCGGTGCGCTCGCCTTCAAATATCTCGCTCAGGCCGAGCCTGCCCCAGTGGTCATCGACAGCCTCCAAGTCGATCCCGAACACGAAGCTGAGGCGATCTATCAGGCGCGACTTGCTGCTGATCGAGCAGAGGCCATGGCCATCGAGGCCACGCGGGATGCCCTGGAGCATTGCCGCTGTGCAGAAGCCGGGGTGCATCTCCAAAACGTGCGCTCTGGCATGCGACATCAGCTCAACCAGGTCTGGCGACAGTGTGTGACGCCCAGAGCAGGGGAGCCGTGCAAAGGCCTCAAGCCCTGAGCGCTTCGCAGGCTGTACTGTCTGACCCGCCCCCTTCATGACCCCCCAGTGAACATGCCGAGATCCACCTGAAGATTCACTGCGTGTGAGGCTGCAAGTGTGGACTCGATGGGTGACATGGTCGCTGTGTGGGGCGTTGATGTGGGGCTGCGAAGGCGATGCCTCGGTGGCGGGCGGTGCTGAGTCGTCGTCAGATGCTTCAGGCCCCGATGCAACTGAGGTTGTTGATGCTGCCCCAAGGCCTGATGCTGCTGTCAGACCCGACATGGCCCCGCCTCCAGAGCGCGACACATGTCCAGAGGCCTCGACCCTGGCATTGACGTATCTGAGCAGCCCCGGGCTCACCCTCGATGATCTGACCACGCTCGGGGTGCCTCGGTGGGCGGCACGCAACCTTCTGACATATCGAAATGGCCCAGATGGCCAGTGGGCGACCGCAGATGATCGCCCCATCGATGCGCTGTCTTTATTGGACGACCCGTTCTTTGGCGGGCCGTCGACGGCTGCCCTGATCGAAGAGGCTGTCCGGGTCACCTGCACCGTGCCGGATTTGATGCCGCCGCCCCCTCCGGAGTCCCCAGAGACTGGAGAGCCTTCCGAAATAGAGGGCACAGTGGAGAGTGGTGGGGTGTGGACCGAGGCGCCGCCCATCGATCCCGAGGCGCTGCCCGGCCCACCCGCTCTGGTGCGCATGCGCATCGAGGGCATCAACGTCATCGCCCTCACCTTCGACAAGCCCATTCGCCTCGGCGATGTACTGTGGACGCCCGAGCTTTGGGCGCAGAGTTTCGAGCTGGGTGTGTTCCCCGATGGCATCGTCCGCGATGGTGGTATCCCGTGGCCGATTCTCACTGCCTGGCAGCTCGAGGACACGCCGGAGCAGGTGGTCATCATCACTGACGAAGCCATCCCAGAGGATGCCACGGTGCAGGTCCGGGCCGTGGGTGACGGGCTGCCCTTCGATCCTGAGTTCGACGGGGCGGGGATGTCTGACAACCCCCTCCCGGCACAGCCCACCCTCGCCTTCGATCTCCAAGAGCAGCAGCCGGGGTGGACGCTCTATCCACCCTCAGTAGACGATAGCCCGGGTTGGGCGTGGACGCCTGAGGGGTTGTTGTCCATTGGTGGCGTCGACGAGGAGCTCACCGTGGAAGCGGTGGCCCCCTTTGCCACCGCGAGTCAGAACATCAAGGTGTCGGTGGTCTTTCGGGTGCTGGCCGACGACACCCCCTACAACCGTTTCGCTTTTCCACGGGTGAACCTCAGAGCGGTGAACGACTTTCGATGGCTGGGGTGCTACATCCGCAATGATCAGAGCCGGTTGCAGCCTGGTGTACCGCCGGACAACCTGACCCCTTCCCTGAACTGTGTGTATCAAAATCGCCCAGGTCGAGATCGGAACTACTTCGAGGGGTGTCGTTATCAGTTCTATGTAGACGAGGCCCAAGGGGGTACGCGGTACGACTGGCTGACCTTTGCCGCTGACACCCACCGCATGGAGGTGGTGGTGGTGGGGAACCGCCTGAGGGCGAGCCTCTACAACCTCGACCGGCCACCTGAAGACGGCGGCCCTGTCGCTGTCGTTGATGTACCCGACATCGACGTCGACGGTGATCCCCCCCACATCGGGATGGCCGGTCTCGGCGGCTTCGATTCCGGACGAGCGCTCTTTACCCGCTTCACTGTAGAGCCCGCATCAGAGGCTGATTTACCACCGCTGGACGCTCGCTGGGCGCCGCTGGAGGTGTGTCCATGAGTCATCGCAATGTGTCATGGCCTCTGCTTGCGTTGGGGCTTTCTGGATGTCTGTCACCTCAAGTGCAGGTCTCTTCAGGTGGGGCGCTGCCCCCAGACGCTGCAGTGCCAGACGCAGAGGTGCAGGCACCTGCGCCACCAGCCATCGCCGAGCCCGACATGGCGCTGCCACCTGATGCTCAGGTGCCGCAATTTGGCGGCGGGTTCGACGAGGAGAGCGACACCGCTGCCCACGCCTATCCCGAGCCCTCGGCACGGTGCGTACCCTATCTGCGATCTGATGTGCTGCGCCCTCGAGCGGGTCGAGTGCAGGTGGGGCCCAATGATCCATGGCGAGAGGCCATCACCACTGCGGAGAGCGACACTGAGGTGGTGCTCAACCCTGGTCGATACGATGTCGAAGAGACACCGCTGAGTGTGCCTGCCGGCGTCACCGTGCGTGGGCTCACAGGCACATCCACCGACATCTCCATCATCGGGAGTGTGCGCATGGAAGGGGCCGAGAGTGTGCTCGCCGACGTCTCCGTGCGTCGGGGTCAGGTCGGCATCACCCTTTCTCCCCAGGCCCACAACACGCTGCTCTGGCGCGTGCAGACGGTGGACCACGCCCGCAGCCACATCTTTTCAGATGGCAGCGTCGCCGGTGTGGAGGTGATGTGCGGTGAGATCACCACATCCTATCGAGGCGTCGAGCCTTCTGAGGCGGCCATCGATTTGCGGGGGGGGACTGAGTGGCTGCTCTCGGACAACTTCATCTACGCCCTCGACGGTGTGGGCATGCGGTTCGGTGGCGCTGGAGCCCGCCAGAACGTAGTGGCCCGCAACGCCATGATCGAGGTGACGCATCCTGTGGTGGTGTGGCCCGATCATGTGAGCCTCATGCTGCAGAACAACTTCATCTTGAGGCGTGCATCCGGTGGTCCGGGGTTGTTGGCCACCAGTAGCCGGAGCGTACGTATGCTCCACAACACCGTCCGTGTCGCCGAGGCCCCAGCGGTGCACTTCGACGGCATCACCGAAGGGGTGCTGCTCAACAACTTCTTCAACAGTGAGCCTTCCACCGAGAACAGCCCGAGCTACACGTACAGTGGCAACCTGTTCGACGCTGAAGATGCCGACTTCGAGAGCCCGAACAGCTACCACCTCGTCGAAGGGGATCGCGCCATTGGCGTCGGCATCTCGCTGACGGAGATCGACCAGGACATCGAGGGTGACACCCGATGGGAGCGCTTCGACGTGGGGTGCGATCAGCGCTGAAGACACCCCTGGGCTCAGTCCCCCGAGGCCGACTTCTCACCTGCGTAGAGGTAAATGGGGAACTCTTCGAGATCGGTGGGGATGATCAGCGTGATGGCGTAGAAGTCCTTGTCGATGGCGGCGCTGCCGGCGTCGGCGAGGGCCCCGAGGGCATCGCCTACGCCCCCTGAGGTGACCTCTTTCGCCAGGGCCATGCCCTTGCCCAGCACACCGCCTCCCATACTCAACTCGAAAGACAAGTCGGCTTGCTCTCGCCCACCTGCAGGGACCGACATACGGGGCAGCTTCGACTGCGTCAGCAGATCGCCCCGATGGCGCAGCTCGATGCGGTGATCTGCGAGCTCTACGTCTCGATCGGTGGGGTTGTGGATCTCCACCCTGCCCGAGACCGTGAGCGTGGGACTGAGCAGGCCAGAGACGTCGATGTCGAGGGTGGTGGGATCAAGGCTGTACTCGCACTTGAGCACAGGTGTGATGCCCCAGGCCGCTCGGCCGATCTGCCCAAAGACATAGAGGTTGACCGACAGCACCCCCATCACCACGAGCCACGTGAGGCCTCGGACCGGCAGGCTGCTCACCGGAGTGCGCTCTGTATCGGCGAGCAGGGCGGCGCCGAGGGCGTTGCCCACGAGCACGGCACCGAGCAGCGAGACGAGGTTGAGCATCAAGCCCAGAGCGAGGACCTCGGCGATGGGCCACGTGGATGATTTGGCGAGCCATGATCCCACCAGCGCCGGGGGCAAGGCGAAAAGGCACCCGAAGCCCAACACCAGCAGCGGTCGCCGCAGCATCACCTTGACGATCTGGCTGTACCGATGTCGGTGTCGCTGGAGCAGGGGGGCGAGGAAGTCGATGGAGAACGTCAGGCAGAGTACGGCATAGCTGAGCACCTTCGCCCATTGCCGGCGGGTGGGATCCGGCGTGTGGCCCAGGCGCAGGACCACAAAGGCCAGGGCGGTGTAGAGCAGGAACAGCTTGATCTCTTCCCAGGCCTGATACCAGAGCGGGAACTCGTGGATGGGTTTGCCGGTGAGCGTGGCTTCGTCTTCGAATGTGGCGCCGAGCTTCTCCTTGATGGGGAACAACAGCACGCTGCTGAGCATGAGGGCGCCGCCGAGGGTGAGGCTCACCAGGACCGATCGTGCCTGAGAAGCCCAGAAGCGCTCCACGAGGAATTCTCCGGCGAAGAGCCAGTCATCGGGGAGAAAGAACTGCAGCACACCTCGGCCCAGATCGCCCTGGTAGGCGACGAGCACCCAGGCGAAACCTCCGAAGATGACCCCGAGGGCCAGGGCGTAGGTGCCCAGCCAGGCCAGAGTCCGTGGGCCAGCGCGCCGAGGGGCGGCCAGGGCCCTGCCCAGGGCCTTGAATTGCTCACCGAATGTCATCGACAGGCTCCAGGTGTGCACGTCGAAGGGTCAATACAGCGGGACTGAGGGCCCCTTTTACAAAGTTTTGAAATCCCTTTCACCTGCAGGCGACCACTGACGTCGGCGGTCCCGATACCGTAGGCTCACAATCAACCTGCACCTGCGAGGACATCATGCATCCGCTCACGTCGAAGATTCAGGCCGCCGGCAGCTTGTCGGCACTCACCATCGCCCTCTTGGCCCTCACCTTCTCCGGCTGCGCCACGGCCCAGGCCCAGAGCCCGCTCAAGATCGCCACCGACGGCAACACCCGGGTGAAGATCGACGTGCAGGGCTCTCACCCGCTGATCAAGTCCGACAGCAAGGAGACGGTGTACATGAAGGTGGGGCTCACCGGGGTGCCTCTGCCCTCGGAGAGCCGCACTCCGGTGAACGTGGCCATCGTCCTCGACAAGTCGGGCTCGATGCAGGGGCGCAAGATCCAGCAGGCCAAGGCCGCGGCGCTGCAGGCCATCGACATGCTCAACCCCGACGACATCGTCTCCGTGGTGACCTACGACAGCACCGTCCGGGTCATCGTCCCCGCCACCAAGGTGAGTGAGCGGGCGACGATTCAGGCGGGCATCCGTGCCATCAGTGCTGGGGGCAACACCGCCCTCTTCGCCGGAGTGAGCAAGGGCGCTCAAGAGGTGCGCAAGTTCCACGATCGCAACAAGGTGAACCGCATCATCCTGCTCTCGGACGGTATGGCCAACGTGGGGCCCAGCAGCCCCGGTGAGCTCGGCGAGCTCGGCGCCTCCCTGGCAAAGGAGGGCATCTCGGTGACCACCTTCGGCCTGGGCCTGGGCTACAACGAAGATCTGATGTTCTCTCTCGCCCGCAACAGCGACGGCAACCACACCTTCATCGAGGACGCCGCCAACCTGGCCACCATCTTCCAGGCAGAGCTCGGCGACGTGCTTTCGGTGGTGGCCCAGGATGTCCAGGTGGAGATCACCTGCGCCGAGGGCGTGCGTCCGGTGCGTCTGCTCGGCCGCGACGGCGACATCACCGGCCAGCAGGTCACCGTGGGCCTCTCCCAGCTCTACGGCCGTCAGGAGAAGTACGCCCTCCTCGAGGTCGAGGTGAGCCCCAGGAAGGTGGGCGCCAAGGAGAAGCTCGCCGACGTGCGGGTGACCTACGCCGACATGGTGAGCAAGAACACAGCTGAGGGCCGCGGACAGCTGTCGGCGAACTTCGTCGACTCTCGCCAGGAGGTGGAGCAGGCGAGCAACCGGGACGTGATGGTGGCTGTCGTGCAGCTCATCGCCAACGAGCGGAACCAGGAGGCCATGGCCCTGCGCGATGCCGGGAAGGTGGAGCAGGCCCGAAAGGCCCTCAAGGACACCTCGACTTACTTGCAGTTCAACGCTACCAAGTACAAGGCGCCCTCCTTGAAGAAGCAGAAGCAGGAGTACGACTTCGATGCCGACAACCTCGACGGCGCGAACTGGAACAAGCAGCGCAAGTCGATGCGCAAGCGCCAGTTCCAGCTCGATACGCAGCAGTCGTACTGAAGCCCGCCGCGCTGACGTGCCCACCCTCGAGTCTGCCCGATGAACATCCGCCTGAACCTGCTGTTGCTGCTGCTCACCGTGGCCCCCCTCGTGGCCCTCGGCCTGCTCGGTGAGAAGATGGCCCAAGAGGCCGAGGTGGAGGTCTCCCAGCAGTTCAAACGCCTCGAGCTGAATCGCCTCGAGGCGTTGAGGGCGCGGATCGACGCCCTCATCGAGGCCCGGGCCCGAGCCCTCGTCAAGCTGACCAACGATCTGCCCACCGATGTCGCCGCCCTGCGCAAGTTCGTCAGGCGCACCCCGGAGATCGGGCAGATCATGATCCTCGATGACCGTGGTCGTCGGGTGTTTCCTCCTCTCGACGGCCCGCTGAGCGAGTGGGAGCGGCGGTTTCTCGAGCGCACTCGGGGATTGTGGGAGGGCCGTGCCCTGGGGCCCACCCCGAGCAATGATCTCGTCGGCAACGACTCGCTGAGCAACATCGTGGTGCCCCAGACCATTCAGGCCCATGGCTGGCAGCCCTGGTTCACCGGTGGGGGCATGGCCCTCATCTTCTGGCGACAGATCACCACCCCCATGGGCACCAGAACCCTGGGCATCGAGATCCCCGGCGCGGCGCTGCTCTCGGAGCTGGTGGCGGCTTTGCCGGAGACCGAGGTGATCGAGCGTCGTGCGAGAACACGTGGCGGCAGCGGGGTGCCTGAGGTGGGCGCCTCAGCTGTCCGGACCGCCCTCCTCGAGGCTGGTGGAGAGGTGCTCTATCAATGGGGGGACTACGAGCCCGACAAGGCCGCTGACCCCCTGGCAGAGCTTGCCCTGCCAGCGCCCCTTGGGGCGTGGCGCCTCGTCAGCTGGACCGAGCCACCGCCCGCAGGCGAGGATGACTTCGCTCGATGGGCTGCCATTGCCGCTGTGGCCCTGGCCCTCATCGGCCTCGCAGTGTTGTTTCATCGAGAGAGCAACCGCACCATCACCCTCGCAGCGCAACGGGTCACCTTCGTCAACCAGGTCTCCCATGAGCTGAAGACCCCATTGACCAACATCCGCATGTACGCCGAGCTGCTCGGAGAGTCTCTCGAGGACATCTTCGACGAAGACCCGCGGGCGGCACGGTACATGGGGGTGATCGTCGACGAGAGCCAGCGGCTCAGTCGCATGATCAGCAATGTGCTCAGCTTCGCTCGGGATCAGCGACAACAGCTGGTGCTCAAACCCCGGGCCATCTGCGTCGACGAGGTGGTCCGAGCCGCCGTGGAGCACTTCCGGCCCGCCCTGGAAGACAAACAGATCACCATTGAGATCGACGCCCACGCTGGCGCTCAGGTCATGGCAGACGTCGATGTGATCGAGCAGGTTGTGGGCAACCTCTTGAGCAACGTCGAGAAGTATGGCGCCAAGAGCGTCAAGATCATCACCGGTCAGGGGGAAGGGCGGACGTGGGTCATGGTGGCCGATCAGGGGGCTGGGATCCCTGCTCAGAGTAGAGAGCGCATCTTCGACCCGTTCTACCGGCTCGACGATCGGCTCACGGCCCAGGCCTCGGGCACGGGCATCGGCCTCACGATCTCCCGTCGACTCGCCCGGCTGCACGGTGGCGATCTGGTCTTGCTCGATGGGGCCGTCGACACCCACACTGGGGCCTGTTTCGAACTCACACTGCACACCCCCGCCACCGAGGAGAGCTGAACATGCGGGTGCTCATCGCCGAAGATGATCCATTGATCCGGACAGGGCTCACCGAAATCCTCGAGGGAGAAGGGTACACCCCCCTCGTGGCCGTCGACGGCCCATCTGCCCTCACACTCTATGGAGAAGAGCGGCCCGACTTCGTACTCCTCGACATCATGATGCCGGGGATGAGCGGCTACGACGTATGTCGTCGGATCCGCGCCCAGGATGAAGGCGTGCCCATCATCTTCATCAGCGCCAAGAGTGAAGAGATCGACAGGGTGCTGGGCTTGGAGCTCGGTGCCGACGACTTCATCATGAAGCCCTTCGGCGTCAAAGAAGTCATTGCCCGCATCCGCGCGGTGACACGGCGCGCCATGGCGCGCAAGCCCGGGGGCTCGACCTCAGAAGCTGATCAGCGCCGTCCGTTCGAACTGGGCCCATGGACGATCTATCCAGAAGAGCTGAGAGCCCGTCGCCCGGAGAACACCGTCGAGTTGAGTTTGAGAGAGGTCGCGATTTTGCGGTTGCTCGTAGAGCGCAGGGGGCGCGTGGTCGATCGAGAGACTTTCTTCCGGACCTGTTGGGGGCTCAACCACATGCCCAACAGTCGTACCCTCGATCAACATGTCTCGAAGTTGCGTAAACGCATCGAGGATGATCCACGTAACCCTGTGTTCATTCAGACCGTGCACGGCGTGGGCTATCGGTTCGAATAGCACCATCCATTGCGACATCTATACCGAGAGAGATCAGTCCAGGTTGTCACCGGCGCTGAACCCTCGAGCGTTCTGATGTGGGTTGGGCCGTTTGATGGGATCAGTCTTCGAGCCAGTCATCATCCGATAATACCGCCCTCGAAAGAGAACGAGGCCGAGGGAAGACACCAGAACGACGACGCCCACGAGGACTGCGAAGAAAAAACCCTGTCTCATCAGCGATGTGGCAGCTTGTTTCACTTGGCACCACCTGCCTGACGGCTCTCGCTGGATGGGCCTGGTCGTCGTGCGATGAGTTGAAAGCGCCCGACGGCGGGGGGGCTTTTTACGAGCAGGTCGATGAGATAATGCATGAGACCACGTCTGATGACTGAAATCAGTGGGCGTATGAGATGCCGCCATCGATCTGCTCCTCAACGGGTGATGTAGGTGATTCAGTGATGAATACGGAAGGTGTGGAAGATGTGACAGTTTTTTTGAAGTGGCCTTCCAGGCACCGTTGGCATCATTGAATCTCTATCACTGAGACTTCTTGTCTTGGCTGAGTGCTACACACATCAACACTCAGTCATCGTCTTTTGTTGCGACTCCAAAGTGGTCTGACAACTCGATCTCGGGGCTCCTCACCAGGCATCATGTCATATTCCTGCTCAGGACCGATAAGCATTTTGAGCATATTGATCAATCCATAGACGCCTGCGAGCACCAGGCCATAGAAAGATCGGTGGGCCCAGAGGCTGATGCTTTGCTCGAGGGTGTGCCGTCCAGAGGTCGGGGGGGGTGCCTGAATCTCTGGCAGCGCTTCTTGCTCAGATACGGCCTCAGGGTGGAACGGCTCTGGTGGAATCAGGTGAGGCCGTTCCGAGGACCAGTTGTGCATCCCCAGATCAGGGACTGTGTCGTGTGCTTGGAGTCGCTCTGATAGAGAGGCGCTGGCAGAAGCACTCAGGTGAGATGCTTGCTGCTCATCTGTAGAGAAGCCATCGAAGTTCCACCCTGACCAATGCGCATCATCGGGACCGGTGGGTGATCTTGATGCAGATGCCATCTGATGCTCCTCGCTGACACTCCAGGAGTGGAGTTTATGGTGGCATCAGAGATATTAGGTGGTTTTTCGGGGCAGTGGTAGGGGAAAGTGCCGGATGTGTGCAGGTGTGTGTTTTTTGGGGCGCTCAGCGGCAGAAATACCCGATTCGGCGGTTCACATACTGACAGGTCTGCCCCTGTTCGGTGCAGTTGCGGGTTTGGAAGCCCTCATCACCACACCACTCGGCCACATTTTCATTGCAGCGACCCAGGTAGTCGAGATCGCCAGAGGCGCATGGATCGTCAGTGCAGCGGGAGCCGATGCCAGGGGCGACTTCGCAGAAGAGCCCGCAGGCGCCGCAGTCTCTGGCCCGGGCCTCTCCGCCTTCGCACCAGCGTGCCACGTCACCGTCACACCCTCCGTACACATCATAGCCTCCACAGGGATCATCGCCCTCGATGCAGCGGAAGCCGTTGGCTGCAGTGTCCCAGCCGCAGGCACCAGCACATTGCTCGGTTTGGAGCAGGCCGTCGTCGCCACACCATGCCGCCCAGCCTGCCTGACAGCGGCCCTCGGTGCTGATGTTGCCGCACGCAGCACCTTCTACCTGAGTGGGACCGGTGTAGCCCTCGATCCAGTCGATGTAGCGATCCACTCGAGTGAAGTTGTCCTGGCCCACACAGGAGCCGTCGCCGTTGCTGAGATCACCAGCGACGCGCACGGTGCTGTCACCAGCGATGACCATGACGGGGCCGCCGGAGTCGCCGAAGCAGACGCCCCGCTCGCCCTCGCCGTCGATGGTGAGGAAGTCACCCTGCACGCGCACGATGGGCTGAGCGGTGAAGTATCGCGTGTTGAAGCGCCGGTCGTGGGTCTGCCCATAGCCGGCAGCCTCAGCGGTACGGCCGATCCATCCGTTGGACATGTCTTCGGTGATGATGGGGATCGGCTCCACCCCAGGCAATGCGATGGTGGCGTCGCTGTTGAGCTCCACGAGGGCCATGTCGGCCTCGGGGTTCTCGTAGACCCGGTTGGCCACGAGGCAAGTGTCCGGGTTGTCAGGATCAGGGCCGATGCAGAACTCACGACCGGTTCTCAGGCCACAGTGTGAGGCGGTGAGGACCCAGGTGGGGGCGATGAGCGTGCCAGTACACCCGTTGAAACTGCCCACGGCGAGCACCTGGCCAGGCGTAAGGGGAACGTGGGTGGGCTCCCGAGTGCCGTAGTACACCTTGGCTGTGGTGCGAATATCACCGCACTCGTCCTGCCCAGGGGGCGGGTTGATGCCGCCGTCAGGCAGGGAGATGTTCGCATCTGGTGTCCCATCTCCGGCGTCTGCTGCAGGGTCGACTGCAGCATCTGCAGTGCCTTCGGACATCCCGGCATCGGTCTCACCGGGGCCACCGCCTTCACCAGAGGTGGCGTCGGCCATGCTGGGACCAGCGTCAGCAGTGTCGGTGGCGGGGCTGTTGTCTTCAGTGCAGGCCGCTGCGAGCAGGCAGAGCCAGAGGGCGTGGCGATGTGCGTTTTTTTTCATGTGGGCGGATTTAAGCAAACAAAGTGCCACCTAAGCCCACTCTACTTTGGAGCTGTCTACTCGAAGCTGGGCCGCTCGATGGGCAGGCTCTCGTTGCGGGACCAGGCCCACCACGAGCCGTCATAGTTGCGCACGTCGCTGTGGCCGATGGCCCGGAGCACGGCATAGCCGAACCCGGAGCGCACACCCCCCGTGCAATATGTGATCACCACCTGTGGACGCTCGACGTCGATGCCGAGCAAGGCAAGCCGTTGGGTGAGGCTGCTCAGAGACGGCAGGCCCTCTTCTGTGATCAGATCCTTCCAATACAGATGAATGGCCCCGGGAATGTGACCTCCACGGGGGGCGCCATATGGGGTGGCGCCTTCGTATTCTTCCTGTCGGCGGTTATCGAGGACGATGATGGACTCACCGGCGTCGATGAGGGCCTTGAGCTCGTCGGTGCTGATGCGCCCTTGTCGAGGTGCCGCGGTGAAGTTGCCGGGCGCAGGGGAGGGGGCATCGGTGTTCGTCTTGCCACCGGCGCGCTGCCAGGCAGGTAGACCGCCCTCGAGGATGTGCACACGCTCGTGGCCCATGTAGTCGAGGGTCCAGTACAGGCGCCCCTCTTCTCCCCAACCCTCGGTCCACGCGCCATAGACGAGCACAGGCACATTGTTGCTCACGCCAAGGGTGCGCATGGCTTGCTGTACATAGCCAGTGTCGGAGAGGTTCCCGTTCTGCTCACCTTCGACGAAGGTCTGCCATGGTGCGTTGCCCGCGCTGGGCAGGTGGCCGGCGCTCCAATCGCTCTGGCTGCGGGCGTCGAGCACGAGGGCGCCGCTGTCGATGAGGGCTCGAGCCTCGGTGGTGTCGACGAAGAGGGGCAACTGATTGACATCCGTAGTCGGTGGCGTGCCCTCACCAGGGCGCTCGTCATTGCCTGGATCCCCACTGGCCGGCTCGTTGGAGTCCGCGCCTCCACAAGCAGGGAGAGCAAAGAGGGCGAAGAGCATGAACACGAGGCGTCGGGTGATGGGCATGGCAGCTTCGATTGACGAGTTGAGGCACTGAGAGCAGGGGCAGATGACTCAACATACCCGCTCATTGAAAATGACTACAGAGGAGTACGACGAACATGTGCAAACGTTTCAGAATCCTGGAGGAGGCTGGAAGGTGAGCTCGAACATGTTCTGGTGGGGCAGTTGGGTTCTACGAAAGCGAAAGCGTTCCAGGGTGTTTTGTATGCACGAGATCAACGTGTAGGGGCCAATGAGGGGCCCGACATCGGCCTGGCGTGTCCTGCCGTCAGTGCCCACCCGAACCGTCACAGTGAGGATGAGGGGCAGGAGCTCTTCGTGGGCGAGGCATTGCTCGCGAAAGGCTCTGAAAACGCAACGACGAATGCTGCTCGAGCGCCTTAGGAGCACGCCGGCGAATTTTTTGTACTCATTGGGGTCACTGAGGGATGGATGCACAGAGATGTGCGTGGACGCTGAAGACATGCGTTGACAGGCCCCTGCTCGTACGGCTTGGGCGTCCAGCTCTGCTTGAGCCTGAAGGCACTTCTGCGGCGATTCTGGCCAGTGAGGGCAAGGGCTACAGTGTTCATGAGCGCCATGCTTTGTGGGCTTGAACGTGCAAATCACCTTTGGGGAGCGAGTGGCCTCCGGAGCGATGTCCTGGTGCTCAGATGTGGCCGAGTTGAGCGGCCACAAGCTCGGACTGGGGGGATGCCCATGGACGATAGAGGTGCCTTCCACCAGGGCGTAGGAAGCAAGCAACATGCACGTGAAGAACCTCACCATCGACCCTGCTGACCCCGATGGCTGATGTGCCTGATGCCGGCGATCTCCAGGGCTGAGGCCACCACTTGCTGAGGGGCCTGGCTGTCGAGCAGCGCTTGTACGCTGATCACCAGAGGACCGTCCTCCTGGCCGGCCCCCAGCTGGCCGAGCACCCTGCGAGCGGCCCATTTGCCCTCTCGCTTCGCCTGAGTCGCTGCGTCGAGCAGTCCTTGAGCCACCTCTGCCCGGGCCAGGTTTCGACGCACTTGTCGATGATGGGGGGCCAGGGCTCGGGGGGCAGACTGGATGAAGGCGGATGCGTGGGCCGTGGCGTTGTTCGACTGGATGAGATCTTTGTATTGGATAGAGACGTCGGCCACTGCGCCCGGTGACTTCACCCACAGCTCGAAGAGGACCACGTGGGTGTCGCCACCGAGGAAGTATGGGATGACCGTTTGCACACCGTCATCATCGTCCCCGCGATCAGCCTCGACACCGAGTGTTTCTCCGAGGATCTGATCGATGCGGACCTCACGGGCCTTTACCGCCTTCACTTCGGGGGCTTCGAGGGGGCGGCTGCCCACCACGCGGACCAGCTCCACGTCCGGGCCGAGGCGTACATTGAGCCGCACGAGGCGGGCCACCACCTGAGCGATGGCTTCGAACTCGGCTTCGACGACCTGCGGTGCCGAGGCGGCGTCGCGGATGGTGTGGGCGTGACCATGACCTGCGGCGGCGAGCTGCCAGCCCACGGGATCACTGCCCAGCGTGCGCTCGAAGACTGAGGTGATGACCCCGTTGAGGGTGAGCGCGTGCACTGCAGGCTCGGCGAGGCGGACCTCGCGATCGTCGAGTCGGGTGGAGAGCAGCAAGACCATCCTGCTGCCAGGGACCCGGTGACGGCGGTGGGCTTCACCTGCAAGCAGGCTGCCGGCGGTTTCCAGGGCGCCCCGCAGGGTACTCGACCGATGAAGTGGTGGATCCACGACGGGCAGTTCGAAGGGCAACTGATCACCAGGGCGCATGGGCATGACCTCGCCCACACCGACCTGCTCGATGGCTAGGTGGTCGGCGCCGTTGAGGCGCTTGCGCAGTGATTGATAGGCGGCGTCCACCAGCGCGCGATCGAGCGTATCCACCACCAGCACCACCTCGAGGGGCGGTCGGCGCCAGCCAAAACGCTCGCTCCCTCGAAGGCCCACCTGCATGAACACA
This sequence comes from Bradymonadia bacterium, assembly GCA_046290225.1. Lineage (GTDB taxonomy): Bacteria > Myxococcota_A > Bradymonadia > UBA7976 > UBA1532 > JBKAGE01. The sequence continues at coordinate 170,187 of JBKAGE010000038.1, read as the reverse complement.
CGCCCAGGGGCCTCAAGTGTGGGCCGATCGAGGCTCACGTCGAGGGCGAGGGCCTGGGTGGTGGGGGGGTCGATGTCCTGCTCGGTGATGCCAGCGTGGGCATAGGGCCGTCTGTGTGGGGAGAGGGCCTCGTCGAGACGTTTCATGCGCCAGCTCAAGGCTGCGTCGCCGGCGAGGTAGGTGTTCTCGAAGTAGAAGCTCCGCGGCAGGAACTTGGAGGGCGGCACCACGGCGATCTGATCACCCGCGTGGTCGACGCGATCACGCTCACTGTCTTCGGTGAGCTTGTCAGCGACACGCTTGGACTCCTCAGGAGGAGGGCGCTCCTTTTCCGGCTCTGGCTTGGGTGGCTTCTGGTCGGCGAAGTTCGGCGAGGGGGTGGGTGGCGTGTAGCCCCCGTCCACCGGGCTGAAGGCGAAGGGGAAGGTGAAGCTGGCGGCGCCACCCTCAGGCCGAGGGAATCGCATGCGCCTGAAGCGGTCCGTGAGGCATTTCCCGAACTCGGGAGAGCCAGTGGAGTTTTGGACGATGGCCGCAGAGCCGACTCGGCCGCTCTCGAGCACCTGAAACTGCAAGAGCACCTTGCCGGAGAGCTTGGGGTTCCGCTTGAGCTGTTGCTCATAGCAGCTCTTGAGAGCGCCTTGTCGCCGCTTGATGACCCTGGCCACCTTGGTGGCGTCGAGCTCGCCTTGTCCTGATTGCGACGTCGCTCGTGACGCGACTTTGATTCGACCGCGCACACGCCTTTCGACTCTGGCACTGGATGCGCCCCGGAGCCCCAGCATCTCGGCATTGCTCACGCTGGCTGACTCACCAGCGCCGGCTTCACCGATGCGGCTACGGGTGTCACGGCCAGCACCAGGGCCCTTGGCCATGGCCACACCCGTGGCGCCGTCGAAGGCGTCTTTGAGCGCGACGAGCTTTGCGCCGTCCTGCAGGTCGTCGACGACTTTGTCCGTACCGTCGCCCCCCATGGTGCCAAGCCGACTGAGGACGGTTTTCGACCGCACGACTTTGCGCATCTTTGGAAATTTGTCGTGGTCGCTCTCCGCTTCTGTGAAGCCTTTGCCTTCTGCATGTGGGTCAGGCTTGGCCCCCGCCTGTGAGTCGGGCTTCGCCTCGTCGAGTGGCTCCTCGTCAGGTTGATTGATGTCGAGGAACTCGACGAACCGATCAGGCAAAGCCTCGATGCCTTTGGGTGCTTGCTGGGTCCCTTCGCAACCCGTCAGTAGCTGCATCGAGACGAAGAAGACGCTCAGGATGATGCTCAACCAATACAGATCACGTTTTCTCATGGGCTCGGCTCCATCGAGAATGAGGTGATGACCTGTGAGTCGAGGTGCCGCCCACAGATGCTGCCCAACATGCGTTGGACAGCAGTGAGAGCGAGAGGTTCGCGGGTTTAAGTCTGGATCTAGAGCAGTATAAGGAAGGAACTGACACACCAAGCTCGCCCATCGACGAGATCCCAAGCTCAGAAATGCTCGACAATGCTTTGGCATCACCTGCGCTTTCTTCGCGTGGCCTCTCGCCGATGTTCTTCGCCTGCCGTATCAGTTCCTTCCTTATACTGCTCTAAATACGGGATCGCCGCGTGTGGGTGTCGTGATGCGACATATCCTGCGCAGGTGCTGGGTCAGGTGATTCGCAGCTTTGTGCACAGAAGCAAGCTATGAGTGTGAAGAGCGCCCCATAGCTCAGGCGTGAATGGTCGAGCGCCACCATGCTTTCCCCCGTTGTTCCCCCGATTCGACACCCTGAGCGAGCACGAGTTCTCTGGCTTGTGTACGTGAACTCAGCAGCGCTGTGCATTGGGTGTATAAGAGCACCTGTACGACCCCATTCAAGGCCGCGTTCGGAGATTTGGCTCGCCTCTTGCGGAGTGGTGTCGCCAGTCGAGTCGAGCCACCCGCATCGAAAGGTCAACCATGCGCAAAACCCTGTGGAGATCGTCAAGCCTCTTCCTTCTGTGTGCCCTGGGGGCCTGCAACCCCGAGTCGGGGCAGGTCAAGAGCCAGGGACAGGCCGATGGGGCTGAGGTCACCCGAGCACCTCAGAAGGCCGAGCTGCCTGCCCTGGGCCCAGCTGTGGGCAAGGCTGAGGCGAGGCCGCGGAAGTCAACGGCGTTTACGCTCGAGAAAGGCGAGCCCATCGCCGGCACTCTCCTCGCACAACATGTGCAGGACGGGCGTCTGTTCTTGAAGGTGCGGGCGCCCATTCCCAACGGGTTGACCTTCGTCAGCGCCAAAATCAAAGGCCCTCGCCATGGGGTGGCGGTTCCTCTCGCCCAAGGGGGGATGCCCGAGGCTGGCCTCGCCGTGGTCCGGCTGGTCGACGCCCACCCGCTGAGTCGGCCGCTCGAGATCGAGGTGACTCTGAGTCAGAGGAAGGGCAACGGGATCGTGCACACCGTCACCATCCCGCCAGCAGAGCCGCCCCAGCCCGGCGATGCGCTGCACGCAGCGTTCTACCGGAGCGCCGCACACTGGTTCGGGGCGGAGCGCTCCGGGAGCCTGCTCAACCCCTATGTCGCCCGACGGTTCGAGCGGATCGCCAAAGGGGTCTCTGACCAGGGCCCGGTCGAGCTGGATCGTCGACGTCGTCGGCGAGGTGAGATCAGCGAGGCCATGTCGCTCTACACCGGGATGACCTCCATCGAAGAGGCGTTGCAGATAGATCGCGCTCTGGGTGTCACCACCAACGAGACACCCACGGTGTCGTTGAGCAACGTAGTGCCGGTCCCGCTCGCCGCTCACCCATGGCCGGAGATGATCGCCGAGCTGAAGACGAAGCCTGTGATCGAGCCGCTGGCTCAGCGTGTGCCCGCGGACATGCTCTACGCCCACTTCGACGATCCCAAAGCCTTCGCCGAGCTGATGGACACGATGGAAGCGCAGCTCGCCCCGGTGTTCTCCGCCTTTGAGCGTCAGGCCGGCAGGGCAGGCATCAGCGCACGTTACCAACAACAGCTCATGCTGCAGCGGACCGAGCTGTCGAAGATTCTGGGGCCTCAGGCGGCGTCTTCCATGGCCCTGGTGATGAGCGATCCGTTCCTGAGAGAAGGCTCTGATCTGTCGATCTTGTTCGAGGTGAAAGGGGAGGCGTTGCTCATGACCGCCTTCAAGGGCTTCGAGCGACGGGCTGAGGCGAAGCACGGACCTCTGAAGCGCGAGACCATCTCTCTCGTGGGGCACCAGGTGCGTCACACCTCGAGCAGCGACGGCGTCGTGGGTCAGTACTTCGTCAAGGTCGATGGTGTGATCATCGTCTCGAACAGCGCCGCAGCGCTGACGCATATTCTGAAGGCTGGTCAGGCGGGCGTGCCCAGCCTCGCACAGGCAGGTGACTTTCAGTACATGCGGGCCCTGTACCCCGCGAAGGCCGGAGAGGCGGGCTTCGTCTTCCTCGGCGACGCCTTCGTGGCTCACGTGGTGAGCCCCCAGGTGAAGGTGCTCCAAGCGCGCCGGATGAAGGCGCAGGCTGAGCTGCGGGCCGTGGGCTACGCCACTGTCGTGCATCACTGGCTCGAAGGCCGGAAGCCGCCGTCGATTCAGCATCTGGTCGATATGGGGCTGTTGCCGACGAATGGCGGCCAGCACAGCGACGGTGGGAAGATCACGCTCACCGACGCCGGGCCTCGGTCGGCGTGGGGTGATCTGAGCAGCATGACACCGTTCATCGAGCAGAAGATCGACCTCATCACGCCGAGCGAGAAAGCGGCATACGATCGTTTTCGGGAGACCTATCAGGAGTACTGGCGGCAGTTCATCGATCCGGTGGCGGTCCAGATTACGCAGTCAGGCGGTCTGCTCTCCCTCGACGTACGCGTGCTCCCGCTCATCGACTCTTCGGAGTACGACGAGATCATCGAGACGGTAGGCAAGACCACGGTGAAGGTGCCCAACCTCGGCGACGGCTTGCACTGGACCCTCGCCGTGGGCCAGCAGTCGAAGCTGCGTCGCGAGCTCGACAGCGTCGCCAAGGGCTCGGGCCTCATCGGTGAGGCGGGCCTCGGCTGGGTGGGGGATTGGGTGGCCGTCGGCGCCCCCGATACCGCCGAGCTCTGGAACCTCGTGCTCAGGACCGGTGAGCTGAGTGCATCTGAGACCCGATACGACGACCGGGGAGAAGACGACAACGTCATTCGGGACTTGCCGGTCTACGCCATGGTGCACGTGAAGAGCGCAGTGGCCCTCGCGGCGACGCTCACCACACTTCAGAACAGGGTGAGTGGTGTCGGGATGAGGCTGCGGTGGGCCCCTGTGGGCCAGTACAACGGGGTCGAGATTGTGGAGATCGCCGAGACCGGCGGCTTCTTCGGCACGTTCTCGCTGTACTACGCCATCATCGACGACGTCTTCGTGATCTCGCTCAACCGTGCAGTGGTGGAGGGGATGGTGGATCGCCTGAGCAAGAAGGCTCGCACCGAGCTGCCTGGGGTGCCTGCAGTGCAGTCGGCCCTCAACCTGAGGCCTCGGCCGAATGGTCAGCTCCTACCCACCCTCTACGCCACTCACGAAGCCAGCCGGCGACGGCGCGTCTTCGGAGACTGGTACCTGATCGACACCTTGAGTTGGATGGGGCCTCTTCCCAAGCAGCCAGAGGACCGGGTGGCCCTCGCAGGTCACTGGCTCGGCGCGGTGCCTCAAGGGTGGGGAGATGGCGCGAAAGATCCATGGCAGATCGACGACGCCGGTGTGGTCACCCACACGCTCTATGGATCACCCGCTCAGCCCCGCTGGCCGGCGAAGCCTGGAGGCGACAGCGAGACGACAAGAGCCCTCAGCAGTCTGCTCTGGGCCTTCGGCGGCATCGCCTTCGAGGGAGAGGGCAAGCACCAGGGGTTGCGGGTTCAGATCAGGTGGGCAGGCGGTGAGGCGCCTTGAGCCCAGTGGCTGTTGCCGGCGCCCCTACAGGGCCTTGGGGTCGATCTCGTAGCGATCGATGATCCGCCGCAGCTGTGTGCGGTGCAGGCCCAGCCGCCGGGCAGAGCGGGAGACGTTGCCGCGCTCTTCTCGCAACACCGCCTCGATTTGCTCTTGAGTGAACTGCTGCTTCTGGCCGCCTGCGGGCGCTGGTGTGGGCGTCTCGGCGACGGGCAGGGCACTACCGGCGGTGAAGCTGCCCGACTCGAAGGCGGTGCCGGCCCGCTCCCGCAGGTGCCGACCCTCCACCTCTTCGCTGCCCTGAGTGACCGCGGTCTGCACCGCTGCGGCCACCTCGGCCATCAGCTCTCTCACGTTGCCGGGCCAGTGGCGCAACATGCAGGTCTCCACCAGAGAGACGTGTGCCTTCACGGTGACGTCGCTGGGGCTGCCACGCTTGATGGCTTCATCGAGGACCCGACGCACTGCCCGATCGACGAGCATCGGGATCTCCTCGGGCCGGCTGCGCAGCGGCGGCAGCTCCACGTGAGGCTGAGACAGCCGGAAGTAGAGGTCTTCACGCAGCTTCCCGTCAGAGACCGCATCTCGAAGGTTGCGGTGGGTGGCAGAGCAGATGTGCAGATCGACCGGCTGGGCCCGGGCGGCGCCGAGGGGGGTGACCTCGCGGTTCTCGAGCACGCGCAGCAGCTTGGCCTGGACCGTGAGGTCGAGCTCGGCCACCTCGTCGAGGAACAGCGTGCCTTTGTGGGCTTCGTTCACATAGCCCTTGGCGTCGGCGTCGGCACCGGAGTACGCCCCCTTCTTGGCGCCGAAGAGCAGTCGCTCGGCGAGGTTGGGGGGGATGGTGGCGCAGTTCACGGCGATGAAGGGCCCGCTGTGCCGAGGCCCCTGATCGTGGAACGCCCTGGAGGCGAGCTCCTTGCCTGCGCCCGACTCACCGGTGATGTGCAAGGTGCTGCCGAAGTGGGCAGCCCGGGCGATCTCGCTCCAGGTCTTCTGCAGCTTGGGGCCCATGATGATGCCGTGGCGGATCGAGGGCGGGCTGAGCAGGTAGGGCCGGATGTCGCGCCGGGCGAGGAACAGGCTGTTCCCGAGCCGGATCACCCTCGGGTGCTCGATGAGGCGTCGCTCGCCTTGGAGCGTGATGCCGTCGATGGCGCTGCCATTCCTGCTGCCGACGTCGGCCACCTGCCAGCCGGCAGGGGTGAGCTCGATCTCGGCGTGCTGGCGAGAGATCCAGCCATCTTCGATGAGAAACTGCCCCACGCGATCACCACGGCCGAGGGTGAGGCGGCCGTTGACGAGAGGGGCGCCGGCAAAGACGGGTTCGCCAGCGTGGCTCACCATGACCACCCCAGGGATGGGCGGGCCGTCGTGCTCGGCGTGCTTGGGGCGCTCGGTCCAGGTGAGCTCGAGAGTGTCCTGGATGGGGGCGCTTCCGGTAGGGCGATGAACGGACATGGGGGGACTATATCAGCAGATGCGTTTTTTCATGACTCAAACACCCTTTTTGCCTGTGGCGCGTTCCAACTCGGGACACTTTCGCCCGCTGAGGGGCCTCATGGACCCGGGGGTGACCACATGCTCACTCCATGGTCTCGAGATGCCGAATGTACAAGGTGAAGCACCGACGAGGTGGTGACGTTATGAGCGCTGAGCGCGCCTCGGACAATCCGACGATCAAGACTGCCCCACGGCAGACAGAGCCCGAGAAGCCCCGTGGCCAGAGCGCCACGTCGGGGCGGGTGCTGATGAGCGGGGTGATCGAAGACGAGAGTATGGTCATCGATCTGCTGACCTTTCTCTCGAACGGAGGGCGCACCGCAGGGTTCGACGTCATCGAGGCGCACACGCGTCGCACCATCTACCTGCGCAAGGGCGACATCATCGCAGCCAGCAGCAACCTGCCTGGTGATCGTCTTGGGCATGTGGTGTTTCGAATGGGGCTGATCAGCGCCGAACAGCTCGCCGAGCTCCTCAGGCAATCGGGCGAGGGCAACAAGATCGGCAACATCCTCATCGCCGAAGGACACATCACGCCCAAACAGTTGTGGGCGGCCATGCGGGCTCAGACTGAAGAGATCCTCGCATCGATGGTGGAGGTGAAGTCGGGGCGGTTCCTCGTGCAGCGCTTCGAGGCGGCGTTGTTGCCCAATCTGAACCCCATGGGCACTCAGCAGTTGCTGCTCGACGTACTCCGGCGCCAGGACGAGCTGGCCCATCTGCGCACCTCGTTGCCAGACGCGCTCAGGCCCCTGATGCTCACCGACACACCTCACACACCGGCGAGCCCGGAGACTGCGCAGATCGAAGGGCGGCTTCTGGCTTCGGTAGACAACCGCCGCACCCTCACGGATCTGGTGCAGGTGACAGGCCTCGGTGAGCTGCGGGTGCTCCGAGCGGTGCAACACCTGCTTAAAACGGGGGTCCTCGCCGTGGGCGAGGCTCAGGCACCTGCAGTGAGCTGGAGCGCCGATGTGCTTGAGGGGCTCATGGCGCTGGTGGCCCGCTACAACCAAGCCTACGGTGAGGTGGGACGGCACTTCCTCAACCACATCTCTCCCGACGAGCTCGCTCGGGTGAGCAGCTCGTTCTTCGAAGGCTGCTCAGGCGAGGACGCCATTCTGTTCGCCGATGTGCACCCAGGGGCAGAGGCACGTCTTCCGTTGGCACCCCTCGTGAGTCATCTCAAGCAACTCGACCCGCCGGATCCCGAGGGTCGCTTGAGGGATGGCCTGCACGAGTACCTGCAATTTCTGCTGTTTCTCGCGTGGGAGCACCTCGATCCCACCGCCGTCGACCAGCTGATTCACCGCACAGAGCTGATCATCCGAGAAAGCTGACCTGGGCCCTCTTGCTCCGATCTGAGCCCACGCTGTATCTTGCGCGGCCTCATCAGATCCGGGAGACGCCCTCATGAAGACCTGGCTCACCATTGTTGTCTCTGCCCTCAGCATCGCTGGCTGCGATGACGGAGGTGGCTCCGACACCCCTGATGCAAACCGCATGCGCTCCAATGACGCCATGGTGATGGGCGGCGCTGGCGGCGAAATGGGCGGCGCTGGCGGCGAGGTGGGCGGCGCCGGTGGTGAAGTGGGCGGCGCCGGCGGTGAGATGAGCGATGCCTCGCTCCCCGACATGGAGCCTCGCCGTCGCCCGGTGGAGAACTGTGTTGATGCCTGTGAGGTGCTCGGAGAGTGCGATCGGCTCGATCTCGCCGGTGGCTCCGCAGAGTCGTGCGCCGAAGCCTGCGCCCTCGCCAGCGAGGGGCCCCGGTTCCAGGGGTGGTTGAGCTGTGTGGAGCTCGAGGCCTGTGGCCGCCTCGACCAGTGTCCGATCCCCGAGGCGCCCCCACCGGCCTGTGACGAGGTGTGCACCGCCATCGACGGCTGCGAGGAAGACTTCCGTCTGCCCACGGCGCTCCCCGATGTGGAGAGCTGCGCCCAAGGCTGCGAGGTGCGCGTGGTGGAGCTCCGGATGGGCATCTGCGGCGAAGCACTGGTGCGTCAGGGTGTATGTGATGAGCTGGGCTTTGCCCGATGCATGCTCGAGGATCGCGCGGCGGACTGCCTGCGCATGTGTGACGCCGAGTCCCAGTGCAGCGCGGATCCCGACTTCGATCCGATCGAGTGCGCTATTCAGTGTGCCACTGCTCAGGGCGACGCCGATCCGGTGGTGCAACTGCGCGTGAACCAACGCATCGGCTGCTTCGACAACCTCGCGGGGAACTGTGAGGCGCTCCAGAGCTGCATCGCCCTTCAAGCGGGCGGCGCCACTGATCCTGAGGCGGTGGCGGCGATCTGCGGTGCCGACGAGGCCTGCGGGTTCTTCGGCGAGCCGTGTGACATCCCTGCTGCGGAGACCCTCGCCGCTGTATCAGAGGAGGCCGCCGATTGTCTCGTATCCTCTCTGGAGGACAGCTGCGAATCACCTCTCTATGCCTGCTTCGCACCGGCACCGGCGCCCCCCGGGGGCTGTCGGGCGCACTGCGAGGTGAGCGAGCTGTGCGGCCTGCTCCCCGAGGGCCAGGATGCCTTCGGGTGCCAGCAACTCTGTGACGGAGCCCTGGCGAGCGGCGAGGCGGCCCAGGCGGCTTCCTGGCTCCCCCTCATCGAGTGCGCGGGTGGCGCCACGTGCCCGGCCATCGAAGCCTGTCAGGCCGCTGCAGAGCCTATGGCGACCTGCGAGTCATATTGTGGTCGTTTGGATGAGTGTGAGGCTCTGGGCCAGTACCCCGACGCAGCCACCTGTCAGGCGAGCTGCGAGGCTCTGTTCCTCACCGATCGGGCTCGGGCTGCCCGCCTGTGCGCTTCCGCTGCTGCAGGCTGTGACCAGCTGCCGCTGTGCGAGACCCCTCCGGCGCCGGACTGCACGCCCTTGTGCACTTTGCTCGAGGCCTGTGATCTCGGTGGCGCTGACTGTCAGGCGGCCTGTGACGATGCCACCTTCGCCCGGCCCGAGTCCTACTTGGAGCGGCTGGCGTGTGCCGCCGCCACTGATCGATGCGACGAGCGCGCCACCTGCGAGGATGGTGAGCTCGGGGGAGGCCTGGCTTGCCTGCGCTGGTGCGAGGCCACTGTGGCCTGCGAGGGCGGCGACGAGGCTGCGATGGTGAGCTGTGTGCAGTCCTGTGGTGCGGGGCTCCCTGGCGTCGAAGGCCTCACCTTTGCTGCGGCGGAGGCCTGTCTGCAGGGTGCCGAGGAGACCTGCGAAGCGGTGACGGCCTGTGTGGACGGCGCTGATGTGACGACGCTGTGCGATCCGTACTGCGCTGAGATGGATCGCTGCCGCTTGATCGAGGAGGGCGGTGACGTGGAGTCGTGCGTGGCAAGTTGCGGCATGGCGCTCGAGGCGGAGACGAACGTCGACGAGGTGTCGTGCACGCTCGGCGCCACCCGCCGTCAGGCGGGCTGCGGCGCTGTTGCGGAGTGCAATGGCATCGAGGTGGAGCCGGCGAGCCCCGCGTGTCAGAGCCTCTGTGGCGCGCAGAATGTCTGCGATCCGGCTTTCGACGCCTTCCTGTGCGAGCGCGACTGCATCCCCGAGCCTGCAGGGACGCCCATCAACGCTGCCTGCGCAAACCGGGCGGCCTGTGACGACATCGGCCTCTGCCTGGCTGAGGATCCGCAAATCGATCCGGCATGTGTGGGCGCCTGTGCAGAGATCGCTGCCTGTGAGGGCCTCGTCGGTCCCGGGGAAGAGGCGATCTTCGCGGATGAGGACGCCTGCGCCATTGAGTGCGCCGGGGGTTCGCTCCTCAACGGTGATGCCTTCGCAGAGGGCTTCGGCAACTGCGCCCGGGACGCCCGCATGGCGGGCTGCTCTGCGGAGGAGATCGAGGCCTGTTTCGACAACCCTGCCGACATCTGCACTGACGGCTTCGCTGCCATCTTGGACTGCAACCTCCAAGATCTCGTCGGCGGTGAGCAGGCCTACCTCGACAGCTGCCGCAACCTGCTCGCTCAAGATCCTGCTGCGGCCCAGGCTCAGGCTCAGTGCTACATCGATCTCGCCAACGCAGCCATGGGCGATGACTTCGTCTGCCTCCTCGGCTCCTTCCAGTGTTTGTTGCTCTAGCTCCGGCGCTCCGGCTCTGTGGGCCGCCATCTGAGCGGCGATTTGGCGCACATTCGCGGCGCCAAAATGCTCGACGCAGCGCTGCTGCGCCTGCGCTTTTGCCACCACGACTGCACACCAACTCACCCCTCAGCTGACGACCCCCAGAACCTCCACGCCTCCGCGGAGCACGTGCATACGTGGATTACGGCTTTGAAAGGGCTCTGTGGGATCTCCTGGCTACGGGTCTCTCTTCTTCACAACGTTTGCATGAAGATTCGTGGACCCCACAACGGCAACAGCGCTGACTGTCACCACTCTCCAGCTATGTTCAGTCGAGTTGGCTGCACGAAGGTCTGTGCCCCTTACGACAGCAAGAGCTTTTGATCGAAGCCGCCGCTCTGGCGGGGTACATGCACAGCGCCTCTCTGACACATACATATCAGGCCCATCCAATGGCCTGATACCACTGACACCTGCGCCCCCAACCCCAACCCCAACTCCTCCCCCCCATCTGGCCAGCCCACGGAGGCGCGGAGGTCACGTGAGTGGTCGACTGCGTCGTGAGGCGTAGTGCGCAGGTGGTGATTCACCCGCAGGCGATGCTGGAAGCATCGTCGAGGAGGGAAGCGCCGCCTGAGCGCTGCGCATCGCGACGCAGACGGCCGCTCACGGGGCCGGAGCGCCGGAGATAGAAAAACAGTCGAAGGCCGTGCCGTCCAGATCGACGGCGCAGCCCTTGAGCACTGGCCCAGCGCTGTGCATGCGCACGTAACCGTAGGTGCTGCGGCTGGCGTGGGCCGTGTATCCATCGTGCTTGCCAGGGCCCACCGTGGGGTAGAGCGGCGCGCCACCGCAGCCCACCACCAGATAGGGCAGACCGTCGTCGGTGGTGCCGCGCTCGTAGAAATGATCATGGCCCGCGAGCAGGGCCTTCATGCCAGCCGCCTTCAGCTTCTTCAGGAGAGGGCGAAGAGGCGGGTTGCCATGGCGGTGGGGATTGCTGCTGTAGGGCCCCGCGTGCGCCACCCCGATGATGTGATCGATCTTGGGATCCGCCTTCGCCTTCTCGACCTCTTCGAGCAAAAACGCCTGTTGAGCAGCATTGGGGGCGCCCTGATCGACGTGCACGTACGTGTCGATGAAGACAAAGCGAACGTTGCCCCAGGTCATGGCGTAGTAGAGCTCGTTCCCGGGCAGATCGAAGTAGCGCTGGAACAGCCTGTGACCCTGGCCCACCACCTCGTGGTTGCCGATGACCGGCCACATGGGGGTTGACGCCAGGTGTCGCCCCTCGATGGCGAAGAAGATCTGCCAGTCTCGTGGGCGAGCGCCCACCGCCACCAGATCGCCCGTGTTGATCCAGAAGTCGGCCTTCTCTTTGGCCATGGCTTCGACCACCCCCGTGTGGGCGCGATGATCAGAGCGGTTGTCGCCGTAGACCATGAAAGTGAACGGTCGGTTCGATGGACCCTGAGTGGTGACGGTGCCTTGCTTGATGGGGCGCTCCGGTGTGCCGCCGAGCAGGCCCCATGTATACGTCGAGCCGGGTTTGAGACCCTCGATGGGGACCGAGACCATGGCGGGGAATGGCCCCGTGGCCTCGATGGGGATGTCCCGTCGCCCTGCCTCGCTGCCGATGATCACCTTGAACGGGCCCTTGTCGGTGGCTTCCCAGAGCAATTTGGCCGAAGTGGTCGTGACCTGTTGCACGATCGGCCCCTTGAAGACCAGCGGGGGCGGGGGCGTGAGCAGAGTGGTGGCGAGGGCGAGCAGCTGAAGAATCATGAGCGCCTTTCAAATGGATCGTCGATGGCTCGTCGTGGTCCCACACTCAACATCAACATCCATCATGGTTCATATCAGAGTCACAGTCAGGCACATTGCAGGGCGTCTTCCCTGTCGTACCACTGAGGCTGTGTGTGTGCTATGTAGCTCCCGAATCTGCCTGCAGAGCGACTGCCAGTGAGGAGCATGTATGAAACTCACCACACTCATCACCACATCATGTGTGGCCTTTGGCCTCCTGCTCGCTGCGGGTCAGGCCCAGGCCAAAAAAGCGCGGAAGCACGAGTTCGGCATCGGCGCCATGGGGCTGGTGAACGGCAGCTTCATCGGCGAGCCCTCTGAAGAAGAGAAAGCCTACGAGAACGCTCAGCTGCCTTACCCCGGCTTTGCCGGCGTCGGTGGTGGCGGTGGCCTCTCCTTCGCCTACATGTACCGGGGCGCCATCGGCCTCGAACTCGATCTGCTCTACATGGCCGAGCGGGGCACGGGTACTTATGACTTTGGTGCTCTCGATGTCGACGTCACCTTGAGTCAGTCGTCGATCCACATCCCGTTGATGGTCAAGGCCGCCATCCCCTATCGGACCACACGGCCCTTCTTGATGGTGGGCCCCGAGTTCGTGATCCCCGTGAGCTCCGAGGTCGATGCGGGCAGCATCACTGATCTCAAGAGCGCCAGCGCCGACTTCTACACCGCTCTGGGGTTCGGGCTCGGTATGGACATCATCCTGCCCGTCTCCGACGCTGACATCCGCATCCCCATCGCGTTCCGAGGCAACTGGACGCCGGGCTTCTCCCGGAAGGTGACCGATCGATACCCCACCGTGGATCTCGAAGGGAACACTGCGCGCATCAGAGAGATCAGCACCGAGTGGGAGTTCCAGGCTTTCTTCACCATTGGTGTGGCGTACCACTTCAAGTGATCGGTCGCGATCAGTGATCCTCCCTCGGCTCACCGCCTGGTGGGCTCGACGCCCCCACGCTCAGCGCCGGCGTCTGCTCGTCGCCTGTGGCGCCCTCACCCTCACCGCCATTGCACTCTGGGCGCGCCTGCCCGATCTCGACGCCTACCTCAACATCGATGCCGGCCACGGATGGATGGGCCGGACGCGACGATTTTGGCAGGCCATCGAGCGAGAGCAGTGGCACAAGACCTTTCAGAAGACCCACCCAGGCGTCACATTGATGTGGTTGGCAGGGCCATTCCTCGAGCACGGCCCTGGCTGGACCTCCACCCCCACGCCGCTCCATGTGGCCGCTGGCGCCGCACCCGTGGCGCTCATCGGCGCCCTGCTTGCGCCCCTCACCAGCGTGATGTGGCTGCGGCTCATGGGCCCGCGCCACATCGCCCCTGCCTTCATCGCCGGCTTCATCATCGCCACCGAGCCCTACCTCGTGGCGCTGAGCCGCACCATGCATCTCGACCAGTTGCTCACCGCCTTCGGGTGGATCGGGCTCCTCGCTGTGGCGTTGATGCTGCGCCGAGGCCGGTGGCGTTGGGCTTGGGTGGCTGGGGTGTGTTTCGGCCTTGCCGTACTCACCAAGATCAGCGCTGGCGCCATCGCCGTCGGTGGGGGCCTTTGGTGCATCAGCGCGTGGCTCAACCACCCAAGCGGTTTCAGGCGATGGCGGTGTTGGAAGATCGTGCCACAGCTCGCCCTGATGACCCTCGTCGCCGTTGCCGTCGTGTATGCGGTATGGCCCGCCCTGTGGGAGCAGCCCGAGAAGATCATCGAGCGGCTGATCAAAGAAGGGGAGGCGTTGGTGAAGAAGGGCCATCGAACCTTCTTCCTCGGTGAGACCTCGGATGCCGACGCGGGCATGTCGTTCTATGCCGTGCTCGCCCTCTACAAGACCAGCCCCGAGGTCCTGCTCACCATGCTCGTGGGGGCGTGGGTCACTCTGAGGCGACGAAGTCGGCTGACCCCCATGACCCGTCATACGCGCCGGGTACCCGTCCGTGGGATCATGTGGGGGTTGTTGTTGGCGCACCTGCCCATGGCCATGGTCCTCACTCTCGGGGCCAAGAAGATGGATCGTTATCTGTTGCCCTTCATGCCGTTGATGAGCGTCTTCGCGGCCTATGGCCTGTGGTGGGTGATCCGCACCGCGCGGCGTCTTGGGCGGAGGTGGCCGCAGATCTCACGGCAGGTGGTGTGGATCTCGGCGTTGGCCGTGGGCATGTTGGCCCTCGGCCGGAGTGGGCGTCTGATCAGGGTGCACCCGTACGCCATCGCCTGGGCCGCCGAGTGGATGCCGATCCCCGCAGAAGAGGCCATTCAAATGGGCTGGGGTGAGGGTATGCGGGAGGTCGGCGCATGGATCAGCGAGGATGCCGGGCCCAAGGCTCGGCCCAAGGTCTGGTCGGGTATGCACCAGACCCTGAGGCCCTACCTGCCCGCCATGCAGAGGGTGAAGTCACACAAAGAGGCCGACTACCTCGTGTACTACCTCTCCATCCGACAGCGGAGGTGGTGGTCGGGGCACTTCAAACGGTATGGCAAGACACTGTTGCACGAGGTGAAGATCGAGGGCCGTGTCTATGCGCAGATCTGGTCGGGGCCTCGATATCACCAGATGAAACGACCACCTCGGCGATGACTTGGGCCGACAATGAGCGCTGCTCAGCGGGGCTGTGAGGGCTGGCTGTGGGGAGGCCTCAACGGTTCTTGCGACGGCCGCGGCGTGTGTTGTTGCTCTTGCGGCGCCCATTGTTGGCTCTACCACCGCTCGCGCGGTTGCCATCGCCAGTGTTGCGCCCACCTGCGCTGGCGCCGGACGTGCGCTGGCCTGCAGGGCAGTTGCCCGAGGTGACGCGATCGTTCTTCTTGGGTACCCCGCCCGGGACGTCCTCGAACTTCAAAGGCAGCGAATGGCATTTCGTGGCCAGCCCCGAGCACGCTTTCTGGCGCATGATGTGTACGTGCGGCCCCGTCGACTGTCCTGTAGAGCCTGACAGTCCGACCTGTTGGCCCTGGCGAACCCGAACGCCTTTGCGTACATCGACCCGGCTGAGATGTTTGTAGATGGATCTCGAGCCGTCATCGTGGCTCAGGACCACATAGTTGGCCTTGCTGTAGCAGGATTTATCACCACCGTTGTAACAGGGGTCCCCTGGCCGGGTGCCATCATAGACGGCGTGTACAGTGCCTGCCCTCATGGCCATCAGCGGTTTGCCCGTACCAATCCCGAAATCGAATGCGTACTGGTTCTTGGTGTTGTTGTGGGAGAAGCCCCCGTTGTTGCCCTGAGTGATCCTTGCTGTGGTGCCACAGGGGAGGGGCAAGTAGTAACCGCTGGATTTCATAGGCCTCTGGCCGCGTGAACCCCCATTGTCACTGCGGCCGCCACCTGCCGAGGTGTGTGGCTTCCCCCGCCCACCGCTCTCTCTGAGCATGATGTCAGCCGTGAAGCCCCGCTTCGCGAACGAGCTGACCAGCACGCGGCCGGGCTTTACGTTGGCCACACCTGCAGGGTTGAGTTCGAAGGCGGTGGTGGGGTTGCCTGCCTGGTTGAACCGGTAACACTTCGTCACTACCAGATCGCCAGCGCTGAAACGGCTCCAATTTCGGGCTGACTTTTTGAGCGCGTATTCGATGACGAAGCCATCGGCCTTCTTGCTCATGCCGCCACGGACTGTCAGCTTTACACCCTTCGAAGAGAAGTAGGGCACGCTCACGAAGGCGAACTTTTGCTCTGTGACCTTGGCGCGCAGACGACCACCGAGCTCGAGCTTACGTTGTGGGGTCACCAACAGCTTTGAGGTGTGACGGTTCTTCTGCCCCGTCAGGTAACTGTGCACAAGCTGCCGAGCACCAGTATCACGGCCTGGCGCACAATCACCCGGGGAGACTGTGCCACTGTGGCTCACCCCAGCGCCAAGGCAGACCAATAGACCAGCACCCACGATCGAAGAGAGAAAAATGCGAGCGGATTTCATCAAAACAGCACTCCATGTATTCGTGTATTCGGAAGTGCTTTCGGGGTTGTGTCCCCAACACTCTTTGGGGTTGTGACACGTCAATCGAGCAACTTCACCGTGTCCCTGAGCTGTGGTTCGAGATGGAAGGTCGAACTCTGACATTCTCGCCCAATATTTTTGCTGAGGCTGGCGAGCCTCGACCCGGATCCACTTCGGGCCGAGGTGCCCGAGGGTGGGTCGAGTTGTGGTGAACGTGTAAAATGCTGGACTGAAGAGGTCGTTGATCCTGTAAATGTTTGTGTACTTTTCTCACCTCGAGGATCAGTGACCATCAACCTCGACAAACGATTCGAGCGCATCAACCCCCTGGAGCACATGGAGGTCGCCGTGGTTCGGGGCCTCGTGGAGCGCCCTGATCGCCTCGCCCCTCGTGAGGCTGCTGCGCTGCGGTATGCGTTGAATCTCGCTCGGGTGGAGTGCGTGCCTGAAGAGGGGCGCACCGTCGACCTTGAAGGGGCCCTCGACGAGTTTCATGCCCGGGTGGTCGAAGTCCTTGAGCCCCTGCTCCTCGAGACCCCAGGCGCCATCGACTGGCGAACGCTTCGTGAGGCGCTGCCTGTTCTGCACACCATCACCGATCGTACGCGAAAGCGTATCGTCGACCAGCAGCAGCGCGTCTCCGCCGCAGCCCTCGACCACGAAGTGTGTCGCAAGGCGTTGATCACCGTCGCTGGTGGTGGAGGCGGATCGGGCTATGTGTACATGGGCGCCTTCAAGCTCATCGACGACATGGGGCTGGTGCCCAAGCTGTTGGTGGGTACTTCCATGGGCTCGATCATCAGCTTGTTCCGGGCACGGCACCGTCGGTTCGATCTCGACGAGGCCTACGAGCTTGCTCGGGGACTTAAATTTCGTGAGGTCTTCATGCAGCCTACGGCGGCGAGCCGCTATGGGGTGCCGGCCTCGCTCCGGCTCTATCTGCGCAAGGGGATCGGCCGCCACTTCATGCACGAGAGCGGCGAGCGGGCCCTCTGGATGGAAGAGCTCGGCATCCCCATGCGGGTGGTGGCTGCAGGCATCGGCAAGGGGGATCTCAGCCGGGATCTCGACTACTACGAGCACCTGATGGACGAGGTGGTGGAGCAGCAGAAGGTGTCGCCTTCTGTGATCCGCCGCCAGCTACGGCGGGTCTTTGCAGTCATCGCCGAGTTGGTGAAGCGCCCTCGATTGAGAGAGGTGGTCATCGGCGGAGACGAGATGACGCGGCGCTTCGACGTCGTCGACGCTGTGGGCTTCTCCTCTGCCGTGCCGGCGCTGATCCACTACGACATCTGGCGCCAGGATGATCACATGCACACCCTGATGTCGCAGCTGCTGGAGCAGAACGGCATCAACCGACTGGTGGACGGCGGGGTGGTGAACAACGTGCCCAGCCGCGTGGCCTGGGAGTCGGTGCAGCGCGGTGATGTGGGCACGCAGAACGCTTTCATCCTGGCCATGGATTGCTTTGCGCCTCAACTCACCCGCAACCTCATGGCGCACCCGCTGCAGCGGTTGATCCGTCCTCAGGTGTCGTCCAACGCCCGATATGCCGGGTTTACCAAGAATTTCAGGCATGTGCTCAGCCCTCTCGAGCTTGTGCCCGAAGAGCGGAAGCTCAGCCTTGCCCTGCGCAACGGCTACCGCGAGCTCGCCCGGGAGCGTCGCTTCATCCGGGAGATGATGAAGCCCATCACCGGCTTGGATTTTCTTCACCCGGGCCTGCGCGCGTAGGCTCTCCTTCAATGTGATCACGGGGCCTTTGCTCCGAGCCCCACCCCTATCCTATATTGCGCCGTCTTCAAGGCTGACCGCCCCCGGTCACCTCGAGGAAGCGCGGTATTCAAGATGAGGATGAGCTCCTATGGAACAACGCTCTGCGCTGCGGCGCACCATTGACGGTCTGACGCTGGGGGCCATGCTCCTGCTGAGCAGCCTGGCCTTCGTCGGCTGTGATGACAGCGAAGAGGCGGCGGGTTGCGCCAACGATCTGGCCTGCCCCCGCGGGCAGGTGTGCAACGGCGGCAGCTGCACCACCGAGTCGTGTGCCAGCATCAACGCGTGCTCCGGCACAGGGCGAACCTGCTTGCTCGATACCCAGAGCTGCAGCGCCAAGGAGTGCGCCGACGTGCCCGAAGGGGCCAGCGGCATCTGTCCCGACGAGCGCCCGGTCTGTCTCGAGACTGGTCCTTTCCGCTTCTCCTGCGCGGATCCCGCCATCAGCTGCCAGAGCGGCGCTGACTGCAGTGATCTCGGCCAGGGCTACCAGTGCTGCGGTGGCGTCTGTGGCACCGATTGTCCCGTGGGTGGTGCCGGCGGGATGGGCGGCGCCGGCGGCGGCATCATCGGCGGCGCTGGTGGCGCCGGTGGCGAAGGCGGCATGGCCGGTGGTGAAGGCGGCGCTGGCGGTATGGCCGGCGCTGGCGGTGAGATTGGCGGCGCTGGCGGCATGATCAACCCTGAGGACGCCCAGCTCTGCTCTCCTTGTCGTGGGGTCGACGACTGTGCTGGCCTCGGTGAGGGGGCAGAGTGCACCGGCTTCGGCGCCAACGCCCACTGCACCAGCGCCTGTGATCCTGCCGACGCCGAGGCCTGCCCCTCGGGCTTCCGCTGTGACGCCACCCTCACTCAGTGCGTACCCTTCACCTACCGCTGCGAGGGCTGCTTCCTCAACGGCTGTGGTGCGGGCGAGATCTGCGGCCTCGATGGCAACTGCAACGCCCCCGCCGCGGTGTGCGGCGCCTGCACCGGCCCCGAGGGCTGCCAGGACGGCCTGAGCTGCGCCCCTCTCGCCGACGGCGATCCCCAGAGCTTCTGCCTCGCCCCCTGTGGCGCAGGCTGTGGCGACGGCTATGTCTGTGAAGATGATCTCTGCAAGCCCCAGTCGGGCCGTTGCGACGCCTGTGGTGGCACCTGCGGGGGCGACACCCCAGCCTGCATCGCCGCCACCGGCGAGTGCGCCGAGTGTGGCCCCGACGTACCTTGCGACGCCGGTGAGGTCTGCCGTATGGACAACACCTGCGGCGAAGCCCCCATGGGTGGCTGTGTGCAAAACGTCGACTGCCAGGCGCAGGATCCCAACACCCCCATCTGCTTCGTCGGTCAGTGCGTGCAGTGCATTCAGGATTCTGATTGCATGGCGGGCTTCGCGTGCGAGGGCCAGGCCTGCGTCGCCGCCCCCTGTCGTGGCACCGAGTGCCAGATGGGATCCGAGTGCAACATCAACACCGGTCGCTGTGATCCCGGGTGCAACGCCGACGCTGACTGCCCCGATCCGATGATCCATCGTTGTAATGTGGCCACTGGGCAGTGTTATGACGGAGTGAACGCCACGTGCGACGGGGAAGGCGGCGTGAGCGTCTGTTATCCGGGCGCCCAATGTTTGCCCAACGCACTCGATCCCTCACTGGGGGGTAACTGTAGTTGTATCAAGCGCGATCCCGCAGACTTCTTCGAGCCTCCGGAGAACCACATCCTGCCGTGTCAGCCCGGCCAGGCGTGCCTCCAGTTCGATCCGATGAGCCCCGGCTTCTGCATCATCCTGCCCTTCTGATTCGGGGGCGCCGGTGAGTGTCACCGAAAACAGCCCGCGCAAGTCCGGCGCCAAGAAGCCCCTCAAGCTCAAAAAAGCAAAGAAGGCGGCACCGAAGCGTGGCCGTAAGGGCAAGAAGAACGCCCCGGTGGAGGTCACCGCGGAGCTTCTGGCCCAGCACAGCCCCTTCAGCCATCTGGAGCGGGGCCTGCTCGAGCGCCTCGCCCCTCGGGTGGAGCACGTGGAGCTCGCCCGAGGCGACGTGCTCTACGACGCGCCGCCCAGCGCCAAGGACGACGCCTCTACGGTCTTTGTCGTCATCTTCGGTGACGTGAACGTGAGCCGGCACGATCGGGGCTTCCCTGGCCCTGACATCGTGAACTATCTCACCGTGGGTGAGGCCTTCATCGAGAAGCTCTTCATCACCGAAGACACTCAGAAGGTCGTGCTCAAGGCCATGTGCCCTGCGAAGGTCCTCAAGCTCAGCTACACCGACATCAACTACCTGCTGCGCAAGGAAGCGGGTTTTCGTGAGGTGGTGAGCGAGTCGATCCGGGGCGTGACTGAGCGTCAGCAGACCCGCTTTGATGACGACTTTCGCAAGAACATCTCTCAGTTCATCGTGCAGGAGCGCCTTACCTTCGCCCGTCGGGTGAAGATCAAGCGCATGGACATCTGCATCGAGTGCGACGGGTGCTACGAGGCTTGCCGTGATCGTCACGGCACCGATCGTCTCGGTCCCAGCGAGGTGAAGTTCGGCCTCACCGAGATCCCGGCGAACTGTCACAACTGCGTGGTGCCGGAGTGCATCGACAAGTGCAAGTTCGGCCACATCAGCATTCACCCAGAGACGCGGGAGATCGTCATCGACGACAACTGCGTCGGCTGCACCATGTGCGCTCGGGGTTGCAGCTTCGACGCGATCCGCATGCACTCGGTGGAAGATCTCGACATCGATCGCTACTTCCCCGACCGCGATCCGGAGGCCAAGGGCAAGAACATCGCCCAGAAGTGCGACAACTGCACGGGCTACGATGATCAGGCCTGCATCACCGCCTGCCCCACCGGGGCCATGTTCCAGGTCGACGGCCAGGACATCTTCGATCACTGGCAGCAGTTCAGTGTGCACCACGCGCCGGGCTTCAGCGACGTGGTCTCTCCAGAGGGGAACGTCAGAGGCTGGCGGTTCTTCTGGGTGGTGATGACCCTGCTCAACACCCTGGCGGTGGCCTGGGAGTGCTTCGGCCGCCTGCACTGGCCCGAGCTCACGTTCACCACCCTGCTGCATCAGGCAGGGTTCCTCAAAGAGGGCATCGATCCGCTGACGCCCTTCCGGCCCGGTGACTTCCTCAGCCACGCCCTCGGATACGTGGGGGGCGGGTTGTGCGTCGCCACGCAGCTCTACAAATTAGGCAAGTGGGTGGCCCCGAAGATGGGCAGCGTGCAGGTCTGGATGGAGCTGCACATCTTCACCGGCATATTGGGCGGCATATACGGCTTCTTCCACACCGCCTTCTACTTTCACGGCTTCGTCTCCATTGCTGCCTTTGCCACGATGATGCTGGCCATCGTCACCGGCATCGTGGGTCGCTACATCATCTATCTGATCCCCCGCAGCCAGGCGGGGCAGATGATGGCCCTCGAAGAGCTGCGCACTCAGATCCAGTTCCTGAACCAGGAGATGCAGGGCCTCTTCAGCAACAAGGCCGTGGGCCACACGATGATGATGCGCATCGACGAGATGCTGCGCCTCGACCAGTCGGGCTACAGCACCGACGAGGCAAAGCAGCTGCTGGCGGGCATCGCTCAGCTGTCCAGCGAAGATCGGGTGCAGAAGAGCAAGGTGCTCGACCTCATGGACGAGCTCAAAGATGCGGGCATCAACGAGGGCGACGCCCACGACATGCTGGTGCTGCTCAAGGAGCGCGCCCGCCTCGAGCGCTCCATCGCCCGCCACGCCCTCATGACCCGCGTACTCAGGCGCTACCGCATCGTGCACGTGGTCTCGAGCAACGTGATGTTCGTGGCCCTGGCCATGCACATCGTGCTGTCTCTGGTGTACCGCGTCGGCAACTGAACAGCCGCTGCGAAAAAGAGCCGCATAAACGAGGTCCACTCTCCCGGCAGATCAGGGTAGTATGTGCGCCGATGTCTCTCATCGGCTCTCGATACCTCCTCTTCCTGCTCACCTGCATCATGGTGTTGCTGGTTCCCGGGCTCGCCTCGAGCGATCCGCTGCCCTTGTCGCGGCCCCACGCCCACCTCGACAAATCGGCGAAGTGCACCACGTGTCACGTGCAGTTCAAGGGGGTGCCCAACACCAAGTGCCTCGACTGCCACCGCGACATCGACAAGCGCATGCAGAGAGGGCAGGGGTACCACGGCCGGATGGCCCGAGGGGTGCCGTGCAACGCGTGTCACCGCGAGCACCTGGGGCGCAATCACGAGATCACCCCCCTCGACAAGCGCAAGTTCAACCACAAGCAGACGGGGTACAACCTGACCGGGGGCCACGTCGGGGTGGGCTGTCGGGAGTGCCACACCGCCAAACGCCCCGGGAGCAACCGCGACTCCTACCTCGGGGCGCCCAAAGACTGCCAGGGCTGCCACGGCGAGTACCACGGCAAGTCCATCGGGCGGGTGAACCTCAAAGACTGCAAGAACTGTCACAACACCTTCGACTGGAACAAGCTCAACGCCAACCTGAAGTTCAACCACGAGCGGGAGACCCGGTTCCCCCGTACAGGGCGTCACAAGAAGGTGGACTGCGACAAGTGCCACCTCGATAAGAAGAAGTTCGGGCCCATCGAGGTCACGGGTTGCGTCACCTGCCACAAGAACCCCCACCCCCCAGGGGTCTTCGGCCGCCGTATCTGCGAAGAGTGTCACGTCACCTCGGGCTTCAAGAAGACCAACATCTTCGAGCACAACACCACCGGTTGGGCGTTGAGAGGCAAGCACAAGAAGGCCGACTGCCTGGATTGTCACTCCTGGGAGAAGTGGAAGCCCAAGAACAACAACTGCTCCACGTGTCACAAGAGCGAGAGCCCTCACGGCAGGCAGTTCGACGGCACCGACTGCAACCGGTGTCACCAGGAGACCGGCTGGAAGCGGACCAAGTTCAACCACAACACCATGAGCCGGTTCTCCCTCAAGGGGAAGCACCGCAAGGTGGCGTGTCAGAAGTGCCACCCTGGGGGGAAGTACAAGCCCCTCAAGAGCGAGTGCCGCGACTGCCACAAAGACGAGAGCCCCCACGGCGACACCTTCGGGGAGACGCCGTGCAAGAACTGCCACTCCCCCGTGGGCTGGCTGAAGACCCGCTTCGATCACAGCATCACCGGCTTCGCCCTCGAGGGGCGTCACTACGAGCAGCCATGCTATCGGTGCCACCCCAACGGCACCGAGACCGAGGTGAAGACGCTGCAAGACTGCGCGTTCTGCCACACCGACACCCACAGCGGGCAGTTCGAAGGGGCAGGATGCGATCGGTGTCACAATGGCTTCGAGCGCTGGCGGATTCAGCAGTTTGATCACACCCTCAGCCAGTTCCAGCTGCAGGGGCGCCACACCGTGGTGGACTGCAACGCCTGTCACAAGCAGGGGCACTACCGGCCCATCGACACCGCCTGCGGCAACTGCCACAAGAACTTCCACAAGGGGCAGTTCAACAGCGCATGTGACGCATGCCACACCCCTGAAACCTGGGCGCAGGTCGACAACTTCGATCACGATGAGCAGACGCAATACCGCCTGTACGGCAAACATCGCGAGGTCGACTGCACCAAGTGCCACATCAACAACGACTACAAGGGGCTGCCCCAGACCTGTGACGGGTGTCACCTCGACATCCACAAGGGCACCAAGGGGTCGGACTGCTCGCTGTGTCACACCACCGCCGACTGGTCCACGAACAGCACCCAGAACCACAACTTCGGCGCCTTCAAGCTCGATGGCCTGCATGACAGGTTGCCCTGTGAAGAGTGCCACGGCCCTGATCGCAGCAAGGCGCTCTCAGGCACTGGCCCCGAGTGCATCAACTGTCACCGCGATCCGCACTTCGGCAGCCTCGGGCCCCAGTGCTACAACTGCCACACGCAGAACGCCTTCTTGCCGTCGACGTTCCTGCACAACCAGACGGGCTTCCGGCTGTCTGGCGCGCACCGCTTCGTGCAGTGCCGCAACTGTCACCCGAACCGGGTCTTCGGTGGGCTGCCGAGCGATTGTGGCTTCTGTCACCTCGACACGTTCCAGGGCACCCAGGCGAGCCAGAGCTGCAACCACGTGGGCCAGTGCTCCCCGGACAACTGCCACGAGTGTCACACCACCCGCAGCTTCGTCCCTGCCCGCCCAGGGGTCACCTGTGGCACCTGTGAGAGCAGCCGATGAGCACCGCACGGTGGGCCCGGGCCCTGATCGTCGGTGGCGCGCTCTGGGGTGGCATCGCAGAGGCGCAGAAGTCCACTGAGCCGTCGCCGGCTGATCTGTATGGCCGCATGACGCTCCGGGGGTATTACAGCACCGACAACGCCAGCCTCGACTATCCCGAGCCGGCGTACGTGTTTCTCGACGCCGATGTGCGGGCCGACAAGCTCACCGAGGGGGGCCTGAAGCTGGTCCTCGACAGCACCTTCATCTTCGACATCAACGAGTCCAACGAGCGGCGCTTTGGCGAGACCGAAGAGGTGGTCCGGGCCCGGTCGTTCTATGTGCTGCAGCCGCTCTCCGGCGGTGACGTAGAGCTGGCCATGGGCCGTCGGCTCATCTTCGAGGCGGGGAACGCCTGGGTGGACGGCGTGGACGTGAACTTCGCCGTCGCCGACAACCGCAAGGCTGTGGTTGGGGTCTATGGTGGTCTGTCGCCTGATCCGTACGACACGGCGTTCAACACCGAATACCAGGCCGCTGGCCTCTACGGCTCGCTGCATCGAGAAGGCTTCGATTTGTCGCTGGCGGCAAACACCATGATGCGAGACGGCGAGCAGATCAGGCAGTTCGGCTTCAACCGCATCCACATGAAGCTCACCGAAGATCTCTTTGTCTCGAGCTATCTGGTGATGGACTTCATCGACGGCCCCAACGTGGCCACCTACCTCGGCACGCTGGACTACACGCCGACACAGCCGTTGAACCTGATGCTGACCTACAGTCACTTCTCACTGGCTGACTACTCTGATCCCACGGTGTTCCGGAATGTGCTTGAGCCCAACCAGCGTGACGCCTTGGGTTTGCTGCCGCTGGATCTGGCGTACGATCGGGTGCGCTTTCAGGCATCGCTCAATTTCGGCACGAGCTACTACCACTACCAGTCAGTGGAGTACCGTACGCGAGATCAGGGCCAGAACCGCGGAGACGACTCTGCCTGGCAATACATCGCCGGGCTGCGAGACGACGATCTCTTCGGGGTGGGCGCCCGGGCTGATCTTCAGGGGGTGGTGCTCAACAACTTCGTCTCCGACTCGTACACTCTCTTGCTCGATTTGGAGTACGACGCGGGGCAGTGGCTGACGCTCAATGCGCTGTTGTCATACTTCACCGGCCGGACGATCGGCCGTGCCTCTGGCCAGAGTCGGACCTTCGACGAAGAGCAGACCCTCTACACCGTACAGGGTGGGGTGTTGATTCGCCCGAACCGCCATCATCAAATCGATCTGAACTATGAAGCTCTGGTCGAGGCGGAGGTGCAAGATCTCCGCAATGATGATCCGCTGCTGATTCACACGATCAACGCGGCCTACAACTACTTCTTCTGATGCCTCTTCTGATGCCTCTTCTGAGAGCGCGCCCACAAAAAAAGCCCCCACCGAGGTGAGGGCTCTTCAGTAGGCGCCGCCCCCGGGGGCTGCGCTGTAGGCTGAGGGGGATCAGACCTCCATCAGCTCCTTCTCTTTCTCACCGATGATCTGGTCCACCTTGGCCACACCGGCGTCGGTGCGCTCCTGAACCACCTTGAGGGATCTCGCGAGATCATCCTCGGTGATGTCGCTGTCCTTCTCTGCCTGCTTCAGGAACGCGTTGGCGTCACGACGGGCGTTGCGGAGAGAGACCTTGGTGTCCTCGGCGATGCGGTGCACCTGCTTCACCAGATCTTTACGACGCTCCTCGGTGAGGGGCGGGATCGACAGCCGGATGATCTGGCCGTCGCTGGTGGGGGTGATGCCGAGATCGGACTGCATGATGGTCCGCTCGATGTCTTTGAGGATGCTGGCCTCCCAGGGCTTGATGGTGATCAAGCGAGGCTCGGGGACCTGCAGGGCCGCCACCTGGCTGAGCGGGGTGGGCTGGCCGTAGTAGTTGACGCGGATGGTATCGAGCAGGTTGATGTTGGCTCGCCCGGTGCGGACCCGGCTGAGCTCACGACGGAGCGCCTCGAAGGACTTCTCGAAGCGGCCTTCCAGATCGTCGTAAACCTCTTGCATGTTGTCGTGCCTTACATTCGTTGCATGTGCGTAGAGGAACCTAGCACACCCCAAACTCGGGTCAAAAGCGGTATGTGAAAGAGGGAGGGGAGGGGGTGAGCCGGGCGGTTCACCCCTGGAGTGGTCGGGCTACTCGACCCGCGTGCCGATGGTCTCGCCCTTGGCCACGCGGACGATGTTGCCCGGGGTGAACAGGTTGAAGACCACGATGGGCATGTTGTTCTCGCGGCACAGCGTGATGGCCGTGGCGTCCATCACCCGCAGGTTGCGGGTGAGGCACTCGTCATAGCTGAGCTGGTCGAACTTCTTGGCCTCGGGGTAGATCTCGGGATCAGCGTCGTAGATCCCGTCGACCTTGGTGGCCTTCAGGATGATGTCGGCGTTGATCTCGTTGCCCCGAAGCGCTGCGGCGGTGTCGGTGGTGAAGTAGGGGTTGCCGCTCCCGGCGGCGAAGACCACGACTCGCCCCTTCTCGAGGTGACGCACCGCCCGACGGCGGATGAAGGGCTCGGCCACGGCCGGCATGTCGAGACCGCTCATGACCCGGGTCATGAGGCCGTTCTTCTCGAAGCCGTCCTGCAGCGCCAGGGCGTTGATGACCGTGGCCAGCATGCCCATGTAATCGGCGCTGGTACGATCCATGCCCTTGGCGGCCCCGGCGACACCACGGAAGATGTTTCCGCCGCCGATGACCACCGCCACCTCCAGGCCGAGCTCGTGCACCACCTTCAATTCGGCAGCGATGCGCTCGACCACCTCAGGGGAGATGCCGTACTGGCCCTCGCCCATGAGAGCTTCGCCGGAGAGCTTGAGCAGGATCCGGCGGGGGGGGGTGGTGCTCATCGAATCAGCCCTTGACCTGTGCGGCGACCTCGGCTGCGAAGTCGTCGACCTTCTTCTCGATGCCCTCGCCGAGCTCGAAGCGCACGAAGCGACGGATCTTGACGTTCTCCTTGATGGAGGCCGCGGTGTTGATCACGTGCTTGCCCACGGTGACGTCGGGATCCTTCACGAAGGGCTGGTCGACGAGACACTGCTCCTTCTTCCACTTGGCGATCTTGCCAGTGATGATCTTCTCCATGATGTGGGGCGGCTTGCCGGAGTCCTGGTTCTGGGCCAGGAAGATCTCCTTCTGCTTCTCCACGTCGGCGGCAGGGATCTCGCTGTCGTCGAGGAACTTGGGGTTCGTGGCTGCGATGTGCATGGCGACGTCGCGCACGAGCTGCTGGAAGGCCTCGGTCTTTGCGACGAAGTCGGTCTCGCAGTTGAGCTCGACGAGCACGCCGATGCCACCGCCGTGGTGGATGTAGCTGCCCACGAGGCCCTCGGCGGCGACGCGGTCGGCGCGCTTGGCGGCGGCAGCGAGGCCCTTCTTGAGGAGGAGCTCTTCGGCCTTGGCGAGATCGCCCTCGGCCTCGGTGAGAGCCTTCTTGCAGTCCATCATGCCGGCGCCGGTCTTCTTACGGAGCGCGGCGACGTCTTTGGCGCTGATAGCCATGGTGGTTTCTCCGCCGATATTTTCTGGTGGGCGACACGCGGCCGCCCAGGTTTTGGGTCATGAAAGCGGGGGCCCGGGGCTGCTGAAATTGCTGCCTGGTGGGCTGGATATATCGAGGGCTGCCGCCCCGTCAGGGGCAGCAGAAACGCTGACAGTCGATCGACTGCAGCGCGCCGACTACAGCGAATTACTCCGCTGCAGGTGCCTCGGCGGCCTCGGCCTCTTCGGCGACGGCCTCTTCAGGGGAGGCGCTGGCCTCGGGGGTGGGCATCTCCATGCCGGGGGCCTTGAACTCGACCTCAGGGCCACCCTCGTCGCTGGTGAGCTCGACGTTGACGCTGGCGCCACCGCCCTGACCGGCGTAGCGCTCGTTGTGGCGCATCTTGCCCTCGATGACGGCGTCGGCGATCTTGCTGGTGAACAGCTCGATGGAGCGGATGGCGTCGTCGTTGGCGGGGATCGGGAAGTCGATGCCCTCGGGATCACAGTTGGTGTCCACCAGCGCCACGATCTTGATGCCCAGCTTGCGGGCCTCGGCGACGGCGATGTGCTCCTTGAGGGTGTCGACGATGAAGATCACGCCCGGGATGTCGGGCATGTTCTTGATGCCGCCGAGGTTGGCCTCGAGCTTCTCCTGCTCGCGGTGCAGCTTGAGGGCCTCTTTCTTGGTGAGGCGCTCGGCGGTGCCGTCAGCGAACATCTTCTCGATGTTCTTAAGGCGCTCGATGCTGCCGCGGATGGTCTTGAAGTTGGTCAGGGTGCCGCCGAGCCAGCGGTGGGTGACCGAGTACATGCCGCAGCGAGCGGCGTGACTGGTGATCACATCCTGAGCCTGCTTCTTGGTGCCCACGAAGAGCACGGACTCGCCACGGGCCACGGTGGCGCTGACGAAGTTGTAGGCCGAGTCGAAGAGGGGGGCGGTCCGCTGGAGGTCGAGGATGTAGATCCCGTTCCGGGCGCCGTAGATGTAAGGGCGCATCTTGGGGTTCCAGCGCTTGGTCTGGTGGCCGAAGTGAGCCCCGGCTTCGATCATTTCACGGATGTTGATGATGGCCATGTGAATCCTCTGTATGGCGTTGGCATCTTCCACGCACCATCTACACCTCGCATCGCCCCGCGACTCTCCAGAGTCTGTGGGGACGCCGACGCGGGCTCCGGTGTGTGTGTTTGAGACCCCGACAACCGGGGCCCCTGAAAAGCGCGCGCATCTTTAGCAGATACCTGGCCGGTGCACAAGCGCCGCATGAACAGGTAGATGGTGCTCTGATTGACGAGGGAACCACCAGAGGCTAGGTTCCCCCAAGCTCTCCACCATAATGAGGCGGCCTGCCCATGAGCTCCCAGACCCTCGAAGACGCGACCCCACTCGAAGACATCTCTCAGCTGGCGGGCTACTTTGCCCAGGGGTGCAAGCCCCGAGATCAGTTCCGAGTGGGCACCGAGCATGAGAAGCTCGGCTGGTCCCTGGCTGATGCCCAGCCCCCGGCCTACGACGGCCCCAAGGGGATCCGGGCGTTCTTGGAGCAGATGGTGGCTCGCTATGGCTGGAAGGCTGTAGAGGAGCACGGGGCCATCGTGGCTTTGAGCCGCGACGGCGCCACGATCACCCTGGAGCCCGGCGGGCAGCTTGAGCTGTCGGGGGCGCCCTTCGTGTCTCTCCTCGACACCGAGGCCGAGCTGGATCGTCACCTCGAGGAGAGCCGCGGGGTGAGCGATGAGCTCGGCCTCATCTGGAGCGGCATGGGGTACAGCCCCGAGGGGGAGCCGAGCTCGGTGCCCTGGATGCCCAAGCCCCGCTACGCCATCATGCGCCGCTACCTGCCCACCCGCGGCAACCTGGCCCACCACATGATGGCCCTCACCTGCACGGTGCAGGCGAACTACGATTTCGAGAGCGAGGCTGACGCCATGCGCAAGCTGCGGGTGGCCATGCGCCTGCAGCCTCTGGTCATCGCCCTGTGGAGCAACTCCACGGTACAGCAGGGCAAGCTGCTCGACGTGAAGACCTTCCGGGCCCGCATCTGGGAGCACACCGATCCGGATCGCTGCGAGCTGAGCCCGGATGTGCTCGAGCCCGGTGCCGGCTTCGCCGAATATGCCGCCTGGGCCGCTCAGGTGCCGATGTTCTTCATCCACCGCGAGGGCCGCTATGTGGACTGCGCAGGGCTGAAGTTCTCCGACTTCATGCGCGACGGCTTCGAAGGCTACTCGGCGAACATGGGAGACTTCGCCCTCCACTTGTCGACGCTGTTCCCCGATGTGCGCCTCAAGAAGTACATGGAGGTTCGAGGTGCGGACATGGGCAGCCGTGAGTACGTGCTGGCGCTGCCGGCTTTGCACAATGGCTTGTTGTACGACGAAACTGCGCTGTCAGAGCTCGAGGCGCTGCTGTCACCCTTTGACGAGCCGGCCCGTATCGATCTGCGCGCTGCCGCTGTGGAGCATGGCCTCGCTGGCGTGAGCGGTGGCTACGCCATCAAGGAGCTCGCCGCAGAGACCCTCGCCATTGCCCGGCGAGGCCTGACGCGTCTCGAGCCCGAGGCCGTACGCCTGCTCGATGTGCTCGATGCGTCAGTAGAGAAGGGACGCAGCCCCGCGGACGACATCCGGGAGGGGTGGGACGGAGATACCGTGGCTCTGCGCCAGCGCACCCGTATCTGCTGAGTGCCCACTGCTGAGGATGTGCAGCTGAGGATATGCTGCTGAGGATATGCTGCTGAGCAGCAGGCTCAGAAGGCATACCCCGCCATCATCCGCACGCCGAGATAGGCATCCGATGCAGTGTCGCCGAGGCGCTGCCCCCGACCCTCACCGCTGATGTCGTGGCTCAGGCCCGTGTAGTCCACGAGCAGGTCGGCGGTGAGTCCACCGCCGAGCTTGGAGGTGACACCCCCGGTGAGGCCAAAGCCGCTGGTGGTGACTTCACCGCCGAGCTCTTCTGCGGTATCGCCGAGATCGGCGCTGGGTAGGTATCGCACTGCGATTTTGATGGCGGCTTTGGGGGTGCCCAGGGGGAACAGACCATCAATGCCCACGTCGAAGTACGAGGCGTCTACCCCCTGGTATTCGGGGTTGTCCTGAAGCCTGAACTTCAGCCAACCCAGACCCAGGTGACCGCCGACCTGGACCGCTGTCGCGCTGCGGCCCAGCGGTGCGCGGTACTGCAGCCGCGCCCGAATGTGCTGGTGAGACGTATTGAGCTCCTGGGCCCGAGTCTGGCCCTGCAGATCGGTGACCTCCTGTTCCGTGCTCAGGAAGGCCTTTTCGAAGGTGAGCCCCAAACCGATGTGGGCAGCAGCGTTGCGCACAAAGGCGCGCAGCGGGAACACCTCGGCTTCGACGACGATGCCAGGAGAAAGCGAGGTGGTGTAGTCGATGCCGCCTTCGGCGAAGGGGATCGATTGGTCGGCGACGCTGTACTCGAAGGTTCGAGACAAGAAGAACAGGCCTGCAGAGGCTTTGAAGATCTCATGGGTGCGAGGGCCCATGGGCTCGTCGATGCGCGTCTCGGCACGGGGCCGCCGGCCCACACGCTCGGGCTCTGGTGTCAAAGCCACGGGATCTGGCCTCACGGTCCGAGGCCTCGGCTCAGTGTCTTCAGGGGTGATGATGGGGCCCTCGACCACCTCGCCGATGCTGCGCAGATCGGGCTCGATGGCTCGAGCCACTGCAGTCCAGACCCGTGTGGGGATCTTCTTCTTCCGCCCTGCGTTGATCTCGTGGCTGCCCACCTGCCGGCCGGTGCGATCGTATACCTGCACCCGTACGATGCGTCGTCGGCTCCGACGTGAAGCCTTCTCCACCTGACCAAAGACCACCGCGTCGATGTCGAGGGCCTCGCACAGTTCTGCCAGAGCGTTGGGATCGGCGGGGATCTGACCCTCGACCCTCAACCGTTTGGCTTTGCGCTGAAAGCTCTTGGTTGAGTGAATGGCGATGTCGTCGTAGCTCTTGAGCGCTTTTTGAAGCTTACCGATGGCTCGCACACCCCCGCCACGGCCATTGAGACGACCGATGGCCACCCGGGTGCGGGCTTCAGCGATGCTGCTGAGCAGCAGCAGGGTGAGCAACAACCAGGGGAGACCCCACGAGATACGGAGGGCACGCCGAGGGCATTTCGATGAAGGCTGGGTGTTCATGGAGGGGAGACTAGCACACCGACAGGCGAGGGTTGATGGCCTATGAGGCACTGCCAGAACAGCGGGCCTCACACGGTGTGAGCAGGCTGGGGCTGTGGGGCAGATCGCTCTGCCTGATCAGCCCTCGCTCTCTGCAGACTGCTCCGCAGAGCCGGCACGGCCAGCGATGCCGTGGTGGGCGAGCACCTTGGCTTCGATCTCGTTCATGAGATCGACGTTCTCTTCGAGGAACTTCTTGGAGTTCTCACGGCCCTGACCAATGCGCTCCCGCTCGTAGCTGTACCAGGCACCGGACTTGTCGACGATGTTGGCTGCGACGGCGAGATCGAGCACGTCACCGGACTTGCTGATGCCCTTGCCGTACATGATGTCGAACTCGGCCTCCTTGAAGGGAGGCGCCAGCTTGTTCTTGACCACCTTGACCCGGGTCCGGTTGCCGATGGCCTCACCGGCATCTTTGATGGCCCCGATTCGACGGATGTCGAGTCGCTGAGAGGCGTAGAATTTGAGCGCGTTACCACCAGTGGTGGTCTCGGGGCTGCCGAACATCACCCCGATCTTCATGCGGATCTGGTTGATGAAGAACACGGCGGTGTGGCTGCGGTTGATGCTGCCGGTGAGCTTCCGCAGAGCCTGCGACATCAGGCGGGCCTGGAGACCCACGTGGCTGTCGCCCATATCACCCTCGATCTCGGCCTTGGGCACGAGCGCGGCGACGGAGTCGATGACCAGACAATCGATGGCGCCAGAGCGCACCAGCATGTCGGCGATCTCGAGGGCCTGCTCACCGGTGTCAGGCTGGGAGATGAGCAGCTCGTCGGTGTTCACCCCCAGCTTGCGGGCGTAGTTGATGTCGAGGGCGTGCTCGGCGTCGATGAAGGCGGCGACACCGCCGAGCTTCTGGGCCTCGGCCACAGCGTGCAGGGTCAGCGTGGTCTTACCGCTGGACTCAGGGCCATAGATCTCGATGATCCGCCCACGGGGGAACCCGCCAATGCCGAGGGCGATGTCCAGGGCGAGGCCGCCACTGGGCACGACCTGGATGTCCTTGACGAGGTTGTCACCCTCGCCGAGGCGCATGATGGAACCTTTGCCGAACTGCTTCTCGATGGCGCTCACTGCGAGGGCGAGGGCCTGATCCTTGTTGGGCTCTTTTTGACCGCGAGGCATGCTGCTTCTCCTTGGGCGCCGAGCGCCCGTTCTCATGAGGGGTTACGAGGTTTATTGGGCCGTCGGCGGCGTCTGCGCCGCGAAGGCTGTGTTTTTTGTTCGTCCTGCCCGGCGGCGCGGCTGCGCTCCGGCGCTTTGGACGGGGTCTGGTTTGCCGGGTTGTTTCTCGGTCGCTTCGCTTTGGGGTGCTGGCCCCGGGCTGACTGTTCCCTGGACGGTTGAGCCCGTGGGCGCTTTCCGCCAGGGCGCCCCGTCGTGGGACGACGTCGCCGCGTCTGGGCATAACGAGCGATACGGCGATCGAGAGCGGCAGAGATCTGCTGACGCACTGCGTCACCTTCAACGGATGCGCGCTCTGAACTCTGACTGTGGGCCAGGGACCAGATCTGCCGGTGCGCATCGGGCTCGGTGCACTCGATCAGGGCGAGGGCTTCGGTGGAGCAAGTGCCCAACGGACCATCGCCTTGGGGGAGCAGGGTGGGATCAATCGGTTCTCCTTTTCCGGACGCGTGCAATACGCCCACGAGGATGTAGGCCCCACGGGGATCATCGATGGGGGTGAAACCGTAAGGGGTGATGTGTTCGAGGAGGCTGGTGCGCTGTTCAGTGACAGCTGCTGCGCCCTCTACGCTGGCGATGCACTGCCACTGGCCGTTGGCGCCCTCGACGAGGGACCAGCCGCTGACGTCGAGCTGTACTGCACGAGGCTCTGCCCTGTGACAGGCAACGTAAAGCGCTTCGCCAGCCTCGGGGGCACACGGCTCGAAGCTGATGGAGACGACCGAGAGCGCCCCCCGGGGGGTGCCACGCCACTTCAGGCCTTGCTCTGAAGCAAACCGGCTCATCCGCTTCTGAACCTGCTGCAACGCGCCAGTGATGGACCCGCTGAGCATGAGATGCAGTTGGAACTGGCTCATCGCCCCACCTCCCGCCAGAGGCCGGCGAGGGCCCACACCATGGACTTGCGCCGTACCGCTTCGCGATCACCGCGAAACAGATGGGTCTGGGTGCGATCGAAGTCGGGCCCGGACCAGCCGAAACAGACTGTGCCCACCGGCTTCTCGGCGGTGCCGCCGCCAGGACCGGCAATGCCGGTGATGGACATGGCGACATCACACCCCAGCGCTTCGCGAGCACCTCGAGCCATAGCGGCAGCACAGGGCTCGCTCACGGCGCCGTGCTCGATGAGGACGGCTTCGGGCACGGCGAGGCGGGCCATCTTGACGCTGTTGCTGTAGGCCACGATGCCACCGAGGACCACTGCGGAGCTGCCTGGGATCGCGGTGAGCGCACCTGCAACCAGGCCACCTGTGCAGCTCTCTGCGGTGCCTGCCGTGAGCTTGCGACCCTTGAGGCGCTGAAGTAGAGCCTCGACAAGACCCGTGCCGTCGTCGCTGAGGAAGGCATCGGGGTGCTGAGCGATGATGGCCTCTGCGGCATGATTGATCGCATCCAGCTCCGTACTCTGCAGGCGAACATCGACGCCCATGGGGTGGGCGAGATAGCTGAGCTGGATGTGATCACCGAGCCCCAACGATGCCACGCCCTCAGCGAGAGCAGACTCACCCACAGTGACGAAGGTGAGGGTGCGTTGGTGGGCTGATGGGGCACTTTGGAGCTGGCCCTCGTCTATCATCCGCGCAAGAGCTGGGCGGACATGCTCTTCCAAATGCCAGTGCATCTCCCGAGGCACCCCGGGCAAGAGGAAGAAGGTGCAGCGACCGAAGCGAGCCACGAGACCCGGTGCGGTGCCCACAGATGTCGCCAACACGGTGGCACCCTCAGGCACCAGCGCCTGCTTGCGGTTGGTCTCCGGAGGCAGGGCTGGGGCATAGCGCGTGACGATGTGTTGCCAGGTCTCGGCGTCTTCGGCGAGTGAGACCTGGGCTGCAGCAGCAAAGGCAGCCACAGTCAGATCATCAGAGGTCGGGCCGAGACCACCAGTGACAATGCACAACTCTGCGCGCTCGGAGATCTCCACAAATGCTGTCTGCAGCGTCTCCAAATGATCGGGCAGAGCCTGCTGTCGATTGATGGTCAGGCCGAGGGGCTCGAGGTGGTGAGCGATGGTTGCTGTGTGCAAATCACTCACTCGGCCATCGAGCAGCTCATCACCAATGATCAAGATTTCACTCTGCATCGCACTCTCCCTGGTGATGAGCATGACCCTGATTTTTCAGGGCTCTGTTCGGGGGCGATGAGGGGAGCATGGTGTTGCACTGAACAAATGTCAAGTTAAATGCAGGGCTTTCCTGAAACCACTGGGGCATTTCTTTTGACACTACAACGCTGGCGCTCATAGGATTCCCCTTGATTTCAAGGTTGTTATGAGGGGCCTTTTGCCCATGGAGTTTCCGCAGCAATTTGGTAAATACACCCTTCTGCGACGCCTCGCGACTGGGGGGATGGCGGAAATCTTTCTGGCCCGTCAGGGAGGCATGGGCGGCTTCGAAAAAGAGGTCGTGGTCAAGCGCCTGCTGCCGAACTTCGCGTCGCAGGACGATCGCGTGCAGATGTTCCTCGAAGAGGGGCGCATCGCAGCAGCGCTGACCCACCCCAACATCGCCCAGATTTTCGATCTCGGACGTGAGCAGGACGACTACTACATCGCCATGGAATACGTCCATGGCGTCGACCTGCGCCGAGTCTGCTCACAGGGCATCGCTGAGGGCAACTATCTGCCGCTCCAGCATGCCGTGAGGGTGGTCGCCGAGGTGCTCGATGCGTTGCATTACGCACACACGCGATCGGACAAAGAGGGCAAAGCCCTGGGCATCGTGCATCAAGACGTCACCCCCACGAACATCCTGGTGACCTTCGACGGCGGGGTGAAGCTGGTGGACTTCGGGGTCGCTCGAGATGCCTCGAGCCCTCAGGAGATCACGGGGATGATCGCCGGCAAGGCTGGCTACATGTCGCCGGAGCAGGTGACTCAGGCCCCTGTCGACGCCCGGGCCGACGTCTTCGCTGCAGGCATCAACCTCTACGAGATCACTGTAGGCCGCCGCTTGTTCCGTGGCACCGATGGTGAAGACACACTCGCCGTGGTGGCCCAGTGCGAGGTGCCGCCCCCTCGCTCGGTGAACCCCGAATTCCCCGAACGCCTAGAGAAGGTGATCATGCGGGCGCTCGCCCGTGATCCCGAGGCGCGCTACCCGGATGCTCGGGCGATGCAGATCGCCCTGGAGGACTTCCTCGCCGGTGAAGGCATGCGCTCCACCGCGGGCATGCTGGCCAACTACATGCAGACCCTCTTCCGAGAGACGCTGGAACTCGAGCGGGCCCGTGCGAGTGAGCCTGCCGGTGGTCTGGTCAACTTGTTGGAGCCATCACCCAGCCTGCCGGCCACTGACTCGAACGCCGAGTCCGCGTTGCCGGGTATGACCCCAGCGGAAGGTTTCCCGACTGGAGACACGCAGCTTTCGACGATCCCTTCGGCGCTGCTCGAGGCGACCCCAGATCCCGAGGCTGCACCTGGGCCTGAAGCATCTGGAGCGACGGCATCTGGAGCGACTGCATCTGGAGTTGCTGCATCGGAGCCAGAGCAGGCAGAGAGCGCTCAGCCTGCCCAGGCATCAGGGCCGGGCTCGATGCTCGAGTCTGTAGAACTCGACGATTCGAGGACGGAGATGGTGGCCTCCCTCGATGTGCCCGAGGCCGACATCGCCCCCAGCATCGCCCCCGACTTGGGCGCCCCTGCACCGATGCCTGCTTCTGCTGAAGAGCAGGCGCTGAATCTCGAGGCGCCCACAGAGATGGCCCCAGGTCCAGCCACCGAGGCCGTGGTGACCGTGGTGGCCTCGGCAGATGAGATCAACCCGCTCCTCGATCCGCCTCCGCCCCAGCCCGGGCCCATGGAAGGCCCTACTGTGATGGAGCCTGCTGCAGCGCCTGTGGCGCCTGCCACTGGTCTGATCGCCGAGCTCTCTACAGAGACCCCGGCGGGCCCCGCTGTGTCCGCACCGCCCGAGCAGCCGCTGGTCGAGCAGACGCCGAGCCCGGAGATCCCTGTCTTCGAGACGCCCAACCCGCGGCGCACGGCCCCCATGCAGTCAGAGCCTGTCCCACCGCCTGCTGCCCAGCCGCCTGTTTCAGCTCCGCCCGCCGTGCAACCGGCGACTCAGACCTCTCCTGCAGCGCAAGAGCAGCCTATGCGGATCCCTGAGTCTGCTGTGAAGGGGTCGGGTGAGTCAGCGCGTCTCTCTGCGAGCGCTTTGCTGATGCCTCCTGATCTGACTGCTGCCTCCGATGCAGAGAAGCAGGCTCAGAACAAGCCGTCGAACCCACCCCCGACTGAGCGCAGCCTCTCGATGTCGCTGCGCATTCGACGCAGCTACGCAGGCCTGGTGATCCTGCTGCTGGTGGCTGGTGGCGGCTTCGGTTTGTACTACCTGATGACCCAGACCGAAGGGCCGAAGCTCGGCAAGACTGCAAACATCTTCGAGCAACCAAAGCTGGGCCAGACAACAGAGGCACCGCCACCACCGCCTCTTCGAAAGGCGATCCTGCGCATCACCAGTGAGCCCCTCGGCGCTCGGGTGGTGGTGAATGGCAACTTGCTCGATGGCAAGACGCCCACCTCAGTGGAGACCTATGTTGGCCGTCCCTCGACGGTCCGTGTCCTGCTGGGCGGCTTTTTGCCCGCGGAGCGCAGGGTTCAGGTGGCCGAGGGTGGTGCTGATGTCGACTTCAAGCTGAAGGAAGGCTTGCCTGCCTTTGGCGCTTTGAAGGTCGAGACGGCCCCTGAGGGTGCTCAAATCGAGATCAATGGCACTGCCGTGGGTGAGACCCCCAAGAGCTTCCCACGGGTGGGTGCCCGCAACGACATCAGCCTGAAGCTGACGAAGGAGGGTTTCTACCCTCAACACGTACGGTTCAAGGTGAGCGAGAAAGAGAACCGGAACATCGCCATCCGGATGGTCCCTGATGCTGGCCCGAGGGCCCTGTCGACGATCATGGTGGAGACGATCCCCTCAGGGGCGCTGGTCTTCGATATGAGTGAGCCCGGCGCGAAGGTGCCCCTGGGCCGTGCTGGTGGCCGCGAGCCACTCCGGGTGAGCCGCAAGCCGAATACGCCGCTGCGTCTCCGGGCTGAGCTCGACGGCTATGATCCTGCGGAGTGGGATCTCGATGTGGTGGAGAGCCACTACACGATCTACATCCGCATGACCGCGCCGGCGAAGTTCTTCGGCAAACTGACGGTGAAGCCTGCCAAAAAGAAGCAGAAGCTCACGGTCTATGTGGGGAACAAAGAGATCGGCAAGACCCCAGTGGTGGACCACCCCATCGAAGAAGGCGAGCAGAAGCTGGTGATCTTCGACGAGGAGACCCGGGCGCGGACGGAGCTGAAGCTCAACGTCGAGAAAGACGGCACGATCACCAAAATGGTGGAGCTCACTGAAGAGGGTGAGATCGTCGTTAAGTAGAGCGGACGGCCAGCTAAAGCTTTCGTGCCTTTGGCACCGCCTGTAGCGGACGACCCAGCTGCGCTGCGTCTGTAGCGGACGCCTGCCCCGGCTTACGCCGGTGCAAAGCTGTAGCGGACGCTCATTTGCCTTCGGCAAATTCCCTGTAGCCTTTTGAAGATCAGTTGAGGGGGGTGTGTGTGGATTCATCTACCGCAGACGCAGTTGGCCCTGACGCACCAGTTCCAGCGTAAGCCCCTACCTGGGTTGAGAAACCCACCAGGCACACCATAACTCTTTAAAAAAGCTACAGCTCAGGCTGCCGGAGGCAGACTCGGCGTCCGCTACAGCTCTGTACCAGCACAGCTGGTTCAGGCGCCCGCCACAGGCTGTCGCCGCAAGGCGATGACCGTCCGCTACAGGCGGTGCGCAAGCACGGCCGTCCGCTCAACAGGTCAGAGCCGGGCCATCAGATGTGAGAGGGAGAATGGCGCCCTGAAGCGGGCGAGGGGCAGGGAGAAGCGTGCTTACTTCTCTTCCTTCTTGGGGGCCTCTTCAGCGGGCTTACCGCTCTCAGCAGGCACCTCGACCTCTTCCACGAGCTTCTGCTCGAGAATCACGAAGGCCACGCGGCGGTTCGTCGCCCGGCCCTTGCGGGTCTTGTTCGAGGCGATGGGCTGCGTCTCGCCGTAGCCCTTGGCGATGAGGCGATCGCCAGCGATGCCGCGGCTGGTGAGGTAATCACGGACAGCCTCGGCGCGCTTCTGGGAGAGCTCCATGTTCGCGGCATCCTTGCCGCGGTCGTCGGTGTGGCCCTGGACCTCCACCTTCTTCACGTAGTCGGCGGCATTCAGGGTGAGGGCCACCTGGTTGAGCAGGACAAGGCTCTTGGTCTTGATGACAGCCTTGCCATTCTCGAAGTAGACCTGCTCCAGGATCTCGATGCCCTCGCGGGTGATCTTCACCTTGGAGGCACCCTTGTCGGGGCAGCCATCTTCGTCTTCGAAGCCGTTGATGACCTCTTTTTCAGCGGGGCACTTGTCGTCAGCGTCGAGCACGCCGTCGTGATCGTTGTCCGGATCAGGACAGCCGTCTTCGTCCTGGAAGCCATCCTTATCCTCGGCGCCGTCGGGGCACTTGTCCGCAGTGTCGAGGATGCTGTCCTTGTCATTGTCGGTGTCGGGGCAACCGTCAGTGTCCTCGAAGCCGTCCTTGTCCTCGGCCTCGTTGGGGCACTTGTCCTCGGCGTCCTTGATGCCGTCCTTGTCGTTGTCATCCTCGGGGCAGCCGTCCTCGTCTTCGAAGCCGTCCTTGTCCTCGGGGGTGTCAACGCACTGGTCGACCTTGTCGTCGACGCCGTCGCCGTCCTTGTCGAGATCGGGGCAGCCGTCCTCGTCGGCATCGCCGTCAGCATCCTCTTTCTCGTTGGGACACTTGTCGTCGACGTCTTTGATGCCGTCCTGATCGTTATCGGGCTCAGGACAGCCGTCGCTGTCTTCGAAGCCGTCCTTGTCCTCAGGCTTGGTCTTGCACTGATCGTCGACGTTCTTGATGCCGTCGTTGTCGATGTCGTAGTCGCCGCCCAGCTGGTACCCCAGGCCCAGGGTGGCCTCGGAGTGGAAGAAGCTGTTGCCGAACTGATCATCCTCGCTGAAGTAGGCCCGCACGTCGGCGCGGAGCGAGAGATCCTCGGTCATGTAGTACTTGGCGCCGAGGGCCACGTTGGGGCCGAAGCTCGTCTCCTCGGCGTTCACCATGTCGGCACCCACGCTGATGTAGGGGGTGATCACGGTGTCGCTGAGGTGCACGACCAGGTTCAGAGAGGTCTCGTGGACGTTCTGATCCTCGGTCACGGCCTGGCGGGTGAGGCCGCCGGCCGTGGGCACGTCTTCGAAACGCTCAGCCTCGGTGGGCACGAAGCCGTACGAGACCTCGAGGCCGAAGATGCGGCTCAGGTTGTACATGATGCGCCCACCGATGATGGGGGCATCTTTGAGGATCCCGTCACCCTCCCAGTAACCGCCGTAGACGCCGAGCTCGACGCTCCCTGGGCGGACCTGGCTGTGGGCAGGGGCGGCCCACACGAGGGCCGGGAGAAGAAATGCAGACAGTCGTCCAGCGCGGCGCAAGGCGTTCTCCTCGCAATGAAGGCGGAATGATTGGGTGCCTCGAGGGGCTCCGATGAGCCCAAGGCGGCCGCCTCGATTAGCAACCTTGTGATTACACTGTCAAGAGCGCCGAGCTTCCTGAAGGCCCGTGGCGCTGTTCCGCTACACAGGCTGGTGCGGTTTTGTTAGAGGTTTGCCGAGGCCATTGCCTCGACGTTCGCTGAAGTGTGCATGTGAGCGAGCTTCGCGGCGCCTGTGCAGACGCGGCCAAATTTTAAGGCCGCCTCGAGATGAAGACGGAGTGGTGATGCGATTGGGTCGGACCAAGTTGATCGGGGCCGCTGCCCTGAGCCTGTTGATGGTGACCGGGTGCGGGAAGAAGCCCGAGGAGGGCGGCAAGAAGACGGCGGAGGGGGCCAAGAAGGCGAGCGTAGAGACGCCGAAGAAGGCCAAAACGCCCAAGCTGAAGACCCTCGAGGTGCCTGCATCGGTCATGGCCTATGGCGGCACCTCTGGGGGGCTCGCGGAGTTCCTCAACGGCGCCGGCGCGATGTTGCAGGCGGTCACGGGCCAGGCGTTGCCTGCGGAGGAGCAGGCGGTGAGCCAGCTGCAGGCCGAGCTCTACCTGACCAGCCCCAAGGGCCTCGATGGGAAGGGCACCATGCGGGTGGCCGTCTTCGACAACACCAAGTTCCCCAAGGCGCCGGTGGCGGCGGTGTTGCCCATCAGCGATCAGAAGGCCTTCGTCGATTCACTGCCCAAGAAGTACCTCAAAGAGAAGGACGAGGGGAACGCCTACTCGTACCTCAAGTACGAGGGTGCCAAACCGCCGGTCTACATCAACTTCATCGGCAAGTCCGTGGTGGTGACCCGCCATCCGGGGCAGTTCGGAGAGTTCAAGAGCTTCTTCGAGTCACTGAGCACTGCAGCCCTGCTCAAGGGGGGCTCGCTCGTGGTTCGGCTCGACCACATCGCCGCCGTACACAAAGACGCCATCGCGGCCTTCTTCACCGAGATGCGCGCAGAGATGACCAGCAACCTGAAGCAGATGCAGAACCCCGCCGCTGAGGCCATGGTGGAGGGCATTGTGGACTTCATGGAGTCCGCCGTGCGCGATCTCAGCGCGCTGCACGTCAACCTCGACATCGGGGCCGAGGGAGCGGGGCTGAAGATGGTCTTCGCCCCCAAGCTGGAGGCGGAGCTCAGCCGCACTTTCCGGGGCCTTGAGGGCAAGCCGGTTCAGCTCGTGGGCAAGTTCCCCCCAGAGTCTCCTTTCTTCACTTCGATGACGTTGCCCATGGAGACCCTCTCCAAGTTCGCCACGTCGATCATGAGCGCCGTCGCAGCTGATCCTGAGCAGGGTAAGGCCCTCGCCGCGTCGATGGACGAGGTGATGAAGCTGTTGGGCAACGAGATGATGATCGCCGCGCACCCTGATCCCAGCGGTACCGGTCTGGCGCTGAGCGCCATGATGCGCATGCAGCAGGGGCAGGGGAGCAAGTTCCCAGGCTTGATGAGCAAGCTCTACAACGATCCAGTCTACGTGGCGAGCAACGAGAAGCTCGGGGTGAAGGTGGAGTACACCGCCGAGGCGTATGAGGTGAGTGGCGTCAAGGTGGCCACGAGCAAGACTGTGATGAAAGATCTGCCCC
Source organism: Bradymonadia bacterium (assembly GCA_046290225.1). Classification (GTDB taxonomy): domain Bacteria; phylum Myxococcota_A; class Bradymonadia; order UBA7976; family UBA1532; genus JBKAGE01. The sequence continues at coordinate 128,074 of JBKAGE010000038.1, read as the reverse complement.
CCGAGGCCATGGCCATGATGGGCATGATGGAATCCTTCACGGAGCAGCATTTCGCCATCAAAGATGATCTGATGTACGTGGGCTACGGCCCCGGGTCGAAGCCGGTGCTCGAGGCGCTCCTCGGCGGGCAGATGGCCGGTGGCCTTGACAAGGCCAAGGGGCCCGCTCGGGCACTGAAGACCGCCGCCCCCAACGCCTTCATGATCATGTATGTGAACCCCGTCGAGGTGGCCAAGCGCCTCGCCCTGGGTGGCATGAACCCCTATGTCTCCCTGCTTAAGGACATCCAGGCGGAGACGGGCCTCACGATCTCCATGGGTGCCGAGGGTGGCCAGTTGCAGTTCCGCATCGACGTGCCCACCGAGCTGGCCCAGAAGGCCTTCGCCGCCGTGCAGAAGGGGATGGGGGCCTTCTGAGCGACCCACCGGCCACATGGTGCGAATTTTCGGTGGCAGTTGACACCTGAATGCCACCTGAGCGACGCACTGTTCACATTGCCCTGCCCACCCTCTTGCCCGCCGTTGAGCCCTGACGTGGAGATCCGAGACACCATGGCACGTGGGTTGCTTTTCCTGCGCCGCCAATGGGCCCGGGTTCCGGTGCCGACAGTTCAAGAGGTCTGAATGAACGCGATCGTGTCCACCCCTGTGTCGACCCCCGAGTTCACCTGTGAGCGCACCGTGACAGTAGATGGCGTGATGCTGGGCATGCGCCGCTACCCTCGCCCTGGTGCTCAGCCCGTGCTGGTCCTTCACGGCCTGGCGCAGAACCTCAATGGTTGGGATCTACCGATCCCGGGCCACAGCTTTGCGCACCACTTGTGGGCGGCGGGCTTCGATGTCTGGCTCGGCAACTTCCGGGGCCACGGTCGCGATCCACACCGGAGCGGTGATGGGGCCCAGGCGGCCCGCATCGACGACTATGGGCTCCTCGATGTGCCTGCGTTCTTGAGTCGGGTGCGGCACAAGACCGGGATGGCCCCGCTGGTGGTCTGTCACAGCATGGGTGGAGTGGCCACCCTGATGTATCTACAGGGGGCGCTGTACGACAGCAGCGGCCGGGTCATCCACCGGCCGGGCCTCGCTCAGCAGCGCAACAGTGAGGTCTCTGGTGTGGTGCTGGTGGGTGTGCCGCCGGTGCTGCACTGGCACGCCCGTCCTGGCGTGGCCTCGGCGCTCGCGGGCCGCTACTACGAGTACAACACGTGGTTTCAGGGCGTCTTCGGCCGTCGGCTGACCCGACGGATTCTACGCCACGCCCCCATCGATCGCGTGCGGGCGGGCTGGCTCGCCGCTCGAGGGCGCTGGCTGGCTCAGAAGCGGGGCCCTGTGGGTCGCCTGACCCGCGAGGTGACCCACATGATGGGTCAGGGGGCAGGGATGGCCCTGCGCCATGTGGTCTGGCACCCCGGCAACATGAGCCGGGCCCTCATCGAGGCTGAAACCCTGCACACCCTCGAAGACATCTCCGTGCCAGTGCTCGAGCAGTTCTGTGACTGGATCGCCCACGGCACCATGCGGGCCCATGTGGCCGATGGTCGTGGTCCAGAGGGCCGGGATCCCCACGAGTACGCCGACTATCACCACCTCGTCCGCACGCCGGCGCTGTGGGTGGCCGGCGCTCAAGATCGGGTCGTGCCCCCTTCGATCATGCGCAGTCATGGCCTCAACCTCGTCGGCAGCGCCGATCGGGGCTTGCTGGTGCTGCCCGGCTTCGGGCACAACGATCTCCGCATTGGGCTCAAAGCCCCAGAGATCGTGTTTCCCCAGGTGACCCGTTGGCTGATCGATCACACCCCCCCGCAGTACCGAGCGATGCGGCACCCCGCATAGGCCGTCCCCATCGCATTCTCGTCGCCCCTGACAGCTTCAAGGGCAGTCTGACCTGCGTACAGGCAGCAGAGTCCATCTCCGCAGGTCTGCGTACTGTCTGGCCCCATGCAGAGGTGGCCTTGCACCCCCTCGCTGATGGTGGAGAAGGCCTGACCGAGGCTCTTCAGGGCGCCTTGCCCGAGGTATGCCATCGTCAGGGGAGAGAGGTGGTGGTCCCTGGACCGCAGGGGGCGCCAGTGGCCGCCGAGTGGTGGGCCTTCGAACACCCGAAGAGTGGCCGCGTGATCGCGGTCGTCGAGGTGGCTCGGGCTTCGGGCATCACCCTCACCGACATCCGTGATCCACGCACCGCCACCAGCTATGGCACCGGCGCCCTCATCGCAGACGCCTTCGGAGCAGGGGTGGACGAGGTGTGGGTAGGGGCAGGCGGCAGCGCCATGGTGGATGGAGGCGCCGGCGCGCTGCAGGCCCTCGGCGTGCAGATCAATGATGCTGAGGGCCGTGCGATCGCCCCAGGTGGTGAGGGGTTGTGCCAGATCGCCGAGATCTCGATGCCCGAGCTGCCGGGGCCAATGAAGGTCTTGTGTGACGTACAGAACCCCTGGCTCGGGGCCTTGGGCGCACCGACAGTCTTCGGCCCTCAGAAGGGGGCGGGCCCAGAAGAGGTTCAGCTGCTCGAAGCGGGGCTGTCTCATTTGGGCGAGGCGCTTGCCGAGGCCACAGGGCGGGATCCACGCCACCTCGCTCGTGCCGGCGCCGCTGGTGGGTTTGCAGGCGGGCTGTGGGCGGCCTTCGGGGCCGAGCTGTACTCAGGCCTCGAGTGTGTCGCCGAGCTGACGGAGCTCGACGCCGCCATTCAGCGCGCTGACCTCGTCATCACTGGAGAAGGCCAAGTAGACGCTCAGACTGCCATGGGTAAAGTAGCGGCGGGGGTGGTCGCCCGTGCTGAGGCCCACGGGCGCCCCACCTGGATCGTCGGAGGGGCGGTCACCGCCCAGGCAGAGGCCTGGGCCGCTGATCACCCTGTGGCGTTGATCCCGATCCCCGATGGGCCGATCTCTCTGGAGGCGTGTATGCAGACCGCTGATCTCCACCTTCGACGGGCCGTGGCTCGGGCCGCCCGCTTGTGGTCGCTCGCTGGAGGCGTGCAGTGAACCGGTGGGGCAATCTACTCCTGGCCTGCGGGCTGCTGGTTGGTTGTGGTGGCGCACCCGAGAAAAAAGAGGTGCTGACACCGCCTGAGGGCGAGCTGACTCTGGTGCCTCGCCTCTGGGCTGAAGGGGGCTATGTCACCGGGTGCGTCGTCGGGGGTGATCAGGTCTGGCTCGCCCGTCGCCACGAGGTCGAACGTTGGGCTTTTCCTGCAGGTGGGGATCCGCAGCTGGTCCATCGATGGGCCGGTCCGAGTCTCGACTCAGGCACGCCCATCGAATCCGTCGGCTGCAGTGGGGATCGCCTCACGTTGTCCCTGCATGGTGGAGATGCCATGGGGCTGTCGAGTGAAGGCGTGGCCTGGAAAGGCCCACAGATCCGCGACGGATGGCCGCTGCCCCCACCAAAGGCCCACGCCCCTTCTGGCAGTCGCTGGCGTGGGGCCCTGGCCAATGGCCGTCAGGTCATCGCCGGAGAGTGGGGCTGGGGCGTGCAGTCTGGTGCTCAGGGCTTCGAGGCGTGGCGTTTTGCTCCAGGGGATCTGCGCGACGCTGCTGTCCGGGGCCGAGAGGTCTGGACCGTGGGGGCCTCGGGGTTGTGGCACTGGCGCCCAGGCCAGGGGCGCCCCGTGCTCGTGGTGTTGCCCGCCTACATCCCCAGTCGAAACCTTCAGCGTGTGTTTTTCGATGATGCGTGGCTGTGGATCGTGGACGACAAGGGGACCGGCTGGCCCCTCGACGTGAGCGGCGCCGAGGTCCGTGTGTCGCCTACTGCGGGGGGGCGCAAGGTGTTGCCACCCACCATCAACATGCCCATGGCGCCCGTGAATGGTGGTCGTCTGGAGGTCACCTCAGATGGCCTGGTCATGACCCAGGGCCCGAAGAAGACCCGGACCGTGTTGCCGATCCCTGGAGAGCTCATCCAGCCGATCCCCGAGATCTGGCAGTCGAGTACTCGGGGTGCTGTCCTCACTGAAGGGTCTGCCGTTGCCGTCGCTGCAGAGCGCAAGCTCAGCGTGTTCAGGGTGCGCAAGGGCGGTCTCGTACCCATGAGCACCGCCAATCTGCCAGGGGGGGCGAAGCGGCTGTTCGTGCTGGCCCCTGACGCGCTCATGGCCGTGAGCCCGAAGGTGGGGGTGGTGATCTACGAGGTCAAATCGTCCAGTTCAGATCCTCGAAGTGGGCATCAGGGGTCTGCACCTGAAGCGGCGCCGCAGCAGGATAGCGCTCCACCTCCACCTGCCCCTGCATCACCCTGATCTGCACCTGCACGACATCGCCGGGGTGAGCACCCAGGGCCTCGAAGGGTACCCCGAGCTGGATGGTCCCCTGATCCACGCGCACGAGACTCAGTGGCTCCGGCGAGCCGCCGTCCACGGTGAGGCTCGCTTGCTGCGGCTCAGAGGCCACGACACGGGCTGTGGCCTTACGGGGGCCCCACAGCTGAGCTTCGATGGTGAAGGGCCCTTCAGCCTCTTCAGGGGGATCAAGCCGTAGATACAGGTGCTCGAGATCGAACCCGAAGAGCATGCGGGCGAAGGCGTGGGTGGCGCGATGCATCGACGCCGTCGGGCCCCCGACCTCGTACTCCCCAGCGCCGATCCAGTCGAAGTAGGTGCCCGGACGATCGAAGTGGGGGGTGACGAAGGCCTGCGGCGGGGTGACGGCGCTGTGGCCACGCTCAGGGTAGAGAGAGCGGCACAGTGGCTCTGGCGGCTCCCCGCCGAGCAGTCGGTAGACCTGACGCAGGTGACCTCGAAACAGTGCGTCGAAGTGGCTGTCGTTCTCGGTGGTGAAGTCGTCGCCGTACCACCAGAACCAGTCGCTGCCCTCTGCCACCATCAGGTGGTGCGTGGCTTGGGCCCACACATCGGCGCCCACGTGATCTCGCCGCGCCTCCATCCAGGCGCGGGCCTCGCCGAGCAGCCGCCAGCCTTCCCGCTCCATGTCACCGTCGGCCCAGATACGGAAGTTGCCGCCGATCCAGGAGCCCGTGCCCAAGGTGCCCAAGGCACGCTTCGGGGTGTGGTGCGTGAGATGCTCTGCCAATGTCGTCGTCTGTACCCAGGGCGCCTCGGCGAGGGCGGTGTAGAGCCCGTCGAGGAACAGCTTGCCGCTCTGCGGGTAGTGCTCCCATGGGTTTTCGCCATCGAGGATCACGCTCACCACTGGGGGCTCGTCGAGGCCGGAGGTCATCTGATGCAGGTGGCCGAGGCGGCCCATCAGATCGTTCACGGCAACGTCGACGGGGTTGCGGGCGTAGGTGAAGCCCAGCAAATCGCTCAGCGTGCGATCTCGGAACACGGTGACCACGGTGTCGCCGTCGATCTCGATCCGCCAGGGGCGGTACACATCGCGCCGATCGTCGAGCCGGCCGCCGAGGGCCGCTTGCAGCTGCGCTTCGTCGGTGGCCATCCACCGGATGCCATGACGGGCAAGCAGAGGCACCATCTCCGGGCACACTGATCCCTCCGCAGGCCACATGCCCGTGGGGGGCACGCCGAAGTGCTTCTCGTGGCGGGCCACTGCGCGAGCCACGTGGGCCTCGGCGTCAGCGGGCCAGTTGAAGCGCGCAGGCAGGAGCATGTCCGGCGCCGAGCGGTGGGCGAAGTCGGAGTCGATGAGCAGGGGCAGGATCGGATGAAAGTAGGGTGTGGTGGTGGCCTCCACCTGACCCTTGGCGATGAGATCTCGATACAGCGGCAGGGTGCGGGCCAGAATCCGGCTCTGGGCGTCGAGCAGAGCCACCTTGTCGTCTTCAGTGTAACCACGACCCTTGGCGTTCAGCGCCGCGAGAACTGGCTCTTCCTCAAAGGCGGCGTACCCACACCACGCGAGGTTGAAGAGCACCTGCAGGTCGCGGAAATCCTGATCGACGAACTCGTTGACGGCGCTGAAGGGCGGGTGCGTGCCCCGTCGATCGAGCAGCTCGCTGTATCGAGGCCGGGTGCGGACCTCCATCTCCCAGCTCACCGAGAAGAAGTGGGAGAGCAGGAACTCACGTTGAGCCTCGGACAGCTGATCAGCGGGGGTGCGGGTGAGGTGCCAGTACAGATCGGCCTCACCGCCTTCGATGAGGGACTCGAGCTGCTCGAGGAGCACCGGCACAAAGTTGAAGACGCCTTTGATCTCGGGGTGTCGGGCGAGCATCCAGGCCATGTCGAAGTAGGCCCGGGTACAGTGCAGGCGGACCCATGGCATGGTGGGCCGACCCGTGGCGGCGTCTCGATAGTCCGGCTGATGCATGTGCCACACCAGAGCCAGCCGCAGCGGTCGGTCGCCACCCTCAGGCCCTGACATGGGCCCCCTTGGCCACGGCGACGATGCCGCTCTCGGTCACCGTGAAGCGGGCGCGATCCCGTTCGAGGTCGTAGCCGATGGTGGCCCCAGGCTCTACGGTGACGAACTTGTCCAGCACCGCCTTGCGGATGCGGGCGTTGCGGCCGATGTCGGAGCCCTCGCCGACGATGGACTGCTCCACGCTGGCGTAGCTGTGCACGTGCACTCTCGGAGCGAGGATGCTCTCGGAGACCCGCCCACCGGAGATGATACAGCCGGGGCTCACCAGGGAGCTCACGGCGATGCCGGTGCGGTTGTCGTTGGGGCTGTCGAAGACGAACTTCGCCGGGGGCAGGTGGGCGTACCAGCTGCGGATCGGCCAGCTGCGGTTGTAGAGGTTGAACACCGGGTTGACGTCGATGAGATCCATCGAGGCCGACCAGTAGGCGTCCATCGTGCCCACGTCGCGCCAGTAGCCCCGCTCCTTCTCTTCCATGCCCGGGTGGGAGTTGGTGGCGAAGTCGTAGACGAAGACCTTCTCGTTCCCCACCATCTTGGTGACGATGCTGCCCCCGAAGTCGTGGGCCGAGCTCTGCTCCCGGGCGTCCCGGACAATCTCGTCCACGAGGGTGGACGTGCGGAACAGGTAGTTCCCCATCGAGGCCAGACACTTTGTGGGATCACCGGGCATCGGTGGCGGATCCGAAGGCTTCTCCATGAAGTCGATCATCCGCCCGTGCTCGTCCACCTTGAGGATGCCGAACTGATGGGCCTCTTCGATGGGCACCGGGATGGCGGCGATGGTCAGGTCGGCGTCTTTGTCGCGGTGGAACTCCACCATCTGCCGGACATCCATCTTGTAGATGTGATCGGCGCCGAAGACCGCCACGAGATCGGGCTTCATGTCGCTGACGAGGTTCAGGTTCTGGTACACGGCGTCGGCGCTGCCCTTGAACCACTCAGGGCCCGTGCGCTGCTGAGCGGGCACGGGCTCGACGAAGTGACCGAGGATCGGGGCAAGCTGCCAGCCGCGGACCAGGTGCGAGATCAAGCTCGAGGCCTTGTACTGGGTCAGGACCTTGATCTGGAAGAAGCCCGAGTTGACGAAGTTGCTGAGCACGAAGTCGATGATCCGGTATCGGCCCCCGAAAGGCACCGCAGGCTTCGCGCGGTCCAGGGTGAGGGGTCGAAGCCGGCGGCCTTCGCCACCGGCGAGGATGATCGCGAGGAGCTGCTCGTCATGGATCGGTCGCATCCTGCCTCTCTGGAGTGAGGGTGGGGCAAACAAAGACAGTCATGTATCGGAGAATCAGTGGTTGGCGGGCGAGGAATTCTTGTTCGAAAGCCCGTCGAGATCAGGCCGGGTGATCTCTTCGGTGTGATCTTGGTCTTCCTCTGAGATCTCCCCGCCGGGGATCGCCTCTGCAGGCACCGTACGGCTCTCGGTGGCCTGGCTCGCGGTTGCCGGTGCTGTGCTTGCCTGGGCTGCGCTTGACTGGGCCGCAGCCTTGGCCTCGCGGAAGGATCTCGGTTGCGCAGCAGGTGGCAGCGGCGGCGGCTTCGTGGGTGCAGGCTGGGTCGGCACGGGTCGAGTCGGCACTGGCTGTGTCGCGGCCATTCTCGGCGACACCGGGGTGTCGTCGGTGATGAGGCTGGCCTCGGGCACTTCGACCTCGTTGGTGTGATCGAGGCCCAGCTCGCTCGTCCAGTTCCGCGGATCGACCACCTCCTGCTTCTTGGGCACCGCCTCGCCGGGGGCGTCGGTGGCCACTGGGCGGAACGACATCTCCGCGAGCTTCTCAAGGGAGGTGAAGTTGCCCATCTCCTCTTGGATTTGGGCCTGCTGCTGCCCGCGGACGAGGCTGCCCGTGTTCCGACGGGGCCGGGGGCCCGCGTGAGACCACTCACGGCACCGGGCGATGAGATCGGCGACGTCGAAGCTGGTGACCATGAGCCGGTTGTTGAAGAGGAAACGACTCAGATCTTGAGCGAGATCCCGGGCGCTCTGGTACCGATCGCGGGGCTGTCGGGCGAGGGCCCGGCGGATGATGGCCTCGAGATCTGGTGGGACCTGACTGCGATAATCACTCAGCGGGGGGATCTTGGCCCGGCGCACGAGCTTCACGGTCTCGAGATCAGTGCGACCGTTGAACAGCTTCACCCCGGCGAGCATCTCCCAGAGGATGATGCCGGTGCTGAAGATGTCGGCCCGGAAGTCCACCTTCTCGCCATAAGCAGCCTCGGGGCTGAGGTAGCTGAACTTGCCTTTGACGATGCCGGGATCAGTGAGGGCGGCCTGAGTCGCGGCCTTGGCGAGGCCGAAGTCCACGAGCTTGACCTCGCCCTCGACGCTGAGCAGCACGTTCGGCGGGCTCACGTCGCGGTGCACGATGTTGAGCGGTCGCTCCCTGGAGTCTCGGCGACGGTGGGCGTGATAGAGCCCCTTGCAGATCTCGTGGCCGATGAAGGCGCAGAGCTCGGGGGAGATGCTGTGGCCGTGCTCTCGAGAGAGCTCGAGGATGCGCTTGAGGTTGGCCCCGCTCACGTACTCCATCACGATGAAGTAGCTGTTCTCGGAGCGGCCGATGTCGAACGTCTGCACCACATTGGCGTGGTTCAGATGCAGAGACAGTCGGGCCTCGTCGAGGAACATGGCGATGAACTTTTCGTTCTTCGACAGGTTCGGCAGCACGCGCTTGATGGCGACGAGCTTTTCGAAGCCACGCATGCTGGCGGCGCGGCCCTTCCAGACCTCGGCCATACCGCCTGAGTCGAGCTTCTCGATGATGCTGTACTTGTGTTCGGCCATCGACCTGGGGGAGCCTCGGAACTGATCTGATGGTCATTTAACCCTAAGTGGTCCAATCAGACCAGTGAACAACCAAAGACAGTTGCAAGAACCTGGAGAGGCAACAGATTGGCGTCCGCGGTGTTGTGGTCCAAGAGCGAGCTGGAGGCCCTGGCGAAGGGGGTGGCAGAAGCCCTGAGCGCCCGAAGTCTGCCCCGCACGCAGAGGGGGCTCGCTCGAAAGCTCCTGGCCCGGGCCTTTGACGCCCTGGAGGGCGACCCAGCGGAAGACACACCGATGGATTCTGCTCTGTGTGTCGCCCTCGACGATCTTCTGCACCCCCGAGAGGTGCTGATCCCCCGGCCGCCCTCCATCGGTCTGCCGCCTCTGCCCAGTATGGTGAATGCGGCGTGGGTGGAGCGCCTGAGCTGGCCTCTGGAGATGGCCGACGCGCGCATTCGGCGCGTCGAGGCCTTCCTCACCGGTGCGGGGTTCGAGTATCAGCTGCCCGAGGAGCGCGATCTGGTCCTCAGCGGCCCCAAGCCGGATTTCGAATACACCCGGGGCTGATGGTGGGGCTCACCGCATCATCAGGCTCAGTCTTCTGAGCCGCTCTCCGTTTCACGCTGCTTCTTGATGTTGAGCAAGGTGGCGGCGATCTCTTCGATGGCTCGATCGGTGACGTCGAGCACGGGCCACTGCGGGTTGCCCTTGTAGATCGACTGGGCGTACTGCAGCTCTTCGTCGATGTGGTCCTGCATGCCGTAGCTGGTGTCCGCGGGCATACCCAGCTGCCTCAGACGCGCCTGACGGATCCTGAAGAGGGCCTCGGTCTGGATGCTGAGGGCGAAGATCTTGCGCTGATCGATGCGGAACAGCTCTTCGGGGGGCTCGATGCCCATCACGATGGGGATGTTGGCCACCTTGTACCCACGCTGAGCGAGGTAGGTGCTCAGCGGCGTCTTGCTGGTCCGGGAGATGCCCACGAGCACGATGTCGGACTTGTCGAGGTTGCGGGGGTGCTGGCCGTCATCGTTCTTCACGGCGAACTCCACCGCCTCGATGCGGCGGAAGTAGTCGTCGTTGACGGTGTGAATGCGGCCAGGCTCCGCCCGTGGCTTCACGTCGAGGAAGGTGGTCAGCTTGGCCATGAGGGTGCCGATCAGGTCGACGTCGTCCACCCCGGCCTCGGAGCACAGCTCATGCAAGCGCTCCCGGTGTGACGGGGTCACCGTGGTGTGCACGATGAGGGCCTCTTCGTCGGCGGCCCGCTCGACGATCTCTTCGATCTGGGACTCGCGACGCACTCGGGGGAACAGCTCGAGGTGAGCAGCCTCCGGGTCGAACTGCATCAGCGCCGCCTTCACCACCGTCTCGGCGGTGTCCCCCGTGGCGTCGGAGACGATGAAGATCCTGCGCGGGTTGATCTGATCACTGTGTGACACGCCTGCTCCATGGGTTGATGCGCGCTCAGCATAGATCACGTCGGCCCTGAACGTGAATCCAACGACGGATCTGTCTGCGGCGGGTCTCCGGTCACCGGCAACCGAATGGTCGCTTGAGCGCCGCCTTCACTGTGGTTTTCGAGCTGAAGGGTGCCGCCGAGCTTGCGGATTAATTCGTAGCTCGTGAAGAGGCCGAGGCCGGTGCCCTTGCCCGGCGGCTTGGTGGTGAAGAAAGGTTCGAAGAGGTGCACGAAGACTTCGGGGGGGACCCCGCTGCCGTGATCGCGCACCTTGATCTCCACACCATTGTGGGCCTTCCGAGCGGTGAGCTGAAGTCGACCCTCGGGATCAGCGTCTCCTGCATTCTGAAGCAGGTTCACCAAGACCTGCATGATGGGATCGAGGGGCAGGTGCACGTCGGCGGCGCGGCCGAGGGTGACGTCCACGCGATCGCGCTGATGAGGAAAGGCCACTGCCACCGCCCGCTGGACCGCGTCGCCGAGGCGGTGCAGTCCACCCCCGCCGACGAACTCGGCTCGGCCCAGCAGGGCGTGGGTGATCCGGCGACAGCGATCCACCTCTGCGGTGATGATGCCCGCCGATTCGTCGAGATCTTCTCGCAACTCTCCCTGGAGCTCTGCGGCGCTCAGGGCATCTTGCACATCGCGGGCGAGCGTCTGGATGGTGGACAACGGCGTGTTCAGCTCGTGGGCCACGCCCTGGACTGTGCGGCCGAGGCTGGCGAGGCGCTCGGTGAACACCAGCTGCCGCTCGGCGAGCACTTCGGTGGTGCGGTCGAGGTAGAGCACCATCCAGCCCTCGCGATCAGGCAACGGCAGGTTCACCAGCTCGTAGATCTGCTCCGAGCCGCTGCCCACGTGGACGGGGAACTGGCACCGCCGGGGGCTCGACGAGGCCCCAGGGCTGGCGCAGTTCATCTCCAATCCGAGGGCACACTGGCCCTTGCCCGGGCAGTGCCATTGCCCCGTTCGGGGGCCTACGAGAGCGATGGCCTTGGGGTTCTGCCAGATCAGCGCCCCCCGCTCCACCACCTCGAGGCCTGCCTCGAGGCCCTCGAAGGTGAGCTCCAGAATCCGGTCGGCTTTCTCGCGGGCCTTGATTTGTTGCCTCAGGGCCTCGGTGAACCGCGTGGCGAAGTAGCCCGCTACCCCCACGGTGATCACGATGCTGCCGAAGAAGAGCAGCTGGGACCATTGAGGGATCGGATCCCAGGTGCCCACCTGAAGCGCTGGTACCTGCAGGGTGATGATCTGAAATGAGATGCCCACCACCGTGGCGAGGGCCGTCGGCGGCAGCGCCGCCCGGCCACCGAGCAGGCCCGCGAGCAGAATCGGGAAGACGTAGAAGCTGATGAAGGGGTTTGAGGCGCCGCCAGAGGCCCAGATCACCAGGGTGAGGGCCCCGGTGTCGAGCAGGGCCTGACCCACATAGTGCTCATCGGTGGTGGGCCGTCGGCGACTCTGAAAGTGCAGCCACCCGTTGCTGAGCAAGCCGATGAGGACCGCCCCCGCCACCAGAGGCAGGTTCACACCGGGCACGACACCCCACGCCGCCATCACCGCGCCGACGCTGACACCACAGAGGGCGAGCCATCTGAGCCGCACCAGCCACTGGAGCCGGGCGATGGGAGCCGAAGCGATGAGAGCGCTCTTCATGGGGTCCTCTCGGAGGGTGAACCTTGGATGTCGGGCAATGGAGAGAGGTTGTCAACTCAGCGTCGCCGACGTCGAAGACCTGTGGTGCACGCTGCAACCGCCTGTCATCATGCACCCGGGTACGGTACAGCACCCAAGATCAACAGGGGGAACCCATGGCCGAACTCACATTGCGCCGACCGATGAACCACCCACCGCCCATGCCGGAGAACCGCCCGTGGTTCGTGGGCATGGTCCACCTCGAGCCGTTGCCGGGATCTCCTGCCTACGCAGGGGACTTCGAGGCGGTCATCGGCAGGGCGGCGGAAGACGCCATCTCGCTCGCCGAAGGTGGCGTGGACGCCATCATGGTGGAGAACTATCACGATGCGCCGTTCTACAAGGCGTCATTGGGCCCCGAGACTGTCGCGGCGCTCACGCGCTGTGCGTTGTCGGTGAAGCAGGCTGCGGACGCTGTGCGCGGCGGCATCAGCCTGGGCATCAACGCCCTGCGCAACGATGGCCCCGCGGCATTGGCCATCGCCCTGGCCACAGGGGCGCGGTTCATCCGCATCAATGTGCTCACCGGGGCCATGGTCACTGATCAGGGCCTCATCGAAGGCTGCGCTGCCGATCTGTTGCGGATGAAGCAGCAACTCGGCGCGGAGATCTCCATCCTCGCCGACGTGCAGGTGAAGCACGCGGCGCCGCTGGCAGATCTGCCCCGAGAGCAGGCGGTGGCTGACGCGGTGCACCGCGGCCGGGCCGACGCCCTCATCGCCTCGGGGACCGGCACCGGGCAGCCCACGGATCCGCAACAGGTGGAAGCTTATAAGGTCGCCGCCCCGGGGGTGCCCATCCTCGTGGGCAGCGGCACCACCGTGGAGACGGTGAAGACCCTGGGCGCTCACGGCTACATCGTGGGCACGGCCCTCAAAGAGCGCGGCCGCATCAGCGTGGACCGAGTGAAGGCCATGCGAGAGGCCATCGCAGGTCAGTGAGCTGATCAGGGGGCCATCCCGGTGCCGGGCACCAGGACCAGGCACTCGCGATCGTCACAGTGAAGCTGGAACACCCTGAGCCCTTCGCAGGTGGGGCACCGCACGTCCATGTCGGGCCCCATGGCCGAGGTCGTCGAGGGCCCGCCCTTCATGATGAGGCTGTGGCCGCGGATCTCAAGATAGGTGAGGCGATCTTTGAAGACCCGCTCTTTGAGCGTCTTCCAGCTGCTGCTCTTGAAGCCCTGTTCAGCTTCGAAGGCCCTGATCTTGTCGATGCAGGCCTTCACCTCGGCGGTGAACTTCGGTTTGATCTTGCCCTTGGGGGTGTACCAGCTGCCGTCGGCGGCGAAGAGCGCACGCAACCCCTCACTCTTGAAGGTGTATCCCGCCAGGGCATAGGGCGTATTGCGCAGGACCGACGCGGCGAATGGGGTGCGCACGTTGCGAGCGGTGAGATCGCACTGGGTGGCGAGGAGGGCTTCCCAGTCGGCCTTGATGGCCTCGTTGCCCGGCTCTTTGGCCAGAGCAATCTCTGAGAACAGCGTGAGCGAGAGGAAAGTGAGCAGAGCAAGCGTGCGCATGATCGTGGCTTCTCCGATGGGTGTAGAGAGAGTCTATATCATGCGGTGGTCGTCGAGTTGACCTGGGGCTCGCTTCAACGGCCCGTGTCCCAGAACGCGATGAAATATGATCCCTCAGGGGGTGCTCGTGGCTTCGACGATGTATTGCGCCAGATCTTTAATCTGGTCGGGCGAGAGGTTGCCCTTGAAAGCGGGCATGGTGCCTACACCATGGGTCACAGCCTGGACCACCCGCTGCGCGTCCGGGGCGAGGTCGTTCAGGTCGGGGCCGACCGCCCCCTTCGAGCCAGCGTCTGCGAGGCTGTGGCACACTGAGCATGAGGGCTGAGCGGTCTGGGTGAAGAGCACTTTGCCGCGCTCACCTTGAGCGGAAAGCTTCGCCTTCTTCCCTGACGAAGATGGTGAGCTGTTGTGGCCCTTTGCGGTTGGAGGTGCCTTCGACGGGGTGGGCTCAGGGACAGGCTTTGGCAATGTCTTCACCACCTTCACCTTCAAGGCGAGATCGCCCCAGGCGTTGTTGCCGTAGCCGCGCTCGTTCTCGAGTCGGCGTCGAGGTTGCTGGTTGCCCTCGGCGTCGGTGGCCCGAGAGGCGATGACGTGCTCGCCGGGCTGCAGCTGGGTCTCGAAGGCGAAGGTGCGCCATGCGTAGGGCCCCAAATCAGGTCCGGTGAACCGCGCGGGCTGCCATGTTTGGCCGCCGTCGAGGGTGATCTCCACCGTCTCGATCGGTGTGCCCCCGGCAAACGCCACGCCGTGAAGCTGCACCGGGCCAGCGAGTACCGGGGCATCGTCAGCGCCGGGGCCGTTGATCCACGACTTGACGTTCATCTGCCACATCGAGGGCTGGCTGGGGTTGCCTTTTGCGCCGATGCGCCGAAGGCGGTACCCCGAAGATTGGATCTTCGAGCGGGTCTGCTCGGCGGTGAAGGCGAGGCGCTTGATGTACTTGATCTGGTTGCAGCCATAGTAACCGGGCACGATGAGTCGCAGGGGGCCCCCATGGGTGATGGGGATTGGCTGACCATTCATCTCCCAGGCGAGCAGGCAGTCCTGCAGGCCTTTCTCCTTTGGGATGGAGCGTTCGACGATGGCGGTGAGCGGATCGATGCCCTCGGGGAGCACCTCGCCGCCGGTGCTGGTCATGAAGCGTGTGTCATCGAGCGCGCCACCAAGGGCCTGTACGACCGTGGCCACAGACACCCCTGTCCACATGGCGCAGCCGGCGGCGCCCGTACCCCATTGAGAGCCCGAGGGGCCGTGCTCATAGTACTTGCGGCCGTTCCCAGAGCATTGCAGCACTGTGGTGATGGTTTGAGCAGGCAGCTGCTTGAGCTGGCCTACGTTCAGCGTGTTCGGCTGAACCACGCCGAGGATCTCGAGGGCCCAGAGATCAGGTCGGGCCGTGATGCTGGCGTCGGGCATGGGCAGGTTGTTGCGCACGAAGAAGCGAGACAGCGGGGTGATGGGGCTCTGGCCCATGCTCGAGCGCTTCGCCTCCAAGGTGAGGGGGCGACGGGTGTGCATGTGAAACAGTGATGGGTCGAGGCCTTCAGGGAGAGAAGGCATCGAGGGCACACCTGGGGAGGGGTTGGCCGGCGGCGACACCAGGGGGGGAGCCACGGGGGTCTCTCCAGGCGTGGGCGTGCTTCTGCCCTGAGGGCGATCTCTCTGACAGCCCGAAGCCACCAGGCCGGCACTGGCGAGGGCGCCGCTGATGAAGCGACGGCGGTTCACGTGGGGTCGATCAGACATCGTCAGCGTGTCCTCGTGAGATGGTTGGGTGGGTACGTCGCTCATCGAGCTGCCACTGCGTCGGGTTTGGGTTTGGGCCATCGGGCGCTGCGCAGGCAGCGCTCCACGGCCTGAGCTGCGGGCTTGCCTCTTGGGGTGAAGCCCGGGTCGCGAGGGCCGCCCACCCCGAACCAGTTCCAGAAGAAGAACCCGCCGATGGCCTTGGCGTCGGGGGCGGTGAAGGCATCACAGAACTGGGTCAGGAGATCCGCTTGGAGCTGCAGCGCGTCGCGAGAAGGGGTGGTGCCGCCGCCCTGCCAGGGAGACTGTGCCGCGCCAAGGGTGGACGCGTACCCCAGCTCGGTGATGAGCAGGGGCTTGCCGTGGTGTGTCGCGAAGTGGCTCAGCGCATCTCGATGAGGGCGCCACGCCGCGATGCCTCTTGGGATCGCCTCTCCCGATTCGACGAGGGGGAAGTACCCGGTGACGCCGATCTCGTCGAGGGCGTCCCAGAAGGGCACTTGAGTGTAGTGATCCCAGTTTGCCGAATAGGTCAGTCGCCCCGGAAAGATGGTCCGCAGCTCGCTGATGAGGGCACGCCACGATGCCTCATACACAGTGAGACTCACCAGCTCGCTGCCGACGATGAAGCGATCTGCCCCAGCCGTCGAGGCCATGCGGGCGAGAGGGAGCATGAAGCGGCGATAGGCCGAGAACCAGGCGTTGGGCCCCTGACGGGGTGAGATGCGCCCTCGCCATACCCCAGGGGAGCGTCGAAGGAGCTGTACTGTGGGCATCACGGTGATGCCCATGCCGTGACGACGGATCTGGGAGAAGGTGCGCTCGATGGTAGAGACTGAGGGCCCATACGTCAGGGCGACATCTGCAGTGTGTAGATCGCTCTGGTGCCCGTTGATCACCACCAGTACCTCCGTGGCGCCTCGAGCGGCGATCTCATCGACGAGGTCTCCATAATCGAACTCGGGATCTGTGGCAAAGAGGCCCAGAGCGACACCTCGTACCGTGCTCGAGTCGGAGTTGGAGATGCTTTCGGGTGCCATGCACGCTGAGGCAAGGCAGACAAGTGCCATCGTCGCGAGTGCGAGTCGGTGAAGCTGAGCGCTCATCTCACTCCACCGGCATGTCTGTCATACGACTGTATTCGGCCCAGGAGCCGTCGTAGTTCATCAGCCGATCCGGAGGCCAGCCCAGCTGATGGAGGGCATAGTACACCCCTGCAGAGCGGGTACCCGACTGACAATAGGTCACCACCGGGGCCTTCGGGGTCACCCCGAGCGCCTCAAAGCGCCGGGCGAGATCACCTGGCACGCTCAGGCGGTAGTCAGTCTCTGTGTCTCGCACGATGGCGTACCACGGCATGTACCTCGCCCCAGGAATATGGCCGGGGCGAGCCGCTTTCTTGTGGTGCTTCTCACCGTCGAACTCCGCCTTGGAGCGCGTATCGATGAGGACGGCGTCCTCGTGACGTTTCAGGAAGGCGTCGATGGCTGCCCAGCTGGGGCGATGTGGTCGAGCAGGGGCCTCCAAGGCGAGATCGTGTGACTTCACGCCGAGCCCACGGCCCTCGGCGAGGCCGAAGCCATGAGCCTTCCATTGCTGAAGACCTCCATCGAGTACGCGGATCGAGAGACCCGTGACCTGCTTGAGGGTCCACCAGAGCCGATAAGCTTCGGGGCCGCCGTCGGTATAGGCGACCACCACCGAGTCCGAGCGGACCCCGAGGGTACTGAGCATGCGCCTCAACGCATCGAAGGACATGGACAGGCCTGGTACCTCATCGCTGGTCGAGTAGTCGCCACGGTAGATTTGCTGCGCCAGGGGGATATGCCCCATCTCGAAGCGTGCTTTCGGGCGCACGTCCAGCAACACCAGTCGAGGGTGCCCCAACGCCCGGGCCAGCTCCTTCACGCTCACCATCGATTGCGGATCATGAAACCCCGCGGCGGCAGCCTCGGTCCCAAAGGCGGCGAGGGCCGCTGTACGCTCTGCTTCGTTCTGGCCAAATGATCCAGGCCCTGGTGTTGCGCCCGTCCCAGCAGGTTGGGAGGTCGCCGCCGTCTCCCCGAACATCGGGGTGTGCTGCGCGTGCGTGGGGCCTTTTTGAAGCAGCCACCCTCCAGCGATGAGACCGATGCCGAGGGCGCCGGCGGCGAAGTGACCGCTGCCCTGAGTGAACTGGCTCAACGGCCAGCCCATCTGGGCGAGGAAGTTGCGTGGGTAAGTCTCCACCCCGGGGAAGCCGATGCGCGGTGGATCGTGATCAGGCACCTTCGCCGTACGGAACAGATAGTCCCAGGTGGAGAAAATGATGCCGAAGTTCACTGTGGTGCGCGCGTCGCCTTCGTAGTCGTGATGCCAGATGTGCATGTTGGGGTTGTTGAGCACATACCGCAGGGGGCCGTAGTCGAGATCGAGGTTGGCGTGGTTCAGGTGCCCGATGAGGGTGCCGAAGATGGCGTGGGTCAAGACAGCGACTTCGCCAAAGCCAAAGAAAGCCAGGGGCAGATAGAGGATGGTTTTGTAGACGACCACCTCTGTCCACTGGAACCGAAACGACACGATCCAGTCCATCTCGCCGTTCTTCACCGAGTGGTGCGTTTTGTGGAACCCCCAGAAAAAACTCACACGATGCAGCAGGTTGTGAACGCACCACTGGGCGAAGTCCACCACCACTAGGCACACGGCGATCTGTACCCACACAGGCCACTGGCTTGCGGCGTTTCGGTACAGCGTCTCAGTGAGACCAGCTCCGGCGAGCCACATGTCCACATGAGGCAGGATCCAGTGGGTGGCCACCCCGAAGAGGATCACCCCGAGGAAGTGCCCGTTGAAGACGAGGTGCATGAAGTCGGAGAGCAGATCGGGGCGTAGCTGCTGCTGACGCCGCTTGGGCCAGCGCCACTCCAAGATGGCGACGAAGACAGAGATGGCCGCCAGAGACAGGGGGTAGATGTATGCACTCGACATGGGGACTTCACCGAGGAGGAGATGATCTCATCGCTCTCTGTGCAAGTTCCATGTCTGGTTTGACGGCGGCTTGATAAAGAGGGCCCCTGGGCATCTGTCGAGGCTGCCGTGGGCTTGTCAGGGGGACCGATTGCGGAGAAGGTGTTCTAAAACGTTCTGAATGCGTGAGACGTTTTGAGAACTCAGATCACCCCGCAGGGCGTGGTCGGGTGCGGAGAGAGAGATTGAACGACACCGCAACACGTGGTCGAGCGCCCTGGTAGGGGTGCACGCAGTGCTTCAACCACGCCGGAAAGAGCACGAGCATGCCCGTCTCCGGTGTGAGGGTGAAGTCAGTGGGCACTGGCGGCAGCCCTGGCGCGTTGTGCGCACCCGTCACCGGACTCAGAAAGCTCAACATACCGCCTGAGTCCGCGTCTCCAGAGTCGACATAGTACACCCCGGACCAATGCCCCCCGACATGATCGTGGGGCACCACATAGCCCCCTTTCTCCAAGACCATGGCCCACGCCTGAACGCCGAGCTCCAGGAGAGGCATCTCCGGTGTGATCCTCTGGTAGTGCGCGCCGAGGGCTTCCCGGCTCGCCGCTACGAGGTGATCGAGGAGCAGGCCGCACGGCTCCGTACGGCGCAGGGCGAGATCAGGTGTCGAGTGCCAGCCTCCCCCCGCGTTGGCCCTGTGAATGCCCTCAGGATCGGCAGCTCGGCGAGCGTTGATCCAGCTCAAGCAGTTCACATTGAGATGTGCCATGTCCGGGAGTCGCTGCACGAGGATCGGGGTGGAGAAGAGATCGAGCAGATCCATGAACGCTCCCATGTGGCCATTGGTAGGCCCAGAGAAGGTAACACCATCTCGAAAATACATTGAGAGAGGATGGGTGGGGCGGCCTGGGAAGCGAGAACCAGGCCGCCCCGAGATCAGGAGGCTCCCCCTGTATGCGCAGGGTGGGCGTGAGCTGCGCCCCCTGTCCTCCCGGTGCGCTGGGAGTGGCGCGCCGAGAGGTGAGCGGACCCCCTCACCGACCGAGCTCGGGGGTCGATGGTGTTGAGACCATCGCGGGCCGAGGTGTCACACGGGCGGTGCGGATTTTCGAAAAGGCCTGAAGATGAGGTGGTTTGGAGAGGCACCAGAGCAGTATGAGCGTTGCCTCGATGGGGGGCCCGTGCCATCTTCCCCGAAAATTCCACGCACATGAGGTGATCCCAATGAGCAAGACTGCCGACTCCAGCGCCGACAGCACCGAGACCAAGAAGTCGATTCCCCCCGTCTTCAGCGTCACCACCGAGCATCGGATGCAGCGCCCTGGTCAAAGCGCCCTGGCCTACACCGCTACGGCGAGCACGATCCATCTGAAGGGGCCCATCAAACGGCCGAAGGGCGAGTCCGCCACCGACAGCGATGCGCCGGAGGCGGCCATCTTCTCGGTGTCGTATGTGGTGGAGCCAGAAGATCCTGCTGCGCCGCGACCGGTGACGTTCATCTTCAATGGCGGCCCCGGATCGTCCGCGGTGTGGCTGCACATGGGGGCCCTGGGGCCCAAGCGCGTCGACGTGCCCGATGCCGAAGTGCCGCTGCCGCCACCCTACAAAATCGTCGACAACCCTGATGGTTTGCTGCCCGTGACTGATCTGGTCTTCATCGATCCGATGAGCACGGGCTTCAGCCGTCCTGTGGGAGAAGGCGACGCCAAGGCGTATCACGCGGTGGAGACCGACGCGGAGTCGGTGGCGCAGTTCATCGAGCGGTGGTTGAGCACGCATCATCGCTGGAACAGCCCAAGGTACATCGCCGGTGAGAGCTACGGCACCACTCGGGCTGCGGCTCTGGCGAAGAATCTGCACGACAAGGGCCTGCCCCTGAACGGCGTGATCCTGATCAGCCTCGCTGTAGACTTCGGCACCTTCACTTTCGAACCGGGCCGGGTGTTGTCCAACGTGTTGTTCCTGCCCACCTACGCCGCCACGGCCTGGTACCACGGCAAGCTGGACCGAGGCCCCGACGAAGAGGGTCTCGAAGCCTTCCTCGAAGAGGTGAGGGGCTTCGCCCGTGACACTTACGCCAGCGCCCTCATGCGTGGCGGCGCCATGGAGCCCATGGAGCGGGAGACCCTCGCCGCCACTCTGGAGGCCTACACCGGGGTCCCGGCCTCGACCTGGATCAGGCACCGGCTGCGCATCGACGACGCTCGCTTCATGACATTGTTGTTGGAGTCGGACGCCGAGGTGGTGGGTCGGATGGACTCTCGCTACCGCGCCCCGCTCATCGACCCTGCTTTGAGCCGCACCGAGCAGGATCCGAGCATCGAGGGTCCCATGGGGCCTTTCACCGCCGCGGTGAATCATCACCTGCGCCACACCCTCGAAGTGCTCCACGACCACCCGTACAACATCTTCAGCCCCGAAGCGAACGAGGGGTGGAGCCACGGCAAGGCCTGGTATGCAGGCGGCATCAACCTCACCGGAGCCCTCGTAGAGGTCATGGCCGCTCAGCCGCATCTGCGCTTGCTGGCGGCGAACGGGCTCTACGATCTGGCGACGCCCTTCTTCGCCTCGGAGTACACCCTCGATCAGGTGGCCATGCTCCCTGGGGCCGCAGAGCGGATCGAGCGCACATGGTACCCCGCGGGACACATGATGTACCTGCATCCGGGCTCTCTCACGCGTCTCGGAGAAGATCTCCGGGCCTTCATCGAGGGGGGGGCCGATGTCTGATCGTCGCTCAGGAGGCCGAGAGCAGGTGGTCTATGGTGTGAATGCCGCCCTCGCCGTGGCTGTGCATCGCCCCGAGAGTATTCTGCGGGCGTTCTACACTCAGGGGCGCCGCAAGGCCGTGGGGGCGCTGCTCAAGGCCACAGCCGCTCAAAGGCGTCCATATCGAGAGGTGGGTGACGAAGAGCTCGCCCGCATCGCCCGAACCCAACATCACGAAGGTGTGGTGGTGGTGACCACGCCACTGAAGCCCGTGGATCTGCCGGCATTGGTGCAGGCCATGGGGCCCAGCGGGGTGATCATGGCCCTCGACGGGGTGGACAACCCCCACAACATCGGCGCCATCCTGCGGAGCGCCGCATGGTTCGGTGCCGGTGGCCTGCTCATCGCCGACGCGACGGAGCGCAAGACGCTGCCCAGCGCAGCGCTGAGGATCGCTCAAGGTGGGGCAGAGACGGTGCCCTGCGCCCTCACCACCGATCTGCCTGGGGCCCTCGCGCAGATCAAAGATCATGGGGTGCGCATCTTCGGCGCCGACGCTCGGGCCACCATGAAGGTGCCCGGCGCCGCCGTGCCCAAGCCTGTATGCCTGGTGATGGGTCACGAGGGCAGGGGGCTCTCCCGTGCCGTGAAGGCCCAATGCGATCAGATGATCTCCATCCCGGGCACAGGGCAGATCGAGTCGTTGAACGTCGCCGTCGCTGCAGGGATTTTGTTCTCCGCCGCCCTCACCGCCTGAGCGCTCAGGGCCCACCGAAGAGCAGACGCCCGAAGAACGGGTAGCCGGTGACCAGTGAGGTGACGAGGCCGATGAGGAAGCTCGCCGGCGCCACGGCCACTACACCGACCAGCGGAGTCGCCCATCCTGGCACCACACGACGGCTCCAAGCGACGGTGAGCATGATCAACAGCGAGAAGCTGCCCAGCACCGTCAACTGTCGCCAGGGACCGCCAGAACACCAGGGGCAATCATGTGTGGAGGGATCGTGAATGTTGCAGTGGGCGATCCCTTCGCTCCAGGACCAGGCCCAGTCACATCCGCACTGAAAAATGGCGTCGCAGAGGGGCAGCATGAGCACCCACAAGGCCAGGAGGCCCGGCGCGCTGCAGACGAATACGAAGAAGGTGGATTTGAGACGAGGGCCCAAGAGGGTGGGCTCCGAGGATCGAGGGCTCAGGCTGCGGTGGATACGCCCTTGGCGTCGGGGTTCTTGGCGGAGGGGCCCCGGCCAGCGATCTCGAGGGCCGGTCGGCGGGCGCCGTGGATCACCCAGGGGGTGCCGGTGAGCAATGTGCGCAGCGCTTGACTCACCGTGGCGCTGAGGGGTTGCCAGTCAGGCTCGGCCTGCAAGCGCTCCATCAGTTCGCCGTGGGTGACGGGGCCCTCAGGCAACATCAACGCAATGGTCTCGGGGTGAATCCGGGACTTGATGCTGTAGGTGGTCGGCTTGACGCCGCCGAGGATTTGATCACCAGCAGAGAGCTGGGTGTTGGCCCGTGCAGGATCGGTGAGCGGGTGACCATTGGCCAGGGCCAGCCAGCAGAGGGCGAGGGTGTCCACTGCAGATCCGCGGCCGATGGCGATGGCGGTGGGCTGCTCGGGGAGCACACCTGCTGCAAGGTACTGAGCCGCGCGGTGCTCGATGGCCGCACGTACCCAACTGCGGATCCGCCCTGGACCGCGAAGTTGAACCGCTGGCGCCGAAGCATCCTGCCAGAGCAGGGCTTCGAACCGCCCAGGAACCGTGTCGTGTTGGATGGATTGCAAACGGGCCTCCCTGTTGAGCGTCGAGGCTGCCCACCCGGTGTCAGCGTGACCCCGGGAGAGAGCGGCGTTGTCTCAATGGGTTGGAACTTCCTTATGGATTCCAGCCACCTCCGAGAGTATGCCCCTGTGGATAAAGGGCAAACTTTTCGTCATGATTTTCAACGGGATGCGCCCTTCGAACGGGGGGAGATCCCGGCGATCAGTTGAAGATCTTTACACATCTGAAGCATGGTTGCATATCCCTAAATGTAGTCATCTTAACCACTCTGGAGCACAGTCGTTTTCATGGCCAACCCCTCGCTCGTCCTCAGCGGCTCCATTCTCTTGATCCATCATTCGCGGGATGGAACACCCCGCGTCTTTTGGGCCCGTCGGCACCCCAACAGCAGCTTTCTGAGTGGCTATCATTGTTTCCCTGGAGGCCGGGCAGAGCCTGAGGATCTCGAGGTCCCCACCCAAGGAGGCGACGCCGATCCCGAGGTGCGTCAGGCCCAGGTGGCGGCGATTCGAGAGACCTGGGAAGAGGTGGGATATCTGGTGGGGGCGCAGTTGAGCCCCAGTGAACGCGTTGCCTTCGAGCAGGCCATCTCCGCAGGTACATCTTTCGCCAACGCGCTCAAGTCGCTGCACATCACCTTGGATTTGACCGGACTGATCCCAGCAGGTCGGTGGCGTACCCCCGATTACGTGGTGAAGCCATTCCTGACTTACTTCTATGCTGCTGAAGTGGAGGCACCAGAGTACGTGAAGATCGGGCCTGATCATTCCGAGCTCCAAGATGGTGCATGGATCACCGCCCAAGAGGCGCTTGCGGCGTGGTCTGTAGGAGAGGTTCTGCTGGCCCCTTCCACACAGTGGTTGCTGGAGGCTTTGGGTGAAGGGGCATTGAACGCGCCGGCGCGCTTCGAAGCCATCGAAGAGGCCCGAGGGCAGGCACCGAGATATGCCCGCATTCGTCCAGGGGTGACCTTGTTCCCTGTGTTGACGCCGACGCTGCCCCCGGCAACCCACACCAATGTGTACATCGGCGGTGAGCGTACGTTGTGGGTCTTCGATCCTGCATCGCCCTATCCAGAGGGCCGGTCGGCTCTGGAGGCACACTTGCGGGCGCGGATGGCCGAGGGCGCAGAGGTGAAGGGCATGGTGCTCACCCATCACCACAATGATCACGTCGGCGGGGCCGCTCACCTCGCCCGGGCCTTGGGCGTGCCCATTTACGGGCACCCCGAGACGGCGAGCAGGGTGGGCTTCGACGTGGACGTGCTCATCGACGAAGGCGACGTGTTGCCCTGCGATACGGGGGACTGGCAGGTGTTGCACACGCCCGGTCACGCGCCGGGGCACCTGTGCTTCCTCGACACTGCCACTCGGTGCATGGTGAGCGGCGACATGGTCGCGGGCGTCGGCACGATCCTGGTGGAGCCCGGCGACGGATCGATGGCCTTGTACCTCGAGAGCTTGCGTCGCCTCAGAGACATTGCCCCCGCCTGTTTGATGCCCAGCCATGGGCCGGTGATCGGCGGCGTGGAGGCCAAGCTTACGGGATACATCGAGCACCGCCTCATGCGCGAGGCCCTGGTGATGCGGGCGCTCACACCCGCGCCGACGCCCCTCGCCGAGCTATTGCCCCAAGTGTACGGCGACGTGGCGCCCGAGGTGTGGCCCATCGCCGAGCTCTCCCTGAAGGCCCACCTGATCAAGCTCGAGGAAGACGGACGGGCGACATCGTCCGGAGATGCTTGGGCTTCGTCGATTGAAAAGCCCTCTGAGTGAATTCGTTGACAGCTTCACCAAAAGCTGGTCTTGATGAGGGGTTTGCGATGAATGAACAGGTGCGGTTTGACTGACAACAATCAAAATGATTATGAGCTGATCGACCAGGCACGGGAGCGATTGAGCCAGGAGGGCGAGGCCCCAGCGCTGGTGGCTGTGCTTGGCAGCGGACTCGGCGCCTTCAGCGCCACCCTCGACGATCGCAGGGTGATCCCCTTTGGCGAGATCCCCGGCTTCCCAGAAGCCAGCGTCACGGGCCATGCAGGTGAGCTGGTCCTCGGCCGGGTGGACGATCGCCCGGTGGCGGTCCTCTCCGGCCGGGTGCACCTCTATGAAGGCCATACCCCCTCTGCCGTGGTGCGCCCGCTGCGCAGCCTCGCTGCATGGGGGGTGAAGGGGGTGCTCATCACCAACGCATCGGGAGGCATCCACCCTGACGCGCGCCCCGGTGATTTGATGGTGATCACCGATCACATCAACCTCACTGGGCAAAACCCGCTCACGGGGCCCAATGACGCCCGCATCGGAGTGCGTTTCCCCGATATGTCCACCACCTACCCGAGGGATCTCCGGGACTGCATTCAGCGAGGCGCCGCCGCTGCGGGCCTGCTGCTGCGCATGGGGGTGTACGCCGGGGTATTGGGGCCGTCGTACGAGACCCCCGCAGAGGTCCGTATGCTGCGCACCCTCGGCGCCGACGCTGTGGGCATGTCCACGGTGCACGAGGTCATCGCCGCGCACCACGCCGGTATGCGCTGCGCAGGCATCTCGTGCATCACCAATGCTGCGGCGGGTTTGAGCACTGAGGCTTTGACTCACGAAGACGTGAAGGCGGTGGCTGCTCGGAGCCGCAGCGACTTCATCAAGCTTCTGCAGGCTGCCATCCCGCGCTTGATCGACGCGCTCTGAGCCGAGGTACGGCGATCCTCATGCTGAGGACCTGTTCTCGTCGCCTCAACATGGCTGCTTCGCTTGTGGTGATGGGGGGGAAGGGGTTAGCTTCCCCTCGATGAACGCGCTGCCTTCACTCGCCCGTTTCGTGACCCGCCTCGCGGTGCTCTGCACCCCCATAATGGGGTGCCAGGTCCTCATCGGTGACATCGAACTCCCCGATGAGCGCGCCGACGCAGCATCCGCCGACATGGGCACCCCCCCTGGGGATGCCGGCGCCGACTTCGACGCCATGATGGTTGATATGGCCACCCTCTCGGATGCCACCACACACGATGGTGGAGAGGCTGGGGATGCTGTCATCCCTGACGCTGCGCCAGATGTGTGGATGTCTGATGCCGTCGTCGATGCAGAGATCCCAGACATGATGCTTCCGCCTGTAGAGGTCGCTGCTCTCGAAGGGCAGTGGCACATCTACGGCATCAGCGAGATCGCCACCGGAAGCACGCAGGTCTTCGAGACTGTACTGGTGGTCTCTGATGGTGGCCGGGAGGTGGGCGTGTACGACTTCGACGGCACGCCGCTGTTCACCGAAACCCAACTGGTGCCTCACCCCGAGCAGCCTGATCAGGTGCAGCTCGATGCGTTCCCTGTGTCAGGCGTGCTTCGAGGCGCCGTGGAGTCGACCAACCGCATCGCCGTGCTGGTGAACGACACCGAGGCCGGCAACATGACACCGACTTTTGCGGTGATGGTCCAGGCCCTCAGCCCCGGCGCGAGACAGGTGCCGCTGCCCTACTACGCTGAGTACGTGCGTCTCTCGGTGGAAGGCGCCGGGGAGCACGGCCTGTGGCTCGGTGATCCGGAGGCGATGCGCTGGGCTGAGCGGGAGCGTCAGGCCGTCGGTGCCGCAGAGCCACTGCCTTCGGTGAGCATGGGCGTACCCGAGGCCACCCTGAGGCGGTGGCGGTTCCTGCCTGGTGACGAAGAGCTGCCGGGCACTGAAGATGGCACAGAGCGTGCGCTCTCGGCCACGGCTGGCTCTGTGGGTCTTGCTGGTCAGGTGCGTATACCAGGTGAGCGCATCAACGCGTTGTATTTGGGCTGGTCGCCCTCCGCTGCAGAGCAGGGGCAACCTTTCGTACCTGGCCTCTTCTACTGCGGCGTCGTCGGACAGGGCGACGGTTTGCAGGTGGTGGGCACCGACGCCCGCCTGAGCGCCCTCGGAGTCTGGCGCTGGCGGTCCGGTGAGGAAGCCCAGGTGGTTCGAGAGGGCGGCCTCGCGACCCTCGACGGCACTCAGCCGGTCTTTGGCCTCGTCGCCCTCGAAGACTTCTTCGATCCAGCAGAGCGTGTGCACGTGCTGCGACCTGTCGATGCCTCGGGCGCACCGCTCTGGGGCGCTGCTGTGTGTGTGCGGGTGGGAGAGTAGGTGGACGATCTCACGTTGATCCTCACCCTCGTGGGCGCGGCTCTGGTCCTGGTGGACCTCGTCATCCCTTCCGGGGGGCTGCTCTCCGGTGCAGGCATCGCCCTGCTCATCGAGCGGGGCCTCGCAGCTCTGGGCGTCGCCGTGGGGTGGCGGTGGGGGCTCGCTGCCGGGGGTATGGTGATCACGGTGTCACTGGCGGTGCGTTATGGTGAGCGGGTGACCGAGCGCTTGTTCCCGGCGCGGATACAAACCAACGTCGATCGACTCGTGGGCAGTCGCTGTGTGGTGAAACGGGTCGAGCCTCAGCCGATCATGATCGAGCTGGAAGGCGATCTCTGGTCTGCTCGCCTCGCTGAAGACTCGCCGTCCCCTGTCGTCGGTGGGGCAGCGCGGGTGGTGGCTCTCGACGAGCAGACGCCCGTGATTCACTGTGAGGGCCCCCTGCAGGCATAGAGGAGGATCCCGTGGCCATTCTGTATCAGGTGCCTCAGGCGACGGTGATCATCTTCGAGCGCCTCGGGCGGTTCCATCGCATTGCCCAGAGCGGGCTGCGGTTCAGGGTGCCGATGCTCGATGCCCCGAAGATGCTGCCCGACTGGCCCCAGGCCTGCCGGAAGCATCGCGAGAAGTCGATCCTCGTCGAGCTCGCAGAGCAGCAGACCGACACGCAGCCCCGAACCATCATCACCCAAGACAACGTGGAGATGCTCGCCGACGCTTCGGTCTTCTGGCAGATCGTCGATCCGGTGCGGGCGGTGTATGAGGTGGAGAACCTGCCCCGCTCGATCACCGATCTGGCGGTGACCACGCTGCGCAACCTGCTCGGTGCCATGACCCTCAACGAGGCCCTCGGCGCCCGCGGGCGCATCAACGAGGGGCTGCTCGCCGAGGTCGAAGCCACAGGCAAGAAGTGGGGTGTCCGGGTCAACCGCGTCGAGGTACAGGAGCTGCGGGCGGCGAACGAAGAAGCCAGCGGTGCCATGCTGCAGCAGATGTCCGCAGAGCGGGAGCGCAACGCTCTGGTCTCACGGGCTGAAGGGGAGCGCCAGGCGCGATTCCTCAAGGCCGAGGGCACCGCCCAGGCGGTGCGTACGTTGGTGGACGCCGACATGGAAGTCTTCCGCCAGGCGGCAGCGGAGATGGGCAAGGCCAACGCCGTGCAGTATCTGATGGCCCTGAAGTACCTCGAGACCCTCGAGCGGATCGCCATGAGCCCCTCGGCGAAGATCTTCCTGCCCAACAACCCCGATGTTCGGGCGCTGCTGGCCTCTGCCGCTGTGCCAGAAGACACCGACGACACCTGAACGCACTGCACGACGAGCTTTCACCAAGCTGTCACTTTCGTATTCGAGTCGTGTGATAGGTTCCCGCCCCTTCAGCCTCCCCTGGAGGCCACATCAGGGAGCCGAGCATGCAATACACACAACAGAAGATTTTGTGGGCTGTGCTCACGGGGGCGCTCGCCCTCGCGGGGTGCGAGAGCGAAAACGAGAGCGCCACTTCGCCTGATCGCGGTGTGCCCGGCGGACGCGGCGGCGCTGGTGGCGCCGGCAGCGGTGGGGTGCCCGGTGTCGGCGGCATGATCATCGACGTCGGTGGAGCAGGTGGCATGGGCGGTATGCCCATGGGGGGAGAGCCTGTGGGTGGCATGCCTGAGGGTGGAGCAGGTGGTGAGCCCGTGGGCGGTGAACCCGTCGGCGGCATGCCCGTGGGTGGTATGCCTGTCGGCGGTGAAGGTGGCATGGGGGGTGAGCCCGTGGGCGGCATGCCCATCGGTGGTGAGCCCATGGGGGGAGAGGGCGGTATGGGCGGCGAGCCCGTCGGCGGCCTGCCCATGGGTGGAGAAGGCGGCATGGGTGGTGAGGCACCCTGTGATGGCGAGCCTGCGGACAGGTTCGGCGGCTGTCCGACCCCCATCGCCGAGATCAGGACCATGACGCCCCTCGACACCCTGGTGGTGGCCCGAGGGGTGGTCACCGCCGTGCGGACCAATGGCGACGGTGAGATCACCAATCTGGCCATCCAGTCCCCGAGAGGGGACGGGGCATTCCAGGGTATCTGGATCTACCTCGGGGACGATACCTGCGAAGACGACTGTGAGATCGCGGCCCCGAGCGTTGGAGATCTGGTGACGGTGACGGGCTTCACAGGGGAATTCCGCACCCAGCGTCAGCTGGCTCGGGTGGCCAACCTCTCCATCGAAGGCGCAGATGTCATCATGCCTCGAGAGGCCACTGTGCCCGTGGCCGCCACGGGCGGTGGAGATGACGCCCTCGAGGGCATGCTCTTGTCGATCCGCGGTGCTGTGGTGGCCAGCGTGAGCGACGCCTCGGGCAACTTCACCCTCACCAACCCCGAGGGCGAGAACTTGCTCGTGGACGACTTCCTGGGGCCGTTCCCCGCCCTGCCCGTGGCGGGCCAGATGGCGCCCCGCGTCGATGGTGTGCTTCGCGTGACCGAGCGCGGCGGCGTGCGCACGTTCAGCCTCAACCCCCGCGTCGCTGAAGACTTTGAACTCGGCGATCCCCCCATGGGTGGCATGGGTGGCATGGGCGGCATGGGTGGCGAAGGCGGAATGGGTGGCGAGGGTGGTATGGGCGGAGCGCCCATGGGGGGCATGGGCGGTGACGCCCCAGCTCTGGTGATCAACGAGATCGACTATGACCAGCCCGGGGCCGACGCTGGCGAGTTCCTGGAGATCTACAACGGCACAGGTGAAGCCGCGCCGTTGAACGGTCTGGTTGTGGAGGCGGTGAACGGCAACGGGAACGGGGTGTACGGCAGGTTCGAGTTGTCGATGGCTGGTGCCGAGTTGCCCGCAGGTGGCTACCTCGTCATCGGGGTGCCCGCGATCATCAATGCCGTGCCTGAGGGGGTGCTCACCCTCGAAGCCTCGGCGAACTTCCTGCAGAACGGCGCCCCTGACGGGGTGCGCCTGGTGCAGGGTGGTACCCTCGTGGATGGTGTGGCGTACGAAGGCGAGATGGCCGGCGTCGGTGAGGGGATGTCCCTCGAAGGTGAGAATGGGGCAGAGGCGTATAGTCGCTGTGGGCCAGACAGTGACGACAACGCCACCGACTTCGCGCTCGCTGCCCCGAGCCCTGGGGCCGACAACGTCTGTCCCTGAGAGTGCCGATACACCAGGCGCAGGCGATTCGCATGCGCCTGGTGTATGCTGACGCCTTCAATGACCGGAGGCGTTCATGCCCACGATTTTCAGCAAAATCCTCAGCGGGGAGATCCCCAGCGATCGCGTCTACGAAGACGAACTGTGCATCGCTTTTCGTGACATCAACCCCGCCGCCCCTCTGCATCTGCTGGTGATCCCCCGCAAGGAGATCGCACAGCTCGACGCCGTTGAAGACGGTGACGAAGCCTTGCTCGGCCACCTCATGCGGGTGGCGGCGAAGGTGGCCCACGCTCAAGGCTTCAAAGACTTCCGCACGGTCATCAACAATGGCGCTGGGGCTGGCCAGACTGTGTTCCATCTGCACGTTCACGTCATTGGCGGTCGCGCCCTCCACTGGCCTCCGGGCTGAGGAGAGCGCCTCTGAGCCTGCTGCACCTCCTCGCCTTTGTATGCGTCGGGGTGGCGTTCGGCCACCTCATCGCTTCCGTGCGTCGGCGTCGGCTGCGCGTGCGCAGTGTGTTGTCCCTCGGCGTCATCGCCGCTGTGGCCTATGGCACGGCAGCGGAGCTGGAGTGGCCGCTCTGGATGGCCGTGGCCATCGCCGCGCCCAGCCTCGTGTTGCCTGTGCTGGCGCAATGGGGCCTCACGCGGGCGCTGCGTCAGGGGCGCCTGCGTCGGGCGAGTCGATGGGCCCGCATGCTCGACAAAATGGCCATGGGACGACGGGGGCTGGTGCCCAC
This sequence comes from Bradymonadia bacterium, assembly GCA_046290225.1. Classification (GTDB taxonomy): domain Bacteria; phylum Myxococcota_A; class Bradymonadia; order UBA7976; family UBA1532; genus JBKAGE01. The sequence continues at coordinate 97,180 of JBKAGE010000038.1, read as the reverse complement.
TCTCGACGCCCTGAGCGCCCTCGCCGAGGGGCAGCCCGAGGCCGCCCACGCCCTCATCGACACCTTCGCTGCATCTTCGAGCGCGAGCGCAGAGGCCCTCAGGGACTGGCTGCTTGCAGCGACAGATCAATGGTCTCGTGCGGCGAACAGCCAGGCCGCCGACATCCAGGTCAGGGCGTTGTGCGAGCTCGGTCAGCTACACGAGGCCACCGAGCTCATGGCGCGGCGCTGGTCCACGCGGCGCATGACGCTGGGGCGCCTGCGCCATGCCCGTTGGCTCGCTCTGCCTCCGCTGGCCTTTGCGGGTCGGGTACGGTGGGTGAGGGCCCTCGGGCAGGTGCTGAGGTTGCCTGCGCCTCTCGCCGAGGTCTGGATCGCCACGGCGGAAGCGGCTGCTGGGGATGCAGAGACTGCGCGTCGGCGCCTTGAGCCCATTGCAGAAGGCGAAGGTATGCCCTTGGGCGTGCGGGCCCTGGCCCGGCGGCGCCTGAAGAGCATGCCTGCACCGGCGGCTGTGCTGCCCGAGACCCACGCCCTCCTCGACCGCCTTGGTCCCGAGATCCGGGCCGGGCTGTCGTTCAGACTGGGGCGCCCGCACCAGAGCGGCCTCACCCTGGCCCTGATCCTCAGCATGCTGGTGGTCTTCTCATTGCCCCTCGTGTTGGGGTGGAGCCTCCTCGAGTGGCGCCTGTCGGTGGAAGAGTGGGCGATGGTGGTGGACGCCACGGACCTTTGGAGCGAGAGCCCGTGGCGTCTGGTGACCTACGGCTGGCTGCACCAGGGGGGTCTGCATCTGGCAACCAACCTGTGCGGCATCGCCGTGCTGGCCCCCATCATCCAGCGACTCTATGGCCTGTGGGGTGGCGTCGCGGTCTTCGTGAGCTCGGTCATCGGCGGGGGGCTGTGCATCGCCTTCTTCGGCCAGTACGGCATCACCCTCGGTGCCTCTGGTGGGGTGATGGGCCTCATGGGGGCCCTTGTGGCCGTGGCCTGGGTGCGCCGCGGTCTCGTGGGCACCCTCACCGCCCGTGCTGTGGCTTCAGGCGGGCTGATGTTGTGGCTGGCTCAGTCACTCTTCGACGTGCTGATGCCTCAGGTGAGCTTCGCCGGGCATCTGGGTGGCGCGATCTTTGGCGCACTCGTGGGTTCGATCTGGCCGAGCAAAGCCCCAGAGATCTTCAGCCCTCCTGCTGAGCCGGCGTCTCCAGCATCGCTCTGATGTTGTTGGGCATGGCGAAGGCGCCGCGGTGGATGTCGGCGTTGTAGTGCTTGCAGCGGGCCACGATGTGCTCGAGGCGATCGGCTCTGGGCGCGAGCAGATCGAGCTCGGGGTTCATGCTCGCCACCGTCCAGGACCAGCCAGCGCCGCCGTAGAGGGGCACGTTGCCAAAACAGGGCTTCGCCTGGGGAAACACCTCGGCCATGAGCTGGACCAGCTCGACGAAGACGTCTTTGAAGATGATGGGGCTCTCGCTCTGCACCGCGAAGACGCCTTCGTCGGTGAGGGCACGCTTCACGCTCTCGTGGAAGCTGCGGTTGAAGAGGCCCTCAGAAGGCCCAACGGGATCGCTGCCGTCGAGGATGGCCACGTCGAAGGTGCCCGGCGCCAGCTCGGCGACGTACTTTACTGCGTCTTCGATGCGCAGTGTCATCCGCGGATCTTCGAAGGCGCCATCATTGAGGGCAGGCATGTGGGTCTTACAGGCCTCGACCACCATGGGATCGATCTCCACCATGACCACCTGCTGCACACCGGGGTGTCGCAGGACCTCCCGGGCCGTCCCACCGTCACCGCCGCCGATGACCAGCACGCGCTCGATCTTGGGCGCCACGGTCATGGCCGGGTGTACCAGCATCTCGTGATAGAGGTGCTCCTCGCCCTCGCTGGTCTGAAACAGGCCGTCGAGCACCAGCACCTTGCCGTACTGCGGCGTGTCGAAGACCTCGATGGTCTGGAAGGCGCTCTCCGCAGAGAAGAGGGTCTCGGTGACCCGGACGCCGGTCCGGGTGCGATCGTTGTAGGTCTCGGTGTACCAGAGGCTCATCAGTGGCTCCCAGGTCAAAGGGGCGAGCTGTCCATGGCGCAGACACAGCTGCGCTGCTGAAGGGGCCGCAGATATATCGACCCGGGCGTGATATGAAAACCCCGACACGATGATGGAGGGCATACATGACAATGCGTGGTCGACCGAGACGACAAGACGAGAAAGACAAAGCCGTGCGGCTGCTGATCGATGGCTGCAGCTATGGCGCAGCAGCGGCCACTCTGGTGCCGATCCCCGGGAGCGAGCTGGTGGCGATCCTGCCGATCCACGTGGGCATGGTGGTGGGCATCGGTCGCCACTACGGTCACACAGTGACCGATGCCGAGGCGGGGCGGCTGGTGGCCCGTATCGGCGCGGTCATCGGTGTGTCGTGGCTGGGCACCCGGGCCATCTCCCTGGCGGCGAAGACGTTCCTGCCATTCATCGGCGGGCTGGCCATGGCCCCGCTGATGTTTGTCTCCACTCGTGCCCTGGGCAAGGTGGTGCAGGCCTGGTACCGCCGGGGCGGCATGAAAGATGAGGAGATCCGCGAGGTCTACAAGGCCGAGGCAGTCAAGGCCCGGGAGGCCTTTGATCCGAAGCGCGCCCGGGCCGAGGCTGATCGGCGACGGGCCGAGCCCTCGACAGAGGACGGCTGGCAGCCGGAGGAAGACGAGATCACGCAGCGCCTGCGGCGCCTGGCGAACATCTGGGCCCAGGGGCTGATCTCCGACGACGAGTATGCCGCCAAGAAAGCGGAGATCCTGGAGACGCTGTAATGGGGCAACACACCCTCGAGACACCAGCGCTGCTTGTGAGTCGTCATGAGCGCGGGGCAGAGGAGATCTTCGAAGCGGTGCTGACTGCGCTGAGACGCTGGCCTCGCCGACGCCAGCGTCTGCAGGTGATCGAGCAGAAGGCGCCCACCATCATCACCGCAGTGCTGGAAGGTGAAGAGAGCCACCTGACCTTCGAAGTGGGCATCGCCCCCGAGGGCCACAGCTGCCAGCTGGGGGTACGCATCAGCGGTACAGCCCGGGTGCCGGGCATCCCAGGGCACTTTGTGCACGAGCCCCAGCTGAAGCGTCAGCTCACCGACAAGCTCGGCCGTCTGATCGACGAGGCTCTCTCAGGTGAGACGTCGGCATCAAGCGCACCCTCGGCGTCTGCCTCTCAGGCACCGCGAGCGTCCGGCACAATAGAGCGCTCTCGCACTCAGCGCCTGTCGTTGCTGGATCATCTTCTCGACGAAGGGCTCATCAATCGGCGGGAGCACGCAGAGAAGCGAGCCTCGATCCTGTGGGGCAGGCAGTAAGCTTCAGCGTTGCTGCTCGCGGGCGACTCGCCCGGTGCGATCAGAGACCGAGCCCACCAGCTGACCACACGCTGCATCGATGTCCTGCCCCCGCGTCTTGCGGGTGATCGTGTTGCGCCCCCCAGCGACGAGGTGCGCTTGAAACGCCCGCATCTGTGCATCGGTCGAGCAGCGATAGGGCGCACCGGGGAACGGGTTGAAGGGGATCAGGTTGAGCTTGCCCGGTGTGCCGTCCAGGCATCGGAGCAGGGCCTCGGCGTGCTCAAGGCTGTCGTTCACGCCGTCAAGCATCACATATTCGAAGGTGATGACCCGCTTGCTCCCTGCAGGGAAGTACCGGCGGCACGTGTCCATGAGCTGCTCAAGGGGGTACTTCTGATTGAGAGGCACCAGAACATCTCGCAGATCGTCAGTGGGGGCGTGGAGCGACACTGACATGGACACCGGCAGTGCCTCCTTCAGGCGCTCCATCGCCGGCAGCACCCCAGAGGTGCTCACCGTGATCCGGTTGTGGGAGAGCGCCCAGGCCCGGGGATAGAGCATCAGCTTGAGGGCCTTCACCAGGGCCTTGAAGTTCAGCAGGGGCTCGCCCATGCCCATCATCACGATGTGGGTGATGCCTGTCTCGACCCCAAGGGCCTTCAAACGGGCCGAGGCGCGATAGAGCTGGCCGATGATCTCGCTCACCGACAAGTTCCGGTTGAAGCCCTGACGACCGGTGGAGCAGAAGGTGCAGGCCAGGGCACACCCCGCCTGGCTCGAGACACACAGCGTGCCCCGGCGCCCTTCGGGGATGTACACCGTCTCCACAGCGTCGGTGCCCACGGACATCACCCATTTGATGGTGCCGTCTGAGGAGCGGGCCTCGGTGTGCACCGTCGGCGCCTTGATATAGGCCACTTCGGCGAGCCGTCGTCGCAGCCTGCCGTTGAGACAGGTGAGATCTTCGATGTCGACGGCACCTTCCCGGTGAAGTCCCTTCAAGAGATCACCGGCCCGGTGGCGGCTGGTGTCCAGACGGACCAGCAGCGCCTCGACCTCTTCGGGCGCGAGATCGAGCAGGTTGATTCGGGGGTCGAGCAGGGAGGTGTCTGCGTCGTACATGGTGCTCTCAGATGCGGGCGATGGCCCCATAGGAAAGCGAAACCCCGTTGTGGTGGCAAATTGTGATGGCGCTCAGGGTGCGAAGCGCAAGATGCCGCCGGTGGACAGCCGCACGAGGATCTGGGCGCCGTCGAAGGTGACCGCCTCTGCGGTGGCTTCAGGGGCCAGGGCGCCGAAGTCGAAGTGGGTGGTGCCCTCGGCGGTGATCTCTGCCACTGCGGAGGCGTCGGCGAGGGTGGCCAGCACACCTTCCGGGCCACGTTCGATGCCTGTCACCACACCAATCGATCTCAAAGACGGCAGGACGTGCATCTCACCCGCCCAGAGGCCGGTGTCGTTGCAGGCCACCCAAGGCTGGAGGGCCTCACCAAAGGGGGCCAGCTCCAGGTCAATGAATTGGCCGGGCCCGTTGCAAGGGAGGGGATGGACCGCAGACATCCCCGTCTCGGTGTTCACCGTCACCACATGGCCGCCCAGGGCGCAGGCGAGCATCGACCCGTGTTGGGTGCAGCGATCCAGAGTGCTCAACGTACGGTCGAGGTCGATCGTCACGAGAGGCATGTGGTCGACGAGGATGACGAGGGCATCGTCCTCTCGGGTGAGGCTCACTGGGGCGCCCGCCTCGGTCAGGCTCAGGATCACCTCGTCGGCCAGGGGCGTCACGAGGCGGCCGGCGCCTTGCTCGAAGATCGCGAGAGCACCGGCGAGTCTCACCTGAGCGCCGCTCCTGAACGACTCGACCTCACCTGAAGCCAGGGCGCTCCAGGCCCAGGGCGTCTCCACGAGGGTGGTCTCTTCGAAGCCGACAGCGCTGAGCGCCAGCTGGCCATCGTGCTCGGTCACTTCGATGGAGAGCGGGCCATTCTCGGTGGCGACGAGAGAGGGCAGCACGCCACCCCGTCTCGGGCCCGGCTCGAGCGTGTGTACGCCGTCGGCCACCTGAACAACCTCGTCACAGCCTTCAGGGCACGAGAGCATGGCCTCAGGCACTTCGAACTTCACGCCGGCGCCGAGTGTGCCTCCGCTCTGGAGCTGAATCGTCGTCGAGTCGTCGTGGATCGCCAGAGGATCTACGAGATCCCAGTCGTCGTCGCGCAGGTACCAGACCTTGACCCCGTAGATGTCGATGCCCGAAGCGGCGCCGACACCGGGGATCACCGGCACGGTGACCGTGATGGGGGCCGAGAGCTTCAGACTCTGGGGCTCGAGGGTGACATAGGGGCCCAGTGGGTAGGCCCGGGCGGGGAGCGGGATGTCGGCGCCAGAGAGCCTGAGGGTCAGATCGACGGATTCATCGACTGCTCCAGGGGGCGCTACGAGCTGTACGCCGCTGAGCGGGTGTCCTTCGGGGGCGCGCCAGCTCAATCCCTCAGGGGTCAGCGTGATCGTGAGCTGTGCGGCCTCAGATGGTGCATCAGTACTCCGTGTCTCGCGATCCTCTGCACAGGCCGCAGCCACACACACCAAAGCAAGGAACAGGGCGCGAGACTTCATGAGGGCTCCAGCGAACTTGAGAGGGGCTCACGGTAGCGGAGCCTCCCGAAGGGAGACACCTTAAAGGCCCTTAAGAAAGGGCGCACAGCCCGCTCAGCCAGGGGGGGTCGCAGCCTCGGACCACGCGATGGAGAGCGTGGGGTCGAGCAAGTATCCATTGTCGTGGTGGACCAGCACACCTCTCAGGCCCAATTTGCGCAACGCGGTGATGTTCACATAGACGCGGTTCGTGGCGGCCTCGGGGGTCGCCTTCTCGCCGGGCCAGCCGGCCTCGAACAGATCATAGACGTCGAGGCCCGCCTCTCGATCGCGGGCGCTCTGATCTACGAGGGCTGCGAGCATCAGGCGCATGGCCTTGCGGCGCCTGAGATCCACAACCTCGCCATCTGGCTTCTGAAGCCAGTTGCCGCCGCGGTGGATGATCAGGGCGGGTGCCTCCAGAGTCTGGGGGGCGCTCTGAGCCTCGGTGAGCCTCAACTGAAGCAACGTCAGGGCGAACCTGATCTCGTCAGAGTGCCCGTCGAAGGGGTGAGCGCTCAGCCAGCGACGGGCTTCTTCACGGCCCTTTGGGGTCTCCAGGGCGCCCAGGTGGAGACGATGCAGGCGCAGAGCGTGATGCAGCGTGGGATCTTCCAGCACGGAAAGGGCGTCGGCGGCGCTGCGGAAGGCCTCGCGGGCCCCCTTGACGTCGCCCCGGGCCGCAGCGGCGGCGCCCAGGTACATCGAGAAGATGGCACCAAAGCGTTGATCCCCTGCCTTCTGCAGTGTGGGCATCACGTGGTGATAGGTGGCCATGGCTTCGGTGAGGGCGCCCCGCTGGTGGTGCACTGCGCCGGCATATCCCTGGAAAATGGTGGCCAGGCGCTCGTCACCCACGGCCTCAAGAGCCCGGGCAGCCGCCTCCCGGGCGGCGAGGGCCTCGTCGAAGAGCCCCAGCTCTTGAGAGACCCCGCCGAGGTTGCCCAGTGCTACAGCGGCGATGCGGGCCTCGCCGTGTCGATGGGCGATGACCTGTGCATCCTCGAAGTGGCGGCGCGCCGCCGCAGAGCGACCCAGTTCTTTGTGCAGGTCGCCGAGGTTGATCAAGAAGGCCGCCTCGGAGCGTGGATCACGGGCACGGCGAAACAGCGCCAAAGCGCGCTCGTAGGCCTCTTCGGCTTCTTCGATCTCCCCGCGCTCGTGGGCCAGCACGGCGATGGAGCCGAGGACCTGCCCCACTGCCTGCAGCTCATTGAACCGCTCGAAGCGCTGGCGGGCCTCGTCATAACATTGGGCAGCCCCCTCGAGATCGCCTGACTCGTGTAAGGCGATGCCCAGCTCGAGCCGGGCCCGGGCCATCACCGTGCTCGCTTCGGGCGCCGTCTCAACAGCCCGTGTCAGCGACTCTACGGCTGCTTCGAGATCACCTCGGCACCGTAAAGCGTTGCCTCGAGCTCGGAGCAGTCCGGCTTCGAGCTCCGGAGGCAGCGCGCCCGCATCAACGCACTGCGCCATGTGTTCGAGCTCCAGCGTGGAGATGCCCCGAGCAACGATCTCGGACTCCAAGGCGAGAAGGCCCTGAGCGGCGAGGATCAGATTGCCGGCATCGATGGCCCACTGCACCGCCCGCTGCAGATCAGGTGTCGCAGAAGACGCCCCGATGATCGTACGGGCCCGGGCTGTACGGGCTCGCTGCAACATCTCGCGAGGGCCCGTTCGTCGGACGAAGCCCCGGATCACGTGCAACATCACCAGAGTCGCCTGTGCTGCCTGATGCTGGAGGTCGAGCATGGAGTGGTCCCGCAGCCGTTGCAGCGCGTCGTAGCCGTCAGCGCAGCCGAGGGCTTCGAGGAGTGCAGCGCCCGCCTCGGCGTGGAACGACCCGTCGAAGGCCGAGAGGGCTGTGAGGTGGGCATGATCGGCCTCGGTGAGGTGCCCCCAAAGCTCGAGAAGGACATCATCGATCAGCCCCTTGCGCCCGCCATGCCTGTGGGGGTCGACGATGGCGCTCAGGGCCTGTGGAGCCATGAGCCGCATACGGGCAGCCCCACGCTCGATGGCCAGGGGCAGGCCATCGAGATGGCTGACAATGGCATCGATGTGCTCGACTTGCCCTGCGTCAGGTGAGAACTGCCCGAGGCAGTGCGCTGCACAGGTGACGAAGAGGGCGCGCCCTGAAGGATCGTCACCCGCGATGCTCAGAGGAGAGAGCTCGTAGATGTGCTCCCCGGGGAGCTGCAGCCGGATCTCGCTGGTGACCAGCACTCGGCCATGGGCGACGAGAGATCCCAGTGGGCCCGGTGCGGTGTGCATCTCAGAGGCGAGATGGGTGACGTCGTCCACGATGAGCAGGGGGTGCTCCTCGTGCCCCAACGTGCCGAGCGCTGCCGTCATCTGTTTGCAGAGCTGGGCCAGATCTTCGCATCGTCTCCCGTCGAGCCAATGGTGGGGCCGGCGCTCTCCCAGAGCCTGAGCGAGGGTGGTCTTGCCCACTCCGGGCGGGCCCATGAGGGTGAGCCACGTGCCCGCAGGCTGAAGGTGAGCGAGCAGGCGTTCGAGATCAGCTTCGCGGCCTGTGAGGCGGGGCATGGGGGCGAGATCCTCAGACGGGGCGTCGAGGAACAGAGAGTCTTAAACCCAGAATGTAAGTCAAGCTAAGTCGCCTTACAGACATCGTGGGGGGGAGGGTGAGCGCATCAAAACACCCAGGAGGCCAAATGATGCGTGTGCAGAAGTTGATGTGCGTGATGATGCTGCTGGCTGGATGCGTCGAGCGCCCCAGCATCCCTGAAGACACAGTTGAACGCCCTGGAGCAGAGGCCTCCGACACACCCACCTCGCCATCGCCAGACGCTGAGCGGGTACCCGAGATGGACCCAGCCCCCGAGACAGGCGACGGCGTCATTGAAGAGACACCAGTGTCTGGAGAGGCAGGGCCCAGGGTCGAGGACGAGCCCGAGATCGCGCCAACCCCCGAAGATGCAGTGTCGATGTATCCCTGTGAAGAGGTGGAGTTCGACGAGGTCGGCGGCGCGCTCGTGGAGCGACGGAGTTTGACTTATGTGGGCGACACCCTGGTGCAGGTGAAGTCGAGTCATCCGAGCGGCGCGCCTCGATCCACAGAGCGCTACGATGCCCAGGGCCGAGTCGTCTTGTTCGCAGAGCACACCCGTGGAGAGGCCTGGGACAAGGGCATGTTCGAAGAGTGGACGTACGATGAGGACAAGCTCGTCCGATACAGCCGTCACTTCAGAGATCCCGGGCATCCAGAGGGCGGGTTCATGGTCGAGGTGCAGGTGTTCGAGTTCAATGAGGCGGGGTTTCTCGTCTACGAGCAACATCGGAACCCCAACCTGATCACCGACGAGAAGATCTGGACCTACGATGATGAAGGGGCGCTGAGCGAGCGTGTTGTCTTCAATCACCTGGCCGGGTGGGCTCGGCGACGTACCTATACGCGACGTGATGGGTGGTTGATCGAGCAGTGGTACTTCAACGACGTCCTGGAGCGGTACACGGAGGTGCTCAGCGACGAGGTGGGCGAGGTGGAGGCCCGCGTTGATGCTGATGGAGACGGTATCTTCGAAGAGCGTCGCTGGCGAGAGGTGATGTCGGGTGGTCATGTGTACTTCACCCGCGATCTCGTCACCCGAGCGGTGGATGTACGGATGGAATGGACCACCCCCGAAGGCCGCTGGCGCGTCGTCACCGATGAAGGCAACGATGGGCAATGGGAACGTCTCGAAGAGACCTGGACCGCGCCTTCACCATCAGGCGAGCCGGCTCAGTGGACCGCTGACAACCACTGGCTCGACGGTGCGCTGATTCACCAGAAAGAGAGCTACTACATCGACACTGAAGGGGGGCGCCCCCTGGAGGTCGGATATCGGGACTTCGAGTCAGAGGAACGCCCGATGCGCGTGCGCCAACGGTGGCGCTACGACGCTGAATGGCGTCTGCTTGAACAATGGCGGCTCTTTCCTGGAGACGTCGAGTTGAGTCGCGCTCAGAAGTTCATCTATGACGCCGACGGCCGGCTGAATGAGAAATGGTGGTGGACCGACTCGACGGGGACCTTCTACAACCACACGCACTACATTTACGATGAGTATGGGCGAGAGATGAGGCGCATTGGCAACTCGACCATTGAACAAGCACGGGTAGCTCAACGGTTTGATGTACACACGCATTATGACTGCGTGGGGGATTGAGAAGGCCTCCAAGTGCCTGCTGATCCTCTCCTGCATCCTGTGGGGGTGTCGAGAGCAGCCCAGTGTATCTGCACCCTCGACTGCGCCACCTGATGCAGCACCGTCCCACCTGCCAGAGTCTCTGACGTCTCCCACTGAATCGATCTCAGTGAGAGACGATGTGTGTGAGGAGTGTCACCCAGAACTGTTTGAGTCTTTTGCTAAAACCGGAATGGGGCGGTCTCTGTACCGGCCAGAGATGGTCAGGGCCATCGAGAACTTCGAGCCTGGCGCTGCCACTGTCCGGCATCAGAGTGGCCTGAGCTACCGCGCCCTCATCGATGAAGAGGGCCGGTGGTGGCAAGTAGAATATGGCCCTGGCCCCTCGGGGCAGGCCGAAGAGATCCAGCGGGTGCAAGTCCGCCACGTCATCGGCTCCGGCAACCACACGCGATCCTACCTCGGTGAGATGAACGGTCAGGTCGTGCAGCTGCCCCTCACGTGGTACGTGCGGAGCCAGACATGGGATATGAGCCCTGGGTATCGAGCAGAGAAGAACTTCAGGTTCGATCGACCCGTGAAGGCTGACTGTCTCTTCTGCCACAACGCCTTCACCCCCAGCGACGATCGTACCCTGGCGGGGTACACCGCTCCACTGGCAGAAGGCATCAGCTGCAGCCGTTGCCACGGGGATGGCAGCGCCCACGTACGGCAACGCAACGCCGGTGAGAGCCCCCCAGACGGTCAACCAGATCCGAACATCTTCAACCCCCGACACCTGACACCCGACCGTCAGCTTCAGCTGTGCGCGCAGTGCCACCTTCAGGGCAGTGCCCGAGTGCTCGCTGCTGGGGCCCGGTGGGATGTCTATGATCCGCGCACGCCACTCGGCGAGTACATGACCCTCTTCATCGACGAGGCGCGCTCAGGGGGGGCAGAATTCGGCATCGCTGGTCACGGGGAGCGGCTGGCGATGAGCAAATGCGCTCAGGGCGAGCGCCCGTTGGTGTGTACGACCTGTCACGATCCTCACCGCAGGGCCTCACCCAAGGCAGCACGCGCAGCCTGTCTTGGGTGTCACACACCGCAAGACTGCGGTGAGCAGCATGCTGCGGAGGGGTCTTGCGCGGGCTGTCACCTGCCCAAGGGGCCCACCGTGGACATCCCCCACGTGCAGTTCACCGATCACTACATTCGCCGTCGCCCTGATGCATCGACACCAGCGCGACCACGAAGAGAAGGGCTGCGAGCGGTGGTGAGTCCCGCCGCAGGCCCCTCTGCGGCGAGCCGGCTCTTGGCTCACGTCGAGTTGTGGCGCGCCAACGCCTCTGCCGAGCACCGTGATGCCGCTCTGGCGCTGGCGCCCAAAGCATTCTCTGAGCAGCCTCGTCGGGCGGAGCTCCGGGCGGTGGTGGCGCCCTTGAGGGCGAGCGTGGGAGATGGCGCGGGTGCGTTGCAGGCTTGGGACGAGGCGTTGCGCCTCGCAGGTGACTCGGCACCCCATACCTGGGCGTTGGGCCGTGCCGAGCACCTCATCGCCCAGGGCGATCTACCGCGGGCGGAGCGGGCTCTCAGAGCGCTCATCGATGCACCGCTGCCGGCACCCCATGCCTGGTCGAACCTCGCCAACCTGTTGCAGCGCACGGGTCGCCATGCGGAGGCAGAGCAGGCATATGCCAAGGCTCTGACTCTGCGCCCGGCAGATGGGGTGATCGCCAGCAACCGGGGGGTCAATCTCATGGCTCTGGGTGACAAGGGTGCGGCGTTCGAATGGCTGAAACGGGCCCTGACCCTTGACCCCAGCAACGGCGGCCTGCGGTACAACCTCGCCGCTCAGCAGCTGTTCAACGGAGATCGTGAGGCGGCAAGTGCAACAGTGAGTCTTGCTCTTGAGCAGACGAAAGACTTCGCCCCACTGTGGTTGCTCAAGGCTCAGTTGGAGATCGACGCTTCGCCCAAAGCTGCACTGACGAGTGTGGCGCGCTATCAGGCCATGGGCGGGGCGGCGCGGCCGGAGGTGTACCTGCTCTCAGCGCTGGCCCACAAGAAGTCAGGGCAGATTGAGCAGGCCCGCGCTGCGGCCCACGAGGGCCGTGTGCGCTTCCCGAGAGATGGGCGATTTACTTCTGTTTTGAAGGGGCTGGGCCCTTGACGGGCGAGCCTTTGAGGGGGGCGGGCCTGACCTGAGGCGCCAGGATGCCGGCGCCGAGGGGTTGTGCCGGCGTCTTCTTCGCCTCGATGACCGGGCCACCGCAGGCCACGCGGGCTTTCTTGAGCAGGGCCAGCATCTTGAGGGCCCCGGCGCGGCTCGCCTGATCCGTGCCCAGGGCCAGCTGCACCAGCTTGTTCCGCTGAGGGGGGTTGCCTTCGATGACGACCGTGATGTCCTCGCTCTCCGTGGGCAACCGCAGACCGTGGTGCTCGGGCCAGCCGCCGACATGCTTGCCGTACTTCATGCCAGAGAGCTTCAGCTTCCCCAGAGGCAGGATCACTTCGTACATGTAGCCCGCGCCTTTGGGCACGTCGGGGCGTACGATCTGACACTGGGTGTTGTAGACGAACTCGCAGGCCGCGGACATCGTCGTGCTCTTGCAGCGCCGATCACCATCGACTTGCGTGGCCTGGTTCACCACGTCGGCGATGCCCTGCAGCACCGCCTGTGTTTCGGCAGACTGCTGTGTACTCGGGGTGGGGGTGCCCTTCTTGGGGGCTGAGAGCGCGGCGCCGCTCCAGAGCATCGCGGCGCTCAGGAGCAGGGCGGTGGAGATCGGAGAGCCCATGGTCATGCCTTTGGTGAGATCACCTCTGGTTCAGCGCCAGGGGTTGATGATCTCAGGCTGTCCATCATTCACCCAGGTGCGCACAAAGTGGCCGAGCTGCTCGAGGGCCTCGTCGCTCGTGGGCAAGGTCTCGTGCTCGACGATCTCCAGGCTGTTTCTGCCAGCAGGGGTGATCTTGTCAAACTGAAACAGTCCTGCGGTGATCTCGCCGGGCATATTGGCGGAGATCTTGTCGGCGTCGATCACCTCGAGCAGAGGCAAGGCCACCTTCACCGGGGTCATGTGGGGGATCCCCATGGCCTGGGCGAGGATGTGGCTGGCGCTGTTGGGCACCACCTGGTCGCCCACGGCCACCATGAACAGGGTGTGGGGGATACGCGCGTCGTCGCCCTGCAGGCGATCACGTAACAGGTAGGGGGCGTAGTTGGCTCCGTCGCCTGCATCGGTCACAGCCTGAATGACAGGGAATAGTCGGGCTTCGTCACCTGCGGTGGCCTGGCGCGGGATCATCAGCGAGATCAGGGGGCCAAAGGTGGCGCTGTCGCGGATCGAAGCCACCATGCGGCCGCCGGCCATGGACAAGATGGCCACCTCGAAGTCGTCGCTCAGGGCGAGGGGCTCGTTGCCGAGGATCCCGCCGAGGCTCACGCCGAAGTAGCCGATGCGGCTCACGTCGAGATCGATCTCGCCGTCGTCGTCGACGTCTGGATCGGAGATGAGGGTCTCGATGAGTTGCAGCTTGTCGAAAGAGGACTGACGGAAGTTGTCCCGCAGCTGACGAGCGCGGATCACCTGACGGCTGAGGTAGATGCCGAAGAAATTGGTGAGCGAGATGGTGGGATCGTTGCTCTTGCGGGCGGGGTGAGCACCATGCTCCACGGCGTCGATGGCCACCACGGCCACCTGATAGTCGTCGGCGAAGGCCCCGAGGATGGCCGCCTGATCCCGGCTCGAGCCCAGACCGTGGCCCATGATGAGCACAGGCCAGGGGCCGCTGCCCTGACGGGGAAGCCAGGTGGCGGCGATCAAGTCGTACTCAGTCTGGCCCTCGGGCTTCTCGATGAGGCCGTCCTCACCGCGGTAGTCCCAGGCCTTGAAGGTGCGATCGCAGCGGGTGTTCTGACCGTCTCGGCGGCACTGAGCGGGGCCAGACCAGCCAGCGTCACGGCCTTTGATGTCTGCGGCGATGGCTTCCGAGACTGCAGTGATCGTTTGAGTGGTGAAGGTGACTGCGGCGCTGACCTCACCGGGCTGGAGCGCAGACTTCTCCATGAGGGCGGCATAATTGGCGCCGAGGGCGTCGAGCTTGCCCTCTGCGCTGCCGGTGAGCAGATCGCGCAGCTGCACTGAGGGGGCGACGCAACCACCGTCGGCGTCGGTGACGGCGTTGGTCATCACCACAGCGTGGAGCGTGCTCTGACGCATCGAAACCTTGGGCCAGAGCAGCAGGCTGGCCCCGTCGTCGGCCACCTCGAGGCTGTAGGGCACCTCGACGGCGGTGGGGCCGCCGAGATCGAGCAACATCAGGCCCTCGATCTCGTCGCCACTGGCGACGTTCACCACGCCGCCGGACAACCGGATGAAGGGCGCCGCCGATGTGCCGAAGCCGTCCAGGCCGTTGAGCTCCCGGTAGACCTCGTTGTAGTTCCCCGGAATGTCGGCGAGCCACGGTGCGTTGTCGTCCTCGATGCTCACGACCCGGCCGGTGGTCGTCTCACCTTCGATGGTGTAGGCGTCATCGGGGAAGGCCGCCTGGGCGTGGTTGGCGGCGAAGGGGTCGTACTCGAACTTCACCGAGCCCTCGCACCACGTGGGCGGCGGGGCCACCTCGGCATCGGGGGCCTCACCTTGCTGCTCGTTCTCCGGGGTCTGACTCTCCAGATCTGTCGTGGCGCCGTCGTCGCATGCAGAGAAAGCGGTCAGCGCGGCGACCAGGTAGAGCGGGGTCGACACTCGTGTCATGGGTGATCCTCGTGGAATGTAGGGCAGCGTGGGCTGAGAACGCCCACAGGATATTGAGCGCCTCGGGTCGTCTCAAGTTGGCCGTGAGCTTTAAGTCACTTGCGTAGGGCCAGATCGATCAGATCGCCGAGGTACTGCCCTGCGGTCTGCAAGGTGATCTCGGGCTCTTCAGGGCGCTCGTGGGCGAGGGGGGGCGCCACCTCTACGAGATCACCCCCCACAAGGGGCAGGTCTTGCGCCACGCGTCGAGTGAGGGCGGAGACCCACTCAGGCCTCAAACCGCCGGGCTCCGGGGTGCCTGTGGCGGAAGCCCACTGAGGATCAGTGCCGTCGATGTCGTTGCTCACGTACAGCCCGTCGCAGCCCAGCTGGGCATAGTGCTCGGCGATCTGTTTGCCGAGCACTTCGGGATCTGTGGCGTTGCACTCATCGGCCCACAGCTGCCAGACGCCCAGAGTGGACTCCCAGTGGTGCTTGCTCTTGCCGCTGGCCCTGATGCCGAGCTGGACCAGCCGGGTATCGCGGCCCAGCAGCTCATTGGCGTGCCATGCCCAGGTGGCGAAGCAGTACTTCACACCGAGGCGGTGGGGCATCAAGTCGGTGTGGGCGTCGAAGTGCAACAGCGCCAGCCGCCGGCCGCCCTGCTGCTCGTGTCGGCGCCACGCGTGGTGAAAGGCGGGCCAGCCGATGCTGTGATCCCCGCCGATGACCACGGGCACCGCCTGAGGGGCCAGCTCGGCGAGGGCGTCCAGCGCGCTGGCGCACAGATCGAGTGGGCTTACGGGCATCCGGGCGTCTTTCTCGCCGTAGAGGGCGAGGCGACAGGCGGAGATCTGTGTGTCGTGGAGCATCTCTTCGCTCAAGAGATGAGGCACCACCCGTACGTCTCCCACATCGAGGACCCCTGCATGGTGGTACGGGTGTCCGGTCTGTGAGAGCAGGTGTCGGCGGATCTCCTCAGGGGCCTTGTTGGCCCCCCGGGTGAAGCCGGCGCCGTTGTCGGAGGGCACCCCCAGCACCACCACCCTGGCCTCGCCGAGCCCATCGAGAGCCGCACGCCAGCCGCTTTCTACAGCGTCATCGGTGTCGACGTGATAGAGGGCCTTCTGCAGGGCCCGCTGCTCGGTCACCCCGGTGGAGACCACGTGAATCCCGCCACCTGCGGGGCGGCACATCTGCTCGAGTCGGGCTCTGGTGTTCAACAAAGCGCTTTCCATTCGAGGTGTTGAGAGAACAATGAGTGCTCCAGTCAATCTGCCCGCGGTCTCGCTGGACCGCAACGTCTATGGCTTTCAGACCGAGATCAGGGCCCGCCTGAGCGAGACCGACGCTGTGGGCATCGTCTTCTTCGGCAGCTTCGCCGCCTACATGGACGTGGGCCGGATGGACTACCTGAACCACCTGGGCCTCACCCGCCACGGCGGCCCCGTCAAAGATCTCATCCCCGGGGCTGTGGTGCAGCAGGCAGCTCAGTTCCACAGCCCGGCGCGGTACAACGACATCCTCGTGCTGCATGTGCGGGTCTGCCACATTGGCCGGAGCAGCTACACCTTCCACTTTCTCATCACCCACAAGCGCAAGCGGGCGGTGGTGTCCACGGGCAGCCTCACGTTGGTGTGGCTCGACGAGACGTTTAAACCGATCACCATCCCTGAATCGTTTCGCAAAGTCGTCCGGGAATTCGAGGGGCCTCACCTGCTCGAAGGTGAGATTGCCTGACGGTCGATTCTGGGCCACGCTCAACGCCGATACGCAGAGGAGTTGCAGATGAAGGGATGCTGGTTGTGCATGTGTGCTGTCCTGGTGCTCGCCGCCGGGTGCTCGGGCAAGAAAGATCCGGCACCGAAGAACACACCGGGGCCTGCAGAGGCCAAACCTGATCCGAAAGCAGGGGCCAGCACAGAGACCCCATCGAAGCCCGACGGCGCCGTCGCTCAGGCCGATCCTGAGGAGAAGCCCGTAGCTGTGCCCCCTGCAAGCGACGTCGCCGGTCGTCTCAAGGTCATCGCCGAGCGGACCGCTCAGGCGAAGACCAGCAAAGAGTTCCTGGAGATCATCACCCTGTGCGGTGAGCTGGAGATCGCCGGTGTGGCCGAGCAGAAGCAGCTGCGCAACGATCCCGCGTTCATCAAGGCCTGCCGGGTGTCACCCACAAAGACCCGCGCGGCGCTGGCCATCGCCGAGAGCACGGGTGACAGCAAGTCGACCCACTGCCTGAGCGCCTCGATGAACCTCGAAGAGCTGGTGAAGGCCGGCATCGAGAAAGAGGCGCTCTCGGGGCTGCTCAAGCAGGTGAACGAGGTGTGTGGGCTGTAGCGATTGTCGGGGCGGACGGCCCAGCTTCGCTGCGCCTGTGCGGACGCGTGCCTTGGCACGTCCGCCAAGAATCGGTGACAGCAGCCGGGCCCAGCCCTCGGCGATCCGCTTCACGATGTGTCGATCGTTGAAGGCGGCGTGCTCCACCCGCTTGCTCTGTGCCACGTCTTCCACAAAAGCCTGCTCGAGCTGCTCGGCGAGGTGCTGGCAGTATACGAAGGCGTTCGCCTCGAAGTTCAGCTCGAAGCTGCGGATGTCCATGTTCGCTGAGCCCACCGAGCAGATCTCGCCGTCGACCACCAGAGTCTTGGCATGGAGCATCGTGCCCGTGAACTCGTGGATCTGCACCCCTGCCTCCAACAGCTCGGCGTAGTAACTGCGGGCCGCCCACTCTGCCAGGCGTACATCCGAGCGGGCGGGGAGGAGCAGCTGTACGTCGACCCCTCGGAGGGCCGCCGTCGTCAGTGCCGTGAAGATGGCTTGATCAGGGATGAAGTAGGGCGTGGTCAGGAACACCCGCTCCCGGGCCTCGACGATGGCTTGAAAGTAGAGCTTGTGGATCAGATCCCACTGCGTGTCGGGGCCGCTGCCGATGATTTGCACCACATCGGAGCCCGGGGGCTGCTCGGGCTCGTGAAACAGATCTTCGATGACGAGGCTGCTCTCGATGTCGACGTCGGTGGCGAACATCCAGTCCTCGAGGAACAGCTCCTGGAGCGCCCTCACCGCGGGGCCTGCGAGGACCAGGTGGGTGTCTCGCCAGCCAGGGTGATCACCATAGCCTGCATACTCATCGCCGATGTTGACGCCACCGGTGAAGGCCTTCACGCCGTCGATGACCACGATCTTGCGGTGGTTGCGCAGGTGGCTGAACCAGGGGTGGGCCTTTGAAAGACCAGGCAACCTCAGCGGCAGGAACCAGGCCACCTCTACGCCGGCGGCGAGCATGGGCTTCAAGAACTCGTCGCCGAGGCCGAAGCTGCCGAGGCCGTCGAACAGGCACCGCACCTTGACCCCGGCCCGGGCGCGCTCGATGAGGGCCGCCCGCAGACGGTGCCCCGCCTCGTCGTTCTTGAAGATGTAGTACTGCAGGTGCACGTGATGCTCTGCGGCGCGGATGGCGGCGTCGATGGCGTCGTAGAGCAGGGCGGGCTGGAGGAAGAGCTCCACGTGGTTGCCCGGGTAGGCAGGGGCGCCGAGGCCGTCTGCCTGGCCGAGGGCGATCATGTGCTGGCTGCTCAGAGACAAATCATGGCCGGGCACACCCTCGCCGTGGCGCCCGGGCCGCAGCCAAAGTGGCTTCACTTGACTCACCACACCGCGGCGGAGAGTGCGCTGTCGTCGGATCCGATAACCGCCGAAGAGCGCCCAGACAAAGAGTCCGATGATCGGGAGCACCGCCACCAGCAGGATCCAGGCGAGGGTGGCGGTGGGCTTTCGCCGTTGCAGCGCGATGTAGGTCGAGAAGACCGCCAGGTGCAGGATCAGGGCGAGGGGCCCGAGGGCCAACCAGCTCATCAGCGGCTCACGGTGTGCGGACTGTGATGGGGCACCACGCGAGGGCGTCACCCTCGGGGGGCAGGGCGCCCTCGGCGGCCTCCATCAGCGTGGTCAGGGCGGCTGGGGTGGCGGCGGAGGCTGCCGCCTGGGCGCCGATGCCCGAGAGCAGGCGCTCCATGAGCGGGCGGTGGGGCCGCAGCACGCGGAGGGGCGGGCGCCCGCTTACGCCGGTCATCGCCGAGAGGGTGCGGATGGCCGCCTCTTCGTCGCCGAGGGCGTCGACGAGGGCGTGGGCGAGGGCTTGCTGTCCGGTCCAGACGCGCCCCTGGGCCACCGGATGGACCGACTCCGGGGTGCGATCCCGGCCTTCGCCCACGCGGGCGAGGAACAGGTCATAGAAGGCGGTGATGGTGGCTTCCATGGCCGCCCGCTCTGCTTCGGTGAAGCCGCGGCTCAGAGAGAACATCGTCGACTGAGGCCCGCGCTCCAGGCGGGTGGTGTGCACCCCGAGGCGGGCCAGCAGGCGCTCCACGTGAGGCTTGGCGGCGATGACCCCGATGCTCCCGGTGAGGGTGGTGGGGCAGGCCACGATGTGGTGGGCGGCACTGGCGAGGTAGTACCCCCCGCTGGCGGCATAGTCGCCCATCCAGGCCACCACAGGCTTTTTCTTCGCCAGCCGGCGCACTGCGCGCCACATCTCCTCGCTGGCGGTGGCGCTGCCTCCGCGGCTGTCGATGTAGAGCAGCACGCCTTTGATGGACTTGTTCTTGCGGGCGGCATCGGCGAGCTCCACCACCTCGCGGCCGATGGCCCCCTTGCTCCGCTCGGGGCCTTCGAGCTTGCCGTCGCGGATGTCGCCCACCACGGGGATGACCGCCAGAGGGGCCTTCTGGGGCAGCAGACGTGGCTTGCGGGGCCAGGGGCGGATCACGCCAGGGTGATCGTCGAGGTGGATCTTGCTGGCTTTGCCGTCGTCGTGACAGTCGAGGCGGGCGTCGACCTCTTCGAGATCCAGGGCGGCGTCGGCGAGACCCAGCGCCACCGCCTGGTCGGCGAGGTGGGGCCCTGAGGCGAGGGCCGCTTCGATCTGCTCGGGGGTGCGCCCGGGCCGGGCGCCGAGATCGGCCACGAGCCCGTCATGGAGATCGCCGAGCAGGGCTTCGAGGGCTTCCCGGCTCGCCTCGGAGGGCTCGGTGCGGGTGAAAGGCTCCATGGCTGACTTGAAAGCCCCGGCAGCCACTACATCAACGTCGATGCCCGCCTTCTCCAGCCCCTCACCGTAGTAGTTGATCTCGAGGGAGGTCCCCATGGCCATGACCGGCGTGTGTTTGGGGATGATGATCTCGTCGGCGCTGCTGGCCACCCAGAGGGCGCGGGTGGTGGGCTGGTGCACATAGGCCACCACCTTCACCGCGCCGTTGCCCCGAGGCACCTTGAGGCTGCCCAGCAGAGCCCGGAGCGCAGAGAGGTGACCGAGGCCACCTTCGAGACTCCCGATGCGCACGAAGATCGTCTGTACACGTTGATCTTTGAGGGCCGTCCGAAGGGCTGATCTCAGCGCCCCGCGCCCGCCGCTGCCGCCCCGGCGGAAGGGGCCTTTGGGTTGGGGCAGAAGCGTGATGTCGCCTTCGAGGACCACCTCCAGCACCCTGGGGCTGCGTTGGAAGCGACTGATCAGCCACCGGACCAGGGCCAGAGGCAACAACAGCAACCACAGAGGCAGGGCCCACAGAAGGCGCAACATCTCAGAGCTGCTCCAGCATGACCAGGCGCTCGCCCTGCTCGCTGTTCCGCCAGGCCCTGAGGGCCAGATCGTGAATCTTGCGCAGGCGATCGTGGCTCTTGGGGCGCCCTACGGTGTTGTGCCACGTGGGGGCGCGATCATCCCAGACCACCCGCTCGTAGACCGAGCAGAGGGCGAAGGCGTCGAGCTCCCACGCCCCTCGTGGATCTCTCACACCGGCCGCCTGGCGTGGAGCCAGCTCGAAGTGCTCGAGGGTGAGGGGGGCCCCGCTCTCCTTCGCGAGGCCTGGCAGCCAGCCCGCCTCTGCCTCAGGGGCGTCATCGACGAGATCAGCAGCAGGGGCGGAGAGTTTGTCGAGAGCGAGGGCATCGACGTCGAGGGCCTCACCGGCCTCCAGGAGAGCCTTGAGGGTAGGGCCGTCGACGATACACAGGTGCAGCATGGTGTTGGTGTTCATGATCTGAGGAGACGACGCGGGTGGGGGTGGGGTTGCGAGATGTGCCGCAACAAACCACGAGGCGACCCGAAAAGTCGAGGGCGTCGATGGAGGAAAGCGCGTGTCGGGCAGGCGTCGAAAAGAAGAAAAAACAAACGCGGGGGTACAGCCGGGGGAGGAGATGATGCGATGGGAGGAGACTCCCGACCACACCCCCGCGTTTGTCAGCAAGCTCAGGGCATCATGCCGCCGGGCATCATGCCTTCGGGGACGCAAATCCCCCTTTGGTTACAGGTGAGTGTCTGGCCCATGGCCCCCTCGGGGCAGTCTGCGTCGTCGTTGCAGGTGGGCACACAGAACATGCCCATGGGGCCGTCGTCACAGGTGCAGCCCATCGCTGCGGGATCGCACGCGCCTTCGCAGTCAGCCTCGACCTCGCAGGCCATGCGCCCTGGAGGCTGCATGCCGGCGTCGGCTTCGGGCACCGGCGGTCCGCCGGCATCTTCACCCATCGGGGGCAGACCTGCATCCATGCCGTCAGGAGGCATCATGCCCATGTCTTCTCGCGGCGGCCGCATGCCTCCGTCCGGCATCGTCATCATGCCGTCATCCGGGCGGCAAACACCCCGCCTCTCATTGCAGATCAAGGCCTCGCCCATGGGGCCCGGAGGGCAATCCTCGTCGACCTCGCACGTGGCGGCGCATCTCGATCCGTTGGGCCCCTCGATACAGGTACAGCCCATGGCCTCTGGCCCGCATGCGTCGACGCAGTCCGCAGGCTGCTCGCACGGGGTGGGCCCGCTCATCATGCCGCCGTCCTGGCGCATAGGTGGCATCATGCCGCCATCGGGCATGAGGCCGCCGTCCGGGGTCGGGCCGCCACCGGCCTGCGGCGCACACACACCCTCAGAGCACGCGAGGGGGGCAGCCCCCGGTGGAGGCGGCGGGCAGTCTGCGGGCGTGTCGCAGGCGGGGACACAAATCTGACCTTCAGGCGTCGTACCGCAGGCGCACCCCAGGGCCAGCTCCGGGCAGGCCTCTGCACAGTCGTCGTTCGTCGCACAGAAGAGCTGCGTGTTGTCGGGCAGATCCATGTCGGCTGCAGCGCTCTCTTCTGCCTCTTCTTCGAGATCCCACTGGCACCCGGTGAGCAACCCCGCGCTGAGGAGAATGGCCCCCCAGGTGGTGAATCTACGCATTTCGCTCCCTCGACTCATCTCGTCTCGTCCTCGAGTTCTGATTGAGCAATGGGTGTGCCAGCACTGCCCGGACCGTTTCAAGGGCTCTGTGCATCTGTTGATGCGTCAAGCTGCTGCGAATTCCGCAGACCTCACTGCAGAAACCGCAGTGCGGGTTTGAGAGGCGTCAGCCCGTGTGCCGAGTTTTCTCAGACCCGCTTACATGGCATATTGCGTCGCTTGATTTACGGAGAGGTGACGCGATGTCTCTTCGACGCCCACTGTTGGGCTGTCTCGTATTGTCGACGTTGGCCTTCGCCTGTGATGACGAAGAGGGCGAGAGCACATCACCGCCACCTCCACCTGATGGTGGGGTGGTGTACCTCTTCGACGCTGGCCCCCCAGATGGCGAGCCGCCGAACTTTACAGATCGTGATGCGCGTCTGCCTGATGCCGATCTGCCTGACGTCATATTGCCTGACGCGGACGTGCCCGACGGCGCCTCGGATGCAGATCTGCCAGACGCTGAGCTGCCCGACGCCGAAATGGTCGACGGCGATGTCCCCGATGAAGGGATGGGCGATGGTGGCATGGCCGACATGGAGCTGGCTGATATGGAGCTGGCTGATATGGACCCGCCTGATGTGGGTCCAGAAGGCCTGATCGGTCAGGTGAACTTCGAGGTGCTCCAGGCCGACGCGCTCTTCGATTGGGCCGAGGTGGCCGCCCATGGCGTCTTCGTGCCTGAGATCGCCGCCCTCGACCTCGAGCACGTCGCGGGCTGGTATGACTATGTATATGGGGTTCAGACCTTCATCGTGCACGGCTACTGGCCGACCCCTGGTGAAGGTGAGATCCTCGCGGCTGATCCCGAACGGCTGGAGGAAGGTGCTGCGCTGGAGGGCCTCGACATCGGACAGTTCCTCGCGCTGGGCGAGCTGCTCGTGGCGCCCTACGATCCCGTGGCCACTGAAGCCTCTGGGGTGCCCATCTACGCCAGCCTGCTCGAAGACGGGGAGGGCATCTACGAACAGCTGGAGATCGGTCAGCGGTTGCCTCTGGAGATCGACGGGGGCGAAGATCTGGGGCCGCTGAGCATCCCCGATGTCGTGGTGGTACCCGACGCCATCGAGCTCACCAGCCACGATCAGTCTCTCCCGATGCCCATCCGCTACGGCGAGCCGCTCACCATCAGCTGGACCCCCTCACCAGAGCCAGACGACTACGTCATCGTCAGCGTGCTCACCTTCGAGGATGACGAGGGCTTCGTGCTTCGGGTCGACGACGCCGTGGGCGAGGTGACCCTCGACGCCGCCCTCACTGACTTCGGCATCTCTTTGGGCACTGCGCCCACTTTGAGCGTCAGCCGCACGCGCCGGCACCAGGTGGCTGTGACCGAGGCCGCCGAGGTGCGCGTCGTGGAGACCACCCGCGTGTTCCTCTACGGCCGCCAGGTGAAGCCCGCAGAGCTCTCTCCCGCCCAGCTGCCCGTCGGACAGCGCACCCGGGTGAGGATCAGCTGGTGGGATGGTACCTTCGACCCTGAAGCCCCTGGCTTCTCCGTGAGCCTCGGTGATGGGGTGGTGCTCGAAAACGTGCAGCTCGCCGACACCCAGGGTCATGTGCTCTCTGCAGAGGCGGTCATCGCCGAAGACGCCCCCACGGGGCCCATCCACCTGCAGGTGAGCGACGGAGAAGAGTCCGTGTTCCGCTCCGGCCGGCTCGGCTTCGTCACCACGGCGTTGCCCTCTGCAGGTGACTGCCAGAGCGCCCTCGACGAGGGCCCGGTGAGCGACGGCACCTACGTGGCCACCTACACCGGCCTCGAGCCTGTGGGTTTCCTAGGAGAGCTCACCTGCAGGTTCGGCAACCCCGAGGCCGGCGAGCAGGTCATCCCAGTGAGCTTGGTGGCAGGTCAGACTCTCACCGCTGAGCTGGTCACAGGCGCCTTCGGCACGCTGTACATCGCCGACCGTTGCGAGATGGGCGCCTTGCCTTTCGGGTGCGTGTTCCGAGAGGCCATCGAGGCGCCAGTGGTTTTGCGATACACCGCCGAGTTCGACGAGACGGTGCTCCTGGTGGTGGACGCATATTCCGTGGAGGGCAGCCAGCCCGAGGGCAATGACGCGCCCTATCTGGTGGACATCCGTCGAAGCGAGCCGGTGCCCCTCGTGCCATTGCCCGATGCGGTGATCTCTGAAGACGAGGAGGTCATCGAGGTGCTCTCCATCGGCGCGGGCTTCGATGTAGAGACCGCCAACTTCGATCTCGGCCCCGACATGGAGATCGTCAGCGTGGATGTACCTGGTGGCGCTGGGGACTTCCTGGCGGAGGTCACCGTCCGCGCCGCGGATGTTTCCGTACCGACCCGAGTCCCCATCACCGCCACCCTGGTGGACGGGACGCGGGTGACCGCTGAAGAGGCTGTGGAGATCATCCCCTACTATGGCACCGTCCCCAGCTGTGAGATTGCGAACTTCATCGATCCGTGGACGGTGAACGGCACCTACGCGGGCTCGACGGAGTTCGGCGACCGAGAGCTCGACCCCCCTGTGGTCTGCCCCAACGGCGCCTCGGGTCCCGAGACGGTGTACCCTGTGGCTTTGGGCCCGGGTGAGACGCTCCGGGCCCGGGCGAACATGCCTGACGGCGACGCAGTGCTTTATGTCATCGGAGGCTGTGACGGCCTGCCCCTCGTGTGCTCCGACATCGGTGCAGTGGGCAACAACGAGTACGTCGAGTGGACGGGCCCCGCGGAGCCCTCGCTGGTCTACCTGGTGGTCGATGGCTTCGACATTGGCGATTTTGGATTCATCACTGTTGAATTGGAGGTGGGCCCATGAGGCGCACATGGATCACCCAGGCGGCCCTCGGGGCCTTGATCTGCATCGGGTGTGACGACCAGCAGGATCACAAGGCGGCCCCCGCTGCCCCCGAGGCCCCCGAGGCTGAAGGCGCCCCTGAGCAGGGCCCTTACGTCAGGGCCCCCGACGAGTCTCCTCGAGAGGGCTCGGGAGAAGGCCTCAGCATCGTATCTCCGGAGAGTGGTGAAGAGCCCGAGGGTGAGCTGGAGCTCATCGAGGTCGAGCCCGAGGGCCCCGCAGGGGCGTGGAGCAGCCGCTATCCTGCCGTGGCCGCTGGCGGGCTCATCGAGATGCACTTCACCCGCCCTGGCACCGAGCGCGGTGCTGAGGAAGATCCCGAGGCCGACGACGCCATCATCGAGGTCATCAACGGCGCTCAGTTCTCCCTCGACCTCTGCCTCTACGAGTTCAACCGCCAGAACGTGGTGGACGCCGTGGTGGACGCCATCGCCCGGGGGGTGAACGTGCGCTTCGTCGGAGACGGCGACGAGATCCACGACGAAGGCTACGAGATCCTCGCCGCCGAGGGCCTCGATCTCGTGCTCCGGCGGCCCCGCGATCGCATCATGCACCACAAGTTCGTCGTGGCCGACGCCAGCACGGTGCTCACCGGCTCGATGAACTTCTCGAGAAACGGGGTGATGCTCAACAACAACCACGTGCTGCGGGTGGACTCCGAGGCCCTGGCTCTGGCCTACATGGCCGAGTTCCAGCAGATGTACGAAGGCAGCTTCGGCCGCCGTAAGGACATCCTCGATGTGCCCCAGCAGTTCGAGATTGGCGGTGCCAACGTCGAACTGTTCTTCAGCCCCCAGGACAACACCTCTGCCGAGATGCTCCGGCTGCTGCGCACCGCCGATCACAATGTGCTCTTCATGGTGTTCAGTTTCACCCTCGACGAGGTGGCTGCGGAGATGGAGCGCCTCAACGAGGCCGGTGTGCGCGTGGTGGGTGTCTTCGACGAGAGTCAAGGCCGCAGCCGGTACGCCCAGGATGATCGCCTCGCCGAGGCCGGCGTGCCCGTGTTCATCGACGGCAACAAGAACGCCATCGGCTTCGCTGGGGGCAAGCTGCACCACAAGGTGATGATCATCGACGCCGGCACCGACAGCGATCCGGTGGTGATCTCAGGCAGCTACAACTGGTCCAACGGCGCCACCAAGTACAACGACGAGAACATGATCGTACTCCACGGTCAGGAGTTCGCCGTGCCATTCCTCGAGGAGTTCTGCAAGGTGCTCGAGGTGGCCGAGGTGCACCCCAAGCTCGTCGGTGAGCGCCCTGACCCGTGCGCCGAGCTGCTCACCCCCGTGCGCATCAACGAGGTGCTGCCCAACCCCGACGGCCCTGACGCCGACGAGGAGTTCGTGGAGCTCATCAACCCCGGCGCTTCGGCCCAGTCCCTCGACGGCTGGACCCTCGCCGACGCCCTCAAGGTCCGCCACACCTTCGGCCCCGACGATGTGCTGGTGCCTGGTGGGGTGATGGTCATCTACGGCGGCGCCCTCGAAGGCGACGAGAGCCGGGTGGTGGCCTCCTCTGGGGGGCTGGCCCTCACCAACAACGCCGAGACGGTGGTGCTGCGCAACCCCGAGGGCGTCGTGGTGGACGAGATCGCCTACCGCAACGCCCGCTCGGGGATCAGCTTCAACCGCGATCCTGACGGCGCTGGTGACGGTGTCATCGCCCTGCACACCCTGGTGTCCCCCGATGGCCTGACCATGTCACCGGGCCTGCGCGCCGACGGCCGCCTGTGGCCCGGTACGCCTCGCGTGGTCATCAACGAGCTGCTCCCGAACCCCTCGGGCACTGATCGTGGCCAGGAGTACGTGGAGCTGATCAACGCCGGCACCGGCCGCGTCGATCTCACTGGGTGGTCCCTGGGTGATCTAAGCGCCGCCGATCGTCACGTCTTCGATGGCACCGAGCTGGCCCCCGGAGAGGTGCTGGTCATCTTCGACCAGGGTGATCACGCGGCCATCGCCGGGGCCATCAACAGCAGCTCCGGCTCGCTGTCGCTCAACAACGGCGGTGACACCATCACCCTGTTCGACGCCGCCGGTGGTGTGGCCGACCAGGTGATCTACGGTGACGATCTCGTCGAGGACGGCATCTCGCTCAACCGGGCGAGCGATGGGGAGATCGAGGCCGAGTTCGTGCTGCACACCCTGGTGGAAGGGGCCCTGGGCAACATGTCCCCGGGCCTGCGCTCCTCTGGTGAGGACTTCATCGAGCCGCCCCCCGTACAGGCGGTCATGATCAACGAGCTGTTGCCCAACCCTGTGGGCACGGATCGCGGTCAGGAGTACATCGAGCTGGTGAACGTGGGCGAGGTCGACGTCGATCTCGCCGGCTGGACCCTCGGTGACGCCGTGAGCGCCAACCGACACGTCTTCAGCGGCCCCCAGGTACTGCCTGTCGGCGAGTCCATCGTGATCTTCGATCGTGGAGAGCACCCAGAGGTCCCCGGTCACCTCGTCGCCTCCTCTGGCAGCCTGTCGCTCAACAACAGCAATGAGCGCGTGGTGCTCTTCAGCGCCCTCGGCGTGGAGATGGACTCGGTGGTCTACGAGGCTTCTGTGGAGGGCGTGGCCCTCAACCGGGCCACGGACGCGGATCAGAAGTCCGAGCTCATCAACCACGACGAGGTCGAGGGCGCCGTGGACAACGGCTCCCCGGGTCTCCGGGTAGACGGCACCGACTGGTGAGCCCTCACAAGGCCGTGAGGGTCTTGTCCCGGTCGTATCGGTAGCGCACCCGCTCTACTTGTCCGTCGAAGTTCACCTCTCGGGGATCCCCCACCAACAAGTATTCCACCTGTACGCTGTCGGCCCCGGTGATGTCGATCACCGTGACGCCGTTCGTCTGGCTGTTCGCCATGCGGTAGTGGGGGCTCGCCGTGGTGAGCAGCTCGTCGAAGCGGGGCACCAGCTCGGCGAGGCCCAGACCCGAGAGCACCGGATCGCCATCGAGAGTCTGCTGGGTGATGTCCTGCACCGATTGAGAGCTGATGCCCGGGGTGGTGAACTCCGCGGCGATGATCGCCGACTCCGGATCATCGAAGTCTACTTTCAGCTCACAGGCGTAGGCGGCGTGGATGTCGCCACAAATGCTGAACCAGCCTTCGACCTCGGCGAGGGCTTGCAGCACCTCGGCGCGCTCGGTGCGGTAGCCATCCCACTGATCGACGCTGAAGTAGAAGACCCCCCGGTACTGGTCCGGCAAGCCTTCGAAAGGCGACAGGTCGACGAGCATCTGTGACAGCTGCACCTCGGTGCCCCAGATCTTCCAGCTGGCGTCGCTGCCGGTGATGCCGTCGATGATCCAGGCCTTCTGCTCGGCGCCGAGCATCGATGGTGCTGCCTCAGCCTCGATGGGGTCGAAGCCTTCTTTGAGCAGGAAGTTGCGGGCCCCGATGGCGCTGTTGGGGGTGAGCTTGCCCGTGGCGGGCTGCGCAGGGCCTTCTGCCACGGCGTGATCTGCCCGATAGCTGCGCAAATCGGTGAGGAACAGGTCGACGTGCTGCCCAAAGCGCAACCGGCGGTAGATGCGCATGTCGTCGGGGAAGCTCGCCGAAGCGTCTCGGGTGACGTCCGCGGGCATGTACTCGAACCACGCCTGGCTCGCCGCCGTGCGGCGCTCGGTGTTCTGCTCGTCTCCCTGGGCTTCGTTGAAGTGGGTGGCGTGATCCTGCCAGCTGTCGTCGGCGAACTCGTGATCGTCCCACACGGCGACGAAGGGGTAGAGGCGGTGCACCTCTTTGAGATCTGGATCGCTGCGGTATTGCTTGTAGAGGGCCCGGTAGTCCGCGAGGGTCAGCGCCGCGAGGGCCATACCGTCCTCGTCGAGGGGCAATCCGTTTACGAGGGTGGTCTGTCGCTCGTCGGTGGCCTCCTGGAATCGTGGATCGTTGGAGGTCTCGTAGATGTAGTCCCCGAGGAACACCACGAAGTCCACGGGATCGGCATCGAGCAGGGCCTTCCAGGCATGGTAGTAGCGGCCGTTGTAGTCCTGGCAGCTGGCGAAGGCGAAGCGCACAGGGGTGTCCGCGTCCGCCGCTGGGGCGGTCTTCGTACGGCCCCAGGGTGAGGTCACCCCCTCGACTTGGAAGCGGTAGTAGTAGGTCGTGGCGGCGCTGAGGCCTGTGACCTTCATGCGGAAGGCGTGATCAGTGTCGGCGTCGAGGGTGGCCTCGCCACTGCTCACCAGATCGGTGAAGCCCTCGTCGGTGGCCACCTCATACATGAGGTTGAGGCGCTCGGCACCCTGGAAGGCGTCGATCTCACCGCGGGTCCACAAGATTACGCTCTCTGGAGTGGGATCACCTGAGGCGATGCCCTGAGGGAACACATCATCGACGCTGGGCAGGTTGTCGCCGCCTCCGGCACCGCCTGCACCACCAGGGATGCCGCCTTCACCCCCTGCACCGCCTGCACCCCCGCTGGCGCCACCGTCATCGTCATCGTCACAGCCGATGAGCGGAGAGGCCCCCGCCGCCGCAGCGACGACGAGCATCTTCATGAAGGTTCTACGATGGGGTTTTGAGGGGGGGTGCGTCATGAGGCTTCTCCCGAGCGCTGTGATGACCGATGCCGAACAGTGCCACGAGAGCTGTGATGAGGGCCAATGAACTCACGCCTTCCAGGTGTGACGCCCCGGTCCCACACGGATGTCTCACTCGGGGCCTGCAACCCCCACTTGAAAGACCAGCTCAGGCCGTTTGACGGTGTGGCCTGGCCTTTGCTCTAGAGGTTGAGCATGCGATACCTCACCCCCACTGCCCGACGCCTCAGCACCCTGCTCACTGGTGCCTTGATGTTGAACGTCTTCGCGATCGGCGGCTGCGCCGAGGGGGAGATTCAGCCTGAAGGGGACATCCCGCCCCCCTCGGCCTTTTCGCCCTACACCGGGCCCACCTCCGGGCAGCAGGACATCAAGGGCGACGGCGACAATGAGGTCGACCCCGGGAGCGAAGGCGGCGACGAGCTGCTCCCCGGGCCCGAAGCCAATCCTGGCAACACTCAGGGCTTCAGCATCTACTTCGAGACCCCCACCCGTGGGGAGTGGATCGAGAACCAGCAGATCATCCACGCCATCGGCCGGGTGGTGGGCGGCAAGGCCCGCTCGGTCACAGTGGGCGGTCAGCCGGTGACCACCAGCAGCGACGGCAGCTTCAGCGTCGAGCTCGCGGTGATCCCCGGTCTCAACATCCTCACCGCTGCGGCGGTCTCCGAAGACGGTGAAGAGGTGGAGACCCGTCAGGGCCTCATGGTGGACGCTCGGGAGGATCCCAGCCGCACGGTAGAGCACGCCGTGGCGGTCCAGATGGGCCCCTCCTCCCTCGCAGGGCTCAACGACATGGTGGCCGAGGGCCTCGACGGCCTCGACATGGACAGCCTGCTCGCCGGTGGTGGCTCCGGCAACATCCAAGTGACCCGAGCGAATTACGGCAACATGACCGCTCAGCTGTTCCCCGCTGAGGGCCACCTCAACATTCGCCTCGGCATCAACGGGGTGAGCCTCTACATCGCCGGCTCGATGGACATCCTCGGGAACGTGACCCCCGTGAGCGGGGTCGTGCGCATCGGCACCCTTGAGATCAACGCTCAGGTGGCTGTGGAAGCCGACGGCGCCGGCGGCGTGGCCCTCGACATGAACGGCGGCACGGTGAACCTGCGCAACTTCGACTACGACCTGGACAACACCCCGGGCTTCATCGAAGGCATCTTCCAGGGCATGGTGGAGGACATGGTCCGGGACGAGGTGGAGAAGGCCATGGCCGACGTGCAGCTGCCGCCCTTCCTCGGCGCCGATGATCTGTCGTCGAACATGGACATCCTCGGCACGGTCCTGGAGATGGGCCTGGCCATCCAGGAGGTGGAGGTGCGCACCGCGGGTCTGCAGCTCTGGCTCTCCGGCCGCACCCGGGCGCAGAACCCCCGCCATCAGGGCTACGTGCTCTCTTCACCGAGCACTCAGGCTTCTCTCGACGCAGGTGCCTCGATGGATTTGGCCCTCAGCGAGGCCTTCACCTCTCGTCTGCTCTTCGCGGCGTGGTCCGCAGGGGGCCTCGACTTCGTCATCGCCCCTGGGGACGCCTCGGCAGGCATCGAGCTGAAGGTGGGTCTGCTGAAGTCGGCGCTGGGCCCCGGCGCCGAGAACATCGATCCCGACACCCCGGTGACGCTGCAGGTGCGCTCCCTCTATCCCCCCGTGGTGAAGATGGGCAATGGCGAGAAGCCCCTGGGCATCCAGATGTCCGACATGCTGCTGGCCTTCTCGGCGAACGGCCGCCCGATGTTCACCTCGGTGATTCACCTCGACATGCACGTTGGCCTCTCGGCGAACGAAGATGGATCTCTCAAGGCAGAGCTCGACGTCGACGCCTTCACTGAGATCCTCGACACGCCCATCGGCGAGGTGGACAAGGGTCGCCTGGCCACCCTCATCGGCGCGGTGGCCCGCACCATGCCCGAGGGCCTGATCGGCGGCCTTTTCGAGGGCGGCCTCACAGGCTCACTCCCCATCAAGCTCGACGGCTTCCGCACCGCGAAGATGGAGCCAGACCCCTCCGTGCCCGGCTGGGCCCACATCAAAGGCTACTGAAGCTCCGGCGCTCCGGCGGCGCCAGCCGCCGTGACTCCGCGGGGCACGTGCATCCCTGGGTTATGGCTTTGTGAGGGTGGAGTGAGGTTCGTTTGGGGGTTGGGGGATGGTTTTTTGAGATCAGTGAGCGCTGTACCACCAGTTGGCCAGTTGATTGCGCAGGGCGCTGGCTTCGCCGAAGCCTGCCTTGCCTCCATCGACGAGGACGGCGAAGCGCTCGTGGGCTGAGAAGCCTCTGGCCTCGGTGGTGTCTTCTGCAGCGTGGACGACACCGTGGAAGCTGTCGTCGAACTGCCTGATGAGTCGGGCTTGCTTGCCTTTGGTGGCATAGAGGGCCCACTGATTGAACTTCACCATCTCGTGTTGGGGATCAGGGGCCACCTGCCAGCCGAGCTCGGTGAGCCGGGCGGTGAGCTGCTCCACTGTGAGGGTTTTCACCCGGCGGCTGGAGGGGATGAAGGCTCTGCCGTCGAAGCGCAGGGTGGTGAGATCGCCCTCGGGCAGTGTGTAGAGCGTGATGGTGACCTTGCTCGCCTTGCCGGTGGCGGTGAGCGTGTACTTGCTGATGGGGTGTTTGGTGTAGGCGTGGTTCACCTGCCAGCCCTGAGCTTGAAAGTGCCCGACCCAGTCCTCTTTGGTGTTGAGGTCGAGAGCGGGGGCTGGTTTGACGGCTGCGTCTGGAGTCTTGTCAGGGGTGGCCTGGGGCGGCTTCTCCTGACCCTTACAGCCCGCGAGGGTCGTGGCGAGGAGCAGACAGGCGAGGGCGTTGTGGCGGGCTGGCATCGGCGGGCTCCACTTTGAACGGATGGCGAAGCATACTCACCTGATGATGAATTGGCAGAAGATGCTGTGTGGCGCCCTGCTGCTCGCGGCCTGTGAAGATGCTGAGCGTACAGGCGGCACACCGGAGCCTGTGGACGCATACATGCTCGACGCCGGTCTGATGGACGAGTCGGTCTTCGATATGGCTCCGCCTGAGACGCTGAGCTTCACAGTGGTGACGTTCAACACTGGCTCTGCGCCTGAGCTCGATCACGACGGCCCCCCCGAAGACGGTTATGGCCCGGCGGAGGCCGAGCTGACCGACACATGGTACGGCAATGGCCTCGCCTGGATGGAGCGGGTGAATGAGGCTGCTGCCTTCATGGCCGACCTGCAGCCCGACTTGGTGGCGTTTCAGGAGATCTTTCACCCCGGAGACTGTGCCGAGGTCCCCTCGGAGCATCATGGGGGCTTCGTGTGTGATGGCTGGTCGCCTGATCAGCCCACCGTGGCTCAGAGGGTCCTCGGTGATGGATGGCAGGTGGCCTGCCACCCGGGAAAGCCTGACAAGTGCGTTGGCGTGCACAGGCGTTTGGGCATGTGGGCAGGGTGTGAAGGCGCACTCTGCCTCGAGGGGCTCACGGGTGAAGGGGTCGATGGGTGCGGTCGTGGTGCCCGTGTGGCATCGGGTGTGTTGCAGCTCGTCGACGGCAGAGCGCTCACAGTGGTCTCCGTACATGGCACCTCGGGCTTCGAGGCCGAGTCGATCCAGTGCCGGCGCGCTCAAGTGGAGCAAGCGCTGACGCTCGCTGGAGAAGGGCCGGTGGTGATCCTCGGTGACTTGAACACCGATCCTGGCCGGGCTGCCGGGGTGGACGAGAGCGCAGGTCGATGGGTGAGCGCTGTGGAGGGTGAAGGGGGGCTGCGTTTCATTTCCGAGGTCGGGCGCGACGTCGAACCCACCTACGCAGGCCTGTTCAACATCGATCACGTGCTCGCCCGTGGGCTGGAGGGGGCCTGTGTTGCCGCAGGCCTACCCGGAGGTCCACCGCCGGTCACCGAGGCGGTCTTCTTTGACCATGTGCCCATCATCTGCGACCTGAATTGGGGGCAGTCAGGGGAGCTGCCGAAAAATATTCTGCCCGATTGAATGAATTCAGTCGTTGTTGCGTGTGGTGCCCGCGTACAGACGGAATTCACGTCGAACCGCGAGGCATCTGCCCGTCATTCAACCCGGCCCCATCAGGAGATTGAACATGTCCAAGCTCACCCGACGCATCAACTGGCTGCCCCTGGCGCTCTCTGCCTTCACAGCCACAGTCGTCGTGAGCACCCCGGTGCATCAGGCCGAGGCCAAGAAGAAGAACAAGGGCGTCAAGGGTGCCTGGAAGAAGACCAAGAAGACGGCCAACAAGTTCAAGGAGAGGAAGGCGGAGATCAAGGTGGTGAACTGCACCGCCGACAAGGTCACTGTCTGCATCTACGATGGCGGTGATGTGCTCAAGAGCTCCGCCAAGGGCCGCCGCACCTTGAAGTCCAAGGTCAAGTGGACCCCCAAGTGCATCGCCACCCGTATGGGTCAGGACACCCAGCGCTGCAAGGCGTACGTCGTGTCCGAGGCAGGGAACGCGTGCCCCGTCGACGTTCCGGGCAACAAGACGATCCTCGTCCCGGAGAACGGCACCCTCTACGTGGGCCTCAAAGACAAGAACAACCCCAAGAGCCGCCCCGTGGGTGACGTGGGCAACAAGGGCCACTGCTCGGTGAGCGTGGACTGAACCGTCTGCCGCCCACACCCCAACCCCGCGCCTGCCTCATGGGCGTCTTGCCCGCGCATCAGCGTTGACCACACGACACCTGAAGACATAGAAGAGCCACGGCGAGTCGCTGAGGAGGATTCGAGTGGGCCTGCGCATCACGAGCACGACCATGTGTCTGGCGCTCTGGGCCATGGTCGGCGGGGCGGGTGAGGCGAGGGCCCAGATCTCCGGCGGGGAAGGCGACGCCATCGGCGCTACGTCCAACTCCGGCAACGCGATGTACTGGGCCGTGCCGGAGCTGATCGGCGCCCCGACATTCACCCTCGAGCTGTCGAGTCGGCTCGACAGCGCCGCCCTCATCTCGGGCCCTTTGCCCACGCTCCCCTCGAACACTGTCTCTGCTCAGCTGGGCTGGCGTCAGTTCTTCGACCCGTGGGGGCAATTCAACCTGCACGTCTATGGTGGGCTCGGCCGTTCCGGGCTGCAGTTCGTCGACGATCGCGACACCACCTTCGTCGAGGCCAAGGGCGGGCTGGCGCTCCAAGCCCGTGGCATCAACGAGAAGTTCTTCTTCCTCGCCGGCGGGATCTTCATCGAAGGCGGGTTGCTGTGGATCGACGGTGAAGAGGAGCCCCCCCTGGGCACGCGGTGGGCCGTGGGGGTGGAGACTGGGGTGGGTACGCTCTGGTATGCCGACCCGTACTTCTTCGTGGAGAGCATCGGGCGCCTGGGCGTGGAGAGCATCGACATCGGCGGGTTCCGCTCAACGGCCCTCATGGCGACGATGCGCATCGGATTCGACTTTGCGATTCCTCAGGGACACGCCACGCCGCTGGAGTACGATCCCTACAAGTTGCCGCCTCCGCTGTAGGGCCTGTTGTCAGTCTCGTTGTAAGGCCCCCTGTAAGGCCTTTGTCAGGATCTGAGGTCTGCCCCTCGGCGCCGGGGCGATAAGCGCTTTATTGATCGGTGCGCATCGGATAAAAAGCGTGCGTCATCGAACCCCGCTCTCTTCACCACCAGCCCCACGGGAAGATCATGGTTGTGCAGCGCCTTGAGACCGCCCCCGACGCCGGCCTGTCGCCGGAGCAGCTTGTCGCCATCTACCGCAACATCTACCTGTCGCGGCGGCTGGACGATCGGGAGATCGCCTTCAAGCGGCAGAACCGCATCTACTTCCAGATCAGCGGCGCTGGCCACGAGGGCATCCTCACCGCAGCGGGCCTGGCCCTGACGCCGGGCACCGACTATGTCATCAGCTACTACCGCGATCGCGCGCTGATGCTGCAGCTCGGCATGACCGCCGAGGAGATCCTGCTCGCCGCCGTGGGCTCCACAGAAGATCCCAACAGCGGCGGTCGCCAGATGCCCTGCCACTGGAGCCACGCCAAGCTCAACGTCATCAACAAGTCGAGTTGCGTGGGCACCCAGTTCCTACATGCCGTGGGCGCCGCCGAGGCGGGCTGGATCGCCGAGCGCATCGACGCCGTGGCTGACGCCGTGCGCCACACTGAGGGCGAGGTGGTGCTGGTGACCACCGGCGAAGGCACCACCAGCCAGGGTGAGTTCTGGGAAGCCCTCAACAGCGCGTGCTTGCGCCAGCTGCCGGTCATCTTCCTCGTGGAGGACAACGGCTACGCCATCAGCACCCCCGTGGAGGCGCAGACCGCTGGCGGCTCGATCAGCAAGCTGCTCGCCGGGTTCCCCGATATGCTCATCCGCGAGGTGGACGGCTGTGATCCGGTGGCCAGCTACGCCACCATGAGCGAGGCCGTGGCCTGGTGCCGGGCCCGGAAGGGGCCTGCCCTGGTCCACGCCCACGTGGTTCGCCCCTACAGCCACTCCATGAGCGACGACGAGCGCATGTACCGCCCCGAGACGGAGCGGGCCGTGGATGCCGAGCGGGATCCGGTGAACGCTTTTGCTCAGTACCTCGTGGATGCTGGCCATCTCGATGCCGCGGGCCTCGACGCCCTGAAGGCCGAGGTGGACGCCGAGGTGGATGCTGCTGCCGAAGCTTCTCTCAAGGCCCCTGTGCCTGAAGGGGAGAGTGACTGGGACCAGTTCATCTACAGCCCCGACGTCGATCCCACGAGCGCCGAGTTCGACACCGAGCCCCAGCTCGAGGGCACGCCCACCACCATGGTGGATCTGCTCAACAGCTGCATGCGCGACGAGATGGAGCGCGATCCCCGCATCGTCCTCTTCGGGGAAGACGTCGCCGACGCCACCCGGGAAGAGGTCCTCGACGAGTGCAAGGGCAAGGGTGGGGTCTTCAAGGTCACCGCGGGCCTGCAGCGGCGCTTTGGTCCCAACCGGGTGTTCAACAGCCCCCTCGCCGAGGCCAACATCATCGGCCGGGCCATCGGCATGGCCGCTCGGGGCATGCGCCCTGTGGTGGAGATCCAGTTCCTCGACTACATCTGGCCTGCTTACCAGCAGATCCGGAACGAGCTGGCCACCTTCCGCTGGCGCAGCCACAACAGCTGGTCCACGCCGGTGGTCATCCGCGTACCCAGTGGCGGCTACCTCAAGGGCGGCGCCCCCTATCACAGTCAGAGCGCCGAGACCCTCTTCACCCACGTGCCCGGTCTGCGGGTGGTGATGCCCTCGACGGCCCTCGACGCCGCAGGGCTGCTGCGCACAGCGATCCGCTGTGACGATCCGGTGCTGTTCCTCGAGCCCAAGCACCTGTACCGGCAGACCTACAACAAGAGCGCCTACCCCGGCGCCGAGTACATGGTGCCTTTCGGCAAGGCCCGTCAGGTCATGGCCGGCGACGACGTCACCTTGATCACCTACGGCGCCCTGGTGCACCGCAGCACGCAGGCGGCGAAGCTGCTCGCCAAGAAGGGGATCAACGTCGATCTTTACGATCTGCGCAGCCTCGCGCCCTACGACTGGGAGACCATCGCCGCCTCGGTGAAGCGCACCGGCAAGGTGGCCATGGTGCACGAGGAGACGATGGCCTGGGGCTATGGCGCCGAGATTTGTGCGCGCATTGCCGACGAGCTTTTCGAATGGTTGGACGCTCCGGTCCGTCGGGTGGCGGCGAAGGATGCCTTCGTGGGGTATCACCCCAACCTGGAAGACGCCACTCTGCCCCAGGTGCCCGACGTCGTCGCCGCCCTGGAGGCTCTGGCCGCTTACTGAGCGCCGAGGCAGTATCGCCGCGGCGAGGACGCCGCGGCACACCCGCGCTCGAGGGTGGCCAGAACGGCCACTGATAAGGATCGCCCATGATTCGTCGACCCCTGATGCACGCCCTCCTGGGCACCCTGGCCCTGAGCGCTCTGCTGGCCACGGAAGCCCTCGCCCTCGATCCGCTGCCCCAAGAGCTGGTGCAGACCTTCGAGTCGATCCCTGCGGATCCGCGGCCCAAGAACATCACCCGCAGCACCCACTACTGGATCTCGAACGAGTATCGCCACGATCTGTTCCAAGAGCGCATCAGCGACACGGGCGGGGTCTATGTGGGGGTGGGCACTGATCAGAACTACCTGCTGGCGGCCTGGTCCAAGCCGGAGATCCTGGTCCTCATGGACTTCGATCACATGATCCCCCGTATCCACGACGTGTACCGTCTGATCTTCGCCAAGGCAGAGACGCCAGAGGACTTCATCGCGTGGTGGCAGAAGGACAAGAAGGAAGAGGTCGTCGGTCTCATCAAGGAGGCCTATGAGGGTGAGCGCCTGAAAGATGTGCTCAAGGCCTTCAAGACGGCGCAGCACGTGGTGATCCGCCGCCTCAAGGGCAGCAAGAAGCGCTACACGAAGCGCAACATCTCCATCTTCCTCACCGATCAGGCGCAGTACGACTACATCCGCGATCTCTACGCCAAGAACCGCGTCTTCGCGGTCCGGGGCGATCTGACGGGTCCGGGCACGCTGAAGGCCATCGGCGCCGCGGCAGAGAAGGCGGGCCTGAAGGTGCGCACGCTCTACATGTCCAACGCTGAGCAGTACTTCGACTACAAGCAGAGCTTCAAAGAGAACATCGGGGCGCTGCCCTTCGACGAGAAGTCCACTGCACTGCACACCCTGGGCTGGAGCGTCTACGGCTACGCCGACGGGCACTACCACTACAACTGGCAGTCGGGGCCGAACTTCCAGGACTGGCTGGCCAACAGCAAGATGAAGAGCCTGGGCCGCATGCTCAACGCCCGCACCAAGTCGAAAGAGGAGGGGCTCTCGTTCTTCGATCTGACGCCCCAGGCCTGGAAAGACAAGATCGCCGCCCGCCGGGCGAAGCGTAAGAAGAAGGGCAAGAAGAAGTCGGCACCGAACTGAGGCCGACTCTTCCACTTTTCTTGCGGTGCACCAGCGACTGAACGCGTTGCATCGCCATCACAATCTCTGCATATTGCTGCGATG
This sequence comes from Bradymonadia bacterium, assembly GCA_046290225.1. Taxonomy (GTDB): domain Bacteria; phylum Myxococcota_A; class Bradymonadia; order UBA7976; family UBA1532; genus JBKAGE01. The sequence goes on along the minus strand of JBKAGE010000038.1, from coordinate 58,793 downwards.
CAGCAAGAGGCGGCATGCCCCGGCCTGTTCAGCCTCTCTCTTCACATGACTCGCTTCACCAGAGAGGAAGCCAAATGAAGCTCACCGACGCCAAGGTTGTGGTCACTGGCGCTGCCAGCGGCATGGGCCGTTACTTCGCCCTGAGTTTTGCCCGCGAGGGGGCCAAGGTCGCCGCGTGCGATCTCAACACCGAAGAGCTGGCCACGCTGGTCACCGAGGCCGAGGGCCTCCCCGGCGAGATCAAGGCCTTCGAGTGCAACGTGGCCGACGAGGCTTCGGTGCAGGGCATGATGGACGCGGCCTTCGCGGCCTTCGGCGGCATCAATGGTCTGGTGAACAACGCGGGCATCATCCGCGACGGCCTTCTGGTGAAGAAGGACAAGAACACCGGCGAGATCAAGACCATGTCGCTCAAGAAGTGGCAGCAGGTCATCGACGTGAACCTCACCGGCCCCTTCCTCTGCACCCGTGAGTTCGCCGCCCGCGTGATCGAGGCCGGCATCGACGACTCGGTGGTGGTGAACATCTCCTCGATCTCCCGCGCCGGTAACCGCGGCCAGAGCAACTACTCCGCCGCCAAGGCGGGCCTCGTGGCCGACACGGTGCTGTGGTCGAAGGAGCTGGTCCGCTACGGCATGCGCTTCGGCGCCATCGCCCCGGGCTTCGTCCGCACCCCCATCCTCGAGGGGATGCCCCCGGCGGCCCTGGAGCGGGTGCTGCAGGGTGTGCCGATGAAGCGCCTCGGTGAGCCTGAGGAGATCTTCGCGGGTGTGCGGTTCATCTTCGAGAACGGTTACTTCACGGGCCGCGTGCTCGAGATCGACGGCGGCCTGATTCTGTAATTGGTGCTTCAGCACCAATTACAGAATCAGAGCGGACGGCGCGCAGCGCGGTCGTCCGCTCAGTTTTGTGAGCTGAGGCGCTTCGCCGCTCTCGCCACCGCCTGCGGGATGCTCTTGCTGCGGGCCAGCGTGCGCAGATCATTCTTGCGCAGCGTCTTGAGGAACGTCATCGACACCGCCAGTGGTGTTTTGGGGTGTTGTACCAGTAGGAACTTCACCTGGTACTTGCGGGTCCACTCCCGGTGATTCGCGATGTGGCTGATGATCTCACCATCCAGTGAGCGCATTTTGCAGAACGACACCACCTCCTTTTCGCTGAGGCGGGGGCTGCGGATGGCCGCTCGGCAGACCACCTTGTTCGTGTCCTGAATCAGGATGGCCCGAGCCGACTGGTTGCCCAGGAGGGCCAGCCTCACCTTGTGAGGGACCGACATCTCCTGGATCTGAGCCGCGAGGTTCTTGGAGTGGCCCACCTCGGGTGGTGGGGTCGCCGACTGAGGCTCGTGGCTCTGAGTCGAGGGGGGCAGCTCGCTTGGGCTGTTCAGGATCTCGTCCACAGCCTCTGCCGCTGCGATGTCCTCTTCGGTGGGGGCTGCGAGCTCCTTCACCGCTGCAAGGACCTCTTTGAAGCCCGGCAGGTGATCGAGGTTCACCCCGTTGCGGGCGGCGAAGTCCACCACACGATCCACCGTCGACATGCGGGTTTGCGGGTTGTAGTAGAGCGCCTCGATGATGGCGGGGCTCCGGAGCAGACGGGCCTGGTTCTGTGCCACGAGCTCGGTCAGGCGCTCGTTGCCCTTGCCTGCCACATAGGTCGCCGTGTCGTCGGCGAGGTTGGGGTTGAGGAGCAGACGCGTCATGAGCTCGACGTTGGTGAGCTTGCGCCGGGCCAGGGTGTCGAGGACGACGGGCGGCAGGGGCGTGGCAAGGCCACCGACGACCAGGGTGTCGGGCAGGCTGCCCATGGTCTTGCTCGCGGCCTCTGCCAGCTGAGCATCGTCGCCGTGTACGAACTGATGGAGCGCGATCAGCTGAGCCCACGGGCCCAGAGGGGCGAGGCCCTTTGCCGCCATCATGCGGGCAGGCCCTGGGGCGTTGGCCCCTGCAAAACGTTTGATCTCATCCGTGAGGGCGGGCTCGGGGAGGAGAGCCTGCTCAGGCAACTGGATCACGTGCTGAGACATGTGAGCTCCTGGCCGCTCAGCGGCCGCTGCGGCGGTTGCGGTGGTACAGCAACATGAGCCCGTCGAGGGTGAGCTGCGGCGCCACGTGTTGAATCAATTTACTCATAGGCGCGAGGGTCGAAGCCAATGGGCCCGTGGCGATGACCGTACACTCGAAGTCCAGCGCCTCGAGCATACGATCGCCGAGGCCGTCGACCATGCTGACATGGCCATAGAGTAAACCCGACTGCAGGCTGGTGATGGTATTGCGACCCACCACCTGCGCTGGGGGCTTGATCTCCACCCTCGGCAGTCGGGCCCCGCGGCTGAAGAGTGCTTCTGCCGTAAGGGCGAGCCCGGGGCAGATCGCCCCGCCGAGGTAGGCGCCCTTCGGGCTGACGACGTCGAGGGTGGTGGCTGTGCCCAGGGCGACGAGCAGAAGCCCGCCCTCGGGGTGTTGCGCACGTGCTGCGATGGCGTTGGCGATGCGATCTGCACCCACCGCCCGGGGATCTTCGTACTTGATGGCCATGCCCGTTTTGAGACCCGGGCCCACCACCTTCGGCTTCACGCCGAAATGATCCTCGAGGGTGGTGGCGCATCGCTCGGTGAGTGGAGGCACGACGCTGCCAATGATGGCGTCGGTGATCTGCTCGGCGCTGAAGCCCTTCATCTGCAACAGCCCGCTGAGCTTGAGGGCGATCTCGTCGGCACTCTGGTCTTCTGGTGTCGTGATCTGCCATCGAGCGCGCAGGTGCTGGCCGTCGTAGAGGCCGAGGGTGGTCAGATCGTTACCGATGTCGAGAGCGAAGAGCACATGAGCCTCAGGGCGCAGTGGGTCCCCACTGAATCAGCTCCACTTCGCCGGTGCGGATCACCTCGACGGTGCCGTCGGGGCGCTTCAGCTTCAAGCTGCCGTCAGGGGCGAGCCCTTCGAAGGTGCCCACCCATTCACCTCGACGCAGTGGTGTGCCGTGGGGGAGACTTCGGGCTTCCCATGCCTGGGCCAAGGCCGTCAAGTCACTTGGCCGCGCTTCCATCTCCCGAAGGCCAGCGTTGAGAGATTCCACCATTTGACGGGCGATCTCTCGCGGTGAGATCTCCGAGGGCAGATCGAGGGCGGTGCCAGGGACGCCTTCGGGGAACCCACCTTCGGGCGTGCGCAGGTTGAGTCCAATGCCAACCACTGCCTGCCAGCGAGCGCCCTGAGCCCGGGCCTCGCACAGGATGCCAGCGAGCTTGCCCCCGTCGAGCAGCAGATCATTGGGCCACTTGAGTTGTGGTGTGATGCCATGATGCTCACATACGCGCGCTGCGGCCACCGCTGCCATGAGCGGGAGCCAGCCACCGAGCTCGGGCGGCAGGGTGGGGCGTGCGATCCAGCTGAGGTAGAGACCCATGCCTGGAGGAGAGTGCCAGCTGCGCCCTCGTCGGCCCCGGCCGCGGTGTTGCTGATCAGTGGCCACGGCCTGCACTGCAGGATCATTGACCCGATCCCAGGCCTCGTCGTTGGTGCTGTCGCATGCAGACAGCCAGAGCAGGCCGCGATCAGGGATCATCACCAACCGCGCCAGGGCTGTGCCCGGACATGACTGATGTCAGGGGCGTCGAGGAGCAACATCACCAGTCGATCCACACCGAGGGCGATGCCCGAGGTGGGGCCCATTCGGGGCAGGGCTTCGAGCAGCTGCTCGTCGATGGGCAGCACGGTCTTGCCCATCTGGCTGCGCTCCACCTGCTCTTTCTGGAACCGGCTGCGCTGCTCTTCGGCATCTGTCAGCTCGTCGAAGGCGTTGGCGAGTTCGATGCCACCCGCGTAGAGCTCGAACCTCAGGGCACGACGCGGATCAAAGGGATCCAGCCGGGCGAGAGCGGCCTGGCTCGCAGGCCAGCCGTGCAGCAATGTGGGCTTGCTTCGACCCAGGCGAGGCTCTACGGCGTTGAGGAAGATCTGGAAGAAGACGTCGTCCCAGGACCCGCTGTCGGTGGGCACGGCGACGCCGGCCATCCGGGCGGCCATCCGCAAGGTGTCGGCCTGAGCGTACTGCCATGGATCGATGCGGGCGAAGCGCTTGAAGGCCTGCTGCACCGACATGCGCTCGAAGGGGGGTGACAGAGACAGCTGCTGGCCCCGATACACACAATCGGTGCCACCGTGAATCGCCCGGCAAGCGCTGGCTACGGCGGCCTCGGTCTGTGCCATCAAGCCCTCGAGGTCGAGCCCCTTCTGATACCACTCCAACATGGTGAATTCGGGGCTGTGGGTCGACGACGTGGGCTCGTCTCTGAAACAGGGGCCGAGGCTGTAGATGCGATCATAGCCCTCGCCAAGTAAACGCTTGAGCGCGTACTCGGGGCTGGTGTGCAGGAACCGTCGATCAGGCTCGGGGCTGCGCTTCACCTCGAAGGCGTCGAGGTGAGGCTCCATGCCTGGAGAGACCACCAGCACCGGGGCTTCGATCTCGATGAAGCCCTGAGCGTCGAAGTGCGCCCTCAGAGCTCTCAGAATACGGGCGCGTTGAGCGAGGGGCAGGGGGCTGGCGCTCATGAGGTCAGCCGAGCGGAGACCCGGGCGAAGTACTCGATGAGGGCTTCGAGGGGGGCTCGATCGTCGTCGAGATCAGCCCAGTACGGCCTCAGCTCTGCCACCCAGGATGCACCCTCGGCCAGGTGATGCAGGGCTTCCTGAGCCATATCTTCCAGGTAGACATCTTCAACCACAGCCTCGTCATCAGCGAGGACCTGTTCGACGATCGCCGCCCAGCGCTCGGCCTCAGGGCCCTCAAGAACATCGGCGAGGCGGTCACCCAGGTGGCTCACGGCGTTGGCGGAGAGGCCGTCGACGAGGCAGTTCTCTGCGAGGTAGAGGGCCCGACCCACGTCGGGATCCATCTCGGGCACCACGCGGATCACCACATGAGTGGCTTTGAGCTGCTCCAGAGCAGCCATACGGCGGTAGCCGGTGATCAATGTGAAGCTGCCGCCCTCGGCAAAGGGATCAACACCAGACTCGGCAGAGACGGTGATGGGGGCCAGCTGACCGAATCGGCGGATGTTCGCTGCGAGGCGACCCACAGCGCGGATGGGCCGGGGGGCGTCTTCTGGGCTCCAGAGGATGGCGTCGAGGGGGACTCGACGCTCGACCGAGGCGGCGTCGGCAGCCCGACGGGCCCGAGCCAGGGCCCGCTCGGCCTCTGCCTGACGGGCGAGGGCCTCTTTCTGATGTGCTTTGAGCTCTCGACGACTGGCTTCCAGGCGGCGCTCGGCGAGGCCCAGATCGGACTGAGCGGCGTCGAGAGAGGCTGCACGACGGCGCAGCGTCTCTTTCTCCTGCCCCAGTCGCTCGATGAGGTTGTTGAGGCGCCTCTGCTCCGACTCATCGGCCAGAGCTGCCCGGAGCGTCGTACGCACGGGATCAGGCAGCCAGCGGGCCACGCGGCGTAGCCACTCAGGGGCAGGCTCCGGCGTGGGCGGATCGAGGGGGGTCGTTTGGGGCTCGCGCGCGCGTCGCTGAGCCGCCTGGGCGATGTCGCGAGATCGTCGAGCGACGACCTCCCTGAGATCAACTGTACGCGCCATCTGGCCTCTATGGCCCCTTGGAGGGCTCGACGTGCAGGGGCACCTTCTCGTATTTGAAGGTGTTGGGTGGGGGATCGGACTTCGGAGTCTTGGACTGTGGATCAGGCGACTTAGGGTCCTGAGTCTTCGGCGTCTTCTCCGGCGGCGTGGCGACGGGGGTGCCCCCGTTACCCTGCTTGGGGTTCTTCTTCACCGGATCAGGCTTCGCCGAGCGACGACGACGGCGACGACGGCGCTCGGGCTGAGGCGGCTCCACCGCACTGAGGCTCACCGCGGGCAGTTCGACGGGGTCATCACTCTCTGGCGCCGTGGTGGGCAGATCCACCTTGAGCTCGTTGGCCTGGAAGCCTTCGCCCTTGAGCACCAGCGCCACCTGCGTGGCTGACTTGGGTACCGGGTGTGTCCAGAGCAGAGGGGTCTGACCCAGAGCCTCTTCACCGCGGTACACCGTCATGCCCTCCGGCGTGGACCGGATCATGAACTTCAGCTCTGGTGGAGGCGCCGCGGTGATTCTGACGAGGTCGATGCGGATCGGGTTGGGCTCCACCCCCACGGTGATCGTCCGCTCGACGGGCGTGTGCCCGGGAAGCGCGAAGCTCAGCTTGATCTGCTCGCCGCGCTTCCAGGTCTGGTCGAGGGGGCTGATGCCCAGGAGCTTGCCATTGACGCTGATCTCAGCCCCTGGAGGGGATGACTGCAGCGCATACTTGAGCGCAGAGCCATCGACGTGCAGCACGTGCGGGGTCTGATCGGGCGGCGCCGTGGTGGTGGTGACGCCATCCTCGACTTTGGGCTGTGTTGTATCGTCTCCCTGGAGCAGCACCCAGCCGCCGACGCCGACGAGGCCGAGCACCAGCCCGATGGCGAGCCACCGGACAGGGCTGGGGCGCTGGCTCGCGACGATGGCATCCAGATTGCCGGAGGCCTTCTCTGCTTCGACAGCAGGCCCACCCTCGGGGATGGGTTGGATCTCGCCCTGGTGATCAGGGGTGATGGTGTGCTTTCTCGGCGCGCTCGCCGCTGCCCGGGGCGCGGTGTCGACCGAAGGGGTGCCTTCGGGCACCTGTGGCTGTGCGTCCGTGGGCGGCAGCGCGGCCATGAGCGGATCGGACTCTCGGATGGCATCCGCGAGATCAGTTTTGCTCTCGTCGAGCCCCAGGTCCACAGGGGTGAGCCTGATGCGCCGTGAGATGCTGCCATCGGTCATCTCAAGCAGGGCGTCTTCTACCTGAGTCACGAAGGCCGAGGCCGACTGCAGACGGGCTTCGCGATCCTTGGCCATGCAGGTGAGGATCAGCTCTGCAGATTCATCAGAGATCTCGAGATTCGGGTGCGTCTCTCTCACGTCAGGTGGTGGGGCGGAGGCCTGGGCCATCATCACCGACATGGGGGACTCGCCGTTGAAAGGCGGATCACCTGTGAGCAGCTCGTACAAGATACAGCCCAGCGCGTAGATGTCGGTGCGGTGATCGACCCGATGACCGTGCACCTGCTCGGGGCTCATGTAGTGGGGCGTGCCGAAGACCGTGCCCTCGAGGGTGAGGTTCTTCTTCTCGGGGGTGAGGCCTGCGCCGTCGGAGTCTTCGCCGTGGAGCATCTTGGCGATGCCGAAGTCGAGCACCTTCACGAACTCGCGCTCGTTGCCCACCTGGTCGATCTGAATGTTCTCCGGCTTGAGATCGCGGTGCACCACCTTCAGCTGGTGGGCTTCGGCCACGGCGCTGGCCACCTGTCGCATCAAGTGCAGGGCCCGCTGCTCCGGCAGCCTGACCTCATTGGCGAGCAAGTCGCCCATGGAGTAGCCACCGAGGAGCTCCATGGCGATGAACAGCTGGCCGGTCTCGGTCTTGCCGAAGTCGTACACCGTGATGGTGTTGGGGTGCCGCAGCCGGGAGACGCTGAGTGCCTCTTGCTGGAACCGGGCGAGCAGCGTGGGCTCGGATCCCGACTGGGCCTTGAGGATCTTGAGCGCCACGAGACGATCCATCGACGTCTGCCGGGCGCGGTACACCCGCCCCATGCCCCCCTCACCGAGGAGGGACAAGACCTCGTAGCGGCCACCATCGATGGCGCTGCCGAGGAGGGGATCTTTGGTCTTCTTGGGCTCGATCATGACCGAGAGTCAGGTTCCACCAGTGACACGTTGCTGAGCGTGGGGGAAGATACCACACCCGGCAACAGCGGGAGAGAAAGTCATCACACAAGCTGTGTGGTGCCGAGGCCGCAGGCCCTCACGGCTCTTCCGAATCCTCCTGGTTCCCTGCACCTGGCGCTGTTGCTGCGCCAGGCAGCAGTGGCCTGGATATCACGTAGTCACCGGTGAGCCAGTGGTCGAGATCGACCATGTGGCAGCGCTCGCTGCACAGGGGCCAGTAAGTGTTGTTTTCAGGTGGGGTCTTGGGGGGCACTGGGCCACCGCAAATACGGCAGCGGCGGGTCTTGGGCATGAGAGGATCCGAATGCGTCAGTGAAGTGTGGGGCCCTTGGGGCCACCATCTTTGCCCCCTTGAACCACCTTGAAGCCCTGCCGGCGTTTCTCGAGGCGTCGCTCGATGAAGAACAGCCTGATGCGATCGATGATGAGTTTGGGGTTGTAGACACCCCGCACCAGCATCCAGGCCACGCCGATGGCTGCAAGGGACATCATCCCGCTGGCGAAGCCACTGAAGATCGCCTCCAGCCCCGCGAGGGCTGCGATGACGTACACGAGCTTGTAGGGCTCGATGTTCAGGATGGCCAGCTTGCCCCCACGTCCCAGAGACAGCGCCCACACCGTGAGCATGGCGTTGATGAGGGGCTGACTGCCCGTAGGGAACACATGACTTGAGCCGAGGAGGGCTTCCATCGCTCCAAAGGATGTCGGCGTGACTTCGACGACTGTCAGGAAGCCTCCAGAGACGGGGGGAAACTCAATTGGCCACAGCCAAAGGAGAATTGCACCGACCAGATTCGTCGTCACTGTGATGATGGTGATAAAGGTCAGAAACTTCCTGAGCCCCCAACGAGATTCGAGGTGTGGGATGAACCACATAAACAGCACTACTGAGGATGCGAGGCCCCAAATCGGATCGAACAGCAAGCTGATGGCTAGGGGGACAATGAGCAGGAGCGAGCCAAAAGTAATCAGGTCATTGCGTTGCCTCTGCCACATCCACCTCAGCTTGTCTTGAAGGAAAAATCCTCCGATGGCCAGGACGAAAATGTATCTCAGGGGGCCACCACCCTCAACGAAAGTGTTTGTGAGTAGGGCAGTCAGCTCCAGGCGGGGAATTGTATGTTGGGAGAGTATGAGCCAGTGAGTAAACATCCCCCAAGCGGCGAGAAGGCTACATGTAACCATCACACCGACAAGGATGCTGGTGCCCCGACTGACGCGCAGGTTGAAGGGGAGCCTGTTGAGGAAGGCGAAAAAGTGTCCCATATGGCGTGCACCCTAAGTCCGAGGAAGGTTCACTGCAACCTTGCAAAAGCATCTGCCAAAGCCCCTGCGATGTTGCGGCGGTTTGGTCCCGCCTATCGGCTATGTTAAGAGGAGAGTTGAGGCTGTCAGCACTGCGGCGGCCTCCGCTCCAAGCTTCACACAGGGCTGATTGTCGTGGCCTACCAAGCCTGCTTTCACTGCGAGCAGCTGTTCGAACTGCAGATGCCGGCGGACGGCAACGAGGTGCCGTGTCCGCAGTGTCGTCGTCCGTTGGAGCCCTACGAGCCCGACGCTGACGAGCTCGAAACTCTGAGTGCAGAGGTGGCGCCCGAGGCCCGCACGATGGCCTTGTCACCCATCGATCTCGCGCCGCTCGACGAGCTGCATCGACACCCGGGGCAGGAGTCATCGGGGATCCTGGCGTCAGCAGCCATCGAGGGTCTCGGTGAGAGCGCCCGCCGCCGTGCTGCCTTGGAGCAGGGAGCACATGGCTTTGATGCCCCGCCCTCTACACCACGGGTGCCGATGCCGGCGGTGCCGGCCCCCATCCCCCAGAGCCCCCAGCTGCAGAGTCCCCAGCTGCAGACTCCTCTACCGCAGAATCCTCTGCCGAGGGCCCCAGCGCCGGTGGAGCCGCCAGCTCTGGAGACGCCACACCTCACAGAGGCGCCCGAGCTGTTGCCCCTCGACGAGACCCCCATCACCTTGGATCCGCCTGCGCCGACGCCCAGGAAAAAGAAGAACCCCTTCGAACGCGGTCCCCTGGTGATGCCTGGAGACGAAGCGCCGACACCGGCACCAGACTCGGCGACGAGCCCACGCCAGACCCGGGTCATGGCGGCGGTCTCCGACGAAGATCTCGCTGCCCCTTCTTTCGAGCCACCAGCCTCAAGGCCCCAGTCCCCAGAAGCCCCTGCGCCAGAGGCCCCTGCGGCACCGAGGGCTGGCGGTGTCACTTCTACCCGGATGATGGATGCCATGGTGCCGGAGCTCGAAGGAGAGCCGCCGGTGTCGCCCACTGAGCCCCTGGCGCTCGGGGGGCAGATCCCGGCGGAGGCACCCCCGGAGCCTGCACCTCCGATCGAGACGAAGCCACAGAGGCGACCCCAGCGGGCAGCACGGCGCCAGCCGAAGGGCGCAGGGCGGAAGTGGTTGCCGTGGGTCGTGGGCCTCTCTGTTCTGGGGGCAGGTGCTGGCGTGGCGATCATGGTCCTGAGCGGTGATGATCCCGAGCCGGCCGATCCGCCCGATGCTGCAGCGCCGGTGGCGACATGGCCGAAGTCCTTCGAAGAGGAGGTCGGTCGTCTAGAAGTGAGCCTGCCCATGATCAGTCGCGGTGAAGGGGTGATGGAGCGCCCCTTCGTCATCGGTGGCACTGAAGGGCTCACCACGACAGCAGGTGCCGTACCTGGCTTGCCGGCTGCATCGAAGAAGTCTCTGGCAGGCGCCCTCACCACTGATGGCAAGTCATCGTGGCTGCGCAACCTCGACGCTGCGATGAAAGGGGCAGGGCAGGGTGGCGGCATGGCCCTCGTGGCCCTCGATCAGAGCCTCGACGCTCAGGCCCTGGCACTGGTGAGCACATCTTTGCTCAGGGCGGGCTTTGAGGGGCTGATGCTGGTGGCCCGTCAGGCAGGCACCCTCAAGGGCCTGCCCTATGCGCTGAGCAGCGATCGTGCCGCGATGCCGCCCGAAGGGGCTGTCGTGGTCTACATCGGTCAACGTCAGGCCACCCTCACTGTGCAGGGCACCAAAGGGGACACACTGGCCCGGAGCACTGATCGTATCGAGATCAGCCCACAGGGCACGCTCAGCGTGAAGGCGTTGTCCAGGGCGCTGAAGGGGCTGGGCCCACAAGGCGCGCGAGAGTCGGTGGTGATTCGATGCGGCGGCGACATGAGCCTCGCAGCCCTGGCGCTGTTGATGGATCAGCTCAGGGCCCTCGGTGAAGGGCAGCGGTTCACCTCGATCTCCCTCGCTGTGCGCTGAGCCTCTGGGTCATTCCCTGCCGAAGCTCCAGTTCTGATCTCCAGGTGCCGATGTCGGAGCCGATGTTGGAGAACCCCCCGCCGAGCAGGTGTGGGGTCTGAGGCGACCGACTATGAGATATGGACTCGCGAGCGAGGGGCATCAGGCCCTGTCGTCCCCCTGTGATCTACACCGCCTCGAAGGGCATGTGATCGACGGGCGTTATCGGGTGCTGCGTACGATCCACGCAGGGCCGCGAACGGTGACCTACGAGGTGGAGCCACCTGGGGTGGGGACCACCCGCAGAGCGTTGAAGGTGTTCACCCTGCCCGAGGCCCGAGAGCCCGAGGCCATGGAGCGGCTGGCCACCCACGTCGAGGTGGTGCGCACCCTGGACTGTCCCGATCTCGAGCGGTCCTACTCCCACGGCCGGCTCATGGACGAGACGCCCTATCTCATCACTGAGTGGCTGCCCTTCACCAGCCTGGGCAAAGCGGTGCAAGGTGGCGTGCGGTTGCCTGCAGGGGTGGCGCTGCCTCTCATCATCCGCGTGGCCGAAGCTGTAGGTGCTCTGCACGAGCGCGGGCTGTGCCACGGAGACATCCGTATCCAACACGTGTTGTGGTCCGGCGCTGATCTCGAGGTGGTGAAGATCATCGATGGGGGCATCACCGCAGCCTTTCGCCCGCCGCCTGTGTCAGCGGCGTCGCCCTATCTCGCCCCCGAGCGTTTCATGGGACAGCCCCCAGGGCCTGCTGCCGATGTCTATGCCCTCGCCGTCCTCGCATGGCGTCTGCGGACCGGCCGCTACCCGTTCGAGCCTCGAGACGAGCGCGCCGAGGAGGCAGGCCTCGACCCGGTGGCCCGCCTGCAGTGGCTGCATCATCACGCCAACCCGCCCCACCCTCAGGACATGGCCCCCGACGACGAGTGGCCCGGCGCTGTGGATGCGGTGCTGATCCAGGCCCTGGCCAAGTCGCCTGGGGCGCGCTTCGTGCACGCCGGCGTCTTCGCCCAGGCCCTGAAGGAGGCGATTCACAGCCCCACGCCGGTGCCCGTCGACAGCATGAACGAGCTGCAGGCGGCCCACGAAGCCGCCGCTGAGGCGAGCATTAGGGAGAGCGGCGCACTCGGGCCGCTGGATGAGACGCCTCCTGTGGTGCTGCCTCCGTATCGCGAGGTGCCATGGGGCCAGGGGGAACTCCAGGTCTCGCTCGCCGATGACGGCCACGCTCAAGCAGAGCCTGAGTCGGAGGAAGCGCCAGCGCAGGCCGATGTGGAGATTCATCGAGAGCACACGCCGGAGCCCTGGTCCGCCGGGAGCGGGTGGGTGGAGCGGATGAAGTGGCCGCTCCTCGCGGTGGGGATCGCTCTGGGTACAGTCCTGGCATTATCGATTTGAAAGATGTCTCAGAGTGCCTGCTGTGAGACATCGTGGACGATCTTGACCCTGCCCCGCGCCCACCATGATGCTGGAGGCCACATCAATCGAGAGGCTGTCGATGGCCCCCATTCACCCCCCCCGTGGTGAGCACGTCGAGTCCCGCGGGCCACTGCAAATCGCTGACCCCTTCCGCCCCCTCGAGTCTCTCGAGGCTGCAGGCCCCTGGATCGACCACCAAAATCATCTGACGGATCAATGGCTCGAGGCGCACCCGCGCTCGGGCATGGCGGTCCGCCTCGAAGAGCTCATGGCCATCGGCACGCTTGGCGGGGTGAGCGCCACAGGTGAGGGAGACGCCCGCAGGCTCTTCTTCGCCATGCGCTCTGGCGATCAGGAGCAACCTGTCCTCTATGTGGAGCGTGCCGGTGAGGCGCCCCAGGCCATCGTTGATCCCAATGTGCTCTCTCTCGACGGCCGCACTGCCCTCGACTGGTACTTCCCCTCACGTGATGGTCGTTTGCTGGCCTACGGCACATCGCGAGAAGGCAACGAGATCAGCACGCTCAGGGTGCTCGACATCGACACCGGAGCTCACCTGCCAGACGAGATCCCCTTCACCCGGGCGGCCTCCCTGGCCTGGACCCCCGACAACACGGGGTTCTATTACACACGGTTCCCCAACGAAGAGGCCTACGATCGAGCGGTGTATCACCACACGCTCGGGGCTGATCCTGCGGATGATCCGCTCATCGCCGGGAAGACACAGCTGCCTGCCCGGACCGACTGGCCTGGTGCGGTGCTGAGCGAGGACGGCTCGGTGCTGGTGGTGGTGCGCTTCGTCAACTGGCAGAAGGCCACTTTGGAGATCCTCGACCTGTCGTCGGACACCTGGCGCTCGGTGGACCCAGATGGGGAGGGGACTTTCAGCGGCCTGCAGGTGGTGGACGGTCGGATCTTCGTGGTGAGCACCTATGGGGCCTGTAATGGCACCCTCGTGTCCATTGATCCCCAGCACCCGGAACGGGCGGATTGGAAGGTGGTGTTGCCTGAGAGCGAGGCACCGCTCAAGGCGGCGTCGCTGACACGCTGGGGCATCGTGTCGGTGCATGCCGAGGATGCGCTGAGCCGCCTGCGCCGTTGGGATCGCTCAGGCAAGTTGCTCGGCGAGGTCACCTTGCCTGCTGTGGGTGCGATCAATGAGCTCTGGGCCCATCCGAGCCGTGACTCGGCCTGGTTGATGTTCCAGTCCTACTTCGTGCCGCCAGCCCTCATGCACCTCGGCGCTGATGGCGTGCTCACGACACACCGGGCGGTGGAGAGCGATGTCGACACATCAGCCTTCACGGTGACTGAGCTGCCCTTCACGAGCTACGACGGCACCCGCGTGCCCATGCGGGTGATCCACCGTAAGGGCATCGACCTCGACGGCACCCACCCCACCATCCTGTACGGGTATGGCGGCTTCAACATGAGCCTCACCCCATCGTTTTCTCGCAACGTCATCTACTGGTTGGAGCAGGGCGGTGTATACGCCGTGGCCCACCTGAGAGGCGGCGGAGAGCGTGGCGAGGCCTGGCATCAGGGGGGGATGAAGGCCAACAAGTTCCAGGTCTTCGAGGACTTCGAGTTCGCCATGCGGGCGCTGCACCGCGAGGGATACTCCCGCCCGGACAGGCTGGCCATCATGGGAGGCAGCAACGGCGGCCTGCTCGTCGGCGCCCTCATCACCCGGGCTCCACACCTCTTCGCTGGCGCTGTAGGTCAGGTAGGCTTGTATGACATGGTGCGGTTCCACACCTTCCCCCCGGGGGCTCTGTGGGTCGACGAGTACGGCTGCGCCGACGATCCCGAGCAGGCGGGGTACATCTGGGCCTATTCGCCCTACCATCAAGTGGTGAGCGGGGTTCGCTACCCCGCGGTGATGTGCACCACCGCCGAGCAGGACACCCGGGTACACTGGGCCCACACGGCGAAATTTGTCGCCGCGCTGCAAGAGGCCCAGGCCGCGGAGGCCCCCATCCTGATGCGGTTCCGCCGAGCGGTGGGCCACGGTGCCGGGAAGTCCCGGAGCGACACTGTCCGCGAGCAGGTGGAGGTGTACGCATTTCTGCACGGGGTGCTGGACGCTGACTCAGGTGCGTGAGAGGGTGCCTCCCCGTTGAGCCCTCGGGGCGTCGTGCGTGATCAACCACGCAACCGTCGGGGGTGCTCTGCATCGTTGTCACATCACCCATCAGCGCCAAGGCACGCATCATGACCACCACGCCGACCACCGGTATCCTGCTGGTCAACCTGGGCACCCCAGATGCCCCCCGCCCCCGAGAGGTTCGCCGCTATTTGCGGGAGTTCCTCAATGATCCTCGTGTGCTCGACATCAACAGTGTCGGGCGGTTCATGCTCCTCAACGCCATCATCCTGCCCTTGAGGCCGCGGAAGTCCGCCGAGGCGTACGAGAAGATTTGGGGTCAGGCAGGGAGCCCGCTCCTCGTGGAGAGTCAGAAGCTCACCACCGAGGTGCAAAACCGGCTGCGGGACTGCCCGGTAGAGCTGGCCATGCGCTATGGCAACCCCAGCATCGCCGCGGGTCTCGAGGCGCTCAAGGGTCGGGGCTGCGATCGCCTGGTGGTGATCCCGCTCTACCCTCAGTACGCCTCGAGCAGCACAGGCTCCTCTCTGGAGAAGGTGTATCGCGAGGCTGCCACTCGTTGGAACACGCCCTACATCACCGCGGTGCCGCCGTTCTTCGATCATCCGGCCTTCATCGACGCTTTCGCTCAGGTGGGCCGCCCCCACCTCGAAGAGATGAAGCCTGATCACGTGCTCTTCAGCTTCCACGGGCTGCCAGAGCGTCACATGCACAAGAGTGATGAAAGCGGCTCGCACTGCCTCAAGGCGCCGAACTGCTGTGCCACGCTCAACGCCGCCAACCGCAACTGCTACCGGGCTCAGTGCTTCGCCACCGCCCGGGCGCTGGCTGCGCGTCTGGATCTCGCCGAGGGCGACTGGACTGTATGCTTCCAGTCCCGCCTCGGGCGGACGCCGTGGATCCAGCCCTACACCGACGAGCTGGTGGAGTCTCTGCCCAAACGGGGCATCAAGAGCGTGGCGGTGTTCTGTCCGGCCTTTGTCGCTGATTGCCTCGAGACCATCGAGGAGATCGGCATGCGGGCCGAGGAAGACTTCAAGGCTGCGGGCGGTGAGTCGCTGCGGTTGATCCCCTCGCTCAACGCCCATCCTGCCTGGGCCGACGCTGTGGTGCAGCTGGTGCGAGAGGCGGCGCCGTGGATCGACGACACCAAGGCCAGTACTTCACAGGGTACTGTGAGCGCCTGAGACGCCAGACATTCGCTGTCTTCAGGCGATGCCGCTCTCGGCCCTGAAGACGATGAAGCCTCCACGGGTGACGGCGTAGAAGCGTCGGAGGTCGGCCCGGTGGCACATCGAGCGCAGCTCGGTCTCGGTGAACAGCGAGACGCGGGCCAGATCGCGGCTGATCTTGCTCACGGTCTCGCCCACCTTGCCTCCCATGGGGCGCAACATGGTGCTCGCCACGAAGACGCCCCCAGGGGCCAGCACCCGTACGCACTCGTCGAGGATGGCCTGAGGATCTTCCCAGAGGTGGATCGCGAAGCCTGCGTGCACCCCAGCGAGGCTCTTGTCTTTAAAGGGCAGCCGCTGGGCGTCGCCCCAGATCAGATTGAGTGTGTCGATGCCCTCGTCGGCGCAGTGCTGCCGACATTTCTCCAACATCACCCGTGAGCGGTCGAGGGCGTACACCGTCTCGAAGCGTTTGCTGCGGGCGAGGCGGCGACCGAACAAACCCGGGCCGCAGCTCAGATCGAGGACGTCACCCCCCTCGGCGAGGTGGAGGAACCGCTCCACGAGCACGAGCTCCTGCTCGAAGCTGATGCGGCCACGGGCGGTGGCGGTGACGAAGGCCGGCCGCCAGTACTTCTCGTAGATATGGGCCACTGGGGGCACGTGCATGAGCTGGGGTCCGATGCCCGAAGGCGGCAGCGAGACACCGCTCATCATGTCGAGACAGCCATCTTCGCTCGGCGCAAAGCGCCCACAGCCGGTGCAGTGTGCCCCAGGCGTCTCGGCGGCCTCGATGGCACTCCCACAGACGGGGCACGCGAGGCCCTGATATCCATTCAACACCGCGTCACCCCTCCTCGTTGGACGCGTCGATCATCTTCTGAGCCATCTCCAGCAGCGCCGCCCGGTGGGTCTCGGCGTTCTCCTGATAGTGGGCCCAGGAGTATTTGATCCACGACTGCTCCACTTCGGTGGTCTGGCGGATGATCTTGAAGGGGTTCCCGTACACGAGGCTGTTCGGTGGGATCACCTTGTGCCCGGTGATCAAGGTGCCGGCGCCGATGAAGCTGCCGGTACCGATGCGGCAATTGTCGAGCAGAATCGCCCCCATGCCGATCACGCACTCGTCTTCTACCTGGCAGCCGTGGAGGATCACGTTGTGACCGATGGTGCACCGGGCACCGATGATGGTGTCGCTCTGGCCACCGGTCATGTGCACCGAGGTGCCATCTTGAATGTTGGTGCCCTCACCGATGACGATCTCGCCTTCGTCGGCCCTCAGGGTGGCCGAGGGCCAGATGTTCACCCCAGCGCCGAGCTTCACTCTGCCGATGATCGTGGCCCTCGGGTGCACGAAGGCCGTGGGGTGAATCTCCGGCCAGTGGCCGTTGTGAGGTTGGATGAAGGCTGTGGGCAATTGGGCCATCGCAGGCGACTCCTGAGTTCACGATGGAGCACTCTTCTCGTGCCCCCCCCTTGCGGGTCTCTCAACCCGGCTTATGGTATGCCCGCCCGAGGGCTCATGGGTGACATGGCCCGCGGTTTCACGCAATGCAAAACCGCGTGGGCAAAATCAACGATGACCCTGCTGATCCCCCGAGGAGGACTCCCGTGAGCGCCCAGCCCTCGACCTTCGAATTCAAGTCTGAAGCCCGCCAGCTGCTCGATCTGGTGATCCATTCGCTCTACAGCCACAAAGATGTGTTCCTGCGAGAGCTGATCTCCAACGCCTCCGATGCCTTGGATCGGTTGCGGTTCGAGGCCCTCACCGACACCAGCATCGACGCTGGTGATCTCGAGATTCACATCGAGCCCAAGGTGCACGAGGCTGCAGGCACCCGTACTCTGGTGATCACCGACAACGGCATCGGCATGAGCCGCGAAGAGGTGGTCGAGAACCTCGGCACCATCGCCCGCTCGGGCACCAAGGCCTTCATGGAGGCCCTCTCGGACCAGCAAAAGGCCGAGCAAGAGGGCGCCGCGGCGACGATGGAGTCCCTCATCGGGCAGTTCGGCGTGGGCTTCTACTCGGCCTTCATGGTGGCCGGTGAGGTCACGGTGATCACCCGCAAGGCCGGCACTGAGGAGGCCACCCGCTGGCACTCCGCCGGCGATGGCGCTTTCACCGTGGAGTCCACCACCCGTGAGGCCCACGGCACCACGATCATCCTGCACCTGCGCGAGGCTGATCCAGAGAACGATCTCGAGGACTTCACTCAAGATCACGTCATCCGCCGCACCATCAAGAAGTACTCCGACTTCGTCACCTACCCCATCAAGCTGCGCACCGAGCGCGAGGAGCGGGAGCGGGACGAAGAGGGCAACCTCAAGGAAGACGGCGAGGTGAAGACGGTGGTGGAGTGGCCCGTGGTCAACTCCATGAAGGCCATCTGGACCCGCCGCCCCGCCGACGTCACCGACGAAGAGTACACCGAGTTCTACAAGCACATCTCCCACGACTGGACCGAGCCTCTGGAGCGGGTGAGCATCCGCACCGAAGGCACCTTCCAGTACAGCGCGCTGCTGTTCATCCCCGAGAACCCGCCCTTCGATCTTTACTACCGCGACATCAAGTACGGGCTGCAGCTGTACGTGAACCGCGTGCTCATCATGGAGCGCTGCGAAGATCTGCTGCCCTCGTGGATGCGGTTCGTGAAGGGGGTGGTCGACTCTCCTGATCTGTCGCTCAACGTCAGCCGGGAGATGCTCCAGGAAGACCGCCGGGTGGCCCAGATTAGGAAGCGTGTGGTCAAGAAGACCATCGACACGCTCAAGACCCTCAAGAAAGACGATCGGGAGAAGTACGAGAAGTTCTGGCAGGGCTTTGGCCAGGTCCTCAAGGAGGGCGTGGCCACGGACTTCGACGCCCGGGGCAAGCTCGACGATCTGCTGCTCTTCGAAAGCTCCCGCCACGAGACCGAGGTCACTGATCTCGCCGGCTACGTGGAGCGGATGCCCGAAGACCAGGAGGCCATCTACTACATCACCGGTGAGCGCCGCTCCATGGTGGAGAACTCACCCCACCTCGAGGCCCTCAAGGCTCGGGGTTACGAGGTGCTGTTCCTCACCGATCCCGTGGACGAGATCATGGTGGGCCAGCTCACCGAGTTCGACGGCAAGCCCGTGAAGTCCGTGGGCAAGGGCGAGGTAGAGGTCGGCACTGAAGAGGAGCGCAAGGCCGCCGAGGAGGCCCGCTCCGAGAAGCAGAAGACCCACGCCTCGTTGCTGGAGTTCCTGCAGAAGGCCCTCGACGAGAAGGTGAGAGAGGTTCGCCTTTCGAACCGCCTCAAAGATTCCGCGGTGTGTCTCGTGGGTGGGGAGCACGACATGAGCCCCCAGATGGAGCGGATTCTCCGCTCCACGGGCCAGGAAGCCCCCGTGGTGAAGCGGATCCTCGAGCTGAACCCCGAGCACCCCGTGTTGACCACCATGCAGCGCCTGTACGACGCCAACGCCGACGATCCGCAGCTCGCTGACTTCACCGAGCTGCTCTATGGCCAGGCCCTGCTCGCCGAGGGCTCCCCGCTGCCCGATCCCGCGAACTTCAGCCGCCTCGTAGCCCGGCTGATGGTGGTGGCGGGCTGATCGAGTGATCGGCCCCATGGGCCTTCATGGAGGGGGCAGGCAAGCCGCCACCCCATCACAGCCCCGAACGAGGCGGGTGGCTTCGGCGACACAGGCCGCAAGCGCTCTATCTGGTGATCCCTGACACCAGGCCTCGCACTGGGGCGGCGCGACCCCACACAGATTCAGCTGGATACACAACGCATCGCAGCTCACCTCGGCGACCTCAGGCAAGCACGCTCGCACGTCGGGGCAAGCCATCAAGTCCGAGACACCCAACAGACACTCGGAGGCGGCGTGTAGCTGCAGCGCTGCGTCAGTGGGTAAGCCCTCTGCGCAGGCGTCGAGACAGGCCGCCCACCGGGCATCGTCTCCTGGGGGTTGAGGTGGGTCTGTGCAGACCACCTCTGCCCGGCAGCGACGGTGGCAGTCTTCCAGAGGGGGCAGGGCCGCACGGGGGAAGTCCAGGCAGCCTTGAACGCTCGTGGGGGTGCCCTCGCAAGCGTCGGCGGCGACGACACAGGTGATCAGCTGGTGCATGAGATCTGGGCCCAGGAGCGCCCGGGTATCACAGCTCGCCTCGCATTCGGGGCCGGCGCCCCGTCGCTCACATTCGGCGAGGCGGGCGCAGTAGAGGCCGCAGGGTGGAGGATCAGCGACGGCGCATTGTCTGAGCGGATCGCAGAAGCCAGGCTCTGGCGCTTCACCTTCACCGGCGGTGAGGGCTTCAGACATGCAGACGTTCCAGTTGGTCCACCGTGGACGATCTTGCAATGCCAGACACTGAGCGGTGCATTCGGGCACCGCCTGAGGTGCCGGCCCTCTGAGATCGCATGCGGCCGCAGCTTCACAGTGGCGTGGGCACTGTACCTCTGGGGAGAGGGCTTCCATACACGCATCAAGCTCGAGGCAGCGTGTGGCGTCGATGCATGGGATCCGTGTGCGCCAGAGATTCTGTTGAGGGTCTTCGACGGCGTTGAGGGCTCGCTGGCATTCGACGCGGCAAGCCTCTGCATCGACACCTGCAGGGTGCTCACACAGGCTCAGATGTTCGCACAGGGTGGTGCATCGGCCCACGATTCCGCCGAGGGCTTCGGGGCTGCGGGCGCAGAGCTGATAATTGGATTCGTCACAGCGCCCACCACCGAGGTAGTGCGTGCCGCAGTTCACAAAGACCTGATAGCCCCCGCCGCTCACGCGCTGTTGACAGATCTCCAGACATCCGGAGAAGCCCGTCCCACAGACATCCTGCGCTTCACAGAAAGCCTCACAGGTGGCATCCGGCAGGGGAGCCGCCGCCGGCGGCGGGCTCAGGCAGTCGAGAATGGCGCCACAGGCATTGGCAGGGGTGGCGTCGATGCACGCCTCCGTGATGCGCGCTCGATGGGCTGTGAGCGGATCATCTGACTGCAGGTTGATCGTGCAGAGCTCACCACAGCGAGCTGCGTCTTCCACGAGGCCGCACTCCACGGCGCGGGCGCACTGGTTCTCGCATCGCGGGTTGACGAAGAGCGCGTCGGGCATCTCCACATCGGGCAGATCGGCCCCGGCGTCAGAGGGATCGACGTCAGGGGGCTCGGCGTCGGGGGCTGTACCATCGCTCAACTGCCCGTCGAGGGTGCCGGCATCGAGATCGCCAACGTCGCCTGAGGTTGCATCTGAGAGAGCAGAGTCTGGGGGCAATGTGCCGTCCACAGATCCTGCATCCAGATCGGGGGCCTGGGCATCGAGGAGGGCCCCATCCACGATCGACGGGCGAGCATCCGAGGCAGCGATGGCATCGGCGAGATTCTGGGGAGAGTCCCCGTCACAGCCCCACACAAAGGCGAAGGCCAGGCAGAGCAGTGTCGGGGCAGATCGGCTCAAGGCGTAGTCTTCTCGGTGCCCTCAGCGGTCTTCTCCTCTGCAGGCAGAGGGTTGCCCAGGGCATCGTAGTAGTAGATTGGCAGGTTCAACGACTCGAGAGTCGGGGCCACGGTCTTGCGATCACCCGCGATGAAGATGCTGAAATCTCCTGCCTGGGTGTATCGATCGGCCATGGCCTTGACCTGCGCCGACGTCACAGCTTCTACCTTACCTGACCATGAGGTGAACCAGTCCATGGGCAAACTGTGCATGGGCAGCTTGCTCAGCTGCCCGGCGACGGAGCCCATGTTCTCGAAGCGGCCGGGGAAGCCCAACAACAGGCCGCCTTGTGCCTGCTTCTGCTCGTCGGCGGTGACCGGCTTGGGCCCGTGGATGCCGTCGAGCTCCTTGAAGATCTCGTCGACGCTCGCCCGGGTGGTCTCCGACTTCACCTGGGCGGTGAGCATGAAGAACCCTGCCTTGGACCAGCGGTTGAAGTAGCTGCGAGCGCCGTAGGTGTAGCCCTTGTCCTCTCGCAGGTTCATGTTCACGCGGCTGGTGAAGGCGCCGCCGAGGGTCCAGTTGAACACCATGGCGGGGAAGTAGTCGCCCTGGGGCCCGATGGCGGCGTCGAAGCCGTCGACGCGGCGAGCCACCGTGAGGGCCGACTGAGGGGCGCCGGGGTAGTCGACGAAGTAGATGCCCCGCTTCACTTCGCGGCTCTCCACCGTCGTGGCTGGGGCCTCAGCACCCTTGGGCCAGTCGGTGAAGTGGTTCTTCAGAGCGGCTTCGAGGGCCGCCTTGTCGATGGCCCCCACGGCCACCACGGCGAGCCCCTGGGGGTGGAACACCTTGGCGTACTGGCCCTTGATGTCGTCGAGGGTGATGGCCCCGAGGGAGGCCCGCGTACCCGTGGGCGGCGCGGCGCCGTAGCCCTCGCCGAAGAGCACCTTTCGCATGACCACGGTGTTGCCCCAGCCCGGCTGCGCCTCCTGGGCGAGGGCTTGAGCGCGCGACTGAGCCTTCACCCGGGCGAACTCCGCCTCGGGGAAGGTGGCTGTGCGCATGACCTTGGTCATGAGCCCGAGAGACTCGTCGACCTTGTCGGCGAGCATGTCCATCGACACCATCGTGGCGTCGGTGCCCACGGAAATGCTGAAGTCGGTGGCCAGACGCTGGAACGCCTCGCTGATGGCGAAGGCGTTCATGCCCTCGGCCCCCTCGTCGAGCATGGCGGCGGTGAGGTGGGTGAGCCCTGCCTTGTCCACCGGATCGAGGGCGGCCCCTCGGGGGAAGATCAGCTCCAGGGCCACGAGGGGGGCCTGGTTCTGCTGCAGGTGATACACCTCGATGCCGTTGGCCATCGTCCAGTGGCTCACCGCCGGCGGCGCCCAGGTCTTCGAAGCGGCAGGCTCAGGCAGCTTCGAGCGATCGATGGGGCCCAGATCAGGGGTCGCCGTTGAGGTGGTGGGGGTGTCGGTGGTGGCCTTGCCTCCACCACAGCCCCCGAGGGTCAGCAGGGCGGCACAGAGCGGCGCTGCGATGCGGAGCGCAGGGGTCTTCACGTACATCATGCTCGTCATGTTCACTGCCCCCCCTCGGCCACCACCGGGGTGGCGGTTTCGCTCTTCTCGCCCACCACCACGTCGAGACGCAGGCGGCGGTTGGCGGTGAGCCACTTCTGGGCGGCGGCGTGCAGGTTGGCGGGGGTCAACTCTGTGTATCGGGCGAGATCCTTGCCCAGGTAGTCGGGGCTGCCGGTGAGGTGCAGGTAGGTGCTCAGCAGCTGAGCGCGACTGAGCACGCCCTCGACGCGGCCATAGAACGACTTGCGCCAGCCGTTGAGGGCCCGGTCGAACTCGTCCTGACTCGGCGCCGTGGCCAGGGCTGCATCTACGGCCTTCAGCAGGGCGTCGCCCACCTCGTCGGCGGTCTTGCCCGGGGCTGCCGTGGCCTGGATCACGAAGAAGCTGCCCAGCTGGCTCGAGACCTGGAAGGCTGCCACGTCGTTGGCCACCTTCTGTTCATACACGAGAGGCTTGTAGAGACGGCTCGTTTTGCCATCGCTGAGCACGCTGGCGAGTACGTCCATCTCGGCGTCGCCCTGGGCGTAGAGGGCCGGGGTGACCCAGGCGAGGTACACCCGGGGCAGCTTCACCTGATCGGTGGTGCGCAGGTGGATCGGACCCTCGAGGGTGGGCAGCTCGGCTTTGGGGGTCGGGGCCCGCTCACCCTTCGCCAGTCCGCCGAAGTACTTCTTCACCAGGGCTTTGGCGTGGGCGCGATCGAAGTCGCCCACGATGGTGATCACCGCGTTGGTGGGCACATAGTACTTGCGGAAGAAGGCCTTCACATCGTCGAGGGTGGCGGCGGTGAGATCAGCATGAGAGCCGATGGTGGTGTGGTGGTAGGGGTGCCCCTCGGGGAACAGCGTCTCCTTGAGCAGCTTCCACACCATGCCGTACGGCCGGTTCTCGTAGCTCTGCCGGCGCTCGTTCTTCACCACGTCGCGCTGGTTGTTCAGCTTCTCCATGGTGAGGGCCGGCAGCAGGTTGGCCATGCGGTCCGATTCCATCCACAGGGCCAGCTCGAGGTAGTTGCTCGGCAGGCGCACATAGTAGTTGGTGCGATCGGTACTGGTGGTGCCGTTGATCTGTGCCCCGATGGGCTCGAAGGGGGCGAAGTACTCATTGTCGAAGTTCTGCGAGCCCTGGAACATCAGATGCTCGAACAGGTGGGCAAAGCCCGTGCGCCCCTTGACTTCGTGGGCAGAGCCGACGAAGTAGCGCACCTCCACGGCCACCACCGGCAGGCGATCATCGTGGCTGAGCATCACCTGCATGCCGTTGTCGAGGGTGTAGTGCTCCACCTCGAGGGCCGGAGCGGCTGCCCCCTCGGCCCCTGCTGTGGAGAAGATGGCCGGCAGGCACAGCGCGGTGAGGGCCAGCGCCCTCAGACCCGCTGGTCTCTTCGAGAGACGGACAGTTGGATTGAACACGGCGCCCTTTCTGGTCAGCGTGATTGGTGGTTTCTGGCGTACAAGATGCCGAGGCGAGCGGCAAGTTCGCAGATCAAGAGCGATCGCTCACATCAACCAGATGTCGAGGCGGTTCAATTCGGCTCAGCCCGGATCAAAGCCCAGCGCTCGGGGCACGACGACCTTCAACTCGGCGACCAGATCGGGGTGCATGAAGGGGTGCTCGTCGGCGACACCGAGGATGCGGATGTCGGTATACTGCGTCGCTCGGGGGTGGCTCGCTCTCAGCCGGTCCGCATGCTTGCGCTCCATCACCAGCACGATGTCGGCCCATATGAGATCTGGCACGCTCACAGTGTGTCGAGCTTTTGGGCTGGTACCTCCCGAGCGGGTGGCGAGGATGTCGGATCGCCGCCATAGCTGCTCGGCGGTGGGGCTGCGCCACTGATTCATGGTGCACACGAACAAAATATGCGTGCGTTCAGATGACATGATGCGGTCCATTCATCGTCTGTGCGTTGAGGGTGGGTGAACCCGTTGACAATATTTTGATTTTTGAGTGCGTTTGCCAGACGAAGGGTTTGAGCCTGCACACACACTGTTCCGAGAACACAGCCACAGACTGTATATACCTCGACCCACCCCACCACTGAATGGGCTGGGTCAGGTGAATGTGGGTCATTCATATAGACCCATGGGTACTCCGAAGAGCGACGTAGGGAGGCAACGATTTCAGGGAGTCGCCATGCAGAGTCTTGGCATCAAAGGTCGCGTCGCACTCATCGCACTTGTACCGCTACTGGCCCTCGTGGGTTTTGCGACCGTCAATCTGGGCAGCAGCGCGTCAAAAGCATCTGATGCAGGTCAGATGGCCACACTGGCCGAGCTGGCGCCCACATTGAGCGCTGTGATCCACGAGCTGCAGAAAGAGCGTGGCAACTCCGCCGGGTTCATCGGCAGCAAGGGGGCGCAAGCCTTCAAAGATCGCCTGAGCGCGCAGCGGACATCCACAGATGCGGCGGTCTCCACGCTCATGACCGCCCTCGAACAGCATCATACAGAGGATTACGGCAGCCACTTTCATCAGCGTCTGACGCAATCCCTCACTCTGCTGAAGGCGCTCGAGGCTCACCGGACTGCGGTGAGCAACATGAGCTGGACTGTGGGCGACATGGCGAAGCGGTACACCGCCATCATCCACGAGCTGATCCAGTCCATCAGCACCATGGGTCAGTTTGCACGGAGTGGTGAGCTGGTGAACACCATCGGTGCCTATGTGGCCTACCTCGAGTTCAAAGAGCGGGCGGGCATCGAGCGGGCCATGGGGGCCAACGGCTATGGCAAGGGTGCCTTCGCCCCCAAGGTGCACACCCGCATGATCTCGCTCATCGGTGGTCAGAAGGCCTACTTCGACATCTTCACCAAGAACGCCAGCCCCGAGCTGCTGGCGCTCCACGAGAGCACCCTCAAGGATGCCGAGATCGAGCGCTTGCGCTCTACGGCCATCGGCAGTGTGCACGGTGGAGCGCTGCAAGGCATCACCGGCCCGCAGTGGTTCGACGCCGCCACGAAGCGCATCGATCAGATGTGGGTGGTGGAGCAGGCCCTCGCGAGCGAGGTGCAGAGTTCGGCCACGCGCTTCGAGGAGTCCGCATGGAGCGCGTTCTGGAGCACCCTCGTCATCAGCCTGCTGGTCGTGGCGGCGACGGTCTTCGTGGGCTGGTTCATGGCGCTCTCCCTGGTGAACCCCCTGGGTCGAATTCAGTACCAGATGGCGGCCCTCATCGAAGGGGAGCGCGAGCTCGAGATCACCGACACTGAGGCCGCCGCAGAGATCGGGGCCATGGCCAGAGCGGTATCGAGCTTCAAGATGAGTCTGAAAGCCCTCGACCAGGCCGCCGCCGAGCGTGCGGCTCTCGAAGAGCAGGCCAAGGAAGCCCGCAAGGCTGCGGTGATGTCTCTCGCCGACGCCATCGAGCGCCAGGCGGATGCCGCTGTGGCCGATGTGAACAACGAGGTGATGAAGCTGTTGACCGTGGCAGAGCAGATGGGGCAGACCGCCCATCACGTCAAGGCGAGCTCCGATGCCGCTGGCGACGCCTCGCAGCTCGCTCAGCAGAGCACCGAGGCTGTGGCCACCGCGGCGCACCAGTTGCTCGCCGCCATCGGCGAGATCAGTGGTCAGGTGACTCAGTCTGCGGTGATCACCCACTCGGCAAACACCCTTGCCGGGGAGACCCGCTCGGTGGCGGAGGGCCTCGCAGAACAGGCCCGCGAAGTGGGCACCGTAGTGGATCTCATCACCGAGATCGCCGAGCAGACCAACTTGCTGGCACTCAACGCCACCATCGAGTCTGCCCGGGCCGGCGAAGCGGGCAAGGGTTTCGCTGTGGTGGCCGACGAGGTCAAGAATCTCGCCCACCAGACCGCTTCTTCTGCGGCGAAGATCACCGGTCAGGTGAAGCAGATGCTCACGGCTTCGGCCCAGATGTCCGAGGCCATGGCCAACGTGGCCCACACCATCGACGAGATCGACCACACGGGTCAGGCCATCGCCGCCGCTGTGGAGGAGCAGTCAGCGGCCACCGGCGAGATCGCCCGCAACGTTCAGGAGACCAACGAGAACACCGCCAAGACGGCGGAGGTGATTCAGGCGCTCGATGGTGATGTCGTCACCACACACCAGATGGTGGGCGAGGTGGAGGGCCGGGCCCAGAGCCTCAACGCCTCCATCGAGCGGCTCCACAACAGCCTGCTCGGTGTGGTGCGGGAGTTCACCGCTCAGGTCTGAGCTTGAACCTTCACCTGCTCGGGGCCTACAGTGGCCCCCTGAATTTCTGTGCAGGTGATGTTGGAGCATGGCCAGACGCCGATCCTACCCCGACTATGGCCCTCGAAAAGGGGGCCCGCCCCTCACTCAGGTCCACCACACGCTCGAGCTGCCTCCAGAGGCCACCCTGGCGGTGGTCTCCGACACCCACAGCACGCCTCACCCTGGAGTGAGGGCGCAACTCGAGGCCCTCGCACCCCAAGCGATCTTCCACGCCGGCGATGTCGGTGATCTGTCGGTGCTCGCAGAGCTGGCGTCCATCGCGCCGCTCTACGCAGTGCGAGGCAACATCGACGCCCGGGGCCATGGCGATCTGCCCGACGTCGTCACGATGGAGATCGTGCAGGGGGCGCGCCGCCTCAAGCTGTTGATGACCCACATCGCCGTGCGCGGCCCGCGGCTGCTGCCCATGGCCCGCCAGCTCGCTGCCGAGCACGAGGCTGATCTTTTGATCTGCGGCCACAGCCATGTGCCTTTTCTGACTCGGGAGGGCAGGGTGGTGGTCTTCAATCCTGGCTCCATCGGGCCCCGCCGTTTTGCTCTGCCCATCACCTACGGGGTGATGCGGCTCTCCGCCACGGGCTTGACCCTGAACCACGTGAACTGTGAGACCGGCGACCGATGGGCGCCGGCAGCGTGACCATGATGCATGTGAAGCGATTGATGATGTGCCTGAGCCTTTCGCTCTGGGGTGGCTGGGGCTGTGACGATGATGGCGGCGCCGACGCGGATGGCGGGATGAACGGTGAGGCGGGGGCCGGTGGTGCCGGTGCCCATGGAGAGGCTGGGGCAGGTGGTGAGGGCGGTGAGCCCGGAGGTGCCGGCGGCGAAGGCGGTGCTGGTGCAATGGCAGGTGGAGCTGGTGGCGAAGGTGGCGCTGGAGCTGCAGGCGGTGCAGGAGGTGAAGGCGGCGTCGGTGGTGAGCCCGGGGGCGTTGGCGGTGCCGGCGGCCTCATGCCACCCGCAGCACGCTGGGTCGATCTTGAAGCAGGCCGCAATCACATCTGCGCCCTCGACGAGGCCGGTGGGGTGTGGTGCTGGGGCGACAATGGCGAAGGTCAGTCCGGTCCGCTCAATCCCGAGAAGCGTGGATATGGGGTGCCCGTCTCCGTGCCCGTGGGTGAGCCCGTCACGACTTTGGTGCTCGCCGTAGAACACTCCTGCGGCCTCACCGCCGAGGGGGCGGTCTGGTGTTGGGGCAACCCTGATTATGTGGGCCATGACGAAGGCGCCGAGCCTGCCCCTGTGGAAGGGCTTCCGCCTGTGGTGGAGCTTGTGGCCGGCGATGCCTTCACCTGCGCCCGTACAGAGGGCGGCGAGATCTGGTGCTGGGGCAGCAACCGCGACGGTCGCTTGGGCACGGGCCGAGGCGTGAATCGCGATGGCGCCCGACAGGTGGATGCCCAGGTGTTGTTCGTGCACGTCGCCGCTGGGGAGCGGCATGCCTGTGGGCTCACCGAAGAAGGCGACGCGTACTGTTGGGGGGTCAATGACGGCCGCTACCCCGGCAACAGCGAGGAAAGCTTCGAGACCCCGCAGTACGTGGACACCTTCACAGCCCAGACGCGCTTCGAGTTCGTCGGCAGCATTACGTGTACGCGTACAGGCGAGCCGCGGGCGTGGCAGCTGGACTGTGGCGGACGGCTCGGCCACGGCGCTTTTTTACGGCAAGCCTTCTACGATTATGATCTCAGCCCATATGGCGGCCTCTGTGTCGTCACCGTTGGCGAGCAAGAGGTGGTGTGCGTCGGGGACAACACCGACGGCCGCCTGGGGCTTCCCCCGGACCGCGTGGAGCGCAACGACGACTACGATCCCGTGGGCCGTCTCGCACCGAACAACGAGCGTGTTGCCGTAGGCCGCCTGTTCGCCTGCGTGCTCGACGAGGAAGGGGGCGTACACTGTTGGGGGAACAACCAGCGGGGTCAGCTCGGCGACGACAGCTGGCCCAGCCCGCTGAGCGAAGATGAGGCCATGCCCATCGAAGGCGGTCGTACCTACATCGATCTCGCCGCCGGCGAGAACCACGGCTGTGGCGTCACCGATCAAGGCGACGTGTACTGCTGGGGCATCAACTCCTCTGGCCAGACGGGACAATTCCGCGACGACAGCTTCGATCCCGCCCCAGGCCCCGGCACCATCCCCGCTCGGGTGGAGCTCCCCGAGCCCGCGGTTCAGGTGAGCGCCGGTCGTTGGAGCACGTGTGCCTTGCTGGCGGATGAGGCTCTCTGGTGTTGGGGGGCGTTCCCCGCACGGGCGGCCTCAGCACCTCGTCAGGTGGTCCAGGATCGGGTGAGCGACATCGACAGCTACCTCGCCAGCGACGTCGATCATCAATATCTCGCCGTGGCGGGCAGCACGCTGCTGGTCTATGGCGACGATCGACGATGGCACGAAGGCCGTTGGCCCACAGAGGTGACCCAGGTCGATGCCAGCGCCAGCGGATGGCTGTGTACCTCCAGCCCCGAGGAGCAGCTTTGGTGTGGGCGTCTCACCGGATCACAAGACGACATCATCGCCTATGGAGATCGACGTCAGTTCGCAGCTGTGAGCGTCGGCGAGGGCCATGCCTGTGGTCTGCAGGCAGACGGCCGGGCGTTTTGCTGGGGTGGGAACGAGAGTGGGCAGCTCGGTGATGGCACCCGTGAGGCCAGAGAGCGTGTTGCTCCGGTCCTCGAGGCTCCGGCCTTCACCGCACTGAAGCTCTGGCGCAACTACACTGTGGCCCAGACCGCAGCGGGGGAGACATGGCTCTGGGGCGGTCTACCAGAGAACGGCGTTGATCCAACCCGACCACGGCCCTCTCACCTGCTCACCACCGTCGACCTGAGCACCGTGAGCCGAGGGTGGGGCTTCACCTGTGGAGTGAGGCTCACCGACGGCGAGGCGATTTGTTGGGGTGAGGACAACACCTATGGCCAGTTGGGGAACGGCGCAGTGCGGAGCCGTTGGTTCGCAGAGCCTGTGCACATGCCACGCTGATGAGCACGTCGCGAGGGTGGCGGTGAGGCTCAGAGCGCCGCAGAGAGTGCGGTGAGTAAAGCGGCGTCGAGGGCTTCAGCGATCTCCGCAGGGGGCTTGGGGCCGATCTGTTGCCCGTCTTGGATGAAGCTGGCCCAGCTCTGGGTGCCGAACCCCTGAGTGCCGTGGGGGTTGGGGCTCTCCGAGAACCACTCGATGTCAAGGCCAGCGATCTGCACACCATGCGTCGTGATCGCCGGATCTCCCCACGTCCAGCGCCGTTGGGCAGGCAGGGCGGAGATGACCAGCGCGCGCTGCTCCGGGGTGATGGAGGCCAATAAGGTGAGCAGGGGGGCCTTGGGGTCCGGCGCCTGCGTCTCGGAGGCGGCATCTTCAGGACTGCTGGCTCGGAGCTTCAAGTCCGACATGGGTGACTCCATGGGATCGTCGTCAATGGCAGCTTCTCATCTGTGATGATGACCACCAGGTGAGCCTTACTGGGTGAGTTGGGTGTGCCGCGCCGCGCTGATGAGTACGTCGCGCTCGGCGAGGGTGGCAGAGAGCTGGTCGATGGCGTTGCGGACCGCGCCCTCTTCGGCGCTGGGGTAAAGCAGAGTCACCGTACGGGCCCTGACCCCAGGACGAACCAGGGGCTCACCGACCCCAAAATGCCGCTTGATCTCCAGAGCGCTCTGGAAGCGCGCCTCAGGATCAGCCTGGCAAGCCTTCTCGATGAAGCTGATCATCTGGTCCGAGATGTTCGGCCGCAATGTGCGCACGTCGGGGATCGGATCAGTGGCTTTCCGGGCGATGGTGTCGAGATCGTCTTCGCCCACCACCGGCAGGGTATCGGTGAGCATCTCGAAGGCGATGACCCCGAGGGCATAGATGTCGACGCGGCCGTCCTGGGGGCCTCTCTCACCTTGCTCCGGGGCCATGTACGCTGGAGTACCCACCACCGTGGCGTCGCCGTCGGCGGGACGATGGGCGATGCCGAAGTCCATGAGCCTCAAGGGTTCCCCGGGGACCAGCATCACGTTGTCGGGCTTCACGTCGCGGTGCACGATGCCTGCTTCATGGGCGTAGTGCAGGGCGTCGGCGAGCTGCACGATGATGCGCCGGACCACCCCCTCGTCCATTTGCGGATCAGCGGCCATGCGCTCGGTGAGGGTGAGGCCGTTCACCATCTCCATGACGATGAACTGGGTGCCGTAGGCCACCTCGTGATCGTACACCTCGACGATGTTGCTGTGCTCAAGGCGGGCCACCACCGAAGCCTCAGCGGCGAACTGTTCGGCGAACTCGTGATCGAACACATAGGCGTGCTTGAGCATCTTGATGGCCACGGAGCGCCGCAGCTGAGGGTGGTAGCCGGCATACACGATGGCCATGCCACCGCGACCGAGCTCGTGCAGCACCTGATACTTGCCCACTTGGGTGATCTGGTGGCCGCTCACCAGCCTCTGTCCCACCAGCTCGGTGAGGAACATGGCCACGGAGCTGTCTTCCCGGAGCAGCTCGTAGAGCGGATCTTTGTCGATGACCACGCAGATGGTCTCGGTGGAGGCAAAGACGTCGGCCTGCCGAACATCACCGGTGATGAGGGCCATCTCCCCGAACATCTCCCGAGGGCCCAGCCAGGCCACGTGTCGTGCCCCTTCGCGCTCAGAGATACAGACCTGCACCTCACCTTCGAAGATGACATAGAGCGCGTCGCCGTACTCTCCGGCATAGATGATCTGCTCGTCGGGCTGGAACACCTGAATTCGGGCGCACACCGACAACACGGTGAGGGCGTCGCTCTCGATGTCGGAGAAGGGCGGGATCCCGCTGAGAAACTCGCAGATGTTCATGAAACCCTCGAAGAGGTCAGTTGAGTCTCCGGTGATACCACCGGAAGCGGGGAGGGGTCCACGATCGCCGGTGCATCGAACCTGCTCGAGAGGCCGCAGGCACTTTTTTCACCCGACGCCGTCACGGGACCTCGACTGAGGCCTAGACAAGGTGTGGGTGATGCCCACGACCCTCACTCAGCAAAGGGTCGAGCGCGCTGCCGCCGGCCAGGAGAACGAGCATGATGTTTTTGAAGACCGCTTTTTTCGCCTTTACCCTCCTCGGTGCCAACTCCGCGCTGGCTTGTCCGGGTGGAGAGGGGGAGACATGCGGATGTGGTTGCTCTGTGTGTGAAAAGAACAACTGCGCCGAGAATGGCTGCACGTGCGATCAGAGCGAAGAGGCCTGCCAGTGCGAAGAGCACAAGAAGACTGAAGAAGGCGACAAGAAGCCCACGCCTTCGAAGTGAGGCTGGAGCCCCTCCGAATCGGACTCCGGGAGACACATGTCAAAGGCAGGCCTCGACGTGGCCATGGCCCGTCTGCAGTGTGGTGACAGAGCGGCCTTCGACGAGGTCTTCGCCCTGGCATGGCCTGTCGTACAGGCGTGGTGCCGAGCCAGCCTCGGTCACCACGCCGACGGAGAAGATGCCGCCCAAATCGCGCTGGAGAAGATCTTCGCCCAGGCATCCCGCTATGACCCGGAGCGCAGCGCCATGACCTGGGTGCTCACCATCGCGAGCTATGAGGTGAGGACGATCCGCAAGGCCCGGCAACGGGCCAGTGCCCGTCTCGTCGACGCCACATCGAGCGAGGTCGAAGAGGCCGCCGACCCGCAGGCCGATCCAGAGGCCCACGTTATGTGGGCTGAGCTCGAGCAACGGGCCGCCGATGTGCTCGATGGCCTCCCGGCCTCAGATCAGCATCTGATTCGCGCGGCCCTCGAAGGGCAGCCGCCACGAGAGGCCGGTGTGTCGCCGGCCACCACGCGCAAACGCAGGCAGCGGGCCTTCGAGCGCCTGCGCCATGCCTGGAGGATGCTCAATGGACAATGAGGCGTTGAAGCACCGGGCAAGGTCGAGGTTCGAACGTGGCCGCGCTGTAGATGCCCTCTGGGCGTCGATGTTGCTCTGGCCCGTGCTCGCGCTCGCCGTGTGGGCAGCCCCCGTCGTCGACACCGCCTTGTGGGCTGTGGGGGTGACATGGCTCGCTGCATGGGGGGCGCTCTGGCGGGGTGGGGAGCTCGCCGCTGGGGTCATGCCCGGGGTCATGTGCGCCATCTTTCCCCTCGTAGGTGCGCACTGTGCATCACACATCGGCCATATGTGCACTGGCGATGGTTGCTACTCGCTGTGTGCGCCCCTCTGCGGCGTCGGAGGGCTCGTGGCCGGCCTGGTGCTCGCCCGACGCATGATCAAGATCGGTGGGCGGTGGACCGGGTGGCTCACCGGCGGGTTCATCGTCCTGGCCATGGGGGCCACAGGATGCACATGCATCGGTCTTGGTGGTGTCGCTGGGGTCACATTGGGGCTCGCACTCGGCGCCACGCCCCTCATCTGGGTGCAGCCCTCGCGCACAACCTCGTAGACCGCGGCGACGGATTACGCTTACATGTCTGACCCCCAAATGACATGGAGGCGTGATGAACGGGCCCCAGAGCTCCGCCACCTCAGAGCAGTTTGCCCCCCTTGATCTGGTCTCTCCCCAGCTCACCATTCGTGCCATCTTCACCGGGATGTTCCTCGGCGCCGTGCTGTCGTTGTGCAACATCTACGCAGGGTTGAAGATCGGCTGGGGCTTCAACATGTCGATCACCGCGGCCTTGCTGGGCTATGCCTTCTGGCAGGGCATGCACAAGGCCGCCGGCACCCCCCATTGGGGCGTCCTGGAATCGAACATCAACCAGACGGCGGCGAGCTCTGCGGCGTCGATCTCCTCCGCGGGCCTGGTGGCGCCGATCCCTGCCCTCACCATGATCACCGGTCAGGAGCTGTCCTGGGGCTTTCTGACTTTGTGGGTGTTCTCAGTCTCCCTTGTGGGTGTCGTGGTGGCCACGGGCTTGCGTCGGCAGATGTTGCTCGTCGACAAGCTCCCGTTCCCCAACGGCATCGCCACGGCGGTCACCCTCAAAGAGATGTACGCCAAGGGCTCCGAGGCCCTGGCCCGTGTCATGGCCCTCGTCTCCGCGGCGGTCGTCGCCGGTCTGTTGAAGGTGCTGATCAAGAAGGTCTGGCTGCTGGGCAAGGGCGCCTTGCTCGGCGGCGCCACCTTCATCAGCGCCAAAGGCACCCTCGCTGGCCAGGCCATCTCCGGCTACAGCCTCAAGAACCTCACCTTCGCCTGGGATCCTTCGGGTCTGCTCATCGGGGTCGGGGCCCTCATCGGGTTCCGCGCGGGCCTGTCGATGCTCATCGGCGCCGTGGTGGCCTGGGGCGTGGTGGCCCCCTATGTGCTCGACATGGGCTGGATCGTCTTCAAAGACGGCTTCGACGTTACTGATCCCACGAAGCCCTGGTACGGCTCTGCCGTGAAGTGGTTGCTGTGGCCTGGGGTGGCCATGATGGTCACCGCCTCCCTCACCAGCTTCGCCTTCTCCTGGAAGTCCGTGGTGGCGGCCATCAAGGGCGGTACGGGCAGCGGCGGTGGCAGCAAGGAAGAAGCGGAGACCCACGATGTGCCCCGCAAGTGGTTCATCCGGGGCATCATCGCTGCACTGATTCTCGCCACGATGACGCAGATCACGCTCTTCGACATCATCTGGTGGACGGCCATCGTCGGGGTGTTCCTCACCTTTTTGCTGGCCATCGTCGCCGGCCGTGTGGCCGGTGAAACCGGAGTGACCCCCGTGGGGGCCATGGGCAAGGTGACCCAGCTGATGTTCGGGGTCATCTCCCCTGGGAACGCTGCGGCGAACTTGATGGCGGCGAACGTCACCGGCGGCGCCTCCAGCCAGTGCGCCGACATGCTCCACGACATGAAGACTGGCCTCATCATCGGGGCTTCCCCGCGGTTCCAGGCCCTGGCGCAGATCTTCGGCGTGCTCGCAGGCTCCCTCGCCGGTGCCGCTGCCTACCTGATCCTGGTGCCCGATCCCCAGAGCATGCTGCTCACCGACGAGTGGCCCGCCCCCGCCGTGGCGGCCTGGAAGGCCGTGGCTGAGCTGATGATGCAAGGCCTCGACGCCATGCCTGAAGGCAGCATCATGGCGCTGGCCATCGCCGGTGGTGTCGGTGTGGTGCTGGCGATCCTCGAGAAGGTGCTCCCCGCAGCTCAGCGCAAGTTCGTGCCCAGCCCCGCGGCCATCGGCCTGGCCTTCGTGATCCCCGGCTGGAACTCCATCTCGATGTTCATCGGTGGTCTCATCGCCCTGGTGCTCGGCAAGGTGGCCCCCACCTGGACGAAACGCTTCCTCATCGTGATCGCCGCCGGCGTGATCGCTGGAGAAAGCCTCGTGGGTGTGGGGCTGGCCATCGAGAAGATCCTCGCGGGCTGACCACCACAGGTCATTTTCAGATTCTCTGAACCCTCCAGGCCTGCTAAGGCACCTACAAACACGTTTTATCAACGATCCATCACGTCGCTCACCGGCGACCAGCGTACGAGAAGACCTCTATGACCGCGAAACCGACCATTCTGTACACCTGGACCGACGAAGCTCCGGCTCTGGCCACTTGTTCGCTGCTCCCCATCATCCAGGCCTTCACCGCCAAGGCCGGTGTCGACGTGGAGATCCGGGACATTTCCCTCGCGGGGCGGATCCTGGCCCAGTTCCCCGATCGTCTGTCCGAGTCACAGCAAGTCGGTGATCACCTCGCGGAGCTCGGGGCTCTGGCGAAGACCCCCGAGGCCAACATCATCAAGCTGCCCAACATCAGCGCCTCGGTCCCCCAGCTCAAGGCCGCCATCGTCGAGCTTCAGAAGCGTGGCTACGCGCTGCCTGATTACCCCGAAGAGCCAGAGACCGACGACGAGCGCCAGATCAAGGCCCGTTATGACAAGGTGAAGGGCTCCGCGGTGAACCCCGTGCTCCGAGAGGGGAACTCCGATCGCCGCGCCCCGAAGGCGGTGAAGGCCTACGCCCGGAACAACCCCCACCGCATGGGCAAGTGGGCCGCTGACTCGCAGTCCCACGTGGCCACGATGAGTGCCGGTGACTTCCGTCACAACGAGGTCTCCGTCACTGTGGCCGAGGCCACCACCGTCACCATCGAGCACGTGGGCGCCGACGGCACCACCACCGCGCTGAAGTCCGATTTGGCCCTCCAGGCCGGGGAGATCTTCGACGCCACCTTCATGAGCAAGGCGCAGCTGATCAGCTTCCTCGAGGGGCAGGTGGCCGAAGCCAAGGATCAGGGCGTGCTCTTCTCGCTGCACATGAAGGCCACCATGATGAAGGTCTCTGACCCCATCATCTTCGGCCACGCCGTGCGGGTGTTCTTCGCCGACGTCTTCGCCCAGCACGGCGCCGCCCTCGACGAGGCCGGTGTCGACGTGAACAACGGCTTTGGCGATCTGCTCGCCAAGATCGCCGATCTGCCCGAGGACACGCGTAAGGCCATCGAAGACACCATCGCCGCGGCCTATGCCCAGGGCCCCGATCTCGCCATGGTGGATTCGGATCGCGGCATCACCAACCTTCACGTGCCCAGCGACGTCATCATCGACGCCTCGATGCCTGCCATGATCCGCACCTCGGGCTGCATGTGGAACGCCGAGGGCAAGACCCAGGCCACCAAGGCGGTGATCCCCGACAGTAGCTACGCCGGCCTCTACCAGGTGGTCATCGACGACTGCAAAGCGAACGGCGCCTACGATCCCACCACCATGGGCTCGGTGCCCAACGTGGGCCTCATGGCGCAGAAGGCCGAAGAGTACGGCTCCCACGACAAGACCTTCGAGATCGCCTCTGCAGGCACGGTGCGGGTGGTGGACGCCGCAGGCAACGTGCTCACCGAGCACACCGTCGAGGCCGGCGACATCTGGCGCATGTGCCAGGTGAAGGACGCCCCGGTCCGCGACTGGGTGAAGTTGGCCGTGACCCGGGCCCGAGCCACGGGGGCTCCGGCGGTCTTCTGGCTGGACGCTGAGCGCGCCCACGACGCCGAGCTGATCAAGAAGGTGAACGTCTACCTCAAGGATCACGACACTGACGGTCTCGAGGTGCACGTGCTCTCGCCAGTGAAGGCCACGGCTTTCTCCCTCGAGCGCATCCGCAAGGGCCTCGACACCATCTCGGTCACCGGCAACGTACTCCGGGACTACCTCACCGATCTCTTCCCGATCCTCGAGGTGGGCACCAGCGCCAAGATGCTCAGCATCGTGCCTCTGATGAACGGCGGTGGCCTCTTCGAGACCGGCGCCGGCGGCTCTGCCCCCAAGCACGTGCAGCAGTTCAACAAAGAGAACCACCTGCGCTGGGATTCCCTTGGTGAGTTCCTCGCCCTGGCGGTCTCCCTCGACCACCTCGCCGGCCGTTACGATCTGCCGAAGGCCAAGATCCTCGGCGATGCTCTGGACGAGGCCACCACTCAGTACCTGCTCACCAACAAGTCGCCCTCGCGGAAGGTGAACGAGCTCGACAACCGCGGCAGCCACTTCTACCTGGCCATGTACTGGGCTCAGGCCCTCGCCGCTCAGGAGGACGACGCCGAGCTCAAGGCCGCCTTCGCAGCGGTGGCCGAGCAGCTCGCCGCCCACGAGGCTCAGATCGTTTCCGAGCTGAACGAGGCGCAGGGTGTGCCCATGGACATCGGCGGCTACTACATGCCCGATACCGAGCAGGCCAGCGCCGCCATGCGCCCCAGCAACACCCTCAACGGGATCATCGACGCCCTCTAAGGTCAAGGATCGAGGCAGGCTGCTGTCCAATCTCCCCGTGTCCGATCTCTTTCAGCCCTTCGAGCCTCAGCCGTCACCCGCTGAGCTGCCTGAGTGCTTTCCCAGCCCCTTTGTCGTGCCGCCTCACCCTCTGGCTCAGAGGGCGGCGGAGATCATGCTTCGTCGGCTGAGATCTGGCGCCCTGGGCAGCGTGCAGGGGCGGGAGGCGTTGTGGGCAGAAGGTGGAGGCAAGATGTTCGGGGTACTCGTCGTAGCTGACACCTCGGGGAGGGTGGGCTGGCTCCAAGGGTTCTCGGGCATGTGGGGCGGGACGTGGGTGGTGGATGGGTGTGTGCCGCCCCTCTTCGAGCCTCACACACTCGACGCGTTCTGGCAGGGAGGCCAGCGTGAGCTCGCCGCCCTCACTGCGCAAATCGACGCCTTCGATCATCTGCCTGTCTGGGTGGAGCTCGAGACACAGCAGTCCGAGATGCGGGCGCGGCACGGCGCTCAATGGGCCGCGATCACCGAGAAGCTCTCTGCACAGAAGGCCGCCCGGGCAGCCCGTCGAGCCCACATCAGGGCCACTCTGCCTGTAGAGGTGCAGACTGCAGCCCTCGCCGAGCTGGATCAGGAGAGCCGAGAGGCCAAAGCCCTCAAGAAGCAGGTAAAGGCGCAGCTCAAAGCCGCAGAGGAGGCCGTCGCCGAGGCCCGTCGTCAAGTAGTGGAGGCCCGACAGCAGCTCGTCGAGCACCGGGAGCGGCGCTCACAGGGATTGCAGCTACAGATTCACGATGCCCACACGGTGCTCAACGCACGGGGTGAAGAGATCCCCCTGGTTGATCTCTATCCGGGGCAGCCTCCTGCAGGCTCGGGAGACTGCGCTGGCCCCAAGCTGCTGGGGGCCGCCCATCGGCTCGGGCTGACGCCCCTGGCCATGGCAGAGTTCTGGTGGGGCAGCCCCCCACGGGGGGGCGGACGTCGCCCCGAGCAGTATGCGCCTGCGTGTGCTGGGAAGTGCGGCCCGTTGTTGCCCTTCATGCTCGAGGGGGTGAGCACGGAAGTCGCGCCACTGCCCGGTGAGATCCCGCCAGAGGCGCCGCTGGAGATCATCTACGAGGACCAATGGCTCGTCGTGGTGAGCAAGCCCTCGGGGCTGCTCTCTGTACCTGGGCGGAGCCCCAAGCTGCTCGACTCGGTCCAGCATCGGCTGCAGCAGATGCACCCCGCCCTCGCCGTGGCCCACCGCCTCGATCTCGACACCTCTGGCCTCCTTGTGGCGGCGAAAGATCTCGAAACATTGCGCAACCTGCAGCAGGCCTTCGCCCGCCGGCGGGTGAGCAAGACCTACTGTGCCCGGCTGGCCGGCGTGGTCAAGGGTGAGCGTGGTCGAATCGAGCTGCCCCTGGGCCCTGATGTGCACGATCGACCACGGCAGAAGGTGCACCCTCAGGGCAAAGTGGCCATTACAGAATGGCGAGTGCTCGAGCGGGGGGGCGAAGAGACACGTGTCGAGATGAGCCCGATCACCGGACGGACACATCAGCTGCGGGTACACGCCGCACACCCTCGAGGGCTCGATGCCCCCATCATGGGTGACCGGATCTATGGATCCGCTGCCGAGCGGCTGTATCTACATGCAGAGCAGATCAGCTTCGAGCACCCTCGAGAGGGTCACATACTGTCATTGGTGTCTGTCGCACCATTCTGATGGGCTCCACCCTGAGGGATCTCGATTTGAAGGGCGTCACCGGGCCTCGAGTAGCCAGTTTTCGAGTACCTGATCGAGGACATGATCCATGAGGGACCGGAACCCCAGGGCGTCGGGGTGGATGCCATCGGGCATGCGCTCCAGCGGCGCCGGGTAGCTGAGCAGACCGCCAGGGTAGGGGGTGTAGGCGGGCCATTGCCCAGGCGCTGGGGCGGCGCCAGGGCCGTACTCTGGGTAGCCCGTGAGGGGGTTGGGGATCGAGAATGGTGGGTGGATGGTGTCACCGAAGACATGCTGCAGCCACCCATAGTTGTGGGCGTAGACCACCTGAGGCCCCAGGGCATCGGCGACGGCGCGTTGGCGACGGCCCAGCTCCACGAGGGCCTCGTTGTAGGTGCGCGTGTTCAGACCGTCGAGAGACATGCCCAACGCCACCAGCCCTTCGAAATGGAAATAGTCGTAGCCAAAGAGCACGACACGCAGATGAGGCCGGCCCTGGATGGCGAACCGCACCACCTCGGCGAGATCATCCTCTACCTCGTCGAGGGCCCTGTCCTGCAATTGACCAGGCCACTCCCCCCAGCCGTCCGAGCACAGCCGGTTGAAGTCGTTGCCGCTCAGTGAGAGCACCAGCACATCGGCCCGAGGGGCGGTGTCGAGGGCGATCAACAGGCCGTCAATCATGCGTGGACGGGTCATGTCCCGGCCCCCACCAAAGGCCGGGGGATGCTCATTGTCCACCCAGCCCCGAGCTTGGGAGCCTGCATTCGCCGTGAGGTTCCAGCGCACGGTCACGTCGCCGAGTCCACGGGCTGCGAGGGCCTCTTCGGTGGGCTGTACCAGCCCCGTGGACCAGCTGTCACCGGCAAGGATCATGACGGGCCCCTGACCGACGTTCGCATCAGAGGCGCCCATGTCCTCAGGTGGCTCAATGGCGCCATCTTCGCCCACTGAGGCGTCCTCGATGACTGCACCATCTTCGCCCACGGCCCCATCTTCGAACTGAGCATCGCCGAAGGCACCATCACTGAGACTGCCGTCACGTCCAGTGACATCAGCATCAGTCATGTCTGGCTGGGTAAATGCATCTCGCTCAGCTGTGTTGGCGTCGGTCCCTGCATCGGGCAAGCGGGGGACGGAGACATCAGCAGCCACCGCGCCATCATTGCCGCCAGGCTCTGCTTCGGCGCCGAGATCGTCACTGCAACCACAGAGGGCCAGCGAGAGTGCCGCGATGTGCATGTATCGGTAGGTGTGCATTGAGTACGTTCTATGTCGAGGCATAGATCGAAGCATATCGCGGACTGTGAGACAGGCAAGGGGTACAGGCCGGCTGTGCGGGGTCGTGGCTCGGCAGAGGCCTCAAAAACCCCTCAAAGATGCACCTGTGCCAACAGATGGTCTCGAAACCCTGGCCATCTGGTTGCAGTCATGCCATGACTTGGGGCTTTGAGGGTCGACCATCAGGAGCCACGCCCCACACATGCGCGATGCAGATCTCTGGCAGATTCCCAAAGATGTACGGATGAGCCCCCGAGTCATTTTGAATGTGCTCGGCCGCTCTCTCCGCGAAGATCTGAGCTGGGTCGACTATGGCCTGCAGGACGAGATGCTCAAACTGGCCCGGCGAGGCGCACAGTTTCTGCATCGTCAGACATACGGGTCCGTGCGCTTCAAAATGGGTCACCGCACGTTCGTGGTCGAGCAGACGTCCACCGGAGGACCGTTCCAGATCAGCTGCGTCGAGGGCTGTCGAGACAGTCAGGAGCGTTGCGGGGCGCGCCTCGCCATGGGCCTCGTCTGGCTGTGGATGACCTCGGATAAAGCGCGGACCGTGCTCACGACCGAGCCCTGGCGGATGGCCGTGGGCCCCCTGGTCCGGGTGGAGTCACCCATCGTCGGCAGTGGCGAGGGTGGAGGCCTGATCTATGTACTTCGAGATCCCACCGCCACTGATGCGCCGGGGTTCGAGGGGGTCGAGGCGGATCTGGGCGTGCGCCGTTTGCGCAGCAGGCACAGTGAGAAGACCGGCAAGGCGCTGAAGCCTGCCGCTGCCCCCTTTGGCCAGCACCCTGGTGTGTGGTCCATCACCCCGAAGGCCGGTGACGAGGTGGTGGCGCACGCCTTCCGCATGATGACCGCCCTCATGGGTGCCGTCATGGGCGGCACTGCAGGGCGGCCGAGAAGTGCCGAGGCCGCTCAGTCCGTGGACGAGGCGCTCCACGGCCTCTATCGCAGCCTCTCCGGGGTCTCCGAGGTGAGGTTACACACCGAAGACGGCTCAGCGGTGCAGGTCGATCTCACGCCTTTGAGTCTGAGCCTTTCTCTTGCGGAATCGGGCACGGGGCTCTCTATGGCCTGGACGCCGGAGATTCACGCAGTCTATCCCGCACACCCCCCGTGGATTCTCACCTCAGAGGGGCGGTTCAGCCCTGCGAGCCCCCAGAGCGCCGCAGTGATCCAGCGGGCAGGGGGCCTGCCCCCGCTCACCGAGATTCCTGCAGATCAGATCAACATCTTCGTCACCGAGGCGCTGCCTAAACTGGCGATCCCCGTGGATCTCACGGGGACCGAGCTGGTGGTGAAGGCCACCCAGGTGCCCATGCGCCCTGTGGTGCTGCTGAGCGCAGAGGGCCGCGCCCTCGTCGTCGAGGTGCGGGCGGCCTATCAGTTCGAAGGGCGAGAGATTCTCGTCGATCCTGCCGAGCCGGGCTCGGTGCTCACCTTCGAAGGGGCGGATGGCCTCGAGCTGGTTCAGCGCCAACGTGCCGAAGAAGCCACAGCATCGGAGCAGGTGAGTCAGTGGGCCGGCGCGCTCCCGGCCCGCCTTGACGGCGAGGCGGTGTACGATTTTCTCTTCGAGGGGGTGAACGCCCTCGAGCAGGCTGGCTTCGAGCTGAGAGGGAGCACCAGCCTCACCGGCAAAGTGCACCGCGCCGCCATTCGCCCGCAGGTGCGCATGGCCAGCGGCGTCGACTGGTTCGACGTCAAGATCGACTTCGAAGCGGATGGGGAGCGGGTCCCGCTCAAGGCCATCGTCAAGGCCCACGAAGCCGGTGAGCGGTATCACACGCTCTCCGGAGGTCGAGTGGTGCGCTTGCCGGAGGCCTGGCTCAATCGTCATGGCCACACCTTGAAGGCCCTGAGCGATCTACAGCAGCAAGGCAAGGTCGGATCCTACGCCGCGCCTCTGGTGGCCGAGCTGGTGGACGACGCTTCGGATCTGTCGTCGACGGTCCGCGCGCAAGTTAGGGAGTGGCGAGGCCGCATCAACACCCTCACCGATCTCGCCGGGGTGCCTGATCGTGCTGTCGATCGAGGTTTCCGTGGCACGCTCCGGGACTATCAGCACCAGGGCTATCGCTGGATCACCTTCCTCAAGGAGATCGGCTTTGGCGGGGTGCTCGCCGACGACATGGGCCTGGGCAAGACCGTACAGGTACTCGCGGCCTTGCAGTGGGCCTTCAGCGAGAAGGGCCGCAAGGCCCCAGCGCTGGTGGTGGCCCCCACCTCGGTGGTCTACAACTGGGCTCAGGAAGCAGCACGCTTCACCCCAGGCTTGAAGGTGAAGGTGCATCACGGTCGCCCGCGGGCAGAAGATGCCCGGGCGTTGATCCGCGGCGCTCAGGTGGTGATCACCAGCTACCCCATCATTCGACAAGATGCAGAGCTCTTCAGCCGAGTGAAGTGGGGCGCGCTGATCTTCGACGAGGCCCAGGCCATCAAGAACCCCAGCAGTCAGGTGGCCCAGACCATGCGCACCCTCACGGCGCCATGGCGGCTGGCCCTCACCGGCACCCCCATCGAGAACAACCTCATGGAGCTCTGGAGCCTCTTCGAGGTGCTCATGCCGGGCTTCTTCGGCAGCCAGCAGGCCTTCAAGCGTCACTACGTCAAGCCGATCCAGAATGATCAGGACGAAGAGGCCATGGCCACCCTGAGGCAGCGCATCCGGCCCTTCATCTTGAGGCGGCTGAAGTCAGAGGTGGCCCTCGAGTTGCCCCCAAGGACCGAGCAGGTCCTCTATTGCGAGCTGCCGCCCTCACAGCGTCAGGTCTACGACGGGGTGCGCGAGTCGTGGCGCGATCGGGTCATGCAGGCTGTGGCCGACAAGGGCATGGGGCGATCCACCCTCGAGATCCTCGAAGCGCTGATGCGCCTGAGGCAGGCCGCGTGCGATCTGCACTTGCTCCCTGATGGTCTACGGGCAGGGGCAGAAGGTGCAGCCAAGCTCGAGCTGCTCGACGAGATCCTCGAGCCGGTGGTGGCGGAAGGGCACAAGGCCCTGGTCTTCAGCCAGTGGCCTTCTCTGCTCAAGCGGGTCATCCCCCGACTCGAGGCCCAGGGCATCGACTATCTGTATCTCGACGGCAGCACCAGCGATCGACAAGATCTGGTGAACCGCTTCAACACCCCAGAGGGGCCGCCCATCTTCCTGATCAGCCTCAAGGCTGGGGGCACGGGGCTCAACCTCACCGCCGCCGATCATGTGATCCATCTCGATCCGTGGTGGAACCCCGCCGCGGAAGCGCAAGCCACCGACCGGGCCTATCGCATCGGCCAGACCCGACCGGTGACGGTCTACAAGCTCGTGGCCCGCGGCACGGTAGAAGAAAAGATCCTTGAGCTGCAGGCACGGAAGCGTGCGCTCTTCGAGGCCGCCGTCGATGAGGGTCGGGTCATGGTCGACGCCCTCTCACAGGCTGATCTCGAGGCGGTCTTCTCTGACATGCCGGTCTCCGGCCCGCCCTTGCCTCTGCCTGAGCCTCAGGTGATCGAGGCAGAAGAGAAGTGGTTGCCTCCTGCAGAGACACCGCGGCCGGCCCCGGTGGAGGAGGCCCCCCTCAAGTCTTCCGGTCAGGGGGTGAATTTGCCGGCACCGTTGTACGAGCGACTGCAAGCCCACGGACACATCACGCTCGCTGATGTCATCGAGGTCTTGTGGTGCTCTGATGGAGTGGCCAAGGCCCGCATCAAGGGCTGGGTGTCGAAGGGGTGGCTACAGAAAACCGGCCGAGGGGCCAAAGCGCTGTATTTCGAGGGGTGAAGGGTTGCCCGAACGGGCGGTGAGGCGGGGCTGGTCGATCAGGGCTCAGGCTCGGGCTCC
This sequence comes from Bradymonadia bacterium, assembly GCA_046290225.1. GTDB lineage: Bacteria > Myxococcota_A > Bradymonadia > UBA7976 > UBA1532 > JBKAGE01. The sequence goes on along the minus strand of JBKAGE010000038.1, from coordinate 14,474 downwards.
GGCTCGGGCTCCGGGTCCGGCTCAGGCTCCGGCTCGGGATCGGGCTCCGGGTCAGGATCTGGCTCTGGGTCGGGATCGGGCTCCGGATCAGGCAAGGGCGCATCACAATCCAGGTTGCCCAGAGGCGGCGCCCAACGGCTCATGGTATCGATGGTGGTCACCTCGCCGCTGCTGCCGTACCAGGCCACAGAGGCTGCTTCCCACATCTCGCACCGACGCTCGATGGTCTTGAGCTGACCACCGTTGTCCCAGGCCAGCTCACCCTTGATGAAGATGCGCAGGCGGGCCTCGCTGGGGCCATAGGGGGTGCCAGTGATCATGTCCATGTCGTTGAAGTAGTGCACGCCCACCACGTACTCGGCGCCCACCTCGTCGGTGAGCTGAGGGCTGTTGAGGCGGATGCGCTCCGGGCCGGCCCCATCATCGTCGTCGAGATCGAGGAAGGGGTTGTCCGAGGGATCGTTGGGGGTCCCCCAGTCGGAGGTCAGGTTCAGGTAGTGGATGTCGTTCAGGCTGCCCCACTGGTAGGGGGAGCCCGGGAAGGCGCCCTCGGGGTGCAGCAGGTGGAGATCCATGTCGCTGCCTTCGCGATCAGTGGGATCGATGTCGTTCTCGGTCTCCCAGGTCAGCTCGAAGAGCAGATCATCTGGGGGAATGGCGATGACCTGGACCAGGGCCGAGGTGCGGCACTGCTCGGAGGTCACGCCCTGGTCGTCCACCACGTCGAGCAAGAAGGTGTAGGTGCCCACGGTGTTCACCCAGAACACCGCCTGAGGCGTCGTGGTGTCGTCCGGGGGACCGCCGAGATCAGGCTGGGTGCGATCGATGAAGTTCTCGTGGATGACCGGTGAAGGTCCGGGGGGGAAGCTCACCGGGCGCCAGTTGTACTGCACGGGCTTGTTGCCCGGGCCGTCGACGTCGATGCTGGGCGAGCCGTCGAGCACCACGGTGTCGAGGGGGTTCACGAAGAACTCGTTCACCAGGGGCCGTGCCTCGGGGCAGGCGTTGGTGAGGCCGCGGCCGAGGATGCTCACCTCGCGGATGGGGGTCACCGGATCGGTGGTCTCGATGAGCAGGGTGCCGTTGTAGATGCGCTCCTCGATGGGGGCGAAGTTCACCCGGATGGTGCGGGCAGCGCGCTCACCGTTGGGCCCCACGGCGGGGAGGGTGGCGCCGGGCAGCTCGCCGATGTTCTCAGCCACGCTCTCCACGTCGAGCTCGAAGGCAGGATCGCTGTCGTCCGACAGACGGATGCTGGTGAACTCCAGGGCGGTGGTGCCGCAGCTCTCGAGGGTGAGCGACCGGGTATCGGTGCGGTTCACGAGGCTGGTGGGGAACTCCAGTGCCTCGGGGATGACGTCGAGGCAGGAGGTGGAGCCGTTGGCGGTGAGGTTCACTGACACGGCAGAGCGCACGATGTCGTTGCTGAGGATGATCATCTCACCGACATCGGGGCCCTCCACAGGGGGGGCGTACACCACCTCGACGTCGACGCTGCCACCGGGGGCGATGCCAGCCTCGCCGTCCCCATCGGGATCGGTGAGGATGTCGGCGTCACGGCGGGGATCACGGCCGTCGATGAAGGGGGTGAAGTCCTGGCTGCCGTTGATGGTGATGCTGGAGATCTTCAGAGGGATCTGCCCGATGTTGGTGATGGTGGCGTTCAGACGCCCGGTCTGGAGAGCAGGCACACGCTCGAAGTCGAGGGTGCCAGGGCTCACGCTGATCTCGGCCCGGGCATCGCTCGAGGCGATGGGGATGACCACGTCGAGCAGGTTGGGGGCGTTGGAGCTGGCTCGGATCGAGCCCTGGTCGTCACCCTCATCCTGGGGGGTGTAGACCACGACGAACTCGATGCTGCCCTGGGCAGGGATCTCGATGCTGTCGGGGAAGCTGTTGGTCCCGTCTGCAGCGATGCCCGCCTGGTCGTTGCCATTGGCGTCGACCCAGGTCAGCTCGAACTCGTTGGAGCTGAACTCTGCGGTGATGTTGATGAGGGTGGCCGGCGCCCGGCCGACGTTCTCCACGGTCACCGTGCGGGTGACAGTGGTGTTGATGGCCGCCCGGGGCAGAGTCACGCTGCCAGGGTCGAGGAGCAACTCGGGCGTGTTGGTCGTGCCGAGGCCTCCGTCGCCGTCGTCACAGCCCCACATCCCCAAGGGGGCCATTAAAACCAACACAAGTGCCCAGAACGGGCGGCGGAAGGTGTGCTGCATGTGACAGCTCCTTGGCATTCAGGTCTCGCCTACTCGGATATCAAACCGGGGCAGTCTACTCCGAGAACCTACATGGATGAAAGTGGTGGTTCTCAACTCAGGGCTCTACGCCTTCTCCGCTCAGGGTCACGAGGTGAACAGGTCGGAGCGGGTCATTGGTGTAGAAGCTGAGCTCAGCTACATCAGCACCCGCGGTGAAGGGGTCATATTCCAACACGAGGTCGATGGCGGAGCCAGGGGCGATGCCTGGCTCACCATCTCCGTCGGGATCGGTGAGGACGCCCGTTTTCACACGAGGATCGTAGCCATTGATGAATGGGGTGAACTCGGGTGTAGGGGGCCAGATGGTGACGTTGAAAATACTCAAAGGCGCGTTGCCATTGTTGGAGATGCGCGCAGTCAGCTGCTTCTTGTCTGATGTAGAGACTTGCCCGAAAGGCAGTTGAGCGTGGGACATCTGTAGCTTGGGCTCAGGACGTACGAGCTCAATGGGGATGACAAGTTCATGTTGAGAGGGCGCATTGGAGCTGAGCTTAAGTACACCACCGACATACTGGCCATCACGTGGGGTGAAGCGAACGATGAGAGTGATGCGCTCACGAGGTTCCAACAAGAGACGCCACGGAAGTCGGTTGATGCCAGGCACAGCGATGTGGGTCTGTCCTGAGGGGCCAGACCACCCGATTTTGAATTCACTCGACCCGACCTCTGCAGTGATGTGACCGAGAAAAGCAGGCGCGCTGCCGATATTTTCGATGGTGACGGCATGTGTCTGCGCCATGCCTGTGGGCGTTTCTCGGGTCAGGACGGAGGTGGGGTGGACGTAGAGTTCAGGGATGGGTGGGCTGTAGCCTGCGCTGTCACTGACACACATCCAGAAAGACGTGGTGAGCAAAAGCGCCCGGCGCGCTTTGTAGAAACAACTCATCATGCCTGCCCCCCTTGCTCAGACAGAACGACATCTGAGCTTCACCGAGAATCTCAGCGGAAGGCGGAGCAGAGAAGTGCAGGGGTTTGCCCAAAGGGCAGAAAAGTTGTGGCGCCGTACACACCATCGAATGGGAGAAGAGCGGTTTCCGATGCGGGTCGTTCGGAGAAGCCGAAGGAGCGTACGGCGCCACAGAGGCTGAGATCGCTGAGGGAGAGATCTCGCGACGCGGTTTGGGGGGGAGGCACCCATCGCCGCGTTGCACTGGTTCATACGAGGGCTGTTCCGAAGCGTTACAGGGTGGGTGGATTTTTTTCTGAATGAAGCCGGACGCTCAATCGACGAGCACCACCTCGTGGGTCATCTCGGCGGTCTTGCCGAGCATGATCGACGCCGAGCAGTACTTCTCTTCCGAGAGCTTCACCGCCCGCTCCACCGCCTTGAGGGGCAGGCCCTGGCCTTTTACGCGGTAGATGATGTGGATGCGGGTGAACACCTTCGGCGGGGTCTCCGCTCGGGTGGCTTCGATCTCCACTTGGCAGTCGTCCACCGTGTGACGCCCCTTGCGCAAGATCGTCACCACGTCGTAGGCCGTGCAGCCGCCGAGGCCCAGGAGCAACAGCTCCATGGGGCGGGCGCCGCGGTTCTGGCCACTCCATGCGGGGTTATCGGGATCTGGGGCACCGTCCATCACCACCGAGTGCCCCGAGCTGGCCTCGCCGTTGAAGGCCACCCCGTCGATGAGTGTGATCCTGGCGTTCATCTGTGACTCCTTCAGATTTGTGTCACCTTGTGTCGTCGCCGGCATCATGTCACATGGATGATGCCTCGGAGAGCTCTTCACAGATGCGCCCCGACACATCGCGGACTCAACCCCCAACGACAGCAGGCCCATGAACGTCAAAACCCTTGATCAGCTCGTCGGCAACACCCCCCTGGTGCGATTTCAGCGCATCCCCGGAGACACCTCGAACACCATCCTGGGCAAGCTCGAGGGCAACAATCCCGCAGGCTCGGTGAAGGATCGGCCAGCCCTGAGCATGATCACTCGGGCAGAAGAGCGGGGAGAGATCGCCCCGGGAGACACCCTCATCGAGGCCACCAGCGGCAACACCGGCATCGCCCTGGCCATGGTGGCCGCCGCCAAGGGCTACAAGATGACCCTCATCATGCCCGAGAGCGGCAGCGCCGAGCGGCGAGCCACCATGCGGGCCTATGGGGCCGAGTTGATTCTGGTGGGCCCGGACCAGGGCATGGAGGGCGCCCGGGATCTCGCCCTGCAGATGCAGGCCGATGGCAAGGGCCGGGTGCTCAACCAGTTCGCCAACCCCGACAACCCCCGAGCCCACTACGAGACCACTGGCCCCGAGATCTGGCGAGACACCGCTGGCAAGATCACCCACTTCGTGAGCTCCATGGGCACCACGGGCACCATCATGGGCTGCTCCCGATATTTCAAAGAGCAGAACCCCGACATCCAAATCATCGGTGTGCAGCCCAGTGACGGTGCCCGGATCCCCGGAATCCGCCGCTGGCCTGAGGCTTACCGCCCGGCGATCCACGAGCCCGAGCGGGTGGATCGCATCATCGACATCAACCAGCCCGAGGCCGAGGAGATGGCCCGGCGCATGGCCCGTGAAGAGGGCGTGTTCTGTGGCATCAGCGCTGGGGGGGCCATGGCCGCCGCGGTGAAGCTCTCCGAGGAGCTGAGCGACGCGGTCATCGTCACCATCGTCTGTGATCGCGGCGACCGCTACGTGTCGACAGGCGTGCTGAGCTGAGAGCTGTCTTGCACAAATGCAAGATGATGTTGCCTCTGCTCCTCTACTCATTGCCTCTCTGCGCGGGTAGGTTGATGCCATCCCGAAGACACGGAGTAGAGGCTGATGTCGACCCGCTCGATTTCGACTGAAAACCAGCACGGCGTCACGGTCATCACCGGCGCCGGCGCCGAAGGTGCGCTGGCGAAGGCCCTCGCCGGAGAAGGGGCCCAACGTGTAATGCTGGTGGCCATGGCGCGACACCGCGACGGCGCTGATCGACTCGCCGAGGCCCTGGGCGAGCGCGCCGTGGGAGTGTTCACCACTGAGCGACCTCAGGTCCCTGTGGAGATCGCCGACGCTGCCACAGCATTCGCCGATGCCCATGAGGTGGACTGGGTGGTGGCCCACGGTGGTGGTACCTGCGTAGGCATCGCCAAGGCCGTGGCGTTGAACCGCGAGGTGAAGATCGCCGCGGTCCCCACGACCTACGCAGGCTCTGAGCGCACTGACATCTGGGGCCTCTCGGCAGACGGCAAGAAGACCACCGGCCGTGACTCGAAGGTGCGCCCCAGCATCGTGGCGTACGACCCCGAGCTTTCTGTGGGCCTGCCTCTGCCCATGACCCTGCAGAGCCTGCTTAACGCCCTGAGCCACAGCGTCGAAGCCCTCTATGCCGTGGAGCGCACCCCAGAGGCTGAGGAGGCTGCACGGAAGAGCGTGCCCCTCATCATGCAGGCCCTCGAGACTCTGCCAGGGTTGCCCCATGATCTCGATGCGCGGGCCTCTGCCCTCGCTGGGGCAGGGCTCGCTGGGGTTGCCCTCAGCGGGGCGAGCATGGCCCTGCATCACAAGCTGGCCCATGTGCTCGGCGGCCTCGGGCTGCCCCACGCCCCCACCCACGCTGCGCTCTTGCCATACTCGCTGGCCTTCAACGGGCCCGGCGCCCCCGAGGCAGTCGTCGCGCTGCAACAACTCACGGGGGTGGAGGATGTCCCTGGTGCTCTCTTCGACGTGCTCAAGTCAGCGGACCTGCCCGCTGACTTGAAGACCCTCGGGGTGACCTGGGACCAACTCGAGGTCCTGATGGAGCGGGCGCTCTCGAAGCAGTATCCCAACCCGCGCCCTCTCGACGCCGACAGCCTCAAGGCCCTGCTCGCCGACGCCTGGCTGGGTCGACGCCCGAGCTGGTCGCCGAAGCAGGTGGCGTTGCCGAGCATCACCGGACCCCACTCGGGGCTGTACGCCAGCACCCTCGGGGCCGAGATCGAGTCTGCAGAGCAGGTGGTGATCGCGGTCCATGGTCGAGGGAGCGACGCCGAGGCCATGACTCGACGCATCATGGGCATCGTGGATCACGAAGACGGGCTGAGCATTCTGGCCCCCCAAGCAGCGGCCCGCAGCTGGTATCCGAAGGGCTTTCTGGTGCCTCCCACGGAGAACGAGCCCCATCTCTCGAGCGCCCTCGCTGCGCTGGACGCTGCATGGGCCAAAGCCAGATCGCATCACCGGGCCGAGGACATCACCCTTGTGGGTTTCTCGCAGGGGGCGTGCCTGCTGTTGGGGTGGCTGAAGAGCCGCCCGCATCGGCCAGGGGCCGTGGCGGCATTCTCCGGGGCGTCCATCCCGGTAGAGGGGGACTTCGGGCAGCTTGCTGGGGTGCCGGTCTATATGGGCAAGAGCGCCGAAGACAGCTGGATCCCTCAGGCCGCCTTCGATGAGACCGTCGCCGCCCTGCAGGTCGCTGGTGCCCGGGTCACCACTGAGGTGCCCCCTGGGGCAGAGCACACCATCACTGCTGCCGACGCGGCCCACTTCAACACTTTGATCGACACCTCACTGGAGCGCTGACATGGAAGACTCGAAGTACCTGAGCGGTTTTGGAAACGTCTTGTGGAGCGAGGCCGAGCCCGGAGCGCTCCCCATGAGTCAGAACGCTCCGAAAGAGGTGCCCTACGGTCTCTTCGCCGAGCAGATCAACGGGACGGGCTTTACCGTGCACCGGGCAGAGAATCGCCGCGTGTGGCTGTATCGTCTGCGACCGCAGATCCCCCTCGTGCCCTGGCAGCCGCTGGCCCACAGTCGGTTCACTGGGCGCTTCGACGAGGCCCTCGCCACGCCACAGATCATGCGCTTCAAGCCCTTCGAGGGTGAGCAGGGCAATGACTGGCTCGATGGCCTCACCACCTTCGCCGGCGCGGGAGATCCCACGCAGAGGGCGGGCTCCGCGGTGCATCTGTACGCTGCGGATCGCAGCATGGAGCGGGCCTTCACGAACATCGACGGCGATCTGCTCGTGGCTCCGGTTCAGGGTACTCTCACTGTGCGCACCGAGATGGGTGTGCTCTCAGTGTCGCCCTCAGAGATCGTCATCTTGCCTCGGGGCATCCGTTTCCAGGTGGAGCTTGTGGATGATCGACCCTCAGGGGTGCAGGCCACGGGGTACGTCGCCGAGCTCTTCGACGGCCACTTCCAACTGCCGGAGCGGGGCCCTGTGGGGGCCAATGGCATGGCCGACGCCCGCCACTTCATGGCCCCCGTGGCCCACTACACTGATCGCCCCGGGCCCCACACCATCGTGGTGAAGCAGGGGGGCCGTTTGTGGCAGGCCACCCAGGACATGGATCCCTTCGACGTGGTGGCGTGGCACGGGAACTATGCCCCCTTCAAGTACGACCTCAAGCAGTTCAACAGCCTCGGCAGCGTGAGCTTTGACCACCCGGATCCGTCCATCCTCACGGTGCTCACCAGCCCCCTGGACACCCACGGGCGCAATGCCATCGACGTGGGCGTCTTCATCGGGCGCTGGGATCCCACGGAGCACACCTTCCGGCCGCCGTACTTCCACCGGAACTCTGCCATCGAGTTCAACGGGGTGATCCGCAGCCCTGCCACCCACGGCCCTTGGGTCACGGGGGCATACTCCTTCACCCCCTATCTGACCCCTCATGGGGTGAGCGCTACGGGTCACGTGAAGGGCACCGAGGCCGACGACGCCCCGGCACGGGGGTCGGACGACAGCATCTGGCTGCAATTCGAGAGCGCCTATCTGTTGAAGGTGATGCCCTGGATGATGGATCACCCCACCCGTGACGCGGAGTACCTCACTCAGTTCGAGGGGTGGAGGACGGGCAGTCTGGCGCGCTGAGCCTGGCCTGAACCAGGGGCTCGATGAGGGTGCGCAGCATCGTGAGGTGGGCGCGGAAGGTGGCCTCGGGCTCGTCGGAGATCGCCGCCTCGAGGGCCATGCCCCGCACCAGCCACGTGGTCATGTTCATCACCGCCTCGACGCCGATGCCCGCCGCCTCCGCCCGTGGCGTGGCGGCGAAGTACATGCGCCAGCCCACGTCGGAGATCTGCTGACGTCGGCGCGTGATGGGGTGCAGCCTCTCGAGCAGCTTCGAGTCCGAGCGGGCGGCCACCATCAACTCGAGGAACACCGTGCCCAGGCGGCCGTGAGTGAGCTCCGTCCAGAGGAAGTCGAGCATGGCATCGAGGCGATCTGCCTCGCGATCGAGCCCCTGGATCATCTGTTCCACGCGGCGCAGCGTCTGTCGTACGAGGTGATCGCTGGCGGCGGCGAAGAGATCGAGCTTGTTGGGGAAGTGATGCACGTAGGCGCCACGACTCACCCCGGCCTGCTCGATGATGCGGGTCACCGTGGTGCCGCTGAAGCCCTCTGCCTGCAAGCAGTCGAGGGTGGCCTCGAGCAATCTGCTGCGCATCTCTTCACTGCGTTGGGCCTGGGTCCTACGGCCCTGTGTCTTTTCAGGCTGTTTCCCGCTCTGTTTCTCTGGCAACACCTTACTCCCAACGGCCGTCCAGGCTGAGCAGGTAGGCCTCGAGGGCCTCGAACTCTTCCGTCGTGAGATCAGCTGTCTCACCATGAGACCCGTCGGGGTTGGCCACAGTGAGCACATGCATCAGGCTGGGGGCGCTGCCGTCGTGCAGATAGGGGGCGCTGTGCCACAGCCCGTGCAGCGTCGGGGTGTCGATGCCCGGGAGGGGGCCGCCGAGGCGCTGCCCTGAGGTCTCTTTGAGCGTGCCCACGTCGTGGAGCAGAGGGCTGCCATCTTCTTGAAAGCTGCTGTCGGTCATCAGCGGGGCAGGGTGGCATTCACCACAGCCCACCGCCTCGGAGAAGAAGAGATCCTTGCCGCGCTCCGCCAAAGGCGTGAGGGCGCCCTCGGCGGTGCGGTGGGGGCTCACGATGTGCGTATCGAGGCTGGCCATGTAGGCCGCCAGCGCGTCGAGATCGGCGTTCACTCCGGCCTTGGGAGCACCGAGAGGCGCGTCACGGCCTTCAGCGGAGAACTCGGCGTCACTCATCAGGCCCAGACCGCCGAAGGGGCCTCGAAGATCGTGCTCGAAGTCCTGACCCTCGTCGAAGTTGCCGCTCCAGTGGATGGGGCCGTGGCCGGTTTCCGAGCGCCCGAAGAGCGAGATGGTTTGTCGTAGCCCCTCACCGCGATCAGAGAAATCCCAGGTGAGGTGATCGCTGTCGCCGTCGAGGTGACAGTGGGCGCAGGCGATGTAGCCCTCGAAGCCCAGTCGTGGATCTGCGCTGTCGTTGAAGAGCTGTTTGCCCAACAACAGCGTAGGGCCGAGGGGCTCTTCGTCCACGAGGGGGACCTCCGCGATGGGGACTGGCAAGGTGGTGAGATCGTCTACAGCATAGATCTTCACCGCGCGACTCAAGGTGGCGTTGGCGAAGAGCAAATCATCGTTCGCTGACAAGACCAGCCCTTCTACGGCGAAGCCGCTGTCGAGCAGGGTGCCCGACTGGTTCTCGCTGAAGCGGTCGAGGCGCTCGATGGTCTGGCTGCCCCGCATGGCCACGAAGAGGTAGTCCCCCCGGGCGGTGAAGGTGGCAGACGAGGCCATGCCCCGGCCGTCGAACTGCTTTCGGGCGTCGAAGCGTTCGGTCTCCGCCTCGAGATCGACGAATGAGACCACCGCCCGGAGCACTTCGTCAGGGGCCGAGGGCTCACCGCTGGTGAAGCTGCCGTGGGCGGCGTTGGCCTGGAGGCTCGGCACGGCCATCTCGTGACCTTGAGGTGAGACCTCGAGGTGATCGAGGTAGGTGGGGAGCCCGCCGATCTCGGTGTCGGAGGCCGCCTGAGGATCAAATGCCAGAGGCCACATCTCTGGCGCACTCTCGCCCTCGGGGTTCCACACCCAGATCTCACCGTGACCCCCTTCAGGCTCTTGCAGGCTGCGCCATCGGCTCATGGCCACGCGACCATCAGGCAGGAGGGCGACGCCGCGCAGATCGGGAGCCACCTCGACGAGTGCCTCGACGCGCCAGTCATCGTTGAGGCTGTCATCTCGCAAGTGAACGATCTGCCCTGTGCCTTGCAGAGTGGCGAACATCTCTGCGGCACCTCCGCGGCCTTCTGGAGCCACGACACCAAAGGGCCGCGAGCCCGGTGGCAGGGTCACGCGGGCCACCCGTGCCTCGTCGAGGAGGGAGAAGACATCAATGGCATCTTCATCCGGGCAGGCCACGGCGAGCCGGGCGGAGACCTGAGGGCGCTCCGGCAGCGAGACCCAGGCGGTGACGCTGCGGGGATTGTCGCAGGTTTCGAGTGTGCGGGTGCGGGCCCAGCCCTCCGGCCCCTCAGTGATGAACACGATGGTGTCGTTATCAGGGACCACCACCGCCAGAGTCGCTTGATTGACGAAGTTCTCGGGCAACCAGGTGAGGGTGTCGCTGTGACGGCGGGTGTGGCTCGGCCGCTCGGTGACCGAGATGACCACGTCGTCGCGACGGGTGGTGCCTTCGGCGTCGAAGATCGTGAGCGTTGGGCGGTATCGCCCGGGGCTGTCGTAGCTCACCTCAAGGGTGGGCTCGGCGCTCGGGGGTGCAGGCGCGTCGCCGTTGCCCGGATCCCACTGGTAGGCCGCCGCGCCCGTCGAGCCGCTGCCGTCGAGGACAACCACCTCACCCACCAGGGCATAGCGCGCCTCGCCTGCCGCGGCCATCAGAGGCGTCAGCGCTCCATCAGGGGCTGCACCATCGGCGACATCTGCATCAGAGGCATCTGCCTCGGGCACGTCAGCGGCATCCGAGGCGCCCGCGTCCATGTGCGACGCATCGAATGCTGACTCTGCGCCAGGATCATCATCGCAACCTGCGAGGGCGCTGCACAGGCAGAGCCCCATCCACCACCGAGATCTCATCGGGCCCCCGTGGTGAAGGTGTAGGCGGTGGTCTCGGCGACGGCGTTGCCGTTGAAGTCGGTCACGCCACCTGCGGTGATCTCGAATGTGTACGTGGTGTTGGCCTTCAAGGGGGCCACGGGCCAGAAGTTCACGATGCTCTCCTGAGCGCTGAGATGGCCGTCCACCCGGGTGAGGGCGGGATCCGATCCCGTCTCGTACAGGCGAACCGAGCCGGCCCAGGCGCTTCCTGGATCGACGTGCTCGCTGAAGGTCACTCCGAAGCGCGAGGTGAGGGGCAGATCGGTGGCATTGTCCGGAGGCCAGACCCAAGTCACCTGTGGAGGCTCGGTGTCGGGCATCATCTGCCACGGCGCCACGGCGGTGCCCTCGTCATCGTTGGCCTTGTCGTCCACGGCGAGGAACACCACGTTGCCGATGGGGGTGGCGGTGTCGAGATCACCCTCGAGGTTCATCCGGGCCACCTCGGTGATGTTGTCGAGATCACGGGCGTCGTACAGACCGGCAAAGCGCGACTCGCCGATGAAGACGAAGCCATCTTTCACCATGGCGTAACCGCCGTTGCCGTCAGAGACCAGCTCTCCGGCGAACATGGGGTTGCTCGGGTCGTGAATGTCGTAAATGAGCGGGCCGCCCCCACCTTCTTTACGGGCGTAATAGATGTAGCCGTCGGTGGCGGTGGAGAAATAGATCTCTCGAGGCTCACCATCGCCGCTGGCGTTGAGAAAGTCGCCACCCGGGATGGGCTGAGGGTTCGCCGGATCGGAGATGTCGAGCAGGGCGGTCCGGGTGCCCTCGCCTGAGGTGACGATGAGCAGGTTGCCGATGGCCTGCACCTGAGCGGCTCTCAAGATCGGATCGAACACATACTGGTTGACCAGCACGGGGTTCATCGGATCGGTGGCGTCGACGATCCAGACGCCGTTGTCGGCCCCGCCCACATATACATAGGGGGCCTGCCAGAAGTTGCTGAACGAGATGCGGGCATAGGCGTCGGGGTAGAAGAAGCCCGGGAGCTCCATGGCGTACGCCACGGTGGGCTCTTCGATGTTGCTGATGTCCCAGAACAAGATGCCGCCGAAGCGCAGCTGCCTGGCGTGGGAGGTCACCGCCCACTTGCCCCCAATGTGGCTGAACCCGATGCCGTGAGACTCCCGCATCAGCTCGGTGGTGCCGTGGCCCACCCGCATGGGGTTGCAGGGGTCGGATATGTCGAAGAAGGTCAGCCCCCCTGTGCGGCCGAACTCCGGCGACCAGGGCATGAGCAGGTAGCCGTCATACATGGTGACGATGTTGCGATGGTCGGTGGGATCATCGGGGCCCACGTCGACGAAGGCGCAGTTTTGATACAGCGCGTCTTCTTCGAAGGCCACGGCGGGGCCGCCCGGGCCGGTGTTGGGCCCCCAGGCGCCAGGGTCGGGATAGGGCCGAGGCTCTGGCATGGCGTCGGGCACCTCGGCATCGGGCACTTCGACATCGCGCTCACCCCCGACCACTGCGTCCGAGAGGCCGGCGTCTGCCGTCGGCGCAGGGTCAGCTGAGGTTTCGTCGTCACACCCGTACAGCGTCGTCAGGGACGGCGTCACGGTGAGCAGGGAGAGCGTAAACAGCAGCTTCGGAGTCTTCGTCATGGGCGCCTCGGCGGGAGCGGCCACCACAGGGGCCGGCAGAGAGGGCTGAAGTAGAACGAGAAAGCTTCTGTGAAATCAAGCCCATCGCTGTTGCCCGAGTGGCCATGTGCGCATGCGGCCACATGGCCCGCCATCGAGGTGAATGAAGGGATCTTCCCTGCGCCCCGTCTGTGCCCCCCGAACGCCGTCAACGACGTTGACGTCGCCGACGCAATTGTCTAGCGTGCGCGCCCTGAAAAAGAACGCGTGCTCGGACGTGTACGGTCACTGAGGAGAGCCGGTTCGAGCCAGAATGGCTGATCGGTCACCCCGACAGACCAGACTTCATTGGGAGAAGAAACATGAAGCGTCGCTCTTTGATCCTCGCCGCCCTCATCGTGCCCACCCTGCTGCTCTCCGCCTGTGGCGGTGGCAAGTCCAAGGGTGGCGATGATGATCGCACTGCTTACCAGAAGCTTGAGGCCATCCCCGGCGAGCTCGACGCCAAGGTGAAGGGCCTGACCTCGCCCATCGACAGCGTCGACACCATGCTCGCGCAGATCAAGGAAGCCCCCGCCAAGTTCAAGCTCAACAAGGACGACTTCGGCAAGCTCCTCACCGACAGCCTCACCGGGAAGCCCTTCCAGGCCCCCGCTGGCGTCGACGAGAAGGGTGCCAAGGAGCTCGAGGGCATGCTCGGCAACGTGAAGGGCTTCACCACCAACCTCATGAACACCCCCGCCAACGCCACCGCCATGGTGGGCTCCCTCGGCGAGATGCTCGTCGAGATCCCCAAGCTGGCCACCCAGGTCACTGCCGACACCAAGGTGGTGAAGGCCAACCCCCTCGCCTCCAAGGAGGAGAAGGCCAAGGCTGAGGCTCAGGAGAAGAACGTCGAGAAGGTGAAGCAGGACGCCCTGAACAAGGTGAACGAGTCCAAGGAGAAGGTCGCCGGCGTGCCCGCCCGCGCCACCGCCGCCATCGCCAAGTTCGCCGGCGAGATGAGCAACTTCGGTGTGACCGAGGCCGCCCTCGGCGCCGTGAAGGACAAGGGCAACGACGCCAAGGATGCGGCCAACGAGATGAAGGACGCCGCCGAGGACAACGCCAAGGATGCCGCCAAGGCCGCCACTAAGTAATGGCTCCGGCGCTGCGGCGGCGCCAGCCGCCGTGACGCCGGCGATTTCCCGCCCAGCTACGACCTTTCCGTCCTCGGCGCAGCGCTGCTGCGCCTGCGGGTGAAATCCCGCATCTGAACGAGAACTCACCGACCTCACGACGGCTGTCGCCACCTCCGCGCCTCCGCGGGCACGTACACGACATTTCTATGGCTTTGTGGGCTTGAGTTGTTGGTTTGGGTGTGTGCCCGATGATGTGGGCGTTTGTTTGGCGATTGCCCTTAACGCGCACAGCTTATTTGTGGGCGCTGAGGCCCTCTCGAAGAGTGCGCGGCGTGCCATGAGCCTTCCTTAGCTCGCCTAGGCTGTCTCATATCACCGAAATTTCACCCATTCGACGAGACGCATACGCGGCCATCACCTAAACTCCCGAAAAACCAACAGCGCCTCCAAAGCCGGAGCAACGTGATGCACGTGCCCCGCGGAGACGCGGAGGTGGTGGCAGTCGTCGTGAGGTTCACGAGTTTGCGTGCGGGTGGCACGAACAAACCGCGAGTCGTAGCCAGCGGCTCTGATCGTCCTACACATCTTTTGGTGTAGTGGTGGATTGGTTAGCGGCGAGCCAGCCCAGCTCGAACATGAGGATTTTTTCGAATCCT
>JBKAGE010000037.1:0-413448 GCA_046290225.1 Bradymonadia bacterium | reverse complement strand
TGTACTGGGTACGGGTGGTGTTCTCAGATGCCTCGCATCAAGATCCAAAGCGACAATCCAATTGGTACAGGGCACGGGCACGGGCACGAGTTGATTCGGCTCTGGACCCGTGGCCCTGAATGGCTCCGCTCGTAGGTTTGTGATGGTGGAGGCTCCACTGGGTCCCATATGTCTCTCATTGGAGGTTTTGGCCTCCATACACCCCAAGACCTGAACTCTCAGGTCGATCTGGAACGCATCATCTCAGCCTCAGTCGCAGCCATCGCCCTGAATTCATGCAGGCCCACGGGTCCGCATATGTATCAACTCGTGCCCGTGCCCGTGCCCGTGCCCGTGCCCGAAAAACTCTCTTTTTCATGCTCCAAATGCCCCATAACGCCTCAACCCTCTCCCCCACGCCCACCACACCCCCACACTGAAGATGACGAGCCAGCCCAGCTGAATGGCCATGTCTACCCACAGCTGACTCCAGGGCAGCAGCCCCGCCCCCACCTCGACGGGCAGGCCCAGCATCGAGCGGAAGGGCAGCCAGTGGGCCAGCAGCTGCATGCTTTCTGGGAGCAGATCGATGGGGATCAGATAACCCCCCATGAGCGAGAACAGCCCGAACCACACGTAGTAGAGCCCCACCGACTGATCAAACCAGAAGGCCAGCAGACCGAAGAAGGTTTGCACCATGAAGCCCATCACCCAGGCGAAGGTCACCGTGACCGAGAAGGCCAGCCAGCGCAGGGGATCGGTGGGCAGGCTCATTTCGGGTTGCCACCACCACAGCAGGGTGACCAGGGGCAGCAGGACCACCGCTCGCAGCGGCATGGCGGCGATGTTGCGGGCTGCGTGCAGCCACACCGGGCCTACAGGGCGAAGAAGGTGGGGGCTCAGGGCGCCAGTGCGGATCTGCTCGTTGAGGGACCAGACCACCCAGCTCGCGGTGAACTGTCGGGCGATGAGGGTCACCGTGAAGTAGCGGGCGAACTCTGCCCGACCGTAGCCGTCGCCCGGGCCGATGGGGCCACCTCGGGCCACCGCGTCCCAGAGGGCCAGCATCACCAGGGGCAGGGTGGCCGTGAGCACCCAGATGATGAACTCCGCCCGATAGGCCAGGGCTTCGGAGATGCCCACGCGAAACATCGCCGGCCCTGCTCGGACCGCTCGGCGCAGATCAGTCAGGGGCAGGCGACTACTCACCGAACAGCTCGGCGAAGACCGCCTCCAGGGGTGGATCTTCGATGGTGAGGTGGCCGTGAGGGGCCATGGCGAGGGCGTGCTGAACCGTCTCGCCGACGTGCTCCGGGGCCACATCGGCCTCCAGGCGCCAGGCGCCCTCGTGCTCGAGGTGTCGGAGCGCGCTGTCTTGCTCGGTGAGCGTGCCCAGGGCCTCGGCGTCGAGAGGCGCCTCGAGCTGGAGGACCACTCGACGTCTGGGGGCGTGTTGTCGGACCAGATCTTCAAGGGGGCCGTCGTAGCGCACTTTGCCCGCGTCGATCAGGATCACCCGGGGGCACAAGGCGGCGATGTCGTCCATGTCGTGGCTGGTGAGCATCACCGTGGCGTCGAAGCGCGCGTTCCAGGCGGCGATGAAGCGGCGCACCTGGGCCTGCATCACCACGTCGAGGCCGATGGTGGGCTCGTCGAGGAACAACACCTTGGGTCGGTGCAGCAGCGCCGCCGCCAGCTCGCACTTCATACGCTGCCCCAGCGACAGGTTGCGTACGGGGCGATCCATCACCTCGTCGAGGGCGAGCAGCTCGCGCAGCTCGCCGAGGGTCTCGTCGTACTCGTTTTGAGGAATGTTGAAGAGGGCGCGGTTTAGATCGAAGGTGTCCCGGGGGGGCAGATCCCAGAGCAGCTGTTGCTTCTGACCCATGACCAGGGTGATCTGGTGCAGCAGCTTCACCGGGCGCCCTCTAGGGTCGAGGCCGAGGACCTCGATGTGCCCGGCGGTGGGCGCCAGCAAGCCCGTGAGCATTTTCAGGGTGGTGGTCTTGCCCGCGCCGTTGGGCCCCAGGAAGGCCACTCGCTCACCGGGTTCGATCTCGAAGGCGACCCCATCGACCGCTCGGACTTCTTTGTATCGCCGGTTGAAGAGCGAGCGCAGCGCTCCCCTCAGCCCCGGATCTTTCTCGGGGACCCGGTACACCTTGGTGAGGTCGCGGACTCGAATCATCGCGGCCAGTCTATCGAAGCCCCGACGGAGGCACCATGTCGGATCCCGTAAATCTCCGCTCCCTCGATTTGAACGCCCACAGCCCGCTCACGTGTCGTTACGCCGTGCGACGTGATGATGATCCCGCCCACCCGATGGTCCTGGTGCTCGAGATCGAGGGCGAGTACCGAAGCGGCACCGAAGGCAACCCCGACGCAGCCTTCATCGAGGCCCATGCCCTTGCTGGTCTCGCCCGGTGGTCACCCTGTGCCCTGGTGCTCGATCTCCAGAAGCTGGTGTTCCCCTGGGGCAACGCCCTGCTGGGCGTGATTCAGGGCATTCATCGTTACATGGGCACTGATGACGCTGAAGAGGCGCCTGATGATGAAGGCAGCTTTCCGGTGATCATCGTGAGCGCGGAGCACAATCGCGATGCCTTGCTGGCGCTCTGGGGCGCGCCAGAGCCTCAGGCGCACTGGCACTTTCGTACGCTGCAGGGTGCCCTCGACGACGCTGCGATTCGCGCAGGGGCGTGGCTCGACAGCGAGTGAGTCGCTGGGGCTCACTGGTCTGAGACTCGAAGAGCACGCCACTGCTGGGGGTGTGTCAAATGGGTCTCGGTTTGCCACCAGATCTTGCCCATCTCGGACATTCGGTGCCCTGGTCCGGGACTTGCTCCCGTATGTACGCGCTGCGTCGAGACAGGAGGAGTGGCGATGAAGCTGGACTGGCGTGTGTTGATGGTGTGTGCCCTGGCGGCCGGATGTGATTTGGCCGAGTCTGGTGGCAGCGACGCCGGGGCAGGGCAGGTGATCAACCTGCCTTCGGGTGGCGAGTCGGACCCGCCATCGCCTCAAGCACCTCCGGGGAATGACGAAGAGGCGGAGCAACCTCCACAGCAGCCACCGCCAGAGATGGATCCGCCTGAGATGGATCCGCCAGAGATGGATCCACCAGAAGACGAGCCGCCAGAGGCTGATCCCCCGGAGATGGATCCACCCGGGCAGGGTGGGGAAGATCCTCCAGAGATGGACCCCCCCGAGATGGACCCGCCACCGCCTCCACCGGAGCCCGAGTATCTGATGCAGATGCTTTGTGGTGTCATTGACGATCTCGACTGCACGCCTCCAGAGCGGAACTCCCTGCGAGAGTGCATCAAAGCCTGTGAGGAGATGGCCGAGTGCCTGCACGACATCTGCGATCCGGCCATGGCGTCTCGCTTCGACGCCGATGCGATAGATGAGTGTGTGTTGCACTGTCGCCGGCAGCCGGGGCTTGCGGATCCGGACGACGTGGAGGACCTGCGCTGCCGGGAGATGCAGCCGGGGCTCTGCGCGTCTATCCCGGAGATTGGTGAGGCGTGTGGTTGTCCGCCGTGGAACCCCGGCGGCCAGCCTGAGCCTGATCCGCAGCCTGATCCTGATCCGCAGCCTGATCCTGGCCCTCAGCCCGATCCTGACCCTCAGCCAGACCCGGATCCCCCGGCGGTGGACTGCAATGCCGCCTGTGAGGCGCTCACGGTGTGCCTCGGTGAGATTTGCGATGCCAACACCCTGGCCTCCTTTGGCGGCCAGATCTCCGGGACCTGCATGGAGTCGTGTCAGGCTGACCCGGCCCTCTTCGAGGGTCAGGCTCAGGCGAGCTGTCAGCAAGTAAACACCGAGGCGTGCGCGGCAGAACCTCTGCTCGGGGTGATCTGCATGTGCCCCTGAGGCGCTGATCCGGTAGAGTACTGAGCCTGATGCGCAGTACGATCCTTCTTCTGACCACCCTCGCCCTCGTGGCCTGTGACGATGACTCCACGCCGCCGTGTGGTCCGGGCTCTGGCCGTGACGCCCCCTGTTGTGAGCCCCCTCTCGTGGAGGAGGTGGTGTGTCCCACAGGGCAACAACCGCTCAAAGAAGGCGATCGGCGGGCAGTTTGCCTCGACTTCGATGAGTCGGTGGGCTTTACGCGACCTGTAGGCCCCCACGTGACCTACGCCTCTGATGGCACGGTCATCTATGGGGATCGCGCTGATGGCGGCGAGCGCTTCTCGTGTGACGATCGTCAGGTGGTGGCCCGAGAGCGGGCGGTGTACGTGCCCTGTGACTCGGAGGGCTTCTGCGCGTGTGTGCTCGACTGCTGGGACTCTGAGGGCATGTCGACGCCCTGTCGCATGGTGAACCCGCCTGAGCTCATGTGCGATCAACTGCGTTGAGGGGTTGAGCGCTGCGCTTATTCTTCACTCACCCTGCATCCACCCGCTGCCATCGTCCCCGTCGATCATGCTACACCCCTGTGTATGCGCACTCAGTCCATCTACAACGCCACGCTCGGCGCCCTGCTCGCCCTGTTGTTGACGGGCTGCGGACAGACCGCAGCCCCACGCATCATCGAGATCGAGAGCCCCCGAGACACCGCCAACCCCGTGGGCCCCTATCAGGTGGCCGTCGTCGCTGACGGCCTCGTCGATGGGGGGGTCGTGTTGTGGCGGGTTGGTGGCGAAACCCTGCCCGAAGAGGTCGCTCTGAGCCGAGTCGATGGCCGGCGGTGGATCGGTCTCATCCCTGGTGCAGCCCCCGGCACCGAGATCGAGTTCGCCGTCCGTGTCGATGGCCCTGGTGGCAGCGACCGGTCCCCCGACGAGGGCTTCCGCAGCTTCTCGATCAGCCCGCGCAGCGGCCAGTGCCTCGTCGACGGCGATTGTGATCCGGGGCTCATCTGCGATCGACTCGAGAACATCTGCCAGCCCCAACCGGCCGTCTGCCAGGACGACGGCGACTGCCCACAGGACTTCGAGTGTCCTCAGCCCGGCAATCCTTGCCGGTTCCGGGGCCCGGAGTGCAGCAGCGACGAGGAGTGCGCCCCAGGCCTGTCGTGCATGCTCCCCCCTGGTCGGTGTGTGCGTCAGGAAGAGTGCATCCTCGACGAGGATTGCCCCCCAGGAGAGATGTGCAGCAGCGGTCAGTGCACACCCCAGATTCCCATGGGATGCGAAGAGCTCGGCTGTCCCGACGGGCAGGTCTGCGTCGACAACGCCTGCGTGCCCATCATGGGTGGATGCCCCGAGGGCTGCCCCCCAGGCGAGGTGTGCCTCGACGACGCCTGTGTGCCCGAGCCTACCTGCGCAGATCAGGGCTGCCCCGACGGCCTGAGATGTCTGCGGGACGAGAATCGGTGTGTGGCCTGCACCGCCGACGGTATGTGCCCTGAAGGCACCTACTGCGATCTCGACGTGTACCAGTGCGCCCCTGGGTATCGCGGTCAGATCTGCGTGCCCTGTGGCCGTGGCGGTACCTGTGGCGCCGGGCTCGTGTGTGACGAAGAGTTCCTCGGGGTGTGTCTGCAGCCGTGCGATGCCGGTCAATGCCCCCAAGGCACTTTCTGTGACGCCGGGATTTGTCGCCCGGATGTGTTCTGTCAGGCCCAGGAGTGCTTCTTCGACGAAGAGTGTGACACAGGGGTTTGCAGCGGCGGGGTGTGCGAGCCCGTTCAGCTGTGTGAGACCAGCGATGACTGCGGCGAGGATCTCGGCGGCCCGCGTCAGTGCGTCTTTGGGCGGTGCCTGCCCACGGCCCCCAACTGCACCAGCCCCTTCGAATGCATCAATGGCAGCGTGTGCATGGGTGGGCGGTGTGTGCCCGGCGACACCGCGAGCGCCTGTACGCCCTGCGATGAGCCCGCTGATTGTGGCGCCACGGCACTCTGTGGTCCGGTGAGCCAGGATGGCACCAACCGGTGTGTGTCGTATTGCGGAGCCGGCGGCTGCCCGCCAGGCCTCGAGTGCCTCGACGTCGGTGGAGGCAGCGGCATCTGCCTCGACCCCAATCAGGGCACCTGCATCGATCCTCAGCCTCAACCGGAGTGTGTCGACGACAACCTCGAGGAGAACGACATCCTCGACCAGGCTACTCGCATCGGTGGCGGCGCCGAGATTCAGTCCCAGCTGTGCCCTGCAGACGATGACTGGTATCTGGTGCGGGTGCGGAACAACCGCGAGGCCACCATCGTCGTCACCACGCTGACCAACAGCGGTGACGCGCCGCGATACGCCCTGGTCAACGAAGACGGCTTCCCCGTGGAAGAAGGTGTGCTCGGTGCGCAGCAGATCCTCTCCACGGGCTGCAACTCAGGGGACGCCTGGTTGTTCTTGTCCTGCCAGAACTGCAGCGCCCGCTACACCATCGAGACCGAGGTGGAGCGATGCCAGTGAGCATCCGGCTGGCCACAGCCGACGACACTGCTGCGATCCACGCCATCTACGCCCCACACATCACTGGGGGCCACGCCACCTTCGAGACCGAGGTGCCCACCCATGAGGCGCTTGAGAAACGCATCACCACGGTGTTGAGGCGGTGGCCGTGGCTCGTGGCCGAAGAGAGCGGGCAGATCATCGGCTATGCCTACGCCGGGCCACATCGTAGCCGGATGGCGTATCAGTGGGGCGTCGAGGCTTCGGTGTATCTCGCTCCGCAGGCCCGGGGCATGGGCCTCGGGCGTCGGCTGTACACCACATTGTTCGAGATCTTGAGGGCTCAGCAGTTCGTGCACGTCTTCGCGGGCATCGCGCTGCCCAACGCCGCCAGTGTGGGGCTGCACGAGTCCATGGGCTTCACCCTCATCGGGGTGTACCCGAAGATCGGCTACAAAGCTGGGGCGTGGAGAGATGTGGGGTGGTGGCGGCTGGGGTTGAGAGAGCCACCGGAACCGCCAGTGAAGCCCATCAGCCTGCCGCGGCTCGATCCGGCTGCGCTCGAGCCGGCGTTCAGCTCCGGGGGAGGGTGACCCGACCGCCGGGCCGGCCCGAAGCGCCGGCCCGAGTCTGCGTGGCGCGGCCTGGCGCCACCCGGCCTGCAGCAGGGCGGCCCTGGGCCGCCGGACGCCCGGTGCTCGAGCGACCTGCGTTGCCTTGCGTGTTGGTGGCCTTCGGCGGTGCCCCAGCCTCTTTCGTCTCACCCCAGGTCACGCGATCTCGACCATTGCGCTTGCTCTCGTAGAGTGCCTCGTCGGCTTTCTTGAAGAGATCGTCCACAGCGAGGGCCGTAGGCGCCACGGCAGTGACCCCGCCGATGCTGCTCGTCACCGTGATCATCTGACCATCGTCGAGGCGGAACTGCTCCGAGCGGATCGCCTGTCGAATGCGGCCGGACACACCGCGACCTTGAACACGGCCGCATCCACCGAGCAGGACCCCGAACTCCTCACCGCCGAGGCGGCCCACCAGATCTTCTGGCCTGATCGCCTTGGCGATGCGCTTCACGAAGGCCTTGAGCACCTCATCGCCGGCAGCGTGGCCATAGGTGTCGTTGATCTTCTTGAAGTGATCGATGTCGAACATAAGCAGCGTCACCGGCTGCCCCGATGTCTGTGCCTGAGCCAGCGTGCTCTGGAACATCTCGGTGAAGTGGCGTCGGTTGGCCACCTGCGTCAGGGCGTCGGTGGCGGCGAGGCGGCGCAGCTGCTCGTTCTTCGCCTGCAGCTCACGGGCGAGCGACTCCTTCTCCTTGAGCGCTTGCTCGAGACGGCGGGTCAGCTCCTCGTAGCTGAGGTTGATGTCCACCAGGGCGGCGTTCGCCTGCTCCATGAGGGCCTGGTAGGTGGGCTGCGACTTGATGCGGATGCCCATCTCTTCAGAGGCCTTGAGCATGTGCTCGTTGATCTCTTCGATGAGCTGCTCCAGCTCGAGATCCTTCTCACGGCTCGGCAGCTGGCTCAGGGCACCACGCGCTTGGGCCATGGCCTGCCCTTGCCCCTTGGTCTGCACCACGTCGGAGATGGCCGTGGCCACCCGGGCGATGCTCACGAGGCGGGCCGTGCGGCGATCCTCTGACCGGGTATTGGTGCGATACTGCGTGCCGATGACCTCGATCATGTCCTGGGGCAGGCCCCACTCTCGGGCCGTGGACACGAACAGCTCGGCGTGATCCATACCCATGAGAGAGCGCTCGCGCTCGCGGCGCTCGTCGATGGGCCGCTCGGAGACGTCTTGCAGGGCCTGCTGATGTTCGGGCGACTGCACCGCCATCATCAAGATGCCCAGCTCCTGCAGCAGGCCGATCGTGAAGGCTTCAGAGGGCTCCTCGTAGCCTGCATGGCGGGCGACGATGAGGGCTGCCGTGGCGCGCCTGAGGGAGTCTTCCCAGAACTTCACGTTGTCGAAGTCCCCGGTGTCCACCTTGCCCATGGTGACTTGCACGGCGGTGGTGACCGCGATGTTGCGGATCGTCCGCGTGCCGAGCAGCACAGTCGCTTGCTTGACGGTGCGGATCGGGCGACCCAGACCATAGCTCGCGCTGTTGGACATGCGCAGGAGCGAGGTCGTCAGCGTCGGCTCCATGCCGATCAGCTGCCCGATTTTACCCATGGTGCAGTCTGGATCGCTGGCGGCTTTGACCACCATCATCAGTCCTGCAGGAGGCGTAGGGAGTTCTGCTGCCATCAGATGTGCATCCTGAGTGTGAGGCGCGGGTTGTCACATACGATCTATTCTACGGGTGTCGCAGGGGCATGCTTGAGGGTCTGTAGAGGGTTCTGACCCAAAACATATGCCCAGTATAGATTTTGAGGCTTTGCGAGGTATTAGAAGTGGGTCTCTGGAGAACCATGGACCATAACAGGCTATGCCGTCACAGAGTGATACAGGTCCAGCGTGACCCACCTTGGTCAGGGGGTCATGGGCTCACAGTTGTTTGGAGGGTGCCTGCTCTGTGGGCGTGTCTTTTGCTGCAGCCTGTCCGGCGGGCCGCAGCGAGATGACTGCCTCTTTCACTCGGCCCCCTGCCAGCCGGAATCGGCGGCCGCTGCGGGCGTCGGCCGGGGTCGGCGATAATGTGATCACTCCGATCTCGTCATTGAAGCTCACATCTCGATCGAGGATCTTGATGAGGACCTCTGCTTGCCCTTTGGTGAGGTCGAAGGGCTCGCTGTCGGCATGCCATTCGGCGAAGAACGCCTCTTCGGAATCTTCCGTGAGCATCACCTGCCGATCGTTCACCCAGACCTGGGCCACCAAATCCGGATCACCGGCCCCCATACCATCCCAGTCATCGCCGTCTGCTTGCGTGGTGTAGACCTCGACAGTGTGCAAGGTGAGTACAAAGCGGCCGGGGCGATCGAGATCGATGGTGGCGCCGGTGGCACGGGGGGGCATCTGATCGGGGTGGATCAAGCTGCGCACGCGGTGCTCTGCTTCGACGACAGTGCCCTTGAGGGCGTCTTCGATCTGGTCCACGGGCCCTGGAGACAGCGCAGCGCCGGCAATGCGACTGCCCGGCTTCAAGGCGGGGGCTTCGGCTGGGGCGGGCTGCATCACCAGCATCTGCTTGCCCGTGACCAGCTTCTCCGAGGCCACGGAGAACGCGACACCTTCTTTGAGGTGCGGGCGGTGCTTGGGGGTGATCTCCACCTTCACCACCACGCCTTCCTGAGCGGTGTCGATGTCGATGTCTCTCACCTGGCCGATCGAGAGGCCATGGAGCACCACGTTGTCACCGGGCTTGAGGCCACCGGTCTCGGGAAAGGTCACCTCGAAGAGGACCGGCTCTTCACTGCAAGCGCTCAAGGCGGTGGTGACGATGACGGCGCTTGCACAGAGCGAGGCGGTGAGGGGCAGTCGCCAGCGAGTCATGGAGTCCTCCACGGTTCAGTTGACACGTGCACGTGGCATGCGCGTGAGGCACACCGAGTGTAGTGGACCCGGCGTACGTTGTTGAGGCGTCACACAGAGAGCAACCCGAAGATCAGCTCCACCAGAATAATGCCCAGAAGGCCCGAAACCACGGCGCGGGTGGTGCCGCGACCCACGGCGTCGCTGCCGCGCCTGGCCCCTCGGCCGGCGTTGAAGGCCAGTGTGACCACCACCAGCCCGCAGACCGCCGCCCGGGCGAGGCCCAGGGCGAAGGGCCCCCAGCGGACGTCGGCGAGCACGGTGTGTTCAAAGCCTGCGGTGTTCTGGGCGTAGAAGCCCACATAGGTGAGGAAACCGCCGAGCACGCCAAAGGCTTCCAAAATGATCGCCAGCAACGGAAACGCCAGCAGTGCCGCGAGGGCCATGGGAGAAAGCCAGTGGGCCTCGGGGGTCACCCCGAAGGTGTCGAGGGCGTCGCCCTGCCTCAGGTAGGTCTTCACCCCCACCTCGCTGGCCACCCGGGCGCCCACCCGCCCTGCGAGGAACAGGCCGGTGTAGAGCGGTCCCACATGGTGACAGAGCACCACCCCGAGCAACGCTGGCAGTGGATCCATGTCGCCGAGCGTGCCATCGAGGGCCTGACCGATTTGGAGTGCCGAGACCAGCCCCAAGACGAGACCTGAAACCGCGACGGCAGGGATGCTGGTGAGGCCGAGCTCCCAGAAACGGCGCATGACCGCCGCCAGTGGTGGCAGGCGCAGGCCTCGCAACACACCCCATCCGGTGACGCCCTGGCGCAGCTGACCCAAGAAGCGCCCGAACAGGGGAGGTTTGGCGGTGCCCGGCTCACTCGGCGGCGGATCAGCTGCGGCGAAGTGGGCCTCGAGGCCGTCGCGTACCGCCCGCACACGGGTCGGATCAGTCTGCTCACCCAGCTCGGCGAGGGCCTCGGCGGTGAACAGGGGCACGAGGCGGTGGGCCTCGGGATCGAGATAGAGCACTTCGTCGGCGATCTGAGCCACGAGGGCGTAGTCGTGGGTGACCACCAGGGCCGATTGTTCGGCCCGGGCCGCCCGGGCGGCGAGGATCGCGTGGCCGATTTTGGCGCCAGAGGCGGCATCAAGGCCTGCAGTGGGCTCGTCGTAGAGCAGAATCGGCGGCCCCTGTACGAGCGCTCGGGCGATGGCCGCTCGCTTGCGTAGACCGCCAGACAGCTGACTGGGCCGAGCGGCGAGGTGCCCTGGCGCGAGCCCTACGGCCTCGGCGGCCTCGTTTACGAGCTGGTTACGGGCCTCGGGGGCCATGCGGCGGGCAGGGAAGGCGAGGTTGTCGCCCACGGTGAGGTCATCGAAGAGGGCGCCGTCCTGAAAGACCATGCCCACCCGACCGCTCACCCGCACGCTGCCGGCATCAGGCTCGAGCAGCCCGAGGATGAGATCGAGCAGCACCGACTTGCCTCCGCCGGAGGGCCCCACCACCACCGTAATCTGGCCGGCATGCAGTTCGAGATCGACAGCGTCGAGGATGGTCTTGCCGCCGAACCCTTTGCTGACACTGCGCAGGGTGACCACCGCTGAAGATGTGTGGCGCTGATTCATGGCCCGCAGAGTAGCACGGTCATCTCTGCAGGGGGTCGGACGACGCCTCAGGGGGCAGCTGGGAAGGCACAACGCACCCCTTGCTCGGGGCGTGGCGTCGCTGGATCAGCAGGTTGCCGGTGAGCGACTCTCAGGGCCTGTACCCCAGGGGTGGCGTAGTGCCCACCCCGGACGATGCCTGGGGTGCCAGGCTGAATCACCACGGGATCCAGCGCATCACCTTCGACGGGCACATAGGCGTCCTCGACATAGTCGTCGAGCACCCACTCCGCCACGTTTCCACCCATGTTGCGCACACCGAAGATGCTGTCGCCATCCGGTGAGCGCCACCAGACCTGCTCTGGCCCTTCCGACCAGTCCGGGCAGAGCTGACTCCGGGCCTGACGACAGCCCAGCTCTGGCCCCGGCCAGGGAAAGTCCGGATCATCGATGCCCTGCTCGCACACGCCGTCGCCGCGCTGATTACAGGCCCCACGGGCGGCATATTCCCATTGCGCCTCTGTGGGTAGATCACCCCCGAGGGCCACGCAGTATGCCCGTGCCTGGTCGCGACTCACGCAGGTCACCGGCAAGCGCGGAGCGGAGTCTCTGAGGGGCCAGGTACAGCCAGAGCCATCTCCGGGCACCTCACATGCGCCCGCCTCGACGCAGTCAGCCCAGGCCCGAAGCGAAACCTCGTCCCGGTGAATCTCGAAGGCCGACATCTCTATGGCGCGCTGAGGCTTCTCCCGCTCGGGGTGCACGGGCAGGCGGCTGCCCCGAACAAAGAAGCCCGCGGGGATGCGCACTCGATCTTGATCCCAACGCACCCACGGTGGAGGCAACGCTTCTGCGTCAGGCTGTGCAGCGTCAGAGGCCTCACCGTCCAGCAAGATGGCATCGGACGCCGCGCCATCAGGCACCTCTGCATCGGCCAACTCGATGTCCGGCAGGTCGAAGTCAGAGAGTGCACCGTCGAGTTGCCCGGCGTCCATTTGAGTCACGCCGCCATCGTGGGGTGGGATCATCGAGGCATCAGGTCGAGGTTGCGCATCCGTCAGGCCCACATCCACGACCCCCATGTCCAACAGCGCCGAGTCCGGGAAGGGGACAGCATCTGTGGGATCATCCCCTGAGGTGGTCGTGTTGCTGTCACACCCCCAGAGACAGAGGAGGAGGAGCGCCCATCTCACAACGACGCCTTCATCGCCATCGGCGCCTGCCCGGGAGCAGGCCGAGGGTGAGCAGGAGCAGCCCCAACATGGCAGGGGTCGAGCCGCCCGTCGTGCTGCAGCCACCACCATCTCCTGGAGGTGCCACGGTGGCTGAGTCGGGCGTCAGCGGATCCCGCCCGTTCAAGACCTCGAGACCATCCGTGGCGCCATCGCCATCGGTGTCCGGGTTCGTCGGATCTGTCTCGCCGGCGTCCACCCTGCCGTTTCTGTTCAGATCTTCACCATCGACGCACGGATCCGACAGCTGTGATGGGCCATCGCAGAGACCGTCGTTGTCTGTATCCGGATCTGTCGGATCTGTGGGCCCTTCGGCTTCCTCAGCATCAGAGAGGCCATCATCATCCGTGTCCGGATCATTGGGATCAGTACCGAGCTCTGCCTCCTCGGCATCGGTGAGGCCATCGTCATCAGCATCTTCATCGATGGGCATCTCGGGCTCTTCTGGCGTGAGCGGATCAGTGCCGCCGGCGACCTCCTCCCCATCAGTGAGGCCATCACCATCGGTGTCGGGATCGTTCGGGTCCGTGCCGAGCTCTGCCTCTTCTGCGTCGGTGAGGCCATCGCCATCAGAGTCTGCAGGGGGCATGGGTGGGATGTCGTCTTCTGGATTGAGGGGATCCTTCCCCTCGTTGATCTCGTCACCATCGTCGAGGCCGCCGCCATCCGTGTCGGCGTTGTTCGGATCAGTCTCTCGAGGGCCACGGGCGCCATCGGCGTTGGCGTCCTCCAGGCCATCGGGCAGGCCATCTGCGTCGGAGTCCCGGTTGTTGGGATCAGTGGGGTTGTCCCCGTTCACCTCCACCCCGTCGAGCAGCGTGTCGTCGTCGGAGTCGTCATCAAGAGGATCTGTACGCCCGGCGATTTCTTCACCGTCGAGCAGACCGTCCTCGTCGGTGTCTGCCTCGAGGGGCTCAGTGCCCAGGAGGATCTCCTCACCATCCGCGAGGCCATCATCGTCGGAGTCGGGGTTCGCCGGATCTGTGCCCAGCGCCGCCTCCTGCTGATCGTTGAGGCCGTCCATGTCCCGGTCGCCCGTACCGTCGTCTTCTGCCACGCGTGGATCAGTGGCGTCGCGGATCACCTCGAGGCCGTCGTTGATGCCGCCCCCATCCGTATCTGCTTGAGATGGATCAGGCTCGTCATCGTCGAGCACACCATCGGCGTTGGCGTCTTCAGCCCCAACACACGGGTCGATGTCTTCATCTTCCGAGGCCTCGCCGGGGCCATCACAGAGGCCATCGTCGTCCGTGTCGGCGTCGAGCGGGTCCAGTGGTGGATCACGCTGAAGTTCGATGGCGTCGGAGAGACCATCGTCGTCAGAGTCCGGGTCGAGCGGGTCAGTCCCTGCGGTGACCTCGGTGCCGTCGAGCAGCCCGTCGTCGTCAGAGTCGGGGTCGAGAGGATCAGTGCCTGCTGCGGCTTCTTGCTCAGCGTCGAGGCCATCCTGGTCTTCATCACCGGCGGTGTCGTCGTCCGGGTTTTGCGGATCTGTCTCGTCGCGGAGCACCTCGTCCCCATCGTCGGTGCCTCCACCATCGGTGTCGGCGAGGGCCGGGTCAGACTCTCCCGGATCCAAAAGGCCGTCAGCGTTGAGATCTTCACCCGCCGAGCACTCCACCGCCTCTGGGACGGGTGGCTGGCCATCACAGAGGCCATCGTCGTCGGTGTCGGCGTCGAGCGGGTCCAGTGGTGGATCACGCTGAAGTTCGATGGCGTCGGAAAGACCATCGTCATCAGAGTCCGGGTCGAGCGGGTCAGTCCCTGCGGCGACCTCAGCGCCGTCGAGCAGTCCGTCGTCGTCAGAGTCGGGGCGATCTGGATCAGAGCCCACCTGCGCTTCTTCTGCGTCCGTGAGGCCGTCCTCGTCGATGTCTGCCGTGCCGTCATCGGCGCCGTTACGGGGATCGGTGCCATCACGGTTCACCTCTCGGCCGTCGCTCACTCCGCCACCGTCAGAGTCCAACAGCGAGGGGTCGGTCTCCCCAGCATCCACCAGCCCGTTGCCGTTGGCGTCCTCCTGACCATCGAGCAAGCCGTCGTCGTCCGAGTCGGGGTCGAGGGGGTCCGTGCGCGAGAAGTCCTGTGTCTCGATCAGATCGCTGAGGCCATCTTCATCAGTGTCTGCCAGGAGAGGGTTCGTGCCCAGGTCAGGCTCTTCACCATCGGAGAGACCATCGTCATCCGAGTCGGGGTTACGGGGATCAGTGCCCGCGGCGATCTCAGCCTGGTTCTCCACCCCGTCACCGTCGAAGTCTGCGCCAGGATCATCAGCAGCATCGAGTGGATCGGTACCGGCCACCAGGCGCTCCTGGCCATCATCCACCCCACCACCGTCGGTGTCTGCCCGGGTCGGGTCGGTCTCGAGCTCACCGTAGAGGCCGTCAGCGTCGATGTCTTCGCCTTCGAAGCACACCCCAGGCACCGGAAGCGAGCCATCACAGAGATTGTCGCCATCGGTGTCGGCATTGAGGGGATTCAGCGGCGGATCGCGGTTGACCTCTACGCCGTCGAGCACCCCATCCTGATCTGTGTCGGGGTTGTTCGGATCAGTCCCCAGGGCCGCCTCTTCCTCATCAGTGAGGCCGTCATCGTCCGCGTCGGGCGGGATGTCGTCGCTCGGGTCGAGGGGATCAGTCCCATTGCGGTTCTCCTCTCCATCAGAGGCACCACCACCATCAGTATCTGCCCGTGCTGGATCCGTCTCGCCGGGATCGAGACGGCCGTTGCGGTTGGCGTCTTCCACCCCATCGTTGATGCCGTCGACATCGGTGTCGCGCACCCGAGGGTTCGTCGGGTTCTCCCCGAAGAGTTCCAAGGCATCTGAGAGGCCATCAGCGTCCGTGTCTGGTCGGAACGGATCAGTGCCCAGCTCTGCTTCCTGGTTATCTGGGATACCATCTCGATCTGTGTCGAGGGGGTCATCATCTGGATCGAGAGGGTCAGTGCCCAGGGCCACCTCGCCGCCGTCGTTCACCCCGCCATCGTCGGTGTCGGGGTTGTTCGGATCTGTCTCGTCTGCATCGCGGACACCATCACGGTCAGTGTCCTCCTCACCATCATCGAGGCCGTCACCATCCGTATCGGCCACCCGAGGATTGGTGGGGTTATCGCCATCGACCTCGATGCCGTCGGTCAGACCATCTGTATCGGTGTCTGCGAGGTCGATGCGGGTGCCGAGGGCACGCTCCCGAGCGTTGATCAGCCCATCACCGTCTGGATCACCCGGGCCGTCGTCGTTTGGATCGAGGGGATCTTGCCCTGCAGCAACTTCCACCCCGTCGGGATCACCACCGAAGTCCGAGTCGAAGGTGTTGGGGTTGGTTTCCCCCGGTGACAGGGCGCCGTCGCGGTTGGCGTCTTCTTCGCCGTCAGAGAGGCCATCATCGTCCGTATCGAAGAGCAGCGGATCAGTGGGGTTGTTGCCATTGACCTCCACGCCGTCGAGCAAGCCGTCGTTGTCTGTGTCGGGGCGATCGACGCGGGTGCCCAGCGCGCGCTCTTGCTGATCGGTCAGGCCGTCACCGTCGGTGTCCACGGCGTCATCGGCAGGGTCGAGGGGATCGGTCCCTGCACCGATCTCGGCACCGTCGTTGACCCCACCACCGTCGGTGTCAGCACGGGTGGGATCAGTCTCTCCTGGATCAGTAAGGCCATTGCGATTGGCGTCCTCGAGGGCGTCGTCGAGGCCATCATCGTCAGTGTCGATGCGGTTGGGGTCCGTGGGCCTGGGCGAGAGGCGCTCCACCGCATCAGAGAGGCCATCAGCATCAGAGTCGGGGTTGTTGGGATCCGTCTCACCGGGATCGACCACGCCATCAGCGTCGAGATCTTCTCCTGCTACACAGACACCCTCCACAGGGAAGGCGCCATCACAGAGACCATCGTCATCCGAGTCGGGATCAGCGTCGTCGGGATCCAGCGGTGAGGGCACGCCGTCACCATCTTGATCCTGATCGGCCGACACCGTGAGCACCGGCGCTACAGCCTCCAGGCCTCCATAGCCATCGTTGGTGTCCAGGCGAGCCACCAGAGAGATCTCCGTCCCTGGAGGGCGGGGGAAGATCACCTGCACCGCGAACGTGATGTCGACAGATTCACCGGGGGCCATCCCGCCCACCAACGCCAGCAGCCCGGGGGGCTCACCCTGAACTGCAGAGGCGGCCCCCGTGCTGACCACCGAGCCCTCGACGAAGACCGTGTCGGGGTCAAGGGGTGCAGTGATCTGCGTATTGAGGGCTGTGCCTGTGCCTGTGTTCTCGGCGGTCACGCGGTAGGTGAGCTGGTCACCGGGCTCCACGAGGCCACCATTGTCGTCGGTCACCTCGACGTCGAAGCTCAGGCGGGGGGCTTGGGGAGTCAGGGCGAGCGGAGTGTTCAGCTCGGGTGTCAGCTCGATGCCGAGCCCGCCGGGCAGGCTATTGAAGCGCTGCAACGTGGCCACCACCTGCACCGGATCAGGCGGCAGCGCCGCATCAGCGGTGAGGCGCACCACCTTGTCTTCGTCCTCGTCCGGGTCGATACAGCCCGTCAGATCGACGTGTCCTGTATTGGGGCCGTCGACGATGATCCCGTCTGCCTCGGCGTCGGTGAGGGTGAACCCTGAGGGCCATGTCAGATCGACACGGGCATCACACAGCAATCCGTCTCCAGAGTTCTCCACCGTGATCTGAATCGGCACCAGCTGCGCTTCTCGGGGCGAAGGGTTGCTGGTGAGCAGTTCGAGCTCTGCCTCCGGCCGGACCACTGTGGTCAGCTGCTGGCCAGAGCCCACGGCCTCGCCGTCCATGCGCAAGATGCTCTGAACCAGGCCTTCTTGGGCGACATTGGGCAGATCCTGGGGCACCACGATGGCCCTGAGGGTGAAGGTGTCGTTGTCCGCGTTGTTGTCGGCGGGGTTGAGCAAGTCGCCGAGGTCGAGGGTGACGCCGGCACCTGGCGCGCCTGGCCCTTGGAACACCCCTTGGGGCAATGCTCCGGGATATTCGCCGGCGATCAGCTCCACCGAGTCCAGGGCGAGGGCTGGTGGCACGATGATCTCGAGGGTCATCGAGGGGCTGATACCTTCGGGCACATCGATCACATGGTCGAAGAGCAGGCGCTGTCCGAGGGTGGTGGCCGGGGCCAGCCCGGTCTCGGGCTCTGCTCCAGAGAGGGCAAAGGCCAGCGTCGGGTCGGGCACCGAGGCGGTGGAGGCCGTGGAGTTCATGGCCGTCAGCCCAGGGGGCGTTTCCGAGAGGGTGGACCAGCTCACCGAGGCGCTGAAGTCGAGGGCGCTGCCTGCAGGCACATCGTCATCGACCCGAAGGCGGGCCACCAGTGTACAGAAGCCCTGGGCGTCGAGAGGGGCAGCCAGACGGCCGTCACCGTCTGGCAGGCAGGTGCCTTCCAGCACGCCGACCTGGCTGAGCGCGGGGCCTGCATCCACCTGCAGCTGAACATTGTAGGCGGGGCGCTGGCCATTGTTGAGCACACCCCACGAGAACAGAATCTCGTCCCGCCCGTCCACCGGCTGCATCTGGCCAGGGCTCAGGGTGACAAAGGGGCGGGCGACAAAGACGTCGGCGGTGCCCTGGGCCACATTGGACGCCAGCGTTACGGCCCGCTGGGCGAGCAATGTCTGGCCCTCGAGATCATCCACCACGGCGTCGATCTCGAAGGTCATGGTCGGTGAGACCCCCCCTCGAGTCGGGTTGTCGAAGTCTGTCCAGGACCAGCGCACCTCGTCGCCGATCACTTCAGCGACGAGATCGCCCGTCACAGTCAACGGAGGTGGCACCGTGGCCCGCCCGGCCACTGGCGTGAGGCCCTCGAGCGTAGAGGTGAAGGAGGTCGACGCCTGAGAGCCTTCAGGGGGCGTCACTTCGAAGGTGATGGTGATCTGCTCACCAGGCACCACCTTGTCACCTTGGGCCTCAGAGCCCACGGGCTGCCCCACGATGGTGTAGTCACCCACAGAGACCGAGCCCGTGGCAGAGGCGCTCAACGTGCGCTCACGGGCTTCGGCCGAGAAGTCGGACAATGCCCCAGGATCACCTGCCTGCGTGGTCCAGGAGGCATCGGCTGTGAGCGTGCGTACTTCACCGGCGACGATGGGGTTGTCCACGGTGGCTTCGAGCGTGAAGACCGTCGCTTCGCCGAGGGGGAATGTCGACCAGCCCGCGCTGAGGCTGTCGGCCCCGAGTTGAGTGCCCAGGTCCGGTGCGGGGCCGCTGCGGCTCGAGAGGGTCAGGTTGGACAGCCCCTGAGGGAGGGCGACGCTCAGGGTTACATCATGGGCATCGGCATCATCAGCAGGGGCTTCGATGCGAGAGACGAGGACGTCGAACACGACCACCGCATCTGCAGAGCCTTCGATCTGTGCCGGGATCACCGCCACGTTGATCTCGGGATCATCGACGGTGAGTTGTGGAATCGGGAAAGGCACCCCACCACCGCTCTGCGCAGCCACGAGCGAGATCGCGGCGCCATCGGCGTTCGCAGGCACGTCGAGCAACACCGCGCTCAGACGCATCTCCAGGATCTGCTCAGCCCCGGAGTTGTTGGACACGTCACCAAAGGCTGCCGTGATGCTCTGACCGTCAGGGCTCACCACAGGCTGTAGAGGTCGTCCGTAGTCGAGGGCCGGGTTGTCGATGATCTGCAACTGATCATTTTGAAGGGCGAGCTGAGGGGCGAGCTGAACCTCGGCCACTGCACCGGCGATTTGTCCTGCTGGAAAACGCCACTGAACACCATATTCGATGACGTCACCCACAACGATGCGTGATCCCGTGGGGGGATCGATCGCAATCACTTCGCCGGAGAGCGATTGTGCCGATGTGGGACAGCTAAGTCCCGTGAACGCAAAGAAAAACAAGAGTGAGAGCGAATGTAAGCGCATGAAGTGCTCTAAGCCGAAAATACGTACACAAGTGTACTCGAAGTCACAGATCTTTGTCCTGTGGTGGGCCCATTACTTTCAAGTTGAGCGGGCGTTCGTGCGAAGATGATCCTCACAGCCCCTCCGTGATGGAGTCTCTGATGGAAACGCCCACAGTGAGGTGGGGGATCATCGGCCCGGGCCGAATCGCCCAGTCTGCAGTCATCCCAGCTCTGCACCACGCCATCAACGCCACGCCTTATGCGGTGGCTTCGCGTGATCCCAAACGGGCCAAGCGCCTCGCCGCTCGCATGTCGATCCCGAAGGCGTATGGTGATTACGAGTCATTGCTCGATGATCCAGAGGTCGACGCGGTGTACATCGCGGTGCCCAATGGCCTGCACGCCGAGTGGGTGTGCAAAGCCGCCGCCGCAGGGAAGCACGTGCTCTGCGAAAAGAGCATCTCCCTCAATCTAGAAGATGCCAAACGCATGCGCGGGTCGTGCTGGTCGTCAGGTGTGCACCTGATGGAGGCCTTCATGTACCGCCACCACCCCCAATGGGCGAAGGTGGAGGATCTGGTGCGCAATGGGCACCTGGGCCACATCATCTCTGTAGATGCTCGCCTCTCGGGGCACGTGGGCGCTGAAGATCACCGCTGGGATCCCGACCTCGGCGGTGGGGCCCTCTTCGACGTGACCTGTTATGGCATCAACGTGGCGCGCCTGGTCTTCGACGCGGAGCCGACCTCGGTGCAGGCGGTGGCCGACTGGGACGAGCGCGGCACTGATCGCAGCTCTCGGGTGATCATGACCTTCCCTGAAGGTGGCCACGCCGGCGCCTGGGGCAGCTTCGAAGGTTTCGGCGGTCAATCAGTGCACATCGTGGGTACGGATGGTGAGATTTATCTCGAGCGTCCCTTCGTGACCCACTTCGATCCGGTGGACATCATCCTCCGCCGCTTCGGCAGCGTGGAGCGCGTTCAGGTAGGCGGGGCGAACCACTATCTGCACATGGTGGAGTACTTCTCGCAGGCGGTGCTTGAAGATCAGCCTCTGGATCACCCGGGAGAAGACGGTGTGGCCAATGTAGCGGTCTGCGTGGCGGCCCGCTGGTCGGCGAGCCGCTCTGGTGATCCGATCCCGTCGTTCAAGACCCCGATTCCTGAACTTCTCTAGTCTTTTGCTCCTCCGCTACGGCGGCGTCAGCCGTCGTGAGGCCCACGAGTTTGCGGCTCCGCGCTGCACGTGCACGACATTTCTCCGACTTCTACGGGAGCAGTGTTGAGGCCTTTGTTCTTCTGGCATCCGGCTACGACGCCCGAATTTTCACGGCGCCTGCACGCGAACCTGCGAACCTCACGACGGCAAAAGTCTCCGACTGCCACCACACGATGTGCTCATCATGTCATCCAAAGCTGGAGCGGATATGTGCACGTGCCTTGCGGAGGCGCGGAGGTGGCGGCAGTCGTCGCGAGGGTGGTGAGGTCCCGTCCAGATGTGGGCTTTCACCCGCAGGGGTAGCGAAGGCGTTTGCCAGCGCTACCCCGAGGACGGAAAGGTCGCAGCTGGGCGGGAGATCGCCGGCGTCACGGCGGCTGACGCCGCCGCAGCGCCGGAGTGATTAGAACTCTTCGACGTCGAAGTCCATCATGTGCTGCTTGCCAGCATCCATGATGGCGGCGAGGGAGTGGTACTCGGGCAGGATCATCGCCATGTAGTAGCGGGCGCTCTTGAGCTTCGTCGCCGAGAGCTTGTTCTCGGGGTGCTCCAGAGCGTACTTCGCCTGCTGGCACCAAGCGAAGCCCAGGGCCGTGAGGGCGAAGATGTTGAGGTAGTTCGACGCCGCGGCGCCGGCCTCCTCGGGATCCTGCATACCCTTCATGCCCAGGTTCATCGTGAGCTCGACGAGCTTCTTCGAGGCGGCCTTCAGGGGCGTGACGAACTCTTCCATGCCGTCCACAGCCTTGCTCTCACCGATGAGGGCAGAGACCTCCTCTTGGAACACGCGGAACAGGCGGCCGTTGTCGATGGGCAGCTTGCGGCCCACCAGGTCGAGGGCCTGGATGTGGTTGGTGCCCTCGTAGATCATGCCGATGCGCATGTCGCGGAGGTACTGCTCGATGGACCAGTCCGTGGTGTAGCCCGAGCCGCCGAGGACCTGCATCGCCTCGGAGACGTTGTCGAAGCCGCGCTCGGTGCCGTAGCTCTTGAAGATCGGGGTCATCAGGGCCACCAGATCTTCGCAGCGGGCCCGGACAGCCTCGTCCTCGTGGTGGTGGCTGATGTCGATGTTCGCCGCCGTCCAGGTGCCCAGGTGGCGCAGGGCCTCGGTGGTCACCTTCACGTTGAGCAGCATGCGGCGCACGTCGGGGTGCACCATGATGTTGTCGGCCTTGGCGTTCTTGTCGCGCTTCGACGGATCGAGGGAGCGCATCTGGCGGCGGTCCTTGGCGAACTCCAGGGCCGTCTGGTAGGCGATCTCGCCGAGGGCCACGCCCTCCATCCCCACCTGGAGGCGGGCGGCGTTCATCATGGTGAACATCGAGCGCATGCCCTTGTGGGGCTCGCCCACGAGGTAGCCCACGGCGTCTTCCATGTTGATTACGCAGGTGGGCGAAGCATGGATGCCCATCTTGTGCTCGAGGCCGCCACAAGCCACGCCGTTCTTCGAGCCGTCCTCGAGGAACTTGGGCACCACGAAGACGCTGATGCCCTTGATGCCGGGAGGGGCGTCGGGCAGGCGAGCGAGCACCAGGTGGATGATGTTCTCCGACATGCTGTGCTCGCCGAAGGTGATCCAGATCTTGGTGCCGGTGAGGCGGTAGTGATCACCCTCGGGGGTGGCCCGGGTGGTGAGCAGGCCCAGATCGGTACCGCACTGGGGCTCGGTGAGGCACATGGTGCCCGTCCACTCGCCGCTCACCAGCTTGGGCAGGAAGTACTTCTTCTGCTCATCGGTGCCGTGGGCGTCGAGGGCCTCCACGAGGCCGTGGGTGAGGCCAGGGCACATGGCGAAGCTCTTGTTGGTGCCCGTCACCATCTCGCCGAGCAGGTTGGCGATGGAGTGGGGGGCGCCGCCGCCGCCGTGGGCCGTGGGCATGGCGATGCCAGCGTAGCCGTTGTCGACGTACTTCTTGTAGAGCTTCTTGAAGCCCTCGGGGGTGGTGACCTCACCGGTCTCGGGATCGAAGGAGACGCCCTGCTGATCGCCGATGCGGTTGAGGGGGAGCAGCTCGTTGGCGCAGAACTTACCGCCCTCTTCGAGGATGCTCATCGAGGTGAGGAGATCGAAGTCCGCGAAGGCCTTGAGGCTGGCCACTCGACCTTCGTAATCGATGGTCTCGAGGGCAAACTTCATATCGTCGAGGGGGGCTTTGTAAATCTGCATGTGA
Organism: Bradymonadia bacterium; assembly: GCA_046290225.1. Lineage (GTDB taxonomy): Bacteria > Myxococcota_A > Bradymonadia > UBA7976 > UBA1532 > JBKAGE01. Next base: position 390,628 of record JBKAGE010000037.1, on the reverse strand, counting down.
GGTCTCGTTCCGCCTGTCTGGTGTCACCCTCGTGGGGATTCTGTGTCTGCTTTGAATGAGCACTCATTCACTGCCAAGGTCGCACGAAAATGAGTGAATGCTCATTCAATATGCGCCGTGCTGGCGATGAAATGAAAGTACTTTGCAGATCTTTACCTGTTTTCAACGGCTTGCCGCTGTGGTGCCTTGAGGTGATCTCTCTGCTACACTGCCCTGGAGTCTTCGAGGCCTCGGGGAGCACGCCTCGATGGCCGTTCAAGCGGCCGAACACACTGCGGTGGAGTACACGGCCGGAGGAGTGCGTGTGAGCCTGTTGATCCTCGCCGCGTTGAAGGTGGCGGTGATCGCCGGCGGCGACACCCCCGAGAGCAATTACAACTCTCATCTCACCCATGTAAGACAGTTGACAGAGGCCCTGGTGGAGCGTGGCGTCTCACCAGAGGACATCACCGTGTTCTGGGCCGATGGCGAAGATCCAAAGCCAGATCGTGCTGTGAGGCGTCGCCCTGATGTAAAGGGCGCATGGATCATCGAGGGCAGCGCCGTCGACGCGCCCACCCAGATTCCTCTGGAGATCGAGAACACTACGCTGAAGGGGTTCACGCTGCACACCGCGAGCAGGGCGTCGATTCAGCGTTGGGCCTCCACCCTGGGCCCGACGCTCAGTCCAGACGACACGGTGCTCTTGGCGGTGACTGATCATGGTGTGCCCGACGAAACCTACGCGGGCAACACTGCCGTGAGCCTGTGGGGAGAGCGCTGGACGGTGGCCCACGCCGCTGAAGATTTGGCATCGCTCTCGAAGGCCGGTCGGGTGGTCATGTGGATGAGCCAGTGTTTCTCCGGGGGCTTCGACGCGTTGCCTGAGTCGTTGCCCAACGTCTGTGGTGCCTTCAGCACCACAGCGGAGCGGGTGGCGTATGGCTGCTACCCTGATCTGGCCACGCAAGACGACATCGGCCACTTCATGCGTTTGCTCGATGGTCTGGAAGGCTCCGGCTCTCTCGCAGCGGCGAGCGACGCCGCTCTCGTCCTCGACGACACCCCTGATGTGCCCCATCTGACCAGCGACGCATTGTTGTGGAGGCATCTGGCCCGAACCTCTGAGCAAACGGGGGTGCCCCTGGCCACCTTCGTTGATCAGAACCGCAGTGAGCCGGCACCCTCGACAGCGCTGATCGAAGAGGTCTCCAGGGCGTACGGCCTTGGTCCGCTGCCCACCTATGCTGCGCTCTCCGAGCGCTTGGACGCGCTCGCCAACATGCGTGACGCGCTGCTGACCTGGCGAGATCGTTGGCAAGAGCCGCTGACCATGGTGCAAGACGATGCTGTGGCGCCGTGGTCTACGCGGTTTCTCGGTGGTGTGAAGCGTGGCGCCCGGCGAGACCAGCTCAGATCTCTGCGTCGGGGCGCAGTGGCCCTGGCGCAGAAGACTCTCAAGGCCACACCGGAACGTTGGAGATCTGCGCGCATCGTGCACACGCGCTTGAAAGAGGCCGACGCGCTGTGGATGCACATCGAGCAACAAGAGGCTGCGGCTTTGCGGGTGGCCTATTTGATGGCCCGGGATGCCGGCTTGACGCACTTGAGCGACGCTGAGCGGCGTGATTTCGAGCGGCTGCGTCAGTGTGAGTCGTCGCCGCTGTGGTCACCACGTGCTGTACCCAACCCAAACCCGGCGTCAAAGACACGGAACCCCCCTGTGCCCTTCGAAACCTTGAGGCAGCGCGTCGACAGACTACGCCCTGCCTTTGCAGGTGTGCGTTTCGACCGGAAGCCTCACCCCGAAGCCCCAGCAGCGTTGGTGATTCAGGGGCTCGACCCCGACGGCCCTGGGCAGCGCGCGGGCATGCGCACAGGGGACATCATCCTCGCCCTCGGCGGCGCGCCCCTGAAATACCCCGAGAGCTTCCTGTTGCCTTTGATGCTCCAGCCCCCAGGGGTGCCGCTTCAGGTGGGTCTCGAGCGTGACGGCACGCGCCTCGAAGTATCGTTGACGCCCACAGTGGCGCCTCTGCCTCCGCCCCTCCTCGCCGTGGGCGACCAGGTGCCCGAGTTGATCACCACATCAGTCCAAGGCACACCACCCGAGCTGGGCCAGGGTCGTCGGGTGATGCTCTTTTTCTGGGCCACGTGGTGTCGACCATGCAAAGCGGCCCTGCCCACCTTGCAGGCCTGGGCCCGTGAGCATGACGCTGTGGTGTGGGCCATCGCCCAGGAGCCGCCTGAGACAGTCTCCGGGTTCCTGAAGCGGTTTCCTCAATGGCCGGGGTTTCCGGTGTCGGTGGATCCGAGCGGCGCCACCTTCGAGCAGTTTCAAGTGCTCAGCACCCCCACCTTCATCGAGGTGGCCCCCGACGGTACCCTCGTCGATGGCGGAGAGGGTTTTGATGGCGTGTTGCCCTTGAAAGACGAAGGGTCAGAGCGAGGCGGGCTGGCGCCCTGAAGACTGGCTGATCTGGCCCATACCGATGGCTCGATGCAGCTCGGCCAGCGTCGTCAGCCCCGAGAGGACCAGCTCCATCCCGGCGTCGAGCAATGTGGTGAAGCCCTCTTCTCGGGCCACGACGGCGATGTCCTCCACTGATTGTCGGGTGCGGATCATCTCTCGGATGCGATCGCTCACGAACAGCACTTCGTAGGCGGCGACTCGGCCCTTGTAGCCGCTGTTCATACAGTGATTGCACCCTTGCCCCTTGAAGAAGCGCCCCGTGCGTATCTGCTGAGGGTGCACCCCCATCTTGAGCAGCTGCTCCATGGGCGGATCGGTGGGCACCTTGCACTGAGGGCACACCCGTCGAATCAGGCGTTGGGCGAGGATGGCCTTGAGGGCTCCGGCGATGAGGAACATCTCCACCCCCATGTCGTCGAGGCGGGTGAGGGTCTCCATGGCGCCGTTCGTGTGCAGGGTGCTGAAGACCATGTGGCCGGTCATGGCGGCCTCCATGGCGATGGCCGCCACCTCGCGATCTCGGATCTCACCGATGAACACCACATCTGGATCCTGTCGCAGGATCGATCGCAGGCCCCCCATGAAGGTGAGCCCAGCACGGTTGTGGATCTGCACGTGGTTGATGCCGGAGATGCTCGCCTCCACCGGATCTTCGAGGGTGACCACGTTGGTCTCGACGCTGTTGATGGAATTGAGGGCGGCGTGCACCGTGGTGGTCTTGCCTGATCCTGTAGGGCCTGTGACCAGCACCATGCCTTGAGGCAGCCGGATCGTGCCTTGGAGCTCGGCGAGGACAGGCCCCGGGATCCCCAGACGCGTGAGATCGGCGAGGGCCTGATCTTTCTTCAACAGACGGATCACGCACTTCTCGCCGTACACCGTAGGCAAGGTGCTTACGCGGTAGTGCAGCACCTCGCCGGTGTACTCGAGGCCGATGTGACCATCTTGAGGGATCCGGTTCTTCGCGATGTCCATGCCCGCGACGATCTTGCACCGGCTGATCAAGGGTCGGTGCAGGCTCTGAGGCGGCGACAACACATGGTGCAAGATGCCGTCGATGCGCATGCGAATGCGAAAGTGGTCTTCATAGGGCTCGATGTGGATGTCGCTCGCCCGTCGACGCACCGCCTCGATGAGCAGGTAGTTCACCAATGCCACGATGGGTTGGGCTTCGCTCTCCACTTGCAGCTGGAGTACGTCGCTCTCGGACTGAACGTCGTTGTCCGACTGTTTGACCTCGTGGAGCGCCTTCTCGTAGAGGTTGCCGCTCTGGATGACCTCTTCCAGCAGCGAGTGGGTGCTGTAGTGCTGCTCGATCACCCGGCGAATGGCCATCTCGGTGGCAACGACAGTGCGGACGTCGTTGATGCCGGTGACGAATCTGATCTCGTCCACAAGGGACAGATTGTTGGGGGTGGCGGTGGCCACGGTGAGGGTGCGCCCGTCCGGTGACATACGCACCGGCACCACCTCGAACCGTTTGACGAACTCCTCGGACAAGTGCTTGACGATCTCGGGGTCGATGTCGAGATCGGCCTCGGTGGCGGCCTCGACGCCGAGCTGGCCCGAGAGCGCTGCGATCAAGACATCTTCGGTGATGTAGCCGGCACGCACCAAAGCGCTGCCGAGGCGTTCCCCAGTCCGTTTTTGAAGGTGAATGGCCTCTTGCAGCTGCTCTGGTGTGATCCGCCCCGAGTCGATGAGGAGATCACCAAGCCGCATGTGCTTACGTTGAGGTGGATGTGCGCTCATAGAGTGAGCATCGGCTCACTGTGTGCAAAAAATGACTCAAAATGGTTACGAGTGCCGTGGGGGCTTGATGATCAGCTGCGGGGCTTCTTTGAGAGGCGCCCTCTGCTCGACAATGCATTCGTGGCGAGGGCGTAGCGCAAACTCTCCAGAGAGAGTGGCTTGTTGAGCACGACGTCGGCGCCGGCCCGCATACATTGGTATCGGGTCTCGGAGAGCGCATCGGCAGACAGCATGATGATGTGGCTCGAGGCCACCTGGGGCAGGTCATGCTGGCGAATCAGCCGGACCGTCTCGATGCCGTCAGGTGGGGGCATGCGTACATCCATCAGGACCGTCATGGATGACTGCCGTTCGAGAATCGACAGGGCCTCGGTACCATTCGAGGCCATCAAGGTGGTGTAGCCCAACCGCTCGCAGAAGCGCCCGGCCACCATGCGATTCACTGGGTTGTCGTCCACCACCAGGACATGCTGGTCTGGCTGTTCATCGAGACTGAACGCGTCGTGGAGCGCGCGCTGTTTGAGAGGCAGGTACAGCATTTTGCTGAAGAAGGCCCGGTGGTGGTTGCCCTTGCCCACCACCGACAGGCCTATGGTCAGCACGTCATTGCCCCAATGGGTGCGACACTCGGTGGCCAGCTGCATGGGGGAGACGTCGGCCCAGGTGGTGTCCACCACACATGCATAGGGTTTGGGCAGAGCGCCGAGATCGGTGGGGTTGATCACCAGCTGGGCATTCATCTGGGTGAGATGTTTTTGCAGCAGCGTGCGTTCAGGCCGGTCCTCCATGAAGAGGTAGACCGGGTGTGCATTCAGATCTGGCCACGGGGTCGGGGGCGCCACAGCGGGCAAGGGGATCGTGAAGTAGAACGTCGAGCCTTCACCGGGTGTGCTGTGGAGCAGGTCGATCTCACCACCCATCAAGTCGACGAGGGCTCGAGAGATGGCCAGACCCAGGCCGGTGCCGCCAAAGCGCCGGGTCACCGACGCGTCGCCTTGGAAGAACCGGGTGAAGAGCTGCGGGATGCGATCGGGCGGGATCCCTACGCCGGTGTCTTCGACCTCACAACGCAGTGGTACACAGCCATCAGCGGACTCGTCGCCCACAGTGAGCGTGAGCTGGACATGGCCTGTGTCGGTGAATTTGACGGCGTTGCCCAGCAGGTTGAGCAGGACCTGCTTGAGGCGGCGTCCGTCACCATGCAGCTTCGATGGCACGTCAGGTGAGATCCAGCTGAGCACACTCAGTTGTTTCTCTTTCACCCGGGGCATCACGAGATCGCACACCTCATCTACGATTTGATGCGCCGAGAAAGTCTCGGGGTCGAGGCTGACCTGCCCCGCTTCGAGCCTGGAGAAGTCGAGCAGATCATTGATGAGATCGAGCAGGGTGTCTGCCGAGTTGCGGATCACCTCGGCCATTTGCCGCTGCTCATTGCCCAAGGTGGCATCGAGCAATAGATCCGACATGCCAATGATGCCATTGAGCGGCGTGCGCAGCTCGTGACTGACGGTGGCGAGGAACGCACCTTTGGCGTCATTGGCCGCTTCAGCTTGCTCTTTTGCCTGCTTCAGCGCTTGCTGAGTTGTAATGTTTTGATACACCACCGCGGCCACGTTGCAGACATATTGCATGACCTCTATATGTGTGTCTGTGAAGTGGTCCACATGGGCGCTGGCCATGCCCACCGAGCCCACACACTGACCTTGAGAGATCATGGGCAGCCAGAGCCTCGAGCGCACGACGAAGCTGCGCGGGCTCTCGTCCGAAGGCGGCGACTCTGGAGATTGGGTGTCGCGAATGTGCACTGGCTTTCCAGTGCGTACGACCCGTCCCGGGTGGCGTTCGTGGGCGGTGGCCTCAGCGATTACGCGCTCTTCGGGGGTGAACCCTTTCAGGTACGGCAGCCTGAATCGACCCTGAACAGGATCGAGAAAATAGACGCCGGAATACTCCACGCCCACGATGTCTTCGATCATCCCCACGATCTCGCGAGACAATGAGTCCAGTGTGGTGATTCGAGTCAGGCGCTCGTTGATCTGGCTGAGTTGTTGAACCAGATTCATGGTGTGAGATGTGTTCACGGAGTAAGGATAACAAGTGTGGGGTCAGGATGCACAGCCTGCCGACTGTAGCGTGTTTCGAGCTGAGTGGGACATCAGAAGTTTGAGATGATGTGCACGTTCGATCGTTGACGACCTCTGGGGGCCACAGCTATCTTCGTGTGCATGTGGTTCTTCACCAACGTCCTCCATCAGCCCGACGTCCTCGACGGCTGACCCCTGGCGCGCCCGCTGAGGCAGCCTTTTAGAATCTTCGTGCCGATTTTTGATTGTTGAGCCGCGCTGGTGGTGCGATGTGCACCTGTTGGCGAGGCCTGATTTTTGCCCATCCTGGGTGGCCCTCGAGGGCCCCCGAGCATGATGTGAGGTCCTGATGTCCATCGTGGAGATCACCGAGCCCAAGTCCCAAGAGGTTCACCCCGAGTTTGGCCCTGTGCCTGCTGCGCTCAAGCCCCCTGCTGGCCCCGAGGCCCTGGCCCATCGCGATCTGCGCGCCGACGAGTGGTGGCGCCGCCTGCCTGCATGGGCCGATGTGGACGAGGCCACGTTCCTCGATCACAGGTGGCAGGCGAAGAAGTCCGTGACCCGGGTCGACAAGCTGCTCAAGATCGTCGAGGGCGTGGTGAGCCCTCAGTTCATCGAAGACGCCGCCGAGGGCTTCCGCCAGGCCCCCATGGCGGTGCGGGTGAGCCCTTATCTGCTCAGTCTCATCGACTGGGACAACCCTTACGAAGATCCGATCCGGCGTCAGTTCATCCCCGTGGGCTCGAAGCTCACCCCTGATCATCCGAAGCTGGGTCTCGATTCGCTCAACGAGCAAGGGGACGCCCCAACGCCGGGGTTGACCCATCGTTACCCCGACAAGGCGCTGTTCCTACCCCTCGACACCTGCCCGGTGTATTGCCGCTTCTGCACGCGCTCCTACGCTGTGGGGCTCAACACCGAGAACGTCGAGAAGGTGAGCTTGAAGGCCAACAAGGGCCGCTGGCAGGCAGCCTTCGCCTACATCCAGTCGCGGCCCGAGCTCGAGGACATCGTCATCTCGGGGGGCGATGCCTATCAGCTGCGCCCCGACATGATCCGGTACATCGGCGAGACTTTGCTCTCGATGCCCAACATCCGCCGGGTGCGCTGGGCCACCAAGGGCCTCGCGGTGATGCCCCAGAAGGTGCTCACTGACGACGACTGGTTCTCGGCGGTGGCCGAGACCGTGGCCCTGGGCCGCAAGCGTCACAAAGAGGTGGTGATCCACACCCACTTCAACCACCCCAACGAGATCACGCAGATCAGCAAGCGCGCCCTCGATCGTCTTTTCGAGGCTGGGGTGACGGTGCGCAACCAGGCTGTGCTTCAGCGTGGGGTGAACGACTCGATCGAGGCGATGACCTTGCTGGTGAAGCGGCTGGCGTACGTCAACGTGCAGCCGTACTACGTGTATCAGCACGATCTCGTGAAGGGGGTGGAGGATCTGCGGACCACGGTGCGCACTGCCGTGGACATCGAGAAGCACGTCCGTGGGACCACGGCGGGTTTCAACACGCCGACCTTCGTCGTCGACGCCCCTGGTGGTGGTGGCAAGCGCGGTGTGCACAGCTTCGAATATTACGACGAAACTACAGGGGTTTCGGTCTACACCGCTCCCTCGGTGAAGACGGACCAGGCCTTCTTCTACTTTGACCCGGTGGCCCTGTTGCCCGAAGAAGGCCGCCGGCGTTGGGCTGATCCCAGTGAGCACGACGCCATCATCAACGAGGCCCTCTCCGCCATCGGTCGCTGACCTGCTCCGAGCCGATGACCCACCTTGGGCTCTCTGGGCGATCCCTCCTCAAGTTGACCGATGTGCATGACGTTATCTGCCCCTGATGCCTGTACGTGGTGTAGCTCAGGCCCTGGTGATCATGAACGCACATGCACTGACTTCTCAGAACAAGACCCTCGCCGTGCTCCACGGCCGCGAGGGCTTGTCCGATGTTCGACGCTGGCTCGCCGATGACGGGTTCGAGGTTCAGCTCTTTCCAGAGCCTGGGCCGATCCTCGAGGCGATGGAGTCGGGCGCGAGTTTTGTCGCTGTGCTCATTGATCTCGCCACGGCGCCTGGAGTGGAGATCATCAAACGCATGAAGTCGATGTTGGCCCCTGAAGGCTCGAAGGTGGTGACTCTGGATGGAGCTCACCCACCGCAGATGGACTCCGCTCAGCGCGAGATCTCCGAAGAAATCGCGGACGCTCACTTGCCGAACCCTCTGACACAGGAGGCGCTTCGGGCTGCGTTGGGCACCATGCAGTCGCTCGAGGGTGAGGAGGCGCCGTTGAAGTCCGACAGCGACGAGGATGGGGCGCAGATCCTCGCCCAGGTGATGATTCACGATGTGCGCGCTGGCCTGATGGCCATGCAGCAACGCATCGAGCAGATGTCGAATGTGGAGCTGCTCTCGCCGGCAGGACGTCGGGACCTCGACGCCCTCATGGCCTCCTCGAGGATGGCGCTCAAACGCATCGAGCAGGTGCGGCGCACGCACGGCGAGCTGGTGAACGTACAGGCACCCGAGACGCAGTCTGTAAAGGTGCGCGAGCTGATCCGAGAAGCATCGGCGGCTGTCGGGTTTGCCGCAGGGATGGTGACCTGGCTGCCCCGAAATGCTGATCCCGAGCTCGAAGCTGATCCGGTGATGTTCCGCCGTGTGCTGGAGCACCTTCTGCTGAACGCCCAGGTATATGGTGAAGGCACCGCAGAGCTGAAGGTCCGCATCGACGGCCGTCGCCTCGTTGTGGAGGTCGGTGATCGCGGCCCGGGCCTTTCCGAGGAGCTCGCTGCAGGCAACTATCAGCTCGCAGAGGAGCAGGTGGGTCTGGCCTACGTCGACGAGGTGCTGAAGGCCCATGGTGGCCAGCTCGAGCTGGCGCCCCGGGACGAGGGCGGCCTGCTCGTGCGTACGGTCTGGCCCAATTTGATCAACAACGGCGAGTTCGACGACGGCGCGGCGATGCCCCGCGTGGATCACGCCCGTTTGAACGTCTGGCTCGTGGACGACGAGCCCATGGTGCTCAAGGCCACTGCACGCTTGCTGCGCATGTGGGGTCACGACACCAAACTCTTCGAGTCCGGTGAGGCGATGCTCAAGTCGCTGCCGCTCGCCGAGCCGCCCCCGGATCTGGTGCTGTGCGACGCCAACCTCACGCCCTCGGGCATGCGAGGTCTCGAGGTTCTGGGTCGCACCCGCAGTCTGGCGCCCCGGACCAGCCGTATGCTCTACACGGCTTTTGGCGCCGACACCGAGGTGGTGGATGCCTTCAACCAGGGCGTGGTGCACCGCTACATCCAGAAGGGGTCTGAGTACTCGGTCCTCAAGCGGTGCATCGATGCTGTGGTGCAAGAGCGCCGTCAGCTGTCGACAGGTCGTCTGTCACCTGACGACGAGACGCTCAGGGCACGGTTCGAAGACATGCTGGCAGGTGAGAAGCTCACTTTGCATCTGCAGCCCATCTTCGATGCCCGCACACGGCAAATCGTGGCCTGTGAGGCCCTGATGCGCAGCCTGCACCCCGACTTCCGTGGTCCCCTCGACATCCTCGACGCCGCCAAGACCTTCGATCGGGACATCGCCCTTCAGAAGGTGCTGACACGTCTGGCACAGCGTATTCGCTTGCAGCTGCCAGAGCACATGCTGCTCTTCGTGAACGTCGATCCGGGGCTGGTGACGAGCGTGCACCATGTGGATGCTGTGCTCGGCGATCTCTACCCGGTGGCGGGTCAGGTCATCCTCGAGATGACCGAGCGCGCCCGCCTGGGGACTGATCCGGCGCAGGCCGCTGCGGTGGAGCGTCTCCGCGAGGTGGGCTTCCGCCTAGCCCTCGACGATGTGGGCGCAGGTTACAACTCTCTCGCTGCGGTGGTGGCGGTGGAGCCTGAGGTGCTCAAGCTCGACATCTCGCTGGTGTCGGGCCTCGACAAAGACGACCGCAAGGCGGAGATGGTCCGCTTGTTGGTGGAATACGCTGGACGACACGGCATCGACACGGTGGCGGAAGGCATCGAGCGTCCAGAAGAGGCGGTCACCTGTACCAACATGGGTGTGCGCTGGCTGCAGGGCTATCACTTTTGCAAGCCCATGGCCCTCGAGGCCCTCGCCGACAAGTACGGCTTCGCCCTCCGCTGATCTTCACGCCCGCATTATGGGCAGAGTTCCACGCGGTGCCAGAGCGACGCATCGGGCTCGTTCAGGGCCCTGATTTGTGTCTGCACAGAGCGACCGAAGAGCAACCAGTCATCGGCGAAGCTGATGGCATGGGCGTACTCCGCCTCACAATCCGAGCTGTCGATCTCTGCCGCGACATACGCTGGGCGGTCATCTTCTGGATCGATATCCACCATGAGCCGGGAGGTGTTGCCTTCTCCGCAAATGCCGTTGGTTTCGACCCAAGCGACGCGTTGACCGTCGGTGGTGACCAAAGGCCACCGCGCGTCGGCTTCGATGGGCCAGCTGGTGTCGCCGGTGGGGCTCACAGTGACGATTTGCCCCGGCTGGCCATCGGCTTTGCACGCAGCCACCACTCGATCTCCGGCCACGAACCAGGAGCGCAGCGTGTCTGGGCACACTTCCAGTAGTAGCTCATTGCCGATCAAGGCCTGTAGCAATGAGTTGGTCTCACTGCGCCAATACACGAAGTCGCCAGCGAGTTGAGCCCAGGTGGTGAACCCGACGGGGGTCGTAGAGCGCCAGATCTCGATGTTGTTCTCGTCGATGACGTACAGGTGCTCATCCTGGCCTTGCAGGAGCGCGCGCTCGCCATCGGCGTGCAGCCATCGTACGTCTGTGGCCAGCTCGATGGTGCCCTCACCAGGGCGCCATCTCAGCAATTGCCCAAACTGCCCTTCTGAGTCTGGGGTGAAGTGAAAGACAGAGCGATCCGTGCCATGGAGGCGAGCCATGCGGGTGCCTGGCAGATCAGTGGGCATGGCGCCGAGATCTGGGCCCCACCACCAAATCCGAGTCCCCCCTGCGCCCAGCTGGCCGGGCGGCGGGTGCTGGCGCCACACTGCAAAGCCTCGGCCCACAGAGTGGGGGGTCACGACCCTGAGGCCCTCAGGCTGTCTCTCGGTGGTCAGATACGAGGTGCCCTGAGCGTCGAGGTGGTACATGTCCACGTGGGGCGGGTCGGCGTCGATCGATTGCCAGACCAGTGCCGTCCCGCTCTGCCCAGGCATGATGAAGAAGTCGCTCAGCTCGGCGCCAGGGTTGGACAGCAATGTTTCACCCGTGTCGTCGACCACCACGTGACGCTCACCCTGGCCCAGTTCCGGATAGACGAAGCGCCCGTTGATGAACGCCGGCGTGCCGAAGGGCTGCGCTTCGTCGACGCCGTTGATGTAGGTCGGCAATGAGACGGAGTTCTGCCTTGGGGTGCACGCCGTGGGGCGCTCTCCTGCAGGGGGCTCTCCCGCAGGGGGCGTCTCGGTGTCCAGCGTCGTCGCGCGCTCCACACACCCCGAGGCCGCCAGCGCGCACATCCAGAACGCCGCGATGGGCGTACGGGCGCTCATCGACAGATCTCCACCTTCGCCGCCTTGATGTCTCGCCTCTCGTTCATCACCTCGGGGTCGATGGCGTAGTTCCAGCCCAGCCAGTCGCCGGAAAACTGCAGCCACATCTCGGGCCAGAAAGCGCCGCAGCAGATGCAGCCGACGCCGAGGGCGTCGACCTGTGTGGGGCTGAGGCTGCCATCGAGTCGGGTGAGCACCATCAATCGGCCCAAAGTGTCGAAGTCCTGGCACCACGCGTCGGGATCGTCGTAGGCGGCCCAGGCCACGAACTTGCCGTTGGTGGCGACGGCGGCCACATAGGCGGCGTCGAGGGCGAGGGTGGTGAGCACGAGGTCCGAGCCGTCCGCTGGCGCCTCCGAGGACTCCATGACGAGCGCCAGCGCGCTGCCAGGGCGAACGGCGGAGTCGGTGGCGCACGACGCCACCATGAGATCTCCATCGGTGACGAGCTGAGTGCACGCCTCTGCGAGCTGGTCGAGTCGGCCGGAGTCCAGCTGGACGCGCCAGAGGAAGCCTTCGATGTCGATCCAGTAGACCGCGCGGCGGTGGAAGGCACCATACAAGGGCGGCAGATCGATGGGGATGAACAGCTGACCATCGAACTCCCCGAAGAAGACGAGGGCCTTCTCGTCTGCATCATAGGTGAGCGTGCCATATGACTCGGCATCGAGCAGCTGGGTGCCATCACCGCTGAGCTGTCGAGTACCCAGCTCGGTGTCCCATCGCCAGACTTGGCGCTGGCCTTCTTGCCATACGCCGAAGAAAGGCCCGGAGAACCACCGGCCCAACTGGGATGGAGAGCTCAGTCGACCATCGAGCAACCGACCTGTTTCGACCGTCCCGATGAAGGGTGCCCAGCGATCACTCGAGCCCGTTGTGCCGATGATCGTGCCTGCACCCCCGCCCATGATCTGCACGTTTCGAGCGTCATCTTCGAAGATGGGCGCTCCGGTCTCGTCGACGAGACGCAGGTCGTCCTGGCCACTGACCCACTCTGTGAAGACCAGCGTGTTGCCCACGAAGCCCATACTCGGCCCGATGGTGCTCTGATTCTGCTGATCGAGTTGAGCGATCTGTGGCGTGCCCTCGCAGTCGACGCCCGGGCCCACGACGACACCCATGTCTGGGGTGCCACCATCTGGCCCTGCGCCACCCGCGCCGCCTGCTGGGGCACCTGCTGCGCCGCCGAGGGGTGCCCCAGCATCAGCAGTGTCACCACCTGGATCGCCATCGAGTGTGCTTTGTCGATCGACACAGCCCAGCAGGGCCAGGGCGAGGCACAGAGACCACCGCGACATCGTTTCACCATTCCCGCATCGAGGATGCGCCCGGGAGAAGATGCCCGCAGTCTATCTGTGCCCCTCAGGATCGCTTCAAGGGCAGAATTGGGCTTTGGCGGCTTTGACGGCCTGTGCTGCCTGTTTCCCTGCGTCAGAGACTGCATAGGACCAAGCCAGCGCGTCGCCAGAAGGGGAGAAGCCCAGCCACATCTCTGGCCAGAACGAGTCGCAACACATACAGCCGGCGTCGAGACGGTCCAGCTCCGAGATGGTGGTGCCTCCGCCGAGAGAGGGTGTGTATCTGAGCCGCCCTCCGCCCTCAGAGCCGTTGCACCAGTCCACCTCATCATCGAACTGTGCCCAGGCGACAGCGGTGCCATCTGTGGCCACTGCCGCGATGTGGGCGCCATCTTCAAGCACGAGCTGATTCTGGATGGAGCGCGCCTGTGAGCCGGGCGCTGAAGGGGCCTCACTGATGAGGGCGGGGCCTTCGACGAGTGTGCCACGGCGTATGTATCGGTCACAGACCGCCACCATGCGATCGTTCACCACGGACAGGTGAGCGCAGCCTTCGCCGAGCTGCTCCCGTATTCTGCTGCGGTTCGTACGCCACAGGGCGCCGTCGCCTGGCTCGACCCAGTACTGCCCAACGCTGTTGAAGGCGGCATCGACGAGGGGGAGCCCAATGTCCACGGTGAAGGCGCTCCCATCCTGGCCATGGAGCACGAGCTGCATGAGTGAGTCGAAGACCAGGGTGCCGTCAGCGTGGGCGTCGAGCACGCGCCCGTCTCCCAGCGTCTGCTCTCCAATGTCTGCATCCCAACGGGAGGCGAACCCGGCATGAGTCCAGGCCACGAAGTCTGGCCCTGCCTGCCAGGTTTGCCCTGGGGCGAAGTCGAGGGGGACAGGTTGCAGCCCGCTCACTGGCATGAGGGTGCCGTCAACAGCATGAGAGATCATCCAACTGCCGTCTGCGTTGACCAGCGCAAAGCCGAGGCCACCTCCGCCGCTGCCCATGAGCACGGCCTGGTTGGGGCTGAAGGGCAGCAATTCACCGACCTCAGTGCCGAGTTGCCATCGGCCCTCATCGTCTTGCACCGAGAAGAGCAGGCGGTCGTCCATGAAACCCATGGGTGGCCCTGGAGCCCATCGCAAGTCATCGTGATAGTAGGTGATTTGAGCGCACTGAGGCTCGGCCATCGCCGCATCTGGCACCTCGGCGTCTAGCGCTGCAGGCTCTGCATCGGATCCAGGGGTGGCGTCAGGCTCGGCGAGCCCGGCGTCTGGTGGGGTGCTCTGGTTGCCCGACGAAGCGTCGGTGTTCATTGCCGGTGTGCCTGAATCCTGCCTCGACTCTGGCGCGTCAGCGGTCGATTGACGATCGACACACCCTGCCATGAGCCACACCAGCCCGAAATACGTCAAACCTCTCGTCTTCATGCCCCTCTCCCTGGACCTCGTCTCTCCACTTCAGCCACAGTAGCCTGTATTCCGAAGTGGACCCAGATGCTCTGGAGTTGCGGATGAGGTTGCGCGTGATGTTTGGCAAGTTGCCGATGGCCCTGATGATCTCAGCCTGTGTCGTAGTTGGGTGCGATGACGATGGCGACAGCGGTGGGGCGCCAGCGCCCGATGCCGAAGCCAGCGGTGGCATGGGTGGTGAGCCCGTGGGCGGCGCGGGAGGCGAGCCTTCCGGTGGCGCTGGCGGTGAGGCCGGCGGTGGTGCCGGAGGCATGGGCGGTGAGCCCGTGGGCGGCGCCGGTGGTGAGCCCATGGGCGGCATGATGGGCGGCGCCGGTGGCGGTGAGGTCATGTTCGCCGATGGGCCATGTGAAGATCTCGACCTGCCCAAGGCACCATTTCAGACCGCGGATGGCGGCACGGCTTTTGGCGACATCGCCGGTGACTTCACCGTGCAGACCCTCGACGGCCCATGGCAGCTGACCCAGAACTGGAGCGGCTGTGAGAGTTACGTGTTCCTGAACTACTTCCAGGATCTACGTCAGGGCGGTGGAGGCCCATGGCAGGGCGATCAGCTCTGGGGCAGCGATCTCTCCCCCCTGTATCAGCAGGGCCCGCGCAATGTGCATTACTTCTTCACCAGCTTCGAAGAAGAGCTCGCCGAGCGCGAAGCCCGCATGAACACGCTTCGAGATGGCTTCGACCGGTTCCTCGGTGCCAACGTCGCCGACGCAGCCGATCGCGCGTATTGGCGCAGCCACTTCCACTTCGTCACTGATCGCATGACCGAGATCGAGGGCAGCGCCGGGCTCTTCGCCCGCAATTATCTCGACTTCATGTTCTCTGACGAGGGCGTTGTCGATCTCGGTGACCGTGGCATGGCCCAGGCGCCGCTGCCCGACGTCTTCGCTATCAACCGGCATCAACAGTTCGACCCTGTGGGCAGCCTCTCGCCTGTGGTGGGGCAGCCGCCGAACTTCGAAATGGCGGCGTACGCCGGCCACTTCTACAACCACCTCTCCTCGCTCGACGCCCGGCTCGCCGACACTTCGGAGATCACCGAAGTGACGCTGCTTGAGCGGGCTGTGACCGAGCGGGTCTTCACCGAGCAGGTGGAGCTGCCATCCGCTGAAGAGATGGCGGCCTTCAACACCCTCGAGGTGGACATTCAGGTCACCTGCCCGTTCCAGCACCCCTTCGCCTGCAGTGAGTGGGATCGCATCGCCCGCATCTCGCTCTGCCTCGACGAAGAGTGCGCCCAGCGGCAGGAGATCATGCGCTGGATCACGCCTTACTGGCGTCGTGGTCGTCGCCGGTGGGCTCAGGACATCTCGCCGATGCTCGCCCTGCTCCGGGCAGGCGGCACCCAGCGGTTCTTCATCGAGATGGGCCCCGACTGGGAGCGCAAGACTGAGCGCAACGCCCGCATCACCCTGCGCTTCTCCGAGGCCATGCCCGCCGCTGGCCCCGAGGGCTCGGCCACTGGCGGCGCTCTCGCCTTCACCGGCGGGGCTTTCGACGAGAACTACAACACCCGGGAGCCCTTCACCTTCACGGCCCCCGAGGGCACCCGCCGCGCGGAGCTGGTGACCATCATCAGCGGCCACGGCCAGACCCCGCAGGACAACTGCGCGGAGTGGTGTGATCATCGCCACCAGTTCACGCTCAATGACGTAGAGCTCACCGAGATCAGCTCGGCCATGGAGGCAGGCACGCTCAAGGGCTGCGCCGAGCGGGCGGGTGAGGGGGTGCCCCCAGGTCAGTGGGGCAACTGGGCGCCAGGGCGCGCTTACTGGTGCCCGGGCTTACCGGTGGATCTCATCCGCCTGGACATCACGGATCACATCACGCCAGGCGCGGAGAGCACACTGACGTACCGCGGGCTGTTCAACGGCGGGGATCCCCGAGGTGGGGACATCGCGTTGAGTGCTTATGTGATTTGGTACGAGTGATGGAGCGGACGGCCGCCCTTCGGGCCGCCTGTAGCGGACGACCCAGCAAAAGCTTTCGCTGCGCTGCGTCTGTAGCGGACGCTTGCTTCGGCTTCGCCTTGCAGAGCTGTAGCGGACGCCGAGTCTGCCTCCGGCAGCCTGAGCTGTAGCTTTCTAAGAGACTTTTGGTGTGTCTGGTGGGCTTCCGGACCAGGGTAGGGGCTTACGCCGGAACTGGTCCGTCAGAGGGCCACAATGTTCGCGGTAGACGAGCCCACACCCCCAAAGTGATCTTCAAAAAGCTACAGGGAATTTGCCGTAGGCAAATGAGCGTCCGCTACAGCTCTCGCCGAAGGCGAGGCGTCCGCTACAGGCTGTCGCCAAAGGCGATGACCGTCCGCTACAGACGGTGCCGAAGGCACGGTCGTCCGCTCAAAGGGCCGTGCTCACCAATCGGATCATCTCCGACTCGGGCAGCCGTGAGGTCACCGCGTAAGTCAGCCCGTCTTTACGGTACATCGCCACGCGGTAGTCGCCGCGATCGAGGATCGACAACTCGAGGTTCTTGAGGCGGGTTTGAGTGCCGAACTTGCTCAGATCGAGCTGCTTGCCCTCGAAGACCAGCACCGTGAGCTTCTCGCGGCCCACCCCGTACATCAGGTAGGCGGCCTTCTGCATCGGCTCACCGTCGATGGGGCTGCGTAGCTGGCTCAGGCGACCGCCGAGCAGCGTGACCCGCTGATCAGAGAATCGGGGGGCGTGCATGGCGAAAGGCACTTTGTCCTTGAACCACTGATCCACCTCGTTGGCCTGATCGCTGGGCACCTCGACAGGCATCGTCTGATTGTGCTGCTCCACCACGTCGTCCACCACAGGGGTGAAGCCCGTGAGGGGGGTGATGAGCAGCAACGCTGCGCCTGCGGCGAGCACGGGCACTGGCAGGGCGAGGCGCTTGACCCAGCGGGCGCGGCGCTCGGGCTGCTGAGCGATGTGCAGGCGGGCCCTGAGCTTGGCTCGGGCCGCCGGGGGCATCGACTGTGGCTCGGCGAGGTTGCGCTTGATGTTGCGCTGGAACCAGATGTGTTGCTCGAGCGTCTGGCGGCAGTCGGGGCAGCCCGCGGCGTGGGCGTCGAAGTCGGCCCGGTCGCGCTCGTCGAACTCACCGTCGAGGTAGGGATCGATGAACTGGCGGAAGTCTGCGCAGCTGATCTTTGAAGTCGACATCAGGTGAGGGCCCTTCTCAGGCAGAGGCCTTTTTACGGCGGCGGCGGAAGGCGTCGAGATCGGCGACGTTGTCGGCGGTGACGCCCTCAGGTGCCTGAATGATGCCATTCTCGACGGCATAGGCAAAGAGCTGAGCCTGCAGCAGCTTGCGTGCGCGGTGCAGGCGGCTCATCACGGTGCCCACAGGGCAGTTGAGGATCTCGGCGATCTCTTTGTACGAGAAGTCGTGCATGTCGGCGAGCACCACCGTCATACGGAAGTCGAAGGGCAGACTGTCGAGGGCGGCGAGCACGTCGTCGCTGAGCACCTTCTTGAAGAACTCGTCGCGGGTGTCTGGGGGGATCACCCGAGACTCTTCTGCGGCGTGACGGTGGAGCAGATCGTGGATGTCGCGATCGTCCATCACCGTCTGCTCGGTCTGCTTCTTACGGTACTTGTTGATGAAGGTGTTCAGCTGAATGCGGAACAGCCACGCCTTGATGTTGGTGCCCTGCTCGAACTTGTGCCAGAAGCGGTACGCTCGAAGCAGGGTGTCCTGCACCAGGTCTTCGGCGCGGGTGGGATCGCGGGTCATGCGCAGAGCGGCGCCGTAGAGGGCGTCGGCGTGGGGCATGGCCACCGCTTCGAATTCGGCGTGGTCTTTCTTCTTGAACAAGTTGCCAAGCATGGGGGGCTCCGTAAATCCAACACAAAGACTAAGCTTCGTGGGTAAGAGGTTTATTCCTTTGACCCCTAGAAAAACGTACTCGCTTCAAAATAGATCCATCGTAGATGTACGGAGTGCACTTGAATTGGCCTCATAACAGGCCCTCCAGGGCGCTCGCCAGCGCATCTCCGTCGGCGAATCTGTCCGTCGGCTTCTGAGCGCAGGCCTTGTCGATCAAGGTGAGCAGGCCGTGGGCGGCGCCGATGTCCGCGGTGCGCTCCGCCACCTGCTCCATCTGCCGCGCGAACATCAGCTTGGCCCCCAGAATCGAGTGGGTCGCTTCCTGAGCGGGCCCCTGAGCAGCCGCAGGCACGCCTGCGTGATCAGGGATCACCCCCACATGAGTGGCCGCGCTCAGAAACGCGCCCCCAGGGGGTGGGCCCACGGGGCCTGTGTCGATCCCCATCATCGTCTGCGGTGACGGCGGCGCCGGCGAAACGCCCCGTGGCTGGCCCGAGAGCTGAATTGTGGGGAACCGCGAGCGGATGAACATCGAGTACAGGGAGACCCCAAGGGCATAGACGTCGGCGGTGGCGTCGAGGGGAGCCCCGGTGATTTGCTCTGGCGCCGCAAACCGGGCGGACCAGGCTTCCACCTCGGGCGTGCCTGGCGGTTGCGCCATGTGCAGCCCCCAAATCCGCACGTGCTGTGGATCCTCGGTGAAACAGATCGACTCTGGCTTGAGATCGCAGTGCACCAGCCCTGCCCGGTGCAGCGCGCCGGCCCCACGGGCGGCGGAGATGAAGCATCGAATCAGCCACCGCAGGTCGAGAGGCCACTTCAACGTGAGGGGCTTGGGCCAGTGAAAGCCCAGGGTCAGATGGTGGGCCTTGGGGCGCACCGTCCAGGCCATGGAGATCACGTGCTGGTGCTCCACTGCGGCGCAGCGCTCTGCTTCGTTGAGCAAAAGCTCGAGGGCCTCGTGATGCGTGCCCGCGCGAACCAGCATCTGGCTGCCGTCGGGGGCTTCGCCGAGCCACTGATGGATCAACGGGTGTTCGAGGACTCTCAGTCGCCGGAGCCCCGCCTGCTTGAGCGGCTTGTAGAAGAGGCCCGACGGGCGATGTTGACCCAAGGCGATGTTGAGCTCGTTGGGGGTCATCGGGCGCCCTCCATGATCAGGCGCAGATCAGCGGCCATGACCTCAGCGCTGGGATAGCGCGCCTCCGGATCCACTGCGCAGGCGGTGCGCACCACCCGCATGACCTCACCGGCGAGCCTGATCTCGGCGTTGACGTCGCATGTGCGCTTGAGCTCGGCGCTGAAGAGGTACTTCGCGCCGAGTACGCGCCGCTTCTCGGCCTCGGTGTTCGTCGGCGGGCCCGCCATGTTTTGCGGGGCACCTGCCACCTTGCTCAGCGAGCCCTTGCCTACGTACATCGTCTGGCCACTCAGATAGGCCCGGTTCTTCGCCGGGCGCGCCTTGAGCACCCCAATGTACGCCTCTGACTCCGTCCGCTCTTCGAGGACTGCAGGGAATCGATCATAGGTGAAGAGCATGTACAGCATGACCCCCACAGCGTGTAGATCGACCCGGTGGTCGAGGGCATCACCGACGATCTGCTCCGGGGCGGCGAAGAGGGCGGTGTAGGCCCCAAAAGCACTTGGTCCGGGCTTCTGGGCGATGTCGAAGTCCACGAGGGCGAGTTGGCCGTCGGCCCTCTGCATCAAGTGCGCAGGTTTGAGATCGCAGTGCACCCAGCCGCGGGCGTGCACTGCGCTGAGGATCTCCAGCACATCGATGGTCAGCTGCAGCAGCTCGGGGATGTCCACGGGGAACCGCAGCGCGGGGTTGTGCAGTTGCTCGAATGCAACGACCGCGTGTTGATCGTCACTGTATGTGTGCACGGGGTGTTGAATCCCCTGTACGTCCTCGAGATCTGCCAGCGCCGAGAGCTCGTTGGCCATGAGCCGCTTGCCAGTGGCGCTGCGGGCCACCTTCAAGAAGTGGCGCTCGCCCTCGGGGGTGACGCCGAGCATGTGGCTCATGCGGCCTTCTTCGATGGTGCGCAGGGTGCGATAGCGCCTCAGAGGGTCAGCTTCTCGGGCGGCTCTGGCATCTGCTTCACCGGCTTCGAGCTGGGCGAAGTGATCATTGAGCACTTCGGCGAGGGAGACGCCGCAGCTGCCGCAGAAGCTCTGCCCCGACTGGCAGGGGGCGTTGCATTGAGGGCAGGGGAATTTCAGCCGTAACCCACAGCTCGAGCAGAAGCGCTGACCGGGCGGGTTGGGGTGTCGACAGTGCGGACACGCCGTGCGTCGACCTTCGCGGATCACGGCGATGAGCTGCTCGGGTGTGTGAATCTCGTCAGCCATGCCCGGCAGTGTAGCCAGATTTTACCGCTTGCGGGTAAACATCCAGGCCACCGCCCCGGCCGCCGCGACAAGGCCCGACACCACCATCACCTGACGGATCGTCTCCTGATCTTCACCGGGGAACAGCCACTGGCCCAAGCCATAAGCGACGCCAGCGGTGACACCGGGAATCACCAAAGCCATGAGCAGTGGTTTGAGAGGGAGCGCTTCGGCTTCTCGGGCCACGGCCACTCGGGTGGGATCGTTTGGATCGTCCCCCATGGGGATCGCTTCGTCTTCTCGTGACTCGAGCATCAGTGCAGGACCGCGTGGCGCTTGAGGGTGTCGAGATCGACCACCTCGAGGGCCGAGCGTTCCGTGCGCTCGAGGAACACGGGTGGGGCCACCCCAGCCTCCACGGCCTCGGCCCAACGGATCGCGCAGAGGCACCAATGATCGCCTGCTTCGAGGCCCGGGAACCCGAACTCGGGCCGTGGGGTGCTGAGATCGTTGCCCCGGCGCCTGGTGTAGGCCAGGAACTCGTCGGTCATCTCGGCGCACACCACGTGGCTGCCGCGATCATCTTTGTCGGTCTCGCAGAAGCCGTTGCGGAACCAGCCGGTCATGGGCTCGCAGCTGCAAAGCTCCAGGGGGGTGCCCAGCACGCTGAACGATGATTTCTTCGACATCATGTCACTTGGTCCAAGTAAAACTGTCGAGCATCGTGCCGTCGAGACGGTAGGCCGTGTACTCGAGGCGATCACCCGCTACGCGCACAATGCCATATGAAGGCACTTTCTCGGAGATCTCGGTCCACCACTCGGAGCCGTTCTCGTAGAGCGGGGCGCCGATGCCTGCTGCGATGGCGTAGATCGTGCCCTCACCCATGGGGACCACCTCCATGTTGCGGATCGGCTTGGAGCGCTCGTAGTTGTGATCGTGGCCGTTGAAGACCATATCGACGCCATATTCGTCGATGAACGGCAGCCACTCCTCTTGAAGCACCGATGTCGAGCCGTGCTGGCTCGCGCTGAAGAAGGCGCGGTGGTTGACGACGAACTTCCATTTGGCGTCCTGATGGGCCGCCAGCGTATCGCGTAGATATTCTCGCGTGCGACCGCGGATGGCCCGGGGGTCCATCGCCGGGAAGTCATTGACCGAGATGATGAGGGCGTTGCCATATCGGTAATGGAAGTTCTCTTCGTTTCGCGGCAAGGCGAAGTGGGCGAGGTAGTTCAGGGAGAGCCAGTCATGGTTGCCGTTGGCCGGGATGAAGGGCAGGCGCGACATGTACGGATCTCCGGCGCCGAACCAGCCGTCCCATTGATCCTGCATCAACCCGCGATCCACCAGATCACCGCTGAAGAGCATCATGTCCACCCCACGGGCGTCGATGGCCCTCAAGGCCTCGTTCCACATGATGAAGTCTTCAGAGCGTGTGTCGCCGGCGAAGGCGAAGGTGAACTCTTCGTCTGTGTCTTTGACTGGGGCCGTCGTGAAGCTCGCGACTTCGCTCCAACCGCCCGGACCGCCTGCTTGATAATAGTACGTACGCCCGGGCTCGAGGCCGCACACGTGCACCTCGTGTAGGCGGCGGCCTTCCATCTGACTATGGGTGAACGTGTGACCGTGCCAGACTTGATCGAGGGCGCTTGGGTCATTGCCGAGGCGCACCTCGCTCACCCGAGTGTCACCACCAGTGGTCCAGAGCATGGCGATGGTGGTGGAGGGATCTTCCGTGGGGAAGTTCAGGTGCAGATGGACGGGCGTCTCCGTGGCGACGCCACAGCTCGCGGTGATCTCTTCCAGGCCTTCCTGGTGGGTGATCTCGTGGGCACACAGCGCTGGCGTGAAGGTGAGCCCATGCTGCACCGCATCGTCGCAGTTCTCGGCATATATGGGTTGAGCTGCGTCGGGTGCCGGCAGAGCAGCGTCGGCGACGACACTGGCATCGGTGATGGCTTCGGCATCCTCGACACGCTCTGCGTCGGTGAGACCGGTGTCGGTGAGCGCGTCGGCATCTGATGTCGCTGTCTGGGTACTCTCTGTGGTGTCACAGCCGAAGGTGAAGAGGGTTGCAGCGCACAGTGCGACGGTGGAGGTGAGGGTGCATCTCATGGTTCTACCCGGCTGAAGAGAGGAGAGAAGGTATCACGACTTTAGATGCTGCTGCAGGCAACATGTTGTGCGTGCCTCTCGTGTGGCTCGTGATCGCCCTGTGCTCCGCACCAGCCAGCGCAGAGCGGGATCCTCGGGCGATCTTCGATGCTGTCCGGGCTGCCGATGACGAAGCGGCATATCGGCAAGGGGCCGTGGAGCTGCGGCAGATGGTGAATCAAGCGTCTGACCCCGAAGCGACTCAGGCTCTGAAACGCCAGGGGGCCCGCGCGGCCTACACGTTGGGTGAGTTGATGGAGTCGAGAGGGCTGAGTGGGGCTCAGCGATGGTACCAGCGATCCCTCGAACTCGATCCCGGTGGTCGTTTCGCGCGCCGTGCTCGACGTCGCCTCGAAGTGATCGGTGCTCGCCCCGAGGCCGCTCAGAACACTCTGGCGCGCTTCGAGCGCATCAAAGCCGAGGCTCTGAAGCTTGGCGGTGATGCCACCCGTGCTGCGGTACAGGCGTTGCGAGCCGATGCAGAGCCCGAGGCGGTATTCGCTCTGGAGCTCTGGCTCGCCCGTGACGATCTCGAGGTGCAAAGACGCCCTGAAGCATCGCTGCAGCGCACCCTCGCAATTGGCCTTGCTGCCGCGAACGAGGTGCAGGCCTATACGGCATATCAGCTCGCGTTTCGCGCCGTGGGCTCGAGAGATCCGACACCGCTCATCGAGGCGCTGGAGGCGCACTTGGCTCAGCATACCGATCACGTGCGCTTGAGAAGGCTGCTCCACAACGCCCGAGATCTGCTGTGGCGCATTCGGGCTCGGCTCGGCTCTTGGGTGATGCTCGCCGCTCTCCTCGGTCTGTGCGTGTTCAGACAAGGGTGGCGGGCCTTCTCAGGTTCGACGCTGAGGCGTTGGCGACCCTGGCGAGGGGCGAGTTTCATCGTGTATGTCTTCGGGGCCGGCGGCCTGATCGCCGAGCTGTGGAGCCCGGGGCACCTCTGGCCTTTCTGGTCGTGTGGTGTGGCCCTCGTGGGGGTGCACTTGATCGTGGGCGCGAGCCGTCACGGGCGACCCACGACAGGGCTCGGGCTTCATATGGCATTGGCGGTGTTGTCGGTCACCGCCTCTCTCGGGGCATGTTTCATGGTGCTCGACACCTTTGGGCTGCAGGCCCTCATGGGGATGTGAGATGGACGAAGACGCTTGGCACGAGGCGCTGAGAGAAGCCCTGCGCGCTGAAGGGGCCATCGAGCCCGGTGCGCCGCTGCCGGGCCGCATCTTGAAGATCAAGTTCGGCTACAACCCGAACTCCAGCTCCGTGGGCAGCGTCATCAACATGCTCTTCTGGACAGCCACGGCGAGCACTGTGGCTGTGAACCTCATGTCAGCGCTGCTGCAGGCCCGCGCCCAGCGCCAGCAGGTTACCGATGGTGAGGCGGCCTCCGAGCCTGAGGCGGATCAGTGAAGCTGCGCTACGAAGACTTCGGCGCCATCATCGCCCTGGACGATCCGCCGGCGCTGGTGCACGTCGATCAGACCATGGCTCGAGCCCTCGGTGGCCGTGAGCATCCATCGTGGTCTGCACCATCAGGTCACTTGAGCGCCCCCATCGAGGTGCACTTGATGACCACCAATCGCTGCCCCGCAGCCTGCCCGGGGTGCTACACCGGGGCCACGCCTTCAGGGGCAGAGCCCACAGTCAGTGCTCTGAAGGCCGTGGTGGATCAGCTCGCCGATGCAGGTGTGTTCCACGTGGCCCTCGGCGGCGGGGAGAGCATGCTGAGGCCGGGCCTCTTCGAGCTGGCTCACTACATTCGTCAGCGGGGCATGGTGCCCAACCTCACCACCAGCGGCATCGGCCTGACCCCTGAGCGGGCTCGGGCGTGCACTGTCTTTGGGCGGGTCAACGTCTCCATGGATGGCGTGGGCGCGGTCTACCGCCAGAGTCGCGGCTACGATGGCGCCGCCGCTGCGTTGAAGGCGCTGTCCATGCTCGCGGAAGCCGGCGTGCGTTGTGGCATCAACTGTGTGCTCAGTCGGGCCACCTTCGAAGCGCTGCCCCAGACCGTCGAGGCCGTGGTGGCCTATGGGGTGGATGAGGTGGAGTGCTTGCGGTTTAAGCCCACGGGTCGAGGCCGGGACATCTATGAGAGCATGGCCCTCACCGAGGCCCAGAGTCGATCCCTCACGCCCACTCTGATGGCCCTCGCCGAGCAATATCCCGCCGTGAGCTTCAAGGTGGACTGCTCGTTCATCCCTATGCTCTGCGCGGCGAACCCCGACCCGGAGCAGCTCGAACGTTTCGGGGTGTACGGTTGCGAGGCGGGTCACGCGCTGAGCGCGATCACTGCAGAGCTGCACGCCACCCCGTGCAGCTTCATCGAGACCCCCCTCGGAGACGCGGGCGCTCTGGGGCCACGTTGGGGCACTGACGAGACCTTGAAGCGCTGGCGGAGCTACCCGGAGAACGCCCCTGCGCCGTGTAATACATGCGTCTATCGGTCGATTTGCAAAGGGGGCTGCAAGGCGGTGACGGCGTTCTACGACGACACGTACTTCGCTCCGGATCCGGAGTGTCCTCGGGTGATGGCCCACCACCGGGGTGTGCCCTTCGAGCCCGTGAGGTGTCCCTGATGTCAGACGTCGAAGCGCACCATGAGCGAGATGTGTGGCTGCGCATCTGCGCCGGCGCTCTCGCCGGCGCCCTGGTGGGCTGTCTGTTCTACAGCCTTGATCGCACACGAGCGGCCATCGACATGGGCCCGGTGGACCCCACCGCCATCATGGCCACCGTGCGGGTGGAGTATTTCTGGCGCTTGGGGCTCTCGGCCTTCATCTCCACCGTGGGGGCCATCGCCGGCTGGCGTCTGGCCCTCGGCCGGGCCGAGCAGATCATACGCTGGCTGACGCGTTTGCTCGTGCCAGTGACCCTCGGCTGCGCGTTGCTCAGCGTGATGTATCCCTGATGCTGATTTGGGAGAAGATCCACGGCCATCTGGCCTTGCTGGGCATCGCCCTGGCCCTGCACCCACCTCTGGCATTGCGGCGGGCGAAGCGGCCGAGCCCTCGCACACGGCTGGCGGGCTATCTGGCCACGCTCACGTGTTTGGGCACCAACATCATGGGCTGGGTGATCTACCCCGCATACCGACAAGAGCTGCGCCGTCAGCTCTATCTGGCTGACCTGCAGATGGGGCAGATGTTCGAGATCAAAGAGCACCTGGCCTGGTATGCCCTGGCGCTGTCGCTCGCCGGTGGGGTGATGATGGTGGCCTGCGCACGGCAATCGAGCCTGAGGCTCGTGCCCCAGCTGCGGCTGGTCTACGGCCTGTCAGCATTGATGGCCATGGTGAGCGCGGCGCTGGGCATCTATCTGGCGACGATGAAGGGCTTCGACTACGGGCTGCCTTGAGCTTCACGCTGGGCTTGAAGCTGTTTCGCCTTACGCCTCAGGGCGCGACGGATCTGCTTCGGGAACGGCCACATGAATAGATACGCAGGCCCCGTGAAGCAGCCTGCGATCCACTCGATGTGATGCTCGGGCACGTACCCTCGAAGGGCCACCTCCACCCGCATTGTCTCCACGTACCCACGCCACTCCCACCACGCCCGGGCCGTGAGGCCTGCTGGCAACAAGAACAAGTAGCTCAGGTGAAAGATCACCGGGAAGTGTTTGGCGTCGAGCAGGTGCACCGCCTCGTGGCGCAAGATGCTGTAAACCGCCTCCGGGCCCATCTCGTCACACCACGCCCGACTCGGGAAATATACTTTGCCGAACATCACCGTGGTGAAGCGGGTCATGTATTCCGAGTTAAAGGGTGACACCAGGCGGCCGATCAGGCGCTGAAGCGGTGACTCGTCTTTGTAGCGAATCGCGAAGCGGGGGATGACCTCGCCAAGCGCCGCTGCGAGCTGATCGACGTCTTCGTGCGTGATGGGCAGATGGATGGGGGGGAGCGTCAGAGGCATGTGCTCGATCAGCGCAAGAAGATGGTGCTGCGGATCATGGGCCCGCGATCAGTGAAGTAGACGCCGTATCCCGTGGCGCCGAAGACGCTGAGCAAGGACTCCATGGCCTCGCGCTCGGTGGCGTCGGGGGGCAGCGTGTCGCCGATCAGCTTGAGGAAGCGTCCGGCATCGTAGTTGAACAGGAACACTGGGGCCGGCCCGGGGGCGGGGGCGTCGAGCACGCCGGTGATGCGGCCCTTCATGCCCTTGCCAGAGCCCACCACCATGCCTTTGCCCCGGACCGCCACGGCGGAGACCGCGGAGAAGTCCATCTTGCTCGACTGCGACTTGGGCAGCTTCACGTCCACCACCTTGCCGTCGTCGGTCAGGCCTGCCTGCCCCAGAGCAGGGAGGGCGATGCCCAGGATGCCCATGAAGGTCATGGGGGTGTCGTGGGACAAGTGCACAAAGCCCTTGGCCTCGAAGCTCTTGTCCTTGGTCATCCGGCCGTCTTCGATGACCGCGTGCAGCCCGCGGAAGCCTTTGGCGAAGGCTGCCGCTGGTGCGGGGGTGCCGTTGCCCAGATCCCGGCTCAGGTTCGTGGCCATCTCGTTGAGGCCCTGCAGGTCGGGGCAGGTGAAGGGCTTCGCCGCGGCGGCCTTCGCCCGGCGGCCGAGCAGGTCGAACATGCCATTGACGTCGAGGGCAAAAGCCATCTCACCGAGGTGGGACTTCTGGGCGCCGCCGAGGCCCGGCACCCGAGTGGTGAGGCCGGCGAGATCATGGGTGAGGGCGGCCTCGGTTTCGAAGAGCAGATCGCTGCGGATCTCCTGCTCGCCGATGATCCGGTAGTCGATGATCGAGCGAGGTGCATAGTCCACCAGACTGTAGACCTCGGCCTTGCAGGTGGCGTCGAGCTTCACCTTGTAGCCCAGGGCCGTGGCCATTTTCTGGCCCAGGCCCGTGTTGTCACCCATGAGCAGCTGGGCGATGGCTTTGTGGTCGAGGAAGCCCACAGCGAAGCTGTTGAGGTTGTGGCGCTTGATCAGGTCGTCGATCTTGCCCGACTGGTTGAGGGTGGTCTTCAGGGGCTTGCGCAGTCCGAAGAGTTGAGGCCAGACCTCCTCGGTCATCGAGGTGGGTGAGGCGCCGATGACCAGATCGTTGTTGATGATGGCCAGGGCCACCTGCAACTCGGCGTCGCCGAAGCTGTAGTACGACACCGAGTCGAACTGCTTGCGATCGAACTTCACCTCGGAGCGCTTCTCCACCTTGCCGATGAAGCTCTGAAGTCGCTTGGGATCTTTGAGGGTGATGCGGGCGGCGGGCAGGAAGCCCAGGCCATAGATCACCATGCGGCTGTCGGGGCCCATGCCGAAGATGTTCATGGCGTCATCGACGTTGGCGAACATCTCCTGTACGACGGCCTGGATCACGCGGTCGCCCTTGCTCTGACCCGGGGTCTTCTCGAGCTCGGCCATCTGCGTCTTCAGCTGATCCAAGGTGGGCTGGACCGCCTGAGTCATCTTCTTGGTGATGGCCTCGGGGAACGACTCGAGCCCCACGAAGGCATAGGGCGTGTCCGCAGGCACGTACTCCATCAGGCGACGTGCGGTGTCGTCCACCGGAGCGGCGTGGGCCACCCCCAGCGACAGCGTCAGGGCGATGATGAGTGGTGTGAACAGGCCTCGGCGAGGCAGGTGACGGCGCGACATTCTGGCTCCTCCCGGTCAAGCATCCGACCGGGGTGGATTATGCCGGCCCAGGTCGGTGGTCAATACCAACCGTGGAGCTGCACGAAGAATTCATCGTTGTCGATTTGCTCGAGCTCCCGGTTATGACGGTATTGCACAATCACCTCGAGGAAACTCACGGGGTACCACTGCACACCGACGATGTAGCGGTGTAAGTGATCGTCGATGAACTGGGTGTCGGGATCGCGCCAGTCATAGCGCAGCTTGAGCTGCACCCCCCGCGTGGCCCGGACCTCGACCTCGTGGAACGCGTTCATGCCGTTGCGATCTCGGCCGTCGAGACCCGAGTGGGTGTAGTTCAGCTCTCCGAGATACATGATGGGCAAGATGTCGTACCACATCAGGTTGAGGGCCCAGTTCGCCCCCGCCGTGACCTGGTCGAGGCCCTCTTTCGAGCCCCCCATCAACGAGCCGCCCACGTGCCAGCCCATGTGCCGCCAGCCGGCGGTGAGGGCGGCGCCATAGCCATCTTCGTCCTTGATGGGCTCGTCCCATTTCTGGGCAGCATTGAAGAGGCTGGCGTGGGCATAGAAATAGTTGGGGTTGAGGCCCACCTCTACGCCGGTGACCTGCCGCTCGTGATCAAAGGGGGTGCCCAGCAAGTCCATGCCTTGACGGGTATATGCCGTGTGATCGTCGAGCTTCCAGCCATAGGCCGGCAGGAAGCGCCCACCCTTCACATAGAACTGATAAGGCAGGTTGTCGTAGAGCGCCCACCATTCACGGGTGAAGTAT
Organism: Bradymonadia bacterium; assembly: GCA_046290225.1. GTDB lineage: Bacteria > Myxococcota_A > Bradymonadia > UBA7976 > UBA1532 > JBKAGE01. The sequence continues at coordinate 361,380 of JBKAGE010000037.1, read as the reverse complement.
CGATCGACGAAGCCATCGAACTCTTCGCCGCGAGACCCTTGAAAGCCCATGGTGATCAAGGTGGTGAGGCGGCCGACGTTCACCCCCTCGGGGTTGTAGGGCCGGGCGAGCAGGTGCAGATCGGCCTGCATGGGGAAGTAGGCCGTCTCGACCCCTTCTTCCTGAGGGTAGTAGGCCATGAAGCGCAGATCGGTACCCACCTGGAACGTGGGGCTCACCGGGATCCCGGCGTAGCGGCCCGCGGTCATGGGCCCAGGCACCTTCCAGGGCCAGACACCGAGCCGAGGGGCCTGATCGAGGGGCATCTGCCAGTACCAGTCCCCCTTGGGGATCGGCGTGCCCTTCATCTCTTCCGTAGGCGCCTGTGAGGGCTGTGAGCCCGGCGAGGGCCCGTTGGTCAGCTTGATCTTCGGTGCTTTGTAGAGCTCGTCGGCGGGGCGACTGCCGAACATGGGCAGGGTCTGGCGTCCGAAGTAGAGCCCCCCGGCGTTGCGCATGCCGCCCCCGGTGGGGTTTACGTGGCAGGTGCCACAGCTGAGCGAGCACTTGCGCTCCGCCAGCTCGGGGTTGGGCCAGCCCGTGGGATCTGTGTGGCAGGTGTCACAGGCCCGCCCCGACTGCACCGCCCATTGGGGCAAGGCCAGCGCCTCGGCCCCCAGAAGCGACACGAGGGCCAGTAGAGCCCAGAAGCAGGCGCCAGGGGTCGATGAACGACGGAGTGTCTTGATCACGAGTCGTGCCCTCAATTCTCTGGTGCGCCAGCGGCGATCCAGGCGTCCAGGATGTCGAGCTGATCAGCAGGGAGCATGCTGCCTGGGGGCATGCTGGTGAAGCCATCGAGGGCCCGCACGCGTTTGATCAGGAGCGAGTCGGCGGGATCACCAGAGTCGGAGGTGAGCACGCCGGAGAGGCCGCCTGCTGTGAAGCCGGCATAGGATGTCAGGTCGAGGTTCACCGCGGGGGCGTCGCCACCGTGGCAGCCTGGGAAGGCGCAGCTGCCATCGAGGATGGCCTTCACCTGACCGTCGTAGGTGGGATCACCAGCGATCATCCCGCCTGCACCGGCCATCGCGCCACCCATACCGCCCTCACCACCGGCGCCGCCCATGACCTCGGCGTCAGGGGTCGCCTGCGCTTCACCTCGAGGAGTGCCGTTGTCGAGCCAGGCCTTGAGCATGGCGGCCTCGCTGTCATCGAGGCCGCCGCCAGGGGGCATCTCGCGTACCGTGACCGAGCGGGCATAGATACGACTCGAACGCTCCACCGCCTGCTCGAAGGTCAGCAGCGGATAGGGCGCACCGGCCACCGGTGGATCACCGTGACACGTCGTACATCGCGCTTCGAATAGGGCCTTGATGTCACCTTCCCAGGTGGGCACGTCACCGGTGAACGTCAGGGTGCGATCGCCGAACCCCGGGCAGCCGGTGAGGCCCATGGCGCAGAGGGTGAGCACTGCCCACGTCCGCCTCAGACACGTCATCGTAATGTCCTCAACTCAAATTGGCGCAGCCCTTCAGGTGCCTCTCCCTCAGGTCTGCGGTCTTCTCCGCTCGTCTGTGTATATATGGATATGCGTCAGGTAGGCCCGAGGGCAAGGAAGATGACTGTGCGCTGACCTGAAATGCGCCAGGCTGGGCCTGGAGCTTGCCTTCAGTCAGAGGCGAGGTGGGCAGGGGAGAGATGCGTGGCGCTGGGATCAGCGATCGAGTCCTCGTCAGAGGTCTTGGGCTGTTGCAGGTGATGCAGTAAGCGCTCCATCACGCCCAGCACCATGCCCCGCTCTGGAGGGGAGACCTCTTTGAGGGCGGCGGTCAGGTTGGTCATGGGATCGAGATCCATCATGGCGTGACCTTCGCCTGTGAGCCCGATGAGGGCCCGGCGACGATCTGCAGGATCGATGTCGCGGGTCAGGTAGCCACGGCGGATCAACACCGAGATCGTCCGCGATGCGGTCCCCGGTGTCGTGCCTTGGAAGCGGGCAAAACCGCTCACCGTACGCCCGGTGTCATCTGCGCGATGAAAGTATCGCAGCGCTGCCCACTGAGCGGGGTTCAACCCATCAGTGAACGCCATGGCGTACATGGCTCGACCCACTTGTTCGATGATGCTGGCCAGGGCCTCTGCATCCACCGGAGTGATGAGATGTGGCGTGTGCATAGGAGACAACCTTCCGCTCAAAAAGCAACATATCGTAAATCAGTGATGTTTTGGAGGGCGGAAGGTTGTTTGTCGCTGAATGTTTTTTGCAGAAAGTGTGATGTGTTTTGAGTTAGGGCTTTGATTTCAGTGGCTTGAGGAGAGCCACTGTGGCAACGCCGACAAGCCGTCCACGAGGGTGGATTCACAGTCCATGGCACGCCGGGCGGCGATATCGGACTCCGGCCAGTCCCGATCGAGGAGCACAGCATCACAGGCTGTGAAGAGCCCGGCCTCTCGTTCTGGAGACAACGGCGCGTCGATGAGCAGCACCTCGGGCAGCAGCGCCGGCCTCAGGCCAGCTTTGCGTGTGGCCTCTTCGAGCTGCCTCAGGCGGGCAGGGCCGGACTTGGGCTCGACCCGCAGCCAGTATGCACAGCGCTGTCGTCGAGCGGGCTCGGCGGTGTCATGGAGCACTCGGATGAGATCGGTGAGGGCGCCCTCGTCGGACCACGGCGGCAACACGAGCACATTGCGCTCACCCCGCTCGAGCACGTTCACAGGGGCTGCCTCGGGCCGGAAACCCTCCTCACGCCCGTAGGGCACGAAGTGTTGTCCACGCTCGTAGGCGATCTCGTCGAGGCCTTCAGTGGCGTAGCCGTTCCCCTGCCGCTCGAAGCCCCACTTGTTGAGGAATCTGTCCATGTTGCCAGAGAAGGTCTGTTGATAGTCCACCCCGTTGCCTTCGAAGGTCTTCGAGCCGAAGTGATGGATGAAGACGTCGCCGGCGATGAGCAGGGTGTACCCCGCCACCTTGGCCCGCATACAGAAGTCGTCATCCTCGAAGTTGCCCGTGCCGAAGCCCACGTCGAAGCCGCCGATGCGGTCGATGACACCACGTTTCACCAGCAAACAGAGCCCGATGAGACGGTTTACGAAGGTGCTCTGTTGATGATGCGCCGTGGTGAAGGCGCTGGCCCAGGCGTGCATGTGCGCCATGGCTCGGGGGTCGTCTTCGTTGTAGCCCACCCCATCCACCTTCTGGATCCCCGCCACGCGGTTGCTCCGGGGGCCCACGACGCCGATGTTGGGCTCCAACTCGATCCACCATTGCATACGGCTCAGCCAGCCTTCGGTGACGATGGTGTCGTTGTTGAGGAACATCACATAGTCGCCGTCGGCCCGGGCGAGGCCCTGATTACAGCCCTTGGCGAAGCCGAGGTTCTTGCGGTTGAGCACCACCTTCACGTTGTCGTGCTGCTCGGCGAGAGATCTGAAGTAGTCCCCCGTGCCGTCGACGCTGCCGTTGTCCACGAGGATCAGCTCGTAGGGCACTCGGGTGTATCGCATGACGCTGTTGATGCACATGCGGGTGTACTGCACCTGATTCCAGCCCAGGAGCACAATGCTGGTGAGCTTGGGCGGCCGCTTGGGCTGGGGCCGGGCCACGAGCAGATACTGATACACCCCTGACTCGTCTGCGAGGGTGCTGGTGTTCACGGGCGCTGCGCCGAGGGCCTGCACCACTGCGTCGGGGGCCCGACCACCAAAGCGCACCTGCTTGAGCTCGACGATGTCGTATCCGTGGGCCTCGAAGAGGCTCTGGATCGACTGTTTCGTGAAAAATCGCAGGTGGGTGCGGTCGAGGATGCCGGCGTCTTCGTAGGTGAACCGCCCTTCGAGCAATGGCCCCACCACGGACCAGTGCCGCACGTTGGGCAGCGAGATCACCAACACACCGTCTTCGGCGAGCTTGGGTTTGATCTCGTCGAGGACCACGCCCGGGTCGACGAGATGTTCGAGCACATCGGCGAAGATCACGGCGTCGTAGCGGCCGTCTTCGAGCCGGGGGATCACTTGCTCCACGGGACCTCGGAAGACCTGGTCGAGGTGGGCGTCGGCATGGCGGGCGGCGCGCTCCACCACCTCGACCCCATCGACCACCGCTGTGGGCCGGGCGGCCTTCACGGCCTTGCCGAGGCCGCCGCCGGCGCAGCCCACATCGAGGATCTTCTCGGCGCCCTTGGGCAGCAGATCGCGGACCTCGGGGCGGTCCATCAAATAGTAAGGCGGCACAGGCTGGTGGCCGTCGAGGTGCTCGGGCCAGCAGGTCCAGGGGGCCACCTCGCCCTCTGACGTGAACCCGCTCTGGCGTACGGCGATCACGTCGCCGGTGGCCACGCTCACCAGGCAGTCACCGGCAAGGCGGGTGGCTGACAGGAGCGCGCGGATGGGATCCTGACCTGCGGTGATGGTGTGGCCCGGATCGTCGTGCAACTCGCCAGGAACCCGGCCGATGGCGAGCAGGCTGCCGTCGGGCCCTGGGCGCACGAAGACCTCGATGAAGCCCCGCTCGGTGAGGGCCCGCTCGAGGCCTCGAGCGCCCGGACGCCACTGATCGGTGGCCGTGGGCGCTTCGAGGTGCACCCAAATGCGCCCCTGTGGTCGGAGCCAGCGTCGGTAGGCGTCGAGGCTGGCCTCGGCCTCCGAGCGCTGGGCGAGGCCACCTGTGACCGCGACGAAGGCCGCGCACCGATCGGCGAAGGGCAGGGCCGTGGCGGGGCCGCCGATGTGACCTTGGATGGCCCGGGCCCGGCGCCCTGCGTCTTCTTCGTCGATGATCACCGGGGGCTTCGCCCCTGCGGCGGTGAAGAGATCAGTGAAGGCCGAGGCCAGTGGCCCGGTGACCAGGCTGGGCTGCTGTCGATCGATTTGAGGCAGCAACATGGCGAGATCGGCCTCGAAGATGCCCTTTTGCGCTTCGGAAAGGGCGGCCGTCTCGGCCACGGGCTGCATCTCGGCGAGGGTGGGCTGAGGCCGCAGCCGGGCCTTCACCATGGCCCGCTCCCAGGCGGCGTCAGCCTCGGTCCAGTCCTCACGCACGTGGGGGAAGGGCCATGTGTCTTTGATCAGGTTGTCCAGGGCGGTGTCGAGGCCAGGGTGGAAGCCGTACTTGAGCTGCTCGGGTTTGTCGAAGCCCAGGCTGATGAGCATCATGCGCCCGTGATCCTTCACCAGGGGGAAGGGGATCAGGAACTTCAGGTAGTTGTGCATCGAGAAGCGCCACGCCAGGGTGCTGCGCCGCAGCAGATCGTCCTCGTCGGTGGCGAGGGCCTGCTCGATGTAGTCGCCGAACTGCTCGCGGGTGGGCACGAGATATTCGAAGCCGGCGTCGCGCCACGGCGGGTTCTCGGTGCAGACCACGGGGCGGCCCACAACAGCGGCCTCGATGCCGGTGGTGCTGCGGTAGACGATGACCGCCTTGCACACGTCGATGAGGGTGTAGCTGCTGATCTTCTCGTCAGGCCAGACCACCCTGACGTTCTCGGGCATGGGGTCGAAGCGATCGAAGAGCTGCTGATACAGATTCAGCGCCTTGGTGCCTTCCATGCCGAGGTGGTTGGCCCGGGCGGACTCGTTGGGGTGGATCCGGATGACCAGGGTGTAGTCCGGTCGGCCTTTGGCCCACTCGATGGCGTCGCCGATCATCTCGTACTGATCTTCGAAGACCGCGTTGAAGGTGGGGTCCTCCATTCGCTTGGTGAAGCTGGTCTCGTCGACGCTGCTGGTGAAGAGGGTGACGATGTTCTCCGTGGGCTCGATGCCGAGGCCCTCGAACATCTCCCGAGGCGAGGTGGCCTGGGGGCTGAAGGTGTACCGCCCGGTCTTCTTGCCGCTCTGACGCCGGGCCTCCATCCAGGTGGTCACCGTCTCCATCTCGGCGAGGGTGAGAGGCGCGTCCTTGTAGGTCTTCCAGAGGTCGCGGCAGAAGGCGTAGTCGTAGAGGGTGGTGCAGTGTCGCAGGGCGAGGGTGTTCCGGATCTCGCCGGTCTCCCAGCTGTACCACGTGAGGTCGCGCTCTTTGCTCAGCGCCATGAGCACCTGCTGGCTGGGCAGCCGGCCCAGATGCAGCGCCACACGATCGATGCCCTCTTCGTCGAGGATCTTCTTCAGGGCCCGGTGCGACAGGATGGCGTTCTCGACCCCCTGTCGGAACTTGGGCATGAAGGTGGGGGTCATGTCGTCGAGCTCGAGCATGCGCTCGCAGCTCGCCGGCGACGACAGGCCGTAGTAGCCCACGGGCATGTCGCCGTCCATCCAGTCCTTGAGCACCCAGGCATCGTCGATCTCGCGCACCTTGGCGGCGTCTGCTCGATCTGCGTCGGTGAGCCAGTCGGAGAGTGGCCTCGGCTGGATGCCCATCTTGTGGGTGATGAAGTTGGTCCGCTGCTCGCAATCACGGCAGACCTCTTCCGGTGGGGTGTCGGGCACGATCCACTGGGCATGGCACCCGGGCAGGGTCTTCTGGCAATTGACCCACAACACTTCGTGACCCTCGTTGATCAAGGCCCTGGCGAGCACTCCGCCGTGGAAGTAGTGCATGGGCCAGACTTGATGCGGGTAGAGGAACAGATATTTCATCGCCGGGTGGATCCTTGTGGCCGGATAATTCTCCTTTGGTTCGGCCAGTCGCCGGGTCAGCCTGAGAAGATTTGGAGGCAGATGTCGACGAGAGCTGACTGGATGAGTGATTGGGGCGAGGACGACTTCGGCACCTTCGCGTGCTTCGAGGTCGATGGTGTCGTGCAGCGCCTGCGATGGATCGAGCCGGGCACGTTCCTGATGGGCTCACCAAAGAACGAAGAGGGCCGGTACACATGGGAGGGGCCACAACATCAGGTGACCCTCACTCATGGCTTCTGGCTCGGTGACACACCTGTGACCCAAGCGTTGTGGGTGGCTGTGATGGGTGACAACCCCAGTCGCTCTGCTGATGACCTGAGTCAGCCTGTAGAGTGCGTGAGCTGGCATGACGCTCAACGTTGCCTGAAGGCGTTGGAGGCCCGCCTGTCTGGAGTCGGCGCGCTGCTGCCCACAGAGGCGCAGTGGGAATACGCATGTCGAGCGGGTACCTCCACCCGATATTGGTCTGGCGACGACGAGCAGGACCTCTACCGGGTGGGCTGGTACGGAGAGAACTCAGGGGGCCACATACACCCCGTGGCCCAGAAGCCCGCAAGCCCCTGGGGGCTCTACGACATGCACGGCAACGTCTTCGAGTGGTGCGCCGATGCGTTCTCGGATTACACCGATACGCCCACAGTGAATCCTGGTACGTGCGTTGGAGAGGGTGACGACCGGGTCATCCGTGGTGGCGCCTGGGGTTATTTTGCCCGCACGGCACGGGCCGCTGTACGGGATGGTGATCCACCTGATTGTGCCTATGACTACCTCGGCTTTCGGATCGTGCTCTCTGCAAGTCGATGAGACGCCTTTTTCACTGAAGGTCTGTCGTGATGTGTGGTCCACCGTCGCCTGAATTCACAGAGATGCTGGCCATCACACCAGCAAAATCACGATGGGACGGCCGATGCACAACCAGGAGCTCCGACCGGCAGCGAGCGTTGAGCAGAGCACACCTTCTGCACAATCCAGCGCCCCGATGGTTCAGCAAGCCGCCACATTGCAGAGCAATGAGCTGCTGCAGAGCATCGCGGTGGGGCTCACGGATGAACCAACAGTGGCCCAGCCCGCCACTGGAGTCACCGACAACCCCTACGTCGATCAAGTGCTCCGGATAGGATCGAGTGGCCCCACGGTGGCGCACCTGCAGGGCATGCTCAACACCTCAGGGGTCTCACTCACCGCAGACGGCATCTTCGGCCCGATGACCCGAGGCGCCGTGGTGGCGTTCCAGCAAGAGGCAGGCGTCGATGTGGACGGCGTGGTGGGCCCGCAGACATGGGGCGCGCTCTCCGGAGGCGGGTCGACGACACCGGATACAGGTGGTCCCGATCACGGTGAGCACGAGAGGCCCCCAGGCCCGGAGCCCGATGACGTACCTGGCCCTGGTGGCACCGGGCCGGGAGGCGACTCCGGCAACACCACGCCATTGGGAGGTGGCGGCGAGGTGGGCCCGCACATCGCTTAGTTCGCCACCCAGTGGCCCACCCTCGTCACTTCACCGGTGGTGATGGCCAGCCCTGTGGGGCTGGTGGCCATGCACCTCGGTGGTGGCCCGGAGTTCGTGGCGCTCTCAGCGAACGACACTACGCCACCACAAAGTGGGGGAGATCCTCTGGCCCTTCAGGGGAACATCCCCCGCCTCGCCGCGGCCATCGACCGGCTACTGATCCAACAGGCCCCATACCCAGCCAACCCGGGCAACCGTACGGCGCCGACGCAGATCAGCGCCGCTCACGAGCGCATCTACACCGCCCACATGCGTCGAGACCTGCCGAATGACCCCAACCACCTCGGTCCCGGCGAGCGGCAGTGGCTCAACGACTACATGATGGTGGTGGGGCTGATGTCGATGGCCAACAACCTGCAAGGCATTGACGGCGCAGGTGATCCCTTCGACGAGGGTGATCAGACTGGGCCGCTGCACCCTGGCCGTGCGTCGGTGGTGAGCCACGCCCTTGGCCTCGTGGGCGCCATCAACGCCCGACAAGGCACCAGCCTGGCGGCGATCCCCGGCACCACCGAACAGGTGGTCTGGCGATATGGCGCAGAGACACTCTACGCGGTGTTCAAGAAGTCTGGGGCGGTGGCGGGTGAAGACGTGCCTGTAGGCACCATTGGCACCGCCTCGAAGAAGGCCATCTTCGACAGCAGTATGGAGGTAGGGGGCAACAACACGGGGGTCCCGAGCTGGTGCGGCATTTTCGCCCTGGCCATGCAGAAGATGGCGGGGAACGCTTCGGCTGCGAACTGGCCTCCACAAGGTCGGGGTACGCCGTGGCTGAGTCGTCAGTGGCCTGCGGTGCCCGGCACCGAGGTGCCCAGGATCGGCGACATCGCCCTCAAGATCGACGGCATGCACCACGGCACGGTGGTGAACGTGGTGCGCCTGGGCCGGGCGTCATACAAGGTGACCACCGTGGATGGCAATATCTCCGGCGCCAGCACTGTGGGGGTACACGAAGAGGAGTATCGCGTGGGCTCGAGGAGCAGCTACTGGAGCGCTTTCTACCGAGCATTTGAAGATCCACCGGCACAGCCTGGGTGATTGTCACATTTTGATGGTGGACGTTAGACTGGGGTCGAGAGCCCCTGAGAGTGAGGTGGATATGTCTGCATCAGAGTTGCCACTGCCCCCCGGCTTCGAGTCGCTCACCGTTGAGGGCCAGCTGCGGTACCTCAACCGACTGTGGGGCCATGTCGTCATGTATGCTGGAGAGGTGCCTGTGCTTGAAAGCCACTTGGAGGTGGTCTCGGACAGGCGCAAGGCAGCCCTGAAAGAGCCCGCGAAGTTGAAGGCTTGGAGCGCTGTGCGGTCACGCCTCAATGATGAGCTGAGTGGTGGGTGAGCGGGCGCTCCTCCTGCTGAAAATGAGTTGATGTCTGCCTGCCTCTGGTATCAACGCCAGGTGCCAGAGTTGGTGCACGAGTTCCGAGCAGAGGTCGAGCACACCCTGAACACTGTCGTACAGCATCCCGAGTTGTATTCAACCATCGACGACTCCGGCACTCGCCGCGCGCTCTTGTCCAAGTTCCCCTATGCGGTTTACTACAGCCTCGAGCAGAGCCTGAACGCGATCGTAGTCTTCGCGATATTGCATGTGGCGCGTCACCCAGATGACTGGAAGCGCCGCCGCTGAGTATGCCGCATAAACTGGCCACGCGCGTTTGCCGATGCATGATCATCGAGAGCTTCACTCGGAGATCGCATGCACCCCCTCGACCAGCGCACCCTCGTCAGCTTCGTCCACGGTTATCAGAACCTCGACATCACCCTGGGCAACGGGCCGCGGCCAGCGCTGTGGTCCGTGCAGGGCGATGTTCGAGTGGCCCACAGCTACCCATTCCCCAGGGCGCCGGAAGACTTCGCCGAGCTCGGTGACGTGATCCGAGGTACGCAGCCCGGGGCCGAGCAGCCCTCGTTCAAGCGTTTGCCGCGCTTTGGCCTCACTGGGCTCTCAGTTGCTGGTGATCGTGTGTACGCCGGCAGCTGGAACGGGGTGTACGTCATCAACCGCGATGACTTGAGCCTCGAGGGCATCATCAGCCACGAGATGATGTCCGACATGCACGGAATCTGGGCCGAGGAGGATCACGTGGTCACCGTGCTCACCCCCCGTGACACGGTGGTGATCACCGATCTCGACGGCAACGTCGTCGAACACTTCCGCGTGCACTCTGATTTGTCGATCACCACCGACAGCGGGGCCGAAGGCGTGGACTGGCGCTTCGTGGGCAAGCAGTTTCGGGGGAGCACGGGGTACTGGCACTTCAATTATGTGCAGCGCATCGATGGTGAGCTGTGGCTCACCAGCCGCAATGCCAACTGCTTCGTGGTGGTCGACCCTGTGAAGCGCACGGCGCGGCTGAAGCTCATGAACCTCTGCACGCCGGCGCTGCTGCACGACGGCCGCAAGGTCGGGTCACGCTTCTTCTTCACCAGCATCGATGGCAAGGTGATCATCGCCTCGCCACATCTCGACCAGCACCACACCCACCAGGAGCTCGATCGTGTCGAGGCCCCCGGAGTGTACCTGCGGGACATGGTCTCGAAGCTGATCCGCCTCGAAGAGACCTCGTTGGGCCGGGAGCCCAACTGGTGCCGGGGCATCGCCGTGGCCGACGAGGTGATCCAGGTGACCATCGACGGCCGCTACGACACAGATCTGAGCTTCGGGCTGCTGGCGATCAACGAGCAGGGTGAGGTGCTGCGGAACGCGCGTTATCGTTGGGAAGAGGCTGGAGATCCCACGGAGCTGCGTTATGTGACGGGCTTCGACGTCGAGGTGGCCTGAGCCCAGTCTGGACTCAGAGCTCGACCCAGCCCATCCCCGTCGCCTCGTCGATCTCGAACTTCATCCCGCCTTCACCCAGAGCCTCGCCGCGATTGTTCAGGCGACGAATCCGCTCGGCGGTGCGCTCTACCGTGCGCAATGGGCGCACCACGCGGTGCATGTCGAAGATGGGGGCTGCTTCGAGGCGGCTAAAGCGCTTCGCTTCGCGGTCGTACATCAGCCGGACCGCAAGGCCGTAGTCGAGATCGACGGCGAGGGTGCCCATGTTTCGGGCGCCACGAAGAGCGTAGTTGCCCAGGCTGTACATGATCAGTCCTTCGCCTCGGCGCTCGATGCCCTGAGTCACGTGGGGGTGGTGTCCCCAGACGAGATCGACGCCAGCGTCGACGGCCTTGTGGGCGATGCCCTGAATCTGCGCAGTGGGTTCGAGCTTGCGCTCTGTGCCCCCGTGCACCGCCAGGATGTGGATGTCAGCTTCTGCGGCCATCAGGCGCTCGATGGCTGCGTCATCATCGTAGATGTGGGCGACGCCGACGCCGCCGCTCCATCGAGCCCCTCTGCCGATGCCGATGCTGCTCAGGGCGACGGTGACACCTTCGTGCTCGAAGATCCGTGGGGCCACGGCGTCGTCAAAGGTCATCCCCGCACCTGCCCACGCCAGCAGAGGGCGCTGCTCTGCGGCTTGCTTCAAGTGCTCCAGGGTGTCCTCGACCCCGATGGCGCCGTAGTCGCCTGTGTGGTTGTTCGCCAGGGACATCACGTTGAAGCCAGCGTCCAGAGTGGCCTCCAGGGCTTCAGCGGGCATCCGGAAGGTGTAGGTCTTCTCGGCGGCCTCACCACGCGTGGTCACTGCGGTCTCGAGATTCACAAGGTTGAGATCTGCGTTGATGAAGTGATCGAAGCCCTCAAGCATCTCGTGCCAGTAATGGAACTCGCCATATTTGTACCCACCTTCGCTGTCGATCGGCGCGCGGCTCACCGTGAGGCCCAGATCGCCCACGGCCGTGAGCGACAGGGCACCCTCCACGGTGGGGAGTGGCCAGCTCGGGCGGGTGCATTGCACGCTGCTGCAGCGCGCGGTCAGCTTTGGCGTGTGCCCGGCTTCGGGCACCACCTCCACTGCATAGAGGCCCGCCTCGTCGAGCACGACGTCGAGCACTTCGGGATCCCCTTCAGGGGTATCGCTCAGATGGGCCCAGATGGGCTCGCCCCAGTCATTGCCCACAGGGCGGGGGGCGTAGACACGTAGAGCCGAGGCACCCTCCGCGCTCAGGCTCAACGTCATGCCTGCTGGCGCATGAAAGGTGTAGGCCGTGGCGATGCCCTCTGGCGTGGACACAGACACCCACTCACCTGCGTCGAGTGTGAGTCGGCCGAGGACTTGGATGCGACGCGCGCGGCTTGCCGTGTTGTCGGTCTTGCCGTCCAGCCCCCCAGTGGGATCGTCGTCGAGCAGCTCGTCTACGGGCGCAGGTGGGGGCGATGTGGGTTTTGGGCTGTCATCATTGCAGGCGACAGCACCACAGAGGCTCAGCAAGGCGATGGAGAGCGAGTGACGCATGAGGCCCTCATGAAGTGATGTGGGTGAGGGCGCACATTGGACCTGAGCCGCGCGGGAGATTCAAGATCCCAGTCGGGTGTTGAGCCAGCGCATGGCTCGACTCATTAGTGGCTGGTGGGGGGGTTGATGGTGGGGCTGAAGGCAGGTCTGAGTATTCTCGTCCAGGCTGGCCACCAGCTGGGCGATCCCGTCGCCGTCTGTGTGGCGTTGCTCGCTGTGTGCTGCCTGCCCATTCAGTTCGATGCCCTGGGCCCGCAGCTGGTCCATCACCTTCGACATGTGCACTTCGTTCGTCTCTTGCGCATGCCGCGGGGGGTGGGTGAGGCGCGACAGCACACGGTCAGTGACTTCAGCCATTTCGGCGGCGCTCTGAAAACGATCCTCAGGGTTGAGTGCAAGGGCCTGCATCACGAGGGCGTTGAGGGGGTGATGCCTGGAGAGTGGGCTCGGGAGGCTCGGCGGAGGTGACGAGACCCGATGCTGCAGGTCGGAGAGCCTGACACTGGCTTTGAAGGGGAACCCGCCCGTGAGCATGCGGTGGAGCAGGACCCCGATGGCATAGATGTCGGCGCGATGATCCCCACGCTCGCCGAGCAGCTGCTCTGGTGAGAAGTATTGCAGCGTGCCCAGAAGCAGCCCGCGCTGAGTCTGGACGAGGGTTTCGTGCCGTGTGTGGCTCAGCTCGGCGGCATCGTTGAAGCAGGCCCGTCCCAGGTCGAGCAAACGTAGGCGTGGCTTCTCATGGGTGCCCCCAATGCTGATCCCGCTGGCGGAGAGGTTGCGGTGCACCAGCCCCAAATTGTGCAAACCGTCGACGATCTCCAGGAGTGCGCTGGTGATGCGCAGCGCTTCTTGTGGGGTGAGCCTGGGGCCCAGATCGAGCAGGTGATGCTCGAGGGTGGTCTCTTCGGGGTGATCCACCACCATGCAAATGCGCTCTTTGTCGTAGAACACGTCGAGCAATCGAGGCAGGGCATGATGCTCAAGGCTCTGTAACAGTTCGATCTCACGGGTGAGGCATCGGCTCAGGGCCTGTTTGAGTGATTCGCTCTCGACACGTTGCTCGATCTTCACCACCACGGGCCGGTGCTGAGGCACCCGCACGCCACAGTACATCACCGACAGACCGCCGGTGCTGAGCCGGTCGACGAGTGCATATTGTCCGTCGAGCACACGGCCGAGATCCGGATCACCGGACAATGTGTTCGCGACCTGGCAGGCCACCATGGCGCTCGGACAGATGGGGCAGCCTCGACCGACGAGGCCGACGTTCCGGGCGCCACACCGGGGGCAGATCAACAACGTGCTCTCTCGAATGGACAGATGTGTGGTGGGGTTCATCATGTGCTCCTGGTCAGGGGGTTGCCCATCACCAGAGCAACCGCTGTACCAGCTGCGTCTCGCTGTCTCTTGACAGGGCGCCGGCCCTCGCCCCAAATGCCAGCCCATGTATCGCCGGGGTGCGCCGGGCCTCACTCAGGGGCTCTGTGCTGAGAGTAGACCCGTCGAACCTGAACCGGATGATGCCGGCGGAGGGAGTCGATACCGCACATGGGCGTGCATGCGTGCGCCCATGGGCCCTCCCTGCCCGGCGCCACCCCATGTGCCCGGAGCTTCTCGATGAGTTTCACCCCCGCCGACGTCTGGCAGACCCTCAAGGCCGTCCGTGACCAGGGTCCCCTGGTACACAACATCACCAACTATGTTGCCATGCAGATCAGCGCCAACGCCCTGCTCGCCGTGGGCGCATCGCCAGCGATGATCCACGCCGTGGAAGAGGCCAGTGACTTCGCCGGCATCGCCAGCGCGCTGGTGGTGAACATCGGCACCCTGAGCCCGCGTTGGGTCGAAGCCATGGAGGCCTCCATGCAGACCGCCAGGGCCAAAGGCACGCCCGTGGTGCTTGATCCTGTGGGGGTCGGCGCTACGCCCTACCGCACCGATGTGGCGGTGAAATTGTTGCGTCTCGGGCCGACGGTGGTGCGAGGGAACGCCTCCGAGATCATGGCCCTCGCCGGGGCCGCGGGCATCACCGCCGAGGCCGCCTCGGGGAAGGGCGTGGATTCCACCCACAGCTCGGCCCAGGCCCTCGGCGCGGCCACGGCCATGGCGAGGACCCTCGGCCTCGTGGTCGCCGTGAGCGGTGAGGTGGACGTCATCACGGATGGTGAGCGGGTGGCCCAGGTGCACAACGGCCACGTGCTCTTCACCCGAGTCACTGCCATGGGCTGCTCTCTGAGTGGCGTGCTCGGGGCTTTCCTTGCCGTGGAGTCCGATGCGCTCAAGGCCGTCACCAGCGCCTTCGCCGTGTACGGCCTCGCCGGGGAGATCGCCGCTCAGAAGGGCCAGGGGCCGGGCACCTTCAAGGCGCACTTGCTCGACAGCCTGTACACCCTCGACGAAGAGGCCACCCTGCATGGCGTGAAGCTGCAGTGAGCGCGGCTTTCGATCCGCGCCTGTATCTCGTCACTGATCCCGATCTGCTCGGCGAGCGCGATCTGGTTCAGGTGGTCCTCGCTGCAGTGGAGGGTGGCGTCACCCTGGTTCAACTGCGAGACAAGGGCGATGTGGGTCGCATGTTGTCCCACGGTCGCGCTTTGATGTCGGCGCTCGAGGGCACCGGGGTGCCTCTGATCGTGAACGACCGGGCAGACGTGGCGTGGGCCATCGGCGCCGATGGAGTCCACCTTGGGCAGTCAGATCTGCCCCCTGACGAGGCGCGTCGCCTTCTGGGGACAGAGGCCATCATCGGGCTGTCCCTGGAGCGCCTCGACGATCTGAAGACGGTGAGCGCTGCAGTGGACTATGTGGCAGCGAGCCCGGTCTTCGGTACCCCCACCAAGACAGACACCGCACCTCCGCTGGGCCTCGAGGGTGTCTCGGCCATCTCTGAGGCCACGGCCCTGCCCCTCGTGGCCATCGGTGGCCTCAAGGCCCACAACCTCACCTCGGTCATCGAGGCCGGAGCGCACAGCATCGCCGTGGTCTCTGCGGTCTTCGGCGGCCCGAAGACCGCGTTGAGCGAAGTCACTGAATCAGCGCGCGCGCTCCGGGCGCGCATCGACCTGGCCCTCTCGGCGTCTGCAGGGGCCTCCAGCGAGAAGGCAAACCCATGACGATTCCCAACGTGCTCACCATCGCCGGCTCTGATCCCAGCGGCGGCGCTGGGATTCAGGCAGATCTCAAAGCGTTCTCGGCCATGAAGGTGTATGGCGCCTCGGTCATCACCGCCCTCACCGCCCAGAACACGCAGGCGGTGACTGGGGTACACGATGTGCCACCGGCCTTCATCACCGCTCAGCTCGATGCGGTGTTGAGCGATCTGGACATCGCTGCGGTGAAGATCGGCATGCTCAGCCAGCCCGAGGTCATCGAAGTGGTGGCCTCGGCTCTGGAGCGTCACGCGGTGCGTACGATCGTGCTCGACCCGGTCATGGTGGCCAAGAGCGGCGATGATCTGCTGCAGCCCGAAGCTGTGGACACCCTCAAACATCGGCTGTTGCCCATGGCCACCGTGATCACCCCCAACCTGCCTGAAGCGGGTGTACTTCTCGGCGCTCAGGCACCTGCGGACGAAGACAGCATGGTCCAGGCCGCCGAGGCGTTGAGAGATCTCGGGGCGTCAGCGGTCCTGATGAAGGGTGGGCACCTCACGGGGGAGATCTGTGTCGACCTGCTCGTCGATGAGGGCGGGGTGACGCGTTACGCCAGCACTCGAATCCACACCGAAAACACCCATGGCACCGGTTGCAGCCTCTCCTCGGCCATCGCCGCGGCGCTGGCCCACGGGATGGCGTTGCCCGAGGCCGTCCGCGAGGCCACACGCTGGCTCGGCGGGGCGATCAAGTCTGCCGACGATCTACAGGTGGGCCACGGACATGGCCCCGTACATCACTTTCACCAGTTGTGGGGGTGAGGCGTCAGCGATCGAGAGCCAGATCGCCAGGGAGCACATGCCGCTCTGAGAGCTTCTGCCCTTTGGCGCTGAATGTGACTGAGACCGGCACGCCCTGCCGACGGCCTTTGATCGTGTAGCGGTCCGTGCCGTCTGCTCGCCTCTGATGTTGAATGCCCATGACCTCGAGGCCACCTGGTGGGGTGTCGAGGGCGGTGCGCACTGCCTCAGGCAAGTCGCCGACATCGAGGCCCTTGTCTTCGAAGTACACCACTTTGCGATCCGTGCCGCGGATCGCGATCTCTTTCGGCTTGCCCTCCACGAGTCGGGTGATCTCGTAGATCTCGTCGCCATTGGCGTACTGCTCGATCTCGAACTCGATGTCGGTCCCGGCGCCGAGCTGTGCATCAGCGAGGGCGAAGGTCCAGTCTGGCAGAGCTTCTCGGGCCACGGCGACGGCGACTTTGTCCACCATGCCTTGCGGTGAGACATAGAGCTTCACACCACGGGCGTGAGGGCTGCGCATGGCCTTCAGAGGGAACTCGGGGATGACCTGCTGCTTGGGCGTGCCACCACAGCCAGAGAGGCCGAGGAGCAACAGAGCAGTGAGAGATCGCATGCAGACTCCAGAGCACGATCAAAGTGAGAGACACCATGAAGTTGTGTCACGGGGTGTCTTGCCGGGCAAGCGGATCTGCGGTGATCAGGGTCTCTACGGAGATCGGGGCATCTTCTCTGAGCTTCTCGGTGCCGTCGAGGCCCACCAGGACCGCGGTAAAGCGCCCGGAGGGGGCATGGAGGGCAGTGCGTAGATCTGCCCCCTGAGGGACCTGCATCTTCTGGCCTGCGAGCACGATGGGCTGCCCCTCCACCACCTCGAGGAGCAGCAGATCGGCATCGCGCCAGCGCGGCTTTTCGGCCTTGATGAGTTGTCGCTGGGCTTCCAGCGCCTCACCTGGGGCTGCATCGAAGACCACCAGCAAGCGTCGCTCGCCCTTGAAGCTCTCGTGAAATGGGATCTCCGGTACTGGCTGCGGGCGTTGCTTGCTGGAGCATGCCAGCAGGCTCACCGCGACGAGCAGCGCAACAACAAAGCGTGAGATGAGCGGGGTGTGCATGAGTCTTCCTCAGTTGTGTCGAGGGTCTCCGGGTGTTCCCAGGTTCAGACTGGCTCTGGCCTTCGACGTCTCTGCAGAGTATGCCCTTCTGAAGATCGAAGGTCATCGAGGGATCGCGTGGACGCGTGGAGTACGGGGGTGGAGCACGCGGCGTGGTGGGGGGCCTGGCTCGCCGAGGGTGTATGGGCTCTGGCGCCGATCTGTTTCATCGCTGCGACACTCCTACCTTTTTCTTCAGAGCTGGCGGTGGTCCTGGCCCTCGCTGGGGGCGCATCCTCGGGCGAGGTGTTGCTGTGGGCCAGCGTGGGCAATTGCGCTGGCGCGGGGACTGATTATCTGCTCGGTCGATGGATGGGCCCTGCTGTGGTCTCTCGACTGAAGGCCAGTGCAGGCGGGCGGCGGGCACTTCGGTGGAGCGAGCGTTGGGGCCCTGTGGCCCTCGTGGGCTCGTGGCTGCCCATCGTGGGTGATCCGTTGATGGTGGTGGCGGGCATTGTGCGTGTGCCTGCGTGGTCCTGGATCGGACTGGGCCTGGGCACCCGAGTTGCACGATATGCTGTGTTGATTTGGGGCTTTGGAGGCCACTGATGGAGGGCGAGTCTGGTGGGCGCCCGAGCGGCTCTGAGAGTGACCGCCGACGCGTCTGCCCGTCACGCGCCGACGGTCTGAGGCAGGTGGCCTGGGGAGAGGCCCCTGGTCAGCATGGAGTGGTGTCTGCCTGACCGCTCCTGCATATGACCCTATTGTGTGTGGGATACCGGTAAAGATGTCAACACGTGTAAAGAAATGTCTGCCCCTTGATCGAGTGAGGAACTCATCGCGATGGCTTTGCCGGGGCAACTTGAAGCTGCCCTGAGGTGGGCTCTACTGAGAGTTTGATGACGACCGGGGCTGTCTTGTCGGTGCTCTCAGTACGAGGCTGGGGCACCGCGTGATCATCCGGCATCAATACAAATGTCAGCAACAAGACCAGCACAGCAGCGGCGACGCCCAGAGCCCGCCAGGGGATGGGGGCTCTGGTGCGTGCACGAGGTGTCTCGGCGACCCGCTCCGTCGTCGACCGCCGGCTCTTTGTCGGCGGTTGGATCGTAGGCCGTTCTTCGAAGGTCACCTGTGGTGATGCGCGCTGTGTGCGCGGAGCCGGCTCTGTCTGCCTGTCGAGGTGATGCCTGTCTTTGCCCTCTTCTGAGACCTCAGGGGAGGCCTTGAAGGCTGGTGAGGCGACCTGCTGGGTATCTGGGGGAGGCGTGAGGCTCACCGCCTGGGCCATGTCGTCTATCGAGGGGTGGGCATCGACGATGGTGCCCAGGCCTTCGAAAGAGTCCGAAGGAAACTGCTCACGCTTGAAGACCTTGAGGCTGCTCGTCGAGGTCAGGATCCCAGCGCTGAACCACGGCAGCCGCTTGATCTCCTTGGCCATCTCCGCTGCAGAGGCGAAGCGGTCCTCGGCCTTGCGGGCCATCGCGCGGTTGACCAGCCTCACCAGCTCGCTGGGGACACCCTGGGTTGGGCGCAGCTTGGGTGCAGCTCTGCTGGCGAGCTGATCCAGTACACGCTGCGGATCGTCCCCATCGAAGGGGAGGCGTCCGCTGATGGCTTCGTACAAAATGACACCGACTGCGTACTGATCCACCTTGCCATCGAGGTTGTCCAGGCCGAGGGCTTGCTCCGGGGCCATGTACCAGGGGGTGCCAAAGACCTCGCCTTGTTGGGTGAGGGCGGCGTGGTTGGTGATCGAACGGGCGATGCCGAAGTCCAGAAGCCGTGCCTGGGGCAGGCCCCGAGCGTCAGGGGCATCGAGGATCATGATGTTTTCGGGCTTGATGTCTCGATGGATCAAGCCCTGTTGATGAGCGGCGTGCAGCGCCTCCAGGACCTGAACGCACACATGGGCCACATGACGCACCGGCATGCTGCCGAGGTGCTCGTACATGGAGCGACCTTCGAGGTACTCCATCACGATGAAGAGTGTGCCGTCGTCTTCAGAGCCGAAGTCGTACAAGGTGACCACGCTAGGGTGGCCGATGCTGGCGTGCAGGCGGGCTTCTCGCAGAAAGCGGGCCTGCATACGGCTGTAACTCTTAACGGAGCCGGCCCGCTTCGGCGGGCGAATCAGCTTGATGGCCACCGGGCGGTCCACCACAGGCTGATGTGACAAATAGACGTCACCGTGGCCCCCGCTGCCGATGCGCGACTCCAGCACATATCGTCCGCCGAGCAGTCGGCTCACGTCGCCGAGAGAGCCCAGAGATCCAATGTCTGCGTGATCCGCCATGATGCAACCTTCCTCTGAGGGGAAGATCGGACATACAGAAGGGGGAGGTGAGCGCTGGGGCCGCGTTGACCCCGGTCATGACCTGATCAGAGCAGAGGGCCCGGGGAGCGGTAGGCGCGTTCGATGGCCTGAGCGAGGGTGTTCAGGTCGAAGGGCTTGTGCAGCAAGTGCACTCGGGCGTCGTCGAGACTCTCGACCCCATGTTGTCGCCAGACTTCTGCTGTGAAGCCCGAGATGAACAGGATCGGGAGCCCCAGGGCGGTCTTTTGAAGCTGCCGCGCCAGCTCTACACCGTTCATCACCGGCATCAGCACATCGGTGACGAGCATGTCGAAGTGATCAGGGGCGCTCTGAAAGACCGACAGGGCTTCGTGGGGCCGACCCACTGCCGTGACGCTGTGGCCGAGTACGTCGAGCTGGCGCTGCACCGCTTCGAGGGTGTCGGGGCGATCGTCCACCAGCAAGAGCTTGAGGGCCGTTGCTGCCTTCACCGGACGCCAGTTGGCCCCAAGGGGGGTGGGGGTCGGGGTCAGGGGCGACAAACGCAGCTCGAGCTGATGTGGGTCGATGACCTGACTGCCGGCGATGGGATGCCCGATGAGTGACTGGGCGAGGTCGAGATAGAGATAGAGGTGAGGCCCCACCGTTGCGGTGGTGCTCAAAGTGAGGGCGATGTCGTGCCCTCTGGCGCTTACCCGCAAGCGCACCTGATCGTCGGGCCCCAGATGGCGCTGAACACCGACCATGAGACAGAGAATCGCCCGCTCGAGGCCTGAAGGATCCATACGCGTGCGCAGCTGACGCTGCTCGATGTCGAGCTTCAGCTCGGCGCCGTGAGGGAGCAGGCGACTCATCAACTTGAAGCTGCTCTCCACAGCCTCATCGACACAGATGACAGCAGGATCCTGCCGCGCAGTGGGTCGGAGGAGCATCAGCCGTTTGGCGAGGTGCTGCGCCCGGTTGCCTGCGAGCAGGATCTCGCGGATGTCTTCTTGCAGTCTGGGGCTCGGTGGCAAGCCCATCTGCAGCAGCTGACCCCGGCCGGAGATCACCACCAGCATGTTGTTGAGCTCGTGGGCGATCTGGGCGGCGAAGCGCCCCATCACCGAGAGGGTGTCGAGGTGGCGCTCGTCTTTGACCAGAGACTCGGCCTCGGTCAAGTCAGTGAGGATCGCCAGCACACAGCCTTGCTGGGGCGTGAGCTTCAGGTGGAACGTACGCCGCAGCCCGCCCTCGTCGATGTGCAACCTGCGAGATTCTGGCGCCCGCAACGGGAGAGAAATCTCAGGGCTCACCTGGTCGAATGCGCCGAGGAAGTGCCATGGGATGTCTCCCTCATCCGACTGAGCGCGGTGGAGCAATCGCTCGAACTGCTCAGTGCAGGTCACCACGTTCAACTGAGGATCGAGCCAGGCCGCGGCGAGGCCCGCTGCGCTCAGGGCCTCGAGGGCCGGAGTATCGGGGGTGTTCATCACGTCATCTAATCTCGGCACCTCGTGGAGATGCCTGAAGCAAGCCACACATTGGAATTGCGCGAGGGCGTTGAGCGAGGCGCCTCTTAGCCTGAATCACAGGCATGATCCAGTGCATTTTGAGCCGGAGCACCGGCTGTGTTTCACCCTCAACGACCAGCGCCATAGAGCATGTCTTCCAAATGTTCTTTGTCCGGTGCATCTATCACCTGACGAGCGACGTCGAAGGAGAATCCGGCCCGGGCCAGCGCGCCGAGATCCCGCTGTCGCCGGTCGGCCCTGCTCGCTTCATCTCGATAGGGCCCCAAGCGTTTGCGGCGCGCCCGGAGGATGGCAGCTTCGAGATCAGGGGAGAGGCCTCCGTCATCTTCTTCGGCGAGCAATTCGAGCACCTCGTCGACGAGCTCAGCAGGTACCCCCTTGGCCCTGAGGCGGGCTCTGATGGCTCGGGCGGGGTGTCCCTGACGATGCAGCGCCCTGACCCGGCCCTCGGCATAGACACGATCGTTGAGCAGGCCTGCTTCGACGAATCGGTCGAGCAAGGGCTCGATGATCTCCGCGCCGGCGGCGAGCCGCTCTTCCTTGATGGCCTCGCCGGTGCCTGGCTCGTCCTGCTCTGCAGCATAGGCGGCGGCCCGAGCCACCTTCGACACCCGTCGGCTGAGTACGCGACGCAGGTTCTCTCTGGAAGAGCTGAAGCGCTGAAGGTGGGCCAGTGCTACCCGCTCGAGCCACGGGCCGCTCACCTGAGTGCGTGGCTTTTTCCGTTTGCGGGCCTTGGAGCTGCCGCCTTCCGGGCGGTCTCCAGGATCAGTCTCTCGCATGGGCTCACACTGTTACGGTGCGGATGTAAAAAAAGATTTGGGTCACAAGTGTCTCGTGCCGAACAAGGGAAAAGGCCTCGGCTCTTGCCGGCGGCGCAAGCTCCCAATCATTGCACAAAAGCATCAACGAGGGTGGTGTTCTCATGGAATCAGGCATCCATAATCGGATCCAGGAATTGCGAGTCAACTCCTCGGTGTTGGAGATGGCTCAGCTCTTTGGCGAGACCGTCCGCGACGTGATCTCGCGCTCTACGGGCCTCGAGATTCAGATGTCTCGCTCGGCTCAGCTCGTGCCCACGATCCGGCTCGCTGAGGACATCGGCTCCTTCGTCAGCTTCTTCGGCAACTACAGCGGCTTGATGGTCATGAACTTCCAGGGCCCTGCGGCCTTGGAGATCGTCTCCTCCTCGCTCCGCCAGATGGGCATGGATGAAGACGAGATCCCCCAGCACCACGAGGCCGAGGACGTGCGCAACGCCATCGGCGAGTTGACCAACCACTGCATCGGCATGTCGCGCATCGCCATGCAGAAGCGCTACGACGTGAGCGCCGACGCGTCGATCCCCGCGGTGGTGCCCCTCACAGGTCTCTATCGGCTCGAGTTGCGGGCGGTGATGCGCCAGAACGATCCGTGCGTGCGCATCGTCTACACCACCCCCGGCCACGCCCGGTTCCACATGGAGCTGTGCCTCGAAGCTACCCAGTTCGTCGCCATCAACGTCTGATGGATCAGCGCCCGCGCCTCAGCGGGTGATCGAGACGGGCAACCCCTTCGTCCAGAACTTCTTGTCGTTGGTGTAGTAGAGGTAGGCCGACGAGGCCGGCCCGGTGAACTCGCCGGGCACCTGCGCCACGAGGTCAAGACTGATCTCTCGCTTCTCCTTGGGCTTCATCTGCCGGAAGTAGACGATGACCTCTCGAGGCCGCGTCTCCACGAAGTCCACTTCTCCCTTTTCTTTGAGCGCTTTGAGCTGCCACTGCTGCCAGACCAGGCCGCCGGGCAGGCCCAGACGGGCCAGCGTCATCGGCTGGCCAGCGTCGAGGCGGTTCTCCACCGTGGCGGTGAGTCGCACGGTCTCGCCCATGGGCACGGTGTCGCGGGCCAGTGAGGTGGTCACCGACACCGCAGCTTCGGGATCGGTGGCCGGGGTGGTGGAGCGGTAGTCGGCGGCGAAGCTGAAGGGCAGCTGCCCCTGACCCTTGTGAGTGATCTCGATGGTGTTCTCGCCGGCCTTGAAGTGGCCGCCGATGGCGTGGAACTCAAGGGGGTCCCGGCGGCCGGCCTCATAGGCCATCTCGCCCACTTGCACCCCGTTGATCTTCACGATGACGGTGCCCGGGTGTTTGGTGGTGGCGCTGGCGCTGCTGTAGGCGGTCATGGCCTTGAGTGCGAGCACGGTGGCCTGAGTGGCCCCCCACTGCCCATAGCCGCCGCGGTGATCAGTGAGCCACTTCGCCCCTGAGCGCAGCGCGTCGAAGTGGCCGCCCTCCGGATCTTTCATCAGCGCCAGCATGGCCAGGGCCGTGGTCTCGATGTGCAGGTTCTTGCCCGAAGACCGGGTGATGCTGTGCTTGGCCTTCTTCCAGGCGCCGTCCTTGCCCTGGCGGCTCTTCAGAGTCTTGAGCAGGGCGAGGCCCGCCTGTCGGCGGGCAGGCACGCTGAGCAGGGCGTTCGCTGCGAGGGCGAGCATATAGTCGTCCTGCGTCTTTTCCGCGCGCTTGCCGAGGGTGTCCAGCTCGAGATCGAAGCCATCGACAAGGCCAGCCTCCGCGAGGCTGTAGACGATGTAGGCATCGGTGATCTCCGGCGCCGCGCGGCCGAAGCTGTCCAGGGCTTTCTTGTCGCGCTTGAAGCCCCCCTTGCCATCGCGGCGTTTCGCGAGCCACTTCGCGGTGCGTGCCAGCATGGCCTCGTCCACCTCGCCGTAGATCGAGCGCATGTCGGTGAACTCCAGCACGCCGTACGCGGTAAGGGCCTCGTGGGCCGGTGCGCGGCCGAACCACTCGTAGCCCTTCTTTTTGGTCTCGAAGCCCACGAGCCGCTTGTAGCCCTTGTCGACGAGCTTGCGAGTTCGAGCGATGAGCTTGGGGTCGGCGACATCGTTCGCTTCGAGGTACTGCAGCACCATCACGTTGGGGTAGTTGCTGCTCGAGGTCTGCTCGAAGCAGCCATGGGGCTCTCTTACCAGGCCATCGAGGCCACTGAGCAGGGTGGCCACCGGGCTGGGGTAGAGCTTCAAGCTCGCCGCCACGCTCCCTGGGGCCACCTCGCCGAGATCGACGGTCTCGGTCACGGTGACGTCGCCCTTGAGGGTGCCACTGCGCTCGGCCACCTGGGGGAACCCCCGAGGGGCCACTCTGAGGGTGCGCACCATCTCGTCGTCGAGGCCGTCCGCCTGAGCAGAGAGGGTGATCGTGCTCTCACCTCGCTGTCCCTTCACCGTGAGGGGGTACCACACCGACTGGCTGGCCTTGGGCGGCAGCTGCAGCTTGCCCTCGGTGAGTCCTTCAGGCGTGCCAGCTTCTACGAGATCGCCGAAGTGTGCCACGAGATTCACTGGCTGAGTGCCCTCGGTCTCGTTGCTCAGGGTGATGGGCAATTGCACGGTGTCACCGGCGCTCACCTCTACAGGGAGCTTGACGTCGAGGTTGAAGGGCAGGCGGGCGCTGATCACCTTCTCGGCGCGGCCGATGACCCCGCCTTCGAGGCCTGCACCTTCAGCGGTGACCCGGAACGCGGTCACGGCGTCCGACATCCAGAAGGTCACCGTGGCCTCGCCGTCGCGGCCAGTCTTCACCATGGGGGCCCAGTGAATGGTCTCTCTGAAGTCGGTCCGGGCGCCGGTGAAGCCTCCGCTGTAGTCCGGCGTGGGGAACACTCGAACGGGCGCCCACTGAGGCGGCGGCGGGGGTACGTCGGGCATCGCCTCTGCGGGCATGCGCAGGTCGTCTTCGAAGAACCCTCCGGCGACCCGGCCCATCGGCACCGGCTTCGCCGCTGGCATCGGCTCGAGGTTCCGCTGTCTCGGGCCACGCTCGATCCCACCACCGCCGCGCCCCTTGCCCTTGAGGGCTTTGTGCCCTGCCAGAGCGACGTCGGCGCGTCGGTTTGCGTCTTCGGCATCTGGTTTTGGATCGGGCATCGCCTCAGCCTGAGCCATCGGCTGTGCAGCCTCGGCGCGCTTTCGGCGAGCAAGAGGCCTCTTCAGGCCCGCCTTCTTGCCCGCGAGACGCTTCTCCTCTTTGAAGCCGCCCAGCTCACCGGCTTTCTCGAACTCGTCGGCATCAGCCCCGCGATCTCGAGGGGCCCGGGTGGAGCCGTCGAGGGATACCGTGGTGGCGGTGCCTGTGCGGGGGTTGGGCGCGAGGACCGGCTGCCAGTCGAAGCGGCGCCAGCCTCGGGTGCCCATGAGCAGTTCGAGCCCCATGGCGCCCTTGGGCTCCGTGAGGTCGAAGTACACATTGGGCTCCGCCACGGTGCCGGGGATCTCCGGCGCCAGCAGCATGGCGCTGAGCAAGTGACCGGTCTTGTCGTCGGCGAAGCTGAGCACCTTGTCGTCCACGACGGAGAGGGCCAGCTCCGCAGGGACCGGCTCACCCGAGGGGCCCGTGGTCTTCAGCTTGAGGGCCACCTGCTCACGGGGAGAGTAGCCATCCTGGTCAGGGGTGATCTCCACCTTGAGGCCCCCTCGCCGGTTGCGAAAGACCAGCCGCTCGGCGATGGGGCGCAGATCTGCATCGAAGAGGGTGATGCGGGCAGGACCCTGAGCATGTATCAGCCCTTCTCGGGCACCATCGGCTTTCTCCAGTGCACCGGGCTTCAGGTGCACGGCGATGGGTACGTCGGACCGTGCTTCCACCGCCGCAGCATCGAGGAGCAGATGACGCTGAGTGGCGGCGACGATGACCGTCTGTGCATCGGTACAGCGCACGGCGACGGGGATCTCTGACCGTTGACCGTCGGGATCATCATAGGTGCGGATCACGCACCCCTCCGCCGCTGCCAGAGGCAGAGGGTAGCGGGCCGAGATCCCCGCAGGGCGGATGATCTCGCCGTGGTAGCTGCGGCCAGGCGACGGCGTGAAGCCCACGCGGCCCCGACCCCGATCGAAGGTCTCGAAGGTGGCCACCACAGCCCCTTGATCGTCGACGATGCGCCCCTTGACGTCAGCAGGTTTGTCCAGGGGGGTGCGGGCTTCAAAGTAGAGCCGCGTCGGCAGGCCGCCGACCATCTGCCCACCTTCGGGGAAGAACGACAGTTGAACCGCTTTCACCACGATGGGGATGGGCCGGCTGATCGACTCAGTGATGCCACCCTGCTCCACGAGCACGGTGAGCAGACCGTCGCCGCGGCTGATCTCTCCAGGCAGGGTGAATTTGATCAGGGCGTTGCCGTGGGCGTCGGTGGTGGCCTGCGCTTTGAGAGGCGCGCCATCGACGGTGATCTGTGCCTTGACCGGGTGATTGCCCAGCGGATCACCCGTGGGCCCTTTGAGGGTCAATGTGGCTTTGACGGTATCGCCGGCGCCATAGGCCTTGCGCACGAACTCGAGCTTCTTCTGCACCCTCGGTGGCTGATAATTGCTGATCACGACGGGTCGCTCGGCGGTGACGCCGTCGAAGGCTGTGGCTTTGAGGGTGTAGAGACCCCCCACAGAGCCCTCGGGGATCTCGATGCCGTTCGCCGCGCGTCCGCGTGTCTGCACCACCCGCTGCTGCACCACCGTCGAGCCTCGGGGGCTGACCAGTCTGTAATGAATGCCTGCGGCGGGGCTGTCGCTGAGATCGCGATCCTTCAGATCGAGGCTCTTGATCCAGATGGTCTCACCGGGTGTGTAGAGCGGCTTGTCGGTCTGAATGTGTATCCGTCGTCCTTGATGGGCGCCGAAGACGCTCCCGATCTTCTGGGTGAGGGTGTCGAGGGCTGGCAACTGCTCGATGCGCTTTGCCGCTTTGGGGGCAGGCTCGGGCTTCATCGGGGGCTGAACCACCCGGGCGCCCTTCGGTGCATCCGGATCGGCAGGCTGTGCCAGGGCTTTGCTTTCGGGGGCGGACTCCGGCTCGGAGTCTGCCCGTGAGGTCTGTGGCTGGTCAGGTGAGAGGTCGACCTGATCTCTGCAGCCAGTGAAAGCGCAGGCGGTCGCGAGGAAGAGGGCCCAAGGTGGTCTGAACACTGTGTGATCCCCATGGCGTGGGTGCAGGTGAAGATTTGTCGGGCCGTGAACGTTGAATGCATGTGTGGTGGGTCCGGGCCCGTGCTCTCAGACGTGTGGGCACGTCGAGAGATCTATTTCGAATCCAGAACAACCTTTTGCAGGGCCATGGCCTCTTTAGAGAGGCCGAATCTACATGCGTAGATGTGTGTCGACGAATCTGATGCCTCGTGACCTGTGGTCGTGAGCGCCGTGAGTCCTTGTGCCTCAAACCCAACCCCGAATCGGCCAGTGGGCTCGAGACGCTTTCGTCCGGGTGCTCCAAGGCATGTTGCCCGTATTGCGCAGTGCCCAGCCTGCAGTGGGTGGCGCGGGTCCAGGCACTGAGGCCCCTGATTTCACATTGAGAGATCACCTTGGGGTGCCCATCACCCTGAGCCATCACCGCGGCCGACCCACGGTGATTTTGTGGACCCGGGCCGGGCAGCCCTGGAGCAGCCCCGGAGGCCTGGAGCGGGAGCCGTTGCTGGCGTTGATGCAGTCCACGCGCCTTCAGGTGGGGTGGCTGGTCGTGTGTGCGCACTACACGCGGAGCAACCCACCCACGCCGAGCCTGCCTTACCCCGTACTCCTCGATCCCACTGGCAGAGTTGGGCAGCTCTATGGGGGCACGCATCGCCCTCGGGTGTGTCTCGTCTCGCCTGAGGGCCGGGTGGTGCACCGGGAGTTCGAAGGGCCCCTCGATCCCGGCGCCGAGGCGCGCCTGTCGTGGATGAGCGATTTGCTCGACGAGATGTTGATGCACTCCGCGAGACAACAGAGCCAGGGCGAGCAGGGCTGATCAGCGAGATGATTCGCCCGTGTCGTTGGTTTTGCGGGCGGTCACCACCAGCCGCTCCGACTCGTCGTCGAAGGGCCGGCCGTCGAACTCACCCCACATCGACACCAGCTTCAAACCCGCATCGCGGATCAGCGCCGGCACCATGCCTGGGGTGATGAAGTGGTGCCCCACCACTTGCTCGATGACCTCGGGCTCACCTGTGGGCGGCTCGAAGGGGCTGCCCGAGCGGATCACGAATCGATAGCGGACGTTGAGCCGCCGCGGCTCGCCGACGGCGATCTCTCGCTCGTACACATCAACCCGCTGCTGCAGGTCGAGCACTGTGATCAGATAACTGAAGCCCCCTTCACACCACGGGTCCTCGGCGACCTCGTTGGGATCTGGTGGATCCACCCACAGCTCGGCGTCAGCTGCGTCGTCGTCTACGGCGTAGCCATCGAAGATCAACGCGCCATCAGGGGTGAGGTGCCGTGCAGCGGTGGCAAGGCATTGGCGCACGCCGTCGAGGCTGCCCAGGGTGTAGAGGCCGTTGTAGGGGATGATGATGCGGTCGAAGCTGCCTTCGAGTTCGAAGTCGCGCATGTCTGCTTGATGCAACTGCACGCGACCGGCTTCCATGGCCTGGGCAAGGGGCTCTCGGGTGCATGCTTCGGCGAGGGCTCCAGGGTCGAGATCGAGGCCTGAGATCTCGAGCGATGGGTGATGCGTCACGAGGGCTTCGAGGACCCGGCCTTCACCACAACCCAACTCCAATACCCGGGTGGCGCCATCACACGCCGCGACATAGCACTCGACGTCGCCGGGGTTGCCGCGATGGATCAATGCGTAGAGCCGCGCCATGCGGCGGCTCTCTTCAGTGGCCTGCTCGAATGTCTGCACTGCTCAGAACGCCTCGCCGAAGTTCAGATAGGTGGATGTCTCACCTTCGGCGTAGCCGATGTCAAGGCGGGCGTTGAGGCGACTCTTGCGGCTGATGGCGATGCGGATGCCACCGCCTGCGGACCACTTGGGGGCGCCGAAGCTCAAATCGCCGGGGCTGTCGGCCACGTCGGCCACCCCACCGAAGGCCACCATGCCCAGGCGCCAGAAGAGGGGTCGGCGGTACTCCACCTGAAACGCAGCCATGGTCTGATCGCGGTAGCGCCCGTTGTAGTACCCCCGCATCACCTTTTTGCCGCCGATGCGTGGCAGCTCGTAAAAGGGCGCGTTGCCGGCGACATAGAGGCTGATGGCTTGTACGCCGATCACCTGCTCACCACCCAGATCGAAGAAGTGGCGCGCATCGAGCAGGTAGCGGGTGAACGAGAAATCACTGCCCCACGCCTTGTTGAAGTGCAGGGCGCCCACCTTGAGGTAGCTGCCCTGGGTGGTGGCATTGGCGTTGTCCCGATCATCCCACAAGGCCTGAAGGCCCAAACCGTTGAGGAAGCCCCCAGTCGCTCCGGTGGCACCATTGGCGATGAAGCCGTCCGACTCCGACTCTTTGATGCTGGTGAACACCTGCTCCGAGCGCATGCCCACGAACCAGCGACGCCACACTCGTCGGTCGAGATCGAGCTCCAGGCGGGTCGACACAGGCAGGAACTTCTCTTCGGCGCTTGCGGCGGTACCCCGGCCTACGCCCCAGACATAATCAGGGAACCGGTCGTACTCCACGTCGAGCTTGACGTGGTTGTTGCCCCACCACAGCTCGGGCTTGAGGCGCAGCAGCAGCTGCTTCTTCTCGGTGTAGCGCACCGAGGTGGCCACCTGGGAGTTCCGCTCGCTGTCGAGGTGGAACAGGTAGAGCATCGCTGCTCCGCCGAGCCAGCCTGTCTCCGGGCCATAAGAAGCAAAGGGGATCGCCATGAAGCGGTTGCTGTCGGGATCACCCTCTGGGGGTGCCTCGGTCACCGTGACTTCAGCATGTTTGAGCGTGCGATCTTTGTTTTGAGCGAGCTGCTCTCGTGGAGGCGTCTCTTGAGGTGACTTCTCTTGAGGGTTGGCGAGGGCGCAGAGCGACCCGAGGAAGACACACAGCCCCACCGCTGTGGACGCTCTGGTGGGGCTGAAGGCCATCAAGTGCCTTGCACGGGGGGGGCGGGGTTGTCGGGGTCGACCCTGAACTCCTGGGTGGGATCAGGCGCCGTCGGCGAAATATCCATACCCTTGGGGATGAGCTCGAGCTCCGGCAGTTTCACCGTGCCGCCGTCATAATCCACCTCGACCTCCAGATCATCGAAACCCAGCTGGCGGACCGTCACCACATATCGGCCCGTCTCGAGGGGCTCGACGCCGCCATCGTCCATGATGATCTGACGAATGCTGAAGATGCCCTTGGTGTTGGTGAGCACGATGTCGGTCGGCGGCTCGGTGCTCACCTCGGCCCGCGTCACGGGGGCGCCCTGAGGGTTCACGACTCGACCCATGATCACCTGCTGACCGCCACCACATCCGGTGAGGGTGAACAGCGAGAGCAAAACCATCCCCAACATCGTTCCATTGAGCCCACGCACTGTGAACACGACCCTCTTCCTCCTGAAGTGCCCGATCAGGGCGTCCTGAGAAGCATGGTGACACGCGGCCTGATGATCAAGACGCCTCTGTCAGTTCGATATTCCCGCAGGCAACTCGAGCATGCCTTCCGGGACCTTGCCTTCGACTTCGGCAGGTGGCTGCAAGCCCATGAGGGCACATGCAGTGGGGAACAGATCGAGTGATTTCGCCAGAGGGACCTCAGCGCCTCTGGCGACACCATGGCCCCAGGCAAAGAAGATGGCGCTCATCTCCGGATGATCGGGGTGGTGGCCATGGTGGCCGGGCAGCGGCTTGTGGCTGAAGCGGTGCCCAAAGGGGGCCACCAGCACGAGATCACCCGTGCGGTCCGGATGATCGTAGCGCAGCGCCTTCGGCACGGCGCCACGGCGGTGGACGGTGACATGCTCGAGGCCAGAGGCTGCAGTTTCAGCGGTGGCGAGATCTTCGGGGCGCTTCAGATAGACATGGGCCACAGGGCCCACGGCGATGACCTCGGCGGCATCGCCCATGGCCGACTTGAAGTGAGCCGCCACGTCGATGATGCCCCGGGTCTTCATCATGCCGTGATCGGAGACCACCATGAGGGTGATGGGCTCGCTTCGCCCTTCGATGGTGGCCATGAGGCGTCCGAGGCGGGCGTCGACTTCGGCGACACATGCGGTGACTTCAGCGCTGTCGGGGCCGTGCACGTGGCCGGCGTGATCACACCCGTGCAGATAGCTCATGACCAGCCCCGGTCGGGCCGCTTCAGGGCCTTCGAGCCAGCCGATGATGGTGTCGATCTTCTCGTCATCGGTGATCGATTTGTCGAAGTGACGCCAGAAGGCAGGCTCTACGCCGTGATAGCTGCCGGCGCTGCCCACCCAATGATAGACATGGCTGCGCACCCCCTTGCTCTGCGCATATATCCAGAGAGGCACCTGATCGTACCAGGTGACGTCGTCGGCCATCATGTAGGGCCCCCGCTGGCGACTCTTGAACTTGTTGTTCAAAATGCCGTGTCGATCCGGAGAGACCCCAGTGGCCAGAGTGGCGTGGCCCACGAAGGTCTGACTGGGGAAGGGCGGCACCAGGCGCCCCACGCGCACACCCTCGGCGGCGATGCGGTCGATGTGAGGGGTCTCAGTCTTTTCGGGGTAGTCGTAGCGGAACCCGTCGAGAGACAAAATCACCACTGTGGACGATGTGCTCGGGGCGTCTTTGGTTCTGGTGCCGCCACAGGCTGTGAGGCACATCGCCCACACAGCGAGGCGAAGAGACATCGAGCGAAACAGCAGGGGAGAGGTTCTCTGCAGAGCGTGGGGCATCAGGTGACGTCCGGAGGGGTGCTGGTGGCCGCTTGCCGATGCAGCGCTTGCCTGGCCCCTTGAGTCAGGGCCCGCAACAGGATCGCAGGTCGCACTGGCTTGCTGAGGTAGTCGTTCATGCCCACAGCGAGGCAGCGCTCCCGATCACCATCGAGGGCGTTGGCGGTCATGGCGATGATGTATGGCTGGTGGCCCCCACGGGCGCGGATCCTCTGGGTGGCTTCCAGGCCGTCCATGTGGGGCATCTGAACATCCATCAGCACCACGTCGTAGCGGCGCAGCGACATCGCCTCGAGCGCTTCGACGCCGTCGGCGGCGAGATCGGCATTCAAACCCCAGCGGGCGAGATGGCGGATCGCGACCTTCTGGTTCACGGCGTTGTCCTCCACCAGCAGCACCTTCAGGTGAGTGGGGAGGTGAGCCGAGCTCCGCCTGGGTGCAGCAGAGGCCATGCTCGGCCCGGCGAGGGCGTCGCCGAGGAGCACCGTGGTCAGCCCGTCGAGCAGGCCCTGGGGCTTCAGGGGCCGCACGATCTGGCGCGTCGTGGTGCGTTTACCCGGCGTGGGATCCACGATGGTCAGCGTGGGATACCGGGTGGCAGATGGGGGCAGAGCATGCTGGTCGGAGGTGAGGACCACGTCGGGTCCCGTGGGGAAGGTGCCCAATGGCCCGCCCACCATGCCCCAGGCGTGGATCTGGTCGATGAGCAGTTGCTGAACCAGCGCGTTGGGGTGATGGACCGCGACGAGTCGACCCCGGATCAAAGACGACGGTGCATACTCGCCTGAGGTATGCGCCCCTGAAGGGCGAGGTGTCTTCTGTACTGGGGGTAGATCGGCGTCGAAGAAGAAGCACGAGCCCTGGCCTTCGACACTGCGGACCTGCAGCTTGCCCCCCATGAGCGAGACGAGGTGATCGCAAATGGCGAGGCCCAGGCCTGTACCTCCAAATCGTCGAGTGGTTGAGGTGTCGACCTGGCTGAAGGGCTGAAAGAGCCGATCGAGGCGATCGGCGGGGATGCCGATGCCCGTATCTTCCACCGCAAAGCGGAGCCGGTTGGCGTCCAGTTCGGTGACCCGCACCGTCACCGCCCCCTGCTCCGTGAACTTCACCGCATTGCTCAGCAGATTCACCAGCACTTGCCGAAGGCGCGTGACGTCGCCGACGACCCGCTGGGGCACCCCATAGTCGACACACGACATGAGCTCCACCCCACGGGCCCGTGCTTGGGGCGCCAGCAGGTCGAGGCCATCGTTGATGCAGGTCTCGAGGGTGAAGGGTTGAGCCTCGAGCTCCACCGCCTGGGCTTCGATCTTGGAAAAGTCGAGGATGTCGTTGATCAACGCCAGCAGCGTTTCACCACTTCGGCGGATGATCTCCACATAGTCACGCTGCTCTGCGCCGAGAGCAGGGGCTTCGGGCAGAGGCGTACCCCGAGGGGCGAGGGTGTCCTCGAGGAGAGAGGCGATGCCGATGACCCCGTTGAGGGGGGTCCTGATCTCGTGGCTCATGGTGGCCAGGAACATGCTCTTGGCTTCTGTGGCCTTCTCCGCCGTGTCCCGGGCGCGGCGCAGCTCTTCTTCGCGTTGCCAGGCGTCGGTGTGATCGCGAGCGAAGACCGTGACCCCCACCACCTCGCCCTGATCGTTCAAGATCGGGTTGAAGGCACATTGGTAGTACGCCGTTTCGCCTTCGATGAGCCACTCGTGTTGCAGGGTCAGGCGCTCTCCGCTCAAGACTCGCGTATAGACCACGCGCATCATGTGTTGATCGCTCTCGGGGGCGATGCTCACGAGATCCCGACCCGTCTCGATGCGGTGAGGGTAGAGGTGGCTGAAGAGGCGCTCACAGGCGGTGTTGTACGTCACCACACGCATATCCCGGTCGACGGACCAGATGGCGTCACTGGTGTTCTCGATGAGCGCTCTGACCTTCGCCTCGGACTGCGCGCGCTCCTGCTCTGCCAGGGCGCGACGGTTGATGTCGACGAAGGTGAGGATGCGGATGAGATCACCATCGAAGAACAGATCGCTCACCATCAAGTCGACCCATCGCAGCTCTCCGTTGGCCCGTTGAACTCTCAGGGCGTAATGGCGCGCGTTGTTGATGGTGTCTTCCTGGCCCTCTTCGTCGAAGAGTTTCAGATCCGGGGGGTAGATCAGCGCCCGCGGGTTGAGCCCCAGCAAGGCATCTCGATCAATGCCCGTCAGCTGGGCGAAGGCCTGGTTGGCGAACTGAATGCTGTCACCTGAGGAGAGCGCCACGCCCACGGGGACGTGCCCCATGAGGGTGAGCAGGCCCTGGCGGGCGCTCGAGAGCGGCGTGATGCTGAAGATGAGGCCTTCTTCGCCCTCGCCGAGGGCAGACCAGCTCAGCTGGACCTCTCGCATGCCCCCAGGGGCCAGCAGCCGATAGGCGCTGAACATCTGGCTCTCGCCGCCGTTCGCCTGTCGAGCGAGATCGGCGCGATGTACCGGGGCATTGGGATCGAACAGGGTGTTGATGTGCTGGCCCACGTGGTGTCGGCCGCTGCGGCCCGTGAGACGGCACAGCGCCGGGTTCACATAGGTGATCGTGCCGTTGGGCGTGGTGGTGATCACCCCCTCTGAGAGGGCATCCAAGGTTCGACGGGCGTTGTGCTGATGCACGAGGGCATCCTCCGGAGAGGCGCCTTCACCGACTGCGAAGAGCAAACAAGAGGCCCCCAGCGTGACGATGACGGGTGCGGCCCACACTTGATGGTGGCCGAGGAGGGCAGGGATGGCGTCCATGCCCAACACGAGGGCGGGGGTGATCGTGCTGCAGAGCAGGACCGCGGTGCGATCGAAACCCTTCTGAGCCCTGTCGTCAAAGTGCGCTCGGGCGATGATGAAGGTCCAGGCTGCGGGCAGGCCCAGCATCCAGCCCAGGAACAGGATGTCGGTCCACTGGCCCGTGAGGCCGAGGCGCCAGTGTCCGTCGAGGAGATACAAGGTGCCCAGCAAACGCTGCCCGTGGAACACCATCAGGGCAGAGGCGGCGCCGTACACCGCCACGAGCACCCAATCGATGCCTGCCCGAGCTGTGTGTCGGGTCCAGCGCCACACAAAGTGAAAACCCAGGGCCATGACAGGGAACATCAGTCCCCCGAGCTGTGCCCACATCTTCGCCTCTTCAGGGCTCGAGACCGGGGTGTTCACCATGCGGTGTGTGATGAACAGCGTAAACGACACACCGAGAGCGAGGCCGCCCGCGAGGCGACTGGCGCCGCGGGCTTCCCGAAAAACGAGATGACCACAGCCCAGAGCCAGGGTGATGATGGCCCCGAACAGTGGGATGTCGTACTGGAGGATCTCGATCAATCTCTCGACTCTTCTGAGATGGACAGCTCGCGCATACGTTTGATCATGCGATGTACTCTCTCGAGATGCGCAGATGTTTCCATGAATCGGCCTGTGTATCCAAGGGACCGTAGTGATTCTGAGACAGATGTGGCGAAATCGACACACTTCGTCGACGACCCCTTCGAGGATCATCCTGATGATGCTGCCAGGCCTGCCCTTTGCAGGGCGCCCTGCAGTCGCACACGGGAGGAAGACGGAGAAGGATGAGGAGACAGCTCTTCTGGACAGTGAACCTTTGCATGGTGGCGTGGGTGACAGGCGCCGTGTCCGTCGCTCAGGCGTCTCCCGAAGGGGCCAAACGGCTGGCGGTCCTCGAGCTGAAGGCGGGCCCGGAGTTCTCCGCCGATGCCCGGGCCTATCTCACCGACGTGGTGCGGGGCGCCTCCCTCAGGCTCCCTCGGGCCCAGTGGTTCGTGCTCACTCGAGAGAACATCTTGCAGTCACTGCCCCCAGGGACCGAGCTCTCGGCCTGTGAGGGAGACTGCGAGGTGGAGACTGGCCGAAACGTCGGCGCCCATGTGGTGATCTCTGGCGAGCTGGTTCGGCTCGGCGGTGCTGTGCGTATTACCTTGAAGGCCCACGAGACCGAGAAGGGGCGCTTGCTGGCCTCTTCTCGAGCATCGGCGAAGACCGTCGACACGCTCGAAGTACCGCTGGAGCGTGCCGCCGCCTCGATCTTGAGGGGGCTGCCTGGTGGCCATCGCCTGCGAGATCCCGAAACCCGGGACACCATGGGGGATCGTCTCGCAGAGCTCAGCAGGCTTCAGGCGGCCCGACGTGCCGCCGAGGCTGCAGAAGAAGCCCTCCGAGCCGAGGCCCTTGAGGCCCACCGAAAAACCCTCGAAGCCCAGTGGCGGCAAGTGGCGCCTCTGGGTCGGGCCGGTGGCCCTGAGGGTCGTCAGGCGGTGAAGCTGTTCCTCAAGCAGTATGCCGATCACCCCCTCGGCAATCATCGAGCCATGGAAGCCAAGGCCTTGCTGGCGCGTATGCTCGGTGGGCAGGGGGTCGAAGAGGCGGGGAAAGGCGGGGTGGTCTGGCTCACGATCCCAGGCGGCCGCTTCTCCATGGGGCGATCTGACGGCCAGCTCGACGAGCGGCCTGTACATGCAGTGTCCATCGCGTCTTTTCAGCTCGCCCGCACCGAGACCACCGTGGGCCAATATCAAGCATGTGTGGATGAGGGGGCGTGCACGCTGCCTGGGACAGATCCGGCCGATCCGCACCCTCTACCGGAGGGCTGCGCCTTTCAGCAGGCTGGTCAGGCAGACTGGCCCATGGATTGTGTGACCCTGGCAGAGTCGCGAGACTTCGCCCGATGGGTCGGGGGGCGACTGCCCAGCGAGGCAGAGTGGGCCTATGCAGCCCGCGGCGCCGGGGGGAAGATCCCTCCTGGGGCGGCAGCGCTTTCAGTTGCCGGGCCAGTGTGCAGCACGCCTCAAAACCCCTTGGGGCTGTGTGACATGAGTGGCAACGCCTGGGAGCGGGTGCTCGGCGCCTACACATCGAGCTACACCGGCGCGCCGACGGATCAGCAGCCCTGGTGGCCAGACGCTGGAGGGGCCATCGATCGAGGCCCGCTGCGGCCCGTACGGTTGAGCTACACCGCCATGCCCCGACTCGGACAGAAGCGCTATGTGCTTCAGCCCATCGAGATCCCCGCGGCCATGCCCGACGGGTTCGCCGAGCGTGTCCGTGTGCACTTCAAGTCCCTCGCCTTCGCCAAGAAGGCCACCTATGGGCGCACCCGCCTGGGGTTCAAGGCCGACGCTGCCAAGACCGGCGAGGTCTATGTCTACCTCGATCCGCGAAAAGCCAGCTTTCATCCCATCGTCATGGCCGAAGTGTTTCACACGTTCATCGCCGCAGGGGCTCGACGCGTGTTCTTCCCCGGCGTAGTCGACACGGGGTGGCGTGCAGGGGCAGCACACGTGCCGTACCCCATCTACGTGCCTCAATGGACCCCTGCATTGAGGCGATGGCGGACGGAGCTGAGCGAGGGGCTGTGGCCCGATCGGCACAATTTGCTCGGCCTCAGCAGAGGCGGTGCCATCGGCACCAGCGAAGCGAGCCAGCGACAGATCACCTACCGCAACCCCGAGGGGCCACGGGATCGAGTGGTGGGCCTCGGCTTTCGGGTGGCCCGGTAAGCCGCTGGAAGAAAAACCTGGAACAAAAAAAGCCGCCTCAAGAGATCCTCCAGGCAGCTTCGTCGTAGACCTCTTCCACTGGAGGTCACTGCATGCACGACACACATCCCCGCTCATCCACCCTCGGTACAGGCCTTTCGATCAAGGGCCTGCTCTCCCTCAGCCTCGCGCTGACGCTCGCGACAGGCTGCACCATCGACAGCAGCCAGCCGCTGATTCAGCCCCCGAGCAGCGGCCATGGCGCCCCGAGCCAGGTGGGACCGTGGTCTCTCAGCGTGAACCACAATGGCGGGGGTGCTCTGCCCACTTACCAGCATCAAGGTGTGACCTATGTCGAGGGCATGTCGGGCCAGGGCTACAGTGTGCGCATCAGCAACCCCACGGCTCAGCGCGTCGAGGCGGTCATCACCGTCGATGGTCGAGACGTGATCAGCGGGCAGGTCGGCGACTTCGCCGCCCAGCGGGGCTACATCATCGAGCCATATGGCCACGTCGATGTGCGCGGCTTCAGAAAGAACTGGAGCGAGGTGGCCAGTTTCCGCTTCACCGCCCCTGGTGACAGCTATGCCGGTCGGATGGGCTCTCCCCAGCACATCGGGGTCATCGGCGCGGCGATCTTCAGAGAGAAGGTGCAGCCCATGGCCCACAAGATCGCCCCCGCACCGACGCCAGGCTTCGGCGATATGGCTCAGGAAGCTGAAGATGTCGCAGCTGCGGAGCCGATGCCCGCCCGTCGTCGCCAGAACATCGGCACACAGTATGGCCACGGCGTGGTCGATCATGCCGTAGAGGTGCCCTTTGTGCGCGCTGACGCCCAGCGCCCGGAGGCCCTGCTGGCGGTGTACTACGACGATCGAGAAGGCCTCATCGCCCGTGGTGTGCAGATCAGGCGCCCCACAGCCTTCGCGCCTCCGCCTCCCGGCTCGCCTTCACCCTTCCCCGGACACCGCTGAAGCTTTACGGGCAGCGGGGTCAAAAATGACCCCCCGCGGTTCAGAGTGGGCCATTTGAACAACCGGTCTGGTTCCATTGCTTCAAATGAGCACAGTGGGGAATTGGGCGGTGGTGACTCGAAGTGGAATAAATTCAGATGCTTGTGGTGTTTGATGTGTGTTGTTGAGCACAATGGGGTGTCGTGAGAACTACCCATTGAGACTACCCTTGCGCATGATGTGACCGTTGCTGCCGAGCATGAGCGCAGGCTAACCTCTCTGGCTGGGAGGTGCCGACTCATGGGGATGAACGTGCAGCACAAGACCGGTCGTTTTGTTGGTCGTTTCCGAGGGTTCACCCTCACCGGGTTGATCTTCGGGTTGACCGTCTTGGGCACCGGGCCGTCCTTCGGTCAAGTGCTCTCACCCTTCGAGCAAGATGTGAACGCCTCCATCGAGGCGGGTATTCAATATCTGCGCGACACCAACGCCTTCACCCAGGAGACGAGCGATCGTCAGCGGGGTCGAGGGTTGGCGCTGCTGGCCCTCATGGAGCAATCAGGCGCCAACGGAGAGCAGGGCTACAATGTGTTGAGCCCTGATGACCAGGCCCTGGTGATCACGGGCCTGCGCAGCATGATCAACAACAACAGCTGCGGTGTCAGTCGGTCTTTCTACGCATATTGCCATGGGCAGGCCCTCATGACCCTGTCCCTCTTCGCCGAGACCGGCGGCCCTGATGACGTCGGGGCCAACTACACGGTGAGTGGCGCCATCGACAAGCTGGTGGACGAGACCCTCGCCGCTCAGCAAATCGGCGGCAACTACGATGGTTTCTGGGGCTACAACCCCAACACCAGCCCCAAGACGGACTCCTCCACCACCCAGTTCGCTGCTGCAGGCCTCGCCGCTGCACGTGGCTACTACAGCCGCCTGGGCGATCGGGGTGGGCGCCTCGCCAACATCGTCACCGCTCTGGGTCGCACCGCGGCGATGTACAGCCGCTACCAGAACGCAGACGGCGGGTTCGGCTATCGCGCGGGCAGCTACGGATCGAGCTATCAGCAGACCGGCTCGCTGTTGTGGTGTTCGCTGCTCGGTGACTTCGACCTGAACCACCCCACCATCCAGGGGGGTCTGGGCTGGCAACAGAACATCTACAACTACACGAGCATCGACGCCGCCTATAACAGCTGGCGTCAAGCTTACTACTACTACATGTGGGCCACGGCGAAGGGGTACAGCATCCTCGAAGATGGTGGGGTGGCGCCCAACGCGGGCAGCATCACGCCGGCCGACATCGGTGCCCTCGCCGCCCAGGGCAGCCGCCTGGCCCGCCGGAACCCCGAGGCTGATCCGCGAGTGCCCAGCCGGGGCGCTGAAGGCGCTGGCTACTACTCTGGTGAAGAGCCGGGCTGGTACTACGACTATGCCTACACACTGATGAGCCAGCAGGGCGCCAACGGCCTCTTCAACCATGGAGGCAACCCTCGCTGGAACACTTACGCCGAGCAGGCCTATGCGCTGTTGATCATGCAGCGCTCCATCGGCGCCGCCTGCATCGACGCCGATCGCGACGACATCTGTGACGACATCGACGTCTGCCCTGGTATCCCCAACCCGGATCAGGCCGACGCGGACGGCGATGGCGCAGGTGATCAGTGTGACAACTGCCCGATCCCCAACCCTGATCAAGCAGACGCAGATGGCGATGGGGTCGGCGACGCCTGCGATCTCTGCCCGAACATTGCTGGTGAGGTCCCGGACGGCGACGGCGATGGCGTGGGTGATCCCTGTGACAACTGCCCCGCTGTAGCCAACGCAGATCAGATCGACGCGGATGGCGATGGCATCGGCGACGCCTGTGACGACTACATCTGCGCCATCACCGCCGAGGCAGAGCTGTGCGACGGCATCGACAACGACTGTGATGGCGACATCGACGAGAACATCATCGGTGAGGGTGACGACTGCCGCACTCAGCTGCCGGGCATCTGCGATGACGGGGTGATGCGGTGCCGTGGCGCTGCGGGCATGTCCTGTCAGCCCACGAGCCAGCCCGGCCAGCGCGCCGAAACCTGCGACAACCGTGACGAAGACTGCGACGCCGTCGTCGACGAGAACCTCGACCGGGGCTGCTACGACGGCCCTGATGGCACCGCCGGAGTGGGCGTGTGTGCAGGGGGCACTCAGGCCTGTGGCGCCGGTGAGTGGGGTGCCTGCGAGGGTCAGGTGCTGCCCAGCGCCGAGATCTGTGACGGCCTCGACAACGATTGCGATGGGGTCGCTGATGATGCCCCTGCAGGCGCCGGCGCGGCATGCAACACCGGGCAGCCGGGTGTCTGCGCGCCGGGCATTCAGATTTGTGAGGGCGCCGGCGGCTTGAGCTGCCGTGGCGAGGTGGGCCCCGGTCAGATCGAAGAGACCTGTGACAACCGCGACGAAGATTGTGACGGCGCCATCGACGAGGCACTGCTCCAAGGGTGCTACGAGGGCCCTGAGGGCACAGCTGGCGTGGGCCTGTGCGCCGGCGGCGTGCTCACTTGCAATGCCGGGAACTGGGGCGCATGTGCCGGTCAGGTGTTGCCTGCCGCCGAGCTGTGCGACGGCCTCGACAACGATTGTGACGGCACCACCGACGAGACGCCTCAGGGTGCCGGCGATGCCTGCCAGACCGAGCTGCAGGGCATCTGTGGTGAGGGCCGCCAGGTGTGTGCTGGCCCCGCGGGTCTCCGGTGCGAGCCCGTGGTGCAGCCCGATGTGCAGGCAGAGGTCTGCGACGGCCTCGACAACGACTGTGACGGTCAGGTGGACGAGGGCCTCGCTCGAGCCTGCTTCGACGGCGAAGCCGAGCTGGTCGGGGTCGGTGTGTGTGTCCGCGGCTCTCAGGCCTGTGTGGCCGGTGAGTGGGGTGCCTGTGAAGGCCAGGTGCTGCCCAGCGACGAGGTCTGTGACGGGGTGGACAACAACTGCAACGGCGCCACTGACGACGGTGTACCCGGTGTAGGCGCCCGCTGTGAGACCGAGCTGGCCGGCGCCTGTGGCCGTGGCGTCACCGTGTGCAACGGCGAAGAGGGCATCGCGTGCGAGCCCGACGCCTTGCCTGACCAGGTGGCCGAGACCTGCAACGCCCGAGACGACGACTGTGATGGCGAGGCCGACGAGAACGTCACTCGTGGCTGCTACGACGGCCCTGAAGGCACCGCCGATGTCGGCGAGTGCGTCACCGGTACTCAGGCATGTGGCTTCGGGGAGTGGGCCGACTGTGTCGGTCAGGCGCTGCCCAATGACGAGGTGTGTGACGGTCTCGACAACGACTGCGACGGCACCATCGACGAGGATCTGGTCCGGGGGTGTTATGAGGGCCCCGATGGCACCGCCGGTCAGGGTCAGTGCCGCGAGGGCACCAGCACCTGTGAGGCCGGTGAGTGGGGTGGCTGCGAGAACCAGGTGCTGCCCACCAACGAGGTGTGCGACGGCGCCGACAACGACTGCAACGGCCTGCTCGACGAGACCGATCCGCTGCTGTCGTCAGACTGTGTCTCCGATCTGCCCGGCGTGTGTGGTCCTGGCATCTATGTCTGTGATGCCGGCGCGCTCATCTGCGCCCCGGAGATCGCGGCGACCCCCGAGCTCTGCGACGGCTTGGACAACGACTGTGACGGCAACGTCGACGAAGAGGTCCCCGGCGCTGGCGAGCGCTGCGTGACCGGCCAGCTGGGCCTCTGCGCGCTGGGCCAGACCATGTGTGACGGCGGCCAGATCATCTGTATGCCCAACTTCGCCCCGAGCGACGAGGTGTGCGATGGCTGGGACAACAACTGCGACGGCACCATCGACGAGAATCTGCGCAACCGCTGCGGCGAATGTGACGCTGATCCGGCCCGACAGGCCATGGATCGACTCGACGTCTGCAACGGCGAAGACGAGGACTGCGACGGCGAGATCGACGAAGATCCCAACTGCCCCGAGGGCGAGCTCTGTCAGGCAGGCCGCTGCTTCGACCCATGTGTCTTTGGTGAGTGCGACGGCAACCTCGTCTGCGCCGACGGCAACGTATGTGCAGAGGATCCCTGCGACGCGGTGGTTTGCCCCTGGGGCCTGCGCTGTGAAGAAGGCATCTGCGTGAACCCCTGCGAAGGCCAGGGCTGCAACGGCAGCGACATCTGCGTGATGGGCGAGTGTGTGGTCGACGACTGTTACGTCAACGGCTGTGCCCCGGGTTTGCGCTGCATCGAGGGTGCCTGTGAGGCTGATCCCTGCCACGAGGCCGAGTGCGCTGCAGGCGAGTTCTGCCGCGAGGGCGAGTGCATCGACAGTTGCGCCGACGTGGCCTGTGCCGGTGATCAACGCTGCGAGGCGGGGGTCTGCGTCGAGCTCGGCCCCTGCGCTCAGGTTGACTGCCCAGACGGTCAGATCTGCCGCGAGGGGGCCTGTGTGGCCCCTGAAGGCCCTGTGGGCTGCCCGGAAGACTGCGGTCAGGGTCGTCTTTGCCGTGATGGCCAGTGCGTGGACGATCCTTGCTTCTCCATCGTGTGTCCCCCGAACCAGCGTTGCGAGCTCGATGCTGCGGGCCGTGCTCAGTGCATCGGCGACTGG
This sequence comes from Bradymonadia bacterium, assembly GCA_046290225.1. Taxonomy (GTDB): domain Bacteria; phylum Myxococcota_A; class Bradymonadia; order UBA7976; family UBA1532; genus JBKAGE01. The sequence continues at coordinate 318,461 of JBKAGE010000037.1, read as the reverse complement.
CCCCAGGAGCCCATCGGTGGTGAGGGCGGTGCCGGCGGCATGGGCGGCGAAGGTGGTATGGGCGGTGAAGGTGGCATGGGCGGCGAGATGGCCGGCGGCGCCGGTGGCATGGGCGGCGACGTTGCCGGTGGTGCCGGCGGCATGGGCGGCGAAGGCGGCATGGGCGGCGAAGGCGGTGCCGGTGGCGTCGGTGGCGAGGTCGGCGGTGAAGACGACATGGGCATCGGCATTGATCCCCCCGACGCGGCCACCGACATGGGCGCGGGCGGTGAAGGCGGCAACGTCGGCGCTGCAGAGGGTGGCGCACCGGAAGAGGTGGGCTGTTCCTGTGACGTTGGCGGCCGTCAGGGCCCAGGCAGCAGCTTCTGGCTGTTGCTGTTGGGCTTGCCTCTGCTCAAGCCCCGCCGGCGGCGCTGAGCCAGCGCCACGCTTCGGCCATCAGCGGGTCGAGGGTGGGGTGCCCCAAGCTCTACTCGACGCGGGCTGGGGATAGGGTGATCGACCAGCCATCTTCAGAGGCGGGCAGCTCGACCCAGAGTGAGCGGGTCGCCGCTTCGTAGAGCCAGCCAGAGGCCACCCCTGCCAGATCGCCCACCCCTGCGCCGTCGACCTGCTCCAGAGGGGCGCCGTCGAGGAGCACCTCGCCAGGGGCTTCCTCCTGGCGCACGCGCAGGCGGAGCGGCTTCAGACTGCGGGAGATCTCGATGCGTTGATCATCCCCATTGGGGTCGAGGGTGATCGTGCTGGGCATCTCGTCATCTTCGATGAGCGTGAACGACGACAGCTCTGTGCCGGGGAACATCACCATCGTCCAGTGATCGGCCGAGCTGCCGTCGCCGAGGCCGTTCACCTCGTTGCGCACCACCATGGGGATGATGGCCCCTTCGCGGATGAACAGCGGCATCACCAGTGGATCAGCAGCATCGTAGTCTGCCAGCGTCTGGCCCCCTTCGAGGGGATCTTCGTCCTGGCGCCACCAGTCGATCCAGCGCGCCCCTTCTGGCAGCGTTACATTGCGTACGCCGCCGGGCTCGATGATGGGCGCCACCAGGAGGGCGTCACCAAGCTGATAGCGCCAGTCATCGGCCCAGGCCTCAGGGGTGTCGCCGATGGGTCGGATGATGTTGTCACCGCCCGCATAGGCCTGCTCCGCGAGGCTGTACCAGAAGGGCACCATGGCTTCGTGTAGCCAGGCCCAGTAGCGATAGACTGCCAGTGCCTCTTCAGAGCGCTCGGGCAGGTTCCAGGGCTCGAGGTTGGCTCGGCCGTGCAGCTGCATGAAGGGCGTCATGGCCCCCATGGCCACCCAGCGGACAAAGGTCTCCCAGATGAAGGGCACCGGTGGGCCGGGGGTGAAGCCCACATCTTCGAAGTCGAGGTAGCCACCCACGTCGGAGCCCACCACCACATAGCCCGCTTGAGCAGAGCGGAAGGTGTGATCGAGGGCGTCGACGAGGCCCACCCAGTCGCGGCGGTTGTCGCCCACCCAGGCCACCGGCGCGTGCTCTGGTCGGGCGTAGAAGCGCCCCTCGAACTGATACGACTTGTCGTAAGGCCGCACCATGGTGACGAACTCGTCGGTGCCCAGGCGGGAGGCGCCATAGGCGTAGAAGTCTTCGTAGTAGGCTTCAGAGTAGGCCTGCAGACTCTGTGGCCCTTCAGCAGTCATCATCGGATCCGCTTCGATGTACTGCTCGCCGAAGTCCAGCTTCCAGCCAGCAATGCCCATGTCGTAGAGGTCGTCTTGCTGACGATGCCACCATGTGCGGGCCTGGGGATTGAAGAAGTCGAGTCCCGCGCCACGGCCCTTCCACCACGTGAAGACCTCGCCGTCTTCCACCAAAAAATCGCACAGCTCGGCCTCGGCGAGGTTGGGCGAGGGCCCCATGTAGCGATCGCCTCCCACCTCGAGATCCAGGCTCACCGAGTTGATCATCTGGGTGATCCACAAGACCGTGCGGATGTCGTCTGCGCGCAGGTCCGCCACCATCTGCTCGAAGTCGGGGTAGCGGCTCGGGTTGGGCACGAAGGTGTTGTAGTGGGTCTCCCACGGTGAATCGAGGACCACCACCCCCACGGGGATGTCGCGCTCGCGGAACCCCGCCACGAAGGCGAAGGTGTCGTCACGATCAGAGATGTCTTTGGAGATCCAGGGGCTGAAGGCCCACCGCGGGGTGTAGATCGGCGGCGCCTCGACGTCATCGAGGACTTCGGGCTCGAAGGTACACGCGGCGTCAGGGGTGATCTCAGCGTCCGGCTCAGCGTCAGCCTGCACTGAGCTGTCAGCCACATCAGCATCACGCATCGACACATCGGCGTCGGCCATGGCGGCATCAGGCGCCAGAGCATCAGATGCAGGTGTCGAAGTGCCATCGTCATCGTCACAGCCCCAAGAGCCCACCAGGGCCAACCCCCCCAAGAGCATGGTCACACGCCGCATTCTCAGCTCCACACGTGATGTTGGTCGGTGGGCATGGTGGACCGGAAGATGCATCAGGTGCAATGGGCCCACAGATGGCCACGGCTCAGCTTTGAGGCGTTGCATGCCGATGTGGTCATGGGACGACATCTGTCCTGACCGGAGAGCCCGCACCCCGATGGGCACGCAATGCCCTGCTCATCGGGCAATACAGGAGCCCCCATGACCCATCTGAACATCAAACAGCGCATGAACCTCGGCTTTGGCATGCTCAGTGCCCTCGCCGTGCTCATGGCCGCCTGGGCCACGATCAGTCTCACCGAGGCTTGCGACGTCTTCGAGGCCTATCAAGGCCAGGCAGACGCTTCAAAGGGCTTGAGCCACGTACAGACTCACCTGCTCTCGGCACGCACTGAGGTGAAGGACTATCTGATCCAATCCACGCCAGCCCGTGTCGAGATGACCCATGGGCTCATCGATCAGGCGGTGGCGCAGGTGGAGCAGAGCCGGGGGATGATCCAGGATGAGCAGATCAAGGCGGACCTCAAGTCTCTGATCAATGGCCTCGAGGGCTACCGGAGCACCTTCGACGAGGCAGTGAAGCTCACAGGAGAGCTTGAGCAGGTCAAAGCGAGCCTCATCAGTCAGGGAGACACGGCATTTGGCCACTTTGAGTCGGTCACTGACGCGGCGGTTTATACCGAGGACTTCGACATCGCCCTACCCGCCGTGGTCATCCTGCGGTCATGGACCCGCGGGCGCAGCCAGGTGACGCGCTACATGGTGGGCCAGAGCGATGGCCTCGAGGAGGCCCGCAGCCACTACGAACGGGCCTTCAAGGCCAAGGGACTGCTCGAGAACGCGATCAAGACCGATGGCCAGCGCAAGAGCCTCGCCGCGGGCTTCAAGGCCGCCCAGGGTTACCTCACCACCCTCGACACCTTCGAACAGATGATGAAGCGCCGAGTTGAGCTCATCGAGGGCACGCTCGAGGGCGCGGGCCAGTCCATCGCCACGCAGATCAAAACCCTCGAAGCGGCATCGGCACAGAGCCAGAAGAGCCTGGGCCAGACCGCTGGTGAGCACATGGAGGGCACCATCTACACCACCATCGCCCTGGCGTGTCTGGTGGTGCTCATCGGCGGCATCGCCGGGTGGCGGATCGGCCGGAGCATCACTGGCCCTCTGAGCGCCCTCACCGAGGCCATGGGTGAGATCGCCAACAAGCATTTCCAGGCTGTCGTGCCGGGGACCGAGCGCACAGACGAGGTGGGCGCCATGGCCCGCACCGTAGAGGTCTTCAAGCACAGCATGATGCAGGTGGAAGAGCTCGCCGCCCGGAGCGCGGCGGAGAGTCGGCGGCAGGCAGAGCGCGCCGAGGCCCTCGGCGAGATGAGCAAGCAGTTCCGAGATCAGGTCACCGACACCATGAACGCCCTGCGCCAGGGATCAGAAGGCTTGCGACAGAACTCCACCGTCATGACCCGGATCGCCGACGAAACCCGGCAGGGCGCTCAGAGCGCCGTGGGTGCATCTGATGTCGCTCAGCAGAGCGTGGGCGCCGTGGCCGCAGCGGCACAGCAGCTCGCCTCCGCTGTAGAAGACATCAGCGCCCGGGTACAGGAGTCCCAGGCTGTGTGCCAGACCGCCGAGGGTAAGGCCAACAGCACCACCGAGGTCATCGCTGCCCTCGCCAGCTCCACCGAGCGCATCGGGCAATTCACCGATCTCATCAACGAGATCGCCGATCAGACGAACCTGTTGGCCCTCAACGCCACCATCGAGGCTGCCCGGGCCGGTGAAGCAGGTAAGGGCTTTGCCGTGGTGGCCGACGAGGTGAAGAACCTCGCCAACCAGACCGCCAAGGCCACCGAGGACATCTCCCGTCAGATCGACGAGGTGCAGGGTGAGGTGCGGCACATGGTGGCCGCCATCGACGAGATCACCGACGCCGTGCGTATGGCCACCGAGGCTGCCAGCGCCATCGCCAGCACCGTAGAAGAGCAGGCCGTCTCCACTCGGGAGATCACCGCCAGCATGTGTCAGGTGAGCGATGGCGCCCAGCAGGTGGGTGAGGCCATCGTATCGGTGGAAGAAGGCGCTGATACGTCGAGCCGGGAGGCCCGTGCTGTAGAATCTGCAGCCGACGAGCTGGCCACCCGCACCGCCCGACTCGAGGCGCAGATCGGTGATTACCTCAACGCCGTGCAGCAGCTGTAGAGAGATTCAGGTCTGCCCCGGGCCCACGAAGATACCGTCCCATCGGGCGTCCAGAGCGCGGCAGGCTTCCAGCGGGTGCACGCTCACCAGCGTGTCGCCCTGAGTCTCGACCAAACCCAGATCCACCAGCTTGCGCACCCCGTCATCCACCTCGAAGTCACAGCGCGCGCCGAAGGTGTCGAACAGGTACGCCTCCACCCGCTCATCGAGGGTTTGCTCGTCGAGTCGACCCCCCGCCTGACGTAGGAAGTAGTACGCCAGGATCGTCTCCTTCACCTCTTCCTCTTCAGCGAGGTCGATCAGCTCGTGGATCACCCCGAGGTTGTTGGTGAGGTTGGCGTAGTAGAGTTTCTTCACGAGGAATGCTGTGAAGCGATCCCGGGCCACGCGAATGCCCACGGCGACCTTGAAGGCCCACAAACCCAGGATCAGCGCCAGGAACAGCACCGATTTGATGCCGTTGAGCAGGGCCTGCACCACCCCGAAGCCACCGGCGGCGATGCTGAGCACCAGGATCAGCAGTTGCCAGCGATCCGATTTGGCGATGCTCACCCTGGTACGGGGCATCAGCATCTCGAGACCCGCCTGAGGCACGTCGGTGAAGAGCTTGAGCAGCAACCGATCTTCACCCTTCTCGCGGACCACGAGGGCCACACGGGAGAAGACGGCATATCGACGCTCGTTCACTCGGAAAAATGTGCGCCAGCTGCGGGTGCGTTCGACCTCTTCCCCCTGGCCTCGATAGTAGACCTTGAGCACTTCGTACTCTTTGAGGCTCACCTTCAGCTGCACGCGGAAGGGTGAAGGCAACGAGAAGATGCGATCGAGAGCCTCACCCTCGAGGTGCACGTAGTTGGCCTGAATCAAGAGCCGGTCGAGGGTCTCGAGGAACTCTGCCTCTCGGGCCTGACGTACCGCGGGCTCGTCGAAGCGCTCCACCAGCAAGTCACCCTCGGGGGCCAGGGGCAGGTAGCGATCTTTGAGTCGCTCTCGTGTGTGGTGGAACTGGTAGTGGGTCAGCTGAGTGACGATGCGCGTGAACTGGGCGAAGGCGCGGCGCTCGCCCTCGGACAGATCGTCCCGAGCGCACAGCTCGTCGACGATCCGGGCTCGGGGGATCGGGATGAAGTGCTCGAGCTCTCTCTCGACGGCGCGGGTCATGACCCGGAATCTACCCCTCGGAGGTTCAAGCCGTCGAGGATGATGGACACGAGGGCCTCTGGAGCGGCGAGCGGTGGTCCCACATCTTCGCCTGCGAGGAACCCGAAGAGCAGGCGCTCCACGGCGCCTACCACGGTGAGGGCTGCCACCCGGGGATCGATGGGACGCAGCAGCCCGCGATCGTGGGCCACCCAACCCAGCTCGATGGCCTGACGGCCGATCTCGAGGGCCAGGGTGCGGACCGGCGCCCGGGCGCCCACGCCAGGGGCGCGGCTCTCTTGCAGGTAGAGCTGCACCAAGCCCGCTTGGGTGATCATCGGCTCTGCGAGGGTCTGCCCCAGGGTGCGATAGGCCTCGAAGAGCTGTATCCGATTCTCCACCTGCTCGAGATCCTGGCGGCACTGGTTCATGGCTTCGGTGAAGGCGCTCTGGAGCGATCGCAGCAGGGTCTCCACCAGCTCGGTCTTGTCCTTGAAGTAGCGATAGAAGCTGCCCTTGGCCACCCCCGCATTGCTGGCGATCTGCTCGATGGTGACGCTCTCGATCCCGCTCTTGAGGAACAGCTCGAGGGCCGCGTGACACAAGGCCTCGGTCTTCAATTGACGGTTTCGGGCCCGGCGCCCCCCCTCGGGACCCGGGCGCTGCTCAGGCACCCGTGGAGGTTGGGGCTTGAGTGGGTCATTTGTGACCGCCTGGTCATTTTTTGTTGAGTGGTCGCTGGACAAGACCGACCTCTTTTTAAGATAGTGTGACTGCGTGGTCACCAATTGGTGGCCGTGAACATGGAGTCTGCTCAGATCGTGGGCTCTACGCAAATGAAACACTGCGCACCGACACTTCACAGGAGGCACCCATGATCGGCATCCCCATCGGCCTGCTCTATGCCAACGCCGCAGAGTGGGCGATTCACAAGCACGTCCTCCACGGTGCAGGGAAGAAGAAGGGACACTTCTTCAACTTTCACTGGCACGATCATCACAAGGCCGCCCGGCGGAACGATCACATCGATCCCGGCTACCAGCGATCGCTCTTCGGCTGGCACTCACAGGGCAAAGAGGCGTTGAGCCTGGCGCTGCTCACCTCGACGCACCTGCCCTTGTTCCCCATCGCCCCGTTCTTCGTGAGCACGCTGGTCTACAGCGCCTTTCGCTACCACTACGTGCACCGCAAGGCGCACCTCGACGAAGACTGGGCCCGGGAGAACCTGCCGTGGCACTACGATCACCACATGGCCCCCGATCAGGAAGCCAACTGGTGTGTCACCAAACCCTGGTTTGATCACATCATGGGGACCCGCAAGCCCTATGTGGGGACTGAGCGGGAGAAGCGAGATCGCGAGCGTCGGCTCGCGGTCAAGGCGCGTCGGGCGGCGAGGGCGGCCATGAAGGCCGGCGTGGCCCTCGCCGAGGCAAAGCTCGACGCCGAGGCGCGTGAGCAAGCGCGTCAGAACACCCGCCCCCAGGGCAATTCGAGCGCTGGAGCTGCCCCAGCAGCGGTCTGAGCCGCCCCCGATCACCTCATTCGTCTTCGTCGTCTTCGAGCTCTTCTTCGTCGAGCTCCGAGGTCTCACCGCCGGCGTGATAGCGGGTGGTGGTGTCACCAGACTCGTGGTGGGCGTCGATGTGGCCATCCTCGGCCTCTTCTACGAGGCTCTCGATGAGGCCCTCGAGCACGAACCACCAGTCACCGGGGCCGTGGGCCTCGATGATGACGTTGAGGGTGACTGTGTCCTCTTCGTCGATGCTGAACCAGTTTTCCCATTCTTCTGCAGCAAGCTCCTGCACATTTTCGTCTTCGTCTTCGAGCTGCTCCTTGAGCTGCTCGAGGTTGGACGTCAGCAGCTCCGGGGTGGGGAACTGGAGAGTGCCCTTGAAGGTGTAGTCGTACGCCATGTGTTCCTCTGCCTCTGGCCTGTGCTTCGACTTTGATGGCGGGGGGATAGATGAAGATGCAACGCTTTACAAGAGGATGTCGTCATCATCCCCCGATACGGGGTGTGTCGCACTGGTCTTTCGGCGGCCTGTACCCAGACCTTGAAGCTTGAACTCGACCCCCCCCATCGTCATATTCACGCCATGAACAGCCGGCCCACCCCACCGAAGCCCGCCGCTCAGATCCTGGAAGGCTGGGGCCGCTACCCACGGGTAGAAGCTCCAGCCCTCGAATCTGAGAATCTGCCCGCCATCACCGATGGCGCCACCCTCTGTCGTGGCCTCGGCAGGGCCTACGGCGACGCAGCGCTGCCCGGATCGAGCGATGGCGTGGTGGCGATCACGCCCCTCGCCGATCGGGTGCTGTGCTTCAACACGGAGACAGGGCGTTTCCGGGCGGAGGCGGGTCTGTCGCTCCACACCCTCAACCGCATCACCATGCCCCATGGCTGGTTCACGCCGGTGACCACGGGCACGCAGTTCGTCACCCTCGGCGGCATGGTGGCCAGTGACGTACACGGAAAGAACCACCACGTGGCGGGCACCTTCGGTCGGCACGTGAGCGCGCTGCGGATGCGGGTGGCCGACGGGCGCATCCTCGAGGTGACGCGGGAGAGCGAGCCTGAGCTCTTCGTGGCCACCCTCGGCGGCATGGGCCTCACGGGCCACATCCTCGAGGTGGAGTTCCAGCTCGAGGCCATCAGCAGCCCCTGGATCTACGAAGAGAGCGAGCGCTTGCCCGACATCGAGCAGGTCCTTGAGCGTCTGGGCACGACGAGCAAAGAGTGGCCCATGACGGTGGCCTGGATCGACACTTCGAGCAAGGGCAAGAAGCTCGGCCGGGGCATCGTGATGGCCGGCCGATGGGCCACGAAAGAAGAGGCCGCCGGCAAACCCGCCATGCCCCCGGAGAAGTTCGAGATCGCCGTGCCCTTCACCATGCCCCACGGCCTAGTGAGCAACTTCACCCTGGGGCTGGCCAACACCGCCTGGTACACCAAGCACGGCAGCAAGCACGTCAAACACATCGCCCACCCACAGGGCTACTTCTACCCCCTCGACGCCATCTCGAAGTGGAACAAGGGGTATGGCCCCAAGGGCTTCACCCAGTATCAATGCGTGATGCCCACCGACGCGAAGCTGTTCCGGGAGTTCCTCGAGCTGTTCCAGAAGATGGGCGGGGCGTCGTTCGTGACGGTGTTCAAAGACTGCGGCCCCGCAGGTGAAGGGCTGATGTCGTTCCCCAAGCGGGGTACGTCGATCGCCCTCGACATCCCAGTGCGGGCAAAGACTCAGGCCCTCGTGGACGCCCTGAACGAGTACGTGCTCAAGCACGACGGTCGCATCTATCTGGCGAAAGACGCCTTCACCCGCCGCGAGCATTTCCAAGCCATGTACCCGAACCTGAAGCAGTTCAACGCGATCCGCCGCACCTGGGATCCTGAAGGCCGCCTGAGCAGCGCCATGGCCCGACGCTTGATCGACGAGGAGGTCTCATGAGCGGGCTGAAGGTGGCGTTCCTCGGCGCCACGGGGGGCATGGGCCGCGCGCTCTCCCGCAAGATGGCCGCCCGTGGCGACACGCTGTGCATTCTGGGTCGCCGCCCCGAAGAGCTGGAGAAGAGCGCCACTGATCTCCGGGCCCGAGCCGGCGACGGGGACGTGTTCACGGCTCACTGTGATCTCAATGACTTCGACACCCTGGCCCCGGCCCTCGAGTCCGCCATCGAGCAGATGGGGGGTCTCGACACGGTGGTGATCACGGCAGCCATGTTCGGCACCCAGGACGCCCTCGAAGCCGACGAGGCGCTGCGCCGCAAGATGCTCTTCGTGAACTTCACGGGCACGGTGGAGTTTTGCGAGCTGGCGCGCCGCCATCTGTTGAGCAACCCCGGTGGGGGTACATTGTGTGTGTTCTCCTCGGTGGCCGGTGATCGCGGTCGCAAGCCCGTGGCGCTGTACGGCAGCACCAAGGCGGGGCTGAGCCACTACCTCGAGTCTCTCGACCACAAGCACCGCGCTGATGGGCTGAACACGATTTGCGTGAAGCCGGGCTTCGTGAAGACGGGGATGACGGCGGGGCTCTCACCGCCCCCCTTCGCAGGGGAGCCGGAGCAGGTGGCCAACGACGTGATCAAGGCGATCACCAAAGGCAAGCCGTTGATCTACACCCCAGGGATGTGGCGGTGGGTGATGTTCGTGATCAAGCGCCTGCCGCGATTCGTGATGCGCAAGATCGGGTTCTGAGTATCGCTGAATCGCTGCGGATTCAGAGCGAGATGCGTCGGGGCGTCCCTTCGAACACTTTCACCCGTGCTCCGCAGGGCAGCACTCCTGCGTCACAAATCGCCAGCACCGTCTCCTGAGTCGTACGCACCAGGTGCACCCAGCGATCATCGTGGGGTACGTGGGTGCGTGCGATCACGATCCCTTCCCCAGGGCCGCACGCGGCGAGCAGGTCGTCCACCATCGGATCCCCGGCAGGGCGTCGCCAGCGTGCGTTGATCGTCCCCTTGTCGTAGGCCGCGCGCGCACGTGACAGTTGCGTCTGTGCGCCATCATCGAGGCGGCCCACCAGCGTACTCACCACATTCGTCAATGCCGCGCCCACGCTCGTCGTCAGCACGAAGCTGCGCCCCTGAGCGACCTCTGGCAACGCCTCGAGGTAGCGTGGATCGTCCGTGAGCAGGTGGAACGCTTGAGCGATCTGCAAGAGCCCCGAGTTGCCCAGGGCGTGGCCCGCCGCCGAGAGGCCGCCGAGGGCGTTCGTCCAGCCTGCCTTCAGACGATCGAGGCGCCAGGACCATGATGCTGTGGGATCCAGCTCTGCCAGGGCCGAGGCCTCGATGGCGGGGAAGGCGTCGTGGAAGATGCCCACGGTGTGACCCGCGTCGAGCAGCAGCGCAGGATCGACCTCGGCGTCGTGGCACAGCTGCCGCAGGGCGCGACGCATTGCTGCCGGGCGGCCGAGGGGGTCAGTCCGCTCCGTGAGAGCCACCTTGGTGTGGCCTTCGCCCATGCCCAGAATCTGCACCCCAGAGGCGAGGGCCGGATCTGTGCTGAGCACCAGCGCTGTGGCGCCGTTGGCGTTGGGGCAGACGTCGTGCAGGCGGTAGTGGGGCGTCACGGGCCGGTTCTGTCGAGCATCTGCGTACGTCTCGGGGGTGATCGGGCCGCGACGACGGGCTTTGGCGGCCTCCATCGCCTGTGGATACACACTCGCCCGAGCGTATTTGCCCAGAGTCAGATCTCGAAGCACCTCACGCCAGTCCTCAGGCGGCAGACCCGAGGCCCAGATCAGGTGATCCATGATCAGATCACCGATGTTGAGCATGCTCAGGTCGTAGGCCCCCTCGCCGGGATCGACCACCGATTTGATCCAGGCGCTGATCTCCGCCCGCTCTGCTCGGCGGTGCTCGGGATCACCACTGAACATGGCCTCGGCGGCCACTACGAGCACCGTGGTCCGGCGGCCCGATTGCAGGTCGCGCACCGCCTTGAGCAGCGCGACGGCGCCGGACTCGGAGGTGCTCATGTGGGTGTGGTAGCCATCGCCGCGGATACCGGTGAGCCCCAGCCGGGCCCGCAAGGCGTTGGGGATGTGGGTGGCGTGCAGGGGGCTGCCCTGAGAGAGGCCCATGGTGCCCAGATAGACCGCCTCGACGTGATCGCGGAGCTCCGGGCGCTGCTCGAGGATGGACGAGGCTGCTTGATGGCACTGCTCGAACATCGTCGCTGAGGGTCGATCGGTGATCGGACCGTGCTGCAAGGCAGCGTCGACGATGTGCACTTGGTGAGCCGTGGGCCCTGAAGGAGCGGACCAGCGACGGGGGGTGGGCACCAGTGAGCCGGCGAGATCGGCCCACTGAGGGGCGAGGGCTGCTGCAGTAGGCCTGCTCTCGGGCTCGGCCTCGGTCATCTTTTCGATCAAGAACAGCGCCTCGAGAGGCAAATCGAGAGACTCAGTGGCGTCGAGCCAGGTGCCGTGGGTGCCATGGAGCACTGTAGACGGTGATTCTCCCGTGAGCAGAGACAAGGCCAGGGCGCCGAGGGCGCGTACGTCGTCGGCGGCATCACCTTCACGTACACCGAAGGCCGTGAGGCGTGGTGTGCCATCAGAGATGATGGTCAGGTGTGGGCTCAGCAGGTCGCCATGGGCCAGTCCGAGGGTGTGCCCTCGGGAGACCGCCTCCACCAGCCAGGCGATCATGCGCAGCTTGACATGATCAGCTGCGCTGGGCTGCCGCTGGTCCACCTTGAGGGCCCAGGCATCTACACGCAGGCCCGAGATCGGGCGCGGCGTCACAGCAAAGGGGCCCTCGTGATCGTGGGTCACCAAATACACCGGTTGTACGTGAGGGCTGGCGATGCGCGCCCAGGCTTCGAGGCGTGCGGTGAACCTTTCGCGGGCCTCGTCCGTACACCCCACCGCGGGCCGCCAGAGTGTCACTGGTCGGTCAAGGAGACAGTCGTGTGCGTCGATGATCCGGGCACAAGACCCTTGACCCCGAGACGCCTCGACGGCATAGCGCTCCATTGATGTCTTTGTAGACTCGGCCACGATGCGCGATCCTGTTTCTCGATTTGGAAGCCCCCAGGTGAAAACCAGGGGGTCATCTAGAACATCTCCGGATCTTCGCACATTGTCGAGCCGACGCTGAGGAAGCCCATGAACCGTCTACTGAGCTTGTCCTGTCTGATGTTGACCATCACCGCGTGTGGTGGCCCCGAGACCTCCAAGAAAGACGGCAAGGGGGATACACCCGCTGCGACGCAGAAGGCCTCTGAGCAGAAAAAAGCGTCTGAGGGCTCAGCTCAGCAAGACACCCTGAAGGGTGCCGACACGCCGGCGAAGATGGTGAAAGAGAAGCCATCACAACCGCCGCCTGATCCGCTGCGCCCCCGGGACGATCTGCCTCCAGAAGAGCGCGCCGTGATCGTCGTCGACGGCAAGCGCCGAGTGGTGGAGGCCTCTGCCGCTGTCGCCGCGGGGTACACCCTCGTGGACTTCCGCAACGACTGGACCCCGTACATCTTCGTCGATCAGGAAGACGAGGAGGGCGTGTTGCAGGTGCACCGCTATCGCTCGGTGTTCCTCGGCCTCGCCAACGACACCGGCGACGCTGATGGTCAGCCCCTTGAACCTGGGGAGCACAACTACCTCGAGCCTTATGGGATCCCGCCGAGCTTCGGCGTCGTGCGCAAGCGCTTCGTGAAAGACGAAGAAAGCAAGTGCATGGCCACCGTAGATTTCGATCTGTTGAAACAGACCGATGCCATCTACGAGCCCAACGGGCGCCGGGATCGCCGCCGGCGCCGGAAGGCCGCCAAGCTTGAGAAGAAGCTGCTCAAGCTCAAGAAGGAGGCCGGGGTCGACACCTGGGAGGCCCTCATCGAGGCCAACCCGGAGTCCGCGGAGAACGTGCGGCTCTACACCAGCAACGCCGTGAACCGGAAGGCGTTCCAGCAGGCCGAGCTGCGCCTCAAGTGCGAGGGCATGTTGCCCAAGCGTTACAAGCACAAGCGGGGCAAGTGGGATCGAGGCTTCAAGCTGGGGCTCAAGAAGTTCCAGCAGAAGCACATGCTCTACGAGTATCCCGCCCTCAAGGCCGAGACCATGCAGCGCATGGCCATGAACCCTGCCGAGGGGAACTTCCTGTCTTTCGAGCGCGCCCTCACCGAGCGCGTCGTGGCCGCCACGGGCATTTTGGAAGACGGCTCGGTGCACGTGGGCAAGAAGAAGCGCACGTACAAGACGCCTGACGGTGAGACCCACGAGGTGCCCAACCTCGTCGCCGACTTCACCGCCGCGGCCAAGCAGCAAATCGGTGTCGAGACTCCGGAGCAGCTCGCCGAGCTCTTCGAGCAGTACAGCGACCAGGATCTCCAGTGGCTGCGCTTCGGGGTGAAGTTCCCCGAGAAGCCGCCGTACTACAGCGAGCACATGGATCTGCACATGTTCATCGATCGGGGCGACGTCACCTACGACCCGCCCTGGGACGAGAACGACAAGTGGAGCTACCCCAGCCGCAAGCGCAAGCCCAAGCTCTGGCTACACGTGAAGTGGGAAGGCCAGAAGATCCCGTTGGCGCGGTGGCCTTCCACCATCGGCGGCTGGCGGGCGGAGCAGGCCAAGAATGGCTATGAGTACTACAAGTACAAGAAGTCCGAGGTGGGCCCCCGGGTGATGCGCAAGGTGGTGGCGGGACCCGCCTGGATCCCGCCAGTGACCACGCCGATCCGCGGCTTGGTGCGTCGCAAGTGGATCAACGGTAAGGGCAGCGGGATCGTGAACTACAGCGAGACCGGCCCTGGCTACGAGTCCGCCTACGGTCTGGTGGCGGGCTACTTCGTCATGCCCGGCCGCAACGGCAAGGCCGACTGGGATCAGGGCATCCGGGCCCACGGCTCGTCTGATTACATGTCGATCTACAGCCGCCGGGGCTACTCACACGGCTGCCACCGCCTGCTCAACCACCTCGCCGTGCGGCTCTACGGCTTCATCCTTCAGCACCGGCACATGAAGGTGAAGGGGGAGCAGATGGTGAACTACCACCGACAGTTCCTCAAAGGCGAAGAGGTCTACGAGATGCGCATCCCCTCGCGGGGTTACCGGTACATCCTCGAGCCGCCCATGCCCATCATGGTGAACGAGGGCAACATCGTCGGCCGGCACAAGAAGCCCATCGAGGGCCTCGTGCCCAAGCCCAACACGCTCTACCCCGCTGACGAGGAAGAGGGTGACGCTGAGAGCGGTGAGACCGGGGCCCTGCCCCAGATCGAGAAAGGCAAAGCAGGATGAGATCGGCGCTGGCCCTCGCGGCCGCCCTCACAGTGATCGGGGTCTGTGCTCTGGCCTCTGCCCAGGACAAGCCTGCGGTGGTGAAAGATGCCGAGCGCAAGCTCGACGCCCAAAAAGAAATGCAGAAGCAGGCCCAGCGCACGCTCGATCAGGAGCAAAAGGCCAAGGCGAAGCGCAAGGCGGCGCCCAAGACGGTGACCTTGAGGCTGACCACTCGGCCCAAGGTGCGGGCCTCGGTGTACTGGGGCAAGGAGAAGCTGGGTGTCACCCCCCTCACGCTGAAGCGCCAGCGCGATTCCGGGCCCATCGATGTCAAGGTCGTGGCGGGGGGGTACATCCCCGTGAACACCCGCATCTACACGTTTCGGGACGATGACGTCTCGGTCACCCTCACGCCGGCGAGCAAGGCCAACACCTTGTACGGCTACAAGAAACCCCTGCCGCCGGACGCAGGTGTACCGGAAGAGGCACCCCCTGGCGGTGGAGACGAAGACGCGCCGCCCCCACCAGCACCCGCCCCTGTGCAGCCCTGAGGCGGGTACCCACACATGTAGGTCGGACAAGCTTGCTCCAGATGACAGAAAAGGGCACCCTTCGAGCCTTGTTCACCATGAGCACGCTCTGTGTGTAACCTGATTGTTTCGGGCACGTATAGCCTGATGAAAGACGGGTTCGCTCAAGCGTTTGTCCACTCTGACCGAGCCACGTCTACATGAGCACTTCGAAAACCCGGGATGAGAGCCAGCTCATCGACGCCATGGGGCGTTATGCTGATGGTGACGCCCGAGCGTTCGACGAGGTCTACCGTGTGCTCTCGCCGGTGGTCCTGCGGTGTCAAATCAGGTGGGTGGGGGATCGCACCCTTGCTGAAGATCTGACGCAGCAGACGTTCCTCAGAGTACACAAGGCCCGTGACCGATATCGGCCAGGTGCCCCGGTGGGCCCCTGGGTGCTCACCATCGCCCGGCGACTGTCCATCGACGCTTTGCGCAAGAGGGGCAGCCGGAAAGATGTGCTGACCCGAGAGGGCGAGCTGCCAGAAATGCAGACCGCCCCCGAAGAAGAGGAGACCCCCACGGAGTTGATCGAGGCGCTGAAGCAGGCCATCAACGAGCTGCCAGAAGGGCAGCGCGCCGTGGTGGCCATGCACAAGCTCGAGGGGCGGCCACTTGCAGAAGTTGCCGCTACACTGGGCATCAAAGAAGGCGCCGCCCGGGTCAGAGCCCACCGGGGGTACAATCGTTTGAGGGCCCGGCTTGCAGGCATGCTGCAGCGGGGCAGGGAATGAACCATGTTGCCTGAGCATCACAGCGACAAGCAGGAGCTACTGCCGCCGCAGGCGCTGCGGGACATGGTGGCTCAAGACATGGCCGCCCTCGCCCGCAAGCGTCGGAACCTCGGCGCGGTGTCGTCCATCGTCGCCCTCGCCATCGTTGCCGGCCTCGCCCAGGGTTTTGGGCTCTCGCCCACCATCCCACCCCGCACCTGGATCACCTCTGCCGTGTTGCTGGTCGTGGGGCTCACCCTCTTCGGTCTGGCCTTCGGACTGGTGTTGCCAGCAGGTCGGCGTCTCAAGCCGTTGTTGCTGTTCGCTGCCCTCGGCGGCGTCATCATCCTGCTCACATTGTCTGACTTTCAGAGTCACGTGGGCCTCGGTGATCAGTTCTGGGCCATGGGCTTCTCGTGCCTCAAGGGGGGTGCCCTCACCTCTACGGCCATCCTCGCCACCACCCTCGTCGCCGGGCGAAAGGTGCTGAGGCGACACGCCCCCACGGGCCTGCTGCTCGGCCTCGGCGCCGGCTTCCTCGGCCTCGTACCGGTGAGCACCCACTGCATCGCCGAGTCTGCGGGTCACGTCATGGTGTGGCACACGTTGATCCCCATCGTGGCCTGTGGCCTCGCGGGCGCGCTGTGGGGTTTTCTGCGCCCCGAGCCCGAGATCGACTGAGGTCCCTGCACAGGGGATTAAATTCTCCGCCATCGCTCCATAGGGTGGCGTTGCCCCGCTATCATCTTTCCCCTGAAATTTTCGTAGAGGTCCAGATGAGCCCCATCTCTCGCGCTGCCCTGATCTTCACGTGTCTGGTGCCCCTGAGCATGTGGGCCTGTGACGACTCGGGGGGTGATGGAGACGGTGATGGTGCAGGGGCCGCTGGTGGAGCCGGCGGTGGGGCGCTCGTGCCCCCCGAGACGCCTCTGGGCCCCATCGGCAGCGGTGAGACTGCAGAAGCCCTTGCCGACAGCACCGGCACGACGGTGAGGGTGCCTGGGGCAACACTCACTGTGCCCGAGGGCGCCCTCGCTGAGCCCGTCACCCTCACAGTCGAATCCACCTTCGAAGATCCCGAGGGCGACTTCACCCGCCATTCCCCTGTGTTTCGATTCGGCCCCGACACTGTGCAGTTCGAGGTGCCGGCCACCATCCGCATGGTCTACATCGGCAGGCCTCGGCCCACTGTGTTCTTCTGGTCCACCGATGGCGTCACGTTCTCCGAGATCCCCGCCCGGGTCGACGGTGACACCGTCATCGTGGAGATCACCCGTCTGGGCACAGGGTTCGTGGGCACCTTTGGGGCACCAGAGCCGCCGATGCCCGACGCCGAGGTCGGTGGCGCCGGTGGTGGAGACGGGATGGACGCAGGCGTCGTCGACATCCCCGATCAAGGGCAGGGTGGCTTTGGTGGCGGTGGCCCGGTGAGCGACGATTGTGCTGACGTCGAAGCCCGCTGGCAGGACAACTGGACCGAGTTCGAGTTCGAGGTGTTGCGCCTCACCAACGAATATCGGGCCCAGGGTTACAACTGTGACACCCAGGGAGAGTTCGGCCCCGCAGGGCCCCTCGAGTTCAACGCCACCTTGCGCTGCGCCGCCCGGCTGCACAGCGAAGACATGGCCATGCAGAACTACTTCGAGCACGACTCCCTCGACGGTCGCACCCCCTTCGATCGTATGCGGGCTGCGGGCTACACCGGTGGTTGGATGGGGGAAAACATCGCCGCAGGGCAGCCCACGCCTCAGAGCGTCGTCGCCGGCTGGATGGACTCCGATGGCCACTGCGCCAACATCATGAACCCCAACTTCAACGAGCTTGGCGTGGGCTTCTTCCAGGCCGCCACTGCGCGCTTCCCCTACTACTGGACCCAGAACTTCGGCGGGCGCTGAGTCCGCCTTACGGCCCCTCACCCATCACCGTGATGGTGCGACAGTCCCGGTGCCCGCTCTCTGGCCAGTCGCCTGTGCGTTCGAGATGCTCTCGGGCCTCGAGCAGAGTGCCCTTGTCTTCGAAGAAGAGCCCACAAATGCGTAGATTGCCCGGTGGGTGCTTCGCATAGATCACGCGCTTGAGCGGCCGCCACCGAATGTCTTTGAGCATGAAGGTCGACGCCCCTGTAGGGCCTTGAGGCGCTGGCGCCCCTGGGGCCGGGTGATACCAGTGCAGCTGGCTGCGCGCGTCTCGGCCCACGATCATCCAATGACGGAAGGGGCTCTCCGGCGGGTTGCCATAGGCGAAATACAGCCCCTCACCCGGAGCCAGGGTCTCGCCGGCGCCCACCTCCTGCCCTTCGGGGGCATTGGCGCGGGCGTCGTCGAGGTGGGCCATCTCCCCGACGCCGGCGCGGAGCACCGACATCGTGGGCAGCGCAGCGCCCACTGGATCAGAGGGCCCGAGGAACAAGAACACCGACATCAGCCCGATGAGGGCGAAGCCCACGCCCAGAATCAGCGGCGCCTTGCTGGCGCCTTCTTCTGCGGGCCCGTGAACGAGATGGGCCAGCAGGCGAGACTTCTGGCTTGTGCTGGCACCCTCACAGCCCTCCAGAGTGCGCTCAAGGTGCACCACTGCCTCATATCGTAGGCGCTCCTCTGGCTCGGCGAGCGCCTCCACGAGCTCTCGAGAGGCGATCTTCGCTGCAGCACCCGAGAGCGCGTCACCTTCGATGAAGGCGCGAAGGACGGGCACCAGGCGGGCGTCGCGTTGGGGATCGAGGTTCAGCGCTCGGGCGAGGGGAGGGCTGCTCTCCGCTGCCTGCCACAAGATGGCTTGCCGCATGCGCTCCAGAGGCCCCGCCATCGTCTCTAAATCGTGGCCGAGTCGATCAGCGATGCCCTGACGGTTGCCTTGAGCATCGTGGACCGCGTCGAAGGCGAGGCGATCGGTGGGGTCGAGCCCGCTGCGCAGTTGTGGGTGCAGTTGCCTGCGAGAGGGCCAGGGCGGGCTCGAGTGCTTGCCGAGGCGTTCGAGGGCGAGGTGCATCACGTCATCGGCAAGCGTGGACGGGTCGAGGGTGCCCCGGGCCTCGCACGCATCGAACCAGGCCTCCAGCGCATCCACTGTGGCGGCCTCCGCGGCGATGGCGCTCACCTCGGTCGAGTGACGCATCAGCGCGTCGAGCAGCGGCCCCATGAGCATGTGTCGTAGTCGGCCCTGGGCGATCGGATCACCGAGGCGCACACCTTCTGCGAGGTGGGCCAGGATCTCTCCAGTGAGGGGGGCAGGCAGGGTGAACAACGGGTTTCCCATCAGGCCAGCATCTGACACGATGCGGCGGTCTCGGAGTTGGCGCAGGAGGCCATGAAGATGCAGGCATACCTCGATTTGATGCAGAAGATCCTCGACGAGGGCTGCCGTCGCGAAGATCGTACCGGCACCGGCACCCTGAGTCTGTTCGGCCATCAGATGCGTTTCGACCTTCAGGCGGGGTTTCCACTGGTCACCACCAAGAAGGTGCACCTCAAGTCGATCATCTACGAGTTGTTGTGGTTCCTCAACGGCCGCACCGACAACCAGTGGCTCACCGATCGCGGCGTCACCATCTGGAACGAGTGGTCCACGGCAGAGCAGACCGCCCGGTTTGGTCGTTCTGAAGGCGATCTGGGGCCGATTTATGGACACCAGTGGCGCAACTTCGGGGGATCGAGGAACCCAGACGGCAGCTACAATCGAGATGGCGTCGATCAGATCCAGCGCGTCGTCGATCAGATCAGGGCCAACCCGCACAGCCGGCGCCTCATCGTCAGCGGCTGGCACCCTGGCGAGGCCGATCAAGTGGCCCTGCCGCCGTGCCATACATTGTTCCAATTCTATGTGCAGGGGGGCCGACTCAGCTGTCAGCTCTACCAGCGCAGCGCCGATCTGTTTCTCGGGGTGCCTTTCAACATCGCCAGCTATGCGCTGCTCACCATGATGATGGCTCAGGTATGTGGCCTGCAGCCGGGGGACTTCGTGCACACCTTTGGTGATGTACACTTGTATCTCAATCACCTCGAGCAGGCGCAGCTGCAGCTGAGCCGAGCACCTCGCTCCCTGCCCACCATGAAGCTCAACCCCGATGTGGCCGAGCTCACGGACTTCACCTACGAAGATTTCACCCTCGAGGGATACGATCCGTACCCGCGGATCAAGGCACCTGTGGCGATCTGACAGGGCTGTCAGATCAGTCTGAGGCGTCCGATCAGGCTACAGGCAGAGTGAAGGCCAGCGTGGTGCCCGTTTCGTCGGATCGCTCTGGCCAGAGCCGCCCGCCGTGACGCTGAACCAGCTCCCGCGCGATGGAGAGCCCCAGACCCTCGCTCTTGAAGGTGCGCCCTCGGGGAGAGGGGGTGGTCTCGTCCCGGTCACCGAGGCTCTCGTCGAGGATCTTGGGATCGATGCCCGAGCCGTCGTCGCTGATCTGAATCTTCAGCCAGCTCTGAGGACGTGTGGCCTGAATGCCGATGCCCATGCCGAGAAACTGAGGCTGCTTTTGAGGGCCTGAGGTATCCGTGAGGGTGGCGCGAATGATGATGTTGCCGCCGTCGACGAGGCCCTTGATGGCGTTGCCCACGAGGTTGCTCATCACCTGGAACAGGCGATCGGGATCCACCATGACTTCGGGCAGGCCCTTCATGGCCTCCACGGTGATCGTCGCATTGTGTTGCCGGGCCAGTGGGCGCAGCGAATCAGCGTAGCTGTGGAGGAGGTCGTCCGCCTCGAAGGGGAAGGGGCGCACGGTGATGCGTCCCTGGTTGACGCGCTCGAGCTGTACGATCTCGTCGCTGAGGCGGCGCAGGTGCTGCAGCTGACTGCGACAGCTGGCCATCATCTGTTGCAGCTCCGGATCATCGACCTCGGCGGCCATGAACTCCAAGGCGCTGTCTGTCGCCGCCAGAGGAGTGCGGAAGTCGTGGGCCAGGGTGCTGATCAACCTGCGGCGATGTCGCTCCCCCTCGAAGAGCTGAGCGTTGCGGACCGCCTCACCGGCCTGACGGGCCAGGAGCTCGAGGACCGGCGCGCTCTCGGTGAAGCGCGTGTGCTCGTGCTGGCGACTGTCGACATACAGGATCCCCACCGGGCCCTCTGCAGAGGTCAACGGCGCGCACAAGATCGAGCGCAGACCCAGGGCGGCGATGCTCGCTTGGGCCTGCATGTGGGAGTCACCGAGCACATCGGCCACCACGAGGGCTCGACCTTCTTTGAAGACCCGGTCGGCGACGCTGCGGCTGATTTGAAGGGCGTTGGTCTGCTCTCCCTCACCGCCATTCCATCGGGCGGTGTGTACGCGCAGGACATCGCCCCGCTCGTAGAGCACCACGAGGCAGCGCTCGCCTTCCGTAAGTTCGATGGCTGCGTCGGCCACCTTGCCCAGGAGGGTGTCCAGATCGAGCTCGCGCCCCAGTGAGCGGGCCAGGATGGCCAGCTGCGTGTCGGCCATGGCAGTCTTGGAGCGCTTGATGTCGAGGATCACCTCGCTGGCGCCCTCGATGACGTCGGGCGTACCCAGGCGGGTGCCGACCGCTCGGGCCACCTCGAGATCTTCGATCAAATGATCGGGGTGCAGCTGCCCGCTGAGTTGAGCCCACTCGATGGTGGCTCGGGCGGCTTCCAGCTCGGCGCCGCCGTCTTCCAGGCGGCGGCGCGCCATGAGCAACGCGCCGATGGCGTCGTTGGTCTTGCCCGTTTGAGCCCAGAGGCGACTCTGCAAGCGCAGCAAGTGCCCTTCTTCGATGGCCGAGCCCCGGTTGCGGGCCTCGGCGAGGGTTTCGGTGATGCGTTGTTGTGCGGCCTCTGTGCGCCCTTCTGCCCATTCGAGAGAGGCGAGCCGCCTACGCAGCTCGAGGGCCTCGTCGGCATTGCCCATGGATTCTGCGAGGGTGAGGGCCTGCTTCAGCGCGGTGCGGGCGTCGACGTATTGCCCCAGCTGGGTGCGCACCTCACCGAGGTTGCCGAGGAGCAGCATGCGCCCCATGGAGAAGTTGGCCTGCTCGGCGATGAGGCGACCCTCGTCGAGGATCGCCGCCGCACGCTCAAATTCTCCGCGATCTTTGTAGAGGAAGCCGAGGTTGTTACACGCCAAAGCCTGGTCGTTGCGATTCTGGGTGAGGGCGCAGATGTCCCTGAAGCGTTGCCAGGACATGCCGGCTTCGGACCAGCGCCCTACGGTGTAGTAGACGATCCCGAGGTTGTTGCAGCACTTGCCCTCCTGGCCACTGCGGCCCAGCTCGCGGTTGAGCCGGGCGGCGAGCTCGAGATGCTCGATGGCTTTCTCCAACGCCCCTCGGCCTTTGATGAG
Organism: Bradymonadia bacterium; assembly: GCA_046290225.1. Taxonomy (GTDB): domain Bacteria; phylum Myxococcota_A; class Bradymonadia; order UBA7976; family UBA1532; genus JBKAGE01. The sequence continues at coordinate 296,379 of JBKAGE010000037.1, read as the reverse complement.
GGCGCTCGCCAGCCCCATGAGGCAGTCGGCTTCGATGGACTTGTCTTCTGCTGCCCGGGCGAGATCGATGGCCTCGTTGAAGGCCTGCTCGGCGTTGCCCTGGGCCGTGTGCCAGGCGATCGTACCTTCCAGGCGTTTGAGGCGCGCCGCGGTGTCGGGGTTGAGCGCCTGGGTGCCTGGCTCGAGGCCTGCCTGATACAGGCGCCGGGCCTCGGCATAGTCGCCGAGCATCATCACCGTCCAGCCCAGGGCGAAGCAGATCTCACCGCGCTCGCTTTGATGCGCGGTGCCTGTATCACACAGCTCGAGGGCACGGCTCAGGAGAGGCTGAGCTTCTGCATAGCGCCCCTCGTCGCTCAGAGCCCAGCCCGACTTTCGGTCGAGTCGACGTCGAGTGGTGTCATCTTCGGCGAACTGTCGAGCCTGAGCGTAGTGTGCTTGGGCCGTTGCTAGGCGGCCACCCTCGGACTCTGCGTCCCCAGCACCCTCGTGATGCGTGGTCGGATCGCTGCCCTGGGCCAGGAGCCAGCGGTGCATCTCCGCGCGTTCGAGGGGTTGCGTACTCTCGTCGATGGCCTTCAGCATCGCCCTGCGGGCTGCACCGAGATCACCCGCCCCTGCGAGCTGAGCGGCCAGGGCACGGTGGTCGTCAGGGCGACTCTGCAGCAACCAGGAGACCACCCGGCGGTGCCCCATCTGTCGGGCCTCTTCACCCATTTGCTGGAGCAGGTAATCTCGCAAGCGGTGATCTTCGAAGCGGATGTGGTCGTGGTGTTTGTTGAACACCCCCGACTTGATGAGGGCCTTGAGCCCGGAGCGGCACTCCGCGAGCCCGACGAGCGCAGCCAGATCCGTACGGTTGAAGCGATCACCGAGCAGGGCTGCTGTGGCGAGCAGAGTCTCGTGGCCACGGCCGTGATGATCCAACACCCTCGTGGGCTGCTCTTGTACCGGTGCGGGTACATGGGCAAGCGCTTCACGGATCAGCTTCGCCGGATCTTGCAGGCCAGCATCAGGTGAGGCGCGCCAGCTGCCTTCTCGCCAAGTGAGCGCGCCGGTGTCGATGTGGTGGCTCACGAGCGTCTCCAGGCGGCCTGGCCAGCCACCTGCGGCTTCGTGATAAATCGCCGTGAGTCGACCATCAGGGTCGAGTTGCCCCAGGGTGCCCGTCACCACTCTGGAGAACGCCTCCAAGGTCAGCGGGTGCAAAATTTGGGGCTCGCAGGGTACGCCACCTTCGATCCTGCGCAACAAGGTGACCTGCTCGTCGAGGTGGGCCGTCGCCACCACGTACACCGGCGCATCGTCGGTCAGATGAGAGAGCGCCTCTGCCAGGATCACCTGCTCTGCTTCGGCACAATGATCGAGATCGTCGATGAGCAACAACACCGACTGGTGCTCGGCGAGGGTGCCGATGTGATGGGCGATCTCCTCAGGATCTCTCATCTGGTCGGAGAGGGTGTTCTCTTCATCGTTCAGATAGAGCGCGAGCTGTGAGCGGAGAGAGTCGAGGAGAGCAGGCCCCGGTGAGATCACTCGGAACCCCATGAGGCGCGCCTTGATCATCAGCGCCTCGAGCAAGCGACTGCGGCCGCTCCCCGACAGGCCCAGGATCAGCTCCACTTCGAGAGGTCGGTCCCAGTACAGATTGTCGATGAGAGTGTTGAGGACGCTTTCCCGCCCCGTGAAGGGCCCCAACACCGGCCGTGTCATGAGCTGGGTGTCCACTGTGGTTTTCACAGAGGGCATCGCGTCCTGCAGCGCGTGCAATGCTGCCTGGACGTCGGGGTATCGAGCATCAGGGTTCTTCTTGATCATGCGCTCGAGCACATCAGCAAGACCCTGGCCGATCTCGGACAACGCCTCGGGGGTATATGCCCGATGGCGCTCGAGGGTCTCGGAGACCGTGGAGGCGAGGAACGGGTTCGCGCCGGAGAGGGCTTCGTAAATGCTCACACCGAGGGCGTATTGATCAGAGAGTGCATCTGGCGCATGGCCACCGAGCAGCTCAGGGGCCATGTACGCTGGGGTGCCTCGCAGGGCATGCTCACCACGGGCGTGGGCGAGGCCGAAGTCGATCAGCTGAGGCCGTGGTCGAGGGCCGTCGAGGGCCACCAGGATGTTGTCGGGTTTGAGATCACCGTGAATCAACCCGCGGCTGTGCACATGAGCCAGGGCCTGCAGGCAGTCTGCGGCCACCTGAATCACCCCTTCGACGCCGATTTGATCCTTCACTGAAGCGAGATCACCCCCCTGAACCGGGGCCATGGTGAAGTAGTCGTGCTCAGATGAGGCCTGACCGATGTCGAACACTGAGGTGATGAAGGGGTGCCGGAGGCTGCGGGCGAGCAGGAACTCTTCCCCGAGCCCGCCTTCACTGCGGGGCACCAGTTTCAGCGCCACCTCGGTGCCCAGCTGGAGATCGGTGGCGAGGTATACTGTGCCGCCGGTGCCAGCCCCCAAGGTTTTGTGGAGCAAGTAGCGACCATCAATGTGATCGCCTTCACGCCACTGGGCGCTGTCTTGTGCGTGCGTCTGGGGGTTCATCAAACGACCTCGATCCATCACCTCATGACAGACATCGGCCAATGATGGGTCAGCCATGAGTTGGTTTGGTCGTGAGGAGCGCCCTTTAAAATCATGAATGTGTAGGGCATATCAGGCCTCATAGCCTTTGAGTCATGCCCCCCAGAGCCAGGAGCCACAGCATGGATCGAACACAGCATGTTCACGACACACTGGCCCGTTTCGAGGGCGCCTTCCCAGGCGGCCTGAGCGCCCAGCTGCCTGAGTTGGGGCGGCCCTGGCAGCCGCCGAGTCTCGAGGCAGGCCTTGCCGGCTTCATCGATCACACCCTGCTCAAGCCCACCGCCGAGCAAGGGCAGCTGGAGCAGCTCGCCAGCGAGGCTCGACAGCACAGCTTCGCGTCGTGCTGTGTCAATGGCGTACACGTGGCGCGGATGGCTCAACTGCTCGAAGGCAGCAGCGTGCCTGCCTGCGCCGTCGTAGGTTTCCCCCTCGGGGCCATGCACCCTGGGATCATGGCCGCCGAGGCGGAGCAGGCTGTCGCCGACGGTGCCCGAGAGATCGACATGGTCGTCGACATCGGCGCCCTCAAAGATCGGGCCTTGAGTCGGGTGCACGATGGCATCGCTGGTGTCGTCGCCTGTGGTCAGCCCGTGAAGGTGATCTTGGAGACGTGCCACCTCACCGAAGAGGAGAAGATCCTCGGTTGTGCACTTTCGGTCATCGCCGGGGCCGCCTTCGTCAAGACCAGCACGGGCTTCGGCGGTGGTGGGGCCACCGAGGCCGACGTGGCGCTGATGCGATACGTGGTGGGCCCCGACATCGGCGTCAAAGCCTCTGGAGGCATCCGAAATGCAGAGACCGCTCGGCGGATGATCGCCGCTGGCGCCAACCGGCTCGGGGCATCATCTTCCGTGGCCATCGTCTCAGAGGGGGTGTGAGATGCGTTGGATCAGCTCACTCTCATTGTGCATTGCCTTGAGCACGCTCTCTGTAGCTGTCCACGCCGACGAGCTGTCCTGGCCTGCCGCGCCTGTGGCCGAGGCCAATGGTCCGCCCCCGGCGCAGACACGGTATGGCGCTTTTCCCGAGCTGTGGTTTCAGACCAACATCGATCGATACGCCGCCACCCGGCCCAAGACCATCATGTCTCTGGGGGACAGCCTGTCGAACTCGCAGGCCTTCATCTGGCTGGCCCGATACACCCCCACCGGCATCTCAGATCAAGAAGGCTACACACACATCAACAAAGATCTGGGCACCATGTCGGGGCAGCTGTCGTCCTGGGGGCGTCAGCGGGCCGTCACCGCCTGCAATCAGGGCAAGCCCGAGCTGATCACCGTGCTCTTCGGCACCAACGACTACATCCATCGGCGGTTCAACGCCGGCGAGTTCTATCAGAACCTCGAGTCCATGGTGAGCACGTGCATGGCTCATGGATCCCTGCCGATGCTCATGACCCTGCCACCATGGCAATGGCGCGTGAACGCCACAGCGCAGGCGAACCGGATCGTGCGGCAGGTCGCTCGTCAGAAGAAACTGCCCCTCTTCGACTTCGCCCAGATTCTCGTCGATCGCGGGAACCTTCGAGCGGACATGCCCGATGGGGTGCACCCCAACCGGACCGCCTACGAGGCCATCAACACCGAGTGGATCAAGTTCTACAAATACATCGAACACCACGTGCTCCGGCCCGGCCGGGCAAAGGTGTTGCCCAAGATCGAGGTGGAGCAGGCCCTGCCGTGGAAGCTGGCCTTCGAGTGGTCCGGGGGCAAGGGCAAGCTGCCTCAGGGCTTTGAGGCTCGAGAGGGTGAGTGGTCGCTCAAGAAGGGCAAGTTGGTGGGTAAGGCCGGGGCAGATCGACCTGCCTGGCTCACGCTCCCTGTGAGCGCACCTGGCCGGGTGAGGGTGGAGATCACCGCCCAGAGCAACGGGGCCGAGATCGCCCTCGTCGTACACAGTGGTGGAGATCCGGCGGCCACGGGCATCTACTACGGCTTCGGCACCAACGGCGGCGCGCGGACTGCCATCAACATCGACGATGTGCGGGTGGCCCAGGTGCCGAAACTCAAGCCTACGGCTGGGCAGAGCTACACGCTGAGAGGCGTACGGGGTCAGCGCTATGCCCGGTTCGGTCTCGACGGCCGCCATCAGATCGATCACATCGTGCCCCCCCTGACGCCCAGGGCAGATCGGGCCATGGTGGGGCTGTACACATGGGGCGGTCAGATCGAGGTGTCCCAGATCAAAGTTTGGGTGGATCCTGCAGCGCCGTGAACATCAGCGGCGTTTGACTGCTGTGTCATTTGAGGGCAACAAAGAGCCTCCACCATCGGGAGGAGCACGCCCCTCATGAAAGCCGCTGATCTCTTCGACTGGCCCGAGTCTCTGGCCCCCTTTGCCGCACATTTCGACCTGAACGCTGCGCCCTGGACCTGGGTCTCTCAAATCGAGGCCGCCCTCGCCGCCTTCGACTTCGACAGCGTGCCGGGTCGAACGGACATCCCGCCCGGGGTGCACATCGAGGGGGCGGTCTACATCGACCCCACCGTCAAGTTGCCCCCATATGCCTTCATCAAGGGCCCGGCGTGGATTGGCCCGGGGACCGAGATCAGGCCCGGTGCGTTCATTCGCGGCAAGGTGATCATCGGCGCAGGGTGTGTCATCGGGAACTCTTCGGAGTTCAAGAACAGCTTGCTCCTCGACAAGGTTCAAGCACCTCATTTCAACTATGTGGGTGACTCTGTACTGGGGAATGGCGCCCATCTGGGCGCTGGGGTCATCTGCGCCAACCTGCGGCTCGATCAGAAGCCCGTGCCCGTCACTCTGGCAGATGGCAGTCGGGCCAGCTCTGGCATGCGCAAGCTCGGCGCGCTGATGGGAGATGCTGCCGAGGCGGGGTGCAACAGTGTGCTTCAACCAGGGTGTGTGCTCGGCAAGCGAGCGGTGGTGATCAGCATGCCCTTTGCGGGCTACCTGCCACCGAACACCATCGCGTACAGCAAGGAGAAGCCAGCGCTGATCAAGCGCCGATAGCGGGGAGAACTAGGTCAGAGCGTCAGGGCCTCAGAAGAGGCGGAGGAAGAACCAGGGGCTGCGCTCGGCCGCTTCGGCCGCTTCGGTACCCTCAGCCTCTTCTTCACGGCCTGCGGCAGAGTTGTCGTTGTTGGCCTGCGAGAACCAGGAGAGATCGAAGACCATCCGCTCGGCGAGTCGGGGGCGAGCGAGCAGCGAGCCGGGCGTGCTCATGGGCACCTCGCTCATGTCACCGATGCCATCACCGGGCTCGTCACCAGAGCCACCGGGATCGCCGATGCCGTCACCGGGGCCGCCACCTGCGGCACCACCAGAGCCACCGGGCTCACCGATGCCGTCACCAGGCTCGTCACCACCGGAGCCGCCGGGATCGCCGATGCCATCACCGGGGCCGCCACCTGCGGCACCACCAGAGCCACCGGGCTCACCGATGCCGTCACCAGGCTCGTCACCACCATGGCCGCCGGCACCGCCGTGGCCACCCTCGCCGCCACCGGCACCCGCTGCGCCGCCGGCGCCGCCCATGCCACCGGCGCCGCCATCGCCGCCGGCACCACCTGCACCGCCGTCGCCACCAGCACCACCCATGCCACCAGCACCACCGTCGCCGCCCATGCCGCCAGCGCCGCCGTCACCGCCCATACCACCGCCGCCACCGGCACCACCTTCGCCGTCGTCAGGCGGCACGATGTGGACACGACACTCGACCACCTCACGGTTATCGTCACCGTCGGTCATGTGATACGTGATGGTGTACGTACGGGGCGGGTACTCAGGGTCGAGATCAAAGCGGGCAGAGAACCAGTCAGCGATGATGCCCGTACCGCGGAAGTCACCGGGCTCACCGATGATCACCTCACCGGCCCAGCTGCTGATGATGAGATCGAGGCCACGCCAGGCGCTGCCGGGATCAGTGCAGTTGTCTTCGAAGGTGATGCCACACAGCTCTTCGATGCGGGCCCACTCCTGAACGCCTTCGGCTTGCTCCAGGGTGACCTCGGGCTCGGTGACGATGACTGTCGGGGGGATGTTGTCGACAGGATCGACCACCACCTCACAGTTTTGCTCCGAGTCGTCGCAGATGTCAGTGCAGCTCATGGTGCCGACGCCGGGCCAGGTGCCGTAGCCCTCGCCCTCGACCTCGCAGTTCATGCCATCGCGGTCATGAGGGAAACTAGGCGCCACCAGCTCGGGATCGGTGAGGCGCCAGTTGCATGCCTCGTCGACCTCGACCTCCACCTCGGGCTCGCACACGAGCTCGGCGGGCACATGATCAGCGCAGATGGGCTCTTCGACGCGGATGCGGCACTCCACCGTCTCGCGGTTGGGGCCGTCGTCCATGTGGAACTGCACGGTGTAGGTGCGCTCGCCGAGGACGTCAGGATCGAGGAGCACGCGGACCCCGAACCAGTCTGCCGTTGCGCCCTGAGCTGTGAAGGCACCGGCCTCGCCGTCGAAGCGCTCGTCGGGATGATCTGAGGCGATGCTGCTGATGCCGCGTGGGGCACCACCACCGTCGGCGCAGTTGTCTTCGAAGGTGATGCCGCAGGCGCTCTGGATGTCGATGCGCTGGCTGCCACCGGCCTCGTCGAGGTAGACCACCACCTCTGGCGTGGCCACGGTGAGGGTGGGCGGTGTCACGTCGACGGGCTGTACTCGAAAATCACAACGATCGACCGAGTCACCATCACACGTATCGGTACAGACGAGGGCACCGACACGTTCAAAGGGGCCATACCCCTCACCAGAGGCTTCGCAGTCGAGACCTGGGGCGTCAACGGGGTAGCCTGCAGGCGTGAACGCCTCAACCGAGCCTTGCCAGTGACACGTCTCGTCGAGAGGGACCTCGACGGTGTCGGCACAGTCGAGCACGGGGATCGGATCGCGATCCATGCATACATCCTGAGCCAGGGCAGCGCTGGACACGCTCACGAGAGCCAGGGTGGTCATCGAAGGCAGCACGATCTTCATCGAATCCTCCCAAAAATACGCAGGGTAGATGGGTGAGACGATATCGCACCCATGAGTATAAGTCTAAGGCGAATCCCCGCCGGTACAGGCTTCTCGCCGGGATAACCAGAGCGACATCTTCTCTTTTTTTTAAAATCTTCAGTATTGGCAATGAGTTGGTTCATTTTAATCAGCTTTTAGAAGAAAAAGAGGGTGTGGGTGTCGTGCTGTGTAAGACGGTGTGACCGTGGCGTACATGAAGTCAGCTGGGTCGGCGTTCACCCGCCCTTGATTCCGCTTTATCTGGTGCACCTGACAGCCGTTGAAGAGGTGGAGTCACATACGCAGGTGTGAAAGTGAACCGGACGGCGACGCTCGGCGTGGTGGTGTGGGCCCTCGTATTGTTGGGGGGGCTCACGGCGCTGGGACATTATCAAGGTGTTGAAGGCGCCCAGGGCCCCCCGCCCTCGGCGTTGCCAGAGATCCCTGGTGTGCAGGGAGACGGTGAGCGCTTCTCGCTCTTGATCGCCATTCACCCACACTGCCCGTGCACCCAGGCGACGGCGGGCGAGCTGGAGCGCTTGCTCGGCGAGATCTCGCGACGGGGCGGAGTGCTGCCTCAGATTTTTGCCCTCGTCTATCGGCCCGCCTACATGGACACGCCGTGGACTGAGACGACGCTGCGGGATCGCCTGAGGGCCATCGAGCAGGTCACTCTCGTGGATGATCCCGACGGGCGACATGGCGCGTCGATCGGTGCGCTCACCTCCGGCCATACCGTGCTCTTCGATGCAGGAGGCCACCCGGTCTACCGAGGTGGGCTCACTGCATCACGGGGCCACGAGGGGGACAACATCGGCAAGCTTGCCGTCATCAATCACCTACTTCATCGAGCAGGGGCGCGCGATCAGCATGCGGTCTACGGCTGCGAGCTGACCGAGGACAGAGGCAGGACAGAGGGCGTTGGGAGAACGCCGTGAACACATTCAGGAGGGACACGATGTATTCTCATCCAGGCACTGTGGAGGGGCGGCTTCAGGAGACTTACGCCGCTACGGCCGGCTTGTTCGGCAAGCTGATGTTGCTGCAATGGCCCGTGTTGATCCTCGTGGCCTTCATCGTGTCGCCGGAGACGTGGTCCGGGGCCGAGAGCAGTACGCACGTGCACGTGTGGGCCGCGGTGCTCCTCGGCGGCGCCGCGACGCTGGTCCCGGCCTTCATGGCTCGGACGGCGCCTTCGCAAGCGATGACTCGCCATGCCATCGTGGCGGGGCAGGCTGTGGTGTGTGCTCTGGCGGTCCACCTGACAGGCGGGCGCATCGAAACGCACTTCTATGTCTTTGTCTCTCTGGCCTGGGTGGCTTTCTTCAGAGACTGGACACTGCTCATCACCTTCACCGCGATCACGGCGGTGGATCACCTGGTGCGGGGCATCTGGTTTCCCGAGTCGGTCTTCGGACTCATGGAGGCCTCGCCCTGGCGGGTGGTGGAGCACGCGGCCTACGTCATCATCGAAGATGTGGTGTTGTTCATGGGCATCCGAACGCAGATCATGGAGATGAAGGTCGCTGTTGAAAAGCACAGCGAGGTCGAGGCCCTCATCATGCAGATTCAGAGCGAGCATCAGAAGGCCGAGGCCCTGGTGGCAGAGGCCAATCGTCGAGAGCGGGAGAACCAGGCGCTGATGGCGGAGCTCGAGGCGGCGAAGGCCGATGTCGAGCGTCGCGTCGAAGAAGCTGTGCTCAACTCGGAGAGCAAGCGTACACAGCAGGCTGCTCAAGTCGGCGAAGTGCTCAAGAGTTTGTCTGCGCTCACCTCGTCAGTGCAGGCGTCGGCGCAGAAGACCGGTGAGATGGGCGATGCCGCACAATCCAACGGTGAAGTGGCTCGTCGAGGCGGCGAGGTGATCAGAGAGACGGTGTCGTGCATCGAGAATCTCGCCGAGCAGGTCGATGGCATCTCCGAGGTCATCGAGGTGTTGGTGCAGTCGAGCGGTGAGATCGGTGAGGCCACAGTGCTCATCAACGAGATCGCTGAGCAGACGAACTTGCTGGCATTGAACGCCACCATCGAGTCCGCCCGAGCCGGCGATGCTGGCAAGGGCTTCGCCGTGGTGGCAGAAGAGGTCAAGAACCTCGCCAACCGCGTGAGCGACGTGACCCGAGACATCGAAAGTCGCGTGGGCCAGATGCAGTCCAACGCCCAGAGCCTCATGCACACAGTGACCTCGAGTCAGGCTGCGGCTCAGTCGGGCATCTCCATGGCTGGGGATGCGGGCCGGGCCCTCGAAGAGCTGGTGGGCAGCGTGAGCGATCTGCAGGTCATGGTCCGCGACGTCATGCACGACAGTGAGCAGAACGCCAGCCGAGGCCGTGAGGTCGCAGCCCTCGTGCAACGGTTCGCGGTCTGATCGCAGAGCTGTCACCCGCCGTCAGATTTCCGTGCGCCTCACGCACAGTTGTCCGCAAATTTCAGCACACATGTCCGCTTGGGCGCCGGTCATCTGTCCGGTCTGGCGTACCCGTTTGTCCCGATTTATAAGCCGTGTTGAATGATTTCAGTGGGTTGTGTGGGGGGGCGGACCGTTGGGGAATGAACGGCATCCTTATTGCTTTGTACTTAGGGTGCGTGCCGAGACTTATCCTCCCCTCATCTCGGCATGTCGAGATCGACCTCGGGTGTGTGCATCCCTCTCCCGATGCCTCCCCTCAGCGCGCATCCGAGGTCGATCCTTTTTCTTTCTTCCACAATTCGTTTCAGTGCTGTGACATGCAGCTCAGCAAGCTGTCATAGAACGCCGTCACCCTGTGGTCATCGCCAACATGCTGTTCAAAAACGCCTCTGAGTGTTCGAAGAGGTTGCCATTCGACCGTGCACGGAATATCTGGCGTGCCCCCACAGTTCCTGTGGCCACATTGACAAGGGTGAGATGGTGTTGAGAGCGCGAGAGACCGGCTTCTGATCATGCTGACGGGCGCTATCCCTCGAAGGGGGGTGCGTCGTCGGACCAGGCTGATATCCAGGCGCCGTGATCTTCGACGGCGGCCATGAAGGCTTCATAGAACGGGTGTTGTCCCAGCGTCGCGCTGTCGCCGATGACGTAGAGGCATCGTCGAGCGCGGGTGAGGGCCACGTTCATCCGCCGAACATCTCCGAGGAACCCCATGGCACCATCGGGGTTGCTGCGCACGAGATCCACCACCACTGCTTCTTTCTCACGACCCTGGAAGCCATCTACCGAGTCGATCTCCAGACCTTGAGCGCGGGCCTCGGCGAGGGCTGATCTGAGCCACATGACTTGACCGCGATAAGGCGCGATCACCGCCACATGCTCTGGGGGGAGCCCCCGGCCGAGGAGCCGACGCACCTCTGCCGCTGTACGATCGCCCTGTCCCGGGTTGCTGATCGTGGGATCATCCACACCTTGCTGCTCATCGAAGCCTTTGCCGGCTGTGTCGATGAAGACCAGGGGGCCAGGGCGCAGCATATCGGGGCGGACGTCGAGATCGTCCAGGGTGTGGGCCGCCACTGACTCGTGGGCTTCGAGGCGCCCATCGTACATCTGGTCCGAGGGGAACTGCATGATGGCGGCGTGCATGCGGTACTGCACCTCCAACATCTGGCAGAGCACAGGCCGTTCGGCGGTGAGGCGCTCGAAGATGGTACGGGCCAGACCTTCACGGGCGGCGGTGACGTCGATGATGGTGGGGGGCAGCTGCTGCGGGTCGCCGGCGAGGATCGCCGTGGCCCCCCGAGAGAGGGCCACCAGCATCAGAGGATCGGGCGCCTGAGTGGCCTCGTCGACGATCACGGTGTCGAAAGTGCAGGCGTCGAGTCGCCTGCCCCCTGCGCCTGCGAGGGTGGTGCACACCACCCGGGCCTGGCTCAAGATGGCGCTCTCGGTGCGCTGCAAGTATTGCCGGGCGTCGCGGAAGAGCTGTCGGGCCTGAGCCCTGAGGGCCTGACTCTCGCCGCGCTGCCCTCGAGCCCACTTCGCCCGCGCTTGCCGTTGAAGCCGGGCACCTTCCGCTTGCCACTGCCTCGCCAGGGCTGAAGCCTCGGCCTCTTCGACGCGACTGTCGAGGGTGCAGCGCTCAGCGCCAGGGGAGACCCGGGAAGGGTGGCCGAGGCGGATCGGATCGAGCCCCGCGGCGAGCAGGCCTTCGACGAGGTGGTCGACGGCGCTGTTGCTCGGGGCGCACACCAGCACTTTCTCGCGTCGGGCGAGGATGGCGAGGATGGCGAGCAGAGTGCGGGTTTTGCCAGTGCCTGGTGGCCCGTGGATCAAGTGCAGAGGCCGGCGCTGCAGTGCGCCGCGAACGGCGGCCTGCTGAGGTGCGTTCAAGGTGGGATCGATGCCCTCGACGGGGGCAGACAACAGCTCGCCTTCTCCAGTGCCGAAGATCACGTGGCGCAGACGCCCGATGTTCGTGTCCGGGGCGGCCTTCGCCCAGAGCCTCAGCGCCTCCATACCCCGGTTGAACGTGGTGGAGGGCGCGTCGAGATCGAGCCTGAACCCGCCAGACTCCAGCGCGTCGAGGTGTCGTTCGTCCAGGGCGAGCTCGAGTCGGTCTCCGCGTTTGCGGTGCACCAGGGCGTTGATGGCATTCTCGGCTTCCGGATCGGACCACCACAGCTTCACAGGGGCGCCGGCGTTGCCCTGAAAGTGCGCGAGCTGTTCCGCCGGATCTGCCTGCACCTTCACGCGGCATCGACGCCCGGGCAGGGCGCCGACATCGTCCACAGAAAGGCCCCTGAGGGCAGTCCCTGCTTTGACGCGGAGTTTGAGTGGGGTTTCTCGACGCTCGGTGATGACTTGAGCCTGAGCGGCGGCGTGCTCTCGGCGCCAGAGATCTTCGAGCCGCTTCAGGGCGGCGAGCTCGGCGTCGACATCTGCAAAGGAATGAGTCATGGGCCGAGGTATATCATTGGCCCACGGCAGGATGGCAGCTTCAGCAGAGCTGCCTCGAACAGGTGGCTCAGCCGAGCATTGACTTCACTGGGGTGCGACAGCGCTCGATCCGCTCTTCGGAGAGGGCGGCGCACCACGCGTCCGGATCTTCGCCGGCCTGCGGTGAGCGCGGCCAGCCGCCGAACATTTCGATGGCCTGTCGCACTGATAGATCGGCCCGCCTCAGCACGAACTGGCAGTGGCTCTTGACCGCCTCGGGCAGGCTCTCGGCAAGGGCGAGCAGTAAACTGTAAGGGGTCACGTGCGTGCCACCGGGATCATCCACGGTGAGGGTGGTACACAGCGTACCTTCGAGACCCGTGCGGGCCAGGAGCACGCCGACGAGCTGATCGTCCTCGTAGGCGCCGAGGGCCACCGCCTCACCACCATCGCGCTGCCACGCGTGTAGATCTCGTGGATCGAGCATCTCGCTGTGTGCGGCACACTGCAGAACGGCCTCTTCGGACAATGATTTGATGTGCAGGCTCATGGGCTCCCTCCCAGTCAACCGTCTTCCCGTCATCACCCTGGCTTGTCGGCACAGGGGAGAGCGATCTTCATGCCAGGCTTGTCAAGCTGTGGTTTTACAGCGTTGACGCCCTGTCAATGGGCGGCGTGACTGTCTTTTCGGCGCCTCGGTCGGGCGGCTTGAGACCTGGAGAGATGTTACTCGAGGACCTCGCCGGCCATGGGGGAGCGGGTGAGGGTGGTGGCGTCCTGGTGCCAGGCGTCCATGAAGGCTGCAAAGCGCCCTCGATCATAGGGCGCAGCCATCCAGGCTTCCATGACGAAGAGGCCATCTTTGCCGAGAAGGAACCGGGCGACGACGGCTTCCTGGTTGAGGCTGTTGGCGAAGTAGAGCAGCTGGTGGGGCTCGGCCCGGGTGTCGAAGTACGTGCGCAGCAGCAGGCCGTTCTGGAAGACCTTGAACGTGGTGCCATAGCGTTGCTTATGGGTCACCCGTAGCCCCTCGCCGGGGGTGTGGTCTTCGATGGTGTAGCCCAGATACTGCAGATGCTCGGCTACGTTGTGGAGCAGATCGGTGGTCATCTGTGTCTCTGTTGCAGACCCGACTTCAGGGGACGCTGTTTCAGGAGGTGGTGTGGAGATGCGCCACCACCACCTGTGGGTGCACGTTTCGAAGGTAACGGCGCCTCAGGCACAGATCAACGTCGCTCGAAGGTGCGCAAACGTTTAGGTGTGTTTGCGCCAGAGCCTGACCTCAGGCGGCGCAGGGCGGGCGGCGCCACAGAGCACACAGCGGGCCGCTGAGGGCATACACGGTGCCGCCGAGAGCGGCGGTGAGGCCCAGGCCGGTGGCGAGGGAGCCGGTCCAGAGTACGCCGAGGGCGAGCAGGACCGCCGAGGGGCCCACGATGAGCAGCACCGAGCGATCTTTGAAGCTGCGGTACGGCAGGGTGCTCACCATGAGTCCGGCGAGTACGATGGCGCATGCCGAAAGCATCACAGGGTGAATCGAGACGTCTGCGGCGGCGGCACCGAGGGTGATGAGGGCAGGGATGGTGACGGCGAGACCGCTGAACTGCGCGGGGCCCTCCACCACCTTGGGGGCGCCAGCGTCGACGTTGAACCGCGCGAGGCGGGTGGCGGCGGCAGCGATGAGCAGGCCCGCGGCGATGAGGCCGATGGGGCCGGCCTCGTGCAGCTTCCAGGCGTGCAGGGTGAAAGCCGGGGCCACGCCGAAGGTGACCACGTCGGCGAGGCTGTCGAGCTGCGCCCCCATGGGCCCGTCGACGTCGAGGGCTCGGGCGGTGCGCCCGTCGAAGAGGTCGAAGAGCAGGCCCAAGCCCACGAAGGCGCCGGCCTGCCACAGCGGCCAGCCGCTGGCGACGACGCCCATGGCGAGCACGCCGCAGAGCAGGTTGCCAAGGGTGAGGGCGTAGGGAATGACGGTGCGTTTCTTCATGCTGCCTCCGTGTGGGTGACCCGGAGGCTTTCAGCAACGACGATGCCAGCATGGAAACGGCGCAACGGCGCCAGGAGAAGGTCAGGGGCTGTGACATGAGGTCACAGCTGTGACGCACTCAGTGCACCTGGCTCAGTGCACCTGGCTCAGTGCACCTGGCTCAGTGCACCCCGTGCATCCACTTCTTGAGCAGGGGCGTCAGGGCGAAGACGACCACACCGGCGCCGATGGCGATGATGCCGAGGGGCTGGAACACCTCCATGTAGCCTGCGAGCTGATCGAAAGATTTGAGCACGGCCTCAGGGTGGCTGGCGCCGGCCTCGAGCAGGCCGGCGTTGATGGCCCGCTCGCCGAGGGCGAGGGCGGCGTCACCCTCTTTGGCGGTGAGGGTGGCGATGACACCACCGATGTGGTGGGCCATGGCCGAGGACAGGAACCAGCCGCCCATGACCATGGCGGTGATCCGCTTGGGGGCCAGCTTGGTCACCATCGACAGCCCCACGGGGGAGAGGCACAGCTCACCGGTGGTGTGCAGCAGGTAGCCGAGGATCAGGAAGATGACCGGCACCGTGGCGGCGGCGATGGTCATGGGGTTGCCGTCGGGGCCCATGACCTCGATGTCGTTCACACCGACGAAGGTGCCGCCAACGACGAAGATCAGGAAGCCCGCGCCGAGCTGCAGGAGGCCGAGGCCGAACTTCACCGGGGTCGACGGCTCGATGCCCTTGCGGCCCATGCCGGTCCACATCATCGAGAAGAGCGGCGCCAGCATGACGATGAAGATTGGGTTCACCGATTGGAAGATCGAAGCGGGGATGCCCATGCGATCGACGTTCATGTCGGTGAACAGAGTGATCGACGAGCCGGCCTGCTCGAAGAAGGCCCAGAACAATGTGGAGAAGAAGAGCAGCAACACCACCACGAAGAGCCGATCACGCTCTTTGGGCTCGCTGCGTACGGCGGTGAAGATGATGATGAGCAGCACGCCCAGGGCGAAGGGGGTGAGCACGTAGCTCATGAGCTCGTAGTACTTCACCAGCAGGGCAAATGCGCCCACAGCGACGAAGGCGCCCACGTAGATGGTCAGCTCGGCGCTGAGGCCGGCGACGAGGGGGGCTTTGAGCTTCGCGCGGTTGGGCGGATCGCCATTCTCGCCGAGTTTGCCCTGGCCCTGACCGAAGACGAAGAGCCCGGCGATCATGCCGATGCCGGCAAGGCCGAAGCCCCAGAACCAGCCGTAGGTCTCACCGATGTAGCCGCAGGCGAGGGGGGCGAGGAAGGCCCCGAGGTTGATGCCCATATAGAAGATGGTGAATCCACCATCTCGCCGTGGATCACCCTCTTCGTAGAGGCCACCCACCATCGACGAGATGTTGGGTTTGAAGAAGCCGTTCCCGATGATGAGGAACGACAGCGCGATGTAGAGGAAGAACTCGTTCTCGATGGCCATCACGAAGTGACCGATGGCCATGAGGACCGAGCCGAGCATGACCGACTTCTTATAGCCCAGCAGCTTGTCGGCGATGATGCCCCCGAGGAATGGGGTGGCGTACACCAGGGCGCCATAGGCGGCGTAGATGCCGATGGCCTTGGCCTTGGCGTCTTCGTTCGACAGGTCGACGAAGAGCTGACGGGTCAAATAGAGGGTGAGCAGAGCCCGCATGCCGTAGAAGCTGAAGCGCTCCCACATCTCGGCGAAGAACAGCATGTAGAGCGCCCGAGGCTGCTTCTGTGCTGCGGCTTTGTTGTTCATGGTGAGGCCACACGATCAGGGGCAGGCGCCAGCCCGAATCAAATTCGAACGCCTGCGCAGGTCATCATCAAGGGACCAGAGTGCATAACCTGTCGAAAGGGCCTGGGGAAGGGGCTTGTGGCGACGTCTCGGTGATGAGGGTGAATGTTCTGGGCTTCGAGGGGTCCTCAAGCCACCCCAAAGTTCATGATTTAATCCCTTACGTACGATGAGCCAGATGCCCAGAGCCTCCTCGCTTTTGATTCTCGCGTGCTCGCTCTTCACCACGAGCCTCTCGGGCTGCTTCTCCTCGTCCAGCCGGCGAGGTGAGTTCTGCCACCCCATCGCCTTTCTGCCTCCAGGCGGCTTCGACGCATGGGGTTGCCCACGCCAGCCGCCGTTGCTCTTGAATGGTGGGGGTGTAACGGCGCGCGGCGCAGACACGCTGTTGGCTCAACCCGGGCTCACGGGCTGGCCTGGCTCTCTGAAGGCCATCATGATGCTGGGCGAGCGCAGCTTCCCCGAGAGCAGACGTTTCTGGGCGTTCCGAATGACCGCTCCCGATGTCATGATGAATCTGTCGATGATCCATCGTGATCCGCACACGCCAGAGGCCCTCCGCGATGCGGTGGTGACCGAGTTCGTGCACATGACCGAGTCTGATTACTGGGTCGGGATCAGCGAAGCATCAAGTATGCTCTTCGCCATCACTCACATTCAGTCTGACAGCATCACTCGTGACAGTGCCATGAACGACAGTGACGAGCGCCGCAGCGCCGCGGCCTGGTACCTGGCCCTCACGGGGGCGCCGGAAGCCAGGGCGCGCCTCGAGGCCATGCAGCAGAATGATTACGACGGTTTGGGGCCCATTGCCGCCAGCGTGGTCGACCGGGCCGTCGAGGTGATGGACTCAGCCTTGGAGTGACTCTCGCAGCTCTTCGAGCTCGAGCCAGGCCATCTCTTTCTCCTCGAGCTCGCCCTGAGCAGCCTCCAAGCGGGCCGTTGAGCTCTGAAATCCATCTGGATCACGCGTGTAATAGCTGCCGTCGGCGAGCTTCGCCTCGAGCGTGGAGATCTCCGCTTCGAGGGCCTCCATCTCACCGGGCAGGCTCTCCAGGGCTTTTTGCTGTTTGTAGCTCAGCTTCTTCTGGGGGCCCTTGGTGCGCTCTTTCTTCTTGGCCTTCGCCGGTGCTGCAGAGACATCCCCGCCGATGCTCTTTCTCTGGCTCAGGTAGTCGGTGTAGCCCCCGGCGTACTCCATCACCGTGCCGTCGCCTTCCACGGCGAGGGTGCCGGTGACCACACGATCGAGGAAGTCGCGATCGTGGCTCACCAGCAGCAGCGTGCCCTCATAGTCGGCGAGGACCTCCTGCAGCAGGTCGAGGGTGTCCATGTCGAGATCGTTGGTGGGCTCGTCGAGGACCAGCAGGTTGGTGGGCTCGGCGAGGCCTTTGGCCAGCAACAGGCGGCAGAGCTCCCCACCAGAGAGGTGCTTGATGGGGCGATGAGCGTCGCGATCTTCGAACAGATATTGCCGCAGATAGCTGATCACGTGCTTGGGCTTGCCGTGCACCATGACGTGATCCGAGCCGGCGTCGGCGAGGGCCTGCCACACCGTCTTCTCCGGATCGAGGGTGTCCCGCCGCTGGTCGAGGTAAGTGGGGGTGAGCTTGGTGCCTCGGCGCACATTGCCGCTGTCGGCTTCGATCTCGCCGGTGAGGATGCGCAACAGAGTGGTCTTACCGGCGCCGTTGGGGCCGATGATGCCGATCTTGTCGCCCCGCATGATCGAGAGGTCGACGCCGCTGAACAGCGTGCGCCCGCCATACCCTTTGCTCAAGCCCTGGGCTTCGAAGACGATCTTGCCGGAGATCTCTCCGGTCATGGCGCCGAGGCGGGCGCGGCCCACCTCTTTGCGCTGCGCCGCCCGCTCGGCGCGCATGGCCTTGAGCCGGCGCAAGCGCCCCTGGTTTCGGGTGCGGCGGGCGGAGATGCCCTCTCGGGACCACTGGATCTCTTCGGCGATGCGCTTGTTGAACTTCGCCCGATCGGCCCGCTCCTGCTCGAGCACCTCTTCGGACCACTGCTCGAACCGCTTGAAGCCCACGTCTCGCCGTCGGAGCACGCCCCGCTCAAGCCACAGGGTGCCCTGGGTGAGGTGGTTCAGGAAGGCCCGGTCGTGGCTGATGAGCACCAGCCCACCCCGGAAACCGCTCAGAGTGCGCTCAAGCCACTCGATGGTGGGCAGGTCGAGGTGGTTGGTGGGCTCGTCGAGCAGCAGCACGTCGGGGCGTCCCACGAGGGTGCGGGCCAGCGCGGCGCGGCGACCTTCACCCCCAGAAAGTCCCTCGGTGCTCCGCTGTGGATCGATGCCCAGGGCCTTGCACACCGAGTCGGCGCGGTAGCCCTCGGCCCGCTCCTCTTCGCTGAGGCCGCCGAGTACATAATCGTTGATGGTGGCGTACGCGCTCAGGTCGGGCCGCTGGGGCAGGTAGGCCACCCGACTACCAGGCTTCACGATGCGCTGCCCCTCGTCGGCGTCGAGCAGGCCGGCGAGCACCTTCATCAGGGTGGACTTACCGCAGCCATTGCGCCCCACGAGGCACAGGCGATCGCCAGGGTGGATGGCGAGCTCGGCGTGCTCGAAGAGGGGGTGGCTGCCGAAGGCGTGGCTGGCGTCGCGGAGGGTGAGCAGGGCTGCTGACATGGCGTGATCTCTCAGGCGAGCGCTCAGGCGCGCTCTCGAATTGGAGAACGCACCCTACAGGATGATTGCCCTCAACTCACCCACATGGCACTCAGAGCCCATGAGCGAGAGCAAATGTCACTGTGGCCGACCGGTCCCTTACGCCCAATGCTGTGGGCGCTACCTCGACGACGGCGAGTTGCCCCCCACCGCCGAGGCGCTGATGCGCAGCCGCTACACCGCCTTCGTGTTGCATCGGTGGGCGTGGCTCGTGGAAACGCACGACCCCCGCACCCGGGGTGGCCTCGACGAGGCGCAGTTGAAGGCCTCGAGCGCATCGACCACCTGGCAGGGCCTCAACGTCATCGACACATGGCAGGGGGGCGAAGGCCAGAAGGTGGGCAAGGTGGAGTTCGTGGCCTTCTTGCAGGAGCGCAACGGCCATCGGGGCAAGATCCACGAGCGGTCGAGGTTCCGGCGGTTCAAGGGCCAGTGGATCTACGTCGACGGCGAGCCCCAGGCATGAGTGCACAGTCATGAGCAGCACGCTGACCCCCGAAGAGGCCCGGCACTTTCTGGTGGGTCACGCGGGCCTGCGGGCGGTGGTGCACCCCACAGGGGCTGAAGGGATCCGGGCGCTGCTCGAGGCCCGGCGGTGCATCCAGCTCGACCCTCTAGAACCCCTGGGCACTAACGCTGATCTGGTGGCCCTCGCCCGCCTCGACGGCGTCAAACGCGGTGACATCTACCGTGACCTGCATCCCGGCCACGCCTTCGAGCACTTCGCCAAGGAGCGGTGCATTCTGCCGGCCTCGATGTTCCCCGCGTATCGAGACCAGGCCGTAGAGACCCCCTGGTGGCGCTCGACGGCGCGGATGAAGCGGGTGCCCCCAGAAGCCCTCGAGGCCGTACACGCCGAGGTGAAGGCCCGGGGGCCGCTCACCCCGCAGGATCTCAGCGATCACGGCGCTGTGGATGCCATCAACTGGCACGGATGGCAGAGCACTTCGAAGATGGGCACCATGGCCCTTGAGGTGCTGTGGCTACGGTGTCGTGTCGTGGTCTGTGGCCGCCGAGGCCGGAACCGTGTCTTCGACGTGCCCGAGCGGGTGTTGCCTCAAGTGGCTGCGGCGAAGCCCACAGGCAATTTCTTCCGCGAGGGGCTGCTCAACCGCGTCGAGGCCATGGGGCTCATGCCACGGACCGACGGCCCGTGGTGGTCCATGCTCAATGCCGTGCGCAAGACCCCCCTCGCCGACGAGCTGATCGACGAGGGTCTGATCGAGCAGGTACAGATCCCCGGTAAACGCACGCTCTACCTCGCGCCTGCGGGCTTTCGAGATCGCACCTACCCCGACGATGACGGCCGCATGCGCATCATCGGACCCCTCGATCCGCTCATCTGGTGTCGCCCGTTGATCAAGCAGGCCTTTGGCTTCGAGTACGTCTGGGAGGTCTACAAGCCCGAGGACAAGCGCCGATGGGGCTGGTACGTGTGCCCGTTGCTCCACGAGGGTCGCCTCGTGGGCCGCTTCGAGGGTCACATCGAGGGCGGTGAAGTGGTGGTGGATACACTCTGGAAAGAAGATGGTGTGCCCTTCGACGAGGCAGCCTTCAAACGAGCCCTCGAGCGGCACGGGGCGGCGTGCACGCCCCGAGCGCCAGCATCAGACCTGCCAACGCAAAGGCCCTGATGGGCAGTGGTCCGCCCAGAGCAGGCCAGAACAACCCCACCAGCACGATGAACACCGTCACCGCCAGCCGCACCTTGAGGTAGCCCCGGGCCCACCGGAGCACCGGAGAGGCGCGCCGACGCATCAGCGAGATCACCGGCCACAGCAGCCAGAGATCGAGGCTCACGAAGACCGCAACCAGGGCGTTGCGCTGCATGTCGGGCCAGTCGGTGCCCACGGCCACCACCTCGAGCAGGGCCCCGAGCAGAATCGCCGGCAACAGCCAGACCAGCAGCAGAGCACCCTTCAGCCTCCACCCCCCGCGCCACGCCAGGAAGGCCAGCAGCGCGAAGAAGGCGGCGATGCCCGAGATCCAGGCCTGGCCCACGTGGGGCCAGCCCGGCAGCGGATCGTCGCCTTGGCGGGTGTAAATCACCTTGGCCGGGCCTACGAGAGGGATCTGCTTGCCGTCGCGCTCAATCATCACTTTTTGCAGCGCGTCGGTGAGGTATGCCGGTCGGTAGGTCATCTCCCAGGCGGTGCGGGGCGCGTCGAGCTCTGGCCCGGGTACGATCTCACAGCCGGCGAGCAGGCCGGGCATCTCAGCGAAGGCCACCCGCACGTCGTCTCGAAAGCTCAGCCCCGAGTCCATGGCCTGCAGCTGCTCGGTCACCGCCCCCTTGGTGCTGATGTCGAGCTCGTCCCGGAGGATGGTGGAGCAGTTCTTTCGGAAGGTGTCGTAGTAGTACTCCCGGTGCTCGGGCTGCATGGCCTTTTGAAGGCGGGCGAGCAGGGCCCTGGCCTGGGGCTGGGTGAGGTTCACCGGGAACAGCTTGAGGGTGCGATCTTCCTTGAGGGTCTTGGCCTTCGTCCTCTCCCAGTTGCGGGTTTTCCCCCAGAAGATCACCCGGCCTGTGAGGAAGTCCTTCACGTAGCCTTTGCGCTTGAAGTTGGTCACCCCGAAGTTGAAGACCGTGTCCATGCCCGGGCCGATGACCCGGATCGCCACGTGGCCATAGCGGCTGTAGATGAGATCGCCGGGCTCGGCGAGGACGAGCTGTACCTGCAGCTCACCGGCGGTGGGTTGCTGAGCCTGTGCCGGGGCGGCCACGGTCAAGAAGCAGAGCAGCGCGAGCGAGATCTTCAGCACATCAACCTCCTGCGGCAGGGCATCAGCGAGCACACGTGTGCTGCAAACGTCTGTGCGGGGGGTGGTATGCCGAACGTCGGGTTGATGTCCAGAGTGTTCGCTCAGCGCCAGTAGCGAAACGCCGGGCCCGTGGTGGCGCCGCGGGTAACCGGCATCAGCAAGCCGCTCTCGGTGTTCGTCGCTGTGTTGAGCAGCAGCTCGAACTGAGGGCCGAGCTGGTCTGCGAAGAGGGTGTGCATTTCGTCGGCCACCATCTCCTCGGCGAGGCCTACAGCATCGACGCCGACGTGTGGCAGCCACTGCAGCAGTGTATCGAGGGTGGAAACATACGGCAGCAGGGTGTCGTGCACCTCGACGCCCTCGACGTTCGCCTCAACTGTCCAGGTCAGCTCGGCCATCCCATCGATCACCCGCGGGCGCCCGATGCCCACCACTTCGATGTGCTCGACGTCGATGCTGAACCTCACCTCGGCACTCAAAGGCACAGGTACGCTGAGGGTCGGATCGAGGAACGTGGCCAGCCAGCGGTTGGTGATTTGGAACCCACACTGGCTCAGCCCCGCACGGCCCCTGCCCATGATGAGATCCTGGTTGTCGGTGAAGCCCACGGTGATCTCGAAGAGGTTCGTACGGGCATCTGCCTGTGCCGCTGGGCGCCACCCCAGGCGTAAATCCGAGAGGTTGAGACCCGTGAGCTCCACCTCGAGCTGGTAGCCCACGTCACAGAACCAGTGGCCGACGTCCTGCCCGAAGATTTGCTGATGGGCCACTTTCAGGCGACGGGTCACTCGATCGGAGAAGCCCAAGTCAGGCAGTGGCTCTGCGGGGTGCGCTTGAGCTTCAGCGACGAGAGGGGCCGTGGTGAGGGCCACCGTACTTCGCTCTGCACCGCGCAGGTTGCCCGCCGCCATCACGCGTCGAAAGCGCTCGGCGTCTTCGTCGACAAAGGTGGCGAGATCAGCGCGGGTGTCTGGCGTGCACTGGTCGAACAGCGCTGGGTGATCCCCAGGCTCGAGGCGTACGAAGGGCTGATCTTCGGTGAGCATGCAGGTGTCGACGGCGGCGTTGAAGGTCTTGGGCAGCCGGTCATCAAAGGCGACGAGATCGCGGCCGTCGTCGTGGGCGAAGAAGGTCCCCGGACGGACCTTGAAGCCGTCGCAGCCAGTGCCGATGGCGAACAGGGCGAGCAGGGGGGCGGTGAAGTGCTTGAGCTGCATAGGGGGTCTCCTGAATGTGGACACCCCTGCCTACGCACGTTGTGTGTACTTCTTTTTCTGGCTCGTCTTTTTTCGGGGTCAACGCCCTCCCGACTCAATCCGAATGCAGAGCACGATGAGCGCGCATCACCATGTCAGGAGTCGTCCGGCCTGAACAGATCGCATGTATCTGTCTTCACTGCATCCAGGATGTTCAGCGCATGGGCATCGTCGAGATCGAGGGTGCCCGCTGAGGTTGCGGCGTGATCTACAGGCGTTGCCTGGGTGGGGTGCAGATCGAGATAGAAGCTGACGGCGAGGGCGATCGAACCGACGAGGGTGAGCATGGGGGTCACGAAGCGCATGGGCTGGTCTTTCTACAGCCTCATTCATCAGGCTGCCGTCGAGGGGGCGTGGTTTTCAAGACGATCTATATCGTTGCGAGGGTGATGGATAATGGTTCTGCTTTTTTGTCTTTTGTGAGTATTTCTGAGGGGATGATGGTGAATGCGCCCTCGAGTGCACTTTCCATCTCCAGGCCTCTCTCCCAGATTGCTGATCTCAAGCCCCTCGGATAACGTGCCGTTCGTCCCTGAACATGCACCACCAGAGAGGCACCGCCGCCCATGAGCAGCCCGAAAGAGCCCTCGAGTTCGATTCCCGTCTCCGAGACCCCGGCCCCGGTGAAGATCAGGGTCGAAGACGACCGCACCGGCATGTCGCCGGAGACGCTGGAGCGCGCGGTCACGGATCACCTGATCTACTCCTGCGCCACCACTGAGGCCGCCGCCACCCCTGAGGATCTGTATCAGGCCCTGGCCCGCACCGTGCGCGATCGCCTCACGCATCGCTGGCTGCACACCCAGCACACCTACAACCAGGAAGACGTGAAGCGGGTGTACTACCTCTCCGCGGAGTTCTTGCTGGGCCGCACGTTGACCCACAACCTGATCAGCCTCGGCATTTACGACAAAGCCAAAGAGCTCTTTGCTCGCCGTGGGGTCGATCTCGCCGAGCTCATCGAGCGCGAGCCTGATCCGGGCCTCGGCAACGGCGGCCTCGGCCGTCTCGCGGCGTGCTTCCTCGATTCGATGGCCAGCCTCGGTTTGCCGGGCTACGGCTACGGCATCCGTTACGACTACGGCATCTTCGAGCAGCAGATCCGCGACGGTGAGCAGGTGGAGCGCGCCGACGAGTGGCTCGCCAACGGCTGCCCGTGGGAGGTGCCCAAGCAGCAGTTCGCCACCACGGTGCGGTTCTACGGTCGCGTGGAGCACACCACCGATGAGCAGGGCCGGTTCCGGGCCCACTGGGTGGACACCCGCGACGTGGTGGGGGTGCCCTACGACATGCCCACGGCAGGTCACGGGAACCAGACGGTGAACACTCTGCGGTTGTGGTCGGCGAAGGCGTCGAAGCAGTTCAACCTCGCGGTGTTCAACGCTGGCGACTTCCGCCGCGCCGTCGAAGAGAAGGCCATCACCGAGGCCATCTCCAAGGTGCTCTACCCCAGCGATCAGACCCCCGAGGGCCGCGAGCTGCGTCTCAAGCAGCAGTACTTCTTCGTGTGCTGCTCGCTCCACGACATCTTGCGCCGCTACCGCAAACAGCACGACACCTTCGACGCTTTGCCCGAGAAGGTGGCGATCCAGCTCAACGACACTCACCCCAGCGTCGCCGTGGCAGAGCTGATGCGGGTCCTCGTCGACGAAGAGGGCCTCGAGTGGGAGAAGGCCTGGGACTTGACCACTCGGACCATCGCCTACACCAACCACACCCTCATGCCCGAGGCCCTGGAGCGCTGGCCCCTGAGTCTGTTCCAGCGGCTGCTGCCCCGTCACCTCGAGATCATCTTCGAGATCAACCGGCGGTTCCTGCGAGAGGTGCAGATCAGGTTCCCCGGCGACAACGAGCGCCTGCGCCGCATGTCGATCATCGAAGAGGGCGCCGAGAAGCAGGTGCGCATGGCCCACCTCGCCGTGGTGGGGGCCTTCAGCGTGAACGGGGTGGCAGAGCTGCACTCCGAGCTGGTGAAGAGCCGGCTGCTGCCCGACTTCGCGCAGCTGTGGCCCCACAAGTTCAACAACAAGACCAACGGGGTCACCCCCCGCCGCTGGCTGCAGACGGCGAACCCCGAGCTGTCACAGGCCATCACCGAGCGCATCGGCGATGGCTGGGTGCGCGATCTCAACCAGCTCGAAGAGCTCCGAGGCCTCGCCCACGACACCGAGTTCCACAGCGAGCTGCGGCGCATCAAGCAGATCAACAAAGATCGACTCACCCGGATCATCGCGGAGCGCACGGGCATCGAGGTCGATCCCACCTCGATCTTCGACGTGCAGATCAAGCGCATCCACGAGTACAAGCGCCAGCTGCTCAACTGCCTGCACATCGTGGCGCTCTACCTTGAGCTGCGGGCTGATCCGACGCGGAAGGATCCCCCTCGGACCTTCATCTTCGGCGGCAAGGCGGCGCCGGGGTACTTCACCGCCAAGGAGCACATCAAGCTCATCAACGACGTGGCGGAGACGATCAACGCTGATCCGCTGATCCGCGATCGCATCAAGGTGGTGTTCCTGCCGAACTACAGCGTGTCGCTGGCAGAGCGCATCATCCCCGCCACCGAGGTCTCGGAGCAGATCTCCACGGCGGGCTACGAGGCCTCGGGCACGGGGAACATGAAGTTCACCATGAACGGCGCCCTCACCGTGGGCACCCTCGACGGCGCCAACATCGAGATCAGGCAGCAGGTGGGGGCCGACAACTTCTTCCTGTTCGGCCTCAACGCTCAAGAGGTCCACGACCAGCAGTCTCGGGGCTACCGTCCCATGGACTTCATCGCGGCGAGCCCTCGACTGCGCGGCGCCATCGAGCTCATCGAGTCGGGCTTCTTCAGCCCCGGTGATCCCCGACGCCACGCCGGCATCGCCCACGGCTTGCGGGTGGCTGATCCGTTCCTGGTCTGTGCCGACTTCGAGGCCTACATGCAGATCCAGCAAAAGGTGTCGGAGGTGTACCTGGACGCTGACGAGTGGGGCCGCCAGGTGGTGCACAACCTCGCCGGGGTGGGCACGTTCTCGAGCGATCGCTCGATTCAGCAGTACGCCGACGACATCTGGAGCGCCAAGCCGGTACAGGTGAAGGTGAGCTGAGGTTGATGCCCAGTTGATGATGAGCTGTTGACCTCTGCCATGCACTCTTCGTTGCCCTCTCCCTACGACGACTCGCAAATCCCGCCCCCGACAGCATCGCCCGAGACAAGGCCGGGCCCCCGGCCTACACCTGCAGAGAACGCTGCAGACTGAACGTCTGTTTGGTATAGTGCTCCGCTCAACTGCACGTGAGCTGCTGTGGCCGACTTCAACACCCACATCGCCGGGGCCACCCTCGCCACCGGCCTCTTCGCCACGGCGTGTCTCGGCGCCGACGTCATCGACCCACCAGACGCCGTGGCCCTCTGGGCCGTGGGCACCATCGGGGGCGTGCTCCCGGACATCGACTCAGATCATTCTCACGCCCTGCGCCTCGTCTTCGGGCTCATGGGCATCGGCACCGCGGCGGCGGTGTTGCTGATGTTCGCCGATCATCTCTCGATCTTGGAGCTGTGGCTCTCGTGCTGCCTGATGTATGGCCTGGTCCGCTACGGGGCGAGTCGGCTCTTTGCCAAGCTCACCGTGCATCGAGGCGTGTTTCACTCCGTGCTGGCCTCGATGGCCATGGCGCTGGTGGTGGTGCACCTCGCCCGGTGGGTGGGGGGCCGAGGGCCCCTCATGGCCTGGATGATGGGCTTCATGGCCTTCGTGGGCTGCCTGGTGCACTTGATCCTCGACGAGATGTACAGCGTCGACCTAGTACGACAACGGGTGAAGAAGTCCTTCGGGACCGCCTTCAAGATGTTCGACCGACGCAGCCCCAAGGCTTCAGCAGCGGCGCTGGGATCCGTGGTGGTGTTGTCGCTCACCGCCCCAAGCCCTGATCTCTTTGCCCGCTTTTTGTTCAGCGCCGAGACGTACGAGCGCATCGGCAGCCGACTCTGGCCTTCTGAAGGGTGGTTCCAAGAGGGCCACGGCGTGGTGCACCCACGCTGGCACAGGCCTGATGAAGACATGGTGCCACCCTATTTGCTGACACCAGAAGAGCGCGAGGCGCTCCCGGCGACACCGATCAAAGACGTGTTCTATCCAGATCCGATGCATCACATCGATCAGCCAGAGCGCAGAGACGCGGGGGCTGCAGGGGAGGGGAGCAGGCCACCGACAGAGAGCGCCGTGCCTGCTGTGCCTGGGGATTGATCACTCCCTGGCGGGGCTGCGCCGAGGTCGCCGAGCGCCGGACTCGGCTGCGGGGCTGCGCCGTGGGCGTGCGCCGGCTTCTGCGGCAGGGCTGCGCCGAGGTCGGCTGCCGGCCTCCGCTGCAGGACTATGGCGTGGGCGACGGCCAGCCTCTGCCGACGGGCTGCGGCGCGGACGCTTGCCAGCTTCCGCAGCGGGGCTGCGTCGTGGGCGCTTGCCAGCTTCTGCCGACGGGCTGCGACGACGGCCACCCTCCCGAGCAGAGGAGCCCGCCTGATCTTTCAGGCGACTCACTTCAGCGTCCTCCCCTTCCTGGGGGGCATGTTGGGGGGCTGCCGAGGTCTGGTGACTCAACGCCATCAACATGGCCGCGGCGAGGAATCCTTCGCGATCGATTTTCATGATCTCCCCTGAACCTCATCTGTCGTCGTTGCGCTGACTCAGCGCAGCCCGCGCCTCTTCAATCTCATCGAAATCAATGACGCGATCACCCACCTGTTGGGTGCGCTCGTGACCTCTGCCGGCGAGCAGGACCACATCACCGGGCTGTGCCGCGGTGATGATCGCCTCGATGGCTCGGCGCCGGTCGGAGATGTATACCCACTCGCAGGCGACATCCAAAGCATCCGCCCCTGATTTGATCTCCTCGGCAATGTGCGCAGCAGACTCGTGCCGTGGGTTGTCCGCGGTCAGGTAGACCTGATCGGCCTCTGTGGCGGCCACGACGCCCATGAGCGGTCGCTTCCCTGCATCCCGCTCGCCCCCGGCGCCGAAGAGGCACCACAGCCGCCCGCCAGGATCGAGATGTTGCCGCGCGGCCTGAAGCGCCCGCTGGAGGCCGTCGGGGTTGTGGGCATAGTCGACGATGACCTTAGGGGGGCCGCCGACGATCTCAAAGCGTCCGCGCACACCGCAGAAGGCATGGGCACCTCGGGAGATGTGCTCCGGTTGCACACCGGCGCTGTGAGCCACCAGGGCCGCGGCGAGCACGTTGGGGCCCTGAAAGGTGCCGGAGACGGACAACTGCAACATGCCACCGAGGCGTTCGGCGAGGGGGCTTGGTGCCAAATGCACTCGCACCCCCTGTGGTGTGTCGACGATCTCCTGTGCGGTGAGCGTCGGCGTGCCTTCGAGGTGCCGAGGCTCATCGGCGAGAGCAAAGGTGAGCAATTGCACCCCTGGGGGGACCAACTCGCTGAGCAGCGCACTGCTCGGGCAGTTGGCGTTGAGCACGGCCACACCCTCTGCCGGCAACGCCATGAGCAGCTGCCCTTTGGCTGCGAGGTAGCGCTCCAGAGTGCCGTGCACGTCGAGGTGATCCCGGGTGACGTGGGTGACTGCGGCGATGTGTGGGGGCCAGCGCCAACAGAAGCCCTCGGCGAGAGATTCGCTGGTGACCTCCAAGATGAGCTCACCGCCTTCTGGCAGACCATCGACGGCGTCGGCAAAGGCGTCGAAGTCCACACCGGTACGGATCGGAGTGCCGTCGAGGGATGCGCCGAGGGTGGTGACCTGAGCACGGTGGCGGCCTGCGGCGCCGAGCATGGCGTCCACGAGGCCTGCTGTGCTGGTTTTGCCGTTGGTGCCGGTGATGCACAGGCGCCTGAGGGCGGCAAAGTGAGCCACGCGCTGACGTTCGACGAGTTGTGCATCTGACGGGCCGGTCATGGTGCCAGACTAGCCACCGCGATCTACAGACGCCAGCGGGCTTTCTGAGGGGGTGACTTGCAATGAACGGCCAATTTCTGAATTTTACCTCGCGAAGCGCGTTAGAGGGGCCATGCCACCACGGTGGAGTGGCCCGAACACACTGACTGAATGAACAGTCGAGCGTCCGATGAGAGGGGAGTCTCATGCACCGCACCTTCCGATTGAACACGATGATCGCCCTGAGCCTCGCTGCGGCGAGCCTCGCCTTCACTGGCTGTGACGACGACAGCGATGACGGGAATGGCAGTGGCAGCGGGAGTGGGAGCGGCAGCCCCCTCGGCAGCCTCTTTGGGGGCAGCAGCAACAACAGCGCCGGGAACGGCGACGGCACTCCCGCTGGCGGTGGCGAGCAGCAGGGTGGTGGCGGTGAGGCCGGCGGCGAGCAGCAGGGCGGCGGCGATGGCGCCCTCTCCGGCGTGCAGGGCGAGCCCGTGCCCGTGAGCAACGAGAGCTGTGCCGTGGCCTGCACCGGGCTGGTGCAGTGCTTCGCCTCCGCCTGTGGCTTCACCCTCTCCGACGCCGATGTGCAGGCTGCCGTCTCCGAGTGCGTGCCTGAGTGCGTCTCTGCAGCCACCGCCGAAGAGCTCGGCGCGGTACAGACCCTCATCGCCAACGAGTGCGCTGAGTTCAGCACCTTCGCCAGCCAGGAAGGCCTCTGCAGTGACTTCGACGAGGATGACTTCGTCGAGCCCGAGCCTGTGGGGGGCGGCGGTGGGGGCGGCCCGGTGAACCCCGGGGGCGCCGCTGACTGCAACGCTTTGTGCTCGACGACCTTCCGGTGCGCCCCCGCGGAGTCGGCAGATATCTTCGGTGACGAGGCCCAGTGCGTCGAGATCTGCACGCAGTTCATCGCACAGGATCCCGAGGCCGCTGCCGAGGCTGCCTGTATCACTGCAAACCAGAACCTCAGCTGCGAGCAGATCGACGCTGCTTGCTACAACGACGACTTCGGTGGTGAGGACGACTTCGACGGCGAAGACGACTTTGGCGGCGAAGACGGCTTCTGAGGTTCCTGCGCAGTGACCATGGGGTGTATAACCTCACCCCATGAGCACCCTGCCCACTGATCAGTTGACCTTCCGGCTCACCCCCTGGGCCGATCTCTCCAAAGACGATCTGTATGCCATCCTGCACCTGCGCGATCTCGTCTTCGTCGTAGGCCAGGGCATCACCTCGGAGCCCGAGGTCGACGGCCGTGATCCCGAGTGTGCCCACGCCATGCTCTGGCACGGTGAGCTGCTCATCGGCACCGCCCGCGTGTTCACCGAGCAGAGCCCGCAGGTGGTGGGTCGGGTGGCGGTGCACCCCGAGCGCCAACGGGGTGGCTATGGCACGTGGTTGATGGAGCAGGTGCAAGAGGCCATGGGTGATGTGTCGGCAGAGCTGCACGCCCAAGCCCATCTCGAGGCCTGGTACGCCCGTTTGGGCTGGCGTCGGGAGGGTGATGTCTTCTACGAGGCGGAGATCCCCCACGTGATGATGGTGCGCCCTTGAGCGCTCAGGGCCGCTCGAACAGGTAGTGCCCCACCCACCAGCGCTCGCCCTCTGCGTCGCCGAACAACTCCGCGCAGGCCATGAAAAACACCCGCCAGCGCGCACGCCAGCGCTCCACGTCTTCGGTGTAGATGGCCTCGAGAACTGGTGTCAGCGTGTCGTGGGCGGCATCCATCCGAGCCAGCCAGGCCTCGGCGGTCTTCTGGTAGTGCACACCTGACCATCGCCATCTTCGCACGAGTCGCAAGTCGTCCTGAAAACGATGGAACAGATCGTCCGAAGGCATGAGCCCACCAGTGAAGAAGTGCCGGCTCATCCAGTCTGCAGGCCCAGAATCTTCGAAAATGTACGGCGTATCGCGGTGGCAGAAGACGTGCGTGAAGAGGCGCCCACCAGGGGCGAGCCAGGTGCTGATGCGCTGCATCAGGGCAGGCCAGTTCCGCATGTGCTCGAACATCTCGATGGAGATCACCCGATCGTACCCTCGGCCATGATCGGTCGCGGGCGCTTCGAAGGTGTTCATGTCGGCGGTGACGAGGGTGAGGTTGTCGAGCCCCCGACGCTGCGCCTCTGCAGTGATCCAGGCCCGCTGCCCGCTGGAGTTCGAAACGGCGGTGATCTGCGCGTCGGGGTAGTGCTCGGCCATCCAGAGCGACAGCGAGCCCCATCCACACCCCAGCTCCAGAATCCGCATGCCGTCGGCGAGCTCTGCACGCTCGCAGGTGATCTGCAGCGCCTCGGCCTCCGCTATGGCCAGATCGGTGACGCCTGGGGACCAGTGACAGCAGCTGTATTTGAGGTGAGGGCCCAGCACGCGCTCGAAGAAAGCACCAGGGACTTCGTAGTGCTGAGCATTGGCGGCGTCGGTGTCCACGGCGACGGGTCCGGCGCGGAGGCCTTCGACGAGGGCCTCTGTGCGAGCTTGCCGCGCCTCACACCCACCGGCCATGAGTCGGCTCTGTCGTTGCGCGAGCAGTCGCCTGATGCCTGCCCGCACGGCCACATCAGGTACGCGGCCGCGCTCGACCTGCTCCAAAGTCCACGAGAGGATTCCGTGCATGTGCGCATCCATTCCACATCTTTGATGTAAAGGACGCCACGCAGCGGAAAAGGTGGCAGAGGGTGTGGTCTACGATGCCGCTGAGCGTGCCTGAAGGCGCTTGCGCACGTTGAAGAGCAAAGCCTTGGCTGCTTTGAGATCCGGGGCGAGCTTGATGACCCGCTCAAGCAACTCCATGGCCTCCTCGTAATGCCCGAGCTCGATCTTGATGCGGGCATAGTTGAACAAGAGCGAGGGCCTGTTGGGCTGCAACCGTGTGGCGCGTTCGAAGAGCTCGGCGCCCTCCTGTACATGGCCAAAGACCCTCAGCGACAACGCCACCTCGTTGAGCATCGGCGCGGTCTTCTGGTCTTCGTCGGTGAGCTCCTGGGCGGCGACATAGGCGCCATCGAGGCGAGATTCGCCCATCAGGCGGCGCACATCCTGGGTGGTGCTGGGCCCTGCTCGGAGCCCGAGCATCTGTCGGAGCTGCTTGAGCGTGCCGTCGTCGCCCTTCGATTTGAGATCGCGCAGGTGGGCGAGGATCCCCGTGAGATCGTTCGAATGCTCTTCCAGGAAGGCGACCAGCTCCGGGGGGCCTTTGTACTGGTGTTTGGGCGCCGTGCGGTGGTTGCCGCGACCTGGTCGTTGAGCCTGTGCGGGCGGGCTCTGTTGGGGGGCGCTTTGGGCTGGTGCGGCCTCAGGCTCTGCAGCGGGGGGCGCTGGGGCGGGTGCTGGCGCAGGTGCCGATGGTGCTGGGGCGGCAGGCGCAGCTGCCGCGCCGAGGCGGGCACCACGGGCGCTCATGGCCAACAGCGTGGGCCGCTGGTTCTGAGGCATCATGGCCCACTGGTTGATCTCGTCTGGCAGCTGCGGATCACCCTGCGGACGCATCAAGGCGCCGATTTGCTTGCTCGTAGCGCCTAGAGGGTGAGCCTCGTCTTCCTCTGCCGCGGCCATCGCGCGCCCCAGGGCATAGAGCACCGACCGGCTCACCCTGGCCGTGAGCAGCATTTCGATTTGGGCGTGCAACGCGCTGATGCGCCGCGTGTCGAGCTCACCATCAGGCTCACCCGCATCCGCGAGGCTGAGAAGCACCGCCTTCAGCCGATCCGAAGACACACCAGGCACACCTACCGCATGCTTCATGTTGCGGGCGATCCGACGCAGCTTGCTCAAGTCGGGCAGGGGCTCCGTCACTCCGGGGTCGACCGCAGCGAGCACATCTTTGATCTCTTCGAGGGCGTCACCGATCCGGTTGGGCTGAGTGCCGAAAACGCTGGCGAGGGCTTTGAAGCGATCAGGCTCCAAACTGAAGAAGGCCGACTGAGGGATGTCGCGCAGACTGTGGCCGAGCAGGGTCACCCGAATGCGTACCAGCCCCAGCTCGAGATCGTCACAGCACGCATGGCGGGCGAGATCCTTGAGCTGGTCGGGCGAGAGCGAGCCCAGCTCCGTGAGCGGAAACTGCATGACGTCGATGAGAGCGCTGATGAAGCCCTTGAGTACGTCAGGGGTGGGAGCGCTCGCCTCCACCATGGCCTGACCTTGCGTGCGCAGGCGACCGAGGGCGTCGAGTTGGGTGCTCTCCCGCTCTTTCTGGTCCAGCTCTACAGCGAGCGACTCCACCGCCCAGATCAGCTCCGGTCGGTGAACCTCCTGCTCGATCTCGTCGGCCATGTCCGCTTCGAGGGCTTCGACGAGCGTGTCGAGGGTGGCCAGCTCCGTGCCGTGCTCCTCGGCGATGGTGACGAGGTCCGGGTCTTGAGATCTGAGCGCGGCGCAGACACCGAGGGTGAGGCTGGTGGTCAGCGGGGCGCCGTCGATGATGGCCCGCTCCAAATCGGTCTTCACCCGCGTGACCCGGGCCTCGTGCTCCTCTTGCACCAGCATGAGCACTTGCTCGGCCCGGGTGGCCATGCGAGAGGCCCACACCGGATCATCGATGCCGCTCCAGAGGCGTCGTTGAGGCTCGAGCAGCGAGACCGGCTCCTGCATGAGCAGTCGGGCGCGGGTCATCCCCTTGCTCAGGCGCTCCATGATGCGCAGCTCGGCGAGTACGGAGCCCGGCTCCAGCGGCTCGGTGAAGAAGGCTTCGACACCGAGGTGAAACGCCTGTCTCAAGTCATGTGGGTGCCATTGCGGGTTGAAGGCCAGCAGCCGGGTGCTCCGGTTGGGCCGGACCGTGCTGAGCAGCTTCAGGGCTTGGTGATCGGCGAGAGACCACCTGATCAGCAGCGCGTCGAAGGGCGTGCGAGCGTCGTGTAGATGTTGTCGAGCACCGTCGAGATCAGCAGCGCTGGTCAGCGTGATCTCGTCCTTTTCGGCAAAGAGGTCTTGGAGCCTCTCCCGGGCTGCGCTCTGGTCGTGGATGAGCAGGATGCGGGTCACGGTGGCCTTCGGAGGTTGCTCGGCGTCTTCGAGACAGCGTCTTCAGATGCACAACGGGTGGGGGCCGACGAAACTTGACCCTGTCTGAACACATGCCCCCCTCGTCACGAGGGGCTCGGCAAATCCTGTGCGTTCAAGGTTGTTTCGAGATGCAGGCTTTTTTTTGTTTTGGAGCCCTGTCTTCGTTACCGTGAAAGAGCAACGAGGGCGCTCCACTCAGTGCCCGAGTTTGATCCGTACGCCGGATCGAGCGCATCGCGTCCCGAGTGACGGCGGCTCGGAGAGCGTGATCAAGCGATGGTGGGGTCTGGGCCCTGCCCGTGTTCAATGCGCCAGGAAAGGAGGTGATCTGTTGGGTAATGTCAACACTACGGCGAGTGAGGTGACGGCGTTCTGAACGTCGTGCCGTCTCGGCAAGGGGCGTGGGACGAATCCCCAGCGTCACCTTCCTGGGAGCGCGGAAGCCGTAGCCGCTGTGAGATCTCCACGTGGCGATCTGCTCCCAGGGCCTTTCATTTCTAAAAACCTGATTCAGCATCTGCTTGCAGGCTGGGCGTTTCAGGTTTGATTTTCAGAGCCGATTGGCGGGCCATTCAATTCGGCGCAGGGCAGCTCAGAATACGAACACTCCCAACGGGCAAAAGGGGAGCCGTGAGTACAGCTGCGCACAGCATTTATGCTGTCAAAGACTCTTCACCTGAGGTGATTCTGCATGTCACCTCGGGTCCCCAACATTTCAACCCCATCCTCAACAGCGACCGGCACACGTTCGTGTTGGATCGGGCAAAGACCCTCGACGAGGCCTTCGAGCGCCTTGCGCCGGAGACCCCGATCCTGCTCGTCGATGCTGGCGTCGACCTGCGGCGACTGCCTGATCTCAAAACACAGTGGCAACACGCGCACCGCGAGCTGATGTGCATCATGCTCAGCCAGGCGCCGCCTTACGGCCCCTTACCCCCAGGGATCGATCGGGCCATCGGCAAACCTCACCGCTGGCGTGATCTGGCGCTGCCACTGGAGGCGTGGCTGGAGAGCCACACGGCCTCTGCTCGATGTGAGCAGCTCGAGGCGCAGTTGCGGGCTCTGGATCCTGTGTCGAAGAAACTGCGGGCGCAGCAGGCGCTCCTGCACGATCTCGGCAATATCTCAGGTGCGCTGACCCTGAACTGTCAGCTTATCAGGATGGCGGCGACGCAACTCGGTGATCAATCCACGAGCCTGCTCAAAGAGGTCGAGGTGCTCGAGCAGGGCCTCTCGCTGATGCGTCAACTGCACGAGCGGGCGCGACACAGCGAAGAGTCCGAGGCCACCTCGACGACGCTGCCCAAGATGCTGGCCGCCTCGGCGTCATTGCTCGAAGGCGCGGGGCTGAACATTCTCTGTGATGCATTGCCTGATGTGCCCCTGGCCATCGATCCGCTCACGGGCACCCGGGTGCTCTTCAACCTGCTCCACAATGCTCACCAGGCCATGGTGGAGGCCCCCATGCCGCCAACGGTGCCCACCGTGAAGGTGCGGATGGCCGTCGAGGGCGGCTGCGCGCTGATCCAAATCACCGACAACGGCCCTGGGGTGCCGACCCATCTACACAACATCATCTTCGAGCGAGGGGTGACCACCCGGCGAGCCGTGGGCGGGTCTGGAGCGGGCCTCTATGAATGTCGGCAAGCCTTGGAGGCCGTGGGCGGGCGGTTGACCCTGTGCCCCGAGGGCCCCGGCGCCACCTTCAACCTCGCGATCCCGATCAAGCTCGGGTGAGCGCTGCCCGCGCTGCTCGCAATCGCTGAGGCACCCGAATCGGATCGTCGCCGACGGCGGTGATGTGCCCCATCTTCCGGCCTCGACGGGCCTCACCCTTGCCATAAAGGTGCAGTTTGATCTCGGGCCAGTGGGCCAGGGCAGCCCACTGGGGTGTGCGCATCGTCTCGCCGTCGAACCACAGATCACCGAGCAGGTTGGCCATGGCGGCCACAGGGGCCGTGAGGCGGGTGGGCGTCGGGTCGAACCCGCACACTGTACGGACCTGCTGGTCGAACTGACTGGCGATGCAGCCCTCGATGGTGAGGTGCCCTGAGTTGTGGGGGCGAGGTGCCAGCTCGTTGATCACCAGCGCGCCGTCGGCTCCGAGGAAGAACTCCACACAGAGCACGCCCACAGCGTCGAGATCTGCCATGAGGTTGCGGGTGATGGTCACGGCCTCGTCTACGATCTCCGGATCAAAGGGGGCACCCAGGGTGGAGATGTCGAGGATATGGTCGTGGTGATCGTTGAGGATCGGCCCCACATGGGAGAAGGCGCCGCTCACCCCACGAGCCCCCACCACCGACAGCTCGGCGACGAAGTTCATGCGGCGCTCGAGGACTGCCTGCTGGGCGCCGATGCCATGCCAGGCGGCGGCGAGATCATCGCCGAACTCCACCGCCCTCTGTCCCTTGCCGTCGTAGCCGAAGCCGGCGGTCTTCAAGATCCCCGGGCCGCCGAGCGACTCCAGGGCAGGGGTCAGATCTTCGAATCGGTCGATGATGGAGAAGTTTACGGTGGGGTAGCCGAGGCGGGCGAGGCCCTGCTTCTCGCGGATTCGGCTCTGGGCCATGGAGACCACCTCGGCCCCTGGTCGTACGGGCACATGCTGTGCGAGGTGGCGCAGGGCGTCAGCGGGGATGTTCTCGAACTCCACAGTCACCGCATCGACTTGAGCGGCAAAGGTGTCGAGGGCTGCGGTGTCGAGGTAGTCGGCGGAGATCTCACCGTCGGCCACCTGACCGGTGGGGGTGTGCTCACCGGGAGAGAACGTGATCACCCGGTAGCCCATGGGCCGGGCAGCGAGAGCGAACATTCGGCCGAGCTGGCCACTCCCCATGACACCGAGGGTGGCCCCGGGCAGCAATGGCCCTGTCGTGGCGCTCACGGCAGCTGCCGATCAGCGAGCACGCGCTCTGTCTGAGCTGCGCGCCACGCTTTGAGGCGCTCGCGGATCTCGGCGCGGGTGTTGCCGAGGATGGCCGCAGCGAGGAGGCCGGCGTTCTTAGCCCCTGCCTTGCCGATGGCCAGGGTGCCCACGGGCACGCCTCCAGGCATTTGCACGATCGAATAGAGCGAGTCCACCCCGCTCAGCGTGGACGACTTCACGGGTACGCCGAGCACGGGCACCACGGTCTGTGCAGCCACCATGCCCGGCAAATGCGCTGCGCCGCCAGCGCCGGCGATGATCACCTCGACGCCCCGGCCCTCGACCTCGGCGGCGAACTCCGCCATCCAGTGTGGGGTGCGGTGGGCCGAGACCACCATGCACTCGTGGGGGATCTCGAGCTCGGTGAGTACCTCGTCAGCATGGCGCATGGTGTCCCAGTCCGACCGGCTGCCCATGATCACCGAGACCAGGGGGGAATCGCTCATGACGTCTCCTGCTCACCTGGGGGTGAGGCCTGTGAATGCATTCGGGGGGCCGCAGCGCGGCTCAGTCGATCAGCGATGGCCTGCCACTGAGGATGCTCTGGGGGCGTCTCCACCAGGATCGAGTCGACCCCGGCCTCGTCGAGGGCTCGCAGCGTGGCGTAGAGTTGTTGGGCATATTGCCGCGGACTGTCGGGGGCGCGCCGCCAGATGATCGCCTCGGGCAGGTCTGACGGACGACCACAGCGTGCATAGACCGCTACAGCCTCACCGGCGCCGATGTAGTCTTCCAGAGCTGCCTGTGCCAGGGCGCCGCGAGGGAGCAAATAGACGCCTGCTCTGGGGGCGTAATGGCTCGCCAGCGTGCCGGGGGCCTCACCTGCATTGCCCTCCACCACCACCGGGCCCGCATCTGGGACGTAGCCCAGCACGGCACCCAGCGCCTCGGGGGTGACGTGACCTGGTCGAAGCACGCGGGCCTTCGGGCCGGTGAGATCGACGATGGTGGACTCCACCCCCACGTCACAGGGCCCGCCGTCGAGAATCACTGAGACGCGATCTCCGAGCTCCGCGGCCACATGGGCAGCCTCAGTGGGGCTCACGCGCCCGAAACGGTTTGCAGAAGGGGCCGCTACGCCGCGGCCAAAGGCCTGGACGAGGGCCAGCGCCACCGGGTGTCCGGGCACCCGGAGGCCCACTGTGGGTCGGCCCCCTGTGACGCCATCGTGGGCCGCGGGGCCTCGGGGCACGATCAGGGTCATGGGGCCAGGCCAGAAAGCCTCGGCAAGGGCCTCTGCTTCCGGCGTGATCTCGGCGGCCCAGCGAGCCATCCAGCTGGCGTCGCCAAGGTGCACGATGACCGGGTGTTTTCGAGGTCGGCCTTTGGCGTCGAAGATGCGACCCACGGCCTCTGGTGAGGTGGCGTCTGCGGCGAGGCCGTAGACCGTCTCCGTGGGCATGGCCACCAACTCGCCGGCTTCGAGGGCCGCGACGGCCAGGGCGATTTCTTCGCTCGAAGGCGATGGGGTAGAGGCTGACATGGCGGGGATTATGAGAGCGCCGGCAGAGGAGAGCAACCGGTAGGCTCAAGGCGTGGCCTCAGGGCACGATCTCAAGGGCACACCCTCAGGGCGTCGGTCCTTTGGCGCCCTGAGCGAGCCACGTGCGGATCAGTTGCATCTTGCGCTTCGACAGCGGCGGCAGGCCCAGAGGCATACCCGGGTGGGTGCCGTCGGTGGGGGTGGAGAGGCGCGGTCCCCGGGCAAATGGCGGGCGGACGTCGCGGCTGGCCTCCTGGTGACGCTTGAGCAGCGCGCGCCAGAGCAAGGGCGGCTCTCCCCCTGGTCCTCGGGCCAGAATATCCGTGGCCTGAGCGTCGCCAGGGCGCTTCAAGCCCGCCTTCATGCCCTCGTAGGTCTCCAGATCGAGCCGTGCCCCTGGCCAGCCCAGTCCCCCTGTGTTCCCGGCGCCGCCATCCCCGTTGTTGCTCTCCGGGTGCATGTGACAGTGCACGCAGATGAAGCCGAAGACCTCGTCGAAGACCTCGTCATAGGTCACCGGGCGGTCCAGCACGGGGAACTGGCCCTCGTCGACAGAGACCGTCTGTGCCTCGGGGAGCGGTGAGATCTGAGCGGCCAACAAGAAATCGGCGATGCGCTCGGCTTCTTGGGGCTTCACGCCTTGATTGGGCATGCGGCTCTTCGGATCTACCTGAGTGGGGTTCTGGATGAAGGCCACCAGCGTATCTCGGGGGATCCGCTCACGCACATAGCGCAGATCTGGCGCGAGGCGGGCAGGAAAGTCAGCGGGGGCAGCAGCCTTCAGTCGCCCGTAGAACGCCGCATCGAAGGCTGGCAAGACCGGCGTATCGCCCATCACGTGGCACGCAGGGCAACCCCTGGTGATGAAGGCCTGCTTGCCTGCTGCGATCCCCTCGGGGCTGATGGGCTTCGTCGGGGGATCGGCGAGGGGCGGGTTGAGCGACGTCAGATAAGCCACCACGGCGTCTTTCTGAGTCGCGGTCAGCTTCACCGGGATCATGGCCTCGTCGAGGTGAGGCCTCAGATCGAAGGGGCCATCGAGATAGCGACGGACGAAGTCCGGCCGCACGCGCCGGGTGAGGGTGCCCAGATCGGGCAGGACGGTGAAGTGCACGATGTTCTCGAGGTAGCGATCCCAGTCGGGGAACGTCTCTCGCTGCGCTTCGATGGCTTTCTGATCACCCCGCGTGCCGAGGATCCAGGTGTGACAGTCGACACAGTGCATTGCCTGCTCAGCAGGAGGCAGGCCATGGCCCTTCTGCGCGGCGTCGGAGATCGGGTGACACCGGTTGCATTGAGCGGCCTTCATCGCTTCACGGCCTGCGAGGGCCTCGGGCGAGAGCGTCGATGATTGGGCAGATGCGAGGGTGGGGAAGAGACAGAGGAAGGCGTAGAGCAGGCGCATGGCAGCTCCTGTGCGGCTCGAAGTCAGCCGTCGACCTTGGCGGTCTTCACGGCAGAGGCGCCGTCGACCACCGCCTCGGCGGCGCTCAGGGTCTCTGCATCTGCACCCAGCTTGCGGGCAGTGTCAAGGGCGGTCCGAGCACCTTCGATCTGGCCAGCCTTGGCCTGGAGGGCGCTGTAAGCCGCCCAGGCGTCCGCCTGATCGGGGGCGAGCTCGGTGGCGCGCTTCACCCGGGCCAGGGCCTGGTCGTCGTGGCCCAGTGAGCTGTGCAGGCGGGCGGCGGCGAGGGCGGCGTTGGCCCGAACCACCTCGTCACCGCGGCTGTTGTTCATGGCCCGCTCGTAGAGGCGGATGGCCTGACGGGTGTTCTCTCGCTTCTCCGCCCGCTCGGCCTTGGCCACCATGGCCTTCGAGGAGACGGGCTTGCGTACCTTGCGCATGGCGCAGGCATCGGCGGTGCTGACGGTGACGGCGGGTACCACGGTGACTGCGCCGGCCATGAGAGCGAAGGTGAGAGCGAGTGACTTCATGATGATCTCCTGTGCCTCTAAGCGTTGTGAGCTGTTGGAACGGGAGGTGGGCGCAGAAGTTCTAAATTGCCCGAAAAAAGATCAGAGAAAATGAAAACCCCTTCAGAACAAGGGGGTTGGAGAGGAGGGGAGTCAGCGGCCTTCGTATTCCGGCGTCTGCTTGGTGATCATGGCGGTGACCGCCTGGCCGAGATCTTGAGTCATGAGGTGAGCGGCGTTCCACGTGGCCACGTACTCCAGCCCTCGATCCACCGCCGCGCGATCAGCTTCGTTCATCACCCGCTTTGCACCTTGCACTGCCAGAGGGGGCAGGGCGGCGATCTCTTCGGCGATGGCCCGCCCTCGGGCGAGGGTGGTGTCATCATCTTCGAGCACCTCGGTCACCAGGCCGATCTTCAGCGCGTGCACCGCGTCGAAGTCGCGACCGGTGAGTACCAGATCCCGAGCATGGGCTCTGCCCACGAGCAGGGGCAGGCGTTGAAGCGTGCCCACGTCAGCCACCATGGCGATGCGGGTCTCACGGACCCCGAAGATCGCCCCTGGAGAAGCAACGCGGATGTCACAGGCAGTGATCAAGTCCACCCCACCCCCAAGACAGTAACCGTGGATCGCCGCCACCACCGGCACCCGGCAACGCTCTACGGCGGTGATGGCACGCTGCATCTTGCGGATGAGATCGTGCAGCTGAGCCTGGCGGTGACCATCGGGGGGGCCACCTGCAGGATCGACGGGCAGGTTCGACATGATGGCCATGACGTCGAGCCCGGCGGTGAAGGCGCGGCCCGCCCCTGTAATCAGGAGCGCCCGCACTGTGCGGTTGGCGTTGATGCCCTCGATCACCTCAGGCATGTCGTTCCAGAAGGCAGGCCCCATGGCGTTGAGCTTGCCGGGATCATTGAGCTGCAAATGGGCCACATGGCCGTCGATGGACACGTGCAAGTAGTCGGACATCTCGATCTCCAGTGAGGCTCAGGCGCGGCGGCTGCTTTCGCCGGTGATCACCGCGGCGCCGATCAGATGGGCGAGGCGCAGGGCCTCGGGGACGTGCCCTCGATCAGTGAGGTGGGTCAGGGCGCGGCCCATCTCCACAGGGGTGGTGCCCTTCACCTGAAAGTAGAAGGGCCCTTCATTGTAGATCTCGCCCGCGCGATCCACGAGGGCGTGTCGTCGCTCAGCGTCTTCGAAACGATCGAGGGCGCGGCGAATGCCCGGCATGTCGGGTGGCTTGCGCATGACCGCGGCGCAGGGGCGGTCGAGGCGCTCGGCGAGGGTGGGCAGGTCGATTAAATTAAAGCCGCCGACGGCGAGGCCATCGAGCAGCACCACGTGCACCTGATCGTGGAACTTGCTGCCTTCGAGCAGGCTGGCGATGACCTCGGTGGCATCGTCACCGTCGCGGTGGGCAGTGCCCCAGAGCATGCCCTCCATACGGGTGCCGTTGCAGATGATGCCGCTCACGGGCACCGGCGCGCCGGGGACCTTTTCGAAGGGGGCGTCATCGAAGCCTGCCACCCTCAACGTGCGCCCTGTACGCAGCAGCGTGTCGATACTTTTCATGACGATGGGTGTAACACCGACGGGGGGGTGTTCGAAACATGATCAGGCACGGTGAATGCACACCTGCCCCCTCATGTGCGTTTTTCGAACAGTGAAGAAAACCGTGGCAGCACAAGGCCCAGAGACGAGGTGACAGAAAAAAATCTGGTCGGGGTGCAACAATTGCGAGGTGGCCCCCACTTTGCTATGCGCCCAAGGCTGTCGAGATGCCCAATGTGACAGAACGGTTGCATCGGAGGGGTGAGATCCTGATGATGCCGTCCTCTGAATCTGGCCTCTTATGTCGGCACTGGCGCGCCGGGCCCACTTCAAGAGGGGAAACCGTCCCCTCACTGAACGCACCCAGCCGGCTGTTTATTCGGTGTGTTTCAGACTTGTTCGAGCATCGGGGAAGCGTATGCAGCGAAGAACCTTCACATCCTCACCGCGCCGGGGCCCAGCCCTCGCGGCTCTCATCGTCGGGCTGTGCCTGCTCGGCGGGCTGCTCATGGGCGGTGTCGCCTCTGCGCAGAACCCGCTCGACGCAGCCACAGGCGGCGGCGCCAAGAAGAAGGTGCCCTGGCGGGGCAGCTTCATCACCGGCGGGTACGGCGTCAGCCATCGCACCTTCGACAAGGGTGCCCAGCTGACCTACGACCCCAACCAGGCGGCGCAGTTCAGCGTGCTCGCTCGGTGGTGGCTTGGTGACTCTTGGCACCTGCGGGCCAACACCTTCGTGCTCCATGAGTTCACCGAGAACAACATCACCACCCAAGACAACGAGACCCAGTGGTTCGACACCTTCGTCGGTGTCGGCGGCAACATGCAGGTCCCCGGCCTGGGCATGATCGCCACGGGGCTCTTCGACGTGCGCCTGCCCACGAGCAAGTTCTCACAGAACGAGTCGCTCATGTTCGGGGTGCGTGGTGGGTTGGGCCTCATCAAGCCCTTCAAGGTGCTCAAGGGCCTGGCGCTCATCGCCAACGTGCAGATGACCCGCTTCTTCCACGAGTTCACCACTGGTGAAGATGAGGAGCAGCGCATCAACGGCAACAGCGCCTCGCGGCTGAGCTCCAACGCCTACCCGGGGTTCGACAGCTTCAACGGTAACTTCATCGGCAACGGCGTCTCCAACGCCCGTTGGCGGATGATCTACACCGGTGTGGTGTCGCTCACCGTGACCAACTGGCTCACCTTCAACGTGAGCGGCTCGGTCATCAACGACTACCTCTACCGGGTGAACACCTTGGCAGAAGACTTCACCAACCAGACCTTCGCGCCGGGTGAGACGCCCTACACTGGTCCGCAGCAGGACACCCGTTTCCGCGGCCTCCTGTCGACGAGCGTAGGGGCGAACATTCAGCCCTGGTCTGCCGTGGGCTTTAACTTGAGCGCCGACGCCTTCCACGGCCAGCTCGAGCCCAACTCCGAAGCCAACGGCTACTACACCCCCTTCTTCAACCGCTTCACCACCTACAACGTCGGCGTGGTGCTCAACATGGGCGCCCTGGTGCGCTGAAGAAGGGGTAGATGAGCATGAACACGAAATCTCCGATCACCACCCAACCCGGGCGGCGCCCCGCGCAGCCCCGTTCCACGCGAGCGAAGAACAAGATGATCAAGAGAAGAACCGCTGTCGCCGCGCTCGGCCTCGCGGCCCTGTCCGCGGGCTGCGCTGAGGAGCGCCCGGCGATCAATCGCGTACAGCCTTTCGCGCTGGAGAAGTCCCACTTCATCGGGCAGGACTTCCTGAGCACTGCTGACGATCCTGAGTTCTACACGCAGGCCACGCTCATCGACGTGGGCTACGGCGCCAGCCAGGATGGTCTGTTCACCAGCACCTACGCTCAGCCCCTGTCCCGCATCAAGTGGCAGGTCACCGAGGACCAGCTCATCGCGCGCATCGCCTACGAGCGCATCGAGGGGTCTGACGGCAAGGGCCTCGGCGGCCCCACCCAGGATGGTGTCATCGCTGCGGTCTTCCGCATCGAGTCTCACTTCGACATCATCAACCAGTACAACCCCACCACGGGTGAGAAGCTCAACATCATCAACGAGAACACGACCGATCGTCCCTGGTACGAGCGGGAGTACTTCCGCGTTGACTGGTCGCAGAACCTCTCCGGCGAGACCTACGACTTCGACACCCTGTCGCTGCTCGGTCTCTACGGCGGCCTGCGGTACGAGCCCCTCAAGTACGACATCACCGATCCCAATGATCCTGATGCGCCCCAGTTCGGCGATCTGGAAGATGGCTACTTCGACATCACCGTCAAGGCCTTCGCCAAGCCCGAGCTCATCGATCTCAGCCACTTCGGCTGGGGCATCGACAGCTTCCCCTCCTGCTTCCTCGACCCCGACTTCCTCAACGGCACGGGGCCCGCGGCGAGCTGTAACCCGGTGGAGCTGACCATTCGTCACAGCTTCCGCCGCGTGGTGCCCAACGACTACCAGCCCGCCCACTGGGACGGCCTGCGGTTCCAGGCCTACGGTGCATTCACCGTCGACCGGAAGGGCTACACCCGCAAGTACGGCATGACCGACGAGCAGTGGCGCCGCTTCATCAACCGCTACAACATCTGGGAGCGTAGCCACTACTAC
The DNA here is from genome assembly GCA_046290225.1 of Bradymonadia bacterium. Lineage (GTDB taxonomy): Bacteria > Myxococcota_A > Bradymonadia > UBA7976 > UBA1532 > JBKAGE01. Next base: position 252,121 of record JBKAGE010000037.1, on the reverse strand, counting down.
GAGGACCTGGAGAACATGGTCGGTCCCGTGGAGTGCTTCACCCCCGAGACCACCCCTTACGGCCAGGACGCCAACCGCGACACCGACGGCAACGGCACCGCCGACGAGTGCGAGGCCGTCACCGACGCCACGGGCTTCGGCGGCTCGCAGTGTGACACCTTCACCCAGAAGTGCACCCTGCCCTACCGCGCTCGCGACGCGAAGCCCATCGTCTGGTACTACACCGAGGCTTCGGATCCCGAGTACTTCGAGCCCACCACCTGGTCCACCCGCGACTGGGACTCCGCCTTCCGCGCCGCCGTGCAGACGGCCCGCTACTCCGAGTGTGTGCGCACCGGTGGCGACGCTGGCGCGTGTAAGAGCGACTTCCCGATGTACGACGGCCAGATGGACGACCACACCGATCTCAAGCAGATCATGGCCGAGGTCATCGCCTGCGAGAAGGAGAACGGCTGGGGCACCTGTGACTCCACCGCCGATCGCCTCGGTGAGGCCCGCGGCGCTAAGGCCGAGGTCATCGCCATCGCCAAGATGGATCCCATGGTGGTGCTCTGCCACAGCCCCGTCGAGCACGGCGATCACCCCTACTGCGGCACCGCTGACCAGCGCCTGCCCGAGGGCATCAGCCACACCGACTGCGCCGACGCTTACCTCGACCCTGAGGGTGAGACCTTCGCCGCCTGTCAGAACGCCCTCACCGTGCGCATGGGTGACATCCGTTACCACCAGATCAACGTGATCCCCACCCCCCAGACGCCTTCGCCCTGGGGCATCATGGTGGACGCCATCGACCCCCTCACCGGTGAGTCGATCTCCGCCAGCGCCAACGTGTGGTCCCACGTCAACGACCTCTGGAGCGCCAAGGTCATCGACATGATCCGCTACTCCAAGGGCGAGCTGACCACCGAAGAGGTCACCGAGGCCGAGTACGTCCGTGACTGGGCCCGCGCAGCTTCCGCCGCCTCCGGTGGTGGTGTCGCTGGTCGCTACACCTCCGACGAGGTGAACCAGCGCGTGAACGCCTTCAGCCGCGATCTCACCTTCGACCCCGAGGTGGAGACCCCCGACTTCGACGCCAACCGCGAGCGTGCCGAGCTGCCCGCCGACGTCATGCGCAAGGCCCGCATGCTCAAGAAGGACATCGCCGCCAACGTGCGCGCCGATCTCCTGGCCCCCGGTCAGGTGCAGGCCTTCGCCCTCGCCCGGGCCAACCAGGCCAAGGGCACCACCTTCGAGGCCGAGCTGATGACCCCCATGATGCAGGAGCTCATGGGCGTCGACGGCCTGGGCATGACCGACAGCGTGCTCGACGCCTCGTCGATCCTGCGCGCCGGTAACCCCGCCTTCCAGCGTCAGATGTACCGCCTCAAGGAGAAGGCTCTCGCCGATCGCGGCAGCTGCATCTACGAGGAGGCCCCGGCCCCCATGTCCCTCACCGGCATGGGCGACATGCTCGAGGCCAAGTTCGGCCAGATGAGCGCCTCGGACGATCCCGCTGTGCAGCTCGACCGCGCCGAGCGCATGCGTACCTACCTCAAGCGCAAGGCACACTACGCAGTCATGTCCCACGAGATGGGCCACTCCGTGGGTCTGCGTCACAACTTCGTGAGCTCCTCCAACGCGTACCACTACCGCCCTCAGTACTGGCAGCTGCGGACCAAGAACGGCACCATCACCGAGGACTGCACCGGCGTGACCCGCGACGGTGAGAACTGCATCGGTCCCCGCTACTTCGACCCCATGACCGCCGAAGAGCGCGACAACCTCATCTGGATGTGGATGCACTCCTCGATGATGGACTACGCCGGTGAGTACTCCCAGGACATGCTGGGCCTCTCGGCGTACGACTACGCCGCCACCCGTATGTTCTACGGCGACACCGTGGCCGTCTTCGCCGACGACAGCTACAAGGCCGACACCTACCGCGGCCTGGGCATGATCGGTAAGCAGGACAACTTCGGCGGCATCCTCGGTTACGACTGGGAAGGCAGCGAGGGCGAGATCCACTACTCCGCGCTCAACCGCGAGTACGACCTCATCCAGAACTGCCGCGTGGTGAACCCCGACGACTACAAGCCCCAGTACTGGAACGAGGAGCTCGACGGTGCCTGGCACCCCACCCTCGACGGTCTGCTGGTGCAGGTCGACGGCCAGTTCAGCGTCTGTGATCAGCAGACGGTGGACTACGTGGCCTGGAACGATCTCCAGACCACCGATGGTGACGTCCTCCAGCAGGGCGGCATCTTCCCCCGCGGCGGGCCCACCGTTGACGGCAACGACCGCGTGCGCGTGCCTTACGGCTTCGCCACCGACCGCTGGGCCGACCTCGGTAACGCCGCTGTGTACCGTCACGACAACGGCGCCGATCAGTACGAGCTGTTCGACTTCTTCATCACCCAGCAGGAGGTCGGTCACATCTGGGACAACTACCGTCGTGGCCGCCAGACCTTCAGCATCCGTGGCGCCGCCAACCGGACCCTGGGTCGCTACAACGGCAAGATCCGTGACGCCGCCAAGGGCCTGGGCCTGCTGAAGAACATCTACCGCGACTTCTCGCTGGACCTCGGCTACAACTTCGCCCAGTTCTGGCCCCAGATCGCCCCCGACTTCTTCAAGGAGCCCATCCTGGCTTCGGGTCTGGCCTTCGACCACTTCACCCGCGCCTTCGCCCGCCCCGCCGTGGGTGGTCACTACTACTCCGACTTCGACCAGTCGGTGCTGCGCTCCGAGGCTGACGCCATCGGCAACATCGACGCCGATGACATCGTCGTGAGCATCCCCAACGGTGCCACCGGCTACCTCGAGACCGTGGGCATCGGTGGTAAGCCCGTCGAGAACGCCCTCGCCGAGGGTCAGGGTGAGTACGACGCCGAGTTCACCATCAACGCCGGCTCCTACTACGACAAGATCTGGACCCCCTACCTGATGGCCGAGTCCGAGGACAACTTCATCTCTGACTCCCGTCGTGACTTCGTCGACGCGCGCTACCGCGCTGTGTCCCTCGCCGAGCTCTACCCCGACGGTTTCCGCCGCTGGCTGGCCAACAACCTGACCGGCGACGACGCCATCAAGGGTATGCGCCTCTGGTCCGATCCCGTGGGTCGTCCCTTCCTCGACGACAAGGGCTTCCCCGACGCCCCCATGGGCTACGTCAGCTGGTGGGGCGAGACCCCCCGGGTGTGCTTCCCCAACGACAGCACCACCCTGTGCACCACCTTCGGCAACGAGAGCGGCGCGAACTTCAACCCCGACGATCCCGAGTTCACCGCGGTCCTCGATCCCCAGATCGGCTGGGAGCAGCAGAAGTTCCTCGTGGCATGGACCCTCATGTACCTGCCCGCCAACCAGGAGCAGAGCTGGATCGACATGATGCGCGTCTGGGAGCTGGGTGTGGACAACGATCCCGGCTTCGACAACCGCATCGAGTTCCACAACCCCACCGGCAAGGTGTACGTGGCCAAGGCCTACGGCACGGAGCAGATCTTTGGCAAGACCGTTCAGCGCGGCATCGCCGCCCGCGTCCTGGAGTACGCCAACGAGCTGCTCGCACAGGCCTACGTGGTGGACGACGGCCCCGACCTGAACAATGACGGCACGCCCGACTGGTACATCCCCGTGATGAACGCCAACACCGGCGAGCCCCTCATTCAGTGGGATCCCTCCATCTCGGCCATCACCGAGGAAGGCTTCGTGGATCCCGAGGGCTCCTTCGGCTGTAACGCCTCGAGCAACGCCAACTGCACCTGCGAGGCCAACCGCGCCTGCATGGCCCTGCGCCAGTACGTGTCCCTGCCCTTCTTCATGCGCGAGGCCATCTCGGCCTACGGCCTGGGCAACCCCAACACCAAGGGTATCTGGGACTAACTCCGGCGCTTCGGCGGCTGTGCTCCGGCGCTTCGGCGGCGCCAGCCGCCGTGACGCCGGCGATTTCACGCACAGGCGTCGCGAAAATTCACTCGCCGTAGCTTCCAGCTACGACTCCCGAATTTTCACCCCACCTGCACGCAAACTCACCGACCTCACGACGACTGTCCCCACCTACGCGCCTCCGTGAGGCACGTGCACAACGCTTCTCTAGCTTTGTAGGGTGGGGTTGCTGGTCGAAAAACCAGCAACCCCATGAACCACGCCGATGTGGCCACGACGTGCGGCGAAGCAGCCGCCACCCCCACAGCTCCAAGACACCACCAACCACATACCGTGGAGCCCACACCCGTAAAACTCGTGCCCGTGCCCGTGCCCGTGCCCGAAACTCTCTTTTCCCAAAATTTGCCCAATCCCTTGTTAAACTGCCCAAGCCTCCCATCACCAGGAGCTCCCAGTTGCCTGCACCAGATCAGCTGCCCGTCCTCATCGTCGACGACCAGCCGGCCGTCGTCACCGCCGTCCAGGTGTTGCTTGAGATCCATGGCCTCAGCACCCTCACAGCAGAGGGCCCCGATCAGGCCTTGGAGATCGTCAGAGGCCAGGGCCCCATCGGGCTGGTGATCCAGGACATGAACTTCACCGAGGACACCACCAGCGGTGAAGAGGGCATTCGGCTGTTTCGGGCTATGCGGGAGATCGACGCCGATCTCCCTGTGTTGCTGTTCACCGCGTGGGGATCCGTCGAGACCGCCGTGCAGATGGTCAAAGAGGGGGCCAGCGACTACCTCACCAAACCATGGGACGACGAGCGGCTCGTGGAGCGGGTACAGGGGTTGCTGCAGATGCGGGCCAGGCATCTCGCCGTGGCCCAGGGCAGTGGCCTTGCTGCGCGGCAGGCCCTCGGCGAGCGGTTCGACCTGTGTGGCCTCATCTACGAGAGCGGAGCCATGCACGACGTCGTCTCTCTCGCCGTACGGGTGGCCGCTGCCGATGTACCCGTGCTCATCACCGGGCCCAACGGCGTCGGCAAAGAGAAGATCGCCGAGATCATCCAGGCAAACTCCGGGCGGCGGAAGAAGCCCTTTGTGCGGGTGAACGCCGGTGCGTTGCCAGAGACCCTCATCGAGAGTGAGTTGTTTGGCCATGAAGCTGGGGCGTACACCGGTGCCAACAAGAAGCGCACCGGGCGGTTCGAAGCGGCGGACCATGGCACATTGTTCCTCGACGAGATCGGGAACTTGCCGCTCAGTGGCCAGACCAAGTTGTTGAGGGTTTTACAGACCGGCGCCTTCGAGCGGGTCGGATCCAGCGTCACTCGGACCGTCGATGTTCGGCTCATCAGCGCCACCAACGCAGACCTGCCACGCTCCATCGCCGACGGTACATTTCGGCAGGACCTGTATTTCAGACTCAACGTCATCGAAATCAAAGTGCCCCCCCTCGTCTACCGGACCGAAGACATCGAGCCCCTCGCCCGGCATTTCTTGCGGCAGCATTTTGCCAGCGGAGTCGGCGGCCCTGGCGATACACCGCCCACCCTCGGCGAAGACGCTCGCAGGGCCCTGCTCGACCATGACTGGCCCGGGAACGTGCGCGAGCTGACCAACTGTATGCAGCGGGCCTTGTTGCTCCACCAGGGTGGTGTCATTCGCGCCGGTGATTTGGGCCTCGAGACTGGCCGGATTCCCGAGAACAACCCGGCTCGATGGCGCCCCTCCGGGCGCCTTGCCCCTGCGCCACCACCCTCCGCTGGGGCCAGCAGCAGTGATGATCCCGAGCGGGCACAGATCGAGGCCGCGTTGCAGGAAGCCGGAGGCATCGTCGCTCGGGCTGCGGCAGCCCTCGGGCTCAGTCGTCAGGCGTTGTATCGGCGGATGGAGCGTCACGGCATCGTGATCGAGCGTCGCACGCGGGGATCATGACGTGAGCATGCGCGAGCGCGGGATCCCCACCCAGCCCATCACCCAGCAGATCATTCAGGCAGCCATTGAGCAGCGACCTGATCCCGATCCGCCAGCGAGCGTACTCGGCCGACAGATGTGGATGCTGGCCGCCGTGGGGGTGCTCGCCGTGCTCGGGTGCACCACCATGAGCGCTGCCTTGGGGTGGCCCTTTTGGGCAGGAACAGTCATCGGCGCTGGAGCAGGCGCTGTGGTCTTGTGGCGAGCGCGCATGATCATGGGGCAGATCACCGCACAAGAGGCCGCCCGGTTACAGGCATTCAATGATTTGAGTCGCGGTCATCAGGGCGACACCCTCACATTGCCCGAGACACACCCTGAGGGTGAGCTGTTCAATGCTGCCCTGGAGGCCATCTCCGCTCAGCTCTCAGAGGGGTGGACCCAGCGCAACTTGCTTGAGACCGTGCTCGATGCTGCGCCCCTCGCCGTGGTGGTGTGTGATTATCGAGGGCAGGTGGTCATCGCCAACCGAACCGCTGACGATTTGCTCGCTCAGGGCCAGGCGCTCCATGGCCAGGATTTCGCCGCTGTCCTCGCGCGGTGCCCCGATGACATGGCCAACGCCGTGAGGAACCAGGCCGACGAGCTGTTCACTGTGGCCCAGGGCGACCAGGAGCAGGCGTATCATGTGAGTACGCCCTTCTTCGATCTCAACCAGCATCGCTACACCATGTACCTGATCAAGCAGCTCACCAAAGAGCTGAGCCGTCAGGAGGTGGCCATCTGGAAGAAGATGATTCGGGTCATCAGTCACGAGTTGAACAACTCTCTGGCGCCGGTTTCGTCTTTGATCCATTCCGCCCGGTTGGTCCTCGACAAGCCCGCCCATGCAGACAAGCTGGTGCGCATCTTCGATGTGATCGAAGACCGGACCCGGCATTTGCTCACCTTTCTTGAAGGGTATGCCCGTTTTGCCAGGCTCGCGCCTCCAGAGCGTAAGCCTGTGGAGTGGGGCCCGTTTTTGTCGAAGTTGATCGAGCTGCAACAGTGCCGCCTCATCGGTGAGACACCTGAGCAGCCCGGCTGGCTCGACGAAGCCCAGATTCAACAGGCCTTGATCAACCTCATCAAGAACGCCAGCGAGTCGGACTCAGCGCCTGAAGAGGTCGCCCTCTCTGTCGAAAGTACACGTGATGGGGGCGTCAGGTTGTCAGTGCTCGACCGTGGTCGGGGCATGAGCGACGAGGTGATGCATCAGGCGTTGTTGCCGTTTTATTCGACGAAGAAGAGAAGCAGCGGGCTGGGCCTCTCATTGTGCCGTGAGATCGCAGATGCCCATGAGGGTACGCTCAGATTGGAGCGAAGAGAGGGAGGGGGTACAGCTGCTCACCTCTGGCTGCCGCCACGTCCAAAAGCAGACTCGACCACCGAATAGAGCGTATGTATACAATCTACACAGTGCGATACTGTGGATGGGTGCACTGTAGATGTATGATACTGATGACTATCGAGTTTTGCTTGGATTAAAGTGGCTGACCGACTCCGAAGTGGGGGGCGGGGCAGGGTATCGAAGCCGGCCAGCCGCGCGCATACTTACCCGGGGGTTGTGAGAACGCAACGCTTTTCTCACTCAAATGAGGTGTTGTGAGAGAACCCCATCACTTCTCGTAATTTAGGGCGGACCTACAGCTCGGTGGTCGGGTTGGAGAGATAAGAGGATACAGAAGGTAGATGCGTTGTTGGCTTGGAATGAGTCAGTCTTGTCTCGAAGGGGGACACTCTGAGACATAACCGTCGAAGTGGATGCGGAAGGCCTCCAGTGTATCGACAGATTGCAGGCGGACCACCGAGGCCTGCTCGCCGCCTGAGGGGTATCCTGTGAGGGCAAGCCCCTGATAATCGAAGGGGATGAACTCTTCTTCGAGATCATCCTGCAGCGGGCGCCCCCACCAGTTGCCTCCAGGGCGCAGGTCGTGGGCGAACAGCGCCATCGGACAGTCGTTGCACAGCCCTTGACCAGGATCGTCGATGTAGCCCAGCGAATAGGCGAGGGGCTCGTCGGGGACGATGATCGACGCCTCGGGCCAGCGAGAGCTCGAGAGGGGCAGCCAGCCGTACCCCTCGATCCAGACCTCGATCCATCTGTTGGCAGGACCTCGAGCTCGAAGCAGAGGGCCTCCAGGCTCCATGGGCAGGAACATCGGCTCCCGAAGCTCTTCCCAGCTCATGGTGGCGTTGAGGAGATCGAGGGTATCGTTCTGGATCGGGCTCAGGATGCTCTCTCGATCTTCACCCCACAGACGGAGCGTGAAGTCGACGTCGTTGTCGAGATCGCCATCACTGGTGAGCAGCACCCACTGCGGCGCGCCGTCGATGCTGATCCGGCGGCGAACCATCCAGCGGAACACTCGCTCGTCGGGGTAGGCGCGGGCGGTGTACTCCATGGGGAGTGGGCGCTGCCCAGGGCGAGAGAGATAGTCAGCGCCTACAACGTCGCGGGCGTCGTTGGCGCAATAGAACCGCGCGACACCTGGGGCGATGAACTGCACGTCCAGGGTGGGCTGGAAGATGCTCAGGCGAACGTCGGTCTCGTCACAGGGGGTCGAGCGGGCCTCTGCCTGCCAGGTGCCATCTGGCTGACGGAAACCCCAGAGTGCCACCTGCTGGCGGCCGCCGACCAGATCGTTCTCGGCGATGATCACGACGGTGTCGCCGGAGTCATCGGTGCGGAGGATGCTCGGCACGGCGGCGCCGGACCAGCGGGCCACGCGGCTGACGTCGCCACCCTCTTCAGGGAACACGCCTGGGGTCCAGCGGAGCATGACCACGTCGAGGGACTCGAGGCTGTCCTGCTCCGTGGCCATCAAAATCGCAGTGCCGTCGATGCCGGCCTCGAAGAGGGTGGGGATGGGCGGGCTGTCGGAGGTGCCGGCGAGGATGCCGTTGGCGAAACTCTGCTCGGCGCCGTCGCTCTGCAAGCAACACACGCCGTTGTTGGGCTCGCCATCACAGTCGCGATCCGCGTCGCTGCAGTCTTCGGGGCTGATCTGGCACCCCTCGACGGCCTCGACGGCCTCGACGGCCACAGAGGCTTCTGCCTCGAGGAGAGGGTGGATGCCCATGAGTTCACCATCCCAGAAGACCACCTGTGCAGGTGCCTCGCCGATGGCGAGCACGCCGAGGGGGTGGGCGCTCTGGGGATCGTGCACAGCCACACCGCCACCGTTCGCCCAAATCAGGCGGCTGGCTTCTGCCTGCTCGCCGATGAGGAGCGCCTCGCCGCTGTGTGACGAGGTGAGATGGCCGAGAGCGGCGAAGCCCTCCACGAGATCAGGGGTGTCGTCGACGCGCCCGGGGGTGGAGATGCCCACTGTGAGGCCTTCCTCCGTGAGGGCCAGGGTGGCCAGGGTGTTCTGCGCGTCGGAGACGACATCACCGCCGCTGTGAGGGCCACATCCCCACGACGCGCCAATGCGCTCTGCGGGCCAGGGCAGGGTGGCACAGGTGCCATAGGGCCAGTGCAGCACGAAGCCGTCGAGGCCGGGCACGATGCCCTGGGGCACCCCCATGCTGTTGGTGTCGGTGTACTGCGGTCCGATCTCACCCTCGGCGCTGATCAGCTGCCAGGCCATGGGGCGCGGGCGGAAGCGGCTGTCGTCTTCATCAGTGGGGCGCCGACCCATCACCAGAATCTGACCGTTGGGGTGAGTGGCCACGCGGATCTCGGGAAAGCCCCTTGAGGTGTCGGGCTCGAGATCGAAGTTCAGGCGGGCTTCAGGCTGGGCGTCATCGAGGTTGATGGCCTGAATCTGCCCGGTGCTGTCGTCCACAGTGAAGAACCACCACGGGCCCTCGGGGATGTGGGCGCCGACGAGGGGCTGAAGCTGCTGATCGGGGACCAGCCCCACGAGCTCTGCGCCGGCCTCGCCGAGGACCGGCTGGCCCTCTTCGTCGAGGGTGACGGGCAGGGTGTTGAGCTGACCGCCGTCGTTGAGCCACGCGATGCGCCCTTCGGTGTCATCGGACATGATGAGGGTGGCGCCAGGTTCGAAGGGCTGTGAGCGGTCGTCGAAGGGCATACCCCCCATGCCACCAGCGCCACCAGGCGCTCCGCCCATACCCCCCATACCACCGGCGCCGCCTGGGTCCCCACCCATGCCGCCAGCACCGCCCATGCCGCCTGCGCCGCCGGGAGCACCGCCCATGCCGCCTGCGCCACCCGGGTCTCCACCCATACCACCAGCGCCGCCGGGGTCGCCGGCCATGCCGCCGGCACCGCCAGGATCCCCACCCATGCCAGCGACACCACCAGCGCCGCCGTCGCCACCTGGGTCTCCACCCATACCTGCGGCGCCGCCAGAGCCTCCTGGATCACCGCCTGCACCGGCGGCGGGGCCCATGTCCGGGGTGTTGCCATCCCCGCCTGTACTGTCGCCGTCGTCACACGCGAGCAGCGTCATCGCCAGCAACACTGGCAGGGTGGAGGTGGGCAATCGAACAGATCTCATGAGCGTCTCTCCTCAGGGCGGACATGAAGGCGTTCTACACACAATGCCGGGTGTCTCGCAACGTACGGCGCGGGGCGTTTTGGGCGGGGGGGTAAGGTGCTGTCTACCGAGGAATATACGCAGATTGGCGGTGCCAGTTACTCCCCGGGTGCCAGAAGAACATCAGCGTACCGTCTGCGAGACGATCCACCACCGCAGGGGCGACGCGATCGTCTATCCCCGGACAGCCCCAGGTGGTGCCTGTGATGCCGTGCGTGTTCACGTACTCTGGCCGACTCTCTTCCCAGGGATGCATGACGATGTCTCGACGGCGCACGTTGTCGTTGAAGCCTGGCTCGAGGCCGTCGAGGCGGTAGGAGATGCCCCAGTCGCCCACATAGGATTCCGCTGTACGGATCATGCCCAGGCTGGATTGATGACTCTCGGGGATGTTCGAGAACACCACCGACCATGCTGGATCGTTCGGATCGGACGAGGCCTCGCCGTGGGCCACGTGCAGGCGCCAGAGCAAGTCACCCGTGAGCAGGTCGAAGACCCACTGTCGCGCATCGGAAGAGTGCATCGAGAAGTCGATGATGGCGTAGTCGAAGCGGGCGGTCTCTTCTCTCGACCAGCCCACACCGAAGGCATACAGCGCATCAGAGGCCAGTTGGGGGGCGATGCCCTCAGCTTCGAGATCGGCTGCTGTGGTGAGGTGCCCGGTGAGGGTGTACGCCCCCGGGTATGCCGTGCCCACCTCGTCGACCCAGGTGTCGGCCACCAGCCAGTAGCGCCCCGCCGGCAGCCACTGGCCTGCGCGCCAGTGTCCGCGGTCGATGCAGGCTGTAGGATCATCAGCCTCGAGCAGGTGGATGTCGACGTCAGCGCCCATCTGCATGTCGCCGAGCTCCAGGGCAAGGAAGCCCCCCTCGGCGAGGTCGAGCCGGTACATCACCTCGGGGCCCGACTCATCTGTGTCGGGGGCACACCCGTAGGCATCGAATCGGCGCGCGGCATGGGTGGTGTCGCCGCGATGCTCGAAGTCAGGCCCCTCGAGGCAGATCACCCCCTCTGGGCAAGCCTCAGGCGGGGGCATATCTGGTGGAGGCTCATCGGGTGGTGGCTCGTCAGGCTGCGGCTCATCAGGCGGCGGATCGTCCGGAGCATCCATGCGCCCTGCGTCGTCTATGGGCGCATCTGGTGTGGGCGGGTCGTTGGGCAGAGCATCTTGTTCAGGGGCCCTGTCGACCTCGTCGCCGGGCATCTTCACTGTGGCGTCAGGGGCTGCAGATGCTGCAGGAGGCTCGCCCGCAGATGCCGTATCGCCGTCGTCACATCCTGAGGTCATCCATGGCAGAGCTGCGAGCAGCGCGGCATTGAGGGTCAGCGCCGCGGGGGACCTGAAGCACGGTCGCGCGTCTGCCATGTCACACCTCCTGATCTACAGTGGGGTGACAACAGCACACATGAGCAGGATCGAGCAACCCTTCGCTGGCTGTTCCATCCTCTACGCACCGCACACACGGAGCCGGGAAGAGCGTGTCGAGAGATCTGAGAGCCTTTGGCCAGCTGATTCGCCACAACAGGCCGCTGAGGCGGCTGTGGATCAGCAACATGATCTCCATGCTCGGGGACTGGCTGAGCTATGTGGCAGTGAGCCTCATCTCCGTGAAGCAGGGCGGGAGCGCGGTCTCGGTGGCCATGGTGATGGTGGCCCACACCCTGCCCCTGGCCCTCATGTCGCCCATCTCCGGCCCCCTGGCCGACCGGTTCGACAGACGCCGGCTGCTCATGGGGGCTTACTGCGTCGCTGGTCTCGTCACTCTGGCCATGTGGCAGGCGGCGGAGAGCGGCAGCGTGGCGCTGGTGCAGGGGCTGTTGGTGGCTCGGGTGCTGGTGTCGGGCCTGGGGATGACTGCGCGGACCGCGGCGATCCCGAGTCTGGTCTCTGCCGAAGAGCTGCACATCGCCAATGCCTTGCTGGGCCTCACCTGGAGCGTACTCTTCGCCGCCGGCACTGCCCTTGGGGGTGTGCTGGCCGCGCTGCTCGGCCCCGGCGAGGCCATCTTGCTCGACGCGCTCACCTTTGTGTGCGCTGCTGCCGTGGTGTGGGGCTTGCCGCCGTTGCCCCCGAGTGAGGGCCGAGCAGGCGCCGGGCAGCCACGGCCGGGCCTCAAGCAGATGTGGGTGGCGTGGCGTTTCGCGCGCCCGAGACCCCTGGTCTGTGTGGCATTGCTCGCGAAGAGCCCCATGGCTGCAGCCAACGCCGGGGCCTGGGTCACCATGAGCCTGCTCGCCGAGACCCGCCTGCCGGCACTGGGCGCAGCCATGGCCCTCGGGCTGTTCAACATGCTGCGTGCTGTGGGTACTGGGATCGGGCCGCTGCTCCCCGAGCGCTGGCTGGCGAGGGTCGCCAATCGAAGCACGCCGCTTGGCTTGATCGGGGTGGCGCTCTTCCTGGTGTTCGACACACCGTGGATCGCGCTGCCGGCGCTCGTGCTCTGGGGTGCAGGGAGCGGGCACAACTGGGTGTCCTCGACTGCGCAGATGCAAGCCAGTACGCCGGGGCCCATCCTCGGTCGAGTCACTGCCTTCGACTTCCTGGCGTTCAGCGGCACACAGGCGGTCATGGCCCTCGTCTCGGGCGTGGTGATTGACCACGTGGGCTCGCCCACCGCCGGCGCGTGGGTGTGTTGGGTTGTCGGGGGGTTGGGCTGGCTCGCCCTGGCCGGCGTCGCGCGCCGTGGTGTTCAGGAGGCAACCTGAGCACCACCTGAGTGCGTCATGGCATGTATTTCGAGCGACGATGCCATTCGCTCTCCGGATGCCAGAACAACATCAGCGCGCCGTTTGCGAGGCGAGCGACCACCTCGGGGGCCACCTCGTCGTCAATGGCTGCACACCCCCAACTCGGGGCTGTCATGCCATGGGCCTTCACATAGGCCGGCCGGCTGCCCGCCCAGGGGTGCAACACGATGAATCGGCGGCGCACGTTGTCGTTGAAGCCTTCCTCCAGGCCATCGAGGCGGTGAGAGACGCCATACTCACCCACATAGGACTCTGCGGTGCGGATCATGCCCAGGCTGGACTGATGGCTCTCGGGGATGTTCGAGAACGTCACCGCTCGGGTGGCGTCATCAGGATCAGAAGAGGCGGAGCCATGGGTGACGTGCAGTCGCCACAGCTGCTCGCCAGTGAGCAGATCGAAGATCCAGAGTCGCGCTTCGGACGAAGGCCTCGAGAAGTCGGTGATGGCATAATCGAAGCGCTTGGTTTCTGTATCGGCCCACCCTACGCCCAGGGCATACAGCGCCTCGGAGGCCACCTGAGGGCCCATCCCTGCACCTTCGAGATCGGCGGCGGTGGTGAGATGACCTGTGAGGGTGAAAGCCCCTGAGTGCGCCTTGCCCGAGCCATCGACCCAGGTGTCTGCCACCACCCAATAGCGACCGGCGGTCAGCCACCGCCCGAGGCGCCAGTGCCCTCGGGCGAGGCATCTTTGCGGATCTTCTGCGCTGAGCAGGTGGATGTCGACGTCAGCACCGTCGTCCAACGCGCTGAGCTCCAGGGCGAGAAACCCGTCCTCTGCCACGTCGAGCGGATAGATCAGCTCCGGCCCCGACTCGTCTTTACCTGGGGCGCAGCCATAGGTGTCGAAGCGGCGCGTGCCGTTGGCTGTATCTCCGCGGTGCACGAAGTGCGTGCCCACGGTGCACCTCGCCCCCTCACCGCACGTCGTCGGGGCCTCTTCGTCGAGCACCGCCCTGGCGCCGAAGATGAGACCAGCGATGAGCACCACACACACGAGGCACACGATCCCAGGCCATGTGCGCAACCAGGTGAAGGTGAGGCGTACCCACTGTCGCCACATTGCTCCCGAGGGTGGGGGGCCATGTGCACGTGGTGGTCGTTGGCCCGGTGGAGGATCAGCGGGCGACACAGGTCAGGAAGGCGAGATCACCATTGTTCTCGATGGGCCCGAAGCCACTGGCGAAGCCCTGATCTGCACACCAGCGGTGAATGGCCGCATTGCACTCCGGGCCCATACGCTGGGTGGCCCCGTCACAGATCGGGTGCATTGTGCGCAAGGTCGAGTAGCGACCCTCGAAGACCTGAGCGCCGTCACTGACGCATGCGACCCGAGCGGCGTCAGGGCCCACCTCGAGGGGGCCGAAGCCGCTCACGTAGCCATTGCGGCTGCACCAGCGGTGGATGGCGGCGTTGCAGTCCGGACTCTGAACCGGTGCGCCGGCGCGACAGCCCGGATGTTGCGCGCTGAGGGTCTCGAAGGAGAGCTCCAGCACACGGGCCACCGAGAGGCAGGTCACCACAGAGATGTCGCCGCTGTTCTCCACCGGACCAAAGCCCGTGTCGCGGCAATCGACCGCGCTGCAGAAGCGGTTGATGGCGGCATTGCAGTCCGGGCTGACACGCCCTGCGAGGCCCACGCCGCTGCAGCCGTCGTGCTCGGGTTGCAGATCTCGCTCGTAGCTGAGCTGACGCACCTCAGCGCCGGACAGGCCTTCGTCAGTGAGGCCGTCGCAATCGTCGTCTTCGCCGTTGCACTGCTCAGGTGAGGGCGCTCCTGGAGTGCACACTCGGCCCCTCTCGCCATCGCAGAATGCCTCGCGAGTGCATACGCCGACGCCACACGGTGGCCCATCAGCTTCTTCGTCGACGAGGCCGTCGCAGTCATCATCTTCACCGTTGCATTGCTCGGGTGAGGGCTCGCCGGGCTCACAACGGTTCGGGCGGCCGTCGAGGCAGTTGGGCACCTCTCGCGCGCACGCGCCCTCACCGCACCGGGCGGTGAAGAGCCCTTCGTCGATGCGGGCGTCGCAGTCATCGTCGCGGCCGTCACAGGCCTCGGCGGCGCCAGGGAACACCGCGGCGTTGCGATCGTCGCAGTCGAGGCGCTGACAGCTGCTGTGCGTGCCGAAGCCGTCACCATCGAGATCGGAGGCTGTGCATGCGGGGCTCTCGGGGCCGAAGTCTGGCAGCACCGGGCCTGCATCAGTGATCACGCGGGCGTCGGCAGTGAGATCGGCATCTGTGAGATCGGCATCTGTGAGATCGGCGTCTGTGCGATCAGCATCCGGACCATCATCGGGCCCGCCCTGGTCAAACACATCCCCATCGAGCAGTTGTGCATCTGATGTGGAGACGTAGGCATCTGGGAAGCCCACCAGAGATGCATCACGCTCAGGTCGAGGCGTCATGGCATCAGAGACGACCTCTTCGGCACAGCTCGCGCAGCCCAGCAGGGCCACCAGCAGGACAAGTATGTGTCGGCAGCAACGCATGTCGGTGCTAACATACACAACATCTATGCAGATCTTCGACGCCCATCGCTGGAAACGAGCGCTCACCGTGGCTGCGCTGTGTGCATGCGCAGCCTGTGATGGCGAGATGAGCAGCCCTCAAAACCCCATCGTGCCCGACATGGGCGTGGGTCCCGTAGGGGGCACTGGGGGGGTCGAAGATCCAGGCCCTGTGGGTGGCGCCGGAGGTGATGGTGCTGGCGGCGAGATGATGCCCCCCACAGGGGGTATGGGCGGTGGCGAGATGTTGCCGCCCTTCGAGGCCGCGCCTTCGCGCATGTTCCGGCTCACCATGCAGCAATATCGCAACAGTCTCCGCGACGTCTTCGGCGCCGACCTGGCCTTGCCCGATGATCTCGAAGCGGACACACCGCTGCATGGTTTCTCCGTCATCGGCGGTGGAGAGCTCACCGTGAGCCCGCGGGCCGCAGAGCAGTACGAGGTGGCCGCCCGCTATGTCGCCGCCCAGCTCTTCGGCGACGGCCAGGGTCCTGCGCTGACGGGCTGTGACACCCCCGAGCCCGAGTGCCTGAGCGTGTTCTTCGCCCATCACGGTCGCTTGCTCTGGCGTCGCCCGCTCACTGAGGCAGAGCTGCAGGACCTGCTCGATGTGGTCGACCAGGCTGGCAACTTGCTGCAAGACCCCTGGGCGGGGGTGCAGATGACCGTGAGCGCCATGCTCCAGGCCCCTGATTTTCTGTTCCGGGTAGAGCTCGGCACCGAGGTCGCCGAAGGCCGGGCCCTCGATGATTTCGAACTCGCCGCCAAGCTCGCGTGGTTCCTGTGGCAGTCCGCGCCAGACGACGCCCTGCTCGATGCCGCCGCCGAGGGCACACTCTCCAGTCCGGAGGGGCTCAGGGCCGAAGCTGAGCGCATGCTCGATGATCCAAAGGCGGAGCGGGGGCTGCTGGGCTTCTTCGCAGAAGCCTTCACCCTCGACCGGCTCGCCTTCATCGACAAAGATCGCACGCTGTTCCCCCAGATGACCGACACCCTCGGGCAGTCGATGCGTCGCGAGGTCGAGGCGTTGATCAAGTGGCTGGTCGTCGACGCTGACGTCGACGTGCGCGAGCTGCTCACCACCCGGAGGGTCTTCGTCGACGGCCCCCTGGCTGCGCTCTACGGTTTGCCAGCGCCAGAGCGCCCGGGGCAGTTCGAGGCGATGATCCTGCCGGGCAACCACCCACGTGGTGGTCTGCTGGGCACCGGCGCGTTCCTCGCCATGAACGCCCACGCCACGGTGACCTCGCCCACGCTGCGGGGGAAGTTCGTGCAGAACCACCTGCTCTGCTTCGACATCCCACCCCCGCCGCCAGGGGTGAACACCAGCCTCGAGCCTGATCCCGACGGGGCGCCGCCCACCACCACTCGAGCCAAGCTCGAGCGCCACCGAGAAGATCCGACGTGCGCCAGCTGCCACGTCTACATGGATCCGATCGGCCTCGCGCTGGAGAATTACGACGCCATCGGCGCGTGGCGCACCATCGAAGCCGAGACGCCCATCGACGCTTCGGGCAACCTCGACGGTGAGGACTTTCTCGGCGGCCGTCAGCTCAGCGCTCTCATCGCCGGGCGAGACGATTTTACAGAGTGCCAGGTCCGCCGGCTCTACCGATACGCCCAAGGGCACCTCGAAGGCCCTGGTGAGGCCCTGGCCCTCGCAGAGCTGGGTGAAGCCTTTGTCGAGAGCGGATATCGAGTGAGATCGCTGGCCCTCGCCCTCGTAACCCACCCATCATTCCGCGCCGTGGGGGCTCCAGAAGAGGGCCCGCCGGAAGAGGGCATGCCAGAAGAGGAGGCGCCAGAATGAGCGCCCGCAGCCCGCACCTGCAGCGCAAGGCGTTGCACCGTCGTACCGTGCTCAAGGGCATCGTGGGTGGCGTCGCCGCCACTGTGGCCCTGCCGCCCCTCGAGGCCATGATGAACACCCACGGCACCGCATGGGCCGATGGCGAGCCGTTGCCCACCCGGTTCGGCGTGTGGTTCTGGGGCAACGGGATCCGGCGAGACCAGTGGATCCCCAATGGAGAAGGTGCCAACTGGCAGCCTGGGGCCGAGCTGGCCCCGCTCATGGGGGTGAAGCCGTGGCTGAGCGTGATCACCGGCATGGAGATCAAGACCGCCAGCCACCCGCACCACTCGGGCATGACCGGCATCATGACCGGGGCGCGATACCATCAGGTGGGCACCACCCGGGACACGATCGTCACCACCTTCGCCCAGCCCTCTGTCGACATGCTCGCCGCGGCCCATTTCGAGGGCACCACGCCATTTCGATCCCTCGAGCTTGGGGTGGCGCGCTTCACCGGCACTGATGAGGGCACCACCTTTCAGCATCTGAGCCACAACGGGCCCAACAATCCCAACCCCGCGGAGCGTGATCCACAGCGGCTGTATCAGCGCCTCTTCGGCATGAGCGGGGACAACCCTCGCCTCGATCTTGCCCGCAGGAGCGTGCTCGATGCGGTGATGGGGCGCATCAGCACCCTGCAGAACCGTGTGGGTGCCGCCGATCGCCGACGCCTCGAGCAGCACTTCGAGAGCGTGCGCACTCTCGAACGACGCCTCGCTGCAGACGCCCCTGAGTGTTTGCCCCCTGCAGATCCCGGCGTGATCCCACCAGTGAACGGCCGTGAGCCACTCGCGGCGAAGAACATCGCCTTGAGCGAGCTGCTGGCCCTGGCGCTGTCGTGTGATCTCACCCGGGCCTTCTCGGTGATGTACTGCAGCGCCGGTTCGGGGATGATCGTCTGGCCCGCAGGATCTCAGAACGGCCTGCACCAGATGTGTCACGACGAGGCGGTGCCCCAGCCCAATGTACACAACGCGGTCACCTTCATCATGGGAGAGCTGGCCCGCTGCCTGGAGATCTTGCGGGACACCCCCGAAGGCGATGGCAACGTACTCGACAACTGCTCGATCCTGTGCACCACAGAGCTGAGCGAAGGCAACACCCACAGCAATGACGAGTTCCCGATCATGATCGCCGGCAAGGGCGGTGGCCGTCTACGGGGAGGCCTGCACCACCGCGATCACCGTCGAGGCAACACGAGCCACGCGGTGCTCACTGCGCTGCGCGGGGCAGGGGTGCCCGCGGAGTCTTTCGGGCATCAGGTGGGGCGGGTCACCGAGAGCATCGGAGCCCTCGAGGCCTGAGCCTCAGCGCTTGGTGGAGGCCAGCTGGTCGCGCTCGCTGCCCACGAGACTGTCGAGCACCTTGATCATGCGATCTGCGTTGCCTGCGAGCTGGCCGTCGGTACGATAGCGGCCATCGACGATGAGCGTGGGCAGCGAGCGGGGCTGCATTTGCTGGGCGAGATCCTGGGCGTACTTCACCTTGGCCTTCACCGCGGCGCCCTGCATGACCTTCTTGAAGTTCGCAGCGTCGTACCCTGCGCTCCGGGCCACGTCGACGACCTGGTCGATGGTGGTCACTGACTCGCCGTGTACCTGAATCGCTTCGAAGAGCTCGCGCTGAAAGGCCTCGTGCTTGCCACTCTCGTCGAGGAGCAGAGAGGCATAGTAGCCGCGGGCCTGAACGGCGTGGTGGGCCCGCTGGATGTACGGTACGCGCTCGTACTCCATGGCGCTGGGCACCTTCCACTGACTCATCTTCTGCCAAGCGCTCCGGCTCTTGGGTGACTCGTAGGAGAAGAACTCGGTGATGATCCCTTCGTGATCAGCACCCTGAGCGGCGGTGATGCTGGTGTAGCCCTGACCACTCTTTGCGGAGGCACTGGTGAGGCCGAGGGTGGTGACGGCGAAGCTGGCGACGAGCAAGTGACGAATACGCATCGATCTCTCCTGGGTCCAATGATGCACGCAAGAGAGGAAATCGAAGCTTTTGGTGGAGAATATGAAGGCAGGGTCGCGCTAGGTGTGTCATCACTGACCCAGAAGGCCATCGCATGGGTACAGCGCAGAGCCAGTCAGAGCTCTGCTATTCCAGGGGCCTCTCCTCACGCACGTCGCTGATCTTGAACAGGTTGCCGTCGAAGGCACCCGTGATCTCATAGAGAGAGGTCTCGCCGTCACAGTCCAAATCGCCCCGGGCCCGCACGATGAACGAGGCCTCACGGCCCGACCCCTGAGAGATGAACTCATACTGGAAGTAGTGATCGCTGCTCGGTTCGAACTTCAAGGTCTTCCAGGTGTCGTGTTGCCAGTCTTCTGAGCGATGTACGTACCGATCTCCGTCGCTGCACAGCGGTCGGCTCGGCGTCGGGCCGGTCGACGTGGGGAATTGCAGAGTGTCCAAGCCACCACCCATCTGGGCGTCGATGTAGTGGGTGTTGGCCCGATCGGCGATGCGCATCAGGGTGAACTGCACCTCGGTCACCTTGGCGCGTTTCGTGTAATTGATGAAGGCAGGAATCGCGATCGCCGCCGCGGCGCCGAGGACCATGGTGGCCTCGTCGACATAGATGCCGTGGTCGTCGAGGGTCATCCCCACTTGGAAGGGGCCGTCGAAGATCTCGTTGATGGGGAGCATCTTGAGCCCGTCGGTCTGGGGGTTCCCCTCGGGCATCAGGCGGGCGATTTGCTCGATGTCCACCGTGGCGCCATAGAAGGCGTCGCCATCGATGAACTTCGCCATGGGGGCCGAGATGCCATTGGGCTTCTCTGCGGCAGCCTTCACCATGGCCTCGGATCCGAGCAGGAGCACATTGTCGGTGAAGAGCGCGACAAAGCGCGCGCCTGCGGCCTCGACGCTGACCCCCGAGTGTCCACTCAGCTCTACTGGCGTAGAGGGTATCCCTGCTTTGGTGAGGAGCCCTTCGAGGATGCTGCGGGCCTTCTTCACGTCGGCGAGGCCGGCTTGCCCGAGCAGGACCTCCGGGACAGGGCTGCCCGAGATGGCGAGATCCATGCGGCCGCCGAAGGAGAAGTGCCCCGAGAACCCTGCCGCCAGATCATCAAAGGTCAGCCCCGTGATCATGGACAACCCCGCGGGGGCCATGGCCACGGCGGATCGCACCTCGCTCAACTCTGCGGGGATGAGGGCGGTGAGGCCCGTGACGAGCTCTTTGAGGTTGATGCTCATCCGGCCTGTGTACCAGGCCCCTTCGGGCAGGTAGGCGCTGAACTTCGGGCTCGCCGCCTTGGGCTGTACGATCTGCTTCAACGCCGTGAGGCCCTCACCGCGGACCAGGATGCGCATGCCGCTGCTGCTGCCCTCGGTGACGCCCTGCCAGAGCGACACGGCGGGGAATCGAGACGTATAGAAGTCGAAGATCGGCTGTGGCCCGTTCTCCCCCATGGGTGTAGCCGCGATGGCCCTGGCGGTGTCGACATAGAGGTTGAACCCTCGCCCCTTGCGCCCTCGGGAGGCGTCTTTGAATCGCTGAGTGCTCGCGAGGGCAGAGCCATTGCCAGAGAGCACGCCGCTGAACAGGGGGCGTACGTTCGCCTGAGCATCCTCGGGGACGCCGGTGAGGGAGACCACCGCGGTGAGCGGGCCACGTTGTCCCACCAGAATGGGCTCCCCAGCCACCGTGCCTTTGGCGATCCCCCCTTCGGGGGCTTCGAGGGTGATCTTCAGCCCGCGACCGTCGAGGGCTTTGATGAGGGCGCCCTGGTCAGTGATTTTGGACAGGATCATGGGCACGGGCTGGCCCGATGGCAGCCGCAGCCGATCGTCCACGACGCCTGCGATGCCCCACGCTGGATCGATGCCCACGCTGGCCCATCCGGCGGCGCTGCCCGGGTCGAAGCCCATCAAGGCGGAGCGCTTCGCGGGGTCGAAGATCTGCTCGGCGTCTGCTGGGCGCTGCTCTGCGGGCATCCACTTCGAGACGCGATCCATCGCCTGCGTGGTGGCGACGAGATCTTCCATGGCCACGAAGGCCACGGTGTGCTCGGCGTCGAGATGCTCGGCAAAGCTCGGCCCCGAGGCGCCTCCATCTGAGAGGAAATACCAGGCCCCGGCGCCACCGCCGGCGAGGAGCAGCGCGAAGATCAACAGCTTGTTCATGAGCACCTCTTCACTGCGCCTGAGGGCGCCCCGAGATGAGCGGGACAAGCCGGGTGCGCAGCTCGTTCAGATATTGAGTCAGGCCCGTAGCTTCGCCCGAATCTTTGAGGAGGTCGAGGGGGGTTTCAATGATGCACGCGCGCTCGCGCTCGGTGTCGCCATCAGTCAGTTGCTCAAGCACTCGTTTCGTTGATTTCAGGTGCTCTTCTTTCTTGGGGTTGAGGCTGTGAGCCACCGCCCGTGGTTGGCCCCCGATTTCAGCCGCGCACGTTTGTATGCGCTGACGCTCGACATCATCTAGGGGCTCAAAGCCGACGATGTGCCACGCCTCACGCTCCGGGTGTGCAATGGCCAAAATCGTCGTGAGCGCCTTTGATTCAATTGCACGCACGGGCGTCTTCGAAGGCTTTACGCCGAGCGCTGATGGCGTCCGTGTCTCTGGAGAGGATGAGCGCGTCGACGTCAGGCTGCGTCTCGAAGATCAGAATGATCGCTTTGCGCGCTTGTATATGCTCCCCTTTTTCTGAGCCTCCATACTTGCCGTGTACATGTCTATGAGGATTGTGGGCCTTCCAATCCTTCTTGAGCTGGGTCCACTTGAGATGGCTCTGACCAGATCGCTCGCACCATGTGCGGCTGTACTGAAGGGTGTCTGGGTCGATCCAGTCAATCACCTCACAGATCACCCGATCTGCGAGCACCTTGACGGTGTCGGCGTCTGCAGACGCTTCACATACGATGAAGATCTGCGTCATGAGGCAGGCTGAATCACCCAGTCTTCGCCCTGAGCGCTGAGCATCTCACCTGTAGAGAGCACCTCACGCAATCGAGCTGCGTCCGGGTGGTCTGAGAGTCGCCGACAGTGGCTGACACCTTCGTCATCAAGTGCGGTGACGATGACCTCTTCAGGCTCCAACTCGTCGACGAGGTAAGGGGAGTGGGTGGTGGCGACGATTTGCAACTCGTCATCTTGCTCGATGAAGCGCCGCAGGAGCCGAATCAGCTCCCACTGTGCTTTGGGGTGGAGCGACTGATCGATGTCGTCGAGCAAGATGAGTTTGGGGCGCTGCTCCATGTGCAAGATGGTCATGAGGCCAATGGCGATGAGGGTGCCTTCACTGACGGCGTGGGCAGGGATGCCGGGGGCGCCTTCAAAGTCGACGAGCAACTCCATCCGTCCTTCCGTCTGGTTGTGCTCAGTGACATGGTCAACTGTGTGGACCCTCAATGCGATGAGTTGAGGCACGATGGTTTGAAGATCGGTCACAATGGCATCAAGTGCTTTGGAGTCAGTCAGCTTCATTTCAGCAATGACCGCCGCCAAGCCTCGTCCACTCATACTCAATACAGGTGAAGCGCTCATTGGTGCTGGCGCCATGAGATCGCCAGGTGTCAGTTGAAGAAAGGCTGGCCGCCCTGTTCGTTTTTGCCATGTGTGTTGAACGGTTTGGCGGTGAGTGTACCTCTGGCCATTCGTCCAGTGACCGCTCTCAAGTATTGGGCCAACTGATCTTTCATCTTGGTATGCAGTGAGATTAAATCCCTGAAGAGTCTGTGAGCTGTATGTGGCTTGAAGGGCCAAATCGATCGAGTCATATCCCACATGGACCAGCAGCTTGTTTTGCCCTCGCCGAACGAGATGGCGAATGCCGTGGTATCCCTGAAAGGGCACACCCTGTTCATCCCAGATCAGTTGTTCATGTAGATGAAGAGCAAGAAGAACAGAGGTCTTTCCCGCCGCGTTCGGCCCCACGAGTACATTCAAGCGCCCCAGCTCGAGCTGAGTATCTACATGACTCTTGAAGTTCTGAAGATGAAGGGAGCGAATCAACAGCCTGACCCCAGCACGTCACAAGTTGTTGGGCTGTCAGACACCCTGCCCAGGTCACGAATCAAGTCGTGCCCGTGCCCGTGCCCGTGCCCGTGCCCGTGCCCGAAACTCTCTCAAGGCGTCAGCCGTACAAGCAAAGCGAGAGCCGGGGGTAAACTATACCCCACTCAGCTGAATCCCCTCGAAGACCACCGAAGGGCAGCGACTCGAGCTCGAGGGCATCGGATCATTCCCGATGGCCACGATGCTCGACCAGATCTCGCCGAAGTGACCCGACAGGTTCACCTCCTGCACCGAGCCCTCGAGCTGTCCGTTCACGATGCGGCGGCCGCCGCAGCCCAGGCTGATCTCACCGGTGGTGCCGTTGCTGTTGCCGCCGAGGAAACGGTCGATGAGTACGCCCTCGCCCACGTCGGAGACCAGCTCGGCGAGGCCTTTATCGCCCATGGACCAGCGCAGGTTGTTGTACCCGCTGGTGGTGGGGGCCACGCCCATCTTGTTTCCGTAGTAGTGGTCGATGAAGTAGGTCTTGAGCACCCCGTTCTCGAGGATGGGGCGCTCCTTGGTGGCGAAGCCGTCGCCGTCCCAGAGGGCCGAGCCCAGACCGCGCACGATGTGGGGCTCGCTCACCAGGGTGAGCTTGTCGCTCACGATCTGGGTGTCGAGCTTGCCATCCCAGAGCGACTGCTTTTGCTGCAGCGCCGCCCCGGAGAGTGGGCCGAGCAGGGCACCGATCAGGCGACCGAGGGCGCGGTTCTCCACGATGACTGTGTAGCGGCCGGTGTTGAGCTTGCCAGCGCCGAGCTGCTGCATCGCCCGGGCCACGCCATCGGTGGCCACGCGGCGTGCGTCGTCGAGATCTTCGAGGTGGCGGCTGGCGGTCCAGCCGAAGCCCGCGGGGCGACGGCCGTCCTCGTCTTTGAGGGTGATTTGAGTCCAGCGGCTGAAGGTGGTGCCCTCGGAGTAGCCCTCGAAGCCGTTGGAGTGCACCCGGGCCCGCTCCCCGTAACCGTCGGAGACGCCGGTGGCCACCGAGACGATGGGGGCGCCCTCCGGGGCCTGCTCCCGAACCAGGGTCTCGAGCTCGTCGGCCCAGGTCATGCGCTGTGACGACGTGACGCTCTTGTGGGCGTCGTCCACCAGATCGAGATCCACGTCGGCGCGGCCTTCGTACATCGACGGATCAGGCAAGTTGCGGTGCGGATCGGGCTCGAGCAGCTGGGTCATGGCCACGGCCTCGCCCACGAAGGCGTCGAGAGCCTCGGGGCGCAGATCGTTGGTGCTGTTGGCGCTGTAGCGGCCGTTCACGTAGAGGCGCAGGCTCAGGCCTTGGGTG
Organism: Bradymonadia bacterium; assembly: GCA_046290225.1. Classification (GTDB taxonomy): domain Bacteria; phylum Myxococcota_A; class Bradymonadia; order UBA7976; family UBA1532; genus JBKAGE01. Next base: position 227,404 of record JBKAGE010000037.1, on the reverse strand, counting down.
GTCTGATCCTGCACCCGCTCCATCTTGCCGTCGCGCCACTCCAGCTCCACCCCGCGAGAGCGGCCGATGCTGGCCACCACGTCATCGGCGCCGTGCTTCTTCGCCAGGGCCACAGCGTCGTGGGCCCGCTTGAGCAGATCGCTCATGAGTTCACCCCCCCGACGGTGATGGCCGAGACACGCACAGTGGGCATGCCCAGCGACACCGGCACGCTCTGGCCGTCCTTCCCGCAGGTCCAGCCCCCGTCATCGAAGGCGAAGTCGTTGCCCACCATGTCGGTGCGCTCGAGGCACTGGGGGCCATTCCCGATGATGTTGGTGTCTTTGATCGGCCGGGTCAGTTTGCCATCTTCGATCATGTATCCGGTCTTGATGTAGAAGGTGAAATCACCGGCGCCGATCATCACCTGACCGTTGGTGAAGGTCTGGGCGTACACCCCGTGCTTCACCGACTTGATGATCTCCTCTGGATCACGTGGCCCGGGGAGCATGTACGTGTTGCGCATGCGGGGTACCGGGGCGTGGCGGAAGCTCTCGCGGCGGCCGTTCCCGGTGGGCTTCACCCCGTAGTGTTTGGCGCTGATGCGATCATGCATGTAGCTGACCAGGGTGCCATTCTCCACGAGCACTGTGCGCTGGGCCTCGACCCCCTCATCGTCGACGTTGATGGCGCCGCGGCTGTGGGCCTGGGTGCCGTCGTCCACGATGGTCACGTCCTTGGGGGCGATGATCTGGTTGAGCTTGTCGCTGTAGACCGAGATGCCCTTGCGGTTGAAATCGGCCTCCATGCCGTGGCCGATGGCCTCGTGCAGCAAGATGCCCGAAGAGCCGGCAGCAAGCACCACCGGCATCTCACCAGCAGGGGCCGTTGTGGCGTCGAACAAGAACAGCGTGCGATCGACGGCCTCGTCGGCGGCGTTATCGACCCGCTCGTCGCTGAAGAACTCGAAGCCCTGACGGCCCGCGAGGTTGAAGCCGTTGCTCTCACGCTGGTCGCCCTGCTCCGCGGTGCAGCTCACCCCCACCCGGGTCATGGGCTGGCGGTCGAAGCTCACCTGCCCCGTGGACTCGACGACGAGCACGGCCCCCGCGGAGTCGACGAAGCTCACCCGCACCTTGCTGATGCGGGCGTCACGGGCAAAGGCCCGCTCGTTGATGCGGGTCAAGATGGGCATCTTCTCGGCGATGCCCACCTGATCCCAGGCTTGCTGCACGGGGTAGCGGTTCGGCAAGGCCTGCACGGCGTAGGCCGTGGGGGTGTCCCGGCTGGGGCCGCTGGCCACCACGGCGGCGGTGCCGGCGGCGGCGGCCACGCTCTCGAGGCTGAGATCCTCGGTGTAGGCGTAGCCGGTCTGATCGCCCTGCACCACGCGCACCCCGCAGCCGAGGGTGACCGAGCTGAAGGCCCGGTTCACCGAGCCGTCTTCCAGGCCCACGCTGTGGGTGATGCGGTGCTCGAAGAACAGCTCGGCCCAGTCGCCTCCTCGGGCGAGGGCCTTGTCGAAGGCAGCCCTGAACAAGGTCTCGTCGACCCCGAACTGGGCGAAGTACGACAGGCCGTCTTCCGGTGCCTGCCGCGTCTCGGTGGGTTGGATTGACATGTCGTCACACTTTCAATGTTTAGAACATGATGATGAAGCACCGGCACCGAACGGGCGGGCAGGGGGTGGGCATTGGGCTCTGTGCTCAGAGACCGTGCTTGGCGAGCATCTTGCCCACGCGGGGCATGGCCGCCTGAACCTGCTTTTTGCCCTGGGGGCGGAGCTTGTCATAGAGCTTCTTGAGCGTCTTGTTGCTCGTGGTTCGGGCCTTGCCGTCGGTGATGCTCAGCAGCGCGTCGGAGACCTCGCCGTCGTGCTTCACCAGGTACGACTCGATGCCCCCGGGCTTCCCGGCGTCGACGAAGCGCTGGTAGAACGGGTCGAGGTTCTCGACGAACTCGTCGAGCAGCCCGTTGACCGCGTTGCGCACCATGCCGGGCTTGATGGCCTTGAGGGCCTTGAAGGCCCCCTTGATGGCGAGCCCGCTCACGCCTTTCTTGCTCGCCACCTCGTCTTCGATGACCCGCACACAGTCGTTGACCACGGTGGGCCGAGTGTCGTCGGCCAGCAGCTTCTCGGTGAGAATGCCCATGTGAACCTTTTTCGAGCGCCCCCGCCGTGCGCCTGCGCGACGAGGCAGTGTCTTGAACGATGCCGGCAACCCGCCTTGAGGTCGCCAACGAGGGTAAAATCTCTGTATCGGAGCGACGTTGCCACGTCATGAGGCGGTCGGGCAAGAAGAGGCCTGTTCGAAGGCTGGTGGCTCAGAACCAGCCATGCAGCTGGAGGAAGAGATCGCCGCTGGCGTTGCCCCCTGCAGGCAGACCCACGCGGAAGTCCGCAGAGAAGGTGAGGCCGGTCCAGGGGTGCAGGTCGAAGCCCAGCCCTGGGCGGTGGATGTGGTCCTCCTTGACCTCTCGATCCGGATCCCAGAAGTCGTAGCGGCCGCGAATCACGATGCCGTTGAAGGCCGTCCAGGCCAGCTGGTGGTAGGCCGCCGTCTGGGTGGTCTCCTTGCCGCTCAGCGGGCGTTGTAGTCGACCCGCCGAGATCTCGCCGAGGTAGGTGAGCGGGAGAGCCTTCCAATAAAACCAGGGGTTGAACCCCCACTGCAGCGACACGTCGGTGGTGTCGCCGCCCCCTTCGAGGGGCCGGCGTCTGAGCATGCCGCTGGCGCCGATCTGCCATCCGAGGTCGCGCCAGCCGGCGCTCACTGCCGTGCCCCAGCCGTCGGCTGTGGCAAATGGGTCTCTCGCCTGAGCGCTGCTGGGCTTGAAGACCGAGGCGTGCAGGTAGGGGTAGTTGGCCGTGAAGCCCAGCTCGGCCCCCACGACGCGGTTCGCTGGATCTTCCTGGCTCAGGCCGAAGGGGCGTCGGATGTACGCCGTGTGATCGGCCACCCGAGTGCCGAAGATGGGCAGGAACCGCCCCACCCGGGCGTACGACAGATAGGGCCACTCGTGGGTCATCACCCAGAGATCGCGTATGCCGACGCGGTCCTGCTCATCGACGCCGCCGCCGTCGAGGTCGATGCTCCTGCTGCGGCCGCGGATGCCCGCCGAGGCCGAGAGGGTGAGGTGCTCGATGGGCTGCACCGAGGTGTAGAGATCGCCTTGCATGGGGAAGATGAGCGGCCCCGCGAGCCACGCCCCGAGGCGGGCGTCACCGCCAAAGGCGATGAGCGGATCGGCCTTGAGATCCCCATAGCGCCCTTCGAGCCAAGACATGTGGCTGCTCTGGTGGTAGAGCGGGGTGCCGAAGGCCGGCCCAGCGAGGGGGGTGGGCGTGTTGGGGCCGCGTGGGTCGACCTGCTCTGTGGCTACGGTGGGCGCCCCTGAAGAGGGCTGGCTCGCCGGGGCTTTGCGCTCCACGCCCTTGAGCCAGTCGAGCATGTCCCGCTGCCGGTCGACGAGGGGTCGCTCATCGACCGCGAACATGGGCAAGGTCTCGTTGCCGTAGTAGCGCCCGCTCACGGTGCGCATGCCGCCCCCACCGGGATCCACGTGGCAGCCGGAGCAGCTCATGGTGCACTTGCGATCCGCCCAGTCCGGCGGATCGAACCATGTGTTGGGCAAGCTGTGGCAGTTGTCGCATGTGCGGCCACCCCGAGCGGTGTAGAGGGGCAGCGCGCTCGCCAGGGCAGGGGAGAGTAGGAGCAACCAGAAGAGCAGGTGTTTGAAGGGCTTCTCAGTCACAGGGGGCCCCCTGCTCGTACCAGCGCTGCATGGTGAGCAGCTCTGCAGAGGTCAGGCGATCGGCGCCACCTGGGGGCATTGTCTTCTCTTCGACGACCGTCTCCACGAAGCCTTCCCAGTTACGGATCGTCTTCTCGCAGGTCTCGTAGCCGTAGCCTTCGGCTTCTCCAGACTGGGCATCCTCGGCATGGCAGGCGGTGCAGCGCACCACCATGATGCGCTCCACGTGGCTCGACCATGTGGGGTTCGCCGGGGCCGCCTCCGGGTCGACCTCTTCGAGGGTGGCGTCTCCTGCGTCGCACGCGCTCAGCGCGAGGGCTGTGAGGGCGGTGCAGACATAAAATCGAAGGCGTCCTCTACGCATGAATTCCCCTTTCGCACTTCGGGTTTACCCCGTGAGACAGCGGCGGTGGCTCACATGGCAAAAAAAGTCGTCCACATTCGAATGTGATCTGGTTGGACCCACAGCTTGAACCTAGTCTCTGCTCTCAGGTAGACCAGATGGTGAAGCAGGCGACACGTGATCGCGCCTCTTCTCATGTTCGATCTCGGAGCGAGAAATCATGGCCTGCTGCCGCCACCTCTTCATCATGTTGCTCTTCTTCGCGTTCGCCACCACAGGCTGCGGGGTAGATGACTTCGCCGACGACGGCATCGAAGACGGCTTCCGCGAGTCGCTCTATCTCTTGACGAGCGCCAACCTCGACATCGCAGCCGACAACACCGCGACGCTCAACTTCGAGTATCGGTACGGCTTCGGCATCCGTGACGACATGGGCATCGAAGAGGTGCGTTGGGTGTATCGGCTCGTTGATGCCGATGCTCGGGTGATCGCCGAGGTCGAGGAGCGTATGCGGGATCCGCAGCCCGAGAAGACCGAGATCCTGGTGGAGGGCCGCCGCACTCGCACCTTGCAGATCGATGCAGGGTTGCTCACCCCCGGGACCGAGTACGTACTCTGGTTCGACATCTCCTATCGAGGAGATCGGCTCAGCGAGTCACTCCACGTTGTCACAGAGGGGCAACCCTTCGTCGCCGAGACCGACGAACTGCCAGTGAACACTCGCTGAGCACATATGCATTGAGCTGAATGTCCGCCGGGTCTCTCTTCACCCGACTCACCGACACGACTCAACCCCCACCCCGTTTTGCCCGTACCTCAGTGAGGCGCTTTGGCTCGCACACGTGAGGTCACGACATGCATCAGATCGAAGGGGGCATGACCCCACTGTGGCAGCAAGCTTACGGTTTGGTCCTCGCTGCAGCACTGCGAGAAGGGGCTGCATCTCAGGCGGCCATCGAGGAAGCCTGTGAAGCCGTCTTCGGCCGGCAGTGGTCAGAGATCAAGCTCGACCTCGCCGAGGGGCACACGCCCCTTACGGAGCCTGTCACCATCGAATGGCCCCGAGATGCTACCCAGGCCCTCATGGCGGCGCACCAGGCCACTGCAGATCAAGACGATGCTCGGCGCCAGACTCTGATGAGCCTGGCCCGCCTCGATCTGGAGGCCGCGGAGCGCATCACCGAGGCCTACCCTGCGTATGATCTGGTGGCGTTGATGCGGGCGTTGAAGGGCGACTCTCATGGCGCTCGTGCTGCGGTGATGCGGGGCATGCAGTCTGCAGAAGACGACGCCGAGCGCGATCGGCTGCACCAGACCCTCCGCTGGAACGCCAGCGGATGGGATCCGCTCATGGGCCCGCCGACGCCTCTCGCCCTGCGGCCCTCGGCGCTGAGCACCCCGTCTCCAGAGGCCGTGGAGCACGCCGCCACCCAACAGGCTGCAGAGATCGACATCGATCTCGATGTACAGAGGTTCACCCGACGCATTGAGCAGGTGGTGGCACATCATTTCATGCGGGCTCGGCAGCGGCTGCCATCCTTCATGGATCTTCACTATGTGCAGCTTGGTCCGCTCTGGGTGAAGCGGGTGCACAGCCCTGCCGACGTCGTCGGTCATGGGCGAGCCGGTGTTGCCCAGCTGCGTCAGGCTGTGGGGATCCCAAGAGAAGAGACAGCCGACAGCTTGAGGCCCATGGTCCTCGAGCGACTGGTGGGGGTCGACGCCCTGGAGCGTCAGCTGGTCAAGGTGTACGACGCCGAGGCGCAACGCATCGACGAGGCCCTACGACATCTCGGGGCGCTGCGTCGGCGCAGCTGGGATCCCGCCGAAGATCGACTCACCTGGATCAGGTGTCTGCAATCCATGTCTCGGAGCACGCATCACGGATTGAGCGCCGAGGCTCAGCAGCGCTTGTCCACCACGGCGCGGCAGGTGGCCTCGGTGATGACTCAGGGGCCAGTGCCGAGCTCTGACCTGCTCTCAGTACGTCAAGGGCGTCGCTCCGTAAGAGATGCGGCAGGCTTCTGCGCCGAGCTGTGGCATCCGCTGGTGGATGATTGCCCCTGGGTGAGTGGCCAGGGCACGCTCCGTCGCCTTGAGGCGCGCCTGTATGACGCAGAGGCCGTCCTCACCGACCATCACACAGCCCTGATCTCCGACGCTGTGCGCATGTACTCCGCTGCGGAGCAGGTCCTCCACACCATCGCCGAGGTCGTACGCACCTGAGGGTGAGACACCGACCCGGAGATGGGCTACACTGCCGTGCATGGCCAGATGGGCGATGAACGGGGTGCCCGACCCCCTGCAAAAACGCATCCTGTCGGTGCTCGGCGATGATCCGCGACAGATCGTCGCCTCGAACCCTGGAGAGCCCCCCGAGGGGGCTCGATGGCACGCCTTGTCTGCGACCCTCGACGGGGTCTTCATGGGCCCTACCGGGCTGTTCACCACACCTCAGAGCACGTTGAGTGAAGCCCTGTCAGGGGTGATCCGCCGGTTCCATGAGGCCCATGTGCCGGTGGTGCTCGTGTGCCACAGCCCCACGGACAGTCAGGTGGCCGAGGCCCTCGACGCTGGAGCTCGAGAGGTGCTCGATCTTGACGGCCCCGAGTCGATCTTCGAGGCCCGCCTCAAGCGGAGCATGGGCGATCGAGCCCTCGGCGCCACGGCCCGTCGGGCAGAAGAGGTCGAGGCCTTTATCTCTGCGGCCTCCCACGACATGAAGAGCCCTCTGAGGGCCATCACCCGCTACGCATCGCTGATTTTGGAAGACGAAGCGCTGTTGAGCGAAGACGCCCGACACATGATCACTCGCATGCAGATCAACGCTGAGCGGTTGAGTGATCTGGTGGGTGACTTGATTCGTGTGGTGCAGGTGGGTCGTATCGATCTGCGAGCGGAGCAATGCCCGCTCCGAGAGGTGCTCGTGGTGGCCCGGCGTCACCTTCAAGATGCGATCAGTCAGGCGGGAGCCACAGTGGAGATCGGCGAGTCGTTGCCCACGGTGGTCGGTGACTTCGATCGACTGGTTGACCTCTTCGAGAACCTGATCGGCAACGCGGTGAAGTACCGCCGCCCCGAGGCCCCCTGCTGGGTGGAGATCACGGCGCTGTCTTCAGAGGCGGGGGCGCACATCGCCATCCGCGACAACGGTCGTGGGATCCCCCGCGACGAGCTGGAGCGGGTCTTCGGCATGTTCTATCGAGGACATCATCGATCTGTAGAAGGCTCGGGCCTTGGCCTGGCCATCGTACGCCGCATCGCCGAGCGTCACGGGGGTCGGGTCTGGGCCGAGTCCGTCGAAGGTGAAGGCTCAACCTTTCACTTCAGGCTGCCACCAGAGCAGGTCCTGACCGAATCTGTACGCAACACGTGAGCGAGGTGTCGTGAAGCATCCGCAGTTCGATCTCGAAGCGGGCACTGTCTCGCTGTATGTCGATCCGATTTACTACGACTACGAATACAAGAGCCGCACAGAAGACGTGCGCTGGTACGTCGACCGTTATCTGGACGCTGATGGCCCGGTCCTGGAGCTGGGCGTGGGTACGGGTCGAGTGGCCCTGCCAGCGGTGAAGGCCGGGGCAGACGTGACGGGGCTCGACCTTGCCCAGAAGATGCTGGAGCGACTCGAGGCGCGCCGCATGCGCCTGCCCAAGGCGCGGCGACCTCACTTGAGGGCTTTCCGCGCCGACATGCGGCACTTCGCCCTCGATCAGAAGTACGCCACCATCAGCTGCCCCTTCAACGCGTTCCAGCATCTCTACACCCGAGAAGATGCCGAGCAGTGTCTGGCCTGTGTGCGAGATCATCTCGAGCCTGGTGGGGTGTTCCTGCTCGATGTGCTGATGCCCGATATGGAGTACCTCGCGGAGCCAGCCTTCAAGCGCAAGCAGGGCATCCGGTTCAAGCACCCGACCCACGAGGCGTTCTATGTCTACTCGGAGCAGGCGGCCTTTGACGCCACCACGGGCCTGCATCACATGCAGTTCCTCTATGACAAGAGCGACGAGCGCCCCGAAGCCGCCAAAGCCCCGCCGCACTTCATGCTGCAGCTCACCCACCGCTACTGGTTTCCCACGGAGCTGGTGTCGATGCTGCACTACAACGGCTTCGAGATCTTGATGCACTACGGCGATTTCGAGGGCGACGATCTGACGAAAGATGCAGAGTCCCAGGTGCTGGTCTGCGGGTTGAGGGGCTGAGCTGGCCGCGGGTTGGTCACCCTTGACGTTTTGCCAGTAGGCAGAACGTGGAGCGTCAGCTCAGGACCTCGTCAGGCATGTTGGCGGTGAGGATGCGCTCCAGAGCCTGATCGATCAGTTCAGCCTCAGCTGCATCGATGATGGCCTCGTGGGCTTCGGATAGACCCTGAAACTTGATCCTCATTTGCTTCTTGAGAGTCGTTCTGGCCTGAGTAATGAGTGCTTGCTGGGCGAGTTCCGAGGCCATCTTGGTGGCCATTTCTGAGGCCATTTCTGAGGCCATTTCTGAAGCCATTTCTGAAGCCATTTCTGAAGCCATCTCCGAAGCCATCTCAGCTGCTTGTTCAGAGGCCTTTTTGTCGACAAGTGCTTTGTAGTGTTCTGAGAAGGGCTCAGTGATTTTGATGTTGCTCAGCATTTGGAAGAACACTTTCTTGGCTGCTTGAGAGAGGCGAGCCATGGCCATATCAGTGTAGAGAGCTGACTTGCGCATGTCGAGCGATGACACGACGGCAACAGCAGGTTCGACGAGCTCGATGGCCCTCTCGGTCTGCCCGTGCATGATGATCGAGAGCAGGGTCAAATCAGGATGTGTGACAGCCCGCCGAGGATCAGAGATCACGGGAATCTGCTCTGGCCCGAGGACTCGGGGGACGTAGACGTTGAGATCATCGATCTGTATTGGCGTTCGAGCCCAGCGGGCCACGTTGGGATCTGGGGCGATGACGAGGACTGCTGCAGGGCAATGTTTCCGTGCACGGGCGCTGACGGCGTAGAAGGGCCATGTGTATCTCTTCCTCGGATCCACGGCGAGTTGGACCTCGATGATGAGGGCCATCTGAGCTCTGTCGCCACGTGTGAGCAGCGTGATCTCGTCAGCGTCATAGGCGGCAGGTGTGGATTGGGTGAGGTTGAGCTTGTTACTGACGACTGTTTCGTGGTCTGGCAGCGCTGGCAGACCCGCTGTTCGCCAGAGTTGAGTCGCGAGTTGAGGGCGCTCGGTGAAGAGCTCTACGATGACTTCGTGCAGTGTGCCAGGCATGCCGCCTCCGAGATGTACGCTTACCCTGACTACATTCGAGGGGTCCGACGCATTCCGTGTTTCTCGGGTGTGGTGGCATGTGCACCTTGGCGACGTATTGGGGTGTGTGAAACCATGAGCGCATGTGTATCCCTGCTCCAGGCGCTAGGTCCGTACGTGGGCTCTGTGCGTTGTTTCTCTCGATCCTGAGTGTTTGGCCTCAGGGCTGTGACGACACCCAACCTGTTTCCGAGGCGCCTGTAGATGCTGCGGCACCAGATGCGACACGTACCGATGCGACAGCGCCCGATGCCGAGCGTCCGGATGCTGAGGTTGTGCCCGATGCGGATCCCCCCGATGCGGCGCTGGGTACCGCGCAGCTCAACGAGATCAGGTGCCAGGCTCCCGAAGGCATAGAGCTTTACGTGGGCGAGGGTGGCAGCCTCGCCGGGTGGAGCCTGCAGGTCGACGGTGTGTCGATGCCCCTCGACGAGGCCCTTGACCAGAGTGTTGTCGAAGCGGGCTGGCTCTGGATCGACGAGACCCCCCGAGACATCGGCTGTGGGTATGGCGAGGTGGCCCTCGTCGATCCTGCGGGTGAGATCGTGGAGTCGGTGTCAGTGCCTTTGATTCCCGAGGCCATGACCTGGGGACGTTTGCCCGATGGAGAAGGCCCCTGGGCCATGACCGCGCCCACACCCGGGGCGGAGAACACTGCCCCAGAAGCCCCCGCAGAGCACTGGTTCACCCCAGGGGTCGTGACCCCCGTGCAGCTACAGCTCGCCCCTGGGGCGTTCCCGGCATGGGGATATCGGAGCAGCCTCGAGATGGAGGCCGAGCTCACGGTGGGGGAGGATGGTCCCGCGCCTGCCGAGGTGCGCTTGAGCGGATGGGGCGGGCGTTTTCGCCAGGGGCCCCATCGGCCGCGCTTGCGGGTAGATCTCGATCACGAGGGTGGCCAGCTTGCCGGGATCGACGGCGTCTATCTCGACAACATGGTGCTCGATCGTGCGCTGATTACCCCTTTGCTCGCCCGACGAGTGCTCGAGGCCTTCAAGGTGCCCGTACCCCGAGCGGGCTTTGCGTGGCTCACCCTCGACGACACCATGCCGAGTCTCTATCTGCTCGCCGAGGCCCCCAGGCTCAGCCATCTGCGTCGAGTGTTGCCTTCGACCTCGCACCTTTATACCGCCGTCGGTCGCGATCTCAGCCCGGAGCAATTGCTGGCGTATGGGGTAGAGGTGGGTGTTTCTGGTGATCGAGAAGACATGGCGCTGTTGCTCTCGATCCTCGCTTCGATTCCTGAAGATGAGAGCTTCTTTCTTGCCACCACCGACTTCGTGAACTGGCCCGCTGTGGCGCGGCTGCTCGCCGCCGAGGCCTACCTCGGGAGCATCGATGGTTATGGGCCCCGACTTCGGGGGGCCCACTACCACCTCGACCTCGGAGGTCGCCTCGATCTGTTGCCCGATGGCCTCGATCGCACCCTCGTCGACACGGTGCCATTGCATCAGGGCGTGGGTGTGTTGATGCGCCAGTGTATGGCTGATGCCCAATGTCGAGCGCTTTACGACCAGGCCCTCTCAGATGCGGTGGCAGATCTGGAGGCGGTGGACTGGGCTTCAGAGGCTGAAGCGCTCTTCGAACCGCTGCGCCCTTGGATCGAGATGGACCCGCGCCTGCCCCTCGCCACCGAGGGGGTGGCCCGTGCCGTGGCGGAGCGAGTGGCGTTTCTGCACACGCGGCATGCAGAGGTCTCGGCGGTGGTGGATTGCCTGGAGACCGACACCGACACCGACGAGGATGGCCGGCGATGTGATCTTGATTGTGATCCCGAGCGGGCGGACACTTATGTCGGGGCTCAGGAGATTTGCGGTGATGGTATCGATCAAGACTGTAACGGCGTGGCCGATGACGGTGTGGCGTGTGGCAACTGCCAGGTCATCGAAGCGGATGGGGTGACCTACCGGGTCTGCGTCGGCGATTATACATGGTCCCAAGGGCGCAGCCTGTGCCAGGGCCTCGGGCTCGATCTCGTGGCGCCGGCGAATCATCAACACCGCGACGCCCTCTATGAAGCCATTCGCCGCGGCCCTGATCGCGATGTGTGGGTGAGCCTCTCGGATCAAACCGAGGAAGGTGTGTACGTCGGACCAGAAGGGGAGGTCCCAGGGTATCTGCCCTGGGATCCGAACCAGCCCGATGACGCAGGTGGCAATGAAGATTGCGTCGAGCTGAAGCGCAACGGCCGTTACAACGATCTGCCATGTACGGCGAATCGCTCTGCGCTGTGTGGCCCCCCGTGTGTGGAAGACGGCGTCGACGCCGACGAGGACGGCTATACGGTGTGTCAGGGGGATTGTGACGATGGCGATCCCGAGATTCACCCTTATGGGAGCGAAACCTGCGGTGACGGGGTCGATCAGGACTGCAGTGGCATCGCCGACGACAGCCCAGCCTGTGAGTGCACTCCCATGGTGTACGCGGGCCGCGACTATGCGATCTGCTGGGACCGGTACAGCTTCGACGAGGCGGTGGCGGTGTGCCAGGGCCTGGGCATGCAGCTGGCTCGGATGGATGACGCTGCGACGACCGAGTGGTTGTGGCGTCAGGGGCACGCGATCCGTCGGCAGGGGTATTGGATCGGCCTCGACGACCGTGATCAGGAAGGGGCCTTCGTGTGGCCCGACGGGGGGCGTCCGCTCTACGCACCGTGGAACTCGGGGGAGCCCAACGACTACGGCAGCGGCGAAGACTGCGCTCATATGCTGACTTGGGGGCCGTTCTGGAACGACAACCGTTGCAGCGCCGAGATGGGCGTGATGTGCAGTATGCCCTGAGCTGCAGTATGCCCTGAGCAGATCAGCCCTTTTGATCGGCGGCCTTCGACCGCCGGGTGCCCTTGCCCCGCCAACGGTGCCACTCTGCGCCGTCTCCAGCGATGCCGTCTTTCGGTCGGTCGAAGAAGCCACCTTGTAGGCAGGCAGTCCAGTCGGGCACCCGCTCGAGGCCCTCGTAGCGTTGCTCGGTGTTCGCCGTCTCGAAGATGTCTTCCTCAGGGGTGATGCAATAGGCCTTGAGCCCCGTAGCGTTGATGCGCATGGGCCAGGCGTAGGCCATCCAGCGTTTGCCGGCCCCTGCAGGCACGCCGTCGTGACCGCTCTTGTAGATGGCGATCATGTAGCCATCTACGGGGGCGACCGCGATCTTCCGAGGCCCCTGGTCGAAGTGCTTGGGCACGAACTTCATTGGCAACATGATGTTCGATACCGTTCGGCCATCTTCGAGAGGTGTCTGGGCGAGCAGCTGGGCGAGGCTGCCAGGGGTGTCGTAGAGCCGCAGCATGTGATCCTGAGCGATGACCAGGGCCCGCAGGTTGCCCACAGCATACCGCTCGCTGCTCTTGATGCCGTGGCTCTTCACGTTGGCTGCGCTGAGGAAGGTCAGGTACGACAGTCCCCCGGTGAGGCCGAGGCCCAGCGCCACCCACCCGAGGCGCTGATACAGCGACTGACCGCTCCGAATGGCGGGGATGGCGATGAGGGGGGCGGCAAAGAGCGCGTACACCCCCCACTCGAAGAAAAAGGCGAAGCCGACCCCGATGGCGGCGAAGGCGGCGATGGCGGCAGCAGGACCCACAGGGCACGACCCCCTTGTGCGTTGAGATCTCCGGTGGCGGGCACCATACTGCCGGCCACTCGCAGGAGAAAGAGCTGCTGCACCCTCAAAGGATGCACCACAGACAGAGGTCTTCATGAAGCGCACCGACGCCTCGACTCAGCCCATCGATCTCGCCACCCTCATCCATGCGCGCCTGAGCCGCCGTGGCGTGCTCGGCGGCCTCGCTGGAATGGGGGCCATCGCAGGGATGGGCGGCCTCGCCACCGGGTGTCAGGACAAAGCGGGCAAGCCCGCGAGTCCACCGCCAAAGCCGGCGTCTGATGCGGCTCGAGCACAGCGAGATGCCACATCGGCCACGCCAGCTCAGCCCGTAGAGTCGCTGGCGCCGGCACCCAAGGTCACCTTCAAAGAGGTGCCCCACGCCCTCGACGCGCAGCTCACGGTGCCCGAGGGCTACAACGCTCAGGTGCTCTTGCGGTGGGGCGATCCGATCCATGCAGGCATGACACCCCTCGACCTCGCAGGGCTCACTGCTGAAGAGCAGGGCCGGCGCATGGGGTACAACAATGACTTCATCGCCTTTCACCCGCTGCCCTATGGCTCGAAGTCGAGCACCCGGGGCCTGCTGTCGATCAACAACGAGTACACCAACCCCTCGTTGATGTTCCCGAGCCTGGGGAAGGATGACGGCGCTGCGCTCACGTCAGAGCAGGTGGCCGTGGACATGCTCGCCCACGGCCACACCCTGGTGGAGGTGGCCCTTGGCGAGCAGGGCTGGTCCGTGGTCCTCGACAGCCGCTACAACCGACGGCTGACCCCGCTCACGCCCATGGGGGTCAGCGGACCTGCCGCGGGGCACCGCCGCATGAAGACCGCTGCTGATCCCGAAGGCACTGCGATTCTGGGCACTTTCTCCAACTGCGCGGGTGGCCAGACGCCATGGGGCACCACCCTCATCGCTGAGGAGAACTTCCAGAAGTACTTTGGCGGCAACGCCACCCTCGGTGACGAGGCGAAGAACCACGAGCTATACGGCTTGCGGCCATCGAAGACCACCAAAGACTGGTACATGGCCGATGAGCGCTTCAACATCGAGAAGACCCCTCACGAGCCCAATCGCCATGGGTGGATCGTAGAGCTCGATCCCTTCGATCCCGAGTCGAAGCCCATGAAGCGCACGGCGCTGGGGCGCTTCAAGCACGAGTGCGCCACCACAGTGCACGATGCCTCGGGTCGAGTGGCGATCTACAGCGGTGACGACCAGCGCTTTCAGTTCGTCTACAAGTTCGTCAGCGCGGGCACGGTGAACACCGAAGATCGGAAGGCGAACGGGCAGATCCTCGATGACGGGGTACTCTACGCAGCTCGATTCGAGGCCGACGGTGCCATGAAGTGGCTGCCGCTGGTCTTCGGTAAGGGCCCCCTCACCGAAGAGAACGGCTTCAAAGATCAGGGGGATGTGCTCATCGAGACCCGCCGGGCTGCGATGTTGATGGGGGCCACCCCCATGGATCGCCCCGAAGATGTCGAGGTCGACCCCATCACAGGTCGGATCTACGTCATGCTCACCCAAAACCGCCGCCGTACGCCGGGGCAGGCTGACGACGCCAACCCCCGAGGCCCGAATCTCGGGGGCCATATCTTGGAGATCATCCCCCCGAAGGGTCAGGGTGAAGGGGCCGCCTCGGTCGATCACGTCTCGGAGACGTGCACCTGGGATGTGTTGCTCCTCGGGGGCAACCCCAAAGAGAAGAAGTGGAACGCCCGCTTCCACCCTGACACCTCGGAGAACGGCTGGCTGGTGAACCCGGACAACGGGGCCTTCGACATGCACGGCCGTCTCTGGGTGGCCACCGACACTGCCAACGACACCGCAGGCATCGCCGACGGATTGTATGCCTGCCCGGTGAGGGGGCCGGAGCGGGCCCTCACGCGCCGTTTCATGCGTGTGCCCATCGGCGCCGAGCTGTGCGGGCCGTGCTTCACCCCTGACTGCACCACCCTCTTCGTCTCGGTGCAGCACCCCGGAGAGGGCACGCACCTTGATGATCCCAACACCCGGTGGCCTGACTTTGACAAAGCGCTCCCGCCGCGGCCTTCTGTAGTGGCCATTCGCCATGGCAAGGGCGAAATCATCGGTACGTAGGGCGTTGACCTGCTCGGCGTTCTGAAGTGCAGTACAGGGGGGAGAAGAGGTTGTGATGGACGAGATCCTGGAGCTGTTGCATCACGCGGCGGCAGAGGCCCGTGCGGGGCAAGGCGCGGTGTTGCATCTCATCGGGGCCCCGGGCCTCGGTAAATCGGTGGTCTTGTCGCGGTTTCTCGAGGTGGTGGACAACCCCAGCGATCGCGCCGCGGTGGTGAGTGCGCGATGTGATGCGTCTCCACAACAGAGCCCCCAGATCAAACACGGCCGCAGCCTAGTGGAAGAGCTCGTGGCCCAGGTGGCCGAGGGGGTGCGGGCCATCGAGGTGAGCGCTGAGCCCGGCGCAGATGGCCCCCGCCGAGTGCTCGGGGGGCCGGTGCCTCTCTTGATCCCTGGGGCGCAGTTTCTCGCCGCCAGCGCTCCACTCGGCGCTCAGGGGGCTGAAGAAGCCGAGGCTGTGGCCCGCTGTACCTCGCTGCTGCTCGACATCACGCGCCATCACCCTGTGGTGCTGGTCATCGATGACGCGCAGCGAGCCGATGGCCGCTCTCGCCGTATCATCGAGCAGCTCGGTCAGCATCTCGCCGACACCGAAGGGCACAGGCTGTTGGTGGTCATCGCCACCGCACCTCCGCTCCGCACGGGCGACGCGTCCACAGGGCAGCCCTGGCGTCCGTCGCCAGAAGCCATCATCCCGCTCTCGCCATGGGGCGACGACGAGATGGGGGCGGCCCTCGAGGCCCGCATCGCCCGTTTGGGGGCGCCGAGCCTTGCATATCGACAGTCGGTGCTCTCCCTCGCTGGAGGCAACCCCCGCATGCTCGACGCCCTCGTGGCCATCTCCGAGCGTGCTGGGGCCCTGCTGCGCGATGATGACGGCCTCATCACCGACATCGATCTCGAGTCTCGGCCCGAAGCCGAAGGCATCCGAGCCCTCGCCGCCGGGCGGTTGATCTCGATGCCCGCCAACATCCGCTCTGATCTGCAGACCGCCGCTGTGGTGGGCCACCGTTTCAGCTTGAGCCTTTTGTCGAGGGTGTGGGGCGTGCCTGGCGAGGCGGCGCGCTTGCGGGTACAGGCGATGCAGGCCACGGGCCTAGTGATGCCCGAGGGGCCGCTCAACGACGGGCATTTCAGCTTCATCAGTGGCGAAGTGCTCGCCACCTTGCTCGCCGAGCTGTCTGCAGAGAGCCGACAGGGCCTTCATGGTGAGCTCGGCACCTTGTTGAGGGCCGATGGCGCCAGCGCCCGAACGCCCGAGGCGCTGGTGCGGCCCGGGCTCGATGTCACCGAGACATGGTCCGAGACCCGCCGGAAAGATCGACACTTGAGGGCCGGCTTCGAGCATCTGTGGTCTGCCTCGGTCCACTTTGCTCAGGGCAAGCAGCCTGCACAGGCCGCAGAGGCGGCCATCTGCCTCGCCGAGCAGCTCTTCGAGACCAGTGGCGGATATTCGTATCTCGCCGGCCGCCAGGGGCGTCGGGAAGACAGGGAGCGCCGTCACCGGATCTACATGGCCCTCAGCGCCGCGGAGGGTCACCTGGAGCGGGCCAAGGCTGATCAATGGCACGGGGCCCTCACCCCAGCGCATCGAGAAGAGCTCCTGACCCTCGACGTGCGGTTGATGGTGGTGCGTACCCGTTTCAAAGAGGTGCTCGGCGACTTCGCTCAGGCCCGCTCATTGGCAGAAGCCACTGTGGCCCTTTCAGGTCATCTGGCCGAGCCCTTGCCGCGGCTCGAGGCCCTGCGCGTGCGGGTGGAGGTGTGCTACGCATCTGGCGAGCAGAGCGCCGCCCGACTTTATCTCGAAGAGATGTTCCAGCAGCTCGAGTACCTGCCTGGAGAGGGTGGGGTGAGCATTCTGGTCTGGATGGCCGAGGCCGTGGCGCAATGGGAGTGGGTGGGTCTGCACCATCGGGTGTTCCCCCGCATCATCGCCGCTCTGGAGGCGCGTCAAAACCCCCGAGCCGCTCTCAAGGCCCGCATCGAGCGACTCGCCTGCGTCACCGAGATGGCGCCAGGCTATGCCGATCACGACACGCTGTTGCAGGCCGTCTGCGACCAGGCCAGTGCGTGGGAGGAACTGCCCTATACCGCAGAGCTGCTCTCGGCCTACGCCGCGGAGATGATCCAGTCCATCGTCGACGCCCACTTCGATACCTTGAGCGGAGAGTTCTTCCCCCCCGATCTCTATGGGGTGGGCCAGGGCCCCCAGCCGCCACCGTTGGAGGAGCGTCTACAGCGCCCCTTGCTGGTGATGGAGCGGGCGGCTGATCTGGCTCAGGCTTCGGGCCATCGCATCTCGATGTTGCGGGTGCTCACCACCCGCCTGGGCACGCTCTATGACGCTCGAGAGCGTCTCGGAGAGTTGTTGGAGCGCTGGATGCCGCTCCATGGCGACGCCCAGGCGCCCCGGTTGATGGAGATGGTCTACCTGCTCGAATCTGGGCCCTTCAGCATCGACCTCGCCGAGCGCCTCACCGAATCGGTGATCACCATGGCCGAGCTGCTCGAACTCGACCAGGTCCTCGCCGACACGCTGTACGAGGCTCTCGATCGAGAGCTGCCGGTGGCGATCCGCAGCAGCCACTCGTGGTTTGGCCGGGCAAAGCTGGCGTATGGGCGGGTGGGCGACGCCTATGGCCAGATCACGCTGTCTCTGGTGGAGCATCGCATGCGCGCTCGTAGAGGTGAGCCGGCGGCCCCTCTGCTCGATGCCGCCATCCATCAGCTGCACAGCGGTCGGCACACGTTGAGCCTGGAGCAGCAGGCCTTCGTGAGCATGCGCCTCGGCGAGCTGCTCCTCGACGCCGGCGATCGCCCCGAAGAGGCCCAGAGCCATCTCGAGCAGGCCATGATGCTCTATGAGCAGCTTGGAGAGATGAACCACGTGCAGACAGTGGGCGAACTGCTCAGCGGCGTGTATCGGGCAGCGGGTGATCTCAATCGCTATCGGGTGCTTCGAGAGCGCTTCATGGCGTTGGAAGATCGACTGCCCGGGGTTGACCCACTGGGCTTGGAGATGCGCATCGAGCATCTGCTCACCCGGGCGCGGCAGGAGGCCAAAGAAGAGAAGGCCATCGAGATGGTGGAGCGTTGTGTACGGCTCTTCGCTCGCATGCCGGACGGCACCACCCGCATCGACGAGTGCTTTGTCGAGATCAGCAAAATTTGCCGGCGTCGAGCGGACGAGGCACAGACCGAGGCTGCGTTCCACGACTGGTTGAGGCGCTCCCTCGCAGCTGTAGAGACGGCAACCTCGATCAACCGCAGCCTGGGCAACCACCACCGGCTCTTCGAGGAGTATCACGAGCTCTTCGACGACTTGCTCGGCCTCGGAGATTATGAGGCCTATCTGAAGATCCGGGCCGAGAGCCGTGAGCTGGCCTTCGACGTCGGCCACGTGGGCGAGTTGATGTATCTCTTCGAAGAGCATCTGCAGATCGATCCCGAGATCGGCATCGATCCGCTGCGCCTGCCGGAGATCAGAGGGTTCTACGAGGCCTTGAGTCGGGTACTCCAGGGCATGGGCCTCGAAGATGAATCACTGGCGCTGAAGGTGACCTTCCTCGAGTTTCTCGAGGTCGCCGGGCTCGAGGAGTTGAGCGCACTCTACAGTTGATGCGCACGCATCAGGTCGAAGAGGCTTCGCCGGGCCGTCGCTGTACTGTTTCGGGATCTTAGAGGTCCTAACACAACTGCTCCCATCGCCAGGAACGCGATGCGCTTCGCGATGCAGCCGAAAGTGTCCTCGACGGGCCTTTGGGCCCGCCTGTGGGTCTTTCGACTGCCTCACTCGCGCCTCACCTCCCTGACTCGGTCCGCCGTTATGTTAGGACCTCTTACTCGAAGGGGTTGGCGAAGAGATCGTCGCCAGAGTCTGCGGGCTTGGGCGCAGGGGGTTTTGGCGCAGGGGGTTTTGGCGCAGGCTTTTTCACTGCCTTGGTCGGCGTCGAGCCTGCGAAAGGATCATCCCCGAAGGGATCCTCTCCGAAGGGATCCTCTCCGAAGGGATCAGCAGACTTTGCAGGGGGCTTTGCCGCAGGCGTCTTCTTCTCAGGTGCCTTCGCGGCTGGTGTTGTGACCTTGGGCGGATCGGCCTTGGCAGGCGCTGAGTCCCCAAAGGGATCCGAGCCGAAAGGATCTTCCCCGAAAGGATCATCGGCAGGGGCTGCTGGGGTCGGCTTGGGCGGATCAGCCTTCTTCACAGTTGGTGCTGTCTTCGTTGGGGCTGCCGGCGTCGGGGAGCCCAGATCACCAAAGGGATCTTCACCAAAGGGGTCCGAGCCGAAGGGATCCCCGCCTGCGGGCTTGGCCACTGTAGGTGGGGTCGTCGGAGGCTGAGCTGCGACCTGAGCCGTCGAGGGCGACTGCGAGACTGTGCCGACACCGGTCTTGCGCGTGTTTGAGCCCTTGGTGCTCGAGCGACGGGGCGATTTGGGCCGTGAGGCCTCTGCGCTGGCCACCATGGGCTCCAGCGTCAGCTTGAACGAGTTGTCTTTCTCGAGGGGGAGTGGGCGCACGATGGGCTCGCGGCCCTGCATCGACACCCGAACCACCAGGTTGCCAGCGGCCTCCTTCGGGCGGTCAAAGGTGCACGGCGTCTGCTTGCACACCAGCTCGCTCGTATCCACCGCCACCACCTCGGCGCCGGCAGGATCAGTCACCACCTCGAGGGTGACCGTGCGATCGTCCTCGGCAGCCACGGGCGTCTCGGCGTTGGGATCCGTGCCGTCTTCGAGAGGCGTCTCGGGATTCTCGGCGACGGCTCCACCATTCTTCTGTGCATCCGCGAGTGGATCCATACCAGCGAGGGCGCTCGGCGTTGCGGCCAGGTTCTTCGGATCAGAGAGAGGAGGCGTGTTCGAAGCCGTCGTGACGGGCAGATTCTGCCCGGTCATCGACCCTGCCTCAGGCGGTGGCAGGAACTGATCTTTGTCTCGGGACTTCTTCATGACGAGGAAACCACCGAGGCTCGCTGCGGTGAGCAGTGCCACCGCCACCAGTCCCATGGCCACGCGCTGCCGGCGTTCGGGCTGGCGGTGTGGTGAGGGTACGGCGTTCGCCGCCAGAGGCTCCGACTCGAGGCGAAGCGGATCAGCGCTGAACGGATCTTGCCCGGCGCGGGTGATTCGCTCTTCGCGATCGGGGAGCTTCTCCGAAGCGGAGTGGCCCCTGGCCGGTGCCAGTTGGAGCGCGTGATCATCAGGCACCGGCTCGTGGACCGGTACCTGCTCCGTAGCGGGGACCGCCCCAAGCGCCATCTCCTGCAAACTGGGCAGGATCGCCGCCTCAGGTTGTGCTGCCTGAGGCATCGGCTCTGGTGCCGGAGCAGGCATTACGTTGGGCGGCATGCTTGCGGGCATCTGTGGAGCGGCAGGGGCAGGCGCTGGAGCTTGGGGCATGCGGGGCATCATCGGCTGAATGCCCGAAGGGTGCCCCATGACACCATTGGATCCTTGAAGCGCTGCGCTCACTTGTGCCGGATGAAGGGGGCGCGTCGGCGGATCGTGGTGTTGCCCTTGCCCTGACGAGGCCGCACCGCCTGACCAGACTTCCTGGCGACCAGGGCTCTCTCGGTGGCCGCTCTCCTGCTGCTCCCAGGCGGCGTTGACGGACTGAAAGACGTCTTCGCCGGGGCTGGAGGGTGTCGCGGGTCGGGCGAGCTCGTTCATCTCGAAGGGGCGTGTGCCCGAGCCTGGTCGATGTTGAGCCGCATTGGGTTGATGGCCAGGTGCTGGCGTCATTGTTGCCGGCGTCATTGTTGCCGGCGTGAGGCCTCCGGGACCCCGTGAGAAGACCGCGGTGTGCGGATCTCGACTCTGTTGAGGTGCCGGGAAGACAGGTTGCGTCGGCGGATCGCCTGCAGGAGATCGGTGCTGCTGCGGCTGATGTGGCGCCTGTTGAGGTCCCCGCCCTGTCGTGGCGGGATACGAAGGGGCCACGTCCATCGTGGTCTCTTCTTCTTTGCCCTCGTTGTAGAGCATCGCCCGGGCCTTCGGCGACAGGGCGAACAGCTCCATGAGACCTTCGACCCCGTGGGCCACGTCGCTGATGGTGCGGTAGCGTTCTTCAGGTCGGGTGGCCAGAGCCGTGAGCACCACCTGATCGACGTACATCGGGAAGTCGAGATCAGAGCGCACATTGGAAGGTGGCGTCACCACCTCGCCCATGTCGGCACCCACCATGATGTTGGGATCTTCCGTGTTGCCTGCCCGAGGCGGTCGAGCGGTGAGCATGAAGTAGAGCACTGCCCCGAGGGCGTAGATGTCGTCGCCGGAGCTCAGGGGCAGGCGGCGTCGCTGCTGAGGTGAGCGGTAAGCCGGAGAAGGCGCAGGCAAAGAGAGCACCCCCTCGAAGAGCCCGCGGGCATAACCCAGATCGATGATCTCCGGAGCCACCCCGTCAGCGCCTTCGACCAGCAGGATGTTCGCCGGGCGGATGTCGCCGAGGTACACCCCGATGTCGTGGGCCTGCTTGATGCGGTGGGCCAGGGCTTCGAAGAGTCGCAGCGCCACCTCGGTGGGCAGGGGGCCTTCGCTCTTGATGTGCCGCCAGAGCGACGTGCCTGGCACATGACGCAGCGTAAAGAACGGGCGACCGCTGCCGAGCAGGCCCGTATCGCGGATCGTCACCACAGGACCGCGATGCAGCGGCCGGGTACGCTCGGCGTCGATGCGCATGCGCTGAAGGAAGCCGGCGATTTGACCAGGCGGGCAGTCGGGGGTCACCAGGACCACCGTCTCGTTGAACTGAAGATCGTGAGCCAGGTAGGTGTCGCCCACAGTCCAGCGGCTCGCGCGGCGGAGGATCTGATAGCGGTTGTCGATCAGGAACCCTTCGGCCAGCTCACCCTCTGCTGAGGGGTTTGGCGAAGGGCCGGAGCCGCCTGTCGGTTGTGATTTGATGACCTTCAAGACCACAATTTCCTCAATCCGCCCGCACCGTCACCGCCTGATCCTGCTCAGATCTGCGATGAAGTGAGTTGATGCCCGCACCCAGTGCACACACCGTGCACTGGACATGCTGCCGCCATGAGTGCTCAGGCTAACCAAATCTGGCTCGATTTTGTAGGCAAGAGTGGGGCAGAGGCCATGGGCGACCCCTTGATCTGCAACCTCGTCCCGTTCAGCGGTAGAGGCCATCCGAAGGTGCCCATCGCTCATCGCTGGCCGCCTCCCCCGAGGTCGATCCGTGGTGGGATTCGGAGGTCTGCGAGATGCGCCCCAGGCTCGTGGCGTTTCCGGGGCTCGTCG
Source organism: Bradymonadia bacterium (assembly GCA_046290225.1). GTDB lineage: Bacteria > Myxococcota_A > Bradymonadia > UBA7976 > UBA1532 > JBKAGE01. The sequence goes on along the minus strand of JBKAGE010000037.1, from coordinate 205,080 downwards.
ACGCCACCTGACGAATCAGCGCTCGGGCCTCGGTGGCCCGTGCCTGCTCAGGCTGCTCTGCAGTGAGATCGAAGGGGTCAGGCCGGCGTCCCAGGCGCCCGCGCGTCGCGGCGAGCAGCTCGAAGGCCGGTGCCGAGAGCGACATCAGCTGTCGCAGGCCCGTGAGGGCGCGCTGCAGCGCCTCGGCGTGGGCAAAGCGCTCTCCGGGATCAGGGGCCAGTCCCTTGAGCAACACTGTGTGCAGGCAGGCCTCGAGGCGAGGATCCAGCGTGCGGCCGATCTCCGGCAGCGCCATCCAGCCAGAGCCGTCCGCGGGACCGTGCACGCTCATGGGCGGCGGGTTCACCCCGAAAATCATCAGGTGCAAGAGCGCTGTGAGCGAGAAGACGTCGTCTCGGGGTCCGCGGGTGGCACCTCGGCCCAGCTCGCTGATCTGATCGAGGGCCAGATCGTAGGCCCCACGCTGCAACCCCGGATCGACCAGGGAGACCCTGAAGCGACCGCCCGATTGCGGGTCGAGGATCACATGGCCAGGATCGAGAGGGGCCGGGAAGATGATGGCGGCGTGGGCGCGGCGGACCAGATCACACAGCTGGATCCCCACCGAGAGGGCCCGACTCGTCGTGAGTCGACTCTCCACCCGAAGGTGCTCGGCGAGGCTGCGTCCTCTCGGACGAGCCACCACGACGAAGGCCTCGCCCTGGCGTGTGAGGCCTGCGTCGACGAGCGTACAGTAGGGTGTGTCCTTCAGAGGGGCACAGCGCTTCAGCTCCGGCGTCAGCGCCTCGAGAAACGCCCCTGGAGAGCGACCCTCCAGATTGGGCAGAAAGATGGTGACACGACCCCCTGCATGGGTGTCGACGCCGAGGAAGAAGCGACCCTCGGCTTGAGTGCCCAGGGCGCGCTCGACCACATAGCGATCGTCGAGCTGTCGTGAGGTTTGGGTCGATGACACCGTCTGCCCTCCGCGCGGAATCCGCATTCGGAAGGAGGATCGGCACATGGGGACCTCGAGTATAGCCTGCGGGTCCTCAGAGCCCCATCTGAAGACGTGGCCTCAGCGGGCGGTGTAGCTGAACTTGGTCTCTCGGATCACGGTGACTTTGATCTGGCCTGGATAGACGCATTCATCTTCGATGCGGTGCGCCACCTCCGACGAGAGCGTCGCCGCTGCGAGATCGTCCACCTTGCGGTGATCGACGATGAGGCGCAGCTCGCGACCACCTTGAATCACATAGGCTTTTTCGACACCTGGGAAGTCGGAGGAGATGCGCTCGAGATCATCCACCCGGCGGGTGTAGCTCTCCAGCATCTCCCGTCGAGCGCCGGGGCGTGCGCCGCTCAGGGCGTCGGCGGCGGCGACGAGGTGGGCCAGGGGCGTCGAGGGCTTCTCGTCGTCGTGGTGGGCGGCGATGGCGTGGCAAATCGCCGGATCTTCACCGCGCTCTCGGGCAAAGGCCGCGCCGCTCACGGCGTGGCTGCCCACAGCCTCTGTCTCTGCCCAGAGCACCTTGCCGATGTCGTGGATCAGCGCCGCTCTGCGGGCCTCGATGACCGGCAGCCCCAGCTCGTCGGCCATCATCCCGCACAAGAAAGCCGTCTCGATGGCGTGCTGCCACTGATTCTGCGTGAAGCTGGTGCGATACAACAGCTTGCCCACGAGCTCGGAGATCTCGGGGTGCATCTTCTTGAGCTTCAAGATGCGGGCGGCGCGCTTGCCCGCCTTGCGCACCACGTTGTGCAGCTCCGTGTCCACCGACTTGACGATCTTGATCACCTCTTTGTCGGAGGCGCGTTTCGATTTGGCCAGGCGGTTGAACGACAGTCGCCCGATCTCCCGGGTGAAGGGATCAGGGGCCTGCATGAACAGCGTGTTCTGATCTTCGGTGGTGACGAACTCCACCTCGGTGGCCTCGGTGAGGGCCGAGAGCAGCGCCCGGTTGTCGGCGAGCAGGCGACCCCGCGCCCCCTTGTCGGAGGGCAGGTTCACCGTGGACACCAGCCGGTCCGCGGGGAGAGCGGAGCCATACCGCTGAGCAGCCACGTCGATGAGCCGGCGGGCTCGCTGCTCTGCTGCAGCGACGATGAGGGCCTCGTCATCGTGCAGGCGGCGACGGCCAGCGAGGCGGGCACGCTGCACCATCTCCTCGCCGATGCTGTCGGAGATGTCCTGTCGGGTGGAGCCCGCGAGGCGCTCGAGGGTCTCCTCGATGCGCGCTTCTTGGGCTTCGAGGGCCTCTCGAGAGGTCTTGAGGGCCTCCCGACGGCTCTTGAAGTCATCGAAGAGGGTCTGCAGCTCCGCCTCTCGGGCTTCGAACTGCTCTGCGCGCTGCTCCAGGGTCTCGCTGCGCTGTGTCAGACGGACCTCTTCCTGGTCGAGGGTGTTGGACCAGGCCTCGAAGTCGGCGGTGTTTCGGGCCTGCATGGACTCGAGTCGCCCCTGGGCGTCTTCGAGATGCGTCGCCTGAATACGCTTTGCCTCTGCCTGGGCTTCGGCGATGCGCTCACCTCGGGTGCGCTCGGCGTCGGCGCGAAGATCGGCCGTGCGCTTGCGATCGAGGGCGATCACGGTGGCGCCACCCACGGCGGCAGCGGCGGCTGCGACGGCGACGGTGATCATGGTTGCTCCTGAAGGCTCATGACTACTCTTGACTCTTCTTGGCCCCGGCGTCGGGTGACGTGGAGGGGGCTGCAAGACGATAGCGCTGTCCGGCGCCCAAATCGATGCGCCAGGCACCATCTTCTTTTCGAAGATAATACGATCTCGACTCAGCGCCGAGGGACACGGTCACCTCGGCGTACTCCCCATGGATCGCCTCACCGGCGAATTTCACCCCATCTTCCGCAAATGAGCGCTGCCCGAAGGTGAGCCCTTCGGCGAGCCGACGCCAGTGTGCCTCCGGGGTTTCACCGGTGAGGGCCCATTTGCGCCGTAGACGCTGCACAGTGCCATTGCTGAAGTACGATCGAAAGTTCGACTGATCGCCGTCAGCGGCGGCGATGCTGGCCCCTTCGATGACCTCGATGGGGCTGTCGCGGCAACCCGTGAGGAGCACCAGCGCGAGCAGCAGTTGTGGCTTCAACGGCCTCACGTCAGCCCCCGCGGGTCATGAGCCAGACCGCCACGCCGATGCCAGCGGCAGCGAGCAGGATCAACACGGGCACGAGGGGGTTGCTGCGCTTGCCCTCAGGCTCGGACTCGAGGGCCTTCACGGCGCGGTGCATCTGCGTTTGTGTTGGGGGCTCTTTCGACTGCAATGAGAACTGACGGCGGGTGCCTTCGTCCACCGACTTCTCTTTTTCGCGATCGTAGTGCGCGTTGATGGCCTCGGGATCATCGCCGTCGTGGGCGGCCATGTTCTCGGGATCGAGAGACTCCATGAACCACAAGGTCTCTCGGAAACGACCGCCCTTCCCTGGTGCTGCTTCGCCATCCTCCGAGGGATCTGCCTGTGAAGTCTCGTGCTCGCCATCAGAGGGGCTGCCATCTGAGGCCGTGCTGTCGTTGCCGGCCTCACCAGACACCTGAGCATCAGATCCTTCGCCCTCTGTCGCATCGTCAGAAGACTCTTGCTGAGGGATCACAGGCTCATCTGGCACTGTGGCCGGGGCAGGCCTGGACTCTGCCTCAGCTTTGACCCAGGCAGGCTCTACATCAGTCTGAGAGGGCAACTGAGTGCCCATTTGGATGCCGCTGTCGTTCGACTCGGCCTCTGTGGCCTGGGTGTCTGTCTCGGGTGCCTGCCCATCGACATCTTCTCCAGCAGACCCCATCTCATCAGATTCTGGCTCATCAGGTTCTGCCGGATCGGCCTTTGCTTCGTCAGGCTCAGCTGTGTCGGGCTCGACAGCATCTCGTGAGCCCGTGTCCTCGCCCGGTGAGGCCGCCTCGGCCATGGCGGCCTCTGGAGGGGCTGTGGGCTCGTGGCCCAGCGCATCTTTTGAGGGCGCATCTTCTGGGGGCTCGTCTTCAACGCCCTGTGGCGCAGATGCAGGCGCAGGCTCTGCAGCAATCTCGGCGAGTGTCGGGTTCTCTTCGAGAGGGGCCTCGACCCGAGGCGTGGTGTCGCCCGGCCCGTGCTCTTCGGGGAGGCTCGCCGCCACGACATCGAGCTGGGTGGCCGCCGACGGCACTGCGGGCATGGGCTCTGCCGCTGTGTCCAGAGGGCCGTCTTCTGCCTCTGCCGGGGCATCATCTGCAGGGTGGGCATCCTCGGGCGTAGAGGGACTGCTCGCCGGCTCGACAGCTGTTTCGGCTACACCAGCTTCGGCTACACCAGCTTCGGCTACAGGGGCCTCTGCCACAGACAGCTCGGCCATCATGGCCTTCTCTGCCACGCCGTCTTCTGATGTTGCCGCCTCGGCTGAGGTGTCCGCCTCATCTGCCGGTGGCCCATCGGCTTCGGAGGGCATGTGAGTCTCTTCAGTGGCCGGCTCTGGAGCGACATCGTCGTGGGCATCTGCCGCAGGCGATACCGCCAGAGGTGACGCCTGCGCCACCAGAGTGTCTCGAGGCGACACCTCTTGAGGGGCGGCCTCTTGAGGTGACGACTCGAGGGCTTTCTGCCCCTCCGACAAAATCATCGTCGGGCCGAGCACGCTCTCGTCTTCGAGAGGCGGCTTGATGCTGCCGTCGAAGAGTGTGTCCTTGCCCAATGCGTTCGGGGGGCCCAGAGGGGTTTCCTCCGCGAGGAGCTCCGAGGGTGCCGTCTCTTCAGCGAGCAAGTTGGGGGGGCCCAGCTCGGTGCTGCTGCGACGGGATGTGCGCGTATTGGCCTCTTTCACGCCGACGGGCAGGCTGCCCATCATCACAGTGCTGCGGGTCTCTCTCGGCGACACTGGTGCCTGCCCGGGCACAGGGGTGGCTCGGGAGAGTGGAGAGACAGGAGGCTCATCCGTGCGCAGAGTGCTGCCACACATTCCGCAGAAGTTGGCTTCCGTGGGGGCAGGGGTCCCGCATTTGGGGCACTTGACCATGATGTGTCCTGGTCCATTGACGTTCGCCGGAGACTAGCACGGGGTCGGGATCGGATCACAACAGACGCACGTGGGTCAAAATGTAGAAAATAAAGAAGTGGGTTAAGGCTCGGGTCACATGCGGTCGATGAAGAGTGCATGAAGACACGTACAGCCAGGCACATCGCTTCGATCCTGCTCGCAGGCATCACCTTCTCTGTGGCCGCCGAGGCCGTACCCGGTGGTGGAGACGCGATGCCGAGTCCACCTGCCGTGGCCCCTGGCTCGAAGGCGCTGCAGCTGGGCCTGCACATTCATGGCGCCACACCAGACATGGTGATGCACGTCAAAGATGTGGTGCAGACGAACGTCGGCGGGATGCCCGAGATCGACGTGACTCGAGATCTCGACCAGGCGGCGCGCGAGGCCTCTGGCCAGCCGCTCGCCGAGCTGAAGATCAGGTTGGGCACTCGGGTGGACCGGCAAAAAGGATCCACGCGCATCGATTGTCAGATGGCACACATGATCTATCGCGTGCAGTCTCGACCTGAGGGCCTCAAGCGGGTGCTCAGGGCGTCGAACCGCTATCGCGCCCAGGTCGATCTCGGTGCCGAGGCTGATGCCATGACCGCTGAAGCCGAGCAGCGGGCCTGCTTCGAGACTCTGGCCCCCCTCATCGTGAGCGATCTCAGGACCTGGATGTCACGCGACAAATAACCCCAGTCCACCCCCTGTATTTCGCTTCGTGCACTGCAAACTGTCATCTGGAGCCCAGGGGGTCTAGACTCGTCGCCACGTGATGCACTGCGGGTGATCTGAGACTTGAGTATCCTGACGCCGGAGTCCTCCCTCGCGGGGCTGGTCCACACCTCACCGGTGGCCGATGCCCTATTCCGGGCCTATCGCAATCGAGCCACCGGCCGACTGCGCGTCACCCTGCAAGAGGGCGACGAGGTCGAGGTGATGCTCCGGTCGGGCTACCCGATCCATTTCGAAGGATCAGTGGAGGATGCTCGGAGAGGCGCCTGGCTGAGGCGGCTCGTCGACAATGGCCTCATCGAGCAAGACACCGCACGACAGGTGCTCTCTCAGGGTCGGGTGCCCTGGGCACAGGCCCTGAAGGTCCTGCCGGCAGATGCCCAGCCCATGGTGCTGAGCATGCTGATTTTGTGGCGCCTCGAGGCATTGCTCAGTTTCACTCAGTGCGAGACGCGCTTCATCGAAGATCGCACTTATGAGCGCGAGCGGGCTGCCTTTACTTTGCATCCGCTGGTGCTCCTCGATCTCAACAGCCCCCTCGTTGACGCTTTGCCTGATGAGCGCCGGGTCTTCTCTGTCGACCCCGACATGGGCCTCGACAACCTCCCCGCTGCATGGGCCTCCCTCGCCGAGGTGGCCACCCGCACCCAGGAGAGCGTGCAGGGGCAGGTCGACGCCGTGTGCCGGGTGATGGCTCTCGAGCCTCCAGAGGCCATGCGCAAGCTGATGACCCTCTGGCGTAGCGGCCACCTCGCCTTTGGTTTGCCCGTGGCGACGCCGAGCCCTGAGGTGTCGAAGCCTGCAGGGCCAGTACAGGCACTCGAAGCCCTCGACTTCTTCGCCCGCCTCAAGGTGACCCCCGAGGCCACCGCCGAGGAGGTCGAAGCTGCATATCGCGCGGCCCTGCAGGGGCTGCCCTCCGGTGAGCATCAGAAAGCGCTGAAGGCCCTCTATGACGAGGCTCATCGATGCCTGCTCGACGACGAGCGTCGTCTGATTTGTGCCGAGGCCCTCGATCTGGGGCAGGACCCACGAGATGAAGAGGTGATGCGCAAGCTCACGGTGCGCCATGTGGCCGCCGAAGGCCGCCGCCACCTCGAAGCAGGGGATTACGAGGCTGCGGCGTTGCGCTTCAGCAGCCTCGTCAAGCTCGTGCCCGAGGATCCCATGGCCCACGTGAACTACGCGTGGAGCGCGTTCCTGGGCAGCGAGCGAGACGAGACCGCAGCAAAGAAGGCGGCGAAGCGGATGCGCCGGGCCATGGACGTGGCCCCCGACATGGACGCCCCGCTGCTCTATGTGGGCAAGATCTATCGCCTCGCGGGGATGGCAGAGCAGGCCGAGAAGGCCCTCAAGATGGCCCTCGAGCTGAACCCGAGGAACACCGAGGCCCGCAGCGAGCTGCGCCTCGTCACCAGTCGGGTGCAAAAGAAGAGCAGCCGTTCCACGTTGTCGCTCACCGGCGGCAAGACCGTAAAGCGCAAGACCTCGAAACAGAGCACCCGGCTCGGTCCGCCGAACAAGAAGCGGGCCCCGGTACACGATGCGTCGATGATGGTGCCCGCCATGTCGGCCTTCTTCGCCGTGTTCCTGCTCATGTTCGTCGGCGCCAACCTGCTCCCAGGCGGCTCGGCGAGCCCCCCTGTCGGTGGAGATCCCTGGCCCCAGGACCTGCGAAAGCTTGGGAATCAGGAATACTATTATGTGATCTCCGACATCTGGTGGTGGATCAGGCGGCTGGTGCTCATCGGCGTCGGCGTCCTGGGATTGAGGTGGCTCAACAACAAGAAGGCCGGCCCCGAGGTGCTCGGCGAAGATCTCAAGTGGATCGGCGTCGCAGCGGTGTATGGCCTGGCGGTGGGCTTCTTCACCCCGATTCAGCAGGTGGCCGGTGGCGCCACCGTGTTGTTGATGACCTTGATCCACGTGACCGCCGAGCAGCTCTTCTTCATGGGCTTCATCTATACGGCTTTGAGCCGTGCCCTCAAACGGCCGGAGATGGCGGTGCTGATCACCGGCCTGCTCTTCGGGCTCTATCACATGTCGTTCATGTCGATCCTCAGAGGCGACATCTTTCAGATCCTGATCGAGGTGACCCAGATCGCAGGCTTTGCGGGCATGGCCTATGCCGCGCTGGCGTGGCGGTCCGGCGGCCTGGTGGCGCCGTTCGTCGCCCACCTGGCGGTGAACATGACCATGATGATCAGCACTTTGAGCAGCCAGGGAGGGTGAGCACATGTCGAGGCAGGTTATGGTGGCCACTGACGAGGCTCAGCTGGCCCTGGAGATGGGGCGCCTCGAGCCCAGCTACGCTCAGTTCGTCGTGTGCAGTGATGGTTTGGAGTGTCTCGAGGGGGTCACCGCGGCCTTGAAGGCTCGGACACCTCTGGCGCTCACCGTGCTCGATTTGTCCCAGATGCGGCCAGAGGCCTGGGCCACCGGTCAGATGATTCGGGCCGTCGAGGCGGGGTTCGAGGCCGAGCCGTGTCCGATCCTGGTGCTCTCCGCTTATCCCGCGGGGCCAGAGACCGAGCAGCGCCTCGCCCATCTGGGCCGCGCCGTCTATCTTCAAAAGACTGAAGGGCAGTCGGCCATGGCCCTGGCCCGGACCCTCTCGGTGGCTGTGGAGCGGCTCGTCGGAGGTGCGGCATGAGCGCGTTCAATCTCTACGATCGTGCGCCGCCGTCCATCGTGCACGACTGTGCTCAGCGAGCAGAGCCGCCCCTGGTGCGGGTGATCAACGACGGCGATCGCTATGTAGCGCTGTGCACTGTGTGTGGGGTGGTGGTCGATGTCTCGACGACAGGGGTGAACCCGCGAGGCACCCCCCAGATGCCTGCGCCCAAGCGGCACACGCCGCCACCTCAAACCCCAGCACCCAAGGCGTCCAAAGCGCTGCTCGACGAAGTGTGGATGGTGCAATTCGGCGATTTGCTCACGGGCACCGTGGCCAGCCGGTTCGTCGAAGCAGGTTGGGCGGGCACGGTGCGGTCTTTCGAGACCCCGGCGATCATGCTCACCGAGGCGGTGAAGTCTCTCAGCGCCGGCCGAAAGCCCGGGCTCATCTTCTTGAGCGGTGACGAGGCCACCCTGGATCCCCTCGACGCCGCCCTGGGGCTGCGGGCCATCGAGCCCAGCTGGGGCCTCGGGCCGATCCCACTGGTTGTGTTCACGGATCAGTCTGCCGATGAGAGGTACAAGGCCACCCTCACCGCCATCGGCAACGCCCGGTACATGAAGCGCTCGCTCAATGCCTCAGTGGACGATCATGTGGCGCGGCTCGATCAGATGATGGCCCGGCTCACCGGCAGGGGGCGGCCATGAGCAGAGATCCGTTGGGATGCTCTGCTCACTGACACCGCGCGATCACATTGTGCTACTCTGAGCCCTCGACAACTCGTCAGGAGGTCGACCATGCGCCTGAACACTTCACATCTCCTGCTCGCGCTGACCAGCCTCGTGGTGCCCGCTCTCGCTTGGGCCGGCGGCGGCGGTGGCCCTCCCGGGGGCGGTGGTGGCGGCGGAGCGCCAGAGCCTGGCATGTGGGCCATGATGCTCGCCGGCAGCGTGCCGGCCACCTGGGCGGTGCGCAGCGCCTTGAAGCGTCGAGCCCTCGAGGATGCCCAGGCTGAGCGCTGAGCCTTCGAGCGCTCCCCGGTGGCCGCTGAGCCACACCCTCCTCGCCGGCGTGTTGCTGGCGATCCCCACGATCATCGTATTGCGGTGGGCCGCTCTCACCTGGACTCGGACTGCGCTCAGCAGCCTGGGTGCTGGGGTCATGGCCCTGCCTGCAGCTTTGGCCCTTTTTCTCATCATTCGACGCCAGCCGCAGTGGCCCGAAGTGGCCAGCGGTACCCACCGGGCCGCGCATGTCGTGTTCGCCCTGATCTGGGCATGCACCATGTCGGCGCTCTGGCTGCACCCTGGAGAGGGCGCACGGTGGATGCTGATCGCCGGGGTGGGCTGTGTACTCGGTACCCTCGTGCTGGTGTGGGGCGCCCAGGGCAGCCCGAGGGCTCGGGCCGTGGTCATCCCGATGTTGGTGGCGCTCTTCGTGTTGCCCTGGGAGTGGGCCCTGCGAGATCTCGACCCCGTGCTTCAGAGGTGGAGCGCTCAATGGGCCGCATGGTTGCTCGACGTGGCGGGGTACGAGGGCAAGGTCTGGGAAGTCTTCGGGGTCTATACCCCGCGATACTGGGTGGTGGTCAACGAGACCTGCAGTGGCATCAACATGCTCATCACCCTCACGCTCTTCGGCCTGGTCTTTGGGTGGGCCAGTCAGCGTACGATCCTCGGTCGAGTGGCGTTGCAGGCCATCATCCCGGTCATGGCCCTTGGCGCCAACGCGTTGCGAATCGCCATCATTTGTCTGTTGGGTCACTATGGGGGAGACGCGCTGGCCATGGGACCATGGCACGAGGGCAGCGCCATCATCGTGTTCCTGCCAATGTTCGCAGTGCTCTACTGGGTGGGGCGCCTGTTGAGCGGTGCTCTCGGCCGCCAGCGTGGAAAGAGCTGAGTCAGCAGGAGCTCGATCGTCTGCTTGCGGATCGGCTTGTTGAGATACTCGGTCATGCCCACTTCGAGGCAACGACGGCGTGTATAGGGATCGATGTTGGCGGTGACCGCGATGATGGGTGTCGGCCCGATTTGACCGGTCGCCTTCACCAACGCGCGCTCTTCCAAGCGCCTGATTTGGATCGTGGCCTCGATGCCGTCCATCTCGGGCATCTGGATGTCCATCAAGACCAGATCGATGTGCTGCCCGCGAAATTGCCTGACCGCCTGCTCACCGGTCCCTGCAGAGATCACTTCGAAGCCGAGGTGCTCCATGATGCGGGTGAGCATGTTCAGGTTGAGGGCATCATCCTCGGCGATGAGGACACGCAGCATCGGGCGACTCGAAAATGGGGTCGCGGCAGGGAGGCCCAGATCATGGCCAGGGGGACGCCAATGGTCATCAGACCCGCTCATTCGACCTCATGGAATACAACGAGATTGGATGCTGGTGTTTTTAGTGGCCAGTGTCAGAGATGTGAAGCAATTTTATGGTTGTTCCAATACGGTTCAGTCGTGTCTCTTGCGTGAGACAGTCCGAAAGGACAACCAAAATAGACCTGAAAATACGAGATACATCCACCAGTCACCCCATGCCACATAGAGGGTCGTATGGTGGAGCCGGTGCGCCGTGCCGGAGAGAATGCCGTGAGAGAAGAGGGGCAACTCGCCGTGGGTGTGCCCGCGGGGATCGATGAGGGTGGTGACACCAGATTGGCCCACGCGGAGCAGCCAGCGCCCGGTCTCGACCGCCCGAACCACTGCCCGCAACGTCATGTGCCGGGCGATGGGCGATCGACGGAAGCCGGCGTCATTGCTGATGACCAGCAATAGCTCGGCGCCGTCGGCAGCGAGGGCGCGCCCTGCATCAGGGAACACTGACTCGAGGCAAATCATCACGCCCACCGGGCCCACTGGGGTGTCGATGGCCTGCCAGCGCTCTCCGGGGGTGAATCGGGCCTCGTGGCCCGGTACGAGGCGGACTTTGTCGCTGAAGCTCACCACCTGTCGACCATGCACGGCCACCGCCCGGTTGTGCTCCAGGCCATCTGGCGTGACCACCGCCAGGCCCGCGACGAGGGTGGCATCACTGTCGGCAGGGGGCAGCAGACGCGCCTCGAGATCCGGGCTGCCCAGCACCTTGGTGCGCACCGCGGTCTCAGGCCAGACGACGAGATCAGCAGAGGTGGCCGCCTCTTGGGTCAGCGGGCCATACGCCTCGATGACCGCCTCCATCAGCAGGGGGTCGATTTGAGCGCCTGCATAGACGTGATTGGGCAGGCCCCCTTGCACGCCGGCCACTTTCACCGGCTGCTCACCCAAAGGTGGCGGAGCGATGGCACCCCACGCCCCCACACCCATCAACACGAGCAAGATGACACCTGCAGGTGTGCGATGGGTCGAGGACGTAATCCCGAAATAGAACACCCCTTGGAACACCCCGATGAGGGTGCTCACACCGATCCCGCCAGTGACCGCGGCGAGGGCCAGCCAGGGCCTCAGCCAGCTCACGTCGGCGATGCAGCCCACATAGCTCGCCGGCATCGACAACACCCCCACGGTCCGGATCCACTCGCTCACAGCCCAGGCGAGACCCGGCAACAGGATGTCACCCCACCGCGAGCGCCCCCACAGCCGATGGAGCAGCCAGCCGAAGAGTGCCATCTGACTGCCGGTGTAGAGGGCGAACCCCCACAGCAGCAACCACCCGTAGTCGAGGATGCCGTAGATGTGCAGCCCACCCATGAAGCCCACGAGGCCACCCATGAGCGCGGCTTCGAAGCCACGGATGGTTCGACCCTCTCGATCTCGAGATCTCAAGGCGAAGAACAGAGGCACGTTGGCGACGAGGGCGGCGCCGCCGGTGTAGATGAAGGCTGTCCCTGTCAGGTAGCCCGAGAGCACCACCAGGGCCCATCTTTGAAGCGCGCTCAAGGGCACCTGAGAGGCTCCTGATCTCCAGCGATGGGCTCTGGCGTGGGGGCGGACTGCTCGAGCAGGACCACGCCACGTTGCGGATCGAAGATGAGGGGACGGGTATGAGAGCGCCCGACGATCAATACGGTGCGATCCTGGTATCGCGCGAGGGTGGCCTCGTGCCCCCGCCGCTGGCAACGCTCAGTGCGCAGATCACCCACCCGGGGATCGATGATCTCCCCGTCATCAGTGTGCACGGGAAACCGGTGTACGCGACCATTGACGTCGACGTCGAAGGTCTCGGTGATCTCGTCGTGGGCGTGGACCACCAGCCCGGCACCATAGCCGAGCAGCAGCAGCCAGCACGAAAGGGTGAGGGCGCGCAGGGGTCTCTCCCGAGGTCGTGAGCTCGTGATCATCGTATGTCGAGATGCGTGGGGGCTGTAGGCGTTTGATCTTGGAGCCCTCGTCCAGCATGGGGTATCCCGAGATGGGCCAACACTGCGAGAGGACCCATGAGGACCCGAAACACCGCATCTACGATTCAGTTCTGGATGGTGCTGGCAGCGCTCGTGCTGTCGAGTACGGCATGGAGCGCCCCCAAACGCCACGCAGGCCTCGACGCCAAGGCCCTCGCGCGCTTGAAGACGAAGGCGAAGGCCGAGCACAGCACCGCGCTCGTGGTGTTCCACAAGGGCAAGCCCATCGTTCAAGAGTACTTCGGTGCGGATCCCGAGACGGCCGTGATGGCCATGTCGGTGACCAAGTCCGTGGCGGCGCTGGGCATCGGCATCATGGTGGACAAGGGCATGCTCAGCCTCGACACGCCTCTGTCGAAGGGGGTGATCCCCGAGTGGGCGGGCGGTGATCATGCGGGCATCACCCTCCGGCAGCTGCTGGCCCACACGTCGGGGATCGACCAGGGTCGCTATGGCCTGGGGAAGCCGCCGAAGTGGTCCACGGGCACCATCGAAGCCCACGTGGTCGGTGGTGCGCTGAAGACCCCACCAGGCGAGGCCTTCGCCTACAACAACAATGCCGTGGATTTCCTCTCGGTGATCGCCCGCCGTGCCCACCCTGAGGGCATGTATTTCGACGACTTCTTGCAGCATCAGCTGTTCGGTCCGCTTGGTGTGATCGGTGCTTTCTGGTCCAAAGACGGCCGGGGCGACGCTCGGGCCGCCGGTGAGTTGCTGATCCGCCCGATGGATCTGGCGAAGATCGGGCTTCTGGTTCTGCAGCGCGGCAAGTGGCAGGGCAAGCAGCTCGTCTCCGAGGCCTGGATCGACGAGATGCTGGCGCCGGGCCAGAAAATCACCGACCAGTGCGGCCTGCTCTGGTGGCGTGATGGTCGCCCCAAGGCCTACACGATGAACGCGGCTCGCCTGGAGCGATGGGGGAAGGCGGGGGTCAAGGCCGAGACGGTGGAGAAGGCGAGCACGCTGATCGGGAAGCGCTTCACGGACTTCGACGTGGCGAAGGCGAGCTTGAAGGCGCGCATCGGTGACACAGAGTTCGATCTCGTCGCCCGCACCCTCGAAGCCAACCGCACCCGCATGTTCGAGTTCGAGACCGAGCCGCTGGCCTGGCGCGCCGATGGCTGGTTGGGGCAGTACGTCATCGTGGTGCCCGGCGCTGATCTGGTGGCAGTGCGCATGCGTGACCCACGGCGTACGAGCTGGAAGGCAGACGAGTACAGCTACACGGATTTTCGCTGGGATGTGCTCGAGGTGGCAGGCATCAAGGTGCCCAAGGCGATGCGCTGACGATCAGGGTCGATACTCGATCACAGCTTGGGCGGTGTGGGGGTGCTTCAGGTCACCCATCGACTGCCCCGAGAGCTCAGTGCTGATGTCGTCATCCTCATCAAAGGCGAAGACGAGTGTGTAGGCCCCTGGGCCATGAGTGCAGATCTCTGCGGCAGGCCCTTCGAAGATGAACACACCCGCTGCTTTGTGCTGGAGCCACGCACGTGGCAAGGCGCGGAGAGGCTGACCCTTTGAGGTGACGTACACCCCAGCATGTGCCGGCTCGCCAGAGATTCGAGTGTCGGGCTGAATCACCATGCGTACACGGTTGCGGGCCGTAAATGCACGTCGAGGTGTGTTGTCTCCAAGCAATTTGCCCTCAGCTCCAGTGATGCTGGCCACCGCGTAATCGGGGATCTCCCGCACCGTGGAGGGCCAGGCGAGCCAGACAACCAGCGCAACCGCCATCATCGTGCCCAGGGCCCACTGAGGGGTGGACAACCAGCGGAGCACGCGTTCGATGATGCCAGGCTCGGAGGCGCTGATCGGAGCTGTAGACTGTGTCTCGAGGTTGAGCCGCTGAACTGCCCCCTGACACGCACCGCAGCTCGAGGTGTGCAGCGCCAGTGATTCCACCGTTGCAGCGCTGAGAGCTCCGCTCTGACATGCCGCGAGCACGTCACCGCTCAAGTCGGCCCCCTGGTGTGCAAGTCGAGCCAGCGCCGCGGGCAAGGTGCCGATGCGGGCAAGCTCGTCGAGCACCAGCCTGCCGAAGCCCCGCGGATCATCGGGGGCTACGGTCTCGGGCCGCCCAACCATGAAGTCGTCGACCACAGCACGCAGCTGCGGCCAGAGGGCTTGGCCCGAGGGCGTCTCCTCCAGGGCCTCCTCGATTGCGCTGGCGAGGCAATGTGCATCGAGGGTGGCTTGCGCTGCCCGCTGAGCCCCTCTCGCAGGTCTATTTGATGGTGACTGCATACCCCCTCCTGAACGCGTGCCCGAACGCGTCTCTGCCCCTGTTGTGTGTGATGTGTCTTCGAGGCCCAGCGCGGTGATTACGCGCTTGAGCGGATGTTGTAGAAGCTTCAGCCCGCCGCCGCCCTCGGCGACGTCTTCGATGAGCCGGCCCATGCTCGCCGGACAAATGCGCTTCGGATCAAATGCCCTCTTCACCGAGCCCGGCTCCACCTCGTCGTCGAGCATCTGGGCCACGGTGTTGTAGAGCGCCGGCCGATCGGAGGTATGGGCCACTCGGGCCGCCTCGCGGGTGGCGAGCACGAGCTTGGCGAAGTTCACCAGACTGTTGCCGCTCACTTTGCCCGCATCGAGGGCGCTGCTCTGATACCAGGTGAGGGTGCCGAGCCAATCCTGGGTGGCCTCTGGTGAGGGCGTCGAATCCCAGGGCTGCTGATCGCCGAGGTCCAACTCGAGCACGAAGGTGTCTTCGTGCATCATCACCGCCTCACAGAGGGCGAGGCTGGCGATGAATCGACGCCACCGTGTGCCCTCGGTGAGGGTGCCACGGATCAGCCATCGGGCGCCCTCGTCGCCCGCGCGGTCGTGCAGTCGGGTCACCGCCTCGATACACACTGGATCAGGGCATCCGGCGGCAGAGCGCGCCACGGCGCGGCCCACACCCTCGACGAGTTGACCCTGGGGGCTGTCTCCGTCGACCACGGACCATGTGAGCAGCGCGGCGGCGCCCCTCAAAGCATGACCCCCGCGATTTTCGCCGGCGTCGAGCACCTTCAGCGCCACTTGCTCCCGCAAGCAGTCGTGTGGAGGTGGCGACTGATCGAGACGCTCCACGGCGAGCCAGAGCGCGTTGAGCAGGGTCATGACGTCGACTTTGAACTGGGCCATGGTCTACCGCCTCGGCGCCGCGGTGGCGCTGTGGGGGAAGCCCAGCAACCGCCAGTGGGCCCAGTGTGGATCGCCCTGACGGTGCAAGTCTCTCAGGGTCTTGCGAAAGGCCTCTGCGGGTTTCTGAGCGCCTCCGTGACCATAAAACGCCTTGGCGAACCGCTCCGCGGCCTCAGCCTCGATGGCCCGATCGGTGGCGATCACGGTCTGGCTGCCCGCGGCGATGAAGGCCTCGGCGAGGCTGAGGGTGTCGTCCCCACTCACGGTGTGTCCGGCCCCGGTGCCACAGGCGGCGAGCACCGCGAGGCCCACCTGCGGGCGATGGATCAACACATCGCTGGCGGTGAGCGAGGTCTGCCCGGCGAGGAGCAGCGCCCCGGTCCACGGATCACCCGATTTCTGCTCGGCGTGGCCGGAGAAGTGAAACACCGAGGCGTCCGTCAGGCCGTCGAGCACGGGGGCGCGGGTGGCGGCTTCGCGATCGAGGCGACGGGCATCAGGGACATGGCGCGCGGCGATGTCCCCGGCGAGCAAGGCGCCCTGGTACTGCCGAGTGGGGTCGGCGATGACCAGAGGCGCGCCGGTGTTGGTGGGCTTGTCGCGTCGCGTGAGCAGCCCCGCGAAGGGCAGCTCGCTCATCTGCACCTTCGCGCCGAGGGGTTGTTCATCGGTGTCGAGGCGCGCCGAGAGGCCCCGGACCGAGGGGGCATCACCGACGAGGAAGAGGTGATCGAGGGCAGGCAGTCGGCTCAACCACAGCGAAGCCGGATCGGGTGAGGGGGTGCCAGCTTCCACGGTGCTGTGGGTGACCCAGAAGCTCCGCCATTGAGCCTGACCCTGTGCTTCCTGCTCGACGCTGGCCACGACGAGCAGAGCTTCCTTCGGGCGCAACGCCTGCTGTATCTCGGACAGGCGGCTGACGCTGTGCACGCTGCCCGCGGCTTCGTCGAGCAGGGCATAGGCCGCGTCGAGGTGCTCGGTGAGGGCTTTGGTGCGCTGCTGGCGTTTAGCCTCACAGGCGGCCACTTCGTCGCGAGGGACCTCGAGGCAGTGGCTCTCGGCGGTGGGGTCGAAGCTGCTCCGAAGCTGCATGTAGCTCTGAATGTGCGTGGACCACGTCTCCATCTGCGCCGGGGTGAGCCGCTCCAGTCGATGCTGGGCGTCGAGGGCCTGCAGCGTGTGGGCCCGGGATCGATCGGCCACGAGCACGGCCTCGTCGATCTGCCCAGCCTCGATGAGCACTTCCATGAGATCACGGGTCAGGTGCTGGCGATCGCCGAGGAACCCGCCGATGGCGTCGACGCCGATCTGTCGCGTGGTCAGATCGAGCTCGCCGAGGGCCTGTTTCCACGTGTCGATGGCCTTGCGCCGCTGCCCCTCGGCGAGGTGCAGACTGCCCACTCCATAGAGGGCCCGCCACCCGATGTCGGAGGCGGGCGCACCGGTGAGCCGCGCGGTCTCCATGGCTTTCTGAAAGGCCTGATGGGCGCTGGGAAAGTCGCGCGTGCCCCGCGCGATCTCAGCGCGCACGAGCCACCGGAACCCGGGCCAGCTCTCGGTTTTGGAGAGCTTCTGAGCTTCGGTCCAGTCGGCGAGCGCGGCGGAGTAGTTGCGCTGTTTTACGTAGAGCCACGCGCGGCCGAGGTGAGTTTCTGCGATGGCGGAGGGTAGGGCATTGTGCTGTTTGAGGAGTGAGAGAGCTGTTTGGAAGTCCTGCTCCACGTCAGTCAGTGGTTCTTGGCCGTGAGAGACTGTCCTCATCCATGCAAAGTTGCTGAGAATAATCCCCCTGAGAATACCTTGGGTTCCTGGAGCCTCCAGCTGGGACCGGTAGATTGAGTCAGCTTCTCGATATTGGCCAAGACGCTCTAAGATTCCTGTCTCGACGCTACTCAAAGCAGCAGCAAGGGTCTTGTCTTGTAGCCGAGCCATCTCAGTCTTCGCTTTTTGAAGGTGGCTCAGAGCTTTCTTTGGTACCAGAAGCGAATGCCAGATGATGGTTTTATAATAGTAGTCTTCAGCAAGTTCTCGTGGACGGTTTGAACGGCTATCGATGCCAATTGCTTTGTCAATGAGTGAGTTGGCTTTCGTTGGACTATTGGTGAGTATGTAATGCGCTGCATTTCTAAGAGCTTGGCTCGCATCACTCAAGTAACCTTGCTCTTCACTGTAATTTGAAGCAGATATCCAATGCTGAACGCCTTCCACAGGAGATCTTCGAGAGTACACTCGGGCAATCTCCATCATGAGGACTGATCTTGAATAGGCGTCCGTTGATGTACTCTTTCGTTGGTTCAGCAGTCTGTGCGCATCATCCCATTTCTCTTGTTTGAGCAGTTGATCGATTTCTTGTATAGGCAAGATTTCGCCAACCGTTGGAATGAGCCTGATTCTGTAATCTTTAGACTTTTTTTGGTTGCATGTGGAATTTAATGTGAACTCTCGACCGTTTGGCTGGTTTGATAAATAGTTGTTTAGAGCAGTGGTGTCTTTGAATTCAAGCTTGTCCTGACCGAGTTCAGTACGAAGAGTAAGGTAACTCGAAGCCGGACAGTTTGTTGATAGGTGGATTTTGTGATCTTGATCAAAGAGATATATGAGCGAAGAGTTCTGAGTAGACAGAACACCAGTTTCACCCTCAATCCCAAGCAAGGAGGTTGATGAGGAGGGCACTGGAGTGCAGGATGTCATGAGTATGCATGACACCAGAATTGAGAGGGCAGGTTGGAGCCGAAAGCTCAAGGTGTTGACCACCCAGGGGTTGATTTATGAACACTCAAAGGTTGGCTGATTGATACCTGTTGACCAGTGACTGATTTACCTTCGAACACAAGTCGAAAATCCATCGACTCTGTTACAGAATCATTTTCGAGTTTGATGTCTTTAACAATATGTAATTTGCCTGGGCTGAGGTCAGATGTTGGATTGTTGCTCAGCGTATATGCTGGTCCCGCAAGGAAGCCACCATTTCCGAGAATCCGGAGTTCTACCCTAGTTGTACGGGCCACATCCCATTTAGGGTTGAGTTCGAATGTGATGTCCATCATCCGATCTCCACCTGCAGAAAATGTAAATACACTGCAGCGGCCAGTGCATGGATATATCGTTGGTTGAGGCCCTAGAGTGCCTGCCACCAAGGGATCAGGTGCTCGTTTGGGCAGCGGCGCTGGAGTCACGCTCGACAACAGCTTATTCGCAGCACACTCCAACTCTGGCCGTGTACCCGCGAGTACGGGCTTTGACCCTGCGCAAGCACGCCTGCGCAGTGGAACATCACAAGCACTCAGCGCCGATGTCAGACATGTGGAGTTCAGGCGGCCAAGGTGATTTCGAGGGTTCTCGAAAGTACAGGCCAGAACTCTTTGCATACATACCGGTTGCTGAATCAGGGTCATCAGGGTCTTGAAGTGGAGCTGTCGACGTACATCCGTACGTACTGGAGCTACGGCAGCATTTTCATGGGCCGCCGGATTTGGCGTGCCATCAAGTTGGGGCACATCGGGAATGTCATAGAAGTTAGGGGCCAGATAGTGGCCTTTCACCTGGCCGCAGGGAATGCCCGAATGGGTCATCAGCGCAGTCATTTGATCCTGACGAATCACCCTGGGTGGCGTACCTGAGCTTCGGCGACCTTGAAGTGCCCGGAGAGCCTCTGCTGCAGTGCCGCTGGCGAAAGCCGTCGACACCGAAGTTCCGCTGTAATGAGGGGGCAGGAAGGGGCCTGCGACAGCACCGGATCTGTCAGTGCACAGATCGATGTCTGCCCAGGTTGTCACCCCTGTGAGACTGGTGTTCACCCCCAAGGAGATCGGCACAAAGACTCCAGGTGCTACCAGTGGCGTCTCCAAACGAAAGTTCGTGTGATCTGGATCAGGATTGCGAGGACCAGACTGACCCACTGACTCGACCAGCGGCGTCGGTGTCTCCCCAGGGCGTAGCTCGGTCAGACGACGTGCCCAGTTTGCGGGGTAGAGCAAGTCGTCGGTGGCATATACAGGAGGTACTGCTCTGACATTAGATGGATCAGGCAGCGCCTCTACAGGATCGTCAGTGGGGGCCTTGCCTGGGTACTTCATCGGCGGTGACAGGATCGTGTTCCCTGCGGCGGCATAGATCAGGGTCGAGACCTCGAGACCTCGTCGACGCAGACCGATGAGCGCCAATCGAACCGACTCACCCACTGGGTCTTCCAACATCTGACAGTCACGGGGAATCTGACGACCATCCGTCCAGCTGAGGTGACGTTGAGTCCAGCTGCCCTTGATGCTGGTCCTGACGCGCCCATCGGCTTTCCAGCCCAAGCTGAGGTTGACCACCAATGGAGCCCGTGCTCTGGAGGCTTCGGAGAAGCGCGTGTGTACGCGTTGAAGTGCTGTGGCCAAATCCCCAATGGGAGAGGCCCCGTCACCAGACAAGCCCTTGAAGAAGGTGATCTTGGCTGTGGGAGATACCTGACGGACGTAGAGCCCCATTGCGGCGCCGTGCATGGTGCCAGGCGTGGCGTCGACACCATCCGGACTTTCAGCACCGAGAAGGCTGACGACTTTTTGCGGTGGCAAAGTGTCGACGATGGCCACATGAGCGCTCGGGCTTCCTGATGCGCCAGTGATGCGAACAGAAGATTGGTCTATGCCCATGGCCGTGAGGTGCCATTCATCATGGGGGGCCGGGGCAAAAGTCGCACTCTGCTGGATGCTGGCGTCACACGCACGGGCCACATAGAGGCGTGCTGCGTCTTCAGCGCCGATCGCATCATCGAGGAGGATCTGCAATGTGGCCAGCGCCTCACATTGAGCGCTGGGGCGGAGGTTCTCCGGGGCCCTGCCGGTGGGTGTGTCGCTGGTGAAGGTAAAGCGCAGATGGCGCAGGTGAACTGGGTCTGCTCGATCTGCCACGGGCTGCTGGTTGAGAGGCACTCCAGAATAACTGTTCGCAGCAAAGACGCGTTCGAGCGTGACGTGAATCCGGCGTTTGGCCCCGGTGGGGTCGCCAAACCAGGGCTCCAGGCGTTGGTTCGCTTCTTCTTCGAGAAGCTTTCTGATTTCGTCCTGACGCACGAGCGCGGTGGCCACCGTGCGGCCGTTCTTGACCCACAGGTTGGGAATGAAGGTGGGTACGTCGACCACCAGCATGTCTTCTCTGCACAAACGCTCGGCGAACCTGCCCTGATCTTCACGCCGTTTTTTAGGCTCGTTTTCGGGGTCGGGGCGCTTGTCTCCGTCATTGTCAGCATTGCCACCAGCGTCTTTGCTGACGCCGGCATCTTTGACCCGCCCGCCTTTTGGCGGGCAGCCCGTGCCCAGCAACGTACTCAAGGTGATCAGAGTCACCAGCTTGATCGCGCGTCCCGCCGTCATCACCTCGCCTCCCTGCGAATGTGTGCTGCTTCTGCATGTGATGGTCCCGCAGTCTAAGCACCCCTTGGAAGACCACGCAACGACACAAGACCCCCCCTTGTGTCCCTCGTCAGCACATCGGCCTTTTGGGAGGGTGTGGTCAGCGCGGCATCGTCACTGCTTGGAGCAGGCCGCTCCAGACCCAACGCAAGGTCATGCCACATGTACGAGTACTACTTTCTCGGAGAGACCCGAGTGCCTTTGAAGCTGTCCGTTCAGTTCATCGCGGTCATCGGCGTGAGTGCCATGAGACAGGTGGATTTCGAGACGTATGTCGGCCTCAACGGGCGCTTCGGCAGTCACGAGGACATTGTCTATTTTCCGGACTACGACATGGCGCTGATCCCCATGGCAGAGGGGTGCTCCAGCGTGCGGGTCGACACCGTCGACCTGCCCGCCGGCGTCTATCATGTACCGGTTTTCTCTTCACGGGCCACCGTGGGCGACGAGACGCTCTACATCCCCAATGGGCGGATCCTCGTTCAGTTCGAGCCCCACATCGATCGGGAGACCATCGATGTCATGAACGACGTCTCAAGCGTCAGGATCGAAGACGAGGGCACCATCTTGCCCAACACGTTCTTGCTGGCCCTCGGCGGGATGGTGCCGGCAGACGCGATCTACGTGGCCAATCGGTACCACGTCGATCATCGAGTGAGTTTTGCGGAGCCCGACTTCATCGTCTGGGTGAATCGCCCCAGCGGGTTGAGGGATGGGGCGAGGGGCACGATGAACCGTTATGGCTCCAAACAGGCAGGGTAGAGGCGCACTGAGGCTACATCCCCACAGTGCGCCTGAGTGGGGGGACTTTTCGAGCGGACGACCGCGCTGCGCGCCGTCTGTAGCGGACGCCTGCTGCGGCTTCGCCTTGCAGAGCTGTAGCGGACGCCGAGTCTGCCTTCGGCAGCCTGAGCTGTAGCTTTTTAGAGAGTTATGGTGTGCGTGGTGGGCTTCTCGACCCGGATTGGGGCTTACGCCGGAACTGGTTCGTCAGAGGCCCACAGCGTTCGCGGTAGATGAGCCAACGCCCCCTCAACTCTCTTAGAAAGCTACAGCTCAGGCTGCCGGAGGCAGACTCGGCGTCCGCTACAGCTTTCGCCGAAGGCGAGGCGTCCGCTACAGGCTGTCGCCGCTAGGCGATGACCGTCCGCTACAGGCGGTGCGCAAGCACGGCCGTCCGCTCCAACTCTGGCCTCAGCTGTGTTGAGACTTCCAGGCGTCGATCAGGGCCAGCACCTCAGCGTCGCTGAGCGTCTGGTTCCCCGCCTTGGCGTGGGCGAAGATGTGATCCACGAGCCCCTCGTCGAGCTCGTAGCCGCGCTTGCGCAGCCAGTAGATCACATTGCTCTTGCCGCTCATGTGGCCGATCTCGATGGATTGCTCTTTCCCGAAGAGCCCCGCGGGCACCCCCGAGTAGATGCGATCAGCGAGCCAGGCGTCGCCCTTCTGCTCCGCCTTGACCACCGCCGCGGCATGCACGCCGGTGGCCGTGCGGAAGGCGTCTCGGCCCATGAGCGGGTAGTCTGGGGCGATCTCCCAGCCCATGTGGGTGCTCACCGCAGTACACCAGGCCTCGAGCTTGGTGAGATCATTGTCGATCTCACCCATGAGCTTGAGGTTGAGCAGCACCTGATCCAGGGCGGCGTTGCCGATGCGCTCCCCGATGCCCAGGGCGGTGCCGTGCAGGCGGTCCGCGCCGTATTCCAGGGCGAAGATGGTGTTGGCCACCCCGAGGCCGCGATCGTTGTGGCCGTGCCAGTCGATGCCCACGTCAGCGCCGGTGCCGTCGATGAGGTTGGCGGTGAACTGGATCAGGTTGCGCACGCCATCGGGTGAGGCGTGGCCCACGGTGTCGCACAGACAGAGGCGGTTCACGCCCTTGTCGATGGCGTTGAGGAACAGCTTCGCCAGGGTCTCCGGTCGGCTGCGGATCGTGTCTTCGGTGACGAAGCAGATCGGCAGGTTCTCCTTCACGGCGAACTCGATGGCCTCGCCGCTGAGCTTCAGCAGGCGGTCCAGATCCCAGCTCTCGGCGTATTGCCGGATGGGGCTGGTGCCCAGAAAAGCCATGACCTCGATGGCCCGGCCCGTCTCCTGGCTGATCTCGGCGATGGGGCGGATGTCGTTGATGTGCGTGCGCGCAGCGGCCGAGGGCTGAATCGACAGCTTCTCCGACTCGATGAACTGCACCAGCGCCTTTACGTCGCTCCGGGCTCGGGGGCCCGCGCCGGGCAGGCCGATGTCGGCCCATTGCACCCCGAGGGCGTTGGTGAGCGCCAGGATCTCCTTCTTGGCTTCGATGGGGGGATCGATGATCGAGGGCCCCTGGATCCCATCGCGGAGCGTCTCGTCGAAGAAGACCACCTCTTGCTTCGCGAGGGCGGTCCGGCGCCGGCGGACGTTCCAGTCGTAGACCAGCTGATCCTGATCAGCCTCGGGGTGCGCGCCGCTCATCTCAGAGGGCCTCCACGATCACGGCGATGCCCTGACCGCCGCCGATGCAGGCGCTGCCCAGGGCGTACTTGCCGCCCCGGCGCTTGAGCTCGTAGAGCAGGTGGCCGGTGATGCGGGCGCCGCTGGCGGCGAGGGGGTGACCGAGGGCGATGGCGCCACCGTTCACGTTGGTCTTCTCCCGGGGCAGCTCCAGGGCCTTCTCCACAGCGATGTACTGGGGCGCGAAGGCCTCGTTCACCTCGATGACGTCCATGTCGCCCATGCCGAGGCCGGCGCGCTCCAGGGCCTTCTTGGCGGCGGGCACGGGGCCGATGCCCATGATGTTCGGATCACAGCCCGAGACGCCCCACTGCACGAGGCGGGCGAGGGGCTTGAGACCCTTGCGCTCGGCGTACTCCGCGGTGGCGATGACCAGGGCCGCGGCGCCGTCGCAGATGCCGCTGGCGTTGCCGGCGGTGACCGTGCCGTCCTTCTTGAAGACCGGGCGCAGCTTGGCGAGGCCCTCGCCGGTGGTCTGAGGCCGGGGGTGCTCGTCGGTGTCGAAGCTCACCACGCCCTTGCGGGTCTTCATCTCGATGGGGGCGATCTCGTCCTTGAACCAGCCCTGCTCCTGGGCGTGGGCCCAAGCCTGCTGGCTGCGCAGGCCGTACTCGTCGCAGGCCTCGCGGCTCACGTCGTACTGCTCGGCGAGGTTCTCTGCGGTCATGGCCATGGGCAGCCCGGTGTGGGTGTCGGTCAGGCAGGACCACAGGGTGTCTTCGAACTCCATGTTGGCGCCGAACCGGATGCCACCGCGGGTGCCCCGGACCACCATGGGGGCCTGGGTCATGGACTCGGTGCCGCCGCAGAGCACGACCTCGGCGTCGCCGTTGAGCAGCATCAGGGCGCCCTGGGTGATGGCCTCGAAGCCGGAGCCGCACAGGCGGTTCACGGTGACAGCGGGCACCTCCTGAGGCAGGCCGGCCTTCAGGCCGATGTGCCGGGCGAGGTAGATGGCGTCGCGGCTGGTCTGCAGCACGTTGCCGAAGACCACGTGGCCCACATCTTCAGCGGGCACACCGCTCTGCTCCAGAGCTGCCTTGGCGGCGTGCACGCCGAGATCGGTGGCGCTGTACTTGCTCAGGGCGCCGTTGAAGGTGCCGAAGGCGGTGCGCTTGGCGGCGAGGAAGACGATGTCGGTGCTGAGGGGCTTGCTCATGGCTGTTCCCAAATGATGTGAGACGCGGTCGCGAGGGTCTTTAGAAGACGCTGATGCGACACGTGCGGTTGCCAGCGAGGCCTGGCCCGAGGCCAGGTGAAGACAAAACAGGCGGGCAAGATAGCTCGCAGTGGCCTTGGAGGGAAGGGGGGCTGTCGATCGCCCCATGGTGGGTGCAAGTGCCCACGGGGGCATCTGGCATCAAGTGCCATACCGAAGAGGCTGGCTGGTTTTGACCAAAAGCGGTGTCCGACGGCTCAGCCCGTAGAACATTCACAGAATGGTCATTTTAGGGGTGGCGTCCTGGGCCCCATGAGTCGTCGCGTCATGGGCGGCTTCCACCAGACACATCTCGACGGGACGACACGATGATCTCTCTCTGTAGCCTCACGCTGACTTTGATCTGGGCTGCGAGCACCGCTGATGTGCACGCGCAGGCTGCTCCAGGGGCGCTGCCGCCGGCGCCCCCTGTCCTCGAGAGCTTGCACGCCCTCGACATCAATCAGCTCGAGGCGGTCCAACACGCTCGTACCCTTGAGGGCAGGTACCGAGAGACCTCTGATCCTGCGACGCTCATCCGCGCCCAGCTCGATACCCCTGAGGTACAGAGGGCCGAATCCACCCCGTGGCATTGGATCACCGTGGGCGCGGGCGCCGCGTTGCTGGGCACCAGCGGCTACTACAGCTACCGGAACGAGCGGCTCGGCGACGAGTTGCTGCACGATCCGAGCAACGAGGCGCTCTACGAAGACGTCGATCGCACCCACAAGATGGGCCGGGCGACTCTGGTGACTGGGGGAATACTCGCCGCGAGCGGATTGCTCTGGGCCTATTTGAACCACGAAGACCAGCGCCCGGCGCCCACCACGGGGTCCGATCGGGGGATGGGGTGGCAGGTCGAATGGTGATCTACACGAGATATGTCATGGGGTGCCTCTGTGCGCTGGCGCTGGCGAGTGCGTGCACCGAGACCGCCTCGCAACGCCTTGGCGAGCTGGATGCTGCTGTCTTGCCTGACGCTCACGTGCCCGCAACACCTGACGCATCTCTGCACGCACCAGAGCCCCAGGACGCATCGAGCCTCGAGGAGAGCGACAGCTTCGTTCAGCCGCTCGCCGATGCTGAGGTGGCAGATCCTCTCCCTTGCCCAGAAGGCGCCGAGTGTAGCGATGGCGGCATCGTGGACGGAGAGCGATGTGATGGTCAGGACGACGATGGGGACGGTCGTGTCGACGAGGGCTACACCGATCTCCTGGGCCCTTGCACTCGGCGAGCTGGCGGGTGCATCACCGAGGGCACCTTCGAATGCACGGTGGAGGGCTGGCGGGTGTGCAACGCCCCTGAGCCTTCCCCACAACCTGAGATCTGCAATGGCCAGGATGACGACTGTGATGGCATCACCGACGAAGGGCAGCAGGTGGTGCTCAATCAAATGTCGTGCACTCAAGGCGTCGGCCGATGCCTCAGCGAGGGGGTGCTGTGGTGTGACCCCTCTGGCCAGGTGTCGTGTAGAGCCCCAGACATCGAGCCCCGCGACGAGCTGTGTGATCACGTCGACGACGACTGCGACGGTCTCGTCGATGAGGGGTACGCCGTCGGCGAGCCTTGTATCGCCGGGTACGGCATCTGCCAGACCGAAGGAGAAGGCCGCTGCGCCGACAACGGCCGTGGGGTGAGGTGTTTTGCCGTGAGCGATGATCGGCCCTCACCGCAGATGGAGTTGTGCAACGGTCTCGATGATGACTGTGATGGGCAGCTCG
Source organism: Bradymonadia bacterium (assembly GCA_046290225.1). Taxonomy (GTDB): domain Bacteria; phylum Myxococcota_A; class Bradymonadia; order UBA7976; family UBA1532; genus JBKAGE01. The sequence continues at coordinate 178,472 of JBKAGE010000037.1, read as the reverse complement.
ACGAAGACTTCGGCCTCGATCGCACTTGCACCATCGGCCTGGGGCCATGCAGCGTCTCCGGGGGTTATGTCTGCAGCCCTGATCAGCGCTCCGGCGTGTGCAGTGTGACGCCCTCCGACATCCCTCAAGATCCCGAACCCGAGACCTGCAACGACATTGACGACGACTGTGATGGCGTCACCGACGAGGGCGAGGACGGCGATCTACTCGTGGAGCCGTGCTACGACGGCCCGCCGGAGACCGAGGGGGTGGGGGTATGTCGAGGCGGCAACTCGCTCTGCTTCGAAGGGGAGCCAGGACTGTGTGATGGTCAGGTGCTGCCCGGAGAAGAGCTGTGCAATGGCCTCGATGACGACTGCGATGGTGCGTTGGACGAGGCATGCGAAGCTGATCTGGAGCCCGCACTTGAAGGCGAGTGATCAGATCTCGAAGTTCCAGGCCTTCTTCACGTGGGCGTGGGGGTTGAGATAACCCTCCACGTATTCGCGGTGTGTCGGCTCGACGGCATACGCGGCCACGTCTTCCATGCTGTCGAAGCGCACCATGATGACCACATCCCAGGAGCCGGTGGCGTGGTCGTCGGCGGGCAAACCCACCTCGAAACCTGCGATGCCGGGGATCTTGGCGAAGACCTCCCGAGTGTGGGCGGCGAACTTCGCCCGGCCTTCGTCGGTGCTGTGGGCGTCGTGGAGTTTGAGCAAGACGATGCGTTGAACGGCCATGGGGCTCCTTTGAGTGAATGGGTGACTGGTTTTACGGCAAGCAGACATAAAGAGAGAAGGCCTCGAGCGACACCTCAGCCGTAAAGATGATATGAACCTCGGGTCGAAACACGAAAGAGGCCCCCATGAGCCAGACCCCCGCCCACCTTACAGATCCCAAGCTCCAGAACTCGCTGTTCCTCAAGGCCTGCCGAGGAGAGGCTACGCCCCACACGCCGATCTGGCTGATGCGGCAGGCGGGGCGGTACATGTCCGAGTATCGGGCTGTGCGGGCCAAGCACGACTTCCTCGAGGTGTGCCACACCCCCGAGCTGGCCCTTGAGGTCACCCTGCAGCCCATCAACGCCTTCGATCTCGACGCCTCGATCCTGTTCAGCGATTTGCTGATCCCCCTCGAGCCCATGGGGGCCGTGGTGAAGTTCCCCAAGGGTGGGCCGGTCATCGAGAACCCCATCGAGTCCGTGGCCGACGTGGAGAAGCTCATCGTCACCGACGCTCGGGAGACCATGGGCTTCGTGGGCGACGCCTGTGCCTTGATCCGGAACGGGCTGCCCGACACCACCCCCCTCATCGGCTTCGCCGGGGCCCCCTACACCCTGGCCAGCTACCTCATCGAGGGCGGCTCGACCCGGAACTTCCTGAAGACCAAGACCTTCTTGTACGAGCACCCCGAGGCCGCCGAGGCCCTCTTCGAGAAGCTCGCTGATCAGGTCATCAGCCTGCTCAACATGCAGGTCGATCGCGGCTGCAGCGTGGTGCAGATCTTCGACAGCTGGGCCGGCAGCATGGATCCGGCAGACTATGAGCGTTGGGGGGCCCGCTACACCAGGCGCATCGTCGAGGGCGTGCGTCGCCCCGGGGTGCCAGTCATCGTCTTCGCCAAGGGCACCGGCACCTACTTCGATCTCGTCGCGGGCACCGGCGCCGATGTGCTCGGCGTCGACTGGACCCTGCCCCTCGAGAAGGCCCGGGCCATCGTCGGCGATGGCGTAACCCTTCAAGGGAACCTCGATCCTGCCCGATTGCTTTCACCGTGGTCTGCGCTGAAGCCCGCCGTCGACGTCGTCCTCGACGCCGCAGGTGACGGCACCGGCCACATCTTCAACCTCGGCCACGGCATCACCCCCAAGACCCCGGTCGACACGGTGAAGCGGCTGGTCGATTACGTGCACGAGGCCTCAGCAAAGAAGCGCGGGGAGTAGAAGCGATGAAGGTGGCGGTGATCGGGGGCGGGCTGAGCGGCCTCGCCTGTGCGTGGAATCTGCGGCGGGCTGGCGTCGATGTGGTGGTCCTCGAGTCCGACGATCGCGTCGGCGGCAAGATCAAGACCGAGCGCGCCGAGGGTTACCACGTGGAGTGGGGTCCCAACGGGTTCCTCAGTAGCCGGGAGTCCATGGTCCGCCTCGCTGAGTCTCTCGATCTCGGCGATCAGCTCATCTCGGCGAAGGCCGAGTCGGAGAAGCGCTATGTGATGCGCAGCGGCCGACTCGAGGCGGTGCCCGGTGGCCCCGGTGATCTGCTCAGCACCAGCATCTTGAGCGTCAAGGGCGCCGCGCGATTGCTCGCCGAGCCGCTGATCCCCAAGCGCTCGAGCCGTGACGACGAGTCGGTCTACGACTTCGCCCGGCGCCGCATGGGCTCCGAAGCCGCCGTGCTCATGGATGCTGTGGTCACGGGCATTTATGCCGGTGATCCCCGGCGCCTGAGCATGAAAGCGGCGTTCCCCAAGATCGCCCAGATCGAATCAGAGCACGGCAGTCTGTTGCGGGGCGCGGCGATGATGGGTGTGAAGAAGCTGCGGGCCCGTCGCCGTGGTGAGGGAGGCCCGAAGAAGGGTCGCCCGAAGCTCACGGGCTTCGCCGGGGGCATGGAGACCCTCACGGGGGCCATGGCCCACAAGCTCGAAGACGCGATTCAGGTGGGCCGTCCGGTGACGGGCTTCAAGAAGGTGGGCCGCTGGCGCATCGAGGCCGGCGGCGGTGACCCAATTGAGGCCGACGCTGTGGTGCTGGCCACGCCCACGGCGGCCATGGCCCGGATTCTCGCCGGCGTAGCCCCAGCCGCCGTGGCGCCTCTGGAGGCGATCCCCTATGCCCCGGCGGTGGTGGTGGGTTTGGGTTTCCCCAAGGCCCAGATGCCCGGGGCGCTCGACGCCTTCGGCTACCTGGTGCCCTCGACGGAGCATCGCAAGATCCTCGGCGGGCTCTTCACGAGCAGCATCTTCCCCGACCGCGCCCCGAACGGTCACGTGATGACCCGCTCCATCCTCGGCGGCGCCCGCCATCCCGATCTCATCAACCTCGACGACGACGCCCTGATCCACCTCGTACGTGGAGAGCTCTCGGTGGCGCTCAGGGGCCCCATGCCCGAGCCCACCTTTGCGCGGGTGATCCGCTGGGACTCTGCGATCCCGCAGTACGTGCTGGGCCACCAGCTGAGGGTCTCCGAGGTGAAGTCCGCCGTGGCCTCGCTCAAGGGGGTGTACCTCGCTGGGAACGGCCTGTTCGGTGTGGGGCTGCCAGACTGCGCGAGCCGCGGTGAAGCGGTGGCGGAGCAGATCGTCAAGCGCATGTAACGCCCTCGTTCATCTCTCTCAGAACAGTTTCCCTCGCGGATTAGATCCGAGCCGTTGCCTCTGCGTGCATGTCTGCACCAAGGAGGTCTCATGAAGACGTTGATTTCGTCCCTGCTGCTCTGTGCCAGCGCGTTGCTGGTGCCCCTGTCAGCCTTCGCATGTGATTGTGGCTATGGCGGCTCTTTCGAAGAGCTCGCATCCAAAGGCGATCTGGCCATACGTGCCAAGGTGCTCAGCTATGGCCCATGGAAGAACGAGGTGCACGGAACCACCATCTACCGAACGATGGATGTGCAGGTGCTCGACGTACTCAAGGGCGAGTCTCAACGAAAGCGGATACGACTCATGGGGGACGATGGCCGCCTGTGCCGCCCCTACATCACCACGGAACGCTTCCCCATTGGCAGCGAGATGCTCTTCGTTCTCGATCAGTCGAGGGGGTTTCCCATCCCCATCAGCAATTGCGGTGAGTTCTGGCTGCAGGTCAAAGACGGAAGGGTGAACACGTGCCGGAAGGGCGGTAAACAGGACTGCTCTACTCTACCTGTTGCTGATCTCGTGAAGCGGTTGAAGGGCTCGGCGAGATCAGGGGTCACCCCGTGATCCAGGACGCTCCAAGCGCACGGAGATGATGCCTTTGTTGGGAAACTGGAGGGTATCCAGGAGCCAGTTCACCTCTGACCGAGTCCCTTGCCAGAGCACACCTGTTTTCAGCATGGATGCCGCTTCGGTGAGGCTCAGCGGCAGGATGCTCCGGAGCTGTCGCACTGCTTTGAGTCTGAAGGCGGGGTCATCGAGCGTAAGTTGCCAAAGGCCGTCAGTGCGGATGAAGAATTGCCGCAGAGGCTCTGGTGGCATGCCGCTGTTGTCTTCTTCTATGCAGAGCTCGCACTGCCTGCACTGCGTCGATGAAGACCACCCAATGTCTCCACCACTCATGCCGCGGGTTTGATACACATGCCTCTGGCCAGCGGCCCCACAGCGAGGGCATTGACTCTCGGCCTCCTCATCCCACATCAGCTGACGCGAGTGAGTCGCCAAACCCCGCGGGGGTTCGCCAGCGGATCGTCTTCCAGATCAGCCTCAGTGGTCGCCTCGAAGGCGCATGTGTAGGTCGGCGCGCTCTCCGAAGCCGTGAAGGTCCCACCCTCGCTCAACCTCAGCCCTTCGCAGACGCTCAGCGCTGCATAGGCAAAAGCCGCGCCCTGGGCCAGCACCCCCTCAGCCTCGTTGCGGTAGGACACCACCACGTCGGGCAAATCGAAGACCTGCAGACCCTCGGTGTACACCTGCTCGCCATCGCCAAAAACCGACACATAGAGATGCACCAGCGCCACCGGATCGGTGAGATCAGCGCCATCGAGCCCTTTGGGGTCGATCACCTTGCTCGCCGTCTCCACGAGCACCACCGGGGCGCCAGCAGCGAAGGCCTCGACCATCAGCTTCGCCCCTGCCGTGGCCCACTGCAGTGTGCCTTCTTCTTCGAAATCCACCAGAGCCCGGACGATGCCGGCGTGGCGTTTGATTTGCCCCATGTCCAGGGCGTCCACCATGGCCGCCTGTCGGGCGAAGGCCTTGATGTCACCGGCGAGGCCCGGCTCGGCCTCGTCATGGGTGAGGGGAATGGCGGAAGGCCACGTGGGAAGCTTGCCCCAGGGGCCCGGGATGGTGAGGATGACAGCGCCCATACACGAGGGTATGACCCCTCTGGTTCTGGAAAGCAACCTTCGCCACTCACCCTGCAAGCTCAGGGTGATGGGAGTGAGACATGTCAGACGAGCTGAAGGTCCCGGGTCACCGCCCGCTGCGCTACATCAAACCCCTGGGCCCCCGAGTGCTTGTGCGAGTGCTCAAACTCGAGAGCCGCAGCGAGGCGGGTCTGTACCTGCCCGAGGGGGTCAAAGAGCAACACGACGATGCCCTCTACGGCGAGGTGGTCGAAGTGGCCCGCGCAGGTACGGAGACCGGCGACGAGATCGTGGGCGAGAACGTGAGCGGGGTGCCCATGGGGGCCAAGGTGCTGTTCCCCAAAAAAGCAGGGGTGCGGGTACCCTGGGATGATGAGCTGCGGTTGCTCGAGGTGAAAGAGGTGCTGGCCACTGTTGAGGAAGTGGAGCCTGCTGCTCTCCAGTGACTCGCTTGCTCTTCAGTGACTCGCTTCGCTCGCAAGAGAGTTTCGGGCACGGGCACGGGCACGGGCACGGGCACGAGTTTTACGGATGTGGACAGTGCAGCCTGAGGCTGCATGTCTTGGAGCGAGTGGAGGGCGGCGTAGCCGGCCGGAGGGAGCGGAAAGACACCCGAAGGGCTGGCCACTGTTCGACCTGACCCGTGGTCCTTCCTGGATTCAGGACACAGGCAGCAATTGAAACTGAGATGATGCGTTACAGAACGACCTGAGAGTTCAGGTCTTGGGGTGTATGGAGGTCAAAACCTCCAATGAGAGACCCATGGGGCTGAGTAGAGCCTCCACCATCATAAACCCACGAGCGGAGTCATGCAGGGCCACGGGTCAAAGGTCGAATCAACTCGTGCCCGTGCCCGTGCCCGTGCCCGTGCCCGAAACTCTCTTATTCTTCAGGGGCTTCCATGTCAGCCATCTCAGGCTCAGCGTCAGCCATCTCCATAAGCTCAGCATCGACCTCCATCATGCCCATGTCGGCCATCTCCATGGGCTCGGCGTCTGCTTCTTCCATCCCCATGTCGGCCTCAGGCTCCACCGACATATCCGCTTCGGGCTCCACCGACATGTCCGGCTCAGGCTCCACTGACATATCGGGCATCGGCCGGGCGTCGGGCACCGGTGTGGCGTCGGGGGCCGGGCGCACGCACCAGCCTTCTGGCAGCTGACAGACCGTATTGGCCTTGAACACGCAGTCGCCGTCGCTTTGGCACTCGTTCTCTTCGAGATCCACCGTGCATCCCAGCACCGCGAAGGCCGTGGTGAGCATCAAGGTGGTGATTCGCGCACGCATCATCAGAAGCTGCCTCCGAAGCCCACGTAGGCGCCACCGCCGGGCATGGGGGTGACTGAGCCGTACGTCGAGCCGCTGTCGTCCATGGCCCAGAGCAGCCCGCCGATGAGCAGGGCCGCTGCGCCCACCCCATACAGCACGTTCGAGCCCAGAGCCAGATTCTCGGCGTCCTGCTTCAGCTCGCGCTTGTCGTCGAGGAACACGCTGTCGTTGAACTCCTCGGCCTTGTCTTCGGCCTGCAGGCCCACCACCACACCGCCGGCGATGGAGGCGGCCCCCACGACGAAGGAGAGGGCGGCCCAGGGCTTCAGGCTCGGGCGACGGTAGGGGGCGGCGCCCCGGACGCCGTTGGGCTGGTTGTTGTTGGGCCGCACCGCCACGGGGCGGTTGTTGCGGGGGCGCGTCTTGGGCCGGGTGGTGACCTTGGGCTTGGGCCGAGCCTTGGGCCGAGCGGCGACCTTGGGCTTGCTGGTCACCTTGGGCTTCTTCGTCACAGCGGGCTTCTTCGCCACCACAGGCTTCTTGGTGGGCTTCTTCGCCGTGGGGCCACGAACAGGGGTCTTCACCGTGGGCTTGCCAGGCTTCACCTTGCCGCCGCCGGGCTTCATGACGAAGCCGCCCTTCACCGCGGGCTTCTTCGCTGCGCCGCCTTTACCCTTCTTGGGGCCCTTGTTGACCACGATGGGGCCTTTGGGTTTGGCCTTGGGGCGGACCTTCACTGGGGCCACGGAGAAGTTGCCCACCTTCTTGAGGCCCACGTTGATGCGCAGGGTCTTGCCCTTCGCCACGGTCACAGAGCGCTTGTCGCCCTTGTAACCCTTGCGGGTGATCTGGAGCGTGTGACGGCCCGCTGAGGCGTTGAAGGGCCTGCCGGATTTGAAGCCTTTGACCACGCGACCGTCGAGGGTGACCTTCGCATCGCCGGGCTTGACGTCGATGGTGATTTGGCCGCCTTTGGGCGCCGGCGCGCCGAGGATGCCGACGAGGAGGGCGAGGATCTGAAGCATGGTGTACGTTCTCCCCCGAGAGTGAGTGATGGCAGGGTGGTGAGCGGCGGCCTCTGACGGCGACCCCGTCCTGGTATTCAGTATGGACTCGATTTGAGCGTGTGCGATTTGAGCACGCTCATTTGAGCCGTTACTCCGGCATTCTGTACAAAGAGTCCCTCACCGCAACCTCTCCTCGTCAGAGTAGAGGGCGTGGTGACGCGAACGAACGAGCTGAGGTCGAGATGAAGGGCATGAACGCGTTGCTGCTGGGGCCTTTGATTCTGGGGGGGTTGATTCTGGGCGGGTGCGCCACCCCCCTCGAAGAGGACACCGATGCCGCCGGCAGCGGGTGCGACAACCCCTTCGAATGCAATGAAGACCCGGACGCGGGTCTGCAGGGCGATCCGGGGGCGTCGCAGTACCTCTACTACCGGATCGGAGACGATGTCTGGCTGGCGAGCGCCGCGGGCACTGAGGCTCGCATGATCTGCGAAGACTCTACGGTGGAGGTGGACGAGATCGGCCGCTACGCCTTGTGCGTGCCCAATGACGAAGAGCAGCCCCTCAAGCTGTTCTTCTTCGATCTGCTCGACATCAACCAGGAGTACATGGAGTGGCGCCCTCAGGTGGAGGGCGGCCCCCAAATTTCGCCTGACGGCAACTTCGTCGCCTATCTCGGCCCCATCTCCGAGGCCGAGGACATGGTGATCCTCGCCGACGGCGGCGGCAACGTGGTGAGCATGGTGCCGGCGCTGGGCGTGCTCGACTTCGCCGGCAACGAGGCGCTGTTGCTCGATCGAGGGCCGATCAAGGTGCTCTGGTCGGTCTTCGGCGGCACCGAGGAGATCATCTCAGGGAACAACCCGCACACTGTGGGCCCCGTGGGCGCTGGGGTGGTGGCCGAGATCTTCGATCGGGAGAACCTCGTCGAATACGTGAACACTGCCGGGCAGAGCCGCGATCTCGGCCCTGGGCGTATCGGCGGTGTGTATGGCCAGCGGGTCCTGGTGATCCCCAAGAACTTCGGCCTCGACGAGGTGGCGGTGCTCCACGACGTGGCTGATCCTGGCTTTGCCATCGAGATCCCGCTGCCCCAAGTGCCCTTCGATCGCATCTTCGATGCCCGCCTGGTGGGCCCCAACGGGGTGCTGCTCGAAGAGAAGCAGTCCATCGCCTGCCCCGGCGTGCCCCTCAACTACTCGATGCAGACCACCTGGTACGACGTCGAGTCCGGGGAGAGCTACCCGGTGGCCGACACCGGCAGGGATCCGCACCGCGTGCGGCCTGATGCCCTGGGTGTACGGGCCCTGGTGCTCACTGTGGATGAATGCGGCACCCCCACCGGAGAAGGCCACATCGTTGAGCTGGCCTCTGGCGCGATCACCGAGCTGACCGATTACATCGCCGAGCCCGTGCTCGATGGATCCATGAGCCCCGACGGGCGCTTTGTGGCCCTCTCCCTCGCCAGCGGCGTACAGGTCCTCGATCTGGCCCTGGAGCGCATCGTGGTGGCGGGCACAGGGTCTGAGGGCGGGGCGGTCTTTAAATTCCGCTGAGGCTCGAGCCTCACACTCGAAAGTGTCTGCATGAGTCTGCGCTACATCCTCTTCGCCAGCATCCTCGTGGTGCTCCTCGTCTCGGTTCACCTGCTCATCTATCGCCGTTTGATTCGTGATGTTCAGCCACGAAAAGCGCTGCTTCGGGTCGGGGCGGTGTTTCTGGCGTTGATGTGCGCGGGCACGCTGGGGGGCATCGTCTTCAGCCGCTTCTTCGGCGGTGGCGAGACCACAGCTTTCGTGACGTATACGTGGTTCGGGGTGGTGTCGCTGGCCCTCATGGTGCTCTTGCCCATCGAGGTTGGACGGTTGCTCTTTCGCATCGTCCGGCGTCTGAGAGGCAAGCGGGGCGACGAGGGGCTGCCTGACCCACAACGGCGTCTGGCCTTGACCCGAGGGGCGGCGACGGTGACCGCCCTCGGCGTGGGTGGCGCCGCTGCTGCGGGTGTGTCCACTGCGCTCTCGCCCCCTCGGCTACAGCGCATCACGGTGCCCATCGACAACCTGCCGCCGGCCTTCGAGGGCTTCACCATCGCCCAGGTCTCCGACATCCACGTGGGGCCCACCATCAAGGGCGACTTCATCCGCGATCTGGTGAGCCGCATCAACGCACTCAACGTCGACATGGTGGCCATTACAGGTGATCTCGTCGACGGCTCAGTGTCTCAGCTCGGGGAGCACGTAGCCCCCCTCGGAGAGTTGAAGAGCGCCCACGGCACCTTCTTCTGCACGGGCAACCACGAGTACTACTCTGGGGTGACCTCGTGGATGCGTTTCCTGACCTCGCTGGGCATCGAGGTGTTGGGCAACCGCCGGATGGAGATCACCCGTGATGGGGCGGCCCTCGACGTGATCGGGGTGCACGATTGGATGTCTCGAGGGCCCGGCCATGGTCACGATCTCGCTGGGGCCATCGCTGGCCGTGACGCCTCTCGCCCTTCGATCTTGCTGGCCCATCAGCCCCGAGCGATCCACGACGCCACCGACAAGGGCATGAGCCTCGTGCTCAGCGGGCACACCCACGGCGGGCAGCTCTGGCCGTTCCGGTTCATCGTGGGGCTGGTACAGCCCTATGTGCAGGGGCTGCACAAGCACCGCGACAAGACCTGGATCTACGTGCACCCGGGCACAGGCTACTGGGGGCCGCCGATGCGGGTGGGGGTGCCGGCAGAGATCGCGGTGATCACGCTCACTGCCGGCCAGAAGGTGGGTTGAGCTGGGGGATCAGGGCAGCAGGCTGTCGATCCAGAGGCCGAAACGCTCAAGATCCTCATCGCTGAGGGGGGCCCGCCCCAGGGGCATCTGACCGCCTGAGCCACCGGCGTCGAGGTGGGTGCCGACGACTTTGCGGTAAATGTAGCTGCTGTCGCGATCACCGGGCTCGATGAGATCCATCCCGGCGATGTCGTTGCTGGGCACGTTGACCGTGCTGGCCTCTGCGTCGTCGAGGTTCAGACCGCCGCTGGCGCCGCCGTTGGTGTGGCACCCGCTACAGTTCTGGTTGTAGAGCGTCTGCACCTCTGCAGTGGTGAAGGGCTCTGGGCCCACCACGGGCAGGGCGTCGATCCAGAGGCCGAAGCGCTCGATCTCGTCAGCGGTGAAGAAGGGCCCGCCTCGGGGCATCTGGCTGCCGGCACCGCCCACGCCCATGTCGAGATGGGTGCCGGCCACCTTGTGATAGATGTAGCTGTTGTTGCGATCCCCGGGCTCGATGAGATCCATCCCAGCGATGTCGCTGCTGGGCACGTTGAACGTGTTGGCCTCGTCGTCATCGAGGTTCAACCCGCCACTGGCACCGCCATTGGTGTGACAGCCGCCACAGGCCTGGCCATAGATGGCCCGGACCTCTTCGGTGGTGAAGGCCACAAGAGGCTCGCCCACCTGCAGGTTGCCCGCAGCATCTACAGAGTAGCCGTTGGTGTTCCCCGGATCGTCACCATCGCAGTAAGTCCAGGTGATGCCGCCGTCGGCGGTGAAGCGGAAGGCGGTGTCATAGGTGCCGTTCGCCGGGGCGATCAGTTCGGACTGGTACTCGTCGTTGTTGGCCTCGCCGACGTCGGCGCCGTTCCAGCCAGGGTTGGGCACCGCGTCCTGCCAGGTCCAGTCGGCGTTGTCCTCGGGCAGGCTGCCATCGGGGCCATAGCCCAGCTGACCCATGACCCGTGGGGAGGCGTCGTTCTGGGGGCTCTGATCGGTGATGCCTTCCTGATAGAGGCGCCCGTAGAAGGTGGTGGCGTCGCCGGCGTTCGTTTGCAGATCGGTGGGGAACTGCAGGCGGCAGAAGTCCACCGGGGTGGGGCAGTAGGGGTTGGCGAGCCCAGGCGTCCCCCGGTGTACGCTGAAGTCATTGCCAGGTTGCTCGTAGTACACGTCGTCATCCTGGGCGTAGCACCAGTTGCTGGCGTCGGTGATGCCCACACCACTCGTCACGGCGTCGATGTCGAGGCTGATGCTGCTGCGCTGAGCGTCGACGGGCCACGGATCGGCGTCGTCGTAAGTCACCGAGAAGATCTCCACACCACCGCAGGTCAGGGTGATGTCGTCGCCGCCGTTGTTGAGGGCGAAGCCGAAGACGTAATCAGCGTCGAGGCCGCCGTTGACGTTGACGTCGTCGCTGCGGACGAAGAGCGAGTAGCTGCTCGGGGCCAGAGTCAGAGCGCCGATGATCTCGGCGTTGCCTTCTGCGTTGTCCACCAGGGTGCAGCCCGACAGATCGATGAGCTCGTCGGTGGTGTTGTAGACCTCGAACCACTCGGCGTTGTCCTCTTCGAGGACATCGTGCGGGTCGTACATGATCTCGGTGACGCGCAGCTCACCGGCGGCAGGGGCGCGGCCACCTGCAGGCTGGCAGGCACCGGCAACGCAGCTCTCGACCACCGCCTCACAGGCTGTGAGCTCTTCTGCGTAGGTGCACTCCGCGGCGTCGTTCACCACCTCGCAGGTGCCCACGTCGGCGAAGGTGCGCACCGTGCCGTCGTCGGCGCACTCCGGCGCCGGGGGGTTCACGCAGGGGTTCGGATCGCAGGGCATCACTGGGGCGTTGCTGGTGAGCTGGCCGGCGTCGCCAGGGGCGTAGCCGTTGCTGCTGCCCTCGGGCTGGCCGTCGCAGTAAGTCCAGGTGCGGCCGCCATCGGCGGTGAAGCGATAGGCGTAGTCGTAGACGCCGATCTCGGGCACAACCAGATCGGCCTGGTACTCGTCGTTGTCGGCCTCGCCGGCCGCCGCGCCATCCCAGCCTGCGTTGGCGATGGCGAAGGTCCAGATCCAGTCGGCGTTGTCAGAAGGCTCACTGCCATCGGGGCCATAGCCCAGCTGACCGAAGACCAGCTGGCTCGCGTCGACCCCGGTGCTGCGATCGGTCTGGCCCATCTCGTAGACGCGGCCGTACACAGTCACTGTGGCACCGACCTCTTCGGAGATCTCGAGGGGGAACTGCAGCCGGCAGAAGTCGACGGCGTCGTCACAAGGCAGGTTGGCGGCACCGGGGGTGCCCTGGTGATCGTCCGCCGAGGCGTTGGCGTCGTCGTAGTACACGCCACGGCCGTAGCACCAGTTGGCCCCGTCGACGTTGGCGGCGGCGGTGAGGGCAGCCGGGTCGAGGCTGACGCTGTGGCGGCGCGCGTCCGAGGGCCAGGGCGCAGCGTCGTCGTACACCACCTCGTTGATGGTGACATCACCACAGGTGAAGGTGATGGTGGCGCCGCTGTTGCCCACGGCGAAGTCGAAGACCACGTCGGGCACGAGGCCGCCGTTGAGACCCGCATCGTTCGACTTCACGAAGAGCATATAGCCCCCGGCGTCGATGACCTGGGCGCCGACCTCGACGCTGTTGGCGTTCACCGCGGCGCTGCAGGTGGAGAGATCGAGGGCTTCGTCGGTGGTGTTGTGGATCTCGAACCACTCGGCGTTGTCGTCGCTGAGGGGGCCATGGGGGTCGTACATGATCTCGGTAAAGATGATCTCGCCGGCGATGGGGGCCCGAATATCGGGGGGCACGCAGGCCCCGGCCTGACACACGTCGCCGCCTTCACAGGGGGTGCGGATCTCCTCGTATGTGCACTCGGCAGCGCCGGCGACGTTCTCGCAGCTGCCCGGGTTGGCGGCAGTGACTGCTGTGTCACCGTCACAGAAGGGCGCCGGGGGCTCGACACAGGGGTTGGGATCACACGGATCAGGGATCGGGCACGCGGGGTTGGCGGCGCCGGGGGTGCCTCGGTGCGCGCCGGCAGGATCACCGCCAGCGTCGAAGTACACCTCGTCGGCGTAGCACCAGGCCCCTGCGTTGTCGTTGCCCTCGGCATCGGGGGCAGGCAGGGCGCCGTCGAGCTGGATGCTCTGCTGCTGAGCGTCCAGAGGCCAGGGCGCTTCGTCGTCGTACACCACAGAGTCGATGACGACGTCACCGCAGCTGAGGGTGATGGTGTCGCCGGTGTTGTTCAGGCCGAAGTTGAAGGTGGCGTCGGCTACGAGGCCGCCGTTGAGAGCGGCGTCGTCACTGGCGACGAAGAGCGCGTAATCGCCGGGCTCGATGACCACCCCGACCACCTCCTCGAGGTTCGCAGGGGTACCGTCGACGATGGTGCAGCCGTTGAGGGTGACCCGAGCGTCGGAGACGTTGCGCACCTCGAACCACTCCGCGTCGCCGTCGGCGAGGGCCGTGTGGGGGTCGTACATGATCTCGGTGATGATCACATCGCCTGCACCAGGCTGAGGCGCGCCGCCGACGCAGGCGCCGCCGCGGCAGGTACCGCCGTCGAGGCTACAATCCGTGAGCACCTGGGTGTAAGCACACTCGGCGTTGCCGTCCACCACCTCGCACTGGCCCACAGGCTCGTAGCCCACGGCAGTGACACCGTCGAAGTTGCACGCCTGGGGAGGAGGCGTGTCGCAGATGAAGTTGTCACAGGGGCTGTCCACGCTGGTGAGCTGCCCGGCGTTCTCGGGCTGATAGCCGTTCTCCGAGCCGTCAGCGCCCTCGCCGGCGTCGCGATCGCAGTAGAGCCAGGTAGCGCCGTCGTCTTTGGTGAAGCGCACGGCGAAGTCATAACTGCCGGCCCCGGGCACCATGAAGGTGCCCTGGTACTCGTCGAAGCCTGCCTCACCAGCGACCATGTCGTCCCACATGGGTGCCGGCGCTGCCAAGGCCCAGATCCACGCCGGGTTCCCATCAGGATCGCTGGCGTCGGGGCCATAGCCCACCTCGGCTCGCAGACCGTCGAAGGCGTCGATCTGAGGGGAGCGATCGGTGACACCGGCCTCGAAGACCCGACCAGCGACGGTGAGCTCGGTACCTGCGTCGCCCTGTACGTCGAGGGGTCGCTGCAGTCGGCAGAGGTCGATGGTCACGTCAGGGGGCGGACACTCGGGGTTGGCTGCACCGGGGGTACCGCGGTGTACAGCGGCGGCGTCGCCCTCGGGCTCGAAGTACGGCGTGTCGCTGTAGCACCAGTTGGCGCCGTCATCATTGGCGCCCTGCAGATCGGTGGGCACCTTGATGGACTGCTGCCGGGCGTCGATGGGCCAGGGGGCCTCGTCGTCGTACGCCACTGTGTCGATGATCTGATCATCACAGTCGAGGGTGAGCGAGTCGCCGCTGTTGTTGAGGCCGAAGCTGAAGATGTAGTCCGGTGCGAGGCCGCCATTGAGGGCGGGATCGTCGCTCTTGCCGAAGACCGCATAGCCGTTGGCGGGGATGGTGAGGTGTTCGATGACCTCTGCGTTTTCGGGGGTGCCATCGACGATGGTGCAGCCGTCGAGGCCCACAGCGCGGTCGAGGGTGTTGTGGACCTCGAACCACTCGGCGGTGGCGTCATCGAGGGGGCCATGGGGGTCGTACATGATCTCGGTGAAGACCACCTCACCGACGCCAGGCCCGGGCTCGGCGGGGATCTCCATGTCGGGCATCTCCATGTCGGCCTCGGGGACCTCCATGTCAGGCTCGGGGGCCTCCATATCGGCCTCGACTTCCATGTCGGCTTCGACCGCCATATCAGCTTCGACCGCCATGTCGGGCTCAGGGACCTCCATGTCCGGCTCTGGCACGTCCATATCGGCTTCAGGGGTGTCCATGTCGGCCTCGGGCACCTCCATATCGGGGGTGTCGATGACCTGCATGTCGGGCGTAATCCGCATATCGCGGCCAGCGCCAGAGTCCGACGCGGGGGTGTCACCGTCGCCAGTGTCGGCGTCGTCGCACGCCCACAAGGTGGTGGCGAGGGCCATCACCCAGAGGGCGCGGCGTGAGTGAGTACGCATGGTGGCTCCTTGGAGGATCTGTCTACGAGCGAGCAGAGATCGGGGGAATTGTGCGTAGGGGGGTGGGGTCGCGTCAATGGCAGGTGTGAGACAGATCTCGGTGACATCTCACCGTCTTCTCAGTGTTGCAGAGCTGCCATATTCGAGAGATGAGGTTTATCAGATGCGCCGATGATTGCGCACCGGGATCGACTGTCGCACCTGGGCCGTACGGGCCGGGTCGATCTCCGCCAGCGTGATGCCCTCGCCATGGCCCTTGTCGGCCACCACCGTACCCCAGGGGTCGATGATGACGCTGTGCCCGTAGCTCTTGCGCTTGCCCTCGGCGTCGTGGGTGCCCCACTGCGCCGGGGCCATGACCCAGCACTGCGTCTCGATGGCCCGGGCCCGGAGCAGGGCGTGCCAGTGATCCTTACCGGTGGTGAGCGTGAAGGCCGCGGGCACCATGATGACGTCGGCGCCCGCGTCTACCAGGGCGCGGTAGTGCTCCGGGAAGCGTAGATCGTAACAAATGGTCATGCCGATGCGGCCCAGGGCGGTCTCTGCCACGACGACATCGTCACCAGCGTGCACCGTGTCCGACTCGCGGATGGTGAGGCCTCCGGGCACGTCGACGTCGAACAGGTGGATCTTGCGGTAGGTGGCGATGCGCTCGCCGTCAGGCCCGTAGAGCAGGCTGGTGTTGTAGCAGCGCTCCATGTCGGGGGTGCCGTCGTCATTGAAGCGGCGCTCGGGCATCGAGCCGATGAGCAGATGAATGCCCAGCTCGTCGGCCAGCGCGGCGAAGCGCTGCGACATCGGGCCATCGACCCCCTCGGCGAGATCCACCTTGTGGAACTGGGGGCCGAGGTAGGTGGTGTTCTCCGGGGTGGCCACCAGGGCGGCCCCCATGCTGGCGGCCTTGCGGATCAGTCGCTCAGTGGTGGCGATGTTGGCTTCGAGATCAGTGGTGCACCGGAGCTGTACGCAGGCTGCTGTGAACATGGTTGTATCCGTGTGAGTGGTTCAGAAACGCCAGAGGCCGAAGACGGGTTGATCAGCGCCAGAGTGTGATGCGGTAGTGTCATCGTCGCTCAAGAGCATCCAGATGCCTGTGGCCAGCAACGCCACCCCAGCCCCCGTGACCACATAGGCCAGCCCCATGCCCTCACCGTCATTGCCTGCCGCCGAAAGCGCGAGGCCTACGCCGACGCCGGTGGTGGCCCCGCCAAGGCCGGTGGTGAGCCAGCCATAAGGTACCTCTGTAGCGCGATCGCAGCCATTGGCCACGAGGGCCCGTGGCGTGGTCACCTCGAGGGCGCCTTTGGGGGCGAGGGTGAAGACTGACTCTTGGGCCTGACCGCCACAGGAGAAGCGCACGGTGTGCTGCCCGGGTGGTATGGCCTTGTCACCCCGGAAGGGGCCATCTGCGATGACTTTGCCGTCGAGGCGGGTGATCATGCCCTCGGCGCTGAGGCGAAAGGTCAGACGCGCCAGGGCGCCGGCGGGCACCAGCTCGAAGTCCCATTGCCGCTGACCCTCGGCATCGATCTGCAGCTGCGTCTCCACAGGCGTGTGCCCATCGAGCTGGATGCGCACCTCGTGCTGCCCCTGGTCGATCCGCGCGGTCCAGGGCGTGGCGCCTTCTTGGAGCAGCCCCCCAAGGAACACGCGAGCGCCTTTGGGCGTGGTGGTGATGGTGATCTCGGGCTTGAGGCGGGCGAGTACAGCCTCAGTCCGTTGAGCACACTCTTCGGCCTCGCCCTTGTTCTCGGCCTGGGCGTATTTGCGCAAATAGAGCGCGCAGCTTTCATGGGCCTCTTCGAGCAGGCCCTGCTCTTCTTGCAGACGGCTGATGAAGAGCAGGTACTTCGCCAGTGGCTTGGCCTGATAGGCCCCTTGGGCTTTCTTCAAAGCATCAGCGCGCTGGCCTTGTCGGTAGAGGTCCAGGGCTTCTTCGTGCAGCTGGACGTCGGGGGTCGGAGTTTGAGCCATGGTGGGGCTGACGAGCATCAGCATGGCCAGAACCATGTAGAGTGGAGCACGGATGAACATCGTGCTTGTTATACCGGCTCAGAGCCGGTGCAGCCAGAGGGGAATCCCCTCAAAAACCCCCTACGCTCGAATGGGTTTGGATACTGGGGGGGAGTATGTTAGGGAGGTGGAGAGTGCCGTACTCACCTGAAGAAAAGGCAAAGGCGATCAAACGCCTGCGACGTATTCAAGGCCAGGCGGCGGCGCTGGAGCGCGCCGTCGACGCAGGTACGCCCTGTGCCAAAGTGCTGCAGCAAATCGCGGCCTTGCGCGGTGCCGTAAATGGGTTGATGTCCGAGGTGCTCGAGAGTCACCTGCGGGAGACCCTCGGGCCCTTTGCACGGTCAGAAGATGATGAGGGCCGCCCTGTGTTGGAGGACAGCATCGAGGTGGCCGTCGAGCTGGTTCAGAGATATCTCAAATAGCCCACGAGAGAGGGAAACATCATGAAGTCTCGCGCCGCAGTCGCTTTCGGGCCCGGTGAGCCATTGAAGATCGTGGAGATCGACGTCGAGCCCCCGAAGGCGGGCGAGGTCCTCGTCCGCATCACCCACACCGGCGTGTGTCACACCGACGCCTTCACGCTCTCTGGTGATGATCCCGAGGGGCTGTTCCCCTGCGTGCTGGGTCACGAGGGCGGCGGCGTGGTGGTGGAGGTGGGCCCTGGCGTCACCAGCGTCGGCGTCGGTGATCAGGTGATCCCGCTCTACACAGCAGAGTGTGGCGAGTGCAAATTCTGCAAGAGCGGCAAGACCAACCTGTGTCAGGCGGTCCGAGCCACTCAAGGCAAGGGGCTGATGCCCGACGGCACCACCCGGTTCTCGTACAATGGTGAGCCCATCTACCACTACATGGGCACCTCGACTTTCTCCGAATACACCGTGGTGCCGGAGATCTCGCTGGCCAAGGTGAGAGAAGACGCTCCTCTGGAGAAGATGTGCCTGCTCGGTTGCGGTGTGACCACGGGCATCGGCGCCGTGCACAACACCGCCAAGGTGCAAAAAGGCGACACGGTGGCGGTCTTCGGCCTCGGCGGCATCGGCCTCGCGGTGATCCAGGGGGCTGTTCAGGCGGGGGCGAGCCGTATCATCGGGATCGACATCAACCCCGACAAGTTCGCCCTCGCCCAGGAGATGGGCGCCACCGACGTGGTGAACCCAAAGGCGCACGAGGCGCCGATTCAGCAGGTCATCGTGGAGATGACCGACGGCGGCGTGGACTTCTCCTTCGAGTGCATCGGCAACGTCGAGGTGATGCGCTCTGCTCTGGAGTGCTGTCACAAGGGTTGGGGGGAGTCGGTGATCATCGGCGTGGCCGGTGCGGGTCAGGAGATCGCCACCCGGCCGTTCCAGCTGGTCACCGGCCGAGTGTGGCGCGGCTCGGCTTTCGGTGGGGTGAAGGGCCGCACCGAGCTGCCGGGCATGGTGGACCAGGCCATGAACGGTGAGATCCAGCTCGACCCCTTCATTACTCACACGCTGCCCTTGGAGCAGATCAACGAGGCCTTCGACTTGATGCACGCAGGCGAGTCCATTCGCACTGTGATCCACTTCTGAGGTGAGCATGAAGCGTTTGTCTTCTACCGCGAGCTTCGGTGGGCGCCAGGAGGTCTGGCAGCACGACTCGGAGACGCTGGGTGTGCCGATGAAGTTCGGCATCTACTTGCCTCAACAGGTGGCCAAGGGCCCTCGCCCGATGCTCACATATCTGAGCGGCCTCACCTGCACGGAGCAGAACGTCATCACCAAGGGGGGATTCCAGCAGGAGTGCTCAACCTATGGTGTCGTCATGCTCACGCCAGACACCTCACCCCGAGGTGAGCAGGTGCCCGACGACGAGGCCTGGGATCTGGGCCAGGGGGCAGGTTTTTACCTCAACGCCACCCAAGCGCCCTGGTCGACGCACTACAAGATGTACGACTACGTCTTGGAGGAGCTGCCGGCGCTGGTTCGGGCCCATTTCCCCGTCTCTGACCGTGAGGGCATCACCGGCCACAGCATGGGTGGCCACGGCGCCCTGGTGTTGGCGCTGCGCAACCCGGGGCGCTACACGAGCGTGTCGGCTTTTGCCCCCATCGTGGCCCCCTCCCAGGTGCATTGGGGCCGTAAGGCCTTCACGCAATACCTCGGTGACGACCGCGAGCGCTGGAAGGCATACGACGCCACCGATCTGGTGGCCCACGCAGAAGAGCGGCTGCCCATCCTCATCGATCAGGGGTTGGCGGACGGTTTCCTGGACGAGCAGCTCCAGCCCCAGCGCTTCGCCGAGGCCTGTCAGGCTGCGGGTCACCCACTGAACCTGCGCCTGCACGAGGGCTATGATCACAGCTACTACTTCATCGCCACTTTCGCCGGCGAGCACGTGATCCATCACGCCCAGGCGTTGCTCGAGCGCTGATCCCTGGAGAGCCGATCTCAGAGGTGCTCAGCTCTCCGAGACCAATCCCTGGATACTGCAGGGTCTCTGGCTCGAATAAACCACCACAAAGCCATAACCCAGGTATGCACGAGCCCCGCGGAGGCGCGGAGGTGGCGAAAGTCGTCGTGAGGTCGGTGAGGTCTCGTTCAGATGCGGGCTTTCACCCGCAGAGGTAGCTGCGCTACCTCGAGGACGGAAAGGTCGGAGCTGGGCGGGAGATCGCCGGCGTCACGGCGGCTGGCGCCGCCGCAGCGCCAGAGCAGAGAGCGGCTGGCGCCGCCGCAGCGCCGGAGCTTAGAACTGATCCTTCTCGGTGCTGCCCTCGAGTGCCAGGGTGCTCGACTTGCCACCCGTGATCACCTGGGACACAGCATCGAAGTAACCCGTGCCCACCTCGCGCTGGTGGCGAGTCGCCGAGTAACCGTTCTCCTCAGCGGCGAACTCAGCCTGCTGCAGGCGGGAGTAGGCCGTCATGCCCTCGGCGCCGTAGTTCCGGGCCAGCTCGAACATGGAGTAGTTCAGGGCGTGGAAGCCCGCCAGGGTGACGAACTGGAACTTGTAGCCCATGGCGCCGAGCTCGCGCTGGAACTTGGCGATGGTGGCGTCGTCGAGCTTCTTCTTCCAGTTGAACGAAGGCGAGCAGTTGTAGGCCAGCATCTTCCCGGGGAAGTCAGCCTGCACCGCCTCGGCGAACTTCTTCGCCTCCTCGAGATCGGGGGTCTTCGTCTCGCACCAGACCAGATCGGCGTAGGGGGCGTAGGACTTGGCGCGGGCGATGGCCGACTCCAGGCCCGGGCGAATGCGGTAGAAGCCCTCAGGGGTGCGCTCGCCGGTGCAGAACTCCTGATCTCGGGGGTCGATGTCCGAGGTGAGCAGGTTGGCGGCCTCGGCGTCGGTGCGGGCCACGAGCACCGTGGGCACGCCCATCACGTCGGAGGCGAGGCGGGCGGCGGTGAGGGTGCGGATGAACTGGCTCGTGGGGATCAGCACCTTGCCACCGAGGTGGCCGCACTTCTTCTCCGCGGCGAGCTGGTCCTCGAAGTGCACGCCGGCGGCGCCGGCCTCGATCATGCCCTTCATGAGCTCGTAGGCGTTGAGGGGGCCACCAAAGCCAGCCTCGGCGTCGGCCATGATGGGCACGAACCAGTCGTCCACCGACGTCTTGCCCTCGGACACCTCGATCTGATCCGCGCGCTGGAGCGCCTGGTTGATGCGCTTGACCACGTGGGGCACCGAGTTGGCGGGGTAGAGGCTCTGATCAGGGTACATCTGCCCAGCGATGTTGGCGTCGGCAGCCACCTGCCAGCCCGAGACGTAGATGGCCTTGAGGCCCGCGCGGACCTGCTGCATGGCCATGTTGCCGGTGAGGGCGCCGAGGGCGCGGGTGGGGGCCTCCTCGTTCACCATCGAGTCCCAGAGCTTGCGGGCGCCGCGATCAGCGAGGGTGTGCTCGATCTTCACCGAGCCCTGCAGGCGCTTCACGTCGTCGGCAGTGTAGGGGCGGGTGATGCCTTCAAAGCGCTTGGCCATCCAGTCGCTGTTGGTGGTGTTGCTCATTGGGGGCTCCTCTCTCGACGCCTGGCACCGTGCGCAGGCTCATGGGCTCCGGTGTGCCGGAGACAGATGGGTTCAAAAAATGTGTATCGACTGACCAGGCCTCTCAGGGCGCAGGCCGTCAGAGGGTCGTGATTTGCTCGTAAGCGGGCAGGGTGAGGAACTCCACCAGCTCGTCGGCGGTGCAGAGATCCTCGAAGAGGGCCCTCGCCTCAGCGTACTTGCCGGTCTCGAAGCGCTCGGGCCCGACCTCTGCCTTGATGCTCGCCATCTCCTCGACGACGGCGGCCTTGAAGCGATCGACGGTGAGCACCTCACCCTCGACGTCGACCTTGTGGAACAGTTGCTGCCAGACCTGCGTGCGGGAGATCTCCGCCGTGGCGGCGTCTTCCATCAGGTTGTAGAGGGGCACACAGCCCGAGCCCCGCAGCCAGGCCTCGATGTACTGAATGCCCACCTTGATGTTCTGCCGCAGGCCCGCCTCGGTGCGGGTGCCCGTGGGCACCTCGATGAGGTCCGCCGCGGAGACGCTCACGTCGGCCCGGGCGTTGTCGATCTGGTTGGGGTTGGGCATCTTCGCGTCGAAGATCTCCCGGGCCACCGCCACCAGACCCGGGTGGGCCACCCAGGTGCCGTCGTGGCCGTCGGTGGCCTCGCGCTCCTTGTCGGCCCGGACCTTCGCCAGGGCCGCTTCGTTCGCCGCCGGATCGGTCTTGATGGGGATCTGCGCCGCCATGCCGCCCATGGCGTGCACCCCGCGCTTGTGGCAGGTCTGGATCACCTTCAGGGCGTAGGCCCGCATGAAGGGCTGGGCCATGCCCACCTGGCCGCGATCGGGGATCACGAAGTCGGGGCGACGGGCGAAGGTCTTGATGTAGCTGAAGATGTAATCCCAGCGGCCGCAGTTGAGGCCCGCGGAGTGATCCCGAAGCTCGTAGAGGATCTCGTCCATCTCGAAGCTGGCGTGCAGGGTCTCGATGAGCACCGTGGCCTTGATGGTGCCGTTGGGCACGTCGAGGGCCCGCTGAGCGTGCACGAAGATGTCGTTCCAGAGGCGGGCCTCGAGGTGGCTCTGCAGCTTGGGCAGGTAGAAGTAGGGGCCCGTGCCGTTCGCCAGCAAGGGGCGCACGTTGTGGAAGAAGTACATGCCGAAGTCAAAGATCCCTGCGGGGCAGGGGGCGCCATCGACGAGGCAGTGTTTCTCTTGCAGGTGCCAGCCACGGGGGCGGACCAGCAGAGTCGCCCGCTCCTCTTTGGGCTTGAGGGTGTAGACCTTGCCGCGACGGGCGTCTTCGAAGCGGATCGTACCCGCCACGGCATCGCGCAGGTTGATCTGCCCCTCGACGCAGTTGGCCCAGGTGGGGGCGTTCGAGTCTTCACAGTCGGCCATGAACATGTTGGCGCCGCTGTTGAGGGCGTTGATGATCATCTTCCGGTCGACGGGGCCGGTGATCTCGACCCGCCGATCCTGAAGATCGGCAGGCAGCGGGGCCACCTTCCAGTCTCCGGCCCGCACACTGGCGGTCTCAGGGAGGAAGTCGGGGTTCTCACCGGCGTCGTAGCGGGCCTTCACCTCATCGCGACGGACGAGCAGCTCGGTGACCCGGCCGCCGAAGGTGCGGGCCAGCTCGGCCACGAAGGCCAAGGCTTCGGAGGTCAGGATCTCGTCGTAGCCGGGGCCCATGGGCCCGAGAATCTGTACGCCGGCAGGTGCGGTCATCGACTGTGTCTCCAGGAGAGATGCGAGGGTGCAGCACCGTTTTGGGTGTCATACAATGCACAGGCTCGTCACTCAGTGAAAGATGTGAGTCAAATGTTTACTAAGCGCCAAGGCCAAGTCAATACAAGACGTGTGAGGGTAATGATAGTCTGTAAATGGTTGTAAATGACCTTATTGAAAAGTTGTCAATTGTCATCAGTACAAAAATCTGGCTGAAATACCCGTGTCACACTGGATGAGCCGACGGCATTCGACGAGCGGGTCATGAGGGTCCATTGGGGGCCCGACGGATGCACGGACAAGTCGGCTCAGGAAGCGAGAGTGAGATGAGTGATTCACCGAGGCTCGGCGCCAAAGTACGGACCCTGCGACGTCGCGAGGGCCTGACACAGGTGCAGCTGGCGGAGAAGATGGGCATCTCTGCCAGCTATTTGAACCTGATTGAGCACAACCGGCGGCCCCTCACGGCCCCGCTGCTCATCAAGCTGGCCACGCTGTTCAACCTCGATTTGCAGAGCTTCGCTGCCGATGACGAGGCCCGGTTGGTCTCGGAGCTGCTTGAGGTCTTCGCCGACGGCCTGTTCGACGATCACGACCTCAAGGCGAGCGATCTGCGGGAGTTCGCCGCTACGACGCCTCAGGTGGCCCGGGCGGTGGTCCGCCTCTACGAGGCCTACCGCGGGGTACGTGAGGCCGCCGACACGCTGGCCGCTCGGGTGGCCGACGGCGACGAGCCGCCGAACGGCCTCGATCGGGATCGGATCCCTTCGGAAGAGGTGCACGAGCTGCTGCAGCGGCACACGAACCACTTCCCCGCCTTGGAAGACGCAGCAGAACGCTTGTGGCGCGATGCCCGTCTCGATCCGAACGACATCTACCGGAGCATGACCGACTACCTCGAGCGCCGTCACGGCATCGAGGTGCGGGTGATCTCCGTGAGCGACAGCCGCGGGGTCATGCGTCGCTTCGACGAGACCCAGAAGCGGCTCTACCTGTCGGAGGCCCTCACCCCCAACAGCAGGAACTTCCAGGTGGCCCACCAAATCGGGCTGCTGGTGGCCTCCGACACCCTCAACCTCGTCGTGGACGAGGCCCGGCTGTCGAGTGACGAGTCCCGCAAGCTGGCTCGAGTGGCCCTGTCGAACTACTTCGCCGGGGCGGTGATCATGCCCTACGAGCGATTCCACGAGGCCGCAAAGGCGGTGCGCTACGACGTGGAGATCCTGGGGCATCGCTTCAACAGCAGCTTCGAGCAGATCTGCCACCGGCTCACTACGCTCCGGCGTCCGGGCCTCGAGGGCGTGCCCTTCCACATGATCCGAGTGGACATCGCCGGCAACATCTCCAAGCGCTTCAGCGGCTCGGGCATCCGCTTCGCCCGCTTCTCCGGGGCGTGTCCCAAGTGGAACGTGCACGCCGCCTTCCAGCTGCCGGGGCAGGTGAGGGTGCAGCTGTCGCGCATGCCCGACGGCACCAGCTACTTCTGCGTGGCCCGTACGGTCTCTCGGGGCCACATCGGCTACCACGGCACCCACAACATGCAGGCCGTGGGCCTGGGTTGCGACGTGAGCTACGCCCGGGAGCTGGTCTACGCCGACGGCGTGGATCTCGACAACACCGAGGCCGCGGTGCCCATCGGGGTCACCTGCCGCCTCTGCGAGCGCGTCGACTGCACGCAGCGGGCGATCCCGCCGCTGCATCATCCGCTCAAGGTGGATGAAAACACCCGCGGTTTGTCGTTCTATGCACCGGTGGTCGATCGCTGAGATCGACAGAGGCTGCATTGAGGTCACATGCACGTGTGGATGCTGGTGTGGGTCCTGATGGCCCCGAGCCCCGGGGGGCCCTCTGCGGGGTTCTTCTCCAAAGGCGTCACCCCCATCGATACGGGCATCACCGCCGCGCAGGGTGGGATCTCGGCTTTTCGCGCCGCTGAGTGCCGCACCTGCCACGAAGAGATCTACGACGAGTGGTCTCGCAGCCGACATCACCTGTCGTGGACCAACGGCATCTTCCAACTCGAGTATCAGCAACAGCCCCGAGCCTGGTGTGTGAACTGCCACGCGCCGCTCATGGAGCAGGTGGCTCAGGTGAACGCCGGCGGCGGTGAGCTGGCCGACGAGGGGATCACCTGTGTGGCCTGTCACGTACGCGCTGGCCGCATGACCGCACGTCGCCAGCGTCCAGGATCCATCCACGAGACGCAGGTGGACCCGAACTTCGGCAACCCCGACTTCTGTGGGGGCTGTCATCAGTTCAACTTCCCGATTTTCGGGGACAAGGGTGAGGCGTTGAGCTTCACCGAGCACCCCATGCAGCGCACGCTGACGCAGTTCCAAGCGGGGCCACATGCCCAGAGCGCCGATGGCTGCCGCACCTGTCACAGCGCCACCCCTGCCCAGCATCTCTACCCCGGAGCACACAGCCCGGCCATGCTCGACAAGGCTCTCGAGCTGGTCTTCTGCCGGCCAGCGCCGGGGCGTTTGAGAGTCGGGGTGCACAACGTCGGTGCAGGCCACAATGTGCCCACGGGAGACGTGCACCGTCACATGAACGCCCGAGTGTGGCGCTCCACGGCGCCCGAGGCGATGTTCGAGGTCTTCGTGGGTCGCCGCTTCGAGGTTGATCCCAAAGGGGGCAAGCGCACCACCTGGGACTCGACCCTGCCCCCGGGCAAGCTGCGTCGCTTCGACTTCAACGAGTCCAAGATCAAGGGGCGCCCCGACGAGCCCATCAACGTCGAGCTGCGCTATGTGTACGGCATCGAAGAGTGGCCCCGTCATGGCCACGATCCCGGTGAGCCCATGAGCCACATCGTCGAAGAAGGCCGCATGTTGCCCTCGGCGGTGCCCCCCTGCCCGACGGAGACCCGATGAGCCCTGCTGTGCTTGGCATCCTCTCTACCGCCATGCTCCTCGGCGCCTCAGCCCAGGCAGGCGGTGAACCAGCTGTGAGCCTGGGCGATCAGCTCGTGGTGGTGATCACCGACGACTGGTCTGCGCACCAGGGCCGCCTGCAGCGTTTCGAGCGCTACGAGGGCCCATGGAAGGCCGTGGGCGCATCTGTGCCGGTGGTGGTGGGCCGCAAGGGCCTCGGCTGGGGTCGAGGCGTGCTCCCCGAGCGCGAAGATCAGCAAGGCCCCCGAAAGCGGGAAGGGGATGGCAAGGCCCCTGCTGGGATCTTTGCCCTGGGTGAGGCCATGGGCTACGCCGCAGAGCCCCCTCAAGGGGCCACGCTGAAGTACACCCCCTCTACAGGGCAGGCGCGCTGCGTCGATGATCCGAAGGCGGCGCAATACAACCAGCTCGTGGACGCCCCGACGGGCAAGCCCCCATGGCGCTCAGCTGAGGTGCTCAAGCGCAGAGATCATCTCTACCAGCTCCTGGTCACCGTGGATCACAACGGCCTGCTCAGCGGGTCGCCCACCCCGGGTGACGGCAGCTGTATTTTTCTGCACGTCTGGCGCTCGGCGAAGAAGGGCACCGCAGGGTGTACGGCGATGAAGGCCTCCGCGCTGAAGACGATCGTCACATGGCTGCGACCGTCGGCGAAGCCACTGCTGGTGCAAATGCCCCAAGCGGTCTATCAGCAGCATCAACAGCGTCTGGGCCTGCCTGTGGTGGCCGGTACGGGCCTCGTCGACGCCACCACAGTGGTGCCCTCGCTGCAGGTAGAGTTGAAGTACGCCACCACGGACAACTTTCTGGGCAAGGCGGTGTACGCCGGCAAGCTCGATCAGTGTCTGATGCAGCGCGACGCCGCCGAGATGCTGGCCTCTGCCGCTGCACATCTGAAGACGCGCGCTCCAGAGCTGCGCCTGCACGCCTATGACTGTGCCCGACCGCGGTCGGTCCAGCGGCAGATGTGGGCGGTGGTGAAGGGC
Source organism: Bradymonadia bacterium (assembly GCA_046290225.1). Classification (GTDB taxonomy): domain Bacteria; phylum Myxococcota_A; class Bradymonadia; order UBA7976; family UBA1532; genus JBKAGE01. The sequence continues at coordinate 151,812 of JBKAGE010000037.1, read as the reverse complement.
ACGCCTCAAGCCCCCTACGTCGCCAACCCCGACAAGGGCGCGGGCTCGATCCACAACTACGGCTGCGCCATCGATCTCACCCTCGCTGACGCTGAGGGCCGAGACATCGACATGGGCACGAAATTCGACCACTTCGGCCCCGAGGCGGAGCCCCGCCGAGAGGTGCCCCTGCGCATCAAGGGCAAGCTCACGGCGGAGCAGTTGGGGAACCGCCTGTTGCTTCGAGAGGTGATGGTGCGGGCGGGGTTTCTGCCCCTGGACAACGAGTGGTGGCACTTCAACTGTGCAACGCCTCAGGAGACGCGGCGCCGGTACTCGATCATCGAGTGAGCCGTTTGGGCTGTCGCCGCAAGGCGATGACCGTCCGCTACAGACGGCGCGCAGCGCGGTCGTCCGCTCCAAGCACAGCCGACCGCTTTCAGCCGTCGGCATTGCGTCGTGTGCGCGTAGACAAGTTGCTCTGAAACTGCCGGGCCTGCGCTTCAGACAACGGGCGCCAGCGGCGGCGGATCGTCTTGCGCTCCAGCTCACCCGGCTCCAGCTTCAGGCTGGTGACGTGGCGGCCCTCTCGCGAGAAGATGTGGGCGCGGCCGCGGCGGCCCAGCACCACGATCGTCTTGCGCTGCGTGTCTTCCATCAGGCGCTCGAGGGGGGCCGAGGTGGCGTCACCCACCGCGCTCAGCGTCGGACGATCTCCGCTCTCGTGTCGGTTTTGAGCGTGCTTCGTCCGGCGGCGATCCGGGCTCAGGGCGCGCTCCAGCTCTACGCGGGTGCGGTGCAGCACGCCGGGTAGATCCTGACCCTCGGTGCGCTGCGTCACCTGGCGACGCTTGAGCGAGCGAAGCCGCCGCCGCGTGGCCTTGATCGCCTTGAGCAGCCCCTCAGCCCGATCGCTGCCGCCATGGGCCGCCTCGAGCAGGGCGCGCTCGTCGAGGCCGATCAGGTTGAGCATCAGACGGCCTGCGCCGCCTTTGAGGCTCACCACCTGCAGGCTGAAGGCTACACGGCCCACGTCACCATCGATGCCCAGGGCCGGCCCGGGGATCAGGCCCACCGACACTTGCCCGAGGATCTGATGCCCTGCGGCGAGGCTTTCGAACTCAGGGAGCAGCGGCTCTCCGAGATCTTCTGCCAGCTGCACCAGCCCGATGGCCGCAGGGGGATCCCGATACAGGGCGCTCACCCGGGGCTCACGGCGCTCGAGGCAGAGCGAGGTGAACTCGATCCAGGTGGGCTTGCCCGTGGCGGCGTGACCGTTGAACACCGAAGTCGGCGTCGGCGGCACGCTCTGAGGGCCATCCGTGGTGCCGCTGCGAAAGCAGGGGACCCGGCCCATGGGAAAGGGCGCTTGCGCCTGTCGGGCGTTGTGCAGGCCGTCTTCGATGGCCGACATGAGCTGCGAGGCCGCCGCGGCGTCTGCAGTCTCCCGGCTGAGGGCCACCTCGAGGGCCACCGACAGTTGTTGAGGCATCTGGCCAGCACCACCGGGCATGTCGCGGCCGAGCTGGTGAGCCAGGGCCCGCAGGTCACGGACAATGCGGGCCGCTCGATCTTCTGGTGCAGGGGGGCCCTTACGGGGCCCGCGCCGTCCACGGTTGCCCTTCGGGGCGCGCTTGGGATCAGACATTGAAATCGCAGAGTGCTTGATTCAGGCGTGAGGCCAAAGACAATCGGAAAAATTCGTTTGTCGCAAGTGAGCACCATGTCCGATTCGACGCCCGCTCGGCGGTCTGACGCCGTCGAGCTGCCCATCGTCACCCGTCGCTATGCCCACATCACCGCTCTACAGGCCGAGACCCCTGGGGTGATGCACGTCGTCCTCGAGGTCCAGCGACCGGGCCTGCGGTGGCTGCCAGGCCAGTGGGTCGATCTGCAAATCACCCTCGATGGTGAAGCCCACATCGGGGGCTATTCGATGATCTCGCCATGGGACCCAGACACACCCACACGCCTCGAGCTGGCGATCCGCCGCAGCCGACATCGAGTGAGCGCCTGGATGCACGACGAGGCTCAGGTGGGCGACCAGGTGATCCTCACCGGCGGCGACGGCCCGTGTGTCTACGATCCAGAGATCGAGCCCGACGCGGTGTGGGTGGCTGGGGGCATCGGCATCACGCCGCTGCTGGCCATGGTGAAGGCCTTCGTGGCTCGGCCCGAGATCGAAGGCAGAGGGGTGTTGATGTACAGCGTGAAGTCACCCGAAGCGCATCCGTTCTCCGAGGTGATCGATGCGCTCGCCGCTGATGCGCGGTTGCAGGTGCACACGACGTTTACCGAGAGTGGCCCTGAAGGCACACACAGAGGGCGACTGAGCGCCCATGACATTCTGGCGGTGTGCCCCAGCGAGCGCGCCCCGATCTATCTCTCGGGTCCGCCCGCCATGGTGGACGATCTTGAGCAGCAGCTGTGGGTGCAGGGGGTTTCTGCAGATCGGATACGGCTGGAGCGCTGGTGGTAAACCGTGCTCAGCGGCTGGCGTAGTTGCCCGTGATGGGCACCTGAATCACATCGCCGATCGACAAGCTGTTGAGATCCGTCTTGGCGTTGTAGCTGATCAGGATCCAGAGAGGCAGGCCGTGCTTGCGGGCGATCTTCGTGGCCCGATCGCCGCGCTTCACGGTGTACTCCACCACCTCTTCGAGGCCGCCCTTCCGCTTGAAGAACTTGTTCACCCGGCCCTTGGCGAACGCCCGACGCTTGTCGGTGAAGTCGGCGAGGGCCTTGCCCTTGAGGGGCATGTGCAGCGACTGCCCGATCTGCAACGGATCATTGAGGGGCAGATCGTTGTGCTCGGCGATGGCGCGGGCGCTGATGCCGGCCCATTTGGCCAGTCGGCCAAAGCTCTCACCGGAGGCCACCTTGATGTGGGCCGAGCCACCAGCGAGCACCTCACCGGGGGCGTCGTCTGCCGGCGCAGGCTGGGGAGGCTCCGGCGCAGGGCGATCCGCTTCACCCAGGGGGATGTGCAGCGGCTGGCCGCCTACAGGCTGAGCCTCTGGCGCCTCGGCGGGGGCTCGGCCGAGTGGGGCCTCAGGCGCCGGCGCCTGGATCGTGGGCGCACCCATGATCACTTTCTTCGGCGGAGGCTCGACCTTGGTGGGCTCTTCCCCACCACAGCCGGTGAGGGTGGCGAGAGACAACAGGGCCATGGCGCTCAGGGTATGACGCAAGTCGCGCATCTTCGATCTCCGTAGGTGTTGATACGCTGCCTCAAAAGCAGCGACCGTGCCATACCTCTTGGGGTAACCGCAGATGGCTGAATCTCAAAGAAAATCGATGAAAAAGGCACAGAGTTATCCACAGGCTGTGAATGCTGTAAATCGCAGCATGATGCTGTGAATCGAGAGACGCTGCAGGTCTGTGTCGCTGAGGGCGGTGCGGCAAAACTGCGCGGTGGGATCAGAGCGCTCACGCCGAGCGCGGCACAATGCCCCAGTGAGCCATCACGTGGGCAAAAAATCGTGGAGATTGGCCCTGGTGTCGGGTTTGCAGCACCCTCGGTGAGACCCACCGAAGGAGTCACCGCATGGATCTCGACGTCTTGTTCCTGTCGCGATTGCAGTTCGCCTTCACCATCATGTTCCACTACATCTTCCCACCCCTCTCCATCGGCCTCGGCGCCTTCCTGGTGCTCATCGAGGCCAAGTGGCTCAAGACCGGTGATCGACGCTACGAAGCCATGGCCCGCTTCTGGACCCGCATCTTCGCGGTGAACTTCGCCATGGGGGTGGCCACGGGCATCGTCATGGAGTTCGAGTTCGGCACCAACTGGGCGGTGTACTCGAGGTTCGTCGGCGACGTCTTCGGATCCGCCCTCGCCGCGGAGGGCATCTTCGCCTTCTTCTTGGAATCGGGCTTCCTCGCCGTGCTGGTCTTCGGCTGGGATCGCGTCAGCCGCAAGATGCACTTCTTCTCCACCGTCATGGTGGCCCTGGGCAGCACCTTCAGCGCGGTGTGGATCGTCATCGCCAACAGCTGGCAGCAGACCCCGGCGGGATATCACATCGTCGGCGAAGGCCTCGCTGCTCGGGCGGAGATCACCGACTTCTGGGCCATGGTCTTCAACCCCTCGTCGATGCACAGGCTCGGCCACGTGGTGCTCGGATCGTGGATCCAGGGGGCCTTCGTGGTGTTGAGCATCAGCGCCTGGTACCTGCTCAAGAAGCGCCACGTCGACTTTGCCCGACGATCGTTCTCCACGGCCCTGGTCATGGCCGCAGTCTCGTCGGTGGCGATCCTGGTGTCGGGTCACAGCCAGGCCGACAAGGTGTCGCAGACCCAGCCGGCGAAGCTCGCGGCATTCGAAGGGCATTTCGAGACCGGCCCCGCGGATCTCTACCTGTTCGGGATCCCCGACGTGGAGACAGGCGAGGTGCACTTCGGCCTCAAGATCCCTGGCGGGCTGAGCTTCTTGCTGCACCAGGACTTCGACGCCCCGGTGAAGGGCCTCGACGCGTTCCCCGAGGCGGATCGACCCCCAGTGATGATCCCGTTCTTGAGCTATCACCTCATGGCGGCTCTGGGCATGGCCATGATCGGGCTCACCGCCCTGGGCATGTTTTTGTTGTGGCGCAAGAAGCTCTTCGACAATCGCCCGGTGCTGTGGCTCTTCGTCGTCGGCGTCATTGCGCCCTATCTGGCCAATCAGGCGGGCTGGGTCGCTGCGGAGGTGGGACGACAGCCCTGGATCGTCTATGGCGAGCTGCGGACCAGCGATGGCCTCTCGCAGGCGGTGACCGGGGAGATGGTGTTGAGCTCGATCATCATGTTCGGGCTCATCTACGCCCTGCTCTTCGCGGTCTGGATCTTCGTACTACACAACAAAATCACCCACGGACCGCCAGAGCCCGAAGGTGACGAGCCGCCCCATGGAGGCGGAGGTTTACTCGAAGCGGCTGCAGCGCGGCCGTCGGCGACGGCGTCGCTCACCGAGGAGGAGGCCTGAGATGGATCTGCACCTGTTCTGGTTCTTCACCCTCGGCGTGTTGCTCACGGGGTACGCTGTGCTCGACGGCTTCGATCTTGGGGTCGGCATGCTCCACCCCATCGCCAAGGGCGACACGGAACGTCGCTTGGTCATGAACTCCATCGGCCCCCTGTGGGATGGCAACGAGGTGTGGCTGGTGACCTTCGGAGGGGCGCTCTTCGCAGCGTTTCCCAGGGCATACGCCACAGCGTTCTCGGGGTTCTACCTGCCCTTCATGTTGTTGCTTTTCGCTATCATCTTCCGGGCGGTCTCTCTCGAGTTTCGCAGCAAGGTGAAGTCCACCCGGTGGCGGGCCACGTGGGACTGGGCCTTCTTCGGCGCCAGCTTCACCGCCTCGCTCTTGTTCGGGGTGGCCATCGGGAACGCCATGGTGGGCATGCCCATCGACGAGTACGGCCGCTATGCAGGGACCACCATGGATCTCCTCGGGGTGTATCCGCTGCTCGTGGGGGCCCTCACCGTGGCGTTGTTCGCCATGCACGGCGCGCTCTACCTGAACCTCAAGACCGAGGGGGATCTACAGGCCCGGCTCAAGCCGTGGCTGTGGCGCACCTTCGGCGGGTTCCTGGTGCTCTACGTGCTGGCCACCATCTTCACCCTGGTGAAGGTGCCCCACGCGGTGCAGCACTTCGAGTCGGCCCCCTGGCTCTGGGCGCTGGTGGTGCTCAACGTGCTCGCCATCGCCAACATCCCCCGGGCGATTCATCAAGACCGTCCGCTCTATGCCTTCGTGTCGTCGTCGTGCACCATCGCCGCGCTGGTTGTGCTCTTTGGGGCGGCGTTGTTTCCCAACCTGCTGGTGTCGACGCTGAACCCTGAGTGGAGTCTGACAATTTACAACGCCGCGAGCTCCGAAGAGACACTCTCGCTCATGCGATGGATTGCGCTCCTGGGCATGCCCTTCGTGCTGACTTATACGGGCATTGTTTATTGGGTGTTTCGAGGGAAGGTGAAGCTGGGGAGTGAGAGCTACTGAAGAGTTTCGGGCGCGGGCACGGGCACGAGTTGATACATGCTCTGACCTGTGGCCCTGCATGACTCCGCTCGTGGGTGTGTGATGGTGGAGGCTCTACTCGGCCCCATGTGTCTCTCATTGGAGGTCTTGGCCTCCATACACCCCAAGAACTGAATTCTCAGGTCGTTCAGACACACATCATCTCAGCTCAATGACAGCCTTCGTCCTGAGTCATGCAGGGCCACAGGTCCAGGACCGAATCAACTCGTGCCCGTGCCCGTGCCCGTGCCCGTGCCCGAAACTCTCTAATCGAAGACCGCAGCATGACTCGACTCAACACGACCACGCAGCATCCGCACCGCCGCGTTCAAAGCACGAGTCAGGGTCACCAGAGCCATCACCGCAGCGAAGAGCACCAGCATCCCGATGACGACGATCAGGTGCAGATCGATGATCCCCACCTGCAAGAGCCACTGCGCGAGCTGGCCCGAGCAGACCGCCGCGACCATCCAGCGTCGGGCGCTGATCAGGTGCATGCTCAGCATGCGCCGGTCGTTGAGCAGGGCCATCTGCAGCAGCCCGCTGCACAGTGCCAGAATGCTGACGAGGTTCATCAGCGACACGACGCCCTCCACATAGGGCATGAACTTCAGAGCGTCGTACATCTCCATCGGGGTAGCGTCGAAGAGCCCGTGGCCCATCATGAGCAGGGCCACCTCGCCGACACAGGCCAGCGCGAGGGCCATCACGCTGAGCCGCAGGCCTGCGGTCTCAGAGCGCCGAGCGAGGCCGAGCAGACCGACGATCATCAAGATCGTACACAGGCTCGACAGCAGGGGGCGCACCCAGAGCAGCAGCTTCATCTGCTCGAGATCGGCCTTCACCCCAGCGACCGCCAGAAAGGCGGTCACCAGCGCCAGGGCGATGAACCGTAGCCAGAACATTTTGAGGTAGAAGCCGAGGCCCTCTGCTTCGGGGGTGTACGCAGAGGGGCTGGGGTCAGCGGACCACTGACTGAACACCCACGCCAGCAGCGCCAGGGCCAGCACGCTGGGCACCCAGGACATCAGCGAGGTCACCTCGAAGGGTAGAGAGGTCAGCCATGGCCGGAGCAGGAAGGGCAGCCAGCCCACGCTCATCATCAGGGCCGCCCCGATGCCCAGGGTGTAGCGGCCCGAGGTCAGGCCGCCTGCCCCGCGACCGCGACGCAGGCACGCCACCAGCCAGGCTTGAGTGCACAACACTGTGATGAGGGTGAGATAGAGCCAGATGCGATCGACGCCGGATTTCAGCGTGGGGATCCAGAGTCGGACGATGTCGAGCCAGTGCAACACCGCCACCAGCGCTGTGAGCGCCGTGAAAGCCGTGTTGTTGCGGTTGCGGTGCGTCGTGCGCCAGCCCACGTAGAGCACCATGGACCACAGCACTGTGGAGATCGGCGTGTCGATGCGCCCGACGAGCATCATGCGCTCGAGGACCACATCGGCGTTTTCGAGGCTGCCTCTGGGGCCGAACAGCTGCAATTGGTAGTGGTGCAGCAGGCCTCGGGTCACGAGCATCAGCCCCGTGAGCGCCGCAAAAAGGCGGGACATGGTATAGCCCGGGGCGCCTCGGGCCGATGACCTCGGTGTGCTCAGTCCCATGTCGATGCTCTCTCCTCAGATCACGTGTGGAGCCCGTTGCATGCTCATCGCTGATCGCCATGGGGCGATCAAGTCCTTGCAACCAGCGGTCCCTCGGCGTCAACTAGGCCTCGACATGAGCGATACCCGCCGCAGTTTCATCAAGAAGGGCCTCTTCGGGGGCGCGCTTCTCACCGCCACGGGGGCCGGCTGGCTGGCCTATAAACCCACGCGGACCGTGCCGTTGCCTGCCGAGGGCCTGATCGTCCTCGATCAAGAGACCTACAGCATCTTGCACGCCTTCACCGGGCGGGTGCTCACCGATCCCACGCCGAGCCCCGTGGCCCGCGCCCAGGTGCCGTTGCAGATCGATCGCACCCTCGCCGCCATGGATGCTCAGAGCCGCGAAGACTTCGTGAAGACCCTCAAGCTGCTCGAGAGCGCCCTGCTCGGCTTTGTGCTCGACTTTCGGTGGACCCCTTTCACCCAGCTCGACACCGAAGATCAGGACGACGTGCTCGATGCGTGGCGCACCAGCCTCTGGACGGTGCGTCGCTCGGGCTATCAGGTCATCAAGCAGATGATCACGCGGACCTACTATGCCAACCCGCTCACTTATGGCGCCATCGACTATCCGGGGCCGCCGAGGCATTTGCTGCCATGATCACCGCGCCATGACGATAGAGACATGATTCAGCAGGGTCGAAACATCACCGAGCACCTCCAGCTCCAGTGCGACGTGTGCATCGTGGGATCTGGGGCAGGGGGCGGGACCGCCGCCATGATCCTCGCCCAGGCGGGGTATTCGGTCATCGTGCTCGAGGCTGGGGGCCACGTCACCCGCAAGCGCTTCACCATGGAAGAGGGCGAGGTCTATCCGCTCCTCTACCAGGAGGGCATGCGCCGGACCACGGACGACCAGGCCATCCTGTTGATGCAGGGGCGGGCCTTCGGCGGGGGCACCGTGTCCAACTGGACCACCGCGTATCGAACCCCCCACCACATCCGGGAGTACTGGAAAGAGTTTCACGGCCTCATCGACTTCGCCGGTAAGGCCCTGAACCCGCACTGGGACGCCATGGAGGCCCGCCTCGCGGTGCGGGAGTCCACCCTCGACGAGATCAACCCCAACAACCAGATGCTGGCCAATGGCTGTGAGCAGCTGGGGTTCAGCTGGAAGCTGGTGAGGCGGGCGGTGCGCGGGTGCAAGAACACGGGCTATTGCGGTATGGGCTGCCCCATCGACGCCAAGCAGTCCATGGCCATCACCGGCCTCCCCGACGCCATCGGCGCTGGGGCCAGTGTCTTCACTGACTGTCGAGTGTGGCGGCTGGTGGCCAATGGCAATCAGGTGAAGCGCGTCGAGGGGTACTTCCATCATCCCGAGCAGGGCGATGGGCCCACCGGGGGGCGCATCTCCGTAGATGCCGAGATTTGCATCCTCTCTGGCGGTGCCCTGAACACGCCGGCCCTGTTGCTCAGGAGCGAGATCGGAAACCAGAGCGGCATGGTGGGCAAGCGCACCTTCGTGCAGCCCAAGGTGATGGTGACGGGGTGGCATGACGCGCCCATCGAGCCGTATTTCGGGGTGCCCCAGTCGGTGGACTGCCTGCAGTTCTTCGACGAGAACATCGACCGCTTGAACTACTACATCCAGGCGGCGCCGCTGCACCCGACCCTCTACGCCACCCTGCTGCCGAGCATGGGCACATTTCATCGTGAAGCCATGCAGCGCATCAAGCACACCAGCACCGTGGTGGCCACCCTCATCGACGGGCTGCATGAGGACGAGGACGGGGGCACGGTGAGCTTGAGGCCCGACGGCAGCCCGAGCCTGTCGTACGACTACACCTCGCTCTTGTGGGATTCCGTGCGCCGGGCGGTGAGCACCATCGCCCGCATCGCCCTCGCTTCAGGGGCCCACACGGTCTACAGCAGCCACGAAGAGCCGGTGCGACTCACCGGTGAGGCGGCGATTCCCACACTGGAAGCTGCCGACTACGGACCCAACCGGCTGCGCCTGTTCTCCACCGCTCAGGTGGGCGGGTGCGCCATGGGTCGAAACCCCGGCGCGAGCGTGGTGAACGCCGATCTCAGGCACCATCACATGAAGAACCTCTATGTCATGGATGGCTCTGTTTGCCCCACCGCTGTGGGGGTGGATCCGCAGCTGACCATCTATGGTCTTGTCCACCGCGCGGCAACACGCCTTGCGGCCAAGGGCAGAACTGCCGACAATAGGTGAGCAACCTGTACCCATCACGAAGGAGAGAGATCCCATGAAAGCTCGCTGCTGCATCGCGGCGAAGGCCACCATCGAAGCCCTGCGCGATGCTGCTTTGAAGGCCATCGACGCCGTGGAGGCCGCCGAGGACAAGATGCACGACTGTGCTGACTTCGACGCCGTCCTGGATTACTGCCGCCCCCTCACAGAGGAGATCGGCGGTGAAGAAGGCTCAGATGCCTGGTACTTCTGGACGGTCGGTGAGTTCACGGTCATGGGCGATCTGGGATTGCTCCTTCACCAGAACACCGATGCCATCGCGAAGATGAGCGAGATCCTCGGCACCGGGGTGTACTGCTGCGCCATCGACGCAGATTTCGAGTTTGCGCACTTCTCTGCCTACCTCGAGGGAGAGCAGCGCCGCCTGCTGGTGCTCGAAGACGACGAGGTCGTCATGGAAGGCCTGCCTGTCGAGGCCGAGCGTGGCCGCCCCACGGTGGATTTCTCCGTGGAGGAAGGCGAGCGCATGTGGACTTTCTACGGCCTGCCCACCTTCGAGTTCGATCCTGAGGGCGGCCCCTTCAAGGGCCAGCATCTCAAGCGCGACTACGACTGAGCAGAGGCCCCTCCACAGATAAATCCCCCCTGCATCTCGCAACATCGTCTCGACATCTACGGTAGCAATCAGCGATCATCTCCGTTCTATGCTGGTGTTGTCGTGATGTTGGAGCACCCGATGCCCCTGAGACGCTTGCTCACCCTTTTGTTGCTCGCCACCTGCCTGCCCGCAACGGCTCTCGCCGATGACGGATGGCAGACCGAGTTCGCGCCTGCCCTCGAGAAAGCCCAGCAAAGCCAGCAGCCCATGGTGGTGGACATGTGGGCCAGCTGGTGTGGCCCCTGCCTCAAGTTCGCCAAGACCACCCTCGTCGATGACGGCGTCAAGGCTCGGCTGAAGGGCTTCGTCACCGTGAAGCTCGACATGGATGCCCCGGCGAACGCGGATCTGTGGAAGCGCTACAACGTCGACAACCTGCCCCGGGTGCTGTTCCTCGACACCAAAGGTGAAGCAGTCACTGCCCTCACCTTGAAGGCTTTCGAAGACGCTGCAGCATTCTCCGCTCGACTCGACAAGGCCCGGGCGCATTTCGAACTGCCTGCCGTCGAGGGGGCTGTGGCGGGCCATGAGGCAGGCGAGGGGGCCGGCGCTGCCTTTGACGACGTGCCCGAGACCGCAGTTGAAGAGAAGCCAGCTGTGGTGGCGCGGCTGATCACCGACGTCGATGCCGCGACGCCAGGGCAGACGATCAAGGCCGGTGTGCACTTGCAGGTGGAAGATGGCTGGCATGTGTACTGGCGGTACCCCGGTGACGCTGGCCGCGCGACCCAGGTGAACTGGGTGCTGCCCGAGGGCGCCACTTCGGGGGCTCTGCAGTGGCCTGCGCCGTTGAAGTTCAGCGAGCAGGATGGCGCTCTCACCACCTACGGCTATGCCGAAGAGCAGCTGCTCACCAGCACCATCAACCTGCCCGAGGCCGTGAAGGTGGGCAGCACTGTGCCCGTAGAAGCCAAGGTTGAGTGGCTGGTTTGCCGCGAGAAGTGCATCCCCGGCCGCGCCACGCTGAGTCGCACCCTCAACATCGCTGCCGCAGCAGCGCCTTCGAAGGCCGCGGCAACCCTCGCCAGCCCCAAGGCGCTGCAGGTGGTCACCGAGCACCCTCACTGGGCGGCGGAGATCACCTATGAGGGCACCCCCCTCAAGCCCGAGAAGATCGCCCGGGGACACATCACCCTCACTTACAGCGGGCCCGACGCGCCTCTGTCGCTCGCCAGCGGCGATCATGTGGTGCCCTTCGTACCCGACAGCGGCAAGCACTTCACTTTCAGCGACGTCGCCTGGGATGTGCAGGGCAAGAAAATCCGCGTGGACTTCACCGTGCAGGCCGGCGAGCTGGCTCCTGACTCTGGGGCCACGGACATCGGCGGCGTCATCCGCGTGAAGGCCGGCGACGACGAGGTGGCCCTGCGGGTGGCTGCCCCCGTCTCCCACGACGCCGAGATCGCAGCGAACACGGGCCCCGGCCCGGCGCCGATCCCGGCAGCCGATTTGCCCAAGGCCGAGAACTCGGCGCCTGCGGGCACCCCTCTCTGGGAGATGCTGCTCTACGCCTTCATCGGCGGCATGCTGCTCAACATCATGCCCTGCGTGCTGCCTGTGTTGTCGATCAAGGTTCTGGGCCTCGTACATCAGGCTGGGGAGTCGAAGACCCGGGTGCTGCAGCACGGTCTGGTTTACGCCCTCGGGGTGCTCGTCTCGTTCTGGGTGCTCGCCGGGGTGGTCATCGGCTTGAAGACGTCGGGTGAGCTCGTGGGGTGGGGCTTCCAGTTCCAGAACCCGTGGTTCGTGGTCTCCCTCACCGCCCTGGTCTTCGGCTTTGGCCTGAGCATGTTCGGGGTCTTCGAAGTGAGCCTGCCCGGCATGCAGGTGGCCGCCGGCGCCAGTGGGAAGAGCGGGCTCTCGGGCTCGTTCTCCAACGGCGCCTTCGCCACGCTGCTCGCCACGCCGTGCACGGCACCCTTCCTCGGCCCCGCCCTGGGCTACGCCTTCACCCAGCCTTCGGGCATCATCGTGCTGTTCTTCACCACTGTGGGCCTCGGCCTCGCCTTCCCCTTCGTGGTGCTCGCCCGGTTCCCCGCCTGGACCCGCAAGATCCCCAAGCCGGGCCCCTGGATGGAGACCTTCAAGCAGGTCATGGGCTTCTTGCTCATGGGTACGGTCATCTGGCTCGTCGACGTCATGTCGCAGCAGCTCACCCGGGCCTCGTTGATCCGGGTGCTGGTGTTCCTGGGCATCGTCGCCGTGGCCAGCTGGGTCTATGGCCGGTTCGGCAACTTCGCCTCATCGGCGCGGCGTCGCTGGATCGCAACCCTCGCGGCCCTGTTCATGATCGTGGGCGGTGGCAAGGTGGCTCTGGTGCTGAACCCCGCGTCAGCGCAGCTGGCCCCTGCAGAAGAAGGCAGCATCGCCTGGCAGGCCTTCAGCCCTGACGCTGTGGCCGCCCATCAGAAGGCGGGCAAGACCGTCTTCATCGACTTCACCGCGGCGTGGTGCGTCACCTGCAAGGTGAACGAGAACACGGTCATCGAGACCGACGAGATCAAGGCACTGCTCGGCGAGCTCGACGTGGTCACCATGAAGGCCGACTACACCAACGAAGATCCGGTCATCGCGGAGTGGCTGCGGCGCTTCAACCGTGTCGGCGTGCCCCTGTACGTGGTCATCCCCGGGGCCAAGCCCGACGACACCATCGTGTTGCCCGAGATCCTGACCCACGACATGCTCGTCGAGGCCCTGCGCAAGGCGGGCCCGAGCCGGGGTTGAGCTCCAAGCTCAATCGTCCTGTCTCAATCACTGCCGCATGCCACTAGGCGCCCCCGCTCGGCGCCTTCTTCGGGCGCAAAGCACACTCGCCTGCCGTCTGGTGCGATCACCCACACCTGCCGCCCCGAGCCGAACCGCCCGAGTATGCTCCAAATGAAGGGCACGTCTGCCGTGAGGGTGTAGCGGGTGGTCTCCAACGGGGTCACCACGCCAGTGTCTTCCCCGAGCGTAGGGGCCACCAGCTGTGGGTCTCTCGCCACGTACAGCCACACAGTACCGCCAGGGTCGAGTTGCTCAGGATCTTGCTGGCTTGGTCGATCCAGGATGATGAGATCGGGGGTGTCGTCACCGTACAGGTTGCCCACGGTGAGGCCGTCGAGGCGACCGTCGTTGAAGCCGTTGGCGAGATCGAGGGTGGGCATCAGGTACCCCTGCCAGTCTCGGGGAGGGTCCTCCGTCGTCGTGCGTTGTGCAATCCAAAGATCACCTTCGGCGCGGCTGCCCACAGAGAGTACCTCGGGCTGTCCATCACCATCGATGTCGGCGAATCCGCCCGTTGACACCGTGCGCTGCTCGCTGTCGAGCCCGAAGAGGCCGCTGTGGAGGAGGGCGCGCTCGTCCTCGTTGTAGTGGTACTCGATGAGCGTCGAGTCGCTGACGACGACCATCTGGAGCGCAGGGGCCGCGTATGGTGTGAGGAAGGCAGAGAAGATCGGCCGTACGCCAGAGTCATCAGTGAACAGCTGCACAGGCGCTTGTGTGGCCAGGGCGAACCCTGCTTCGCCAGCAGACCAGTCCAGGTTGCCCACGGAGAAGACAGCCTCGTCTCTGCCCACCACCACGTCGAGAGGAGGCACGCCGTCCACGTCTCCTGTGGTCAGGTGAAAATCCTGGAAGGGCAGATCGTCCACGAACACGTCGAGATCATGGCGGCCCACCCGCCCATGGCGTCCTTCGCCGGTGTGCCGAGCACCCACCAGGGCCCAACGCCGCGTCTCGACATCGTCGAGCACCTGTACCAGCAGCTCATAGCCCGGGGTGGCGGGATCATGATCCGCCACGTGCACGGCGTACGGGCGCTCGGTGGGGTCGAGGCCCAGATCGAGTGTACCGCCGCGGGCGCCGAGGCCTTCGGCGCTGCCGTACCAGATGTCCACGGCCCCTGCTGTAGGGATGGGCAGCACCACGTCGTCATAGCCATCACAGTTGAGGTCGATCACCGTGGGAGACCACATCGGATCGGTCATCGAGGGCCTGCCGGCAGGCGGTGCCGTCTCGGGCAGTGGCCAGCCCCAGCCTTCCGGGCACACGGAGGGGGTGAGCTCTGGCTCCATGTCGGCGTCAGGGCCCATGTCCGAAGGCCCCATCTCAGAAGGGCCCGCTTCGAGCGACATGTCAGGGCCAGAGGCCGCATCTGTGGCAGCGGCGTCTGAGCGGTCGTCGGGCACCACTTCGAGGCAGCCGCCGAGGAGGGCTGTGGTGATCAGGATCACAATGGGTTGAGCACGCATGAGCGGCAGTGTAGTAGAAGCGCCCTCGATCATGCGACGAAAGGTCGCTTCTTGCGCAACCAGAAACACGAATTGTGAATCGTGTATCTGGCACGTGACCACAGGAGATCTCATGTCCACTCAAAATACGCATCGCGTCGCTGTCGCCTGGGGCGACGGCATCGGCCCGGAGATCACCGAGGCCGTCATCAACATCCTCAAGGCCGCTCAGGCGCCGCTGATCTATGAAGAGATCCAGCTCGGGGAGCAGGTCTACCGCCAGGGCCACAGCGCCGGCATCGCCCCGGAGACGTGGCCGATCCTGCGACGCTGCGACGCCCTGCTCAAGGCGCCGATCACCACACCTCAGGGTGGCGGGGTGAAGTCGCTCAACGTCACGCTGCGCAAGACCCTCAGCCTGTTCTCCAACGTGCGCCCCTGTCGCACCCACGCCCCCTTCGTGTCCACCCGGCATCCCGAGATGGATCTCGTGATCATCCGGGAGAACGAAGAGGGCCTCTACGCAGGCATCGAGCACAGCCAGACCGACGAGGTGGCCCAGTGCTTGAAACTGGTCTCCCGCCCCGGGGCCGAGCGCATCATCCGCTACGCCTTCGAGTACGCCCGCTTGAAGGGCCGCAAGCGCGTGACGGCCATGGTCAAAGACAACATCATGAAGATCACCGATGGGCTCTTCACCGAGGTGTTCAACGCCGTGCGCGAGGAGTACCCCGACATCGAGTCCGACCGCATGATCATCGACATCGGCACGGCCCGCCTCGCCGATACCCCCGATCGCTTTGACGTGGTGGTGTTGCCCAACCTCTACGGTGACATCCTCTCCGACGTCGCGGCGCAGCTGTCGGGCTCTGTGGGCCTCGGCGGCTCGGCGAACATCGGTGCCGAGGCGGCGATGTTCGAGGCGGTACACGGCTCGGCGCCCGACATCGCCGGCCAGAACATCGCCAACCCCTCGGGCCTGCTCCACGGCGCCATCCTGATGCTGCAGCATCTGGGCCTGAGCGATGTTGCAGAGAAGGTGCACAACGCCTGGCTCAAGACCATCGAGGACGGCATCCACACCGGCGACATCGTCTCTGAGCAGACGAAGCAGAAGGTGGGCACCTCGGGCTTCGCCCAGGCTGTCATCGCCCGCCTCGGCGAGAAGCCTCAGCAGCTCGAGCCTGCAAAGGCAGAGACTGGCGCGCTCTCGCAGTGTGTGGTGCCCCTGAAGCCCCGCCCGCGTCGCGAGAAGGTGATGGTTGGTGTAGACGTGTTCCTCGATTGGGACGAGGCGGATCGCCCCCCGGAGAATCTGGGCACGCACCTGAGCAAGGCCAACGCCGACGGCGTCGAGCTGGTGATGATCACCAACCGCGGCGTGAAGGTCTGGCCCGGTGGTCAGCCGGAGACCTTCTGCACCGACCACTGGCGCTGCCGCTTCCAGCGCAAGGACAGCGCGCCGGTGACCCACAAGGAGATGGCCGAGCTGCTGCAGCGCATCTCCGCCCTGGGCCTCGACTGGATCAAGATCGAAACGCTGTGCACCTTCGACGGCAAGGCAGGCTTCTCCCTGGGCCAGGGGCAGTAATCAACCTTCGCTCTCAGCCTGTGAGCAAGGGCAGGGCTGTATGCCCGTCGAGGCCGAACCGGGCCGGCGGCAACCCCCACCACGACGAGGCGAGCGTGGCGTAGATCGAGCGGAAGTCCACGGTGTGGACCAGATCCCCGCCATCGAGCTGTCTGAGATTCGGCCGCTCGCCGTAGATGCCTCCCCGTACCTTGGCCCCGATGAGCAGATGTGGTGCTGCGGTGCCGTGGTCCGTGCCCCGGCTGCCGTTCTCCTTGGGGCGTCGGCCGAACTCGCTGTACGTCATGAGCACAGTGTCGGACCAGTGGTCTCGGGCTTCGAGGGCCGCTTTGAAAGCCGCAATGCCTTCGGCGAGCTCGGAGAGCAGGCGTCGGTGCGCGTTCTTTTGCCGGGCGTGGGTGTCGAAGCCCTTGTGGCTGATCTTGAAGACCGGCACCCCGAGATCGGCGACGATGAGCCGGGCTACCTGAGCGAGCTGTTGTCCGATGGTGCTCTTGGGAAAACTCACTGGCAGGCTGGGGGCCTGGGCGAGGCGGGCCTCGAGCTGATCGGCACCCCGCTGAATCGCCGCTTCGACCTCGAGTACGTGCTGCAGCGCGTTGTGCCCTGAGGCCTGGGTTGGCGCCGAGCGCGTCGGGCGCTGCTGCCGCACTTGCCGGATGAACTGCTCGGGATCTTGCAGCGTGAGCGTGGTCAGTTGTCCGCCCTGGAGCGGCCCACCACCGAGCACGAAGCCACCGCGACCGCCCAGGACGATGGCATCTGCAGCCCGTTGATTGACTGGGCGCTGAGGAATGGCGCGGGCAGGGCTGAGGCCTCGGGCGATCCACCCTTCGGCGCTGTAGTCGTCGCTGTCGGTGGCCGTGTCCCAAATCTCGATGGAGCGAAAGTGGGATCGGTTGGGCTCGGGGTATCCCACCCCCTGTACGATGGCCATCTCCTGGGCATCGAAGGCGGGCATCAGCGGCTTCAGGCTTTGATGCATCGCAAGGTCGTCGCCGATGTCGAGGCATTCGCCTGCGCCGAGGGCGAGTGTGGGCCGCAGGGCGTGATACAGCGGATCTCGATATGGCACGATGGTGTTGAGCCCGTCGTTGCCGCCGGCGAGCTCCACGAGGACGAGGGTGCGTCCAGCGACGGCGGCGCTGCGTGTGGTGCCACCACCACAGGCGCTGAGGGGGAGGGCGGCGAGGGCGGATGCGGCCATGGCAGAGCCACCGGTGTACTTCAGGAATTCACGTCGTCTCATCACACACCTCACACAAGCTGATAGGCAGGATGGCGCAGCACCTCACCGAGGGCTGCCCATGGAGAAGAAGGGGCCTTGCCCGGGGCGTCGTGCACCGGGAGGCAAAGCTGGTGGAGTTGTCGGTAGGTGCGCTGAGGCCCACCGCGCACTCCGAGCCTTTGCGCCAGCAGACGCCAGGCGGTGCTGGCGTCCTCCGGCAAGCTGTCGCGGGCGTGATCGAGCAGGGCGTGACGGGCCATGAGCGTGTCGGTGGTGATCCACCGGGTGCCCCCAGGCCACCCCTTGACGTTGGGTGGGTTGAAGAGCCCCTGACCGAGCCTGCCACAGGCCCGGGCGAGAGGTGACCAGTCCTCCGGCTTCAGGTTGAGCAGGCGTACTGTACCCACGATCAAATCGATGGGGCTCTTGATGTGTGCGCCGCGCAACGTCGGGGCGTAAAAGGCGTCAGCGCCGAGCATGACCTTCAGTGGGGCGGTGATTTGGTAGTCGCTGCGCCGAAAGGCCTGCGCCATTTTCTCGATGGTGGGCCGATGAGGGGCACCAGCGAAGTGGATCCACATGCGCTCGGCGATGTGCACAGCGGTCCGTGGGTGCTCGAGGAGCACGTCGACGAGATCATCGCCGTCGAGCGGTCCAGTGCGGCCAAAGAGTGTCTTGGTGCGCCCGTCGTGGGCCCGCTGCTTGATGCTGAACCCCTCGGTACGGTCGACCCCCCAGCCGGTGAGGCATCGGGCGGCGGTTTTGACGTCGGCCTCGGTGTAGTGTCCCTCGCCGAGGGTGAACAGCTCCATGAGCTCTCTGGCGAGGTTTTCGTTGGGCGCCCGACGTCGGTTGGCGGTGTTGTCGAGATAGATGAGCATGGCCGGATCACGCACCATGGCCCTCAACAAATCTCGAAAGCTGCCCAGGGCGTGTCGTCGCATGGTGAGATGCTGTTGCCAGATCCAGCCGGGCCACTTCACCTTGCGCAGGCTGCTGGTGAAGTGGCCGTGCCAGAAGACGAGCATCCGCTCGAAGGCGGGGTGCTCACTGGTGGCCATGGCCTCGAGCCACCAGCTCTGCAGGGCGCGGCCACGTTGGCGGCGCAGCTTTCTGAAGGCCTTGCGCTCGGCGTCATCGAGCAGCCGCCTGCGCCTGAGGGGTGGCTTCTCGTGCACCCAGTCCAGAGGCGGGTGCGGGGTGAGGGCAGTAGGTGCCGTGAGCAATGTGTCGATGGTGGCTGCGCGCCCTCGAGCGCGGGCGTGTTCGAGGCTGGCCCCGTCACCACCGAAGGCGATCCGCCCGAGCAGATGGGCGCTGTCTTCGAATGTCATGGATGTCATCGCATACTCCTGTGTCATTCAGGGGTACGCGCGTCGGCAGGGATGCCTTCAATCTGATGGGGTGCTGGTATGCGCGGCACCGAGCGCTATACTCCGCCCGCACTGTGCACATGTTGAGGAGCACGCGTCATGATCCGCCGTTTGTCCGTTTTCGCCCTGGCCCTGTCGATGGCCTGCATCGCCACCTCTGCCCATGCCCGCACCGTAGGCGGGAACCACCGTGGCTGGACGAAGATCCAGAAGGGGGTCTTCGAGCTGGGCTTCGAGAATCTGCTGCTCTACCGCCAGAACACGGTGGAGGTCTCGGACACGACGACGAACACGACCACGGATCTCAGCTACACAGTGGGCCTCACCCCCCGCTACTTCATCATGGACAACCTGGCTCTGGGCCTGAACGTGAACTTCTTCCTCCGCTCGAGGACGGACGAGACCGACATCAACGGTACGGTGGCAGAGGCCACGTCGGATGACTCGGGGATCATCGGGTTCTTGATGGCGAACTACTATGTGCGTCTGGGCAGCAGCTTCTTCTTCAAGCCGGGCATCGGCATCGGCGGCTTTACAGGCACTCGGGAGACGCCCGTGACGGGCTCGAGCAGTCTCAAGCAAGAGAGCACGCTCGCCGGTGTGGCCGCCCGTGGTGACATCGGCTTCGCCTTCTACGCCAACGAGCACTTCAACCTGAAGGCAGGCATCGACATCATCTACCGCAGCGGCGAGCTGACCCCCGAGAGTGACGACATGACCATGACTGACGAAGAAGGGCAGCCGTTCTCCACCCTCGAGGCGGCCTTCAACGTCGGCGCTGCGTACTCGTTCTGAGAATCCCTGGCAAAACAGCGGAGCTCTAACCCCGAGCCTGAACCCACGCTGCAGCCAGCCAGGCCCCCTCGCGGGCTTTCATCCAGTGCCCTGACTTTCGGTGCCCCAGATCGCCGAAGAGCTCTGCGAGTCGGATCGCCTCTTCCGAGGCCTGAATGACGTCGTGGGGCATCGACGGCGGCGGGTGTGTCTCGAAGGGATCAGGACGGCCGTGATGCGCCTCTCGGCGCTGAATCAATTGACCATACCAGCTGATGTGACCATGCACTCGCTCCAGGTAGCGGCTCTGCCGGTGGAGGTCGTGCCCGGGCTGCATCAAGTGGATGCGGAGGCACACCCAGACGGCCTGGGCATAGGGCCCCGGGTTACCCAGCCAGGGGGAGAGCGTCTGAAAGTGTGCGTTGAAGACCGAAAAGGCGGCGCGGTTCACCCGAGGCTCCAGGTCGGCGAGTCGACGGATCAGCTGAGGCCAGAGGGTGAGGGCATGCGCGTGCGTCGCAGAGTGTCGGAGCAGACGCTCGACGAGCCCCACAGAGTGTTTGCGGGCCTGACGAGATGTGTCACGCAGTGACCAGAGCAGAGTGGGGGTCAACTGCGTGGCAGAGAGATCACCCTGACGCTCGAGCATCGCCTTGAGCGAGCGCGTGCGGATGGTGGGATCAGGGTTGCGGGCACCCCGTACGAGCACCTCCGCGGTGTCTGCAGACGACAGCGGCGCCCAGTTGATCAACCACATCGCCGCTTGCCAGAGTTGCCCCGAGGGCTGGTGGAGCAGCCCCTCGAGATCTGCACCCTTGAGGGGTACCGGCCCTTTCGTGTGCAGATCTTTGAGCAGTTTGAGGGCCGCCACTCTCTGATGGGCCCGTGGCGCCTCCAAGGCCTTCCAGAGACGCTGTTGAGTGTGCTGGTCGTCGCGGCCGAGCTGTTGCAGCGTGTCGTGCACGGTGAGCCGGACCGACTCTGCTGGATCGTCCAGATGGGCGATGAGATCGTCGAGGGCAGGCGCAGCCTCCGTGCCCAGGCGTGCCAGCAGGGCAGCGCCCTGACCGCGCACGCGGCTGTGATCGTCTCCGAGGGCTTTGATGCCCATCTGCAATCGCAACTCGACTGCTTGTGTCTGTTTACAACAGGCCAGGGCTTCCAGAGCGCCCTGGCGGGCGGCGCCATCTTCGTCATCAGTCTGACGAGCCAGCTGAGCGGCGATGTTGTCATCGAGGGGCATGCCCCTGCTGTAGAACGTCGCAGCCGTTGCTGCCGCGGCCTCGCGCACGCCAGGCGCTGTGTCGTGCAGGGCGTCGAGGAGTACGTGAGAGAGGGCAGGGCTGGCCAGGCGGTGAGGGCTCAGCGCGTCGATGGCGGCAGCCCGCACCGCCCAGTCCGGATCAGTGAGCGCAGGGGCAAGGCGATCCGGGTGCACTTGCAGGTCGAGCGAGACCATCAATGCCAGAGCTCGACGTTTGGTGGTCGAGTCTGCTGTGGTGAGGCTCTCGACGACGGCCTCGGTGAACTGATCGGACTGCGCAGTGCTCTGGGGGTCAGTCGCGAGCACCTGAATACGGGTGCGCAGAGCCCAGCGAGCAGCGCTCCGAGACCAGGGCACGTCATCGTGCATGGCGTTGTGCCACAGCGCCGCTCGGCCGGCGCCGAGGGGCTCTGCCCCCGTGGGATCGTCAGGGCCGAGGTGGCCGAGTTGTCGGGCTGCGGCGCTCCGCAACTGCCAGTGTGGGTGCTTCAGCACCTCGATGAACAGTGCCCTCGATGCCGCGTGCTGGTCTCCCTTCAGCAGTTTCGGCAGCTCTTCGAGGGCGTTGACCAGAGTGAGCGTGGGCGCCTCGGTGTCGAGGAGGTGCCTCACGTGGGCGATGGGGGCAGGCACTGTAGTCATGACTGCTTCCTGAAGAGATCAACCACGGCGTCGACCTGCTCGGCGATGGCCGACTCATCGTCTGAGTGGATCGCCGCTCGGAGGCAGTGGTTGATGTGACGTTTGAGAATCTGCGCCTCCAGGCCCTTCAGGGCCGAGTGCACCGCGCGAACCTGAGCGAGGATTTCGGGACAGTATCGATTCTCTTCGATCATGCGCCTCACCCCTTCAAGCTGGCCAGCGATGCGGTTGAGGCGATGAAGCTCCGGGCTGTGATCAGGGTGGCTCATGGCAGGCATGATAGCTACTCTCACCCCATGCCGACACCCTCAGCCACCATCCCCGAAGAGATCCGCGCCCTCACCTATGCCCTCTGGGTCCCTGGCCAGCGCATGGCCGCGCTGGCGGGCCTCGAACGACAGAGTCATCCTGCGGTGGAAGTGGCTCTGTGTGATCTCGTCGAGGCAGCCATTGAGGTGGGAGGCTGCGAGGAAGGGGTCGTGCTGAAGGCGGTACGACGATTGGGGCGCAGCTGGTCATCGCCCATGACACAGCAGCAGCTGTGGTCCGCCATGCAACACCCGTCGGGTCCTGTGAGACTCGAAGCTGTTCGGGCCCTTATCACCATGGCGTCGGCGGACGATGTGCGCTGGGAAGATGTCATCGCTGTTGATCCAGCACCGCTCGTGCGTCGAGTGGCCTGCAGAGCCACAGATGATCCCGGGCGGGTCGCGGCGGCCCTCGACGATCCCGTCTGGCGAGTACGGCGTGATGCTGCACACAGGCTGCTGGCGCTCACCGAGAGAGAGCCGGAGCGTTTACGTGCGGTGTTGTCCAGGGGCGAGGCCGGTGATGTATGCCGCGATCACGCCGTGGCATATCTCTGGGCCTGTCTCGAAGGCCGGACCGATGTGCCCCACCCACCTGATCCTGTGTGGCTCGACGCCTCCTGGTGGGATGATGATCCGGCGGTGATGGTGGCTCAGCTGCGTCATACACCCCCGGAAGCCCTCGCCTCAGAGCTCGAACGGCTGATTCCACTGGTGGGTCACCAGGATGGCTATCCTCTCGACGACTGGATGGCTGAGATGCGCCGGGTGGTCGCTGCGGTGTTGGTTCGTGTCGGCGAGCTGCATCACTGGCGCAGGGCACTGTCGTGGCTGCGCGATGATCGGGTGCCATATGCCGTGGACTGGGCACTTGCTCTCCTCGAACGACATGGAGAAGCCTCTGATGCCCTGATCCGCAAGGATCTCCCAGCGCTGATTCTGGAGTGGCCAGAGAGTCCACCTCGGGCTCTGGCCTGGGCCCGAGGCGCGCCCATGGCCCGAATGCAAGGGGTCAGGTGTATGGGCGCGCCACCCCCGACGCATCGTCTGCGGGCTGCCCAGATGAGCAAGATGGAGGCCCAGGCGATCCTCGACTCTGTGGAGTGTGAGCCGTCCTGGCGGGTGATCGCCGCCGCCGTGGCCTGTGTGCATGGTGAGGGTGAAGCGCTGCACAGCTACGCGCCTGCGCTGCTTCAAGGCGCCTCGGTGTTCGAGAGTGAGCCGGTCTCGTTGCGCCATACCGGCCCTTATTTTCCCATGCGTACCGAGCCCCGGGTGTGGATGCCACCTGGGCGCCGCGAGGGCGCAGGGCCGCCACGGGCGCAGAGGACCCTTGGTGGAGACGCGGTGAGCGCCCTCGCGATCTCTGGCCGGTACGGGCTCCCCGAGGAAGGCTATGAGCTGGCCCTGTCCATGGGCGTGAACACATTCTTCTGGGAGCCGGAGTACGCAGCCCTCACCCGGTGGTTGCGCAGTTTGCCCGATCCGCAGCGGCGGGCGTTGTCGATCATCGGCGGTACCTTTGCCAGCGAGCCCCGGGACATCGCTCGAGATCTCGAACAGATGAAAACGACTCTGGGCATCTCGAAGGTGACCGCCTTCATCTTGTTCTGGGTGCGGTCGAAAGCCCGGCTCTCGGCGCAGAACGCCGAGTTGTTGTGGGAAGCCCGGGCCCGAGGTGATGTGAGCACCTTCGGACTCTCGACACACGATCGAGGCCTGGCCCTCGAAGCCCTGCATCAGGGGTGGCCCACCCTCATGATCCGCCACAGCGCCGGGCACCACAGCGCCGAAGCAGAGGTCATGCCCCTCGCCGAAGCCTGCGGGGCGGAGATCATCACCTTCAGCAACCTGTGCTATGGCCAGATGCTGAAGGCGCGAGGTGGCCAGCCCCTGCCGTTCACCGCTGCAGACTGTTATCGCTATGCGTTGAGCCAGAAAGCGGTCAAGATCTCTCTCAGCGCCCCCAGGGTCGTAAAGCAGCTCAACGCCAACCTCGACGTGCTTGCCGATCCCACGCTGAGCCCGGAACGTCAGGCCATGATGCGGGCGTACACCCAGCCGATCCGCGGTGAGACCCGCCGCCTGATCAGGCTGCTGCGCAATGTGGAGCACGGCTGATGGCATTGCCATTCGAAGAAGAGCTTCGAAATGTGGAGACCACCGGAGCGCGACTGCGGGAGATCAACCGCAGCATCAACACTGATCGGCGCGGCGCCCGGAAGGTCAGAGATCTCATCGCCCGGCACCCCAACGCTCCATGGGGCCTGCTCGTGGCGTTGTTGCCCGAGCAGGCCGAGGGGGTGGCGGCCAACCCCGCCTTGAAGTTCTTCAAGCTCGCCGAGCCGCAGTGGCCGTTTCCGATGACCTATGGGTGTCTGCTCGGTCTGGCAAAGCACGTGGATGCTGTCGCTGAGCAGATGGGCTGGCCTGATGTCCGCGACGCCGACGCCAGGCTCACCGAGCTGCACGTCATCTTGCTGTGTCTTCAGAACGTGAAGTTGTCCACGTGGATGCAGAATCGCAAGGTCAATGGCATGGCCAGCATGCACCTCTACCATCAGAGCTGGTTTCGCGAGATCGATCTCTCACCCTTCGTGTGGCGGCACATGCTCAACTTCGTCAGCACCCATGAGCGGCGGATCTTCGCCGAGCGGCGATCGGAGCAGTGGCTGCTCGAGCACCTGGTGAACGCCTATGGCCTCGAACGTCAGGTGGCAGGCAATGCCAACGCCCCCGGACATCTCCTCGACGCGCTCTCGGAGTCCAGGCACGTAGAGTTGAGATGCATCGTGGCCCGAAACCCCAACCTGCCCCGTGGGGTCTTGAGCCGTCTGGCCCGTGACGAGGACGTCAGGGTGCGCAAGGCCGTGCTCGAGCGGAAGTATCTCGACGACGCCCTGGTCCATCAGCTGCGATGTGATGCGGATTATGGAGTGAGGCAAGCTGCCGTGGCGAAAGAGTGATGGCAGGGGCCGCTCAGATCGGGTGGCGCATCACCAGGGCGAAGGGGCGGTAAGCACCCTGACGAGGGCCGCGGAAGCGCACTTCCACATCTCCACCCTTCGATTGCAGGAAGGCCTTCACCGCCTCCATGCCTACGCCACGACCAGAAATATCGGTCACCGTCTTTGCCGTCGACACCCCAGAGGCGAAGATCACCCGGGCGAGCTCTTCGTCCGCGGGGTGTGCAGGGGCTTCTTTGCCGGCGGCGGTGTGCAGCGCCTCGTGAGCAGCGCCGAGGGCCATCAGGTTGAGCCCCCGACCGTCGTCGAAGATCTCCACCACCAGCTCGCCTTCGCTCGCGTCCACCTGCAAGGTGATGCGCCCTTGAGGATCCTTGCCTGCGTGGGTGCGATCATCGGGCTTCTCGATGCCATGATCCACAGCGTTGCGGAGCATGTGGTTGAAGACATCTCTCAAGGTGGGGGCCAGCTCTGCGGGCACCTCGATGTCCGCAGGCTCGATCACCACCTCCGGGGTGGGCTTGTTCAAGGCCTCGGCGATCTCCGCGAGGCCCTCCACCGTGTTCTCCAGAATCGAGCCGAGGGTCTCCACCTCACCGGCGCGGCCCACAGCCTCGAGACGCGAAATCAGCGCCTCGTTCGAGAACTCGGCCCCCGAACGCACCTGCTCAAGCAGCCCCTCGAGAGCGCTCTGGATCGCGCCACCATCAGAAGATGCGCTGCGACCGCCGAGCTTCTCATTTTGTACATCGCGGTACTCGTCGAGGGCCTTCTGCACACCGTCGAGGCGGGTGATGAGCGCTTCGGAGGACCACTCCGCCTCGGCATCCTGACGGAAGCGATCGTAGTCTTCCTCAGCCTCGTGGACGAGATCGTTGAGGAACTTCAGACCCATGAAGCGGGCGTTGCCCTTCACCGTGTGCATGTTGCGGAACAGCTCGGTGATCACCTCGTCACCAGGGCGCTCGTTCACGGCCACCAGCTCGCGGTTACGGGCGATGAAGGCAGAGCTGTTGTCGTAGAAGCGCTCGAACTCACCGGGCTTCATGGCCAGCAGCTGACCCACGATGGCCAACTGGCGCTCTTGGGCTGCGCCTTCCGCCTGCAAGCGACGAATTTCGGTCACGTCGCGGAGAGACACCATCAGGCGGCTGAGGGTATCGTCCTCTTCCACAATGGGGTTCCAGTCTGCCTCGAGGATCAAGTCGCGACCATCGGACGTCTCATAGTGGAAGACCGTGGGCAGCAAGTGGTTGTTCCACTCGAACATCATGGCGTCTTCACCGAGGGTGCAGCCCAGGGCCACCTCGGCGCTGTTGATGGCGTCGGAGCCCAAATCGGTGGCGATGAACAACACATCGTGCAGCGAGCGGCCTGCGATCTGAGCTGTACCAAGGATGCTCTCGAGGTGGGCTGAATACTCCGGGTGAATCTCCATGCCCGGCAGCACCGTGAAGAGGCCCTGCTGAATGTTCTGCAGCATGGCCACCACATCGTCGGTCTTCTGCTTGAGGTCCCGAGTGCGCTCTTCCACCATCTGCTCGAGGCCAGCATTCATCTCTTCGAGCTCGGCATACGAGGCGTTGAGATCGGCCACCATCTGGTTGAACGTGCCGCCGAGGACCTCGAGCTCGTCGCCGCTGGAGATCTGGACCGAGCGGCTGCGATCACCCTCGGCGATGGCGTGGGCTGCTTCGGTGAGGGCGTTGAGCGGGCCAGTGATGTTCTGTGCCGTGCGTCGGGTGTTGAGCACCCCACCGATGATCCCCAGCAAGCAGATGCCCGACAAGATCGCCAGGGCCTGAATCAGCGCCGACTGCGACGCCTCTGCTGCCGAAGCCACAGCCTGCTGCATGCGTCGGGTGGACAAGCCATATCGGAGCGAGCCGAGATCTTCCTCATCGACGATGATGTGGGCCGAGAACTCGTAGATCTCTTCTCCGTTGAACATGACCTTGCGGGCGGTGACGCCCTTTTCTGCCTCGAGCATCTCTTCGGAGATACCGAGCGTGCCGAGGGCTTTACCGGCCTTGGCCTTGTCGGCCTTGATCAGCTTGCCTGACTGGTTCTCGGCGAAGATCCACGGCTTCATGTTCTCGTCGAGCACCAGGCCATAGGCGAGATCGGCATCATCGCCCACTGTTTTCGAGATGAGCTCTTGAACCGCGGAGAAGGCGTTGTCCTCGAAGAGACCCTGCAGCGCCAGCGCGTGGTTGCTGGCGAGCACCTGCCCCTTCTTGTCGATGCCTTCCTTGATGTAGGACTCGACATCTTTCTGGTGAGACTCGGCGCCGCGATACTGCAGCCATGCCACCGAGACCAGAGTCAGTAAGCCCACCACAGTCAGGGTGACAGTGGTGCTACGGATCAGCTTGGACTTCAGACTAGTTTTGACAGCAGTCATGAGAACGCCTCAGAGCAAGTGGAGCTATCTATAGATTCGAGTGATTGAAGAGATGAGTTGAGGAGGCGGGTCTGCCTTAGAAGGCTTGGTTGATCTTCAAGAAGACTTGCGGTCCCAAACCAGGTACGTCGACGCCGCCGAAGCCCGCTCCGACCTCGTCTCCGAGCACTGTGCCCATGAACATCAAGCTGATTTGGGTCTCGGCCTCATCGGTGAAGAGGTAGAGCCCCGTGGTGCTGAGGTTCAGCCGGGCGAGCATGTAAGGATCAAGGGTGTATGTGTCGTTGAGATCGCGGGCGTTGAACACCATGTTGTTGAGCAAAGAGGCGTTTCGGCCGCCGACATAGTTCAGGTTGCCGCCGATGCGCAGGTGCGCCGTAGGCATCGTGTAAGCCACGTGCAGGTTGGCCATGAGATCCGGGTATCGGCCTGCATCCACGGCACCCTTACCGAAGGGTTTGAGGGCGAAGCTCGTGTCGGTCTCCGCGGCGCGCTTCTTCGCCTCGATCTCGGCGTTGAGCAGGTAGCTGGCGTTGAGCTTCACCACCAGATCGCGATCGGGGCTGTACGTGAGCCCGCTCTCGATGCCCATGGAGCTCGCGTCTGCGTTGCGACTCTCGATGCCCACGTTGGCCCCCTGGAACGACACCACGAGGTTGCTGGCCTCGAGCAGGAACCCGCCAAGGGTGATCGTCAGGTCATCAGTGATGTCGTAGCCCGCGACACCCTCGAAGGTGTCCGCGGTCTGGGGCGTGAGGCTGGGCTCACCGATGGTGCCCTTGCGGGTCACGCGCTCGTGGTAAAGCTGATAGGGCGTCGGCGCCTTGTACGACGACCCATAGGCCACCTTGGTGTAGAAGCCGTAGTCCTCGTTGTTGTAGACCACCGCCAGCCTGCTCGACATCTGGAGCATGCCACCGTCAGTCTCTTCGCCTTCACCATTGCCGCTCGTCGACGCCGCCACGTCGGTGGTCTGGCTGCCGAAGCAGTCCCAGTCGTCGTCCTTGTTACAGACAATGGCGCTGTTGTGATCGAAGCGAGCGCCTGCGGTGAGCGAGAGCCCCTCGGCGAGGCCCAGGATCAGCTGGCTGTATCCGGCAATGTTGGTGAAGTCTCGATCGCCGTAGCCATCTTTCTCGTTCACCACGCCGTTGCCGTCGACCTCTTCGATGGTGAGCAAATCTTCCATGTCGTGGTCGATGTCGAAGCCCACCGTGAGGATCGTGTCTTCCGAGAAGCCATAGTTGAGCTCGAGCACGCCGCCGATGGCTTGACCGCCGAAGTTGCGCTCCAAATCGATGTCGGGGCTGCTCTCATCGATGATGACATCGGCCTCGAGAGGGCCGCTCCGGGCGTAGCTCAGCGTGGCGTCCCAGTAGAAGCCCACGCCCTTCTTGGGGCGGGTCGACTGGAACTGCAGCCGGGCGAAGAGGTTGGATTCAGCAATGCGGGTCCCGTGGGTGAGGGCCGTGTCACCGAGGAACTCGCCGCCTTTGTCCCGGTATTGGAAGTGAGTGTCCAGGGTGAGCGTGCCCACACCGTCGAGCTCAAGGCTGCCGAGACCGTACACCGAGGCCTCCACCGCGGTGTCGTTCTCGCTTGGCGCCGCTGCTCGGAACGCCTCTTGGGCTCGGGTGTTGCCCCAGCCTGGGGAAGCGGGCGGATCAGGGAGCGCCAATCCAGAGCGATCTGCGCTGAGCAGCGTACCTGAGAGCATCAGCTTGGCTTTGCCCAGAGTGCCGCCCACGACGAAGCTGCCGCTCTGGTTGAACGTCGTCTCTTCGTCGTTTTGGGCGATGAAGGCTTCGGCCTTCGCCTCACCACCGATGCCAGACTTGCTGATGTCGGCCCCGGTCTTGGTCACCACGTTCACCACGCCGAGGTAGGCGTTGGCGCCATAGAGGGCTGAGGCGGGGCCACGGATCACCTCGATGCGTTGCACCGCCTCGATGGGGATCAGATCGAAGCCCAGGTAGTTGCTCGACGTGGGCCTGAAGGCCACCGGCTGGCTGTTGATCATCACCTTGATGATGTCGTTTGCCGAGTCGCTGTTCGAGAAGAACCCGCGCACACCGACGTTGGTGTTGACGTGATCTTCGATGACCGAGAGCCCGGGGATGTTGCGAAGAGCCTCGCCCACGGTGCGGTACCCGGCGGCGCGAATCTCATCACCATTGATACTGGAGATGATCGCCGGCGCGTCGCGTACCGACTGTGCTTTACCTGTGGCGGCGACCACCACGTTGAGGTTCAGCAGTGCGGCGAGGTCGAGCTCGTCTTCCTCTGCAGAGGCTTGCCCAGGTGCAGAGGCGCAGCTCAGCGCCAATGCTGTGACAAGTACCTTGGCAGGTGCCTTGGCAAACACCTTGGCGAGGGTGGGGCGTGTGAACAACATCATGGATATCGATTCCTGTATCTTGACAACGCCAGCCCCCCCCGGGGCATCGGCTTGAGGAAGGACCGAGTTAACCTTATTCGCAGGGCGTGCCGTCGCCGAGCCAGCAGCCGCTGGTCTCATACTGACCGGAGCTGTTGAATCGCTGGTGGGTGAACAGTGACGACACGTCACCGTTGGCGTCGAAGTCCTGGGGGCCCGTTGCGCCGTCGATGTCCACCTGGCCGTCGGCCTGAGCGGCGGCGAGGATGCCGGCCCAGTCACCCACGGACACCTTGGTGCCGGTGCCGGTCTTGCGCAGACTGTCGCGCACGCCGGGGCCGTTGGTGGCGTCGGGGGCGATGGCCATGGCGGCGGCGCCGAGGTAGATGGCGTCGTACAGGTTGCCCCAGTAGTTCTGCACCTCGCTGCCGGTGGCGGCGAGGATCGCCTCTGCGAAGTGCTGCGCTGCGGCAGAGTCGGGCGCCTTGGCGGTGATGCCACCGATGCCCTCGAGCAGATCAGAGTCGCCGACGATGTTCCAGAACTCGGTGGTCATGGTGTTGGTCAGCTCGACATAGGGCGCGCCGTTGCTCCACTCCTGGCGGTTGATCTCGCTGAGCAGGCTGGCGATGAAGGTGTCAGCCTCGTAGCCGATGAGGAACACGCCGACGTTTTGACCCTCGGTGGTGAAGTTGTCGAGGGCGGCGGCGATGGCGGCGCCGTCGAACTCCGGGGTGGTGTTGTCTTCGTCGAGGTAGCGGTAGGGCAGCAGCTGAATCTCAGTGGGGCAGTTCATGCTGAGCACGTCATCCTCGCCGTCGCCGGTGACATCGCTGGTGCCGGCCTCGCAGCCCTGCGCCACGGTGACCTCGGCGAACTTGTTCGAGGTCTCGAAGGCCATGCCGGGGCCCCAGGCGTCCACGGGGTAGAGCACCGCCAGCTTGTCGAGCTGCTGCTCCGAGGCCAGGTACGCCCCCTGGGCGGTGCCCAGCTGAGCGCTCGAGGCGATCGAGCGGAAGTAGTAGTCACCATCGTCGAAGCTGGTCAGCTCGGTGCTCTCGGTGCTCGAGCCGATGACCGCGACGTTGGCGGCCTTGGCCTTGTCGATGACCTCCACAGCGACGTAGCTGCACGAGGGGCCCACGATGAGGGGAACGTCGATGCCGTTGCTGTTCTTGGCGTCGAGCAGCTCGTCGAAGACGGCGGTGCCGGTTTCGGGCAGGCACTCAGTGTCGCAGAGGATCGCCCCGAGCTGCCCCTTGTCGCCGAGGCCGCCCTGGTTGTTGATCTCAGTGACGGCGAGGTTGGCGATGTCGATGAACTCGGCTACGGGCCAGACGTCACCACCTACGGAGACGGCGATGCCCATGTAGACGTCGCCCTCGGCGAGGACCTGGCACTTGCCGGTGACGCTCTGGTATTTGAACGAAGTGCCTGCGCTGGCCTGCTCTTCGTCTCCGCCGCAGCCGGTGACACCTGCGATGCTCAGGGCAAGGGAAACGGCTGTGATCTTCTTGAATGCGTGCATGTCGTATCTCCCCATGAGGAGTTTTGGCTCTCTCAGAGAGCGGTCACCCGGCACTGTGTGCTGGGACAAAACGTGACGGACCTGTGTGTGGTCTCAGTTAGCCTTCGGGTGATTCTGGTGGGCACTCTATGGGTGGGACGGTGGGTACCCACAAAATATAGAAGCTGAGTCTTTGATGAGCGTTTGGGGAGGAACGGGGTGTATGAGCAATAGTCATCTATGCTCAATGACATCAATCTTGTGTGGTGGGGGAGTGATGAGGTGGGGCGGTGGTCAGTGATTCACTGACCTACGAGCACGTTGATCCGGTCTTTGCGATCCTCGATGAGACCCAGGTGATCCCGAGCGAAGCCAACGTGCATGACCGTCTTTACAGCGATGGGTTGCTCAAAGCCCCCTTCAGTGGTCCAGTCTTCGTCGGCGATCTCCAGCAGCATGTTCCCGGCCTGCAGGCCCATCTCCATGTGATCGGGCAGCACGGCGAAGGTGCCGAGGACAGCCTGCTCGGCCACGAGGGCCTTGACCCCCACCACCACGGGCAGAGTGTTGCGCCTCAGGCCCGGCACCCAAGCCTTCGTGAGCATCTTGGAGGTGAGCAGGCCGTTGTCATTGAGCACCCACAATGCGTCAACTTCCTTAGAGAGTCGGCGGACTGCCCGGCGAACTTCCCGAGCGTCCGGATCAGCGGGCATCTCCACGGCCACGAGTTCGAACTTCTCGATGGCTGCGAGCTTCTGTTGCCCTTCGATGAAGGTCTTCAGGTTGGGTCGATGCAGTACACCGACGCGTTTGACCTCGTGCTTCACCAGCTTGCGCAGGTTGGAGAAGATGCTGACGCTGGGAATCTCATAGACGATCCCCGTGGCTGCTTGCACGTCTCCGGCAAATTCTTTGAGGTAGGAGGCCATCAGCAACATGGCAGGGGGAAACTCTTTGTCGTCACCCTGAGTTTTCTGCCAGGCTTTGTACGCCTTGATGGTGGCGTTGTTCAGCAAGACCACTGCTGCAGGAGACACCTCAGTCATCGCTGTGTTGATGTCGTCAGCAGTGACTTTGCCGCCGACGACGCGGGTGACGATGTCGTATTCCTCGCCTACGGACTCCAGCAGGCCCTGACGCACCTCAGCGGAGGCTGAGTTCGCGGGCAACATGACCAGCACAGCCTCAGTGCCCTCCCGACGCGGCGGGTCGACAAAGGTGATGCCCTCGTTCTGTTTGGCTTTCTGGCCACCACAGCTGGCCAGGAGCACACACACAGAAATCAACAACAGCGTTTTCACGTGGTGGGCCATCATTTTGCTTTCCATGATTCCACCCCCAATTTGGAGTTCACGGTCTTGGGCAGTTTCTTGATCGCGTCGACGAGACCACCGCCATTGCCACCCTCCCGAAGGGCAAGAGCGGGTAGGCCGATGCGGGCTGCGCCCAGGCCTTTGGTCTTGAGGTCGAGCTCCGTGCCACTCTTGAGCTCAGCGACATACCCTTCGGGCACCAGCAGCAAATCAGCCGCTTCGAACTGCAAGAGAGGCAACAAGTCGGCAGGCTTGGTCACCCGTTTCACCTTGGGCTTGCCGAGGTTGAGCAATTTGGCCACCAGCTTCTTCATGCGTTTGCGCCCAAGCAGATCGACCATGCCCACGGTCTTACCCTCCAGGGCGCTTTGATCTGCTACCTGGCCCACGGCGATGAGGAAGAGCGGCTCGGAGTCAGTCCCCCCACGGGTGCCGAGCAGGCTGGCCTTCATCCCCACGGCGTCCACCATGGGACTTACAGTGAGAATGGCATCTGGTGGCGTCGAGGCCAGAGTCTTCTCGAAGTCTTTGACCCGCCCAAAGGCCACCACCGTGACCCCAGGCATGTGCTCGGAGAGAAGCTTCTCGAGCTTCTTGGGCCGAACGTTGCTCGGCAGGAACACGTAGAGCGTTGATTCTGCCAGCGCTTGCGCAGGCACGACCAGCATCATCATGGTCAAGAGCAGCATGCACCGCCTCAGCCATGAGGTCTGTGGTCGTGGAGTCTGGTGGCTCACGACTTGTTCCCCTTGTGCGTGTGGTTTGGTTTCATCGACATCGTCTCGCCAGTGCTCACAAAGACAGGGGGGGGTACGGCGCGTTGGGGGTCAGAACTCAAGTACAATTGAGGGGGGGTCATGCCGGACCCCTAAGGGCTGGATGAGAAGGACACTGGGTACTGGATTGAAAAGGTTGGGGTTTTACTGTGGGTATGGAGGGGGACAACTTTGGGGAAGCCCTGCAGAGTCAAGATGCCTGGGTCAAGTGAGATCGCCGGAGTTCTCAGGCTTCAGTATTTGGTAAAGATGTCCGAACCACATTGTACGTGAACAATCAGGCCTGCACTGAACAGACGGTGATTCAAGATGAGTCATCGCAACATGCGCTTGACTTGATGGAGGAGCGAACGTGTCTGGTAAGCGTATTCTCATCGTCGACGACTCTGCCACTGTGCGTCAGCAAGTCTCCCTTGCGTTGCGTCAGGTTGGCTTCCAGGTGTTGGAAGCTGTTGATGGTCAGGAGGGGGCAGAGACTATAGAGCGTCAGACCGACATCTCTATGGTGATCTGTGATGTCAACATGCCACGTATGAATGGCTTGGAGATGTTGGAGCGGGTCAAGGGCGGAGGGCAACGGCCTCAGTTACCCGTAATCATGCTCACGACCGAAGGGCAGCCAGCGCTGATCAAGCGGGCCAAGGCCGCCGGTGCCAAGGGGTGGATCGTGAAACCTTTCAAGGCCGACCAGCTCGTCGCTGCGGCCCGGAAATTGACCGCCGCCTGAGAACGCCAACCGGTTTCCGAAAAAGGAGATGGACGTGAGCGCCCACAAAGCAGAGGTGGTCAAGACCACGCTCGAGCGCGTCCGAGATGCCATTCAGTCGGTGATCTCTGAGGCGAATCAGACGACAGAGGCAGAGGTCATCAACACCGGCACAGCGGTGCACGAGATCGTCGAGACGGCGAGCTCTCAAATCGAGATGACGCGGGTAGCCATCTCAGCCTTGCAAGACGAGGACGGCCGCAGCGCCCTACACCGCGTCGCACGCCAACAGCACGAGATGATCACGGACTTCATGGTGAATGTGCGATCGGCACAAGACCGCCAGAGCAAAGCGCTCATCGACGCTGAGGCTCAGTCGAAGGGGATCTTGCGCATCGGCGAGGCGATCCGAGCCTTGGCGAGCTCATCTCGAATTTTGTCGCTCAATGCCCAGATCGAGTCTCAACGTCTGGGTGAGCAAGGGGCTGCCTTCGAGGTCATCGCTGCTGAGATGCAGCGCATGAGCGCCAGAGTCTCCGAGGCGAACACTGAGGTCGCCCGTCTCGCTGAGGGATTGCTCGGCGCGCTGCCAGTGTGCATCGAGCAAGGGGAGGTGCTCAGTGAGCAGACTGAGAGCTTCTCTCGAGATTTTCAGGCCCTCGTCGAGCAGATGGATCAGGGGGTGGACATGCTCGAAGACCTGACACAGCAGACGATGGAGATCGGTGAGAGCCACGGCGCTGAGATCGTGACTGCCTCTCATAAGGCGATCTCCCATTTGCAGTTTCAAGATCCCGTGGCTCAGCGCCTGATGCGCATCGACACACTCTTCGTTGAGCTTCAGCGAGAGGTGGCTGAGGCTCTTGGTGAGCGGCCCGATGACTGGGCCATCGCCAAAGAAGTGCACACTGAGATCGGCGCCCGCATGGGCGAGACGCTCTTCGACGACAGTGAGACCCCAGAAGCGGGTGAGCTGCTGCTCTTCTGAACGCGCCTCAGGCTGCGCCGCCCTGGTGCAGCATCTCTTCGGCGTGGGCCCGGGTCGTGCCCGTGATCGCCGTCCCCCCCAACATACGCGCGAGCTCTTCGATTCGACCATTGCGATCGAGCTCGGTGACTTCGCTGGTGGTCTGATCGCCCTCGATGTTCTTGCTCACGTGCAGATGTCGATCGGCGAGCGCGGCGATCTGAGGCAAGTGCGTGATGCACAAAGCCTGGCGCCTGACACTCACCGCCTTGAGCTTGCGGCCGATGGCTACAGCGGTGGGCCCACCAACGCCACTGTCCACTTCGTCGAAGACATAGGTGGGCACTGGATCTCGCTCCGCGATGATGCGCTTGACGGCGAGCATGAACCGCGACAACTCGCCTCCAGATGCGATCTTCGACAAAGGCTGAGGGGGTGAGCCGGGGTTGGCGCTGAAGCGCAGCTCGACCTTGTCGGCCCCCCGGGGGCTGAAGAAGCGCCCGTCGAACTCGAGGCCTCGCTCCAGAGGCTCGATGGCCACCTGAGAGATGGCGCGGGGCATGCCCAAGTCGGCGAGCTCGCCAGCGACGGCCTCGGAGAGCCACGCGGCGCCGGCCTTACGGGCGTCGGTGAGCGCTTTGGCGGTGCGGACCAGAGCGGCGCCGGCGTCAGCGCGTTTGGCCTTGAGCTCGGCGATGCGGGCGTCCATCCCCCCGAGAGATGAGAGTTCGGCCCGCATGGCGTCTCGCCGGGCGATCACCTCGGTGAGATCGGCGCCGAAGCGGCGACGCAGGCGAGCGAAGAGGGCGAGGCGGCTGTGGATCTCGTCGAGCCGCTGTGGGTCACCCGAGATTTGATGGGCATATTGACCGAGGGTGCGGGCGGCCTCTTCAGCAATGGCCAGGGCGCTGTGCAGATCGTCGGCGAGGGGTTTGAGATCTGCATCGAGCTCGCCGAGGGCCTGTGCTGCCCGTACGGCCATCTCCAGGCGCTCGACTGCAGAGCCGTCCACGGTGTAGAGGGCGGCCTCGGCATCGAGGGCTTCCTGACGCAGCCGCTCGGCATTGCCCAGCCGGATGGCCTCCTGCTCGAGCTCTTCTTCCTCGTTCGGATCGTCCAGGCGGGCGTCTTCGAGCTCTCTGAGCTGAAACTTCAGGAACTCCTCGCGCTCGAGGCGGGTGCGCTCCTGCCCTTCGATGTCGGCGAGCTCGCGGTCGATGCTGGCGATGGCGGCGTGGGCTTTGGCCACTGCCGCGCGTTTGGTGTCGAGGCCCGCCACGCGATCGAGCAGGTCGAGGTGAAAATCGGTGCGCAGCAAACTGTAGTGTTCGTGCTGCCCGGAGATATCGACGAGGCCGCCGGCGATCTCGGCGAGCATGTTCACCGTGGCGAGAGTGCCGTTGAGATACACCCGGTGACGGCCGCTGCGAGAGAGCACGCGGCGTACCAGCAGCTCGGCGCCGGTCTCGATGCCGTAGGCGTCGAGCCGACCTCTGAGATCGGCGGCCCGGGTCACGTCGAAGACCGCCTCGACGCTGGCCTTGTCTTCACCCGAACGGATGACCTCAGTGGAGGCGCGGCCCCCGAGCACGAGGTTGAGGGCGTCGATCAAGATCGACTTGCCGGCGCCGGTTTCACCGGTGATGACGGTGAGTCCGGCGCCGAACTCCAGCTCGGTCCGCTCGATGATGGCGAAGTTGCGAATGGTGATCGTGGTGAGCATGGCCTCTGAGTGACGCACTATCGCGTAGCGAGGGTATCGAGGTGCATGGGCAGGTGAATCAGAGGAGATACACCCTCTTCAGCCCGCAGCCACTGATAAGTCCACATGGTGGTGAGCACCCGGCGAATGTATCGCCGAGTACGGGGGAAGGGGGCCTGCTCGGCCCAGACGTCGAAGGGCAGATGCCCGGCACGACGCAGCCACTTGTTCACGTTGCCCTGGCCGGCGTGATAGCCCGCAGCGGCGAGGGCGGGGTGATCCTGGTTCTTCTGCATGAGCCAGCTGAGGAACCGGCTGCCGAGGCGGATGGCCAGGCTCGGCCGCTTGAGGCTGCCACAGCCGATGCGGTTCCACCGCTTGACGCCGTCGTCCCGGGCGAGGCGCCTGGCTGTGGGCACGAGCATCTGCATCAAGCCACATGCTTTGGCCCACGAGACCACTCGAGGGTTGAAGCCCGACTCCACTCGCATGATGGCGTAGAGCAGAGGGGTGGAGAGATCGCGCTGCTCGCTCCAGGTGCTCACGTCTTTTTCGAAGGGCTGTGGGAAGGCGGCGCTGAACCGGGCCTTGAGATCGCCCGTGGGCCAGCCACCGGCGACGGAGCGCACCTCGTGGGCGTGGATGTCCCGAGCATGACCTTCGGCACCGGCATGCTCGAAGAACTGCGCTGCGAGCCACTTCAGCTCGTCGCCAGCCTGATAGTGACGCCGCAGCCATGTGAAGGCGCGTCGCGCTTCGGTCATGAGGCCGACGCGCATCAACGCCATGGCAGCGCCGAAGGCTTCGTCCTGCATCCACGGGCGGCTCGGCAGGGTCAGGTGTGCCACACCGGCGCCGGTGCTGTGCACGAGCGCCTGGTACATGTCATCGAAGTCTTCGGGTTGCAGCGCCCGCATGCGGTTCAGAGCAAGCAGGGCGTAGTAGCCCATGGGCTCGTTGCGGACCACGGCCTGGTAGCCTTCTATGGCGAGATCGGCGCGCCCCATCAGCTCGAGGGCCCTGGTCTGGAAATACTGCATGCGGTTGCGGGTGAGGGGCGCCCGGGCGAAGGCCTGCCCTTGCTGTTGAACCTCGGCGGCATAATGAGCTGCCTGAGCCCAGGCCCCCTGAGCGAGCAGATCGCTCATGCGCATCCAGTGGGCGTCGCTGGCCTTATCACCTGAGGGGTAGGCCTGAACGAGAGCCAGCACTCTCTGGCGGCTTTCTTCGGGCCGATCGCTTCGGTGGTGGATGATGGCGGCGTTGAGCAGCGCGTCGTCGGCCTGGGCGGCTTGCGGGTGCTCGCGCCACAGGGCTTCGAAGATGGCCAGAGCGCCATCGTCGTCATCGCTGTTCCAGAGGGCACGCCCGAGGGCGAAGCGGGCCTCGCCCTGTCGGGGATCAGCAGCACACTCTTCGATGAAGGTACGCCACGCCTGGGTTTGCTCGGGGCGCATGCGGCGCAGTTTGTGGGCGTGGGCCATGAGCCACCACCCGTCGCACCAGAGCGGATCGCCTGCCGTGAGGCCGCCGCGGCGACCGGTTTTGCGTAAGAGCCGGCCGACGTCGCGCTGAATGCGTCGGGCGTAGTCCCGCTGCAGGTTGCGCCAGCCCTCCCGGATCACGGAGGCGGCGCCGGAGAAGCCCAGGCCGGGGCCGAGCGCCCGCCAGTCTTTGGTGCTCATCTTCGATTTGAGCTGCTTGAGCTGCACGCGTGCCTGATCGCCGACGCTGTGATCAGGGTGTCGACGCCACAGCGCGTGCAGCGCCTGGGCCTGTGCCCGCCGATCGCCGAGGTGCCCGAGGAGGGTGGCCTGACGCAGCAAGCCTTTGAGACGAGCGCTCTTGCGGGGGCCTGTGGCCAGCCATTGTTGCAAGGCGTCGAGGGCTGCACGGTGATGCCCTTGCCGTTGGAGCACCCTGGAGCGCAGAGACAATGCCTGTTGAGCGAAGCGGCCCTCCGCAGGCAGCTGGTCGAGCAGTTCGAGGGCCTGCTCGAGACGCCCGGCGCGCACCGCCGCCTGAGCACCACGGGCACGGGCCATGGTGGCCAGCTCAGGCAGCCCTTCAGCCGCCTTCACGTAATGTGTCATGGCGAGGCGCGCTTTCGCCGCCCGATCGTACAGCCAGCCCAACAGGTAATGGGCCCAGGGGGCCAAAGCGTGCTCACCCTCGGCGTCGACGAAGGTCTGCAGCTCAGCGCGGGCGATCTTCCACTGGCCGCGTTCGAAGGCAGCCCAACCCGCCTGGGCAGACGGGGGCACATCGTCACCAGCGAAGACAGGGCTCACCTGCTCGGGATCGAACGTCTTCACTTCAATGTCGGGGGTAGGCGGGAGTGGAGGGTTGACCAGAAACCGCCAGATCGACAGCCCCAGTTCGAAGAGCCCGGAGTCAGCAGGCTCCGAAGACTCCGAAGCTGTCGAGTTTTGCTGCTCTGTACCGTGCGTTGCAGGCCCTGTTGGCTCGATGGCGTCAGGCCGGCCCACATTGCGGGGGGAGCACGCACTCGACGCCACAGCACACAACGCCGCGACGCACAACACCATCAGGGCGAGCGGAGCGCCATGGCGTGAGGGGGTCGCGGTGCTGGGATGGTGCTTCGACATGGGCGCGGCAGTATAGCGACTCCGCGCTCAGCTTTCAGCCATCACCTGATCATACGGTCAGGCGTCCAGGTCCGAACCCGAGCACAGGCCATGATCCCGGGGTCGTCGGTGGTGACGGTGAGCTCACCACCAGACTGGCTCACCGAGCACACCGTGTGCCCGTCGGGCAGTTCCCCATTGATCAGATCGGCCACCTCGCCGGGCAGGCTCGCGAGTGCGTCGTACAGTTGATCTTCTATCTCGTCTTCGATGTTGCTCAGGCTGAAGCCCAATGCGCCGAGGATGACCTCGTCGGAGATGGGCAGATCGGACAAGTAGGTGTCGGTGTCGAGCTCGGTGAGATCGATGTCGAGGGCGAGCTCGGCCCCCACCTCGTCACCGGCGTCGTACAGCTCCACCCAGATGTCGAGATCGAGGCCGTCGATCTCCATCTGCCGCCATCCGCTGGGGATGGCCACGTTGAAGAGGCCCCGCAAGATGCCTTCGTTGATACGGCTGGGGCAGTCGACGGTGTGCTCGACCTTGAACTCCACCACGTCAGCCCAGCGATTGAAGTCGAAGTCGATCCACAGCGCTGGATCGCCGCCGTGGTTGGTCCATGCGCTGTCGAGGTTGTACATCTTCAGCTTGTCGAGGCGCACGGTGAAGTCGAAGTCCACCTCACAGTTCTGCATGGGCCACGAGAACCCGTCGATGGTCTCGGTGCCGGTGTACAGACGGCGAGGGATAGAGGCGCCGAGGTCGATGGGGCCGTTGAGCGCGAGGCTCATGACCACGGCGTCAGCGCCGGCGCTGTCGGTGTCGTGGATGGTGCAGCTGCCGAGCATGTCGATCTCGTCGATGCCCCCTTCGATGATCAGAGGCTCGGTGCACTCTTCAAAGACCTCGCTGAGAGATGAAGGCAGGGTGTCGTCGAAGATGGTTTTGGTGACCCCGGCGCTCTCTTCGACGTCGTAGAAGATGCTGCAGCCAGAGCCGCCGAGGGCGAAGAGAGCACAGAAAGCGAGGGGGAGTCGAGTGGCGTGGCGCATGAAGAATCTCCTGATGTGTGGTTCATCAGGGGGTTCGCCGAGCCTTCGAGAAGTCTGACAGGTTTTTTCGATGACCTCTCAGCCGTGGGCCATCTTTTTGAGAGCCCCCCGGCTCACCTTGCCCAGGTGCGTGCGGGGCAGATCCGCCATGAAGCGCACCTGCCGGGGGTACTTGTAAGGCTCGAGATCGGACTTCACGTGATCTTGCAAGGCCTTCGCCGCTTCAGCTTCGTGCGCAGGCAGGCCCTCGGCGGGCAAGATGAAGGCCCAGGGCTTCACCAGGCCTGCGGCGTCGGCCACCCCCACCACCGCAGCCTCTTTCACCATCGGGTGCCTCAGCAGAGAGTCTTCCACCTCTCGAGGAGAGACCCAGCGGCCCGACACCTTGAGCATGTCGTCACCGCGGCCACAGTAGGTGAAGCTGCCGTCGGCGTTTTGGCACAACATGTCCTGCGAGGCGTACCAGGGCCCGACGAAGGCTTCACGATCAGCCTCGGCGTTCTGCCAGTATCCGATGGCGCGGGCACCACCCTTCACCCACATGCGTCCCACCTCGCCTTGAGACACTGGACGCCCTTCGGGATCGCGCAGCTCGATCTCGAAGCCTGGTACCGGCCAGCCCAGCGTGCCGGGCTGTACTTTGTCGGGGCGGTTGGACAAGAAGATGTGCCACATCTCCGCCGTACCCAGGCCGTCGACGAGGGGCACTCCAAAGCGCTCTCGCCAGCGGCCGTGCAGGGTGGGCGACAGCGCCTCACCGGCAGAGGTCGACAGCCGGAGCGAGGCCATGTCGGGCGCTTCCGGGGCGTTCACCATGTGGTTCACCATGGTGGGCACGTTGATCAGGATCGTCGGCGAGAAGCGCTCGATCATGGCGAAGAGCGTATCGACCGTGCAGCGCTCCGAGAACAGCACCGAGGTGGCACCCACCGAGAAGGGGAACAGCAGGTTGGCCCCCGTGGCGTAGCCGAAGTAGAGCTTGGGCACCGAGAGCACCACGTCATCGCGATCATAGCCCAGCACCTCGTGTCCATAGCGGGCCGTGGTGTACGCGAAGGAGGCGTGGCTCTGGACCACCGCCTTCGGCCGCCCCGTCGTGCCTCCGGAGAACAGCCAGATCGCCGGATCGTCGCGGTGCGTGGGCACTGTCTGCGTCATGGGACTGGCGCCGGCCAGGGCTTCGTCGTCTGCAGGGTGACCCACCTCGAGCCAGCGGGCGGGCCAGGGTGTATCGCCGTGGGGCAGCGTACCCGCTGAGAGCACGCACACCTGTGCTCGGGCGCGATCGCACACATCGAAGATGGCATCGGCGGGCTGGTGCGGGTTCACCATCACCACCACCGCCCCCAGCTTCAGGGTGCCGAAGAAAGCGCCCACGAAGTCCGCGCCGTCGGGGAGCGCGATGATCACCCGTTGTTCCTGGCGTACACCTCGATCGCGCAACACCGTCGCATAGCGGCTCGCGAGATCGTGCACCTGAGCATAGGTGAAGTCACCGCCAGTGGTCTTCAGGGCGACGCGATCCCCATCACCCTCGGCGATGCGGGCGTCGAGAAAACGCTCGGCGATGTTGAGGCTCTGCGCTGGCTCCATGAGACGAACCCCTCGTGCAATGTGCGGTGGGATTCACATACCAGCAGATGACGAGAGGACGGAAGGGAGAGCGGGAAGAGAGTAGATGGTCAGCCGGCAGAAACCGCAGTTGACCGTGCAGAGATCGCAGGCGGGTCTCTTACATGTGCACCACATCTGCAGGCAGATTCTGCTCAGCATCTTCAGTGCGGCTATGCCAGCTGAAGTCGATGACCACCGAGCCACGGCCACGGCCCACGGTGAGCATCACCAGCGCCCATTGAGGGCCCTCTGGCAAGTCGAGCAGGCCTTCCATGGCTCGACGCTCGATGCGGCGGCTCTCGATGTTGGCCTCGCACCATTCGACGATCTCCGGGCGGTCGAGGATCTCGAGGACCTCGTCGAAGCGGCGACCGCGACAACGCACGGGCTTGAGGTTGAAGCGTTTACAGGCCTGAGTGTTGATGCCCACCACCGAGAGCTGCTCGTCGATGATGAGCGCATCTTGCTGCAGCAACTCGATGTCGACGTCGGAGAGCGTCCACAGGCTGCGCTGCCCGGTGGACTCGAGGCGCTTGGTGAAGCAGGGAATACACAGACCGTGCTGCACCTCGACGAGGGGCTCTTGTGGGCGGTGCAGGATCGAGCAGCGACATTCGATGCACGTCAACATAATGGGCCTCCTGTGGTGCGTCCGTGGAACTGTCAATGACTTGACATCGGCGGCCCTGGCGGGGGACTTGAGAAACGCGATGATTTTTTTATCCGGCCGATCACCTACGAACCGAATGTTCGACCGTCAAACCACCGACACCTCAAGGGTTTACGCGGCATCCTCCTCGAGATCGAGGGTGACCGGGTGCACCACCTCGAGCGTGGTCACCAGGTGTGCCAGGTGGCACATGGGTGCCAAAGCGTGCCCCCATGGCACCCTCGGCAGCATCAGGGCATCTAAAGGCCCTGAGAGATCAACTTGAGTGCGCGTGCGGCCCGCCAGTGCAGAGGAAACCACCTGGGCCTGCACGTCGGAGTAGCTGAGGTGAGGGGTGTTGCTCGAGTTCATGGTGAGGCTCCAAATCTACATGTGTGGAAAAACGAATGTGACGTAATGCTTAAAACGTGCCAGTTTGGCCGGCGTTGTTGCATTCCGTTGGACACCGCCGCGGCAGAACGCGGCATAAAAAGCGTGAGAGCGCCTCTGATGGGGCCGGGGTACCAGGGTGGGCATCCTGGTGGTGGCTTCACTGGGGCGGAAATCCTGACATTGATGTCAGTCTTGAACATTTCTACTTGGTGAGCTGACCTCACCTGCTGTCTCACCTGTCTGAGACAGTGAGGGTGGCTCTCGAGACAGTGGGTGAGACAGTCACCCGCACAAGGAGCACAGGATGCCCTGGGATCCCAATGACCAGTTCAGCGGTCGCCGCTCCGGCGGTGGCGGCGGCGGTGGTGGTGGGC
Source organism: Bradymonadia bacterium (assembly GCA_046290225.1). Taxonomy (GTDB): domain Bacteria; phylum Myxococcota_A; class Bradymonadia; order UBA7976; family UBA1532; genus JBKAGE01. The sequence continues at coordinate 108,584 of JBKAGE010000037.1, read as the reverse complement.
AGTTTGGCCCCCCCGAGCTGAACATCGACCCCAAGCAGGCGGTGCGCATCGCCATCGTCGTGGGGGCCGCCCTCATCGTCGGTGGGCTGCTCATCACCTCTGGCTATTCCATCGAGCCTCAAGAGAAGGGGGTGGTCATGCGCTTTGGCGAGTACCACGACACCGTCTCTCCGGGGTTCCACTTCAAGCTGCCCTTCGGCATCGACAAGGTGCACCGAGTGGCCACAGAGACGGTGCACAAAGAAGAGTTCGGCCTGCGCACCCTCAGGGCCGACAAGCGCACCACCTACAGCCGCGAAGAGTTCGACGACGAGAGCCTGCTCCTCACTGGTGATCTCAACATCGCCGACGTCGAGTGGGTGGTGCAGTACAAGATCGTCGACCCGCAGAACTACCTCTTCAAGAACGAGGAGCCGGTGAAGACGCTGCGGGACATGAGCGAGTCGGTCATGCGCAGCGTCGTCGGCGACATGACCGTAGAAGAGGTGCTCACCGTGGGCCGCTCTCGTCTGCAGCAAGACGTTTTGAAGAACCTGCAGAAGAAGATGGAAGAGTACGAGACCGGCATCCAGATCACCTCTCTGGAGCTTCGGGACGTGAAGCCGCCTCAGTCGGTGCAGTCGGCGTACAACGACGTCAACAAGGCTCAGCAGGATCGAGAGCGCTTTGTCGACGAGGCCCGCCGGGAGTTCAACAAGCAGGTGCCTAAAGCTGAAGGTGAGGCGCTCCAGCGCGTGCAGGTGGCCCAGGGTTACCGCTCACAGCGCATCAACCAGGCCCTCGGTGACGTGCAGAAGTTCACCCGGGTGTACGAGGAGTATCTCAAGGCCCCCGACGTCACCCGGCGCCGGATGTACCTCGAGACCATGGAGCGGGTACTGCCGCGCATGGAAGAGGTCATCTTGATCGATCCCGATCAGCAAGGCCTGTTGCCCTTCCTCGATCTCAGTGGCAAGGGCGTTGGCCCCAAGGCGACTCAGGGGGGTGCCCGATGAAGCGTTACATCGCCCTCGCCCTCGTGGCGCTGATCGCAGTTGTGGGCAGCCAGAGCCTGTATGTGATCACCGAGACCGAGCAGGTGGTGGTCACGGAGTTCGGCAAGCCCATCTCCACGCAGACCGATGCCGGCATCCACTTCAAGATGCCGTGGCACACCGCGCGTTATTTCGACAAACGGTACATCCGTTGGGACGGCTCCAAGAGCCAGGTGACCACCCGGGACAAGAAGTACATCGAGGTGGACACCACCGCCCGCTGGCGGGTGGTCGATCCGCTGAAGTTCCTCGAGTCGGTCCGCGATGCCAGCGGCGCTCAGAGCCGTCTTGACGATCTGCTCGATTCCCAGGTGCGAGACATCATCACCAACAACGACCTCATCGAGCTGGTGCGCTCCGATCGCGAGAACCGGGTCGTGGGTCGCATTCAAGAAGAGCGCGCACGCCTGGAAGAGCAGAGCATCGGCACCGAGGGTGACGACATCAACAGCGAAGATGATCTGCTCTACCGCATCAAGTTCGGCCGCGAGTCGATCCAGCGCCTGATCACCGACAGCGCTCAGAAGACCGCTCGAGACGAGTACGGCATTGAGGTCATCGATGTGCGCATCAAGCGCATCAACTACGTCGACGAGGTGCAGGCAGACATCTACAAGCGCATGGTGAGCGAGCGAAACAAGATCGCCGAGAAGTATCGCTCTCAGGGCTTGGGTCAGAAGGCGCGCATCAGCGGTGAGATGAAGAACCGCCTGCGGGTGATCAGCTCCACAGCTGAGCGCAAGGCGCGCCAGATCGAGGGTGAAGGCGATGCCGTTGCGGCGCGCATTTACGCCCGGGCCTTCGACGTAGATCCTGAGTTCTACAGCTTCTATCAGACCCTGCAGAGCTACGAGTCCTCTCTCAAGGGCCGTATCCGCCCGGTGTTCACCATCGACAACGAGTACTTCAAGTACTTGAAGGCCCGCGGCCAGACCGGTCTCACCGAGGCACAGCGTCAGAGGCGCCTCGGCGAGGTGCAGGAGACCCTCAAGGCCATCGAGACCCTCGGGGAGCAGTACGGTGGAGGTGGCCGGGAGGTCGAAGCGGGCTCGGATGAGGTTCCAGGTGAGCTGGCGCCCACCAAGCCGGCGGCGCCGAAGGCCCCGCCCGTCGAGAAGACGCCCAAAGACACTGCCCCCACGAACAATGCCCCCACGAACAATGCCCCCACGAACAATGTGCCGGCGGCGCCGAGCCCCGCCGAGCAGCCCCGCCCCGCGGGTCAGCCCCCAGCAGAAGCCCCAGCACCCTGAGGGCGCCGAGCCCGTTCGAGGGTGACACGGTCTGAGTGGATTCAGGCGAAGCTGGCAGCTACTCTGGCGCCAGGCTGAAGCACCACTGGAACATGATGAGACGTTTGTTGCTGACATTGCTGGGCAGCTCGCCCCTCTGGCTGGCGAGCTGCACCGCAGATGTAGAGGCCGAATGCACGTCAGACGGTGATTGTCCGGTGCGGACCCCGGTCTGTTTGATCGAAGTGGGCATCTGCACGATCGCTGGGGCCGATGCCGAGATCGTCAACCCCCCAGAAGATGCGCTGACCCGCGATGGCGGTCGACAGATGACCCCTGATGGTGATCTGGACATGGAGGTGCGTGATCTGGCCCCGCCGGATACAGGCATCGACGCCGAGCCTGTCGACCCTGATCAGGGGGGCATGGATGCCCGTCCGGCAGAGCCTGACATGGCACTCGCACCAGATCTGGGGCCCATCGAGATGCCAGATGCCGAGATACCAGATGCCGCCGAGCCTGATGTCGAGGTACCCGATGTAGAGATCCCCTATGCCGAGGTGCCCGACGCAGAGCGCCCCGATATGCAGCCACCAAGCTGTGAGGGGGTGTCCGAAGAGTTGCTGCGTATGTTGGGTGATCCCTGCACGCTCGGCATCGGTGCATGCAGACACGCAGGGCGTCTGGTGTGCTCGGGCATGGGCACACTGGTGTGTGAGTCCGAGGATGCCGCGCCAGAGCCACGGCCTGAGATCTGCGACAATGTGGACAACGATTGTGACGGCAACAGCGACGAGGCGCTGAACGGTGAGCCCTGTGAGGTCGATTTAGGAGAGTGCGCGCGCGAGGGGAGCATCGAGTGCAACAACGGGGTTCGGGCATGTGTGGTGGAGCAGGGGCCGATCGTGCCCGGAGACGAGATCTGTAACGGGCTCGATGACGACTGTGACGGCAACACCGACGAAGACGGATCGGAGATCTGCAACGAGAGCCCGCCGCCACCCAATATGCGCAATGCCTGTGTCGCCTCGGCGTGCATTGTGGAATGCGTGCCTGGCTACTTCCTGCCCGACGGTTCCGCTGGCTGTACGCGAGGGTGTGATCTCGAAGCGCTGTCAGACTTCACCGTGGTACGTGAGGTGGATCTACAGGCCGTGGAAAAGCTCGCCTTCGACTATGACAACAACAGAGCTGTCGCGGCCTGGGTCGAGTCAGGGGCGGTACATGGTTGGCAGTGGCATCAGGCCAATCAACAACTTCCGTCGAATCTCAACCCCCTGAGACCTGAGCCGGGCTTTGCCTTCACTGACGTGGCGGCAGAGGTGACGACGTTCGGTGACTTGCTGGTAGTGGGGGCTCAAACCAATGAGCAAGACCCTGATCTACCCGGCGCGTTGACCTTCTATCTGGCCAACAACCCCACCCACGCAGGTGTGCCCATCACGTTGCCGATCGACGGCCCGGTGCTGGGGGTCACGGCGACACAGTTCTTCCCGATTTTCGGGGGCGGGCAAGAAGGTGGTGGCAACGCCTCTCTGGTCATGGTGACTGTGCTCAAGGGCCCGGGAGACGTGACCCCTGCTGGAGCGTTCGTCGTCGAGGTCGATCTCCTCACTGAGCTCGACCCGCTCTCTCAGTTGAGCCCCATGGCTCTGGGTACGCCTCAGCGCCCGCTCTTGCCTGTGATGCCTGGTGTGGCCGCCAACAGCCCGATTCAGTCTCAGGTGGTCTCTGTCGCCGAGCTCGATGATGACGGTCATGCCCTACAGCTTCATTTGAGGTTGGTGAACGGCATCTCTGTCGCGAACAACGTCGAACACGTGGGCGAGCATGTGCTCCTCGAGAGCGAGCTGCCGGCGAGCCCGTTGTCGTTGTGGAGCCCGTTCACCGCCATGCCGTTCAACCCAATCGTCAGCTACCGCTCGGTGACCGACACGCTGCTGACCTTCGAGATCTCACATGGAGATTGGGGCATCAGCAGGCCCGTCGTCGGCCCCGGCAACCTCGTGGGTGATGTGCAGATGCTGCAATATGATGGTGGCTCGGCTCAGACCTACGTGCAGCGTACTGCTGCAGAAGATGTCTTCACTGTGCACCTGCTCGACGATGCTCTGATCCCCGTGGGCAACCTCGAGCTGGCCCGGAGCCCGCTTGGCAGCGCCATGTTGGGTCAGATGAAGTTCACAGAGGGAAACACTGCCCACGTCATTTGGACGGCACGCCGTGAGAACGCGCCCCCCGGAGAGCCTGATGGCCACTTGCGGTTTGGCCAGATGCAATGTGACTGACGTGTTCTGGCAGGTGGATGTGCCTGGCGTCAGAAGCTGCCGGTGAAGAAGAGCCCGTTGGGGGCCACAGTGATCTTGCCCGAGGGGGCGGTGGAAGGCGCATCGTCGCTCATGCTCCAGAGCAGCAGCCCCGTGCCACCGGCGGCACAAATCCCGCCCGCGATCCACATGACGTTGCTCCAGCTGTCGAAGCGCTCGGCGTCATCTCGTGCGGTGAGGATGGCCGACTCGTGTCGTGACACCGCCTCGGGGCCCCCTTCACCGCTTCGGAGCGCAGACTGTGCATCGTCGTAGTCCGACTCGGCGCCAGCCTGTTGCAGTTCGAAGAAGGCCGCACCGAGCAGGGCGAGGCCGCCGACGCTGAGCAGGCTGATGGCGCCGATGCCGGTGCCCGAGCTGTACCAGGGCTCCGCAGGCTCCACGAGGGTGGCGGTGAAGATGACCTCAGTCTTGGCGCTGGCGTCGATCTTGGCCTTGGTCTGCCACGTGACTTGACCCTGAGCGTCGAGGGCTTCGAGGGTGTAGTCACCGGGAGCCAGTGACCAGTGCCCCGGGCTGGTGGGGGCCGGGGCCGGCACACCGTTGAACTTCAGGGCTGTGCTCGCAGGCAGGCTGACGATGTGCAGCGTGCCGGGCTTGTTCCGGGCGATCAGCTGCTTGAGCAGGTGAATCCGGTGCCGCACTGCGTCAGCGTCTTTGTCGTCCTGGTATCGAGCGAGGTAGGCCTCGTACCACTGAGTGGCCTTCTGATATTCGCCCGCTTCTTCGTACGCCCGGGCGAGGTTGAAGAGCAGCACGGGGTTCGGATCGAAGGCGTAGGCTGCTTCGAATTTCTCCGCCGCGGCTTTGTACTTCTTCTCGGCGTACAAGGCCTTGCCCTCGCTGTAGAGCTGCTGTGCTCTCGCACCGGGATCGTTCGGTGTCTGAGCCAGCGCCGAGGCGGTGAAGCAGATGGAGAATACGAGGGTGAGCCAGCACACGCAGAGTGTGAGGGGGCCACGTGCCATGGCGAGACGCCAGCTGCGAGGTGACACCAGAGAAGCTCCTGGACAGGTTCGATTGCCCGACAGTGTGACACGAGGTGGCCGAGCAAGTCGATTGCCCTGCGCTTGATCCGGGCCATGGTGGATTCGTGCGTCGCCGCGCACTACGCTGGCGGCGCATTTAAATCTCGCTGGAACATGATGAGACGCTGGGTTTTGACGCTGCTGGCCTGTGCAGGCCTCTCGTTGACGGGGTGCACCCCCGAGGTGGAGGCCGAGTGTGCTGTTGATGAGGATTGTCCGTCACATACACCGTTTTGCATCGAGGCCGGTGTGTGCAGTCGCTTCAAGTCAGGCATCGGTGATGCTGACACCGAGAGGGCTGAGGATGCTGATCTGTTCATGACGTCGGACGTCAGCGTGGAGATCGACGCCTCTGATGCTGAAGGCTTTGATGCTGCGTTGTCTGATGCTGAGCTGCCAGACAGCGAGATCCCTGACAGCGAGATACCAGACAGCGAGCCTTCAGATGGCGAAGCCCCTGATGAGGGCATGGTCGATGCCGAGACCCCTGATGTAGGGGCGCCTGACGGTGATGTCGAAGATATGATGATGCCCGACGTCGAGGTGCCAGACGCTGAAGTGCCAGACGCTGAAGTGCCAGACGCCGAGGTCATGTTCCCCCCTGAGTGTGAGCGGGTCCCTGAAGAAGAGCTGGAGCGCTTCGAACTGCCCTGTGTCATGGGCTTGGGAGAGTGCGAGTACCGCGGCGTCTGGATCTGCAACGGCAGCGAGACGCTGTTCTGTGACGCTGACGGCAGAGAGGTCAGCGAGCCCGTACCAGAGCAATGTGACGGGGCCGACAATGATTGTGATGGTGTCATCGACGAAGGCGGCTTCGGTCCGTGTTTCGACGCGCCCTTTGGTCAATGTGAGATCGAAGGCACACGGATCTGTGTGGAAGAAGCATTTCGATGCGAGCCCCTCGATCCGCCTCCACATCCCTTCGGGAACGAGGCGTGTGATGGGGTGGACAATGATTGTGACGGTCGCACCGACGAGGGCTTCCCAGGCATCGGCGACACCTGTCAGTTGCAGGTCCAGGCGTGTGAGTACTCAGGCGTGCTCGCCTGTGATGCAGAGGGGAACGCATTTTGCCTCACCCACGTACCCCCAGAGGCGCACATCACCGACGAGATCTGTGATGACCAGGACAATGATTGCGATGGCCTCGTAGACGAGGAATTGGCGGATCAACCGTGCCTCATCGGTGAGGGCATCTGCGTCCGTCGCGGTACGACCATTTGCAACGCCGAAGGCATGGAGTGCTTCACCGAAATACCTGTGGTCTTGCCGCAAGACGAGGTGTGTGATGGCCGGGACAATGACTGTGACGGCAGTGTCGACGAGCAGGCAGTCGAGCTGTGTGCGGACGTGGTGCCCATGCCGAACATGCAGCAAGTATGTGTGGGTGGTGAGTGCATCACCCAATGCATCCCTGGGTACATCAACGATGATGAAGGCGGGTGTGTACGCGGCTGCGATGCCAGCGCCCTGATCCCAGGGGCTTTGATCAGCGATGTCGTGCTCGCGGACGTGTCCGAGCTCAGAGTCACGGGCAATGCCCAGCAGACCCTCGTGGCGTGGTTCGAAGGTGGTGAGCTGAAGTACTGGCTCGGGGTTGCCGGCGAAGGTGGATTGGGGCCCTTCACGATCTCCGCGCCGCCTGGGCGTCGTTTTGATGATCTCGATGTGGCGATGGTGGGCACGCGGCCCGTCATCGCCATTGCAGAAAACCTGATCGGTGGAGCCGATAGACTAGGCAGATTGAAGGTGTGGGCTCCGACGGCGAACGTGCCGGAGCCTGCGCCGATCTCTGCAGAGGCCAACGCCCCCGTCACAGCGGTGACCGTGGGTGAGGTGCAGGTTGCCGATCCCAACAACGCAGATGTGCCACTCGATCATCAAGGACTCGTCCTCGGTCAGGTCTTCGACTTTGGAGGTCGCAATGCAGACATCGTGAGGCTGCGCTTCGACGCATCTGCACCTGTGCTCACGGCCGAAGATCTCGTACCGATGTTGTTGAGCGTACCCCCTCCGGTGGGTACAGGCTCTCCCATGGCGGCCTTTGTGGGTCGCCTCGTCGGGCTCCGTCTCGTCACGGTGGGCGCGCCTCAAATCGGTGGGGCGAGCCTCAACTACTTCTGGCGGGATGCAGACGGTGGGGGTGGGCAAGTTCTGGCGCCACCTGAGCTCACTCAGATTCTGCTCGAGTCGGTGGCACCGGCGAGTGATCTCTCGATCTGGTCCGTTGCCGGGCAGGAAAATGTGGATCCGCTCGTGACCTACCGAGGAGAGAGCGGCCACCTCTACACACTGCGGCTGTTCGACGCAGACATTAGCCTTGCCGGCCCCTTCCAAGGACCAGACGAAGTCATCGGGCGTCCTCAGATCTTCAGCAGCGCGGTGGGGCCGATTCAGCTCTACGCAACGCGCACTGTAGACGTCTCTGCACTCAACCTTCGGTTTTTGCAGCCCAATCTCGATGAGCTTGGGGTGGCGACCTTGATCAGCACAGTTGGAAGCAACTTCCAGAGTGCCGGGGCGTTCATCGGGGCCGACACACTCCGGATGGTGTGGACCTCGCCTTTGGATGTGCCGGTGAATGGCGCCACAGGCCAGATCCGTCTGGGACAAATGATCTGTGAGTAGCGTTTGAGGCCCTCAGCTTGAGCCCTCTCCTCGCCGATTTGCATCAAAATACGGATTTTGTGCCAATTGAGCGCATTGCGGTGTCGAAGGACTCTGTCCAGTCCTTCCAGATGCTGCGCGTTTGCCACTGCCCGAAGGACGACGTTGTGACGGTCTTTCGAGCTGGCCTCTAGGAGTGAGATCAAGTGCTCACACGCCATCTGTCAGTCTTTTTGCTGCTCGGTACGTGCATTGTGGGGTGCACTGCGAGCTTTGAAACGGAGTGCAGCAGCGACAATGATTGCCCACCTGCTGCGCCTGCCTGTGTGACCCGTGTGGGGCTGTGCACCTCAGCGCTGATCATGTCTCCCGATCTCGGGGTGGGCGTCGATGAGCCAGATGCCTCGACCGATGATGCCGCCTTGCCAGACGACGCGAGCATGGTGACGGCAGACATGGGTCCTCTGGACATGGGCAGCCCGGACATGGGTGAGGCCGACATGGAGATCCCCGATATGGAGATCTCCGATGATGCGTTGCCACCAGATGCCATGTTGCCCGACATGGGCGAGCCAGATGCCGAGATGCCAGACATGGGTGACGTCGACATGGAGATCCCCGACGCCATGTCACCTGATGTCGAGGTGCCCGACATGCAGGTGCCCGACGCAGAGATCCCCGATATGGAGGTCCCTGACGCAGAGATTCCGTGTCCTGTCGGTGGGCCCACGCCCGACACCACATGTGATGGACGAGATGATGACTGCGATGGTCGAGCCGACGAGGGCTTCGTCGATGGCTCGTCATGTACTGTCGGGTTGGGGGTGTGCAGCGTCGAGGGGGTCGAGGTCTGTCGAGACTCTGCTGTTGCGTGTCTGGACGAGGTGACTCGTTTGCCAGTCGTCGAGGGCCCTGCGAGCCCCGAGACGTGTAACGGGCTCGACGATGATTGTGACGGTGCCTCCGATGAAGATCGTCCGGAGTCACCCATTTGCGCGCCAAAGGCGAACGCCACCTCTGAGTGCCCGGAAGGCGGAGATGTGTGTGATTACGCGTGCATCGAAGGGTTCACAGATCCCAACAGCGACCTCTTCCTCGATGACAGTGACGGGTGTGAGCGAGGGTGTGATCTCACTGGTATGCAGGCTGGAGGCGAGGTGCTGGCGCCGTTGACGCTGGAGAACGTTCGAGACCTGGCTGTGGCCTCGTCGAATGACCAGTTCGTGGTGGCGTGGCTCGACGGCGCCCAGGTGAAATATCTGGTGCGTGGAGCCGACGGCACCATCACTCCGGTTCGGGCGGTGGCCCTCGATGAGGGCAGAGGGCACCTGCAGGTAGAGGTCGTGGCCTATGCGCAGTCGATGTTCATCGGTGTGCTGGCCAGCAATGCCGCCACTGGAGACACCCGCCTGACGATCTACGAGATCGACGGGAGCGGCAACATCACGAGAAGCACGCGATCGAACTTCCCCGGGCACATCCGACGTTTCACCCTTGGGGTCGTGGACGTGGGCGCGCAGACGTATGTGGTGGCGTATGCCCTCACCGAGGGGGACAACGGAGAGAATCTCTCGGCTCAGATGTTGATCAATCCAGGGCAGTTCGTCCCCGTGGTGCAGCCGCTCGAGCTCGAGATGCCGGTCCTCGGCGAGAACGCCCTGGCCATGGGCATGTGGACTTCGGGCGATCGTATACAGAGTGTGGGTTTCTCCGATGACGACGAGCCCCGGGTCTGGTGGCTGCACTTCTACGATCGAGTGGCCAACATCCAGATCGCCGACGATGGTCCCCCTGCAGCCTCAGAGCGGCTGTTCAATGAGATCCTTCTGCCTGCAGAGCGACCTGATGCGAGCGATTCCGACCTCGTACTGGGTGGGCAGCCTGGTGATGCATCGGAGCGTTTGCTGGTCTATGTCGGCGAGGGCTTCCAGCCCATGATCCTCTACATGCTCAATTACGATCCTGAGAGTGAGAGCTGGAGCTTCTCGAACTCGGGCCGTGGCCCGATCAATATCTCCGGTGGGCTGCAACCAATCTACACCGGTGAGCGATGGATGGTGGCCTACGCCCAAAGGCTTGGTGGCCGCTCGCTCTGGGTGCTCAGCGATGTGGAGATGGCGTTCAACAACACCCGCGAACGCATGGAACCCACTGCCTATGCACCGGGCCTGGATGGTCGGGCAACGCGGTTGTTCCAAGGGGAAACAAACGGACCTGTTTGGGGTACGCTCACCTCACTCGGCGGTGGGCGGCTCGCGGCTGTCTGGGTCGACGACAACCCCGGCGCTGATGCCCCTGGAGAAGCTGCTGTTCTGCGCTTCGCCGAGATCACCTGTCATTGATGTCCCTGACTGACCTTTGATTAGACTGCCTTGTCGGCGTACTTTCGCAACCGCGATGCACCTGTGTGTGTCGCTGGTGAGCGGAAGCGTGGATTCTGAGAGTGTGAAGCTCTCACGAGGTGAAAGAAGGGTCAGTGAGACGTCTCCTCCTCATAGTGTATGTGCTCGCATGCGTGGCCTGCTCTCCGGAGTTCGAGACGCAATGTGAAGATGACAGCGTGTGTCCGCGAGAGCAGTACTGCGTGCTCTCCGTGGGCATCTGCACGCCCATCCATGGCGAGCAGGACTCGGCTGATCTGCCGGAAGAGGGGGTAGGGGACATAGGGCCCGACACCGACGCCATGCAGGCGGAGGATGCCGAGGTGGAAGACCCGCCCCTGCGGGACTCTGACGTGCCAGATGCCGCTACATCTGATGCTGCAGCCCCTGATGAGGGTATGTCGGACATGAGGGTGGACGCGCCTGACGCTCTGCTGCCCGACGCCGATGTGCCTGATATGGCGCTGCCAGATGTGGGTATACCCGATGCTGAGCTACCAGATGCTGAGCTGCCAGATGTGGGTATACCCGATGCTGCATGTCCTGGCGCCGGCCAGCCTGATCTGTGCAATGGCCTGGACGATGACTGCGACAACCGGTTCGACGAAGACTATGTGCCTCCAGGTGAGCCATGTTTTGCGGGCATCGGTCTGTGCCGAGCTGAAGGCGAGTTGATATGTCTCGAAGGAGAGCAGGTGTGCGACGCGCAGGCAGAAGAGCCAGGGGAAGACGAAGTCGACGCGACCTGCAATGGCGTGGATGAGGATTGTGACGGGCTGGTCGATGAGGGCTATGTCTCGGTCGAGATCACCTGTGGTGTGGGTGTATGTCGAGCGACGGGCAGCATCCAGTGCGTCGACAGGGAGCAGGTCAACGTCTGCACCCCTGGTGATCCCTCAGAGGAACTGTGCAATGGCCTCGACGATGATTGTGATGGCCAGCCCGACGAAGCCCCCCCGGAGCAACTTTGCCCAGTGAATGATCTGCTCAACGTTGCCTCCACCGAGTGTGTTGCCGGGGAAGGGCTGAGCCAGTGCGAGTACACGTGTGACGAAGGTTATTACTATGAGCTGTTCGAGGCGCCGGAGCTGGGCTGTCCTCGGGGCTGTGGCAACGCGACCCCGACGCCAGGGCGGGTGATCCCTTCAGCGCCGATCCAGGACATGAGTGCCCTGGCGGTGGACGCTGCCAATGGCCTGGTCGCTGTGGCATGGATCGACGACGGTGATCTCTACTACTGGTTCGATACCCCCCAAGGGGTGAGCGATGCACAGCAGCGTTTGATCATCGGCAGTGACGCCTTCACCCATGTAGACGTGGTCGTCGTGGGTCAGCAGGCGGTGGTGGTCGCGGTCCGGAGTGATGGCATCATCGGGAACAACCACCAGGTGATCTCATTGACGTTGGCCCCCGGCACCCAAGACGTAGGTCTACCCACAGAAGACAACTTCTTCGGCACCCCCCGCCACCTTATCGCCACCGGTGCCACTGTCGACGACAACGGCGTCGATCTCGACGTGGTGACCGCCTTTGTGCTGGTGGATCAGTATCGAGAGTTGCTCGACGGCGATTTGGGTGGCCGGCCAGAGATGCTCCGCACCACGATCACCCCCGGGCAAGGAGCCACCAACATCGAAGACATGGGCCTCGATCATCTGAGGGTCGATCCAGACACACCGCCCCCTGGCGTGTTGTGGATCGATGACCGCATCGAGTTGGTGACGATCCACCACGACTTCACCGCTGAAGATGCGCCACAACGGACGATGCGCGTGTTCCACCGGGACGGTTACGGGCGGCCGATGGAGGGCAGGGCGCCGAGGATCACCCAGGTGGTCTTCAGTGATGAGGTCACACCCGAGTCCTCGCTCTCGCTCTGGGGCCGATCCGGTGGCCCGCGTCAGGTGAGCTTCCGGAACCCGGGCCTCAATCGAATCTTGACCTATACACTCACCCCCAACGAGTTGGGCTGGGCGTTCACCACCTCTCGCCTGAACCCGGGTGAGGTGGAGCTGCCCACCTTCCACTTCGGAACCGCCTCGAGTGATCTCCAGGCCTTCACACGGTTGGAGAACGGCATGCGTTTCCTGACCTTGCGCTGGCTCGGTGACAATATGCGCAGCGTGGGTCAGCGGCCGATCGTGAGCGCCCTCCCCAACGCGCCTTTCGTGGGTCGTATCGTGACAGACAGCCCCTCAGGTGGGGCGGGCAGCGACCTGCTGAGAGTGGTGTGGACAGAATCGGATCCGGGGCAAGGGGGGCTGTTCCTGCGTCTGGGCACGTTCGAGTGTCCCTGAGCACATCCGCCATCGTCTGAGCCGAGCAGGCGCACCCTCGGCAAGGCCTCGGGCATCTTTCCCGAGCAATGTCACCAAACCCGCCCCAGACTCGAGAAGGCACCGACGCCGGGTTGAAGCACGCCCTTGGCGTGTTCCAGTACAGCGCCCGAGCCATGTCTCTGGTTTGGACCACCAACCGCAGCCTCACATTGGTGCTGGTGGCCCTCACCTTTGCTGCAGGGTTGTTGCCAGCAGCCATCGCCTATGTGGGGCAGCTCATCGTCGACGGGGTGATCGTCGCCACCAAGAGCCAGCTCACTGCAGATCGCGAGGCGGCCCTTTGGTGGGTGGCTCTCGAGGGTGGTCTGGTGGTGGTGTTGCGGGGCATCCAGCGGGGGTTGCGGCTGTGCGATGCCTTGCTCAAGGCCCAGCTCGGCCACCGAGTCAACGTCATGATCCTCGAGAAGGCGCTCACGCTCGAACTCTCCCGGTTCGAGGACGCCGAGTTCTACGATCGGCTCACCCGGGCCCGGCGCCAGGCATCGTCTCGCCCGTTGAGCCTGGTGCGGCGGACCCTCGACGTGGGCAAGCACATCATCTCCCTCGTGGGCTATGCGGGGCTTCTGCTTACCTTCTCCGGGTGGGCCGTGCTCATCGTGGCCGTCGCTGCCTTGCCGGCCTTCATCGCCGAGGCGCGCTTCGCCGGTCGGGCCTTCCGGCTCTTCAGCTGGCGCGCGCCAGAGACCCGACAGCAGGCCTACCTCGAGACAGTCATCGCCCGAGAGGACTACGCCAAAGAGGTGAAGATCTATGGCCTGGGGCGCCGGTTGCTCGATCGATATCGGGCCATCTTCGAGTCGCTCTATGCCGAAGATCGAGCGTTGACCCTGCGCAGGAGTTTCTGGGGGTACACCCTGGGGCTGGTGAGTACCCTGGCGTTCTATGGGGCCTACACCTGGATCGCGTGGACCGCCATGGCCGGGGCCATCACCCTCGGGGCCATGACCATGTATCTCGTGGTCTTTCGGCAGGGTCAGAACGCCTTCACTGCGCTGCTCGCCGCCGTGGGGGGCATGTACGAAGACAATCTCTATCTGTCGGAGCTTTATACCTACCTGAACCACGCTGAAGAGGATGCACCCGCCGGGACCGAAGAGGCGGGCCTCACTGAAGGGCCGTCGCCCGGTGACGGTGTGCGCTTCGAGGGGGTGAGTTTCATCTACCCGGGGGCCACCGAGCGGGCCTTGAGCGACATCAACTTGCACCTCAAGCCCGGCCAGAAGCTGGCGCTGGTGGGTGAGAACGGCTCGGGCAAAACCACCCTCATCAAACTGCTCACCCGGCTCTACACCCCGACCTCGGGCCGGATCCTCGTCGACGGCCTGCCCATCGAAGACTGGCGCGTCGATGCCCTCAGACACCGTGTCGCCGTAGTGTTCCAGGATTTCATGCGCTACCAGTTCACCGTAGGCGAGAACATCGGTGCCGGAGATGAGCGTCGTTTCGACGATGCCGAGGGGTGGGCCGAGGCCGCCGAGCGTGGTCAGGCCACGCCCTTCATCGAGACTTTGCCCGAAGGCTTCGACACCCAGCTGGGCAGGTGGTTTAAGGGTGGTCGGGAGCTCTCTGGGGGTCAGTGGCAGAAGATCGCGTTGTCACGGGCCTTCATGCGCACCGAGGCCGACATCCTCGTGCTCGACGAGCCTACGAGCGCCATGGATGCCGAGGCTGAATCTCGCTTGTTCGAGCATCTGCGGCAACATGCCACCGACAAGATGGCCATTTTGATCTCCCACCGTTTCTCCACGGTGAGGATGGCGGATCACATCGTGGTGCTCGATCAAGGCCGGGTGCTCGAGCAGGGTGATCATGTGCAGTTGATGCAGGTCGGCGGCACCTACGCCCGGCTGTTCACCCTGCAAGCAGAAGGCTACCAGTGACAGGCCCTGAGCTGTGAGCCCGAGCTGTGAGCCCGAGCTGTGAGTCTGGTCAGTGAGGCACGTCGGCGAGGGCGTTGCGCTTTTCCTTCTTCAGCATCATGGCCCCACCGACGGTGCACACAAAGCTGGGCACCACGAAGGCGCTGCTCAAGATGAACAGCAGCTGGTAGCCGAAGCCCGAGCGGGTCAGATCCATCAGATGCATGGTGATGCTGATACAGAGGAACAAGATCAGAGACGAAGTGGCGATGGGCCCCCAGACTTTGGGGTGGCCCCACTGAATCTTGAGATCCATGTTCGAGGTGCGGACGTCACTGCCCGGGATCGAGCTGGGGTGGGCGGCGTTACCGTGGCCCGACAGTTCTGAATATGTCTCTGTGGCGCTCATGGGATCTCCTCATGTGTAGAGCTGTACCTGAGCAGACCTCTCAGCAAACATCGTGACAGGTTTGTAGGGCCCCCAGGGCGTGCTCTCCGAGGGGTGGTTTTTTCGACCCGCCCCTGGGGCTACGGCAGGTGAAGGCCGAGACAGTTCATGATGAACGTCTTTGCATTGATCTCGGCCCTGGCGGCGCTGGCCCATGTCTTCATGGCCGCCATGGTGTGGTTTCACGACCGCAAGAGCCCCATCAACCGGCTGGCGACGGTGACGTTCTCGCTCACTGGACTCTACTTCTGGATACAGCACCATCAGCGCAGCGCTGGGGGCTATGACGAGGCGCTGCTGTGGCTTCAGGCCCAGTGCGTCATGTACCCGACCCTCGTGCTCTACGTGCACTTCGTGACCCAGTGGATCACGCCGGAGCGGCATGTGCCGAGGTGGCTCAACAGCGTCACCTGGAGCTGCGCGCTGGTGATGATGTATCTGCACGTGGCTGAAAACGCCCTGGGCAAGCCCTTCTGGGACGAAGACCTGTCCATGTGGCTGGTGCGCCCTGACGACGAGGGCGTCTTGCGGACGATCGCCGTGGCGTGGATCTCCCTCGTGCTCGTCGGGTATGCCGGCCGGGTCGCGGCGGCGATGTTGGGTGAGCACCGTGACGACGAGAGTCGTCGTCGCGCCCGCATCATGCTCGTGGGGGTCATGGGGCCTGCGGTGATGACCGTGCTCCTCGACAATGTGCTCATCGCCCTGCTCGGGTTCAAGCTGCCCACCTTCACCGCGATCTCGTTCACCCTCGGCAGCGCGATCATCATCCGGGCCATGAGCCAGGGGCACTTCTTCGTGATGTCAGCGGCCACGGCCTCGGCATTGCTCGACGCCACCTCCGAGGCCCTCGTGATCACCGATCCCCGTGGGGGGATCTTGAGCGTGAACCCGGCGATGGAGGGCCTGGTCGGCAGCGCCGAGGCCGAGCTCAAAGGCAAGACCCTGTGCACGCTCTTCTCTCATGGGCCCATCGGCCCTGGGTGCCCGCTGAGGCCTCTGCACGGCGCCGAGGCGACCGTTTTGGCCCAGCAGGGGGTGGAGATTCGCGCGCTGCTCTCTGTTGATCCGGTCCATGACAGCAGTGAGCGGGTGCGGGGATGGATCTGTGTCGTGAGAGACATCACCGAGCGAGCGGCGCGCTCTGCTCGGGAGCGTGCTGCCCGCCTCGCGGCAGAAGAAGCCACGCGGGCCAAGAGCCAGTTTCTGGCCAACATGAGCCACGAGATCCGAACCCCCATGAACGGGGTCATCGGCATGACCAGCCTGCTGTCGTCCACGTCTCTGGACGAATATCAGCGAGAGCTGCTCAATACGCTCCAAGGATCGAGCGAGGTCTTGCTGGCCATCCTCAACGACGTGCTCGACCTGTCGAAGATCGAAGCCAACTGCCTCGAGCTGGAGCAGACCGGGTTCTGCGTGAGAGACGCCGTGGAGCAATCTCTCGTATTGCTCGCCGGCGCCGCAGCGAAAAAATCCATCGTACTGGGCTACATCCTCGATCCCGAGATCCCTGATCGTCTCATCGGTGATCCAGTGCGCTTTCGTCAGGTGCTGGTGAACTTGTTGAGCAATGCGGTGAAGTTCACCGAGGCCGGCTCGGTGACTGTACGGGTAGAGCTCGCTCGGGCGAGCAGTGACTCTCTGACGCTCCAGATCGCGGTCACCGACACGGGGGTGGGCATCGCCCATGGTCGAATTCAGGAGCTCTTCGAGCCCTTCACCCAGGCTGATTCGAGTACGACACGGCGGTTCGGCGGGACAGGCCTCGGCCTCGCGATTTGTCGCCAGCTCGTGGAGCTGATGCACGGGAGTATCTGGGCTGAGAGCGCCCTGGGGTTGGGATCGACCTTCTCGTTCACCTGCCAGATGCAGGTGTCCTCAGAGAGACCGGTTGAGGGCCCGGCGTCGCCATCGGTGGAGCGGGTGCTCGTGCTCTCCGCCCACCCCGTGGTGCGGCAGTTCGTCGAGCAATGCGGTCAGGCCTGGCAGGTCGAGGTGTTCACCGCCGCTGACGTCGAGGCCGCGTGTTTGATGCTCGACACCTGCGAGCCCGAGCTGCTCATCACCGATTGCGCCGCGGAGCTTTCAGCGCGTCTGTCTCAGGGGCTGCCGGTCATCAGGCTCGTGTCGACCTTGCCCGCCCCTGGCGAACACCCCATGGACGGCGCCACGGCCCGACTGACGTTCCCCATGCGTTTCGGAGCGTTGAGGCGGGCCATCGGTCTGGTGGTGAAACCTGGGGGTCGGCTCAATCAGACGCCACCACCCCCACAACCCAAGCCCGTGCCCGCTGCGCTCAGAGTGCTGGTTGTGGAAGATCACCCCGTGAATCAGAAGGTGGCGTTGCGCATGCTCACCCAGCTGGGGGTGGAGGCCGATCTCGCCGAGCATGGCGAAGCGGCGTTGCAAGCGGTCTCTGCTCGACCTTATGACGTGGTCTTGATGGATGTGCAGATGCCCGTCATGGACGGCCTCGAAGCCACCCGGTTGATCAGGGCCCGAGGCTTCGAGCAGCTGCGCATCGTCGCCATGACCGCCAACGCCACGCCAGAAGATCGTCGAGCCTGCCTCGAGGCAGGCATGAACGACTACATCACCAAGCCTGTGCGCCCGGCCATCCTGCGAGGCGCCCTCTGGCCTGAGGATATAGAGCAGCACACCCACCTGTGAGCATGGTCTTGTCCATGGCTCGCTGAGGGTCCCGTTGCCCACCGAACAGAAAATGTGAGAAGGAAGGGCCTCTCTCATCTCCACTGTGGAGTGGCCCATGCTCGGACTCGTCGGCACGCTGTTGGCGTTGACGTTGCTGATGTACCTCGCCTATCGGGGCATCAACGTCCTGGTGCTCGCTCCGGCACTCGCCTTGCTCGCATGCCTGTTTCACGAGGGCGTGCCGCTCCTGGCCACGTACACTCAGGTGTTCATGCCTGCCCTCGGCGGCTATCTGCTCAAGTACTTCCCCGTGTTCATGCTCGGCGCCATCTTCGGCAAGGTCATGGCCGACTCGGGGGCCGCCACCACCATCGGGCTCAAGCTGGCGAAGCTGCTTGGCCCCAACAACGCCATCACCGCTGTGGTGCTCGCCTGCGGATTGCTCACCTATGGTGGGGTCAGCCTCTTCGTCGTGGCCTTCGCCATCTACCCCATCGCCGTGTCGTTGTTTCAGAGCGCTCAGGTGCCCAAACGTTTGATCCCCGGGTCCATCGCCCTGGGCTCGTTCACCTTCACCATGACCGCTCTCCCAGGCACGCCGGCGATTCAGAACACCATTCCCATGCCCTACTTCGGCACCGACGCCTTCGCCGCGCCAGGCCTGGGCCTCATCGCTGGCGTGATCATGCTCGGGGCAGGGCTGTGGTGGCTCAAGAGCCGGGCCCGTAAGGCTCAGGCTGCCGGTGAAGGGTATGGTGATGCCGAGCTGCTCGAGTCCAGCGAGGCCCCGAGGCCGCCCATGGTCCTCGCCGTGGCCCCGCTCATCGTCGTCGTGGTCCTCAACTACGTGCTCAGCAGGGTGATTCTGCCCGAGATGGATGCCAGCTATTTGGGCGAGGCCATGTACGGCGCCACTTCCCTGGACAAGGTGAAGGGCCTCTGGGCCCTCATCGGTGCCATGGCAGTGTCGACGGCGTTGCTCTTCGTGCTGGTGTGGCGCTGGCTCGAGAAGCCCACGTTTTCTTTGAACCAGGGCACCAAGGACAGCCTTCTGCCCATCTTGAACACAGCCTCTGAGGTGGGCTTTGGCAAGACCATCGCCACGCTGGCCTCTTTTGCGCTCATCAAAGAGACCGTCATGGGCATCGCCCCAGGCAACCCGCTCATCTCCGAGGCCATTTCCGTGAACCTGCTCGCCGGTGTCACGGGCTCTGCCTCGGGTGGGCTGAGCATCGCCCTCGAAGCCCTCGGCAGCACCTACTTGCAGATGGCTCAGGCCACCGACCTGTCACCTGAGTTGCTCCACCGCGTGGCCACCCTTGCCTGTGGTGGCCTCGACACGCTGCCACACAACGGCGCCGTGGTGACTCTGCTGGCCATCTGCGGGCTCACCCACCGTAAATCCTACCTCGACATCTTCATGGTGGCGGTGGCGTTCCCCTTTGTCGCCACTGCAGTGGTGGTGGCCCTGGGGAGCATGACAGGCAGCTTCTGAGCAGGTGGCTTCACCTGCATCACACGAAAGGACGCATCATGGTCAACCAGGGGCTCACCGAGGTCAGCACCGAAGCCTTGAAGACAGTGCTCAAAGCCTTACATCACGATCAGCTGCCGTGCCCTGTGGGTCCTGCAGGCATCGCCGCGTTGGGATTGCAGTACACTGATGGCCCTTTGCTCAACGCGTTGAGGGGCCTCGACACTCGCGGGGTACGGGCAGTGATCGTCTCTGTCCTCGCAGAGCGCTTGAAGTTCGAGCGCAGGCTGAATCAGGGTCGATAGCGAGTCCCAGCTGCCTCATCTTCGAGATCCCGCCCCAGAGTACATTTGCTTGCATGTCAGAGTCAGCGACGCGATGCCCCCGTGCACGTTTGAGTGGAGGGGGGTATCTGACGACCCGGGGGTTGGTTCTATATCTTTAATGCTTTTTGAATGTTGAGCTGTGCCTGCCCGATGGCTTGTTTGTGTCACAGATCGTGCCGAAGGACAGGGCAATCATCGGTGTGTGTCCGGCTTGATCTTCGAGGAGCAAAGCCATGGGGAAGTGGTGGAGTACAGTCGTCCTGACATTGGTGGGTGTGGGGCTTGCCTCGCCCGCAATGGCTGAAGGGACGAGCGTAGAGACAGTACAAACAAACCTCAATCACGTGTGGACGATGGTGTCCGCAGCGCTGGTGTTCCTGATGCAGTGCGGGTTCCTGTTCATCGAAGCAGGGATGGTGCGGTCGAAGAACGCCATCAACGTGGCGCAGAAGAACATCGCCGACATGTTGTTGTCGGTGGTCATGTTCTGTCTCGTGGGCTTCATGTTCATGTTCGGCAGCAGCGCCGGCGGCATCCTGGGCATCGAAGGCAAGTTCTTCGCCCTCGATGGTATGGATGAGTGGGGCTTCACATTCTTCATGTTCCAGGCAGTGTTCTGCGGAACTGCAGCAACCATCGTGTCAGGTGCTGTGGCAGAGCGCATGAAGTTCGGTGGCTACCTGGTGGTCTCGGTGGTGGTCTCGGTGCTCATCTATCCGCTTTTTGGCCACTGGGCGTGGGGCAACCTGCTCGACAGCAACAACACGGCCTGGCTGGCTGACATCGGCTTCCTCGACTTCGCAGGCTCCACGGTGGTGCACAGCGTCGGTGGCTGGGTCGCCCTCGCCATGGTTGTCATCCTCGGCCCTCGTGTTGGTCGCTTCGACGAAGAGGGCAACCCCGTGCGCATTCACGGCCACAGCTCCGTCCTCGCCACCATGGGTGCCCTCATCCTCTGGATCGGCTGGATCGGCTTCAACGGCGGCTCTACGACTGTCGGCGACGGCAGCTTCTCGCCCATCGTGGCCAACACCCTCATCGCCGGTGCCTTTGGTGGCTCTGTGTGCATGATCCTCGGCCGGTTCGAGGACGGGCACTACCGACCGGACCGATCGATCAACGGACTGCTCGGCGGCCTCGTGGGCATCACCGCCGGGTGCAACGTGGTGTCGATCCCCTCTGCCATGGTGATCGGTACTGTGGGCGGCCTGGTGGCGTACTACGGGGCTGAGTTGCTCGAGCGTAAGTTCAAGCTCGACGACGCTGTGGGTGCTGTGCCCGTACACGGTATGGGTGGCCTCTGGGGCACCATCGCCGTGGGCATCTTCGCCCCCGCTGATCAGCTCGCAGCCGGCGGTCGCTTCGAGCAGATCGCTGTGCAGGCTGGTGGGGCTCTGTTGGCCTTCGTGTGGGCTTTCGGTCTCGGGTATGTGGTGTTCAAGGCCTTCGACGTCTTCGTGGAGCGGATGCGCGTGTCCACGGAGGACGAGCTCGCCGGTCTCAACCAAGTGGAGCACGGGGCGACGCTGGGTACGGGTCACCTGCTCAAGCGCATGACCGAGCTCTCCTACGGCCAGGGCGACATCAGCACGCGCTTGTCGGAGGACAGCAACGACGAAGCCGGCGAGCTGGGCTTTGTCTTCAACCGCGTCATGGACAACATCGAGCACCTCGTCCGCACTGTGGCTCGAGAAGGGCAATTGCTCAGCGCATCAGCAGAAAAAATGTCTCGGGTCTCTCAGAGCCTGTCGGAGCAATCCGAAGCGGCGGTGAACGAAGCGAGCCGTGCGAAGGGACGAGCGTCTTCAGCAAACGAGGCTTCAGGCCAGGCTGCAGGCTCTCTGGATTCGGCGAAGCACAGTGCGACATTGATCGCAGAGCGTTCGGGGAGCCTGGCGGGTGCGGTGCATCAGGCGACGAGCGGGGTGCAGACCATCGAGCACGAGATTCACAGCATCCAGGACACCACCGCTCAGGTCAGAAGCGTCATCGAAGAGGCCCTCGACCAGAGCACCGCTGCCAAGACCAACGTCAGTCAGCTCAGCTCTGCCATCGACTCCATCTCTGGCATCCTCACCATGATCGAGCAGGTCTCCAACAAGACCCGCATGCTCGCCCTCAACGCCACCATCGAGGCCGCACGGGCCGGTGACGCAGGGAAGGGCTTCGCTGTGGTGGCGGAAGAGGTCAAGGAGCTTGCTGATCAAACCGCCAATGCGGTGGAAGACATTCGAGACAAGGTCTCGGGTGTGGTCGACGAGGCGAACCATACGGTGACCATCATCGAGGCCATCACCCACACCACCGAGCAGATGGGCTCCGCTGTGGCTCAGATCGCCGACTCCGTGGAGGCTCAGAGCCAATCAGCGTCCACTGTGGTCTCGCAGATCAATCAGGCCAACGACGAGACCAACGCCGTGGCCAATCAGATTCGCACCGTCAGCACCGATGTCGCCCAGTCTTCTGAGCAGGCACTCTCTGCTGCCCATGATGCCCTCGGCGTCATGAACGACATCGAGCATGTAGAGAGCGTGGCCCGTCAGAACCTCGAGCAGGCCCAGGAGGTCATGATGACCTCACAAGAGGTCGCCGAAGTGGCCAACCGCCTCACCCAGCTCATTACGCGCCTCACCGATACACAGACCGTATATCGTGAAGCCCATCACGTGATGCGGAGTCAGCCGGCGAGCGCAGAGCACCTGTAGATGCCGGTCTCCTTCACAGGCGGTAGTCGAGACCGGCAGAGAAGGGCAGCAACCACGAGCCCGCAAGGCGCCCGCCGTCCGGCGTGGTGAACAGCCCTGGCGCAGTGCGCACATAGAGCCCCACACCCATCCATCGAGGGCTCTTCGCTGTGAGCGGCAGCAACACCAGCCCACCCCAATACTGATCATCCTGGAGCGCGCCGTTGATGCTCACCCGGCCTGCGCCCACTGTGAGGCCGCCGCTCACTTCGAAGTTGCCGATGTGCACGTGACGTTTCAGCGTGATCCCACCATAGAGCCAGACCATGCCCTCGTCGACGAGCTGACGGGGTAGGTGATCGCTCACCCCGAAGCTGATGCTGAGGCTCGTGTCGAGATCGGGCCAGAAGGCCCCCGCCTCCAATTCACCTCCGAGTCCGCGACTCCACCGTGCTGCGTCCCGCCCGGTGAGCAACACGGTGTTGCCGCCCCCTTGTAGATGCACAGTCGGGGGGGTAGGGGGTGGAGGTGGCTCTACAGGCGCAGGTGGAGGCGGGCGGAGCTCTTCGAAAAGGGCGAGCAGGCTGGGCGGGAGATCGTCGGCGGGTACATGGTCCGGGGCGAGGGCATAGATGGCCCGGACGGCGCGGCGAGCGCTCACGTCATCGCGATATGCTGTGTAGACCAGGGCCTGGAGGTTGAGCGCTTCGAGGCGAGCGGCTGCCTTCAACTGGCCCCCGAGGGCTTCAGCGAGTCGGGCTTCGGCGCATTGGTAGTCGAGCTGATCGTAACAGGCCCGTGCCTCCGTGAGCGCAGACGTTTCAGCTACCGCCGGAGAGGCATGGAGCGACGTGGCCCACAAGCCACCACAGATCAGCGCGCGACAAAACAACCAGCACCTACGGAAACACGAAGAACTCGCCTTGAGCGACGAAGGTGCCGAAATGGTTCTCGATCTTCAAGGTGATGGGGTGACCGCCGGGAGAAATGCCAGCGCTGCGACTGAGCCTGAGCTTCACCTTGAAGTTGGAGACGAAAGACCACGAGAGCACTGTGAGGTCGGGATGGGTGGTGGCGTCGAGCGACCACGTGGGCAGATCACCTTCTACGCTCTCCGGATCAGCCACCCCGTCGAAGGTGGCCTCGACCTCGATCTCCTGATTGGGGCCTTCCATGAAGGCGGGTGAGAACGTCAAGTTGGTCGACGTGCTCTCGGACAGGTCGAAGGCGGTGCTCTCACATGCGGGCAGCCCTACGCCGGCCAGGAGCCAGAGGGCACACCACATACGTGCAGACGTTGTGGAGGTCCAGGGTGACATGGGCTGAATCAGACACCTGATTCGCGATATGACGCAAGGCACATCTACGTGCGATTGCCCTGTGACCGGGTGCGATGAACCCCGACATGCTGGTAACGTCCTGGTGTCAGTTGTATAAGGCCAGACGGCCTCAAGTATGGGAGTGGTACGTGTCAGAGTATTCGGAAACGGGGCATTCGAAGGCGGGACATTTGGCAAAGGGTCGACGACTGCGTCGCCTGCTGGTCTTGATGGCTGCCACCGGGTGGCTCGCTGCCTGTGACAGCGAGGACTCGAGCGGCGGTGAGCCCGACATGGGCCGCATGATCGGCGGGGCTGGCGGTGGTCAGGCCGGTGCCGGTGGTGGTCAGGCGGGCGCTGGCGGTGGTCAGGCGGGCGCTGGCGGCGGCGAGGCCGGCGCTGGCGGTGGCATGCCCGTCGAGGTGGCCTGCAACGACGGCGAAGACAACGACGGTGACGGTCTGGTCGATCTTGAGGATCCCGGCTGCAGCAGCGAGGGGGATCCGGACGAGTTCGATCCGCCGCCTCCCCCGGCGTGTGATGACGGCCTCGACAACGATCTCGATGGTCTCACCGACTTCCCCAACGATCCCGGCTGCAGCTCCCGGCAGGACGAGACTGAGGAGAACGAGCTCCAGCAGCCTCAGTGCACCGACACCCTCGACAACGACTCTGATGGTCGTATCGATCTCGAGGATCCGGGCTGCACCAACCCTGCCGACATGACCGAGGCTGATCCTGATGAGCGGCCGGCATGCAACGACGTCATCGACAATGACGGCGATGGGGTGATCGACTTCCCCGCGGAGCCGGGCTGCGCTGCCGCCGGTGACGACGACGAGGATGATCCGGCGTCACCCCCTGCCTGTGGCAACGGGATGGACGATGACGGTGATGGCTTCGTCGATTACCCGAACGATCCAGGCTGTGCTGGCGTGGGTGATCGCGACGAGGCTGATCCCAGTCGTCCCACTGAGTGCTCTGATGGCCGCGACAACGACGTCGACGGCCGCGTCGACTACCCCGACGATGAGGGCTGCACGTCTTCTGGCGACACGAGCGAGCGCGGCAGCTGCGGTGACTTCTACGATCCGCCCCGCCTCGATGACGGCGAGACGGTGACCATCGACACGAGCCGCGGTCTCTTCGAGTCGCAAGGCACGTGCGGCGGCAACGGCAGCCCCGAGCTGGTGGTGTCCTACCTCCTCGATCATCCGGTTGAGGCCCTGACGATCACCACGGACAACCCGGGTACGCTGGTGCCCACGACGATTTACGTGCGCCTGACGAACTGTCTCGAGCCCCTGGCGGAGATCGCCTGTGTGCGCGAGAACCAGAACGCGGTGGCCATCGGCAACACGCTGACGATCCCCGATCCCCCTCAGGGTGAGCTGCTCGTCTACATCGACGGTGTCGCTGGTGCCGGTGGTCCGGTGGAGCTCCGGGTGGACGAGACGCCTCTCGCTCAGTGCCTCAACGGGGTGGACGACGACGAGGATGGTCTCGCTGATTACCCGAACGATCCGGGCTGTGAGCAGCCCTCTGATCGCGACGAGACGACGCCTGATCCGGCCCCCATCTGCGGCAACGGGATGGACGACGACGAAGACGGCCTGACGGACTACCCTGACGATGTGGGCTGCTTCAACGCCGCTGACAGCGATGAGACGGATGTGTGCGGTGCCGACGTGCAGGTGGAGCAGCTCTTCCTGCCCCGCAACAGCAACATCCTGACGGTGAGCGGCACCACGCTCGAAGAGGAAGGGGCGTCGAACGACTTCCGAGGCAGCTGCGGTGGGGTGAATGCCCCAGAGCGGGTGTACTACTTCGAGAACGATGTGCGCTACCAGTCGGAGATCATCATCGACACTGATCACCCCGAGACGGAGATCAGCACGGTGGTGTACGTCCGCTCGGAGTGCACGAGCGTGGCGAGCGAGCTGCAGTGCGATCGCGGTGACTCGGGCATGACCGAGCGCGGCCGCGTGTCTCTGCGCCGCCTCGAGCCGGGAGGCTACTTCATCTACCTCGACACCCGCTTCGGCGAGGGGGGCAACTACACGTTCACCATGGAGTTCACCGAGGTGCTGCCCCCCTGTGACGATGGTGACGACAACGATCGCGATGGTCTGATCGACTTCCCCAACGATCCCGGCTGTGACTCCCCCGAGGATGCCGACGAGCGCGACGGGGCACCCTGAACTCCGGCGCTCCGGCGGCGTCAGCCGTCGTGAGCGCGGCGATTTCACGCACAGCTGCGGCGGGTAAATGCTCGACGCAGCGCTGGCAGAAGCCTTCGCTGCGCCTGCGCTTTCCCCACCACATCTGCACGCGAACTCACCACGCTCACGACGACTGCCGCCACCTCCGCGCCTCCGTGGGGCACGTGCATAGGTGGGTTATGGCTTTGTGGGGCTTTTGGCTTTGTGGGTGAGGGAGAGGGGTCTTTTTAGGGCTTCTTATCTGAAGGTGGTGACGACGTCTTTTACGGCCTCGATGAGGAGCTCGAGTTGTGGTGTTTCGATGATGAAGGGGGGCATCAGGTAGACCACGTCGCCGAAGGGCCTCACCCACACACCGCGATCGGCGAAGGCCTGGCGCATGGCGTCGAGGGGCAGGCCTTTGGGGCCCTTTTTGAGCTGGACCGCGCCCATCGCGCCGAGCACCCGGACATCGACGACGTGATCGAGATCGGCGAGGGAGGTGAGGCCAGAGGCGAGCTGGGACTCGATGGCTTTCACCTGGGCGATGCGGGGCTCGCGCTCGAACAGATCGAGGCTGGCCAGAGCTGCGGTGCAGCCCATGGGGTTGGCCATATAGGTGGGGCCGTGCATCAGCGCTTTGAGCGGATCCTCGCTGAGGAAGCCCTCGAAGATGCGGGTGGAGGCCACCGCCGCCGAGAGGGGCAGGGTGCCGCCGGTGAGCGCCTTGGAGAGGGTGATGATGTCGGGGATCACATCAGCCTGCTCGCAGGCGAAGAGAGTGCCCGTGCGGCCGAAGCCCGTGGCGATCTCGTCGAGGATCAAGAGCACATCGTGGGCGGTGCAGGCCTCTCGGATGAAGGCGAGTGTCTCCGGGCTGTGCAATCGCATGCCACCGGCGCCCTGCATCAGGGGCTCCATGATGACCGCAGCCACCTCGTGTCGGTGACGCTTAAGCGTGCCGACGAAGTCAGCTCGAGAGGCGTCATCCACAGGCAACGGGATCACGAGCTGATCTGCGAGCAGCCCTTTGAACATGCCGTGCATGCCTTCTTCGGGATCACACACGCTCATGGTGGCCAGGGTGTCGCCGTGATAGCCCCCGAGGAAGCTCACGAAGCGCGTACGACGCTGACCCTGGTTGAGCCAGAACTGCGCCGCCATCTTCATGGCCACTTCCACCGAGACCGAGCCTGACTCGGCAAAGAACGCGTGGGCGAGATCTCCGGGGAGCAGCTGTGCGAGGCGTGTGGCCAGCTCGAGGGCGGGGGCGTGGTAGAGCCCACCGAACATCACGTGAGGCATCGCGTGCAGCTGCTCGATGACGCGCTCACGGATGTAGGGGTGGTTGTAGCCGTGACAGGCCGTCCACCACGACGAGGTCCCGTCGACGAGTCGGCGCCCGTCTTCGAGCTCGATGTACACGCCCTCGGTGGCCACGGCCTTCAAGGGGGCCAACTCGGTGAGCATCTGCGTGTAAGGGCGCCAGAGATGACGGCCGGGGCCGTCGAGCCAGCTCGAGCCATCGCTCAAGGCAGGTCCTCGATGGGGCAGTGGCCGGGGTGTACTGAGGTGGGCGGCTCTACATCATCGGTGGGCATGCCGTCGGCTTCGATGCCCAGGCGGGTGAGGAGGGTCTGATCACGGATCACGTCGGGGTTGCCCGTGGTGAGCAGCTGATCGCCATAGAAGATGGAGTTTGCGCCGGCGAAGAAGCACAAGGCCTGAGTGCTGTCGTCCATCTGGCGACGGCCAGCGGAGAGCCGGACCCTCGATCGAGGCATCAGGATACGCGCCACGGCGATGGTGCGGATGAACTCCAGTGGATCGAGGCTGTCGGATCCGTGCAGCGGAGTGCCCTCGACCTGAACCAGCATGTTGATGGGCACGCTCTCGGGGTGGCTGGGCATGTTGGCCAGGGTGAGCAGCATGCCCGCGCGCTGATCGCGGCTCTCGCCCATACCCACGATGCCGCCGCAACACACCTTCATGCCCGCTTCGCGCACGTGCTCAAGGGTGTCGAGTCGATCCTGAAAGGTGCGGGTGGTGATGATGTCACCGTACATCTCGGGATCGGTGTCGATGTTGTGGTTGTAGTAGTCCAGGCCTGCCTCTTTGAGGCGTCTCGCCTGTGTCTCTTTGAGCATGCCCAGAGTGACGCAGGTCTCGAGCCCGAGCTTACGCACACCGACGACCATGTCGCAGACCTTGTCGAGGTCTCGATCCTTGGGGTTGCGCCAGGCGGCCCCCATGCAGAACCGCGTGGCCCCTGCATCCTTGGCCGCCTGGGCCCGCTGGAGCACCTCTTCGAGAGGCATCAGCCGCTCGGACTCGAGGCCGGTGTCGTACCGCGCGCTCTGAGGGCAGTAGGCGCAGTCTTCGGGGCAAGAGCCGGTCTTGATGCTGAGCAGGGTGCTCAGCTGTACCCGGTTGGGATCGAAGTGGCGCCGGTGGGCGCTCTGAGCCCGAAAGAGCAGATCGTTGAAGGGCAGATCGAAGAGGGCCCTGATCTCGCCACGGGTCCAGTCATGTCGAATCTCGGGGGCGTTCATGGGGGCTCCTGGGGGCGATGTTCAAGAGAACGGTTGTGCCTCAGGCGTGCATCAAGAGCAAGGGGAGGACATCGCAATTGCGCATAGAATATGTCGCGAACACCGCACGAGGAGGTGCAGATTTGATCTCGAGCGCAAGAACTCTACTCCGACCATTGGTGCCTGAAGACGAGATGGCGTTCATCGCGGCGGCGCAGGCCAGTGTCTCCCTGCACGGGCCCTGGTTTTCTACGGCGCGTACGGTAGAGGCGTTCCAGCTGCTCATCGATCGGCAGAGCGATGCCTTTCGCACTCTTGTGTTGATCGATCAGGCCTCAGGGGAGCCCGCGGGGGTGTTCAACCTCAGCCAGATCTCCATGGGCCTGTTCCGCAGCGCGTACATGGGTTACGGCGCCTTCTTGCCCCATGCGGGTTCAGGGAAGATGGAGGAGGGGATGCACAGCTGTCTGGAGTGGGCGTTTTCTCGCATCGGCTTGCACCGTCTTGAGGCCAACATCCGGCCCGAGAACATGCGATCGATTCAGCTCGTGAAGCGGGTGGGCTTCGAGCGTGAGGGCTACTCCAAGAGCTACCTCTTTTTGGATGGTGCATGGCGTGATCACGAGCGCTGGGCGATCCGGGAGGAGATATGGGTCCCCTGAGGATACTACAGCCCGAGTGGCTGACTGTCGGTGTGCTCAGAGTGGGCCGAAATAGAAAAATGACTGTCATGTGAAAAATGTCTTTGACACAGTCAGACTATGCCGCTACCTTTCGAGTCACTCAACAAGGGATAGTTCTCATGCACTTCATCTCGAACACCTCCAACTCTCGCCTCTCAAGCCTCGACTTGCGCCTGTCTTATTGCGCGTCGTTGCTTCTGAGTGCCCTCGAGGGGAGTTCGAGCTGAGGCCTGCCGGTCTTCGCACGAAAGCCCCTCAGGCATCTGCCGAGGGGCTTTTTTTGTGCCTCGGTTGATGCTCGTGAGGGCACATAAGCCTTAGAAAATAAAAGCATTGTGGGTGTGTGCTCACGATGTGCCGTGCCTGCCATCGTCGCTGGGGATCCATATGCCCGGGTGGCGGAACTGGTAGACGCGCCGGCCTCAGAAGCCGGTGTCCGTGAGGACGTGTGAGTTCGAATCTCACCCCGGGCACTTCCTGACTTCTGATCTCTGGCGGCGATGGTAGGTGCGTGCCGTTTGATACACGTGTGTATCGCGTCTTCATGTTGCGTGTTGATGAGATGGTTGTATTGCGTCGGCATGCTGGTGGGATACATGTGTGTGATGTTTGGAAGCGAGGCGGATATCGGTTCGCCGCGCCTGTCCGGAAAACAGGTGTGCCGTGAAAGGCACTGCGGGTTCGACTCCCGCCGCTTCCGCATTTTGAGGACAGGTAGGCCGGTAGGGGACCGGAGCGCGCTGTAAACGCGTCGTGCGTACGCACCTCGGGAGTTCGACTCTCTCCTTGTCCACAGTGCTCCATGGCTGAAGCTCTGGAGCCATACGGAAGAGCAAGCCAATGGGTGATGGCGCCCGTTTCGAATACGGGTGAGCTCGAAAGGGCCTTGGGGGTTCGACTCCCTCCTCTTCCGCTGATTTTTGCCGTGGTGGTGGAACGGAAGACACACCGGGTTGAGAGCCCGGGGACCGCCTTTGGTCGTGCCGGTTCGAATCCGGCTCGCGGCACTGATGCGTGACAGCTCAGCCTTGTGTGGAGGCGTACTCAAATTGGTGAAGAGGCCAGGTTGCTACCTTGGTAGGGCCCGCAAGGGTCGTGGGGGTTCGAATCCCTCCGCCTCCGCACTTTTTGCTCCGGCGCTCCGGCTCTGGGGCCCGGCGTCTGGCCGGCGATTGAGCGTACTTTCGCGGCGTCAAAATGCTCGACGGGGCCTCCGGCCACGCCTGCGCTTTTGCCACCACGACTGCACACTCACTCACCGGCCAGCCACCGAGCCCCAGAGCCTCCGCGGGGCAAGTACATATGTGCTTTGGGTTCGAGTGGGGTCATTCGACCCCTGTGAATGAGCGCCTTTTGGACAGGTAGTCCGGTGGGGGGCCGGAGCGGACTGTAAATCCGCTGTGCGTACGCACCCCGTGGGTTCGACTCCCTCCCTGTCCACATTTTGCCCAGGGGCTCAGCGTCTGGTTGGTGATCGAGTGCACATGCGCGGTGCTCACCCATCGACGAGCTGCCGAGCCCCTGTGGGCGAACATTTTTGGATGGGTAGACCGGTAGGGGGCCGGGGCGGCTTGTAGTCCCGCCGTGCGTACGCACCCCGGGGGTTCGATTCCCTCCCCATCCACGACAAGCCAAAGGGTCCACGGGCCCAGATTAACGTGGGCTCCAGCAACACAAAACTGGAGCCAACATCAGGCCGGGCACGCGGAGGTGCGGAGGTCGCAGCGCTCGTCAGCAGGGTGGTGAGGTGGTGTTCAGATGTGGTGTTCCGACCGCAGGCGTAGCCAGAGGCTACGTCGAGGATCGGAGCGCCGCATCTGGGCGCCAGATCGCCGCCCTGATGGCGGGCGATGAGGCCGGAGCACCGGAGCCAAAAGCCGGAGCACCGTAGCCCAACTGGAAGAGCAAGCCGACAGGTGACGGCAGCCGGTTTGAACCCGGTCGAGCTGTGAAAAGCCTTGGGGGTTCGACTCCCTCCTCTTCCGCATATGCGCCGTGGCGAGTGCAGAGCACGATCTGGCTGTGTCAGTTCGAGCCTCATCCATGGCGTGCACGATCAGGGGCGGGGCGCCTCGTCTCTCTCAGAGAGGCGAGGTGTCTTTTGCCGGAGTGGCGAAATGGTAAACGCGGCCTGCTCAAACCAGGTTGGCTGTGATGGCCTTGTCGGTTCGACTCCGACCTCCGGTACGACGTAGAGGTGCAGGTGATCAGCCGCTGAACACCTGCACCTCTACCCCCGCTGCTTCTGCGATCTTGCCCATGTGCTTGCTGCCGCGGCTCTTCTCGATGGCCGGGTGGAAAATGAGCACTCGATCAGGCCCTTGAGCCAGCATGCGCTCATTGAGCCCTTTCCATGCGCCGCGGCCATACCGCTCATAATCCTTCTTGTTTTTGTGCATCCGCTGCACGCTGAAGCCGAGGCCTTGCCCCACCTCTTCGGCGAGGGCGTCAGCCCCCGGAGCATCACCCGTGATGATGTGGGTGGCCTCAGGGCAACAACTCAGCTCACGATGAATGACTTCGCGATCAGTCCAACCGACAGCGCCAGCGACGAGGATGCGCATGAGGATGCTCTCTTCGTGTGTGAACGATAGTATGTGTCTAGTGGACACGAAGGGCGCTGTCAGCTTTTTTAGATGTGCTCCGACGATTCGGCGGAAGGGCACCTGCAACTGACGATGTATCGGGGGTGCTCAGATGGCCCGAAGAATGGCCGTCATTGCGGTTGACTGCTCGGTGCGGGGGTCGGCGGCTTCATGTCTTCCACCCTGCCCTTGATCGGCTCCAGGGCTTCACCGGGTCGGCGCATGCTTGCTTGCCTGAAGCGCGTCTTCGCAGCCTCGAAGCTCGGCATCTTCTCCAGAGGTCGGACCGCGTCTGCCACCAGGATCTCGCCGCGGCGGGTGAGCTTCGCCTTCACCTTGCCTGCCTGGGCCTCGAAGGACTGACCCTCGAGGCTGCACTTCGCGGCCACAGGTGCAGGGACCTTGGCGTTCTTTTTGGCCCCGGGCTTGAGCATCGGGTGATAGGCGCATTGATCGCCTTGCTTGATGAAGGTGCCCTGGCGCCCGCAGACGATGGTGCGATCGCCCTGGATCAAGCCCGTAGCTGCCTGGCCTGCGAACAATTTGCCCTCTTCGAGCACGAAGTTACGTGTCCAGCTGAAGTCTGGTCCGCCTTTGACCCCCTTGGTGGTGAAGCGGATCCGACAGGGGGCGTGCAGGTCGACCAGCGCGTCCACCTCGCGCTCCAGAGCCCCACGCAGCAGCTTCGCCTTGCTGCCGTCGAGGTGCCACACGTCGATGCGCTGACCCCACTGGGGGTTGATGATCCAGGTGCCGTCGAGGCTGGACCGCATCTTGGGCAGGTCGAAGCCGTCACCGGGCTTGCCCAGGTTGGGCACCGCCGGGGTGCCCTTCTGAGCACCCTTGGCGCTCTTCTGAGCGCCAGCGGGTGGCGTGGGCGCGTCGCCCTTGCACGCAGGGAGAAGCGCGAGTGCGCCGAGGAGAAGTGGGGAGATCAGCCGTTGTGTCACGGTCATGTCTGCCTTTGAGTGCCGTTGTGAGTTGAACAATGGCGTGTGCCGACGCTTGTTATAGCGCGGAATCAAATCACGGGGCCCATCTCCTGGCGGATCCTCTTCTTCGTCGCGGCCCAGCTGCAGATGGGGCATTCCAACAAGTTGTGCCCGCGAGCGGGGCAATGGGCCCTGCCGAAGAAGATGATTTGCAGGTGAAGGCTGTTCCAGCGCGCTTTGGGAAACAGCTTCTTGAGGTCGGCCTCGGTCTTTACCACGTTGCTGCCGTTCGAGAGCCCCCAGCGGGCAGCGAGACGGTGGATGTGGGTGTCCACTGGGAAGGCAGGCACCCCGAAGGCCTGACTCATCACCACCGAGGCGGTCTTGTGCCCCACGCCGGGCAGGGCCTCGAGCGCCTCCAGACTCTGAGGGACCTCGCCGTCGTGTCGCTCGAGGAGCATCTCGCTGAGCGCTTTGATGTTCTTGCCTTTGGTCGGTGCCAGACCGATCTGTCTGATCAGCTCGATGATCTCGTCGGTGTCGAGGGCGGCCATCTCTGCGGGGGTACGCGCTCGAGCGAAGAGGGCTGGGGTGATCTCGTTCACCTTCTTGTCGGTGCTCTGAGCGCTGAGCAGCACCGCCACCAACAAGGTGTACGGATCGTCGTGATCGAGAGGGATGGGGGTCTCGGGGAAGAGCTCATCGAGGATGCTGATGATGCGGTTCGCTTTTTCGGCGCGCTTCACTGTGACTCCAACTGTGACGCCAACTGTGAGCCTGACTGGGGCTCCAGAGGTGAGAACTGGCTTGCTCGCTGAGCCTGTACCATCGTGTGGGCATGGACGCGAGCACTGAAGATGCAGGCTGGGGGCCATCGGTGGCGCAGGTGGGCGAGGGGGCGCCCACAGGCCGGCTGATGGTGGGGGACTGCGTGGCGAGCATGCGGGCCCTCGCCCGTGGGCCTCTGGCAGGTCGGGTGAAGTGTGCCTATCTCGATCCGCCGTACAACGGCAGAGTTCGGCGAGCACACTACGATGACGATCTCGACTCGGAGGTCTGGCGGGCGGAGATGCGGGACTGCCTCGAGGCATTGGTGCCGTTGCTGGCCCCTGATGCAGTCGTGTGGGCCCACATCGACGACGCCGAGAGCGCCTACCTCAAGGTGCTGATGGACGAGGTGTTCGGCCGTCAGCATCACCTCGTCACGCTCTATGTGCAGGTGAGATCACCACAGAAGACCCTCACTGAAGACCGGCCTTTCCACAATCTGATCGAGCACGTGCACGGGTATGGGGTGCAGAGCCCCCGCCTCTATCGCCCTCAAGAGCCCTATGATCTGTCTCGGTTCGTCTGGCGCTTCGAGTGGTCGGCCCCCTCGGCAGAGATCGAGCTCGGCGGGCGGCGGGTGCAGATCTTTCGTCCTGAAGATCACCACGCTCGCCGAGGACCGCCGGGGATCGATGGCCTGAAAGAGGTTTGGGCGTCGGGGGCCGTGCTCGACGGCAACTCGTCAGGGCGGTTCTTTCGCGATCACCTCATGGGCCGGGTGGCGCTCGACGGTCTGGGTGCTGTCTACCGTGTAGAGGGCATCGGGGAGGACGGGCTGCCGTGGCGAGTCTTCGCGGGGCCTCGACGGCAAGGGGCTGTGCGAGGGCGCTATTTTCAGGGGGTGCCCGAGGCGGTCCGCCATGCCCTCGAGCAGGGTGAGCACGTGGGGCGTGTACGGCCCGTATCGAACTTGATCGACATGGCCCGGGCCTTCGGCAACTGCCGTCATGAGGGTGGTGTGCCGTTCAGAGCAGGGAAGAAGCCCGAGCGCCTCTTGATGTCTCTGCTGGAGCTGGCGACAGCCCCAGGTGACTGGGTGCTCGACGCCTTTGGTGGCTCGGGCACCACGGCGGCGGTGGCCCACAAGATGGGCCGACGTTGGGTGATCATGGAGCAGGGGCCGCAATGGGAGACGCACATCCTGCCCCGGCTGAGCGGGATCGTGGCGGGCGAGGACTCAACCGGGGTAACCGAGGTCACCGGTTGGGCCGGCGGCGGCGCCTTCTCAGTGCACAGCCTCGGCTGCGTCGAGGCTGCGGCGGGCCTGTCGAGCGAGCCAGGCGCTGGCGGGCAATGTGGTGGTGAGGGCGGCGAGCACCCAGGCGATGGGCGTGCCGCCCCAGGGGCCCAGCTCGGGGATCAGCCACCGCGCATAGAGGGCGAACCCGGCGACGCTTGAGGCGCCGAGCATCATGGGGCCCACGGCTCCAGCAGGAACGGCCTCACCCTGGGCCAGCCACAGGGCCACCATCGTGGTGAGGAAGATGGCGGGGAACACTGAGACCACCCCTGCGGCGACCTCGCCCCCCACTGCTGCCACCCAGACCGCGGCCCCAATGCTGCTGGCGGCGAAGAGCCCCCGCAGGATCAGTGCGGTGATGGGCACCGGGCGGCTGCCCTTGGGGGTGGGCTTGAGCCCGCGACAGGCCGCCAGGCCCACGCCGACGAGCAACCCGAAGCCACCGAGACTGAGCCACAGTGTGTCGATCCCGGCATCCACGAGGGCGCCGCTGCCGTACACCAGCGCCACCGCAGCGGTGAGCCAGGCGCCGAGGGAGATGGCCGACATCCAGGCGAGGCGCGTGCCCAGGGCACCGTCGGGCAGCCGTTGGGGGACCACGCGCCAGAGCCACAAGAACATCGCGTTGAGCCACATACCTGCAGGCACCGCGTCCATGGCCCTCACGAAGGCCTCAGCGCTCTGGGCCTCGCTGAAGATGCCCACGCTCGCGGGGACGATCGTGGTGGGCAGCGTGCCCAGCAAACCGCCCACCCGGCCGCCGAATCGCTCGATGGCGACGGTGACCCCCACGGCCACCACACCGGCGAATGCGGCCGCTGGCAGGGCCCCGTACAAGATGTCTGTGGCGTCGATCATGACCGCTTCAAGATGAGGAACGTAGATTCCCGGTCGCTGCCCACCGCATAATCTCCCCGTGAAGAACCGTCTGCCCCTCACATTCTGTCTGCACGGCGATCGCATCACCCTGCGGGCCCCCCGAGTCACCGACGCCGGCGACGTGCTCGCCGTACGGCACAGATCCCGCGAGTTCCTGGGCCCGTGGATCCCGATGATGGCACCGGAGGACGATCACCTGCGGGGCTGTAAAGCCCAAATCAGGCACCAGCGCAACCAGTGGCGCAACGATCAGGCCTACGCGCTGGTGGTGGCTGATCGACGAACAGATCGCTTCATCGGCAGGGTCACGTTCACCGAGGTGGTGCGCAGCGTGTTCCAGAACGCCGCGTTGGGGTACTGGATCGATGTGGAGTACGCCGGGCGCGGGCTCATGTCGGAGGCCTTGAGTCTGGCCCTGGGAGTGGCCTTCGGATCTATGGGGCTGCACCGGGCCCAAGCGGCCATACGACCCCACAACGTGGCCAGCCTCGCTCTGGCCCGGCGGTGTGGTCTGCGCCGTGAAGGGCTCGCGGCGCGGTTCCTCTTCATCGATGGCGAGTGGGCGGATCACGAAATTTATGCCATCACCGCCGAGGAGTGGTCTCGGCCTCAGCTGGCCCACGGCAGAGGAGGGTAACGCCTCATGCCCATCTTCTTGCTCGACGACTCGATGCGATTTCCCGATCCGGAGCTCGCTGATCCCAGCGGGGTCATCGCCATCGGTGGTGATTTGTCGGTGGAGCGGCTGCTGCGAGGCTACAGCGTGGGGATTTTTCCCTGGTTCAACCCTGGGGATCCGATCATCTGGCACGCGCCCCCTGACCGCATGGTCCTCGAGCCTGAGCAGTTGTATGTGGGTCGGAGCCTGCGCAAGGCCATCAAGCGGGCCCCGTACGAGATCAAGTACGACACCGCCTTCGCCGAGGTGATCACCGCCTGCGCCGATGTGCCCCGGCCGATGCAGGAGGGCACCTGGATCACCGACGACATGCTGAATGCCTATATGGCCTTGCACCACGCGGGGTATGCCCACAGCGCCGAGGCGTGGCAGGGCGAGCGGCTGGTCGGCGGCCTCTACGGGGTCACTCTCGGGGGCGTGTTCTTCGGCGAGTCGATGTTCGCTCTGGCCCCTGACGCTTCGAAGATCACCTTCGCCACGTTGGTGCCGCAGCTCGCGGCCTTCGGCTTCAAGCTGATCGATTGTCAGGTGCACACCGACCATCTGGCTCGCTTCGGTGCTCAAGAGTGGCCACGGCGCCGATTCTCCGAGGCACTGCAGCGTGCGTTGTTGTTGCAGCCGTCGCAAGACTGGCCTGTGGGTGACCCACCCGTCAGTTGATGTAGGCAACAATCGTGGTGTCGAGGCGGGGAATTCGCTACCCTTCTCTCCGCCATGAGACGACGCGCCAAACCCATCATGCCTTCTCGCCGTCAGTTCCTCCGCGGACTCGGTGGGGTGACCCTCGGGCTGCCCTTTCTGCCCTCTCTCCTGCCGCGAAAGGCATGGGGCCAGACAGACCTGTTCCCCAGGCGTCTGATCGTCTTCCACACCGCCAATGGGCAACCCATGCGCTTGTGGACCCCCACAGGTGAGGGGGCCGATTTTCAGATGTCGACGGTGCTGGCACCACTTGAGGCCCACAAACAAGATCTCATCGTGCTCAAGGGCCCCGACATGGTGGCCGCCCGAGAGGCGATGGAGATGGGCATCACCAACAACGGCCACGCCGCGGGCACGACCACGGCCCTCACCGCCGCTCTCATGACCAAAGAGTGGGCTGGGGGCATCAGCGTCGATCAGTTCATCGCTCAGCGGGTGGGGCGCACCACACGGCTGCCCTCTCTCGAGCTCGCCGTGGAGACCATCCCGTCGCCCCTCGGCCGCATCAGCTACCGAGGGGCCGATCTGCCCGTGCCCCCCGAGCAGAACCCCCGGCAAGCCTGGACCCGGCTCTTCTCCGACTTCACTCGAGACTTCGACGTGCGCGACGTCGAAGGGCTCAACCCTCGAGATGCCACCATCCTCGACTCGGTGAAGGCGGACTACGATCGCATCAAGACTCAGCTGTCAGCGGGTGATCGCATCAAGCTCGAGGCTCACCTGGAGCAGATCAGGAGCCTGGAAGATCGTCTGAAGATCCCACTGCCCCCGGTGGGCGGCGCCTGTGAGATCCCCGACGTCGCCGACTTCGACGCCCTCACCGTTGACGGCAACCCTGATCGTTTTGGCGCCGTGGGTCGCATGCACATGGATCTCATCGTCATGGCCCTCGCCTGCGACATCACCCGGGTGACCTCGCTGATGTGGCAGGAGGGCTCGAACGATCTGCCCTTCACCTTCTTGCCCCAGCCCGTGTTCCAGTCGCACCACTCCATCTCCCACACCCTCTTCGACGGCACCGCGCCGGAGGAGACTGTGGAGGAGCGGGCTCTGGTGGCCATCAACCGCTGGTATGCCGAGCAGTTCGCGTACTTGATCACCGAGCTGAAGAAGATCCCCGAAGGCACGGGCACCCTGCTCGACAACACCACCCTCATCTGGACGAACGAGCTCAGCGACGGCCACATCCACAACCACAACGACATGCCCTATGTCATTGCTGGTAAGGGGGGTGGTTACTTCGACACGGGCCGGTTCGTGCAGACCTTCGACAAGCCACACAACGACGTGCTGGTGTCGATCATGCACGCCATGGGCCTCGACGACGTCAACGAGTTCGGCGTGCACGGCACCGGTGGTCCTCTCCCTGGTCTGGCTGTCTGATCAGACCAATCTGAAGAAACGCTCCGCCGTGGCTGTGGTGCCCTGAGCAACTTCGTCTATGGGCAGCCCCATGCACTCTGCGAGGATCTCGGTGACGTGGGGCAGGTGGGCCGGCACATTGCGCCGGGTCTTGGGCCGTGGTCTCAGAGTGCGGGGCATCAGGTAGGGGCAGTCCGTCTCCACCATCAGGCGATCGAGGGGGATCGTCTTCACCACCTCTCTCAAATGGGTGCCTCGACGCTCGTCGCAGATCCATCCGGTGATGCCGATGTGCAGGCCGAGATCGAGCCAGTCCCTGGCCTCTTCGGCGGTGCCCGTGAAGCAGTGCACCACACCGTCGACGAGACCATCACGGTGCTCGGAGACGAGGGCGAGCATGTCGGCGTGTGCGTCCCGGCTGTGCAAGAAGACAGGCATCTTCAGCTCGGTGGCGAGCTGCAGCTGCGCCGCACACCAGTGTCGTTGCACGGGTCGTGGAGAGAAGTCGCGGTTGTAGTCGAGCCCCGCCTCACCCAAGGCCACCACCTCGGGCCGCGCTGCGAGCGTACGCAGGTGGCCGAGCGTGTGGTCGTCGCAGCCCTTGGCGTAGTGCGGGTGCACGCCGGCGGTGCTGAAGAGCCGACCAGGGTGCTGTGCTGCGAGATCTGCAGCTTCGACGCTGTCGGCCACCGTGGTGCCGGTGACGATGAGGCGCCGGACACCGGCAGCCTCTGCCTCGGCGAGGACCTGGTCGAGGTCGCTCTTGAAGCTCTCGTGGGTGAGGTTGGCGCCGATGTCGACGAGGCTCTGTGGCCCAGGCGTGGTCATGAGTCGCCCCTGTACGTAGAAGAAAACCGCAGGTGTCCGGTGTGGCCGAGCGTTTTCCAGGATTTTTGTCAGAACTTTTCCTGGAGGCGCACGTGACAGCCTTCGTCAGCCAACCTGCACACGAAATGAATGCGGAGCATCCCCGAAATGTCCAAGCCTCTCAACTCGATCGCCTGCGCCCTCACTCTCCTCGCCGCTCTGAGCGCCAGCGCCCAGGCCCAGCGAAACCCCGAGCGTGTCGCAGGGGCACTGGAGCACAGCCCACCTCCAGTCGAATATGTCACCACACAGGCCATGAATCAGTCGGACACCGTTGTGGTGGCCAGGATCGCCAAGATCGTCACCCACGACGTGTTGGAGAGCTACCCGGCGCAGCACGTCGTGGCCCTCAACATCGACGTGACACAGCACATTAAGGGTCGGCACCCAGGCGCCACCGAGCCGGTCTATCTGCACACCATCTTCGAAGCCGAGATCCCCAGGGTGGGCGACTCGGTGTTGCTGGGCATCAACCGGAACGTGCAGACCCTCAAGCTCAAAGAGCACAACGCGCCCCCAGTGAGCTGGTCCATCAGGGGCATCGCCCAACCCACGAAGGAGAACGTCGCCCGCGCCACCCGAGCCAGCGCAGAGCCTGTGGGCTGGGTGCTCAAAGATGGCTCGGTGAAGGCCCCCATCGTCGGACGCCGTTCACTGCGGGTCGGGCCCCATGTGCAGATCGACGTGGAGCAGGTGGCCCCAGAGCAAGATGTGAAGTGGAGCAACCCCTTCGGCGACGGCAAGTTCAAGATCACCGTGACCAACACCTCCAAGGAGATCGTGACGGTGCCGGCGCTGTTGGAGAAGGGCGGCGAGATCTTGTGGGACGAGAGCTTGCTCTATGTGCACCTTGGGCAGGCCCATGCCATGCCCAATGCCAAAGGCATGCCTGCGGACGCCAACCCGGCGCGCATCGCACCGGGCTACTCTGTCTCCACTGTGGTCGACATGTTGCCCATCGACTACGAAGGCTGGGCCGGTGGCGCTCGCGAGCAGTTCACCTTCGCCATCGGCGATGCCAGCGTCACCAGCTTCTTCTACTACCAGCGCACCTACCACGATCCCATGCGGGCAGAGGCGCGGCAGAAGTTGGGCAAGTGATCAGAGTCTGCGGCAGACTCATCTTCACGGTGTGTGCCTCACAAAGTTTTCCTCAGGCGGATGGTCCGCACTGTGTTCCGAGTGCCCGCCTCGGCGCAGCGGGTCTTCACCGCAGTGGCGGCGTCCGCGGTGGCGACGAAGCGTCGGTCAGTGAAGACACGGTAGCCCAAGCGGCGTCGCGCCCCTCGGCGATCATCGTCGAGCTGCTCGTCCACCCGCTCGGGATCGTTGTGGCGATCTGCCGACAAGTCGAAGGCGGTCATGTCGAGGCTCAGCGCCAGGTGCCCTGAGTCGAGCTGCGCACCTGAATCGTTCAGATCAGGCAGCGAGAGCGGCCCCACCACCGCTCGGACTACGCGCTCCACGTGCAGGTCACCCTGAGCGGAGAGCAGCAGGTGGGTGGTCTCTGCGGTGAGGCCCGAGGCGCGATAGAGCATGCTGCGCAGCTGCTCGGAGAGCATCACTTCTTCGCCCTCGCGGATGATGTGCTCGGTGCCCGAGATCTCTCGCAGCTCGACCGACATGCGCACGAAGAGACCCCCTGCATCGAACTTGTCCATCTGCAGCGCCACCGAGGTGGCTTCGCCTTCGATGCGCCTCAGCTGAACATCGAGGCGATCGCTGGGGGGCGCTGGGGCTGTGCTCAGGGCCTTCAGATAGCGATAGCGGTTCCATCGTCGATGATGCACCGAGCCTTCTGCCGCGCCGTGACCACGGCGCTCGAGCTCTGCGGGATCACCGAGCCCGGCGAGTGTCTCAGCGGCCATCTCATGGTCGGTGCTCACTCGCTGCCACTCCCGCCATGTGGGCAGGCCAGTGTTCAGATCGACCTGCAGGGTGGGGTAGGCCCCGTGATGCAGGTCAGGCCCCATGGCGGCGAGGGCGTTGGCGATGGGCCGCAGCGGAGGCCACTGCAGGCTCACGCGTCCCCCCTTCACCAGGGCGGTGGCCAGGGCCAGGTAATCACGCTGTCGGGATACGTCGAGATCGATGGTCTTCACGATGGGATGCTCACGATGTGGCGCTCACAGGGTGCGCCCCTTGCGGTGCTCGATCTCCCTGATCTCGTCCATGGCCTGGTTGTAGGCCGCCGCTTGAGCGAGCAGCGCCTGCTCCTCGTGGGCCTTGGCGTCGAGATCGGCCACCAGCGTGTCGACGTGGGCGCGAAAGTACTGCTGGGTTTGAATGACAAAGGCCGTGGCCTCGTGGAGAGCGGCGTTCATGCCGTCGAGGGCCCGCACGAGATCCTGCACCACGACGCCGGCGTCGGCGGCGGCGCCGATGGCGTTGATCTGATTCGCCACCGTGTCGAGGCGTACGCTGGCGTGATGCACATAGGTGCTGATGTCGCTGCGCAGCTGGCCAAGCGTGTCGGCGAGTCCCGTGGTGGTGCGCTTCATCG
Source organism: Bradymonadia bacterium (assembly GCA_046290225.1). Classification (GTDB taxonomy): domain Bacteria; phylum Myxococcota_A; class Bradymonadia; order UBA7976; family UBA1532; genus JBKAGE01. The sequence continues at coordinate 66,879 of JBKAGE010000037.1, read as the reverse complement.
TGGCCAGGCGCGCGCCAGTGCTCTGATAGAGCCGACGGCGGCCCTCGTGTTCGGTACTCTGACGGCGGGCGCGATCGATGCGCGCTTCGATCAGACGCGCGTCGCGACTGCCGGGTGAGCAGTCGGACAGCCGCGCCGTCAGCTCGTCGATCAAGACATCGAGCTCGGCGACCTGGCCTTGAGCCTGCTCGGCATCTTCAGAGGCCTTGATGATCTCCTGACCGAGGCGCTCGATCTCGTCGTAGAGATCCTGCTCTCCCGCTTCGAGCCGATCGGCGAAGTCCGCCGCCTCTCTCAACCGGCGCAGGCTGTGAGCGTACTGCTCGCGCAGCATCGCCTCGACGGATCGCAGCTCTTCGCTGGGGGCTTCGAGGCCAGGTAGAAAAGAGAGCGTCTCCCTGAACCGGCTCCAGAAGCTCTCCTGGGCGCGATCGCCGATCTCGGCGACCTGGGTGGAGAGGCTCTTCAGCCGCGACATCTCTTCGTCGAGGGCGTGCTGCACCTCGGCGTTCTGCCCCTGAAGATCTCTGAGCGTGTCGATGTGGCCATTGAGCAGCCGACGCTCGCGACGCAGGCGGGACTCCATGCCAGATGCGCTCAAATCGGTGCGGTGATAGCGCACCTTGCGCTCGAGGATGTGGGCGGCGCGATCGGTCATGTGAGGGTTGTATCAAATCAAAGGGCAGTCTGCGGCGTCGAGGGGCGAAAAGTCGCATATGATACGGGCGACATCACGTGCGCAGGAGCAGGTCACCTTGAACCAGAAGTGGATTCAGGCCCTCATCATCATCGCCGTCGCCGGCTTCTTGATCTGGCAAAAGTACACCGAGCAGAAGAAGGGGGGCTCGAAGGCTCCGCCCAAAGCTCCTGTGGCCGCAGCCACCACCAACGACGCCCTCACGGGCCCTGATCCGGCGAAGGCCGCAGGTATGGGTCAGTTCACCCTGCCCAAGCTCGAGTACCCCAAACGGGGCAACAACACTGTGCGCACCTTCGGCGCCGCCAAGAAGAAGCTGCCGAACATCTTCAAGGGCGCCGAGAAGACCTTCTATTGTGGCTGCACCTACACCGGCAAGAAGGTGGACCACGCCTCGTGTGGCTACACGGTGCGCAAAGATCCCGAGCGCGCAGCCCGCATCGAGTGGGAGCACGTGGTGCCCGCCTCGGCCTTCGGGCGTACGTTCAAAGCGTGGACCGAGGGCCACGAGCGTTGTTACAAGCGCCGCAAGAAGTTCAAGGGCAGGAAGTGTGTCGGCGAGGTCAGCGGTCTGTTCCAGCGTATGGAGGCCGACCTCTACAACCTGCGGCCGGCCATCGGCGAGGTGAACGGGAACCGCTCGAACTATGTCATGGCCGAGATCCCCGGTGAGAAGCGGGAGTACGGCCGCTGCGACGTGGAGATCGACAACAAGCAGGTCGAGCCCAAGGCGTCGATCCGCGGTGACATCGCCCGAACCTATCTGTACATGGACTGGGCATATCCGAACCGGGGTATCCTCGACGCCTCGACCCGACGCATGATGCTGTCGTGGCACAAGAAAGATCCGCCGACCCGGGCCGAGCGGGCCTGGGCGGCGAAGGTTCGAGCGGTTCAGGGGAACACCAACCCCTTCGTCGAGGGCGCCAGCGCCCGTTGATGCGGTAGAGATTGCTGAAACTGGAGGTGGACGATGTCTGCAGATACTTCGATTCGGGCGACACTCGCCGACGCCATCAAGGGGCGCACCTCAGTGCGCATGGTGTATCAGGGCCTCGAGCGCCTGTGCGCGCCACACATTCTCGGCCGCAACGTCGACGACGAGCCCCACGTGCTGGTGTTCCAGTTCGGCGGCGGCAGTCACAGTGGCCTGCCCGAAGGGGGCGCGTGGCGCTGTATGCGCCTCGGAGAGATCGCTGAAGTTTCGCCCATCGACGATCCGTGGTGCACAGTGCCCACGGAGGGCAACCCGCCGCCGAAGTGCGTGACCCACGTGGAGCTTCAGGTCGCCTTGCCGTGAAAGGTCGATGCCTCTTTGTCGAGGCGCTCGACACGCCAAGTCACCCCCCTTAAGAGAACCGTAAGCTACGTCCTCTACCGTGATTTCAGAACCGACTGAGACCACGGCCACGGAGAGACGTACGATGAACTTCACCTACAAGACCCTGATGCTGAGCTGTGTGTTGCCCTTCGCCCTGACTGGCTGCGGCGAAGACACCACCTCTGATCCCACCGAAGCGCCGGAGGCGAGCGCGCCCGGTGAGGAGATCGCCATCAGCACTCAAGAGTCCGCCATGATGCGGGGGATGATCGACGGCTTGAGCGCGCAGAACGCTGCGAGCAGCCTCGTCGACGCACAGAGCGCAGACAGAATGCGCGGGGCGGATGACCGACCCATTCGGGAGAGGCTGCAGGCCCTGCGTGAGCACGTGCGCGCCATCATCGAGGCGCAAGAGGTGAATGTGGGCTGCGCGTCATTGAGTTGGGGCGACGCCACGCTCAGCCTCGAACTCGACAGCTGTGTGCTCGGCGCCCAGGAGGTCAACGTCGATGGCACGGTGAGTCTCGGCGCCTCCACTGAAGGGGAGTCGGTGACCTTCAACCTGGGCCTCGAGGATTTCGACGTCAACGCGCAGAGCTTCAACGGCAACGTTGCCTTGAGCCTCCAGGGGGGCGAAGAGCCCAGCTTCATCGTGAACTCGGATTTGAGCTACACCTCGGACCAGCTGTCCATCGATCTCACCCTCGAAGACGTGGCCATCGCCCGGGTGCCCGAGACTGGCGTGACCTTCGATGGCATGGGCACCATCGCCACTCCGGAGATCGAGACTGGCTTCACCCTCGACATGCTGCTCTTCGAGCCTCTTGTGTGTCTGCCCACCGCAGGCTCGGTGAGCTACACCCTCGGCCGCTTGGAGACCACCATGACCTTCACCGCCGAGACCCCCGAGACCGGCGTGGTGCTGGTCTCGGTCAACGGCCGCCCCGCACGGCCGGTCGAGACCTTCGAGCCCTGCCCCTGAGTGCGGAACTGCGACCAGCGCTCCACCGCAACCACACAGCTTGTTGAACTTCCGGCATCAGATTTGTGCGTTGCCGAGGAAACCCAGAGCAGGTGTGCTGACTCAAACTTCTCGATATGTGGATTTATCGAGGAGTGTGTGATGAGCACGCACTGGACCCGTACCTTCACTGAAGACGAGCTGCCTCGGGGGAGCCGCAAAGTCTTCAAGCACGCTCACCATCAAATCGCCGTGTTCCACCTCGACGACGGTGAGATCTTCGCCGTGGACAACCGCTGCCCTCACGAGGGCTACCCTCTGGCCCAGGGGGTACTGGACGGTTGCACGCTCACCTGCAGCTGGCACAACTTCAAGTTCGACCTGCGTGACGGCGCCTGCCTCAAAGGAGAGGAGGCGGTGAAGTCCTGGCCGGTGCGTCGTCGAGAGGGCGTGATCGAGGTTGACCTCACCGAGCCGGATCCGGCGACGTTGCGCCCGGCCATCTTCGAGAGCCTCGCTGGGGCGCTGTACGAGCGCCGACCAGGGCAGCTCGCGCGGGATGTGGTGCGCCTGCTCCAGACCGGCGACGATCACGAGATGAGCGCTGAGATTCTGGCGTACGCCGCCGCGGAAGACTGCCAGCGCGGCCAGTATGGGAATGATCATGGCCTGCCAGTGGCTGCCGATACATTCCGGGTGATCGAGCTGCTGATCGCCGATGGCCGTGTGGACCCGCTCGAGGCCCGAGTGGTGGCGTTGACCCAGGCCCTGGAGATGAACGCGCTGTTCCTGGTCCGCCGTCCACGACGACCGATGTATCCCGCCCTCGCCGTAGACGAAGGTTGGGGTGAGGCGCTGCTCGAGTCGGTAGAGAAGGAAGACTTGCCCCGAGCGGAAGGGCTGTTGCGGGGCATGCTCGACACCGGGGCCTCGGTGGAAGAAGTGATGCCCTGGTTGATTCGGGTGAACGCCGCTCACCTGCTCAGCTTCGGCCACGGGCTCATCTATGTGGTGAAGGCGTTTGAACTGCTCGAGTCCGTGGGCTGGCCGCTGGCCTCCGAGATCTTGCCCGGGGTGCTCACGAGCCTCGTGAACGGCACCCGGGAAGATACGCTGCCTGCCTGGCGCAGCTTCAACGCGCGCATGGCCGAGCGCTTGGAGGCTGTGCTGCCCCATGTGGAAGGCCTCGAGGGTGAGGGGGATCCCATCGCCCGGGGGCAGCTCGCCGAGCGTCTGCTGGAGGCGCCGACCTCAGGGGCTGTTGACGTGATCCTCGACGCGGTCGTGGACGGAGCCTCGCTGGTGACGTGCGCCGAGGCGGTGGCCCTGGCGGCGAGCCGCCGTCTGGCGCGCTTTGATCCTGAGATCGATCGCCGCCTCGACGTGCAAGATACTTGGCTCTTCGCCACTCACCTGCTCACCCACGCCGAGGCGTTGCTGGTGGCGCTGCCCCACGTGGGAGATCGACGAGCGGCGCTACGCCTCGTGTGCCTCGCCGCCCGCTTCGTGGTGGGCGGTCGCGCTTCAGATGCGCCAGAGTGGCAGCCCCCTACGCCTGCTGGGGACGCGGAGTTGCTCTGGGCGTCACTGAAGGGTGGTGATCGAGAGGGGGTGCTGGCCTCGGCGGAGGCGCTGATGGCCAACGGGCAGATCGACGTGATCGAGCAGCAGATCATCCACCACACGATCATGGGGGATCATGTAGCCCGAGCCATCTTCCTGGCCCACCACGTGAAGACGCCCATCGCCGCCTGCCGCCTCGCCCGCCGTTTGAAGAGCCCCTGGCCGATCCGTGGGGTGATGCACTGGCTGACGTCGGCTTCGCGGGAGCGGGTGGTGGTGCAACAGGCGAAGGAGGCCATCGCGCTGGTCACTGAAGGCCGCACGCCGAAGATGTTGTGGAAGTGAGGCGTCACCTCACCTCGAACACCACTGGATCGCTCTTCCCTCCAGACCCCACCAATTCGAGCGTGTGCTCACCCCGAGCCAGCGCCCACTCCGCAGTGTAGGGCCACTCTGACTTCGCCACCTTGCGGCCATCGAGGCGCCACTCCACCGAAGGAGAAGGCGGATCCACCATGCCCTTGAGGGCGATGCGTTGAGCTTCGCCGGCCATGCCCGGATCCACCACGAAGACATCGCCAGGGGCGGGGTGCGTGATCACCAGCGCATCGGGGATGGGCCCCTCAGCAGGGCAGAGCGGCGAATACTGCACTGGCGCTGGGGGCAGGTCTTGCGAGGTCACTTGCCATTCGGCGTACTCCGCAGGCAGGTGGGCGAAGGCTGTGTGCTTTACGAAGCGCTTGGGGCAGTGGGGTCCAGCGCGCAGTCCGTTACGGGCATCGAGGGCCACAGGCTGCATCCAGTCATCCGCTTCGAGGACCTCGGCGCTCGGGGTGCCGGGCCTCACCTGAGTCCGCACCAGCCGCGTGCCGGGGCAATGGGCCGTGGGGGCCTTGCCCGAGGTGGGGCAGATGACGACCTCCCGCAGCGTGTCGGCCACCCGCTGTTGGGGATCGTCACCGTTCTGCTTACGGCTACCAGGACCTGCAAAGCGGCCCAGAGGCAGGCCCCGCTCCCCAGTAGAGCCGGCGACCCGCTTCATCACGCGGTGGAACAGCGGCCCCGCCCCGGCCATGCCCGCGAGGCTGTGCATCGGTCGGTTCTCGAAGTCGCCGCCCCAGACCGCCACGGTGTATTGCCCCGTGAAGCCCACAGCCCAGCTGTCGCGCCAGTTCTCCGTGGTGCCGGTCTTCACCGCCACAGGGAACCCGAGCATCAGCGCGTTGTTGGTGCCGAAGGCCAGGGCCCGAAGCCGCTCGTCGGCGAGCACGTCGGTGATCAAGGCCGAGACCACCGGATCGAAGACCTGCTGGGTGGCTTCGCCGCCGGCGGCATGCTTGAGCATCCTCGGGGTGCAGGCGTGGCCGCCCCGGGGGAACATGGCATACGCTCGGGCGAGCTCCAGCAAGGTGACCTCGCCGTTGCCGAGGGTAATGCCCAGGCCGTAGTGATCGATGCTCTCGTTCAGGCTGTCGAAGCCCGCGGCCTTCAAACGATCGAGCAGTCGCTCTGCCCCCACGAGCTGGGCCGTGCGGATGGCGGTGACGTTGAGGCTGCGGGCGAGGGCCTCGCCCATCATCACCGGACCCAGATAGGTCTTGTGATAGTTCTGCGGGCTGTAGCGCTGCCCTGTGGGGTCTTCGTACCAGGTCTCCACGTCGGGCACGATGGAGGCAGGGCTGTATCCCTGCTCGAAGGCCAGAGCATAGGTGAAGGGCTTGAGCGTGCTCCCAGGCTGCCTCAGCGCCATGGCCCCGTTCACCGCGCCGTCGTCGCTGCCCCAGTAGTCGGCGCTGCCCACCATGGCGAGCACCTCGCATTGATCGTTGTCGAGCACCACCACGGCGGCGTTGGTGAGGCCGCGATCCTTCAGGTGAGCCACATGATCGCGCACCATGGCCTCGACATCGCGCTGCAGCGCGAGATCGAGGGTGGTGTCGAAGTCGCCGCCGTCACGCATCAAAGCCCGATGTTGCTCGATGACCGCGTCGGTGAAGTGCAGCGCCATGGGCTGGGTGGGAGCCTGCACATAGCGTAAGGGCGTGTTCAGGGCGCGATCGTGACTCTGCTGGGAGACGAGGCCTTCTTCGAGCATGCGCCGAAGCACTGTGAGCTGACGATTCTTGGCCCGCTCGGGGTGCCTGAGGGGGTTCAGATAGCCGGGCCCCTGGGGCAGCCCGGCGACGAGGGCGGCCTCGGCGAGGCTCAGGTGCATGCTGGGCTTGCCGAAGTAGCGCAGGCTGGCGGCCTCGATGCCGATGGCCCCCGAGCCGTACGGCGCCCGGTTGAGGTACTGCTCCAAGATCTCGTCTTTGCCGAGGGTCTGCTCGATGCGTCGGGCGTGAAACGCCTCGACCATCTTGTTCCAGAAGCTGCGCGGGTGGGGCTTCACGAGGCGGGCGAGCTGCATGGTGAGGGTGCTGGCCCCGGAGACGATACGGCCCTCGCTCACGTTCTGTTTGATGGCGCGGATCACGGCAGAGGGGTCGACGCCGTCATGTGCGTAAAAGCGATGATCCTCGACGGCGATGGTGGCCTGGATCGCCAACGGTGAGATCTCGTTGAGCGGGGTCCAGCGCGCTCGGTGCCCGTCGGCGTTCACGGCCTCGCGCAGCAGCTGGCCGTGTCGATCTCGGATGCGCAATGACTCAGGGAACCCGGGGTTGAGGGCGGCGCGATCGTAGGGGAAGAGTCTTACGGTGATTTCGAGGCCACCCCAGACGATCATGAGCAGCGCCAGGGTCCAGAGGGTGAGCTTGCCGAGCGTGCGGGTGATGCGTTTCAGCTTGGGGTTCACTGCGATGATCATGGGTGGGCCCTCTGCACGATGGAGTGTAGTCGTGGAGGGTCATCGCAAAGAGAGTGCCAGCGCTGGAGTGGCTGTTTTTGGTGGGCAAGGGTCGTGTGTTGTCTTTGATCTGTAGAGTTGATGATTGGATTTAGAAAATTCTGGGTGGCTCTTTCAAAGGGGGGCTCGCTCCGCTCGCAAAGAGAGTTTTTCGGGCACGGGCACGGGCACGGGCACGGGCACGAGTTGATACATACTCTGACCCGTGGCCCTTCCTGGATTCAGGGCGAAGGTTGTCATGGGAGCTGAGAAGATACGTATGGGAATGGCCTGAGAGTTCAGGTCTTGGGGGGCTGAAGCTCAGAGCTTCTACTGACGGGAGCATGGGGCCGAGCAGAGCCTCCATCACCACAAGCCTACGAGCGGAGTCATACGAGGCCACGGGTCCACATATGTATCAACTCGTGCCCGTGCCCGTGCCCGTGCCCGTGCCCGAAACTCTCTTACCGGCGAAGCCGGAGCTCACCCCTCTTCGTTCGGTGCCACGATGACCGTGTCGATGGCCGTCAACCCGATCGTCTCCGGATCGTACATCGCCTCGGCGCGGGCCGCCGGACGGCGGAATGCACCTGCCATCGTCGCCCGGGCCAGGTACGTGAAGGCGAACTTCCCCTTGGGCATCTCGTCCACGTAGAAGGCCACCCGCTCGTCGCGGATCTCGTGGTGGCTGAGCACCCGCAGTCCCGAGGTGATGCGGGCGTCGGGCCCACCAGAGCCGAAGACCTGAGTCGGGGCGCTCGTGGCGAAGGCCGCGTTCATCGGCTCCAGGCCTGCGGGCAGCTTGTCGTCGATGGCCACGTAGTGAGTGAGATCGTCAGCGTCCACCTCCACCCGGACCCGGACCACGCTGCCCAGGGGGATCACATCGCCCGCGGCGATGGTCTGGCCGTCGAGGGTGGTGTAGCTGCGGCGGACCGCCAGGCCCTTGGCCACGGGCTTGCTGTCTTCAGGCTTCAACTCCACGCGGTAGTCCGCACGGCCCGTGAGGGTCAGGGGCTTGCCGCCGGGGTTCTCGATGGTGAAGGCCGGGGCCAGATCACCGCTCTGGCCGCCCACGGGCTTGCCCGCCTCGTCCAGAATCTCCAACAAGCGAGCCTCGGACATCACCACTCGGTGGGTGCGGCCGCCGAGCTTCTCGATCTGCAGGGCGTCGGCGGGGATCAGCTGACCGTCGATCTTCAGGTTGAAGGTCGGGGCGTCGCCGTCGCCAGCCTGCTTGCTGCCAGCGCCCACGTAGCGGGCCACGCCCATCACGCCGAAGACGTTCTCCTGCGTGTTCCCCCAGAGGCCGTACTTCTGGCGGTTGAGCAGGCCGTTGAGCAGCTTGCCGCTCATGCCCTGCATTTCTGGGCGCTGCATCACGCTGGCGGGCACGCTGGAGAAGGCCAGCAGGGCCGAGGCGTGGGTGCGCAGGCTGCTGTCGAAGGACCAGCCCTTCTTCGCCTTGCCGCCGTACCAGGCCTCATCGGGATCTTGCTGGGCCTTCTCCTGGATGGCCACCAGGATCTCGTCCAGCAGGCCGCCGGTGCCCTTGTCCTCGCCCTTGGCCTGAGCCTCCACCACGGAAGTGGCCAGGAATGACAAGCCGAAGGGGGTGAGGGCCTCTTTCTGCTGCCAGAGGCGCTGGATGTACTCCACCTGGGTGCGGCCCAGACGGCCCAAGGTCATCACGAAGAGGGCTCGGGTGTCGGCGTCGGCCATGCTGCCGTGGGGCATCTCCTGGGAGATCGTGCCCTTGCGCAGCTGGCGCTCCAGGTAATCGGCCATACGGCTCAGGGCCACGTCGGGCACGTCGTAGCCACGCTTCTTGGCCTCGAGGAGGGCCGTGAGGCCGAAGGCCGTGCCGAAGGCGTGGGGGGTGTCGCTGCCAGGCCAGTAGCTCAGGCCACCCTCCGGGGTCTGGAAGCTCAGCAGCCGCTTCACACCCGCGGTGGCGTACTCCTTGAGCTTCACCGGGTCCACCTTCACGCCCATCTCGGGGAGCAGGTCCTCGAGCATCACCAGAGGGTAGGCCCGGCTGGTGGTCTGCTCGATGCAGCCGTTGGGGTAGCCCATCAGGTATTCCACGGCGCCGGCGAGGCGGGTGAGGCTGGTGGTGCTCACGTTCAGTTCGATCTGACCCGTGCCCGGGCGGCGCTGCCCCGGCAGGGTGAGGGCGATGCTCTCGGCCCCCTTGCCCTGGATCATGGCGTTGGCTACCTCGGCCCGTGCCGAGCCGGGATCGAGGACCGGCACCGCCACCTGCACGCGATCCACCAGATCGCCCATGCGAGCGGTGAACTCGATCTTCACCTCGGGGTGCGTCAGCAGGCCGTCCACAGGGGCGGGCACCTGCACCTTCACCGGGAAGCTGAAGCTGCCAGTGTTCTCGGACTTCACGACACCGAGGCGATCAGGCCGACCGCTGCGTTCGATGCTCGCCGGCACTGCGCCACGGACCGGGGTCATGCCGATGAAACGGGCGCTCACCGCCACCTCACCGTCAGACTCGGTGGCGTTGTAGACCAGGGCCTCTACGGCGAGGCGATCGTCGGGGTACACGAAGCGGGGTACCACCGCCTGCACCATCAGGGGCTTGCGCAGGGTGATCTTGCTCTCTGCAGAGCCCGTGCGGCCCTCGCCGTCGACCACCACCGCCATCACGCGGTAGGTGGTCAGGTTGTCGGGCAGATCGAAGCGCACCCGAGCCCGGCCGTTGATCACCTTCACCCGGGGGTCGAGGAAGGCCGTGGTCTTGAACAGGTTGCGCAGGTTGTCCTGAGTGGGATCCACCTTCATCTCGTTGCCTGCGTCGCCACCATCGCCCGCGGGGGAGATGGCGTATCGACGCATGCGGGCCTGAGGCAACTCCAGACGGCCTTCGCCGGTGCGCACGTTGAGAGGCTGTCGGGCGAAGAGCTCTGCCACGGGGTTCGGGGTGCGGTACGCCGTGAGGCCCAGCACCGCCTCGTCCACGGCCATGACCACGGCCTGACCGTTCGAAGGCGTGCCGTCGGGGCCGTTGATCTCGAGGTCGACCACCGCCTCGCTGCCGGGGGCCGTGGTGGTGGCGTTGGGGGTCACCTGCACCGCGAGGCGCTGATGAGCGGGATCCACCTTCAGCCGGGCGTAGCCGATCTTGAAGGTGGGGCCACCGGTCTCGAGGCCCGCGCCGTCGGTGAGGCGGTGCACGCGACCGCGGATCAGGGTGACGCCGGCGTAGACCTCGGGGGCGTCGATGCCTTCGAGGGGGATCTCGATGGAGGGGGTGTCGCCCTTGATGGGGAAGGCCTTGTGCCAGCGCACGCCGTCACCCTCGAGGGTGGCCAGGGCCCAGGCGGCCTCGAAGGGCGACTCCACCACCAGCTTCGCCGTGTCGCCGGGCTGGTAGCTCGCCTTGTCGCTCACCACGGTGATCTGGTCCTGATCGAAGCGAGGCCAGGTCGAGGGCTCGTAGCCGCTGGCGGTGATCTCGTAGCCGGTGCTGATGCGGCGGCCCTTGCGATCCTTGCCGGTGACGCGCACGCGGTAGCGGCCGGCTTTGGCCACCTTCAGATCACAGCGACGGGCGGTCTCGGCAGTGCGCAGGCGGCAGGTCTTCACCGTGCGCACCTTGGTGTGGTTCACCCAGCGGACCTCGCCGGTGCGGGTGAGCCGACGCACACTGCGGTACTCCACCTGCTCCAGGGAGACCTTGGCCCGGATGCCAGCATGGGGGCGACCCTTCGCATCGACGGCCACCACAGGCACCTCGAGGGTGCGCCCGGCCTTGATCGTGTAGCCCGCGGGGCGCTGCGTACCCAGGTAGAGATCAGTGGGGTGCACCACCTTGCCCAGACGGCCGGCGTAGGCCTGACGATCGACGTCGGTGACCTCGGCCCAGAGCACGTAGCGGTGAGGGCTGGGGCTCTTGTTGCGGGAGATGGGGAAGGCCACCTTCAGGGCGCCGGCGTCGTCGAGCATACCTTCTCCCTCGGTGACGCGAGGGTTTAGACTCACCGACCGTGCGCCGGGATCGCCCCCGAAGGTGAACTTGGGGAAGGCCTTGGAGGTCACCGCCACAGGCACCCGATCGACGGTGTACTTCACCGAGCGGCCGGCGAGCTTGCCGCCGTGCAGGTAGCTGGCCTTGATGCGGGCGTTCACCGTGGCGCCGGGGCGCCAGGGGGTCTTCTTGCCAGCCTCGCTCACCCCCACCTCGAAGGTGGGCACGCGGTACTCTTCCACGAGGAACCGCCGGGTGAGCAGCTCGCCGGCGTGCTCCACCTTGAGGGTGTAGGTCCCCGTAGAGGCGGTGGCCTTGAGCGGAATCTCCAGGGCGCCGACGCCAAAGCCGTCGAGCTCGATGCTTTCCTCGGCCACTGTGCGGCCTCGGGCGTCTACCACGGTGAGATCCACCTCGGGAGCGCTCTCGCCAGCAGACACTTTGTGCTTGGGGGCCACCACCTGGGCATGCACAGTCTCACCAGGGCGGTATACGCCGCGCTCGGTGAAGGCCGCGGCCTCGAAGGGCTCGTGACCGCTCACCGGGCCAGGCAAACCGAACTGCCAGGGCTGAGACAGGTGCTCGTTGTCGAGCAAGGTGAGCACCGAGTCGCCGTCGTGACGGGCCATCAGGTACATCGGCATCATCAGACGACCCTGCTCCAGGGCCCCGGGGGTGGGCAGACGCGCCACACCGTGGGCGTCGGTGAAACCACCAGCCCGCAGGTTGCCCTCGGCGTCGATGAGCTGCACCTGAGCGCCGGTGATGGGGGCGCCGTCCCGCAGGCCCGTGAGCCAGGTGAGGCTCTCGTCCTCGCCCACCTTCACCGTGGCGGCGAGATCGGCGATCTGCACCAGGCTGGTCCGGGTGAGGGTGGCGTCGCCCTTGGGGGTCTGGGCCTTGGCTTCAGTGCCTCGGGTGCCCGCAGTGAAGTTCAGGCAGTAGAGCCCGCTCAGGCCGCCGAGGGGCAACTTTGCCTGTCCCTCGTCGTTGAGGGGGGCGCCACGATGGAGCGTGCGGGGCAGCTTCAGGGGGTGGCCCACGGCGTCGACGCCAGGGTAGTCACCACACTGCTCCGCTGAGCCCTGCTTCAGGCCAGCGATGAAGGCTTCCGGTGATTCCACGGTGTGGGCGGTGACCACGAGGCCTTCGAGGTTCCGGGCACCTACATGCACCTCGGCGAGGCCGGGCTCCAGCAGCAACTCCTGCTGAGAGACCACGAGGCGAGGGGGCAGATCAGCGGTGCGGAACGAGATCGTCTCCGACGTCTTCAGGTGGTTGCCCAGCAGATCGGGCATGCCCTTCTTCAGCTTCACGGTGTAGCGGGTGCCTGGGGCCATGTTGAGGTAGGCCACCACGGTGTGATCCCAGGACCACATCTCCACCGAGCGGGGCTCGGGGGTGATCTTCAGGTGCTTGCGCACGACCTCGGTGCGCACGGGCCGATCGAACCGCAGCTCGAGGCGGGCGCCGAGGGGTACGCGATCAGGGTTGTCTTCGCCTTCGAGGCTGAAGGCCTCGGCCTCGAAATCGCTGGTCGCTTCGAGGGTGGGGGTGCTGAAGGTGGGCCCGTCTTTGTCCCACGTGGGCAGCGACAGGTGCACCTTGCTCTCCGCTTTGGGGCGCCGTCGCAGCGTGAGGGCCACCACGTGCTTCAGGTCGACGCCCGCTTCGGACCACACCGACTTGATGCTCCGAGGGCGGGTGACGCTGATGGGCAGCGGCCGGCCCGCTTCGTCACGGGCGCTCATCATGCCCTTGAGGGCCCTCGGGTCGACGGGCTGATCGTAGAGCAAGAAGAGCGGCCCCTTGCCGATCTGCCGGCTGTGATCGTTCAAGAAGGCCACGAACCGGGGCCGGCCGTCCTTCACGGGCCACCACGCCACCTTGCCCGCGGCGGCATAGTTCGGGGCCATGACCCAGCCCTTCCAGGCTTTGGCGAGTTGCTGAGTGGGGCCGCTGAGCGGGATGGCCCGGGTGATGTGAATCTCGGCCTCGGTGCCATGATTCATGGCCCCCTTCGCGGGGGTGAAGACGAGGTTGCGATCGTCGGGCCAGTGGTAGGTGCCGGCGATGGCGGGCTTGAAGCTGATCTCCACGGGGCCGGTGCCCTCGAGCTTCCCCTTTTTGGGCACCTTCACCATGGGGGCGCTGAAGGTGAACCGCACGGGGCATTGTGGGGCGTAGCAGCCGTTGTGGTAGACGGTGACCGGCCGGGCTTCTGCCTGAGCAGGGGCGGCCCGGGCGACGCTGACGGCGGTGACCGAGACCATGGCGGCGACAGCGAGCAGGCCCGCGAGACCCCACCGTGCCGAGGTTTCGCTGATGGGCGAGCGACGGGCGATGGCGACGGCGCGCCGATGAGCGCGTACGTGGCCGTCGCCATCTCGAGAGATGGATGGACGCATGGGTCCTGCCTCCTTGATGTGATGCACAACAGAAGTGACTGTTTACGCTGAGCCCCCACGTAGGGGGCGGACTCCGGCCCTCAGGTTCAGCAAGGAGGGTGCCAGGGTGACCGCAGAGCCAAATTACGCATCACTCTGGCATCGAGCCTGAGGCAAGTATCGGATTCGTGTTGTTTTGTTCTCAATTGTAGATTGAGCTTCAAGCGCTGCATTGCGCTGCCTGACCCTGATACGCACACTGCTGATGTGCATTGGCAGGGGGTGTGGTGTGCGCAATTTCAAGATGTCTGTGTGGTGGATGGCCGTGTGGAGCATGCTGGGCTGTGAGGCTGAGCGCGCCCGTAACATCGGCTCTGAGGTGCAGGCATTTGGTGAAGATGCGGGTCAGGACGCCGGCGTATTCGTCACAGACGTTCACCTGGAGCTGTCAGACGCTGAAGTGGCCCCCAGCAGAGATGCTGTGGTCGAGCGCAGCCCAGAGGGTCTCGTGAGCGGGCCGCTCTTCCTCCGTGTATGCCCCACGCACATCGGCGCTGCACTGAACGCGTAGATTGCGATAAGTCTATGTGGCGGGCCGAGCGTTTCGAGCTGGGAGGCCTGCATACACACATCTCGTACACCCAGAGATGTATGTGATGGGGGCATTGAGCATGCGCAAGGCGAGTCGAGTGATCTTTGCCGTATCGTTGGCCTTGTGGGGCTGCGGCGACGATGTGCGGACCCGAGAGCCGGACCAGCCCGACAACGCCGATGGTGCGTTGTCACCGGATGTCGGCACCGACATCACACCTGATGCTGCGCTCACAGATGCAGATCTCTCAGATGCTGGGCCTCCACTCGAAGTTGATGCTGTGGTGCCTGACGCTGAGGTCCCTTGCACATGCCCTGAGTTCGAAAATGCGCCATGTCAGGTGGGTCAGTGTATCGATGGGCAGTGTGTCGTGCGGCCCCGAGTCGATGGTACGCCCTGTGATGATTCCGACCCGGAGACCATGGGGGATCGATGTGTCGAAGGGGTGTGTGAGGGGGGCCGTGTGCTGCCCGACGTGGTGGGGACACATTGGGCGCATCGGATGCCGTACGGCGGCTCGCAGCCCATCGAAATCAGACACGTCAGTTCGGCCAATGGGGTGATGTCGGTGTCCCCAGGCCAGATGGCGCCACAGGGGCAGTGGTGGACCGTGAAGGGTGGCGGCATCGTGGGCCGGCGCCAGGTGCCCCACATGCCTCACCCCATTTTGACCCAGGTAGACTTCGGCGGATCGCCAGAGCCCTTGTGGGCCCACGTGCCGCACACCAGCTTCGGCAAGTCGCAAGTCCTCGAAGATGGCCAATGGCTCGTAGGGGCCGGCCCCTGGCTCCGGATCGATCCTGCGGGTCATCACGTGGTACGGCGACCTTTGGCAGGGCAGGCAGGCAATGGGACGATGGCACACGATGGCCAGAACATCGCGTGGGTGAATCACGAGGGCCCCTGGGTCGCTTCGCTCTTCGACGATGGTCCCGGCAGACGACTCGACGGCCCACCGCACGACATGCATCGCCACACCGTGGCGATGCAGGGGCGCTGGCTGGTGTACACCACGCACATCGAGACGGCCGTGCATGCCGTAGTGGTCGACCTTCAGGGTATGCGGCCCACTGTGGAGATCCCTTTCGAGACCGAGCGCGTGCACCGTGTCAGCGTCGACGCCGAGGCGGGGTGGGCCATCGTCTATGGTGAGGAAGAAGCTCTCCTGCTCAGCCTCGGAGAAGAGGCCATGCGCGTCTTGAGGCCCAGGGGACCATGGAACGATGCGGCGTTTTTCGATGACGGCTCTGCTGTGGTCGCCATCGAGCGTTACCGGCACGTGGTGCGGTTCGACCTGACCCGGGACGACCTCGGTGAGCCATCGATCCTGGCGATGGGGGCATATTACTCCCCGGACACGATCCTGCACCTCTCCGAGACTCAGAGGCTGCTCTGGTTCGGCGCAGGGAATGCTGTGTCTGTGTTGCCTCTCGACGCGCCGGAGCCCACCACCATCGTCGATGTGCCCGCGGATCGGACTCAAACTTCCCAACATCAGCTCTGTGGCCTCAGTGAGAAAGACGGAGCGTTCTGGTTCTCGGCGCCCACGAGAGACGGGGAGCACTTCGAGCTGACCCGGGTACCTCTCGATGGCACGGCGCCGTCGAAGACGGTCATAGAAGGGCGCCAGCCACGCAACATGGAACGAGTTGGGTCGAACAATGCACCGACAGGTGAGCGATTGGGTTTTTGCATGGCCACTGCCGAGGGGGTGATCCTGGGTATGCCGGTGTCCATCGATCAAAGAGCACACCTCGTCGTGAGCGAGGGCGGCGTTCAACGTGACCTCCCTGGTACAGAAGGGGTCACGTCCAACTATCTCGCCAGCGCCGTGGATGGGTGGTACGGCACCGGCGCCGTCTCCGCCGAGCGCTTCGGAGTGCTCACCGATGGTGCCCAGACGGTGTTCCGGCGAGAGACGGACGGCGAGTTGATCCGGTGGGACCACCACACCGACGCGCGACAGTTGCTCGGCCCTGTGGGGCCCACACCTTACCGGCAGGCCATGCGGATGCTCCCTGATGGCTCGGGTGTGTTCCTTATGGAATCCACCAGGGTGGAGGTGAGGTACTTCGACGACCGTGCGCCCATCGTGCATGTGATCGAGCGGCTGCCCTATGACTCGCATGTGGCCTCGCCGAGTGGTTGGCGGGTGGCATGGGCCGAGTCCGTGGAGAGTGGGCAGGTCATCTACGTGATGGATCTGCGGACAGGGCGCATGTGGCAGCACGCTGGGCCCTCCCCTGAGGCGACCGATGTGCCTCTGGGCTTTCTCGACGAATCACAGCTCGTCTTCAGCCGCTGGTCCAACAACGACAACGAAGTGTACTGGCCCATCCACGTGGTCGATCTGGAGACTGGAGTGGAGTCGGCCGTGCTCGATGGTGCTCAGGGATATGCGTTCCAGGGTGTGCTCGCCGGCCAGATGGTGTTGATGTCTCCCCAGGCAGATGGTGAGCTTTCGTTTCACACATATAGCCTCGACACCGACGACACCACGCGCCTCTTCAGCGGTGAGCGCATGGACGACGCACACCCCCGCTCGCTCTGGACGCACATCACCCCGGAAGAGCATGTGCTCGTCGCCGACCTCGATCGCAGAGGTGCCTACAGTGAGGTGTTGAGCGCGCAGTCTGTGGGGATGCTCACCGATGATGGGCTGGAGCTGGTCTCTCTGAATCTGCCTGAAGCAACCACTGTCGCCACGCCGCTCTTGCGCAGCGATGAAGGCAGCCGGTTGTTTGCTGTGGCGGGCGCGCCCGAACTCGATGTTTATGCCCTCGATCTAGAGGGTGGCTCCCCCCAACTGCTGACACCCGCCGATGGTCGCTCGGTCTGGCCCGTGGGGCTCTCTTCGGACGGTCGCTGGCTCGCGATTGCCACCCCGATTGGGTTGGGCTCCGGTGTGGCACTCGTCGATCTCGACAATCCTGATGAAATGCCCTTCCCCGTGTTGTGGTCTGAGGGAGGTGATGTGCGTTTCGAGGGTTTCCTCGACGCGCCTTGATCACAACTCGACGTGCAGCAAGGGCAGGCGACGCCCGGGGACCACATCTGAGGGGGCGTCGCCCACCAACACCGCTCCACAGCGCAGGTAGAACCCCTTGGCGCCGGGATCCGACAAGATCTCCAGTCGGTGCGCCTGCCGCTCCCGGGCGACCTCCACGGCCCATCCCATCAGCGCCCGCCCCAGACCCAAACCGTGAGCGGGTGGATCCACGAACATCAGATCGAGCTCTGCCACACGCACGTCGCCGGCGGTGCGGCGAAGGCTCACCTGGGCCACGCCCATGATCTCTCGGGCGTGCATGGCCACCTGGACCAGCCCCGCAGAGGCGAGGGTGCGATCGACACACAATGCAGGCCGACACCGCGCCATGAACGCGGCGTCGTAGCCCCAGCTGGCTTTCGAGCGGAAACAGAGCTGATCCAGAGTAGGCAGCTCTTCGAAGGTGGGCGGTCGGAGGATGCCCTCGATCAACGGGCTCGGCGACGACGGATGGCGCCGAGGCCCAGCAGGGCCAGCAGCCACAGCTCGCCCCCACGGGTCCGGCCCGTGGCGTCGCAGTTGCAGCCGTTGTCGCCGGTCACGGGGCCGTTGTCGGCCCCCTCACCGCCAGCGCCACCAGCGCCCATGTCCCGGAGGGTGCCGAAGCTGCCCCCGGAGCCGCCGTTGCCCTCGCCCTCACCGGGCACGCAGTTGCCCATCTCACAGACGAGGCCGTCCGGGCAGTTGTCTTCGATGCAGAAGCCTCGGGTGCAGACGCCGTCGCCGTCGCACTCGTTGTTGATGCAGGCGTCCACACAGGCGCCGCAGCCACAGGCCTGGCCTGCAGCGCAAAGATCACCTTCGTCGGTGATGCCGTCACAGTCATCGTCCAGACCATTGCAGCTCTCCGTGCCCGGGGCGATGGCCCCCACACAGTCGCTCCACTGGTTGTTCACGCAGGTTTGCACCCCGAGCTGGCAGGTGCCGAGATCGCTGCCGCAGGGCTGCTGCTGCCCGTTCTGGCACTCGCACATCTCGTCCACCTGGCCGTTGCAGTTGTCGTCGCGGCCGTTGTTGCAGATCTCTTCGATGGGGTTGGGCGCGGTGCAGTTGGAGAACTGCCCGTTGATGCACTCCTCGACGCCATCGCCGCAGATGCTGCTGCAGGGGCGGCTCACGCCCTCGTCGAAGCGGCCATCGCAGTCGTCATCTTCGCCGTTGCACACCTCGGCGCGCAGGTCTGGGGCGTCGCAGCCCACCCACTCGCCGCGCTCGCACAGCTCGGTGCCGTTGCCACAGGCCGTGGAGCAGGTGCGCTCCAGGCGGTCGATGATGCCGTCGCAGTCGTTGTCGACGCCGTCACAGACCTCGGGGCTCGGACCCACGGCGCCCTGGCAGTCGCTCCAGGTGCCGTCGTTCTGGCAGATCTGAGTGCCCGACTGACACGCGCCCTGGTCCTGACCACAGGGGCGCTCGTCGCCAGAGCGGCAGTCACAGCCTTCATCGACCACACCGTTGCAGTTGTTGTCGACGCCGTCGCAGCGCTCCGGCTCCGGATCAGGGGCGTCACAGGCGCCCCAGTTGCCGTTCACGCAGCTCTCGACCCCTTGACCACAGTTTGTGGCGCAGTCACGGAAGAGGCCCTCGTCGGCGTTGTTGTCGCAGTCGTCGTCGCGGCCGTTGCAGACCTCGGGATCAGCACCTGGGGCGTCGCAGTTGCCCCAGCGGCCGTTGAAGCATTCCTCGACACCGGCGCCACAGGCGCCGTTGCAGGCCCGGCTCAGGCGCTCATCGGTGACCCCGTCACAGTCGTTGTCCTGGCCGTCACAGACCTCTTCCGAGATGTCGCGGACGATGTCGTCGAGGAAACGGTTGAGCGACTGGGCGTCGCTGGCCTGGTAGTAGCATTCCTGGCCAGCGCCGGGGTTGTCCACGTTGACGTTGCAGCCCGGGCGGGTGGTCCCCGCGCGGATCGCTGCGCGATGCAGCGTGCGCACGTCGGTGGAGCTGCCGAAGCCCACCACGTAGGTGGTGATGCCGGCGTCGGTGAGGGCCTCCACCTTGTCGGGGATCAGGTTGGAGTTCTCGGGCTCGCAGCTGAGGTTGCCGTTCTCGCTGATGAGGCCACAGCACTGGTAGCCGTCTGTGACCAGGATCACGAAGTTGCGGCGGTTCTGCAGCGTGAGCTGAGGGTAGCGCCGAGCTGCCTCGAGAGATTGCCAGGTGGGGGTGTACGAGTTGCTCAGCCCGTCAGGCCAGTCGAGCTGGCCGATGATGGCATTGCGGGTGTTGGCGCCGATGTCCACCACCACCTCGCCGGTGGTGCAGCGGGGGGCCAGGGGGGTGCAGCCGGCATCTTGCCGGTTGTAGTTGCACGCGCCCACAGCACCTTCGACACCCTGAGCACCGTTCCCTGACGGGCCGGGGTAGAGCATCAGGCCGAAGTGGGCCGCATCACCGTGGGCGTTGAGCATCGAGGCTGTGGCGTCACGGGCAATGTCCCACTTGCGTGTGCCACCGATGCGGCCGCTGTACATGCTGATCGAGCGGTCCAACACCACCAGAATGCCAGGATATTCACAGTTCTGGGCGTGGGCCTGGGGTGGGCTCGCCACCCCCACGCTCAAGAGGGCCGCCAAACCGGCCA
Source organism: Bradymonadia bacterium (assembly GCA_046290225.1). Lineage (GTDB taxonomy): Bacteria > Myxococcota_A > Bradymonadia > UBA7976 > UBA1532 > JBKAGE01. Next base: position 46,910 of record JBKAGE010000037.1, on the reverse strand, counting down.
GGAGGGTTCCCCGGGTTCTCACTGTCTCACCTCCACCAACGGTGTGTGCTTTTCGGTCACACTGGCCGCCGATCTTCCATTGAGGGCCGGGTCGAATCAAGGCGATTGCGCTTTGAAGAGGCAGGTTTCAGTGAGGGCGTGCTCTGCGGTGTCGTCAGTAGCGGTAGGCGACACCGATGCCGCTCTCGATTTCGTGCACTGTACGCTCTTCGGAGATCACGAGGTAATCCACCTCGAGGACCACGCCGAGCGTGTCTGCGCTCCACAAATAGGCCCCTACCGTGGAGACCATGCCCGGGTAGACCCGTGTGTCTCCATGGTCGTAGACCGTGTCGGCCACCGCACCTGCGCCCACATACAGATCCGTGTTCCGGTTCAGGTGGAAGGGCACCTTGAGGCGTACGTCCACAGGTGTGGCGTAGACCCCGTCGGCCACGAGGCCTTCTACAGCGAATTCCATCTCCACGACGTGGTGCACGAGAGGGAACTCGTACATCAACCCCGCACCATAGAACGTGTGATCGGCCTGGTCGGCGGAGTGGGTCGACAGGTGAACGAATTTGGTGGAGACGACGTGCTCACCGCCAGCAAAAGCTGTGTGGGCCCACGTCATGGTCGAGAGCAGGCAGGACCAGGCAAGCATGCGGGAAAAGGGGTACATGGGTTCTGCCTCATGGGGGATATGGGGTTTTTGGCGTTAAACGAAATACGGTGTGGTGAAGCTTCAACTCAAATTCAGTGGGTCTCGGCCCGGTCATGACGTGTCACCGTGCAGTGACGAGTGGGGTTTGCATTGTGCGTGCCGACCCTGCACGATCTGCACATATGCGGGTTTCACAGAGGTGAAACGCATCAAGACACATGGCGTTACGTTCAAATCATCAAAACAGTGTCGCAACATCGGGGGACAGAGTGAGACAGATGATGTTGCGATTCCACAGAACTTCGGGCGAAATATGAGGGATTGCACATACACCTTAATTGCGTGCTCACCCATCCAAGCGAGCACCAAGTCGTCAGGTCTGACCCTTGACCCATGAAATGACCCATCCCAACACCCTCTCTGCGCTCAAGGATGAGGTGCAGCGGGCCCGATTCGAAGCGATCGCACGTCTCGCCGCCGCCTTTACGAACCCTGTACGCATTCAACTCGTCGCCTGCCTCATGCAGGTGGAGGAGCAGTCTGTAGACGGGTTGGCCAACCGGGTCGGCCAGAGTCGGGCGAACACGAGCGCGCAGCTCAAGATTCTGCACAACGCCAACATCGTTCGTTATCGGCGCTCTGGTCGTCAGGTGCTCTATCGCATCGCCGATGAAGGGATGAGGACCTTCTGGTTGAAGATGCAGGATCGGGCAGCAGAGAGCGATCCGGTCTTCAGCGCCATGGTGCAATCGTTCTACGAGAGCCCAGAGCATGTCGATGCCCTCGATGCCAAAGCGCTGTTGGAGCGTGTGCGCAAGAACGAGGTGGTGCTTCTCGACGTGCGCTCCAAGGACGAGTTCGCCGATGGGCACATTCCTGGGGCGATGTCGGTGCCGCTGAGCGAGCTCGAAACACGCCTGGACGAGCTGCTCGAGGGCAGGGAGATCGTGGCCTACTGCCGTGGTCGCTACTGCGTCGAGGCGGTTCAAGCTGTGCGGTTGTTGCGCACTGCAGGTCGCGCGGCGAAGAATCTCGGCGTGGGGGTCACCGAATGGAGCGCTGTCGTTCGTGTGCCTGAACTCGTAAAAGAGTCTTGAAATTTCAATGAGATGTCGTTTGTGGTGCTAGGTAGGTCTATGTAAGACCCGTCTTCTCCGCTATCATGCCGCTCCGAGCAGAGTATAGAGGGAGCTCAGGTATGAAACGTGGTGCGCTGTCCGGATCGAGTGTGCTCTCGGCCCTGATGATTTTGTGCCTCGCCCAGGCGGGGTGTGACGACGACGCGACTGTCTCAGGTGGCAATGAGGCCGATGCTGGAGATATGGGCGGCGTCGATGGCGGCTCAGGTGGCATGGCCGGTGCTGGTGGAGTCGGCGAAGGCGGCGCTGGTGGTGAAGGCGCCACAGGTGGTGATGTCGGTGGTGCCGGCGGCGAGGCTGGTGCTGGGGGTATGGTGGAGGACACCCCCCCAGAGCTCATGCCCTGGTCCGACCCATTCTGGGAGGGGGGCGAGATGTTGCCCGAGCCCAACCCTTCGATTTACGGCCTGTTCCCCGAAGACTGGTACGCGACGAACATCGGCCGCTACAACCCCGAGAACACCGCCAAGTCGATCCTCGCCCTGGGTGATGGCATCTCGGCGAGCGGCGCCTTCTTGAGGACGCACCGTACTGCCCCTTACGAGGGCAGCGGTATCTCTGAGGGTGAAGGGTACATTCACTTCGAGAAGAGCGTCGGCGCGGCATTCGGACGCGGCTCCGGGTGGGGCGCCATGCAGGCGCCGGTGGTGATTCCGGAGGCGCAGGCCGAGCTGGCCACGATCCTCTTCGGCACCAACGACATCATCAACGGCACCTACACCGACGAGGCTTACCAGACCGATCTACAGACGATCATCGACGCCTGCCTCGCTCAGGGCACGATGCCCATGCTCATGACCCTGCCGCCGATCTTGCAGCCGAACCCCGGTGATTTTCAGCTGGTGGACTCGGCGAACGCCATCATTCGCCTGCTGGCGGAGCAGAATCAGATCCCGCTCTTCGATTTGGGCCAAGTGGTGGCCGATCGAGCCATGCTCGATCTCGATCTGCCCAACGGGCGCTACCCCTCTGAGGATGCATTCCTCGCGATCACCGAGGCGTGGATCGACTTCTACAAGTACGTGGAGTACCACGCCCTGGCGCCGGCACGTGACGACGGTGGCCTCGGCGATCGGGTGATGGAAGACAGCATGCTGGCCTGGGAGCCGGTGTTTCACCAGACCTTCGAGCGCAACGCAGACCTCTCCGCCTGGGAGATCGCCAGCGGTGACTGGGTGGTCGAGAACGGCGTGTTGGTGGGCACGGCCGAAGAAGGCACTGAGGGCTTCCTCCTGGCGCCAGTGAGCGTGCCGGGTCGGGTGCTGGTGGAGATCGAAGCAGAGGGGGACAACGAGCTGTCCCTGCTGGTCAACAGCACCTCGGATGATCCGGTCTTGCAGGGTTACTACTTCGGCTTTGGGACCAACGAGCGCGCCCGGACGGCCATCAACGTCGACGACACCCGGGCGGGCCTCGAAGAAGGCCTGGCGCCGGAGACGGGCGTGCTCTACACGGTGAGGGCCTGGCGGACCGACAACTTCGCCCGCATCGGCTGGGACGGCCAATACCGGGTCAGCATCATCGATCCTGGCCCCGGTGGTGGCGCAGAGCGCGATCGAGTGGGGGCGTATGTCTGGAGCGGCCGCATGTCGATCCGCCGTATAACGGTGTGGGCAGCACCAACGGAGTGACCGCTTTTCTACGGTTGACCCCCCCAAAATGCCGAAGACTCTGGTCAATGGCTGATGTGCCCTTTGCAGAGATGCGATGAAAGGCGCACACTCGTCCAGTCGCCATTCGGGACCAAGAGAGTGACTGTCATCAAGACGTTCTTCTGGGGATGCATAGGGTTGATGCTGGCCTGGGGCTGTGCCCCCGAGACCCCAGCTGATACCTCGCTTTCCCGAAACGACGCGAGCCCGGTTCACTCACCTGATGCCTCCTCTTATGATGCTGAACACATGGATGCTGATGTGTTCGGGCAAACAGACGCAGAGCACGAAGATGCTGAGAGCGTTGTCTCTGACGGGGCTTCACGTGATGCCGCGGTACAGGATGCCTCTGTTGACGAGACTGAGACGAGTGTGTCCGATGCCAGTATGCCCGAAGTGGTTGATGCCGATGTGAGCATCATCGATGCCATGGCTGTATCTGACGCGGGCATGGTGGACGTAGGGCTGGTCGAGCTGGACGCTGAGTTGGAGCTGTCTGACGCTGAGGCGCCCGACGCGGACGATCCGGGCATGTCGCTCTGTGAGCCAGAGCGGTTCCCAGAGCTCGTGGACATCGCCCAACCTCTCGAAGGCTGGGGCCTTCGGTATGCCAGCGAGACGCTGCCCGGGCCCTCAGTGCACGAGGGGGTGTGTGGCGGCACCGGGCCAGAGAGCAGCTTTCGATTTACGCCACCTGTCGCTGGCCTTTGGCGTATCAGCACCGTCGACCCAGGCACTCGGCACGACACGGTGCTCTATGTGGAAGATCAGTGCACTGATGGGGTGATGCTCGGGTGCAATGACAACGCGCGGGGTCTTCAGAGCGCGCTCAGCCTGTTCCTGGAGGCGGAACAGACGGTGTATCTCTTCGTAGATTCCGAGGTGCCGGGTGGCGGAGAGTTCACCCTCATCGTGAGCCGCTTGCCAGAAGTCGAGCCCGGCGAGCTCTGTGATGTGGAGGGGGTGGAGAATCGGTGTACTGACGGTCACTACTGTCAGTCTCGGGTGTTGATGCAGGGCAACGCGCCGCCGGGGCAAGGGCGCTGTGTGCTCGATGTGAGCCCCATCATCGAAGATGGGTTCGCCACCCTCGACGGAGAGCGGCTGGCGATGCGGCTCGAGGGCACTGATCCCGGCGCGGACGTGGTGGCGTTCGAGGTGAGCGTGCTCGACGATGTTGGGATCCCCATCCGAATCTACCCCCTCGACGACCGCCTCAGCGCGCTGATCGACGTGAGCGCTGTCACCCTCGGTGAGGTGGACATCTTCCTGAGATGGTCACTCTGGGTGGCGCCGGAGATCGCTCAACTGGGGCTGCACGTGCAGGTCAGCTTGCTCGACGCCAGAGGCAACATGAGCCCTCCGCTGCTGATCCCCCTCGAGCCTCAACCGGTCAGCGAGATCGGTGCCCCATGTGATCTGAACGAGGTGGATGATCGCTGCACCTCAGATGCATTCTGCGAGGCAAACCCTGATGGCGCGGTGTGCGTGCTGGCCACGGCGCCTGTGCTGGTGGAAGGTGATGCCCTCGACGGCTCGGGGGTGCTGGTGATCCTCGCTGAAGGCTTTGACGACACCCTCGATGCTGAGGGGCTGATGGTGAGCTTCTTCGATGACCGGGGGATGCCCATCATGTGGCCGGACGTCATGGGCGAGCCGCAGCCAGTGGAGGTCGCCCTGGAACCCTTCAGCCCCATCGTCGGCCAACGGGCCTTCAGGGCGGTGACTTCGATCAGGCTCGGTGGGGTACAGACACCTGCGGCGGTGCAGTTGCAGCTCTACGATCAGTTCGGGCTCACGAGCGACCCCCTCAATGTGCCTGTGAGACCACAGCCTGTGGCGGAAGACGGCGAGCCATGTGATCCGCTGTGGCTCGAGAGTCGCTGCCGTTTTCAGAGTCGTTGTGAGGTTGATGAAGAAGGTCAGGGGCGCTGTGTGCCCCCACCACGGCCGGAGATCGAGCTGCTCGAGGTCTATCTGAACGGCGAGACGCTGGCCCTCGGCATGATCTTTGAGGCTCGGGCGCTCAACCCCCTTGCAGGCTTTGAAGTGGTCCCCCTCGATACAGAGGGTGATCTCCTGCACCTCGAAGACGGGCCGCTGGTAGGCGTGGGCTTTGATCGCCTCGTCATGGATCCTCAGAACCGACTGACGGGAGAGGTGAGGGTGTTGTGGCCTCCAGATCCTGCGCTGGCCTCTGCCGAGCTGGCCCGTGTGCGTTTCTTCGATCAGAGCGGTGTTTTCAGCGAGCCGGTGATCCAGCCCATTCAGTCCCCCAGACTGTTGATGTCCGGTGATGCGTGCGATCCCCTCGGGGCATTGAGCCTCTGCCCTGCGCCCGAGCTTTGCCTGACGGATGAGCCACCTCGATGCGTGCTGCCCGAGCCTGCCTGCCCCGAGGCTTGGGAGGTTACAGATCTGACCCCATTCATGGATTGGGGCGACTGGCGCGTCAATGGCGACACGACAGGGCAGCCAGCGCTGACACAGGGTCTGTGTGGTGGTGGGGCCGGTGCTGATGTGTACACCTTTACGCCACCAGAAGATGGTCAGTGGCGGATCGAGGTGTCCAGCCCCGATGTCTTTGCTGATCCGGTGCTGTACGTACGTAGTTTGTGTGCCTTCGAAGGGCCTGAGGTGGAACTGGCGTGCAATGACAACCTCAGTCAGGATGATCTGCGCAGCGCCGCCACGATCGAGCTCTCCGCTGGTGTGCCCGTGTTCATCTTTGTTGATGGATATTTCGATGTGGGCTTCAACCAGGGGTGGCAAGGGGCGTACATTCTGAGCGTGGCGCTCGAGCAGCCCTGATCACGCTGCGCCTCAGCTGCCACAGTGCATGTCGCAGTGCACCTCAATGTGCCAGGAGGCTTTCTTGTCCACCCGCCGGACCGCTCGACCTCGCACCCGAGGTCAACCTGCTGAGCGTGAGCGCCCTCGTCGAGGGTCCCGGCGTCCTGCGCCTGCGACGATCAAAGATCCCGAAGCCCCCCTCTACACCTGTCGTCTCTGCGGACATCAAACCCAGATACCCGAGGCAGATCAGTGGCTGTGTCCTCATGACGAGTCTGTCTTCGTCCTTGCAGATGATCTGAAGGCCTTCCCGAATGATCCGCTTCTGGGCCGGCGTATTGGCGATCAGTTCCTGTTGGTGGGTCGCATCGGTGAAGGCGGCTTCGGGGTGGTGTATCGGGCGGTGCAGGCGCCCGTGGGCCGAGTGGTGGCGGTGAAGGTGCTCAAAGAGAGCGCCCGGCGTGATCCGTCAGGGGCGGCGCGTTTCTTTCAAGAAGCGAGGGCCATCGGCGCATTGAGGCATCCAGCGACGGTGAAGCTGGTCTCCGCGGGTGAATCGCCGAGATCAGGGGGCCGCCCACCCTGGATCTACATCGCCATGGAGTACATCGCCGGGCCCACCCTCAAGGAGATCATCCAAGAGGAAGGCCCTCTGCGACCAGAGCGGGCGGTGCCCATCGCCGCCGAGGTCCTCGACGCCCTCGGCGAGGCACACCGACGCGGCATCGTGCACCGGGATCTCAAGCCCGAGAACATCATCCTTGAGCCCAACCCGCCGGGCGAGCCCCGGATTAGGGTGGTGGACTTCGGTATCTCCAAGGTGCTCAAGGCCGACGATGCCATACGGGTCTCGTCGATCCACACCCGCAGAGGCTTCATCGTGGGCACCACTGCATATGCTGCACCTGAGCGGGTGCTGGGTCACGATGCCGCGCCGACGAGCGATCTCTACTCCATGGGGGTGATGATCTTCGAGATGCTCGCCGGAGAGCTGCCCTTCACCGGAGAGAAGGCTCAAGAGGTGCTCCGCGCCCATGTGGAGGCGCCGATTCCCGAGTTGCCAGAGCAACTGAGCATCTCCACAGCGCTGCGTGCAGAGGTACGGCGAGCATTGACCAAACGCCCAGAGGGCCGCTTGCAGACAGCGGAGCTGCTCGCCGAAGCCCTCAAAGGCACTCTCCAGTCTGAAGGGGAGGCGTCCGCGCAGCCCAAGAAGGCCCTCGGCGGCACCATGATGGATCTGCCGCCCATCTCGCCCCCTGGCAAAGATGCCGCTTCGCCGAACATGGATCACCCGACCCCTCAACGCCCGGAGCGATCGGTGCTCGTCGGCGCTCAAGGCCCCGCAAAGCAGGTGGCGGTCCATGGCCCGCAGAACGGCGATCGTCCTGTGGGCTCGGGTCCCGACACCGCGCCGTACATGCGTCCTCAACGGCGTGGCCCTCAGGGCACGCGCCTGATCACCCAACGACAGGCGAAGCCCCAGGAGCAGGGCCTGTCGTGGCGCGTGGCATTGCTCATCGGTGGGCTGATGGGCGCCATCGGTGCGGCGATTTCATGGGGGGTGGCCCGAGGCGACACGCCCCGCTACGATGCGGCACCGATTCAGAGACTGTCTGGTGCCCACGATGCTCATTCGAAACCCCCTGATGCTCACCGCTCCTCTGCTGATGTTGGCCCTCGCGGCCTGCGATGACGACAGCAGCAGTGATCCCGACAACACCCCTGACGCCGCTGTTGGTGCCGGAGGCGCGGCCATGGGCGGCGCCGGTGGCGAAGTGGCCGGCGGCGCTGGTGGTGCTGGTGCAGAGGGGGGGGCTGGTGGTGAGGTTGCAGGCGGTGCTGGTGGCGAAATGGCTGGCGGTGCTGGTGGCGTGGTGGACGAGGCCTGCCCGGCGCCTCCAGAGGCTGCCTGTGATGGCCAGGACGAGGGCCCACCGCGGTTGAACGAGCACGTCGCGACTTACGATGACGCGCGCAAGACGATGATCATCTTCGGGGGCAACACCGCCGTGCCGGAGAACTGTGGTTTTCCCGCCTATCAGTTCCAGGACACCACCTGGCTCTACTACGACTACACCCCTGCCGAGGGCTGTGGTCGTTGGGTGAACCTGGGCAGCGAGGGCCCTTCGGCCCGTGGTCGTCATGCCGCCGTGTTCGGCGATGGTGCCATGTGGATGTTCGGCGGGCGCACCCGGCAGGCCTCTTCGGGGCCCTATCAGGTCCTCGGCGATCTCTGGCGGTTCGATCCGGAGACGCGCACCTGGGCGGAGATCATGACCGACGGCCCGGTGCCCGAGGGGCGCTACAACCACACCCTGGCGTACGACGCCAACCGGGATCAGCTGCTCCTGCTCGGGGGCAACAGCAGCTCGAGCGGCGCCAACCCTGTGGTCCTCGAGGATATGTGGCGCTACGACATCGCCACCAACAGCTGGTCTGAGATCATGCCCACGGGCATTCCTCCAGAGGGCCGCATCTGGCACGCCGCCACCTTCGACACTGCACGAGATCAGATGTTGATGTATGGCGGCGGTGACGAGACCGCCTTCTTCGCGGCGAACTATTACGATGATCTGTGGGCCTTCTACCCCGATGTGGACACCTGGGAGCGCATCGATGGCGACTCTGCCGAGGTGCCCGACAGCCGTTTCTGGTCCTACATCGTCCACGACACCGCCCTGGACGCCTATGTGATGTTCGCGGGCCACGACGCCACTGATCTGGGCAACCGCAACGACATCTGGGCCTTCGACCCCGAGGACGGCCAGTGGAGCCCTCTCGCCGACTTCGATCGCTTCAACAAGCCCGCCAACGGCTTCTGTGATTTTCCCCCGGACTTCGTCATCGCTGCCCCGGGTACGCCGGAGCGTCGCAACGCCCACAGTTGGGTCTACTCCGAAGCGTGTGGCCGCTCGATCGCCTTCGGTGGCAAGACCGACTGTGGCGCGGTGAACGATGTGTGGCTCTTCGAGCCCGGCGATGGCTGGACCAACCCCGCCCTGGCCAGTGAAGGGGAGCTGTGCATCCGGTTCCGGAATAACCCCGACAACTGCGTGAACATGTGCTTCTGAGAGCCTTTGGCCAGACTGGTCTGCAGACGCCGGCTCTGGCCCTTGGTGCCGGCAGCCTCGGCGGTCCGGATCTCGAGGACGCCGAAGTCGACGCCGTGCTCCATGGCGCCATCGATTTGGGGCTGAGCCTCATCGACACGGCGCCGAGCTATGGTGAGGCCGAGGCCCGCATCGGCCGCCTGCTCCGACGCCCTCGAGAGACATATCTGTTGTCGACCAAAGGCGGGTATGGGGTCCCAGGAGTCCCCGACTGGACGGGCGACGCGATCCGCCAGGGCGTGCGCCTGGCGCTGAAACGCCTGCAGACAGATCATCTCGACCTCTTCTTTCTACATTCCTGCCCGCTCGAGGTGTTGCGACGTGATGATGTGCTGCGGGCGGTGGAAGATGTGGTCGATGAGGGCCTGGTCCGGGTGGCGGGTTACTCTGGAGAGAACGAGGCGCTGGCGTTCGCCTTGAGCCATCCGGCCTTTGGCGCGGTTCAGACCTCGGTGAGCGTGGTCGATCAACACAGCATGAACGCTGTGCTGCCAGTCAACACGCGCTGCGGGGTGCTGGCCAAGCGTGCCCTGGGCAATGCGTTCTGGCGCCATACCCGCTGCCCTGATGCTCCTGACGTGGCCACTTACTGGCGGCGGGGGCAGGCTCTGGATCTCACACCGGCGCTGCCCTGGCCGGAGCTGATGGTGCGCTTCACTGCCTTTGCCCCTGGGGTGCACACATGCCTTGTGGGCTCGCGGCGTCTGGCCAACTTGAAGGCCGCTGTGGAGGCCCTCGAGCGTGGGCCTCTGCCTGCAGATGTGCTGGCGATCATTCAGAGTCGTTTCCTCGCCAGAGGCAGAGACTGGCAGGGCGTAATTTAGAGCGCCGAACGCTCTCCCCCGTGGCCCCAGGGTTTGATATGGTGCGCCCCATGACGACCGGACCCTCCGATCAGACCGCCCCGTTACCAGAGATCTTCATCCTCGGTGATGCCCTGGTAGACTTCGTGCCCTTGCACTACGGCGCGTTGAGCACAGCCACGACCTTCGAAATGCACAGCGGTGGAGCCCCGGGCAATGTCGCCGTGGTGAGCGCCCGCCTTGGTGGTCGCTCGGGCTTTGCAGGGGTGGTGGGCGACGACGCCTTCGGGCTGTTCCTCAAGGCCAACTTCGAGCGAGAGCGCGTGGACACCCGATGCCTGCGTCTCACCCACGAAGACATCACGGGGCTGTGCTTCATCACCCTCGACGACAACCGCGAGCGCAGTTTCACCCATCGGGGTGGTGATGCTGCGGCGTTGCTGAACGCTGAAGATGTCGATCCGACTTTTGCGGCTGCTGCGAAGGTGTGCTTTTTCTCCGTGAGCTCGCTGCGTAAGGCAGGTGGGGAAGCCGCCGTCGAAGCCCTCATCGAGCACGCCACAGGTCTGGTGTGCTGTGATCCGGGCAAGGCGCCGCCAAGCTGGGGTGATCCGGCGATGATCGAGGCGCGCCTCCAGCGCATGCTCTCTCGCTGCGACGTCATCAAATGCGCCGAGGACGAGACCGAGTGGCTCACCGGGGTGCGGTTCCACGAAGAGGCCGCGCAGCGGCTGCTCGAGCGTGGCGCCACGCTGGCGGTGGTCACTCTGGGCCCCGAGGGCGCGTATTGGGCCCGAGCCAACGACTCAGGCTATGTGCAGACGCCGAGGGTGCAGGTGGTGGACACCACCGGCGCCGGTGATGCTTTCATGGCGGCGTTGCTGGTGCGCTTGTCTCAAGAGTCTGGGCCCCTTGCCGAGGTGCCTCAGGCCCGCATTCAGGATCATCTGAACTTTGCTTGTGAGATCGGCGCGTATGCCGTGACGCGGCGAGGGGCAGTGGTGGGCATCCCTCGCATGCCGTCGATCATCGGTGGTCCGGGCCCGGAAGGGCGCTGAACGGAAGGTGTTGGCAGATGGGCCCGACAGTGGGGTTCGACAGCTGGGGGCTGAGGCCCTGCGTTCGATGACCACTGGCGAGAGCAGCTTCCGGTCTCTACACCCCAATATCATCTGAGTTGGCCACGTATCTCCTCATTTGCGGCGCAGATGATATGTGGCACTGTGTTTGCTCTACTCTGTGGCAACACCCCCACAAAGGTCTTCACCATGTTGTACCGACTCTGCCTTGCTCTGCTCGCTTCCACCGCCCTCGTCGCCTGTGGCGAGCAGATGAACGACGAGGTGCAGGCGCCTGCTGAAGAGGCTGCCGAGAGTGGTGAGCGTCCGGTGCTCACCGAGCCTGGAGGCAAGGCCGACGGCCTCAACTTCAAGCGCGTCCTCAAGCCCTCTGAGGTTGAGCTTGATGGCTCGACGCGAGAGGGCAACTTCTTCGAAGAAGAGTATGTCGCCTACACCTTCGAGGTTGAGTCGGCTCAGACGTTGGTGGCAGAGCTGAGCTGGGGGTGGGAAGAGCTGCTGTGGGATGCGGCCAACATCGCCTTTGGCCGCCCCCGCGCCTACCAAAGCTCGACGTTGTTGTTCCGCTATGATGAAAAAGCCCCTGCAAACTCCCCCTTCGAACAGTGGGATTTGATCAAGCGGTGGGATTCGAGCGTGGCTCAGTACGACATCTACGAGCCCGGACAGTACATGGTGGTGGTCCTGGCCACGCCTGCTGCCTATGAAGACAGCGCCGCGTACGAGATGACCCTCAGCTCGAAGGGCGATCTCGAGGCGCGTACCCCTGGAGATCTGCGGCTGACCATCGTCACCGCCTACGGTCAGGCAGCCTCTGGCCTCGAGCTGAGCCTGGGCGAAGTCGAGGCGGTCACCGACGTAGACGGCGTGGTGGAGTTCAAAGATGTGCCCGCTGGCGAGTACACGTTGAAGGCGGGGCCCTATGGCGAGCAGCGCCTGGGGCAGTTCTTCATCCACGGCAACGGCTCCCAGCGTCATGGGACCGCAGTGCTGACGGATGCGCTCTACGAGAGCTTGATCAAAGAGCAGGAAGCTGCTGACGCAGCGGCGGAGTAAACCCCTTCAGCTGCGCTTCTTCTGCGCTGCCTTACGCATCTCTCTCGCAGGCGCCTTCCCCCCCGGACCCACGACCACCCGGACAACGGGCACCCCGTTCACCTCGCCGATCAGCGCGCGCTGCTCTATGCGCAAGCCCACCGCTTTCAGCCCCTTCTTGAGCTGCTTCAGGGCACCTGCGGGGGTGATGTCACTGTCGCTCTCGATCAGGCGGGTCACCCCCGCCTCCACACCGAACCGGATCACCCGGGGGCCTTTGTCGGTCGGGGTCGTGAGGGTGACTTGGATCATGTCTGTGGTCTGATACTCGGTGCCTACGGGCACATCATGCTTCTGCGTGATCGCTTGCAGATCAGAGAGGCGGCCTCTCAACTCGATCCGGGTATTGGCCCCCTGCAGTGTGCCCTTGAAGGTCAGCGTCGCCTCGTCTTCGAAGAGCAGCCGATCTCGATCCCCATCGATGAAGGTGCCCTGACGGGCTTGCACCATGACGCCTTTGCGAGCGGCCATCTGCCAGCGGATCGCCGAGAGGATTGCGCCGATCTCCGCTCGAGCCATCTGAGCGATTTCGTCGTCCATGGCCAGGGCGTCGCCTGCGCCGAGGGCGGGCCAGCCCAGCTGACCCCCACCTCGGCCGCCGAAGATCCGCCAGCCTGCCAGGCCGTCGGGGGCCGTCCAGTGATCGAACCGGGCGGGCCGCACCCGCCACCGCGTGGTTTGCCGGAGCACTGTGGCTTGGGTGTGTCCCCACGACTCGACGTACACCTTCTCCAGGCGGCCCACAGTCGTTTGTTGATCCCGGGCCACCTCGACGATGGCCCGGGCGAGGGCCGTGGTGTCGGTGAGCACCGGGCTGAAGCCTCGAGCGGCACCCAGGCCGCATCGGTGGATCCCTCGGCAGCCATTCTTGGTGGCCCATGGCGGGGCGTCGTCGGGCCAGCCCCACGGCGTCGGCGGCCATGCCTTGCGGATGGCCGGCGTCCAGGTCTTGCCCTCCGACTCGAGACGCACCGGGCGCTTGTTGGGCACTGCGCCGGGCCGGTACACCGCCAATGGATAGCGGCCCTCTGGCAGGCCCACGGTGAGCGGGGTGAGACCGAGAGGGGTCAGCCCTGCATAGACCTGGGCCTCTTCTGGGCGGCTGCGGACCGTCAGCTGTGGCAGGGCAGGTGGGGCAGGGGTCACGGGCGAGGCCACCTCGGCGGTGACCTCAGCGGCAGGCTCAGGTGGGGGGAGTGGATCAGCAGGGGCGGCGAGGGCGGCCCCGCTCGATGCGATGACGATCAGGCAGATGAGTCGTTCCACAAGCGCTCCAACATCTCCGAGGCAGGCCCCCGGAGACAATGCTCGTACAGCTGGGACACCGCAGTCTCCTCAGGGTTGATCTCGATGCTCGTCGCGCCGATCTGCACTGCGATCTGCGGCAAAACGGCAGCAGGGTAGACCACACCCGAGGTGCCGATGCTCACGATGCAGTCACACTCCGCCAGGGCTTCCTGGGCTCTGAGCATGGTGCCTTCGTCGAGCATGTCACCAAACCAGACGATGTCCGGACGCCAATCATCACCACAAGAACATTTAGATGCCACAAAGGGTACATCGAAGTTCTCCACCTTGGAGCCGTCGCAGGGGCATCTCACCCGCCAGAGGCTGCCGTGCAGCTCGATGACGTCGGTGGCCCCCGCCCGTTGAAGCAGGCCATCGATGTTCTGCGTGATGATCGAAGTGCCGGGTTTCTCGCGTTTGATGTCAGCGATCAGCCGATGCGCCCGGTTGGGATCGCACCCCGCCACGACCTCTCGCCGCGCATTGTGAAAATCCCAGACTTTCTCAGGGTTTCGGTCGAAGGCTTCCTGGCAGGCGTACTCTTCGTAGTTGTACTGCGACCACATGCCCCCTTTGCCCCGATAGGTGGGCACGCCGCTCTCTGCCGAGAGGCCAGCGCCGGTGAAGAAGCAGATACGCTCGAAATTTCTCAGCGACAGCGACATGGCCGTTCCTTTGTTTGTGTTTTGGTGACACTAACGGCCGGGGCGAGATGGAGCAAGCCACAATCAGATCATCTCTCAGTGTCGCTCCACGACACCTGCTGCGCGAATCCGCTCGATGAACGCCTGCCGGGAGATGGTCATCGAGCCCAGCGAGCGCAGATGATCTGTGTCTTGCTGGCAGTCGATCAACTGCACACCCTCTGAGTCGAGACGAGCGCACCACGCCTGCAGCGCCAGCTTGCTGACGTTGGGCGCTCGAGCGAACATCGACTCGCCGAAGAAGGCCTGCCCCATTCGGATGCCGTACAGGCCACCGACGAGGGTGCGCCCCACCTCGTCGGCGGGCCAGACCTCGACGCTTTGAGCGACACCCATGCGATGTAGCCGAGTGTAGGCCTTGATCATGCGGGGCGTGATCCAGGTGCCGCTCTGTCCAGGTCGGGCGATGCTGGCGCATGCTTTCATCACTGCGGTGAAGGCGGTGTTGAAGGTGATGGCGTATCGGCCCTGCCGAGCGAGCTTTTTCAAGGAGCGGGAGGCGCGAAACTCACCGGGAATCAAGATGGCTCGAGGGTCCGGGCTGCACCATGGCAGCGGGTGCCGCCCTTCCCAGGGAAACAGCCCCTTGCTGTAGGCCTCGAGCAAGGTCGCTTCGGAGAGATCACCCCCGAGGGCCACGAGCCCCACCTCTCCGCGACCAGGCGGGAGCTGATCAGTTGGTGGAAAGGCTGGATGACGACCCGGGAAGATCAAGAGCATTCAGAGGTCCTCTCAATCCACCTGCTGCGCGGGAGATCCTGGTGCGATGGCGTAGCGATGATCTGCCTGGAGCGTGAAGGTCTCCACCGTACCTGCCCGATCAGGCCAGCGGACCGTGATCTCCGCATCACAGGCGCCGGCGAGGCCAAAGTGCAGGACCGCGTCTCGCTGAGCGCCGAAGTGCCCGTAACCTCCGGCGACTTCCTGAACCTGTACCCGTCCGTCTTCGCTCGACGTGCGCACCTCGACCCGGGCCCCGATGGCGGCAGCGTTCACTCCATCTCCACCCTCGAGGTGCAGCTGAATCCAATGGCTGTCCTGCCCCAGGGTGTTTTCGAAGTATCTGATTTGTGCAGTGTCGTAGCAGTTGTTCGGCGCCTCGGCGTCACATCGGGCCCGGGAGTGCCCCACGATCAGATCGAGATCACCGTCGTGGTCGAAGTCGGCTACGGCCATACCGTGGCTGCGGTTGTGCTCGAAGAAGTCGTCGGTGGGCGCTTCGACGAAGCGAGGTGCGTCGGCGGTGTCGGTGATGTTCATGTAGAGCCGGCCACGGTTACCTGGATAGTCGGTGGCGCCGACATAGAGATCCTGGCGGCCGTCATTGTCGACGTCGAGGTAGCCCGCGGTGATGTGTCCTTCGTCCCAGACCGGGCCGTCGTGGGGCACCACCAGCCCGGTGGCCTCGCGGCCGGGCCGTTGAAACACAACATCTGCTGTACCGGTGTTGACCAGCAACTCGCCACCGTCGGAGCCAGAGCCCGCCCACCAGTGCTTGATCTCGGTGGTGTACAGATCGAGATCACCATCTGCGTCGACGTCGACACACACTGTGGCCCCACTGTTGCCGCCGAGGCGAAAGGGCTCTCGATCCTGGGCATGGCGCCAGTTCATCTGATTGCACTGGATCAACGGCTCCGAGGCGGCATCACAGCCTTCGGCCTCGGGGTTCGCCTGACAGAAGCACGCCGCAAACTGGTTGTCGCCCCAGCCTTGATCATCATCGAAGGCATAGCCTGATTCGACGGAGGCGTTTTCGTAGCTGAGACCGCCCTCGTCCGTGCCGCGCCACAGGTGGTTGGGCGCTCGGCCATAGCTGGGGGTGAGCAGCTCGGCGATCCCGTCACCGTTGAGATCACAGGCGTTGGCCCCCCAGGCGGTGGTGTGACCGTTGCCGTCGTTGATGGCCTCCGGGCCACTCCACCCTGCGGTGGTGAGCCCCACTGCAGAGGTGGTGTCTTCCAGTACCGCCCGGCCGTCGTTGATGAAGAGTCGATCCTGTAAGGGTGCCCCGAGGCCGCCCTGGGCCAGCCAGAGATCGACGTGACCGTCTCGATCGGCGTCGACGAAGGCGGCACCAGCGGGCACATCTTCCAGGCCCGCCCTCCGGAGCGGATCGCCTGCATAGGTGAGCTCGAAGCGGCCTGTGCCGTCATTGAGCAACACCTCGCTGGTTTCGCGCAGCGCGATCATCTGCCCGTCGCTCAGCTCTGCCGACACCGCTTGTCGTGTGTCGAGGCCGCTGTAGGCGTCCAGGTCGCCGTCATTGTCGAGATCGGCAAAGGCCACCACCTCCACTGGCCGGCCCACAGGCTCTGGATAGGCCTCCCGGGTGCTCAAGAAGCCTGATTCGGTGGTGAAGTCGGTGAAGCCCTCGCCACCCTGATTCATCAGCACCCAGGTGAATCGTCGCCCTTCAGGAGATCCGAGCTGATCTGATCCGCGAGGCCCGCGGCGAACCACCAGATCGGCATACCCGTCGCCGTCGAGATCGCCCACGGAGATGCGAGTGCCCAGAACCCCAGCGAGGCCCATGGCTTCGGTACGCTCGACGAACATGGCGGTGCCGGGGCTGTAACCGCGCCCGGGGCTGCATTGCCCTGGAAGGCCCATATCGGCTGAGCCAGCATCTCGGCGCCCTGCATCGGTCTGGTCCACAGCGGCGTCTTCGAGCGGATCGGGGCGCACATCACCGTCAACGGACCCGGTGGTGGCGTCGATTGTCGATTCGGCCTCACCGCCGTCGTCACACCCACCCACTGACAGAACACCAGAGAAAAAGACTGCGGAGATTCGAAGAGAAGAGCGCATCATCAGTGAACCCATCAGTGTTGCCCCCGACACGATAACACCAGATGGGCGATGCCCACCCACCGATGCCCTCGAAGACCTGCAGTGTGTGCCAATGATTGGCACAGCAATTGGCACAATCGCTGGCACAGCAATTGGCACTGTGCCAGCGATTGTGCCAGCTCAAGTGATGGCACATGCCTGTGCCAAATGCTTAAGTTGTTGATTTGTTTAGGTGTGGCCTCTGTGCCGGGTGTTTGGCATACCCCTCGCTAAGCCCTTTACCCCGAAGGCGATGGGGTTGAACCCCAGGGACGCCACGGCTGACTCAGACCTGGGGAGAGGCGGGTCGGCTGCAACTGAGGGAGAGGGATGGTGTGGTGATTCTGCCCATCACACCATCAGGTGACGCGCCACGCCGCGCTGAGCGTCACCGTTGATGCGAGTCACTTGCCGAGATCGGGGGATGGATCTCGGCAGGTGGCTCGCATTTTTTTTGGTGGCTGTCCAACGAGAGGCAGCACCTGTTGCTATTTCAGTTGATGGGTCCCCATGGGCCCACGCCAGCGTCGCCCGGGCGCGGGCGCCAGGTTCACGCCTGCCGCCACCATGCCCTTGCCGGGGCCTTCCACCTTGAACTTCACAACGTGCTGGCCGCCCACAGGGATGCTCATCACCGCCCAGTGCACGTGCACCCAGGTGGGTGTCTGCTTCTCCCCGGGCTCGAAGGACTTCACCTGGGTCATCAAAGGGGCGATGGGCTTGCCGTCGAGGGTCCAGGACGATGTGCGCAGTGTGGGCAGCCCTCGGGGACCCGGTTGGGGCTGAGCGACGCTGATCTGCAGCATGGGGCCCGTCAGCTTCTGGAGCTTCAGATCATGCCCGGGCGGTGAGAAGCCCATGGCGAGGTAGGGCCCGCAGGGCGTGTACTGCACCACCTGAGCACCGTTCTTGCCAATGCGGCCCACAGATTTCTCCGTGTACTGCATGTAGCTCGCCTTGAAGAGAGGCGTGAAGGTCGACTCGCCCACCTTCACGTCGCGGCCTTCACACGTCGTGGGCAGCACGTCGGTGCGATCTCCGTCACCGTTGAGATCCATCGCCAGGCCCGAGTCGGCGATGTTGGCCTCGTTCAAAGCCGTGTAGGCCTTGGGGCTCACCACCATCACAGGCTCGGCGGTGAAGTACACCTCGGACTTGTATTCAGGACCTGTAGACGGCGGCGCGGCGATGGTCACCGTGATCCAGCGACCGCCCACGGCAGGGGACTCGGTGACTTGAGGCGCTGGGAAGGGGTGCTGCGGGGCGTAGAGCAACGAGACGATCAGCGCGAAGGGTACGAACATCGGGCACTCCCGGAAGAAAATGCTGAGCAGGTGCTCACGGCAACCGCTCAGATGGGCTCTCTGCATGTATCACATGGCCTCAAGGCCTTGCTCACAAACCCCGACGCTGCTAGCAGATCGTCTGTTCGACGATGGTGGTCGAAGACGGCGCTCGAAGGGACGCGATGACTGCATGGGCCATGGATCTGGGGACCAGCAACACCGGACTCTCCCGGTGGGATCCCGACGCTGATCGACCTCGGCTCGTAGAGCTGCCCGACATCTGTCGTCGCCCAGGGCGGACCGATCCCCTCGAAGCACCTCGACTGATTCCCTCGGCCACCCATGTGCTGCCGCCGAGCACCCTCTGGGATCGCCTCGGCCGCAGCGGGCTGTTTCAGCGCATGACGTTCTGGGGCAAGCAGGCCCACGTGGGTCGAGCAGCCTTGGAGTTGAATCAGGGGTGGCATCACCCAGCCTTTGCCCCGCACTTCAAAGGAGCCCTCGGCCGAGATCCACTGCGCACGCTGGCTCGGAGCCGAAGCACCCTGCACAGTGCCCGGGACATTGCCCGTATGTTCATGCGCGAGGTGTTTTCCAGCGCCAAGGACGCCACGGGGGATCGGATCCGCGATCTGGTCATCACCACCCCCGTGGAGTCGTACGATGTCTACCGGGCAGAGCTCAAAGCCGTGGCTCGATCTCTGGGGGTGAAGCGGTTGCGTTTCATCGACGAGCCTGTGGCCGCGGCCATTGGATACGGGCTCGGCCTGACCCACGCACGCCGTGTGCTGGTGGTGGACTTCGGCGGCGGCACGCTCGATCTCGCCGTAGTGCAGCTGACCGCTCGAGATGTGGCTCAGGGTCACTGTGAGGTCATCGCCAAAGAAGGGCGGCCCCTCGGCGGGAACACGATCGATGGCTGGCTGCTCGAGCACTTCAATGCCGGCCTGGGCATCGAGCTGATCCCTTCGGGTGATCAGGTGGCCAAGCTCGAGGCGGAGCTGTGGTCTCGTTTGATGATCCAAGAAGCCCGCCGAGTGAAGGAGGCGGTGTATTTCCCGCCCCACGAGGCCACCTTCAGCGTGGTGCCTCCGGAGGAGATGCCCGGGGTCAAGGCGCGCCTCGGCGGTGCGCGCTATCTCGACATCACCCGGGACGAGCTGGTGCAGGTGCTCACCGAGCGGGGCATGTATCAGATACTCGAAGATTGCCAGAACGGCATCGCCCGACAGCTCGAAGCTCAGGGCATGGCCGAAGACGCCATCGAAGATGTGCTGATGGTGGGTGGCTCCTCGTTGTTGCCAGGGGTGTTCGGATCGTTCGAGCAACGATACGGACGCGACAAGGTGAGGGCGTGGCAGCCTTTTGAGGCGGTGGCCTTCGGCGCCTGCGCCTTTGCCGCGGATCGGTTCGGTCAGTCCGACTTCATCGTGCATGACTATGCCTTCGTGACGTATCACCCCCGAACGCACGAGGAGCAGCACACGGTCATCGTGCCGCGAGGCACTCGATTCCCCACTGCCCCGGATCTCTGGAAGCGCAAGCTGGTGCCCACCTGTGCTCTGGGTGAGCCCGAGAAGATCTTCAAGCTGGTCATCTGTGAGATCGCTGGCCTGCCCGTGGCCGGGGTGCAGGATGATCGACAGTTCACCTGGGATGCCGAGGGCAACCTGAGGCAGCTCGGCGGAGGCGCCGCTGCTCAGCCCGTGGTGGTGCCGCTCAACGTCGCGAACCCCACCCTGGGCCATCTCGACCCGCCTCACCCGCCTGCGGACAAGGTCCCGCGCCTGGAGATCAGCTTCGGGGTGGATCAGCAACGGTGGCTGGTGGCCACCGTGCGGGATCTCAAGACCCGCAAAGTGCTGATGGATGCCGAGGCCGTGGTGCGGTTGCTGTGAGCGCGATCAGCGCTCGTCGAGCTTCAGGTCGACGGGGGCTTCAGGGGCGGGGATGAGCGACAGCTGGCCAGGGCCACTGTCTTCCACCACGGTGAGCCCGCCTGCCTTGATCGCGCCGGTGCGTTGGGTGATGGCCTCGATGGCCGCCCGCGCTGCGTCCTTTTGTCGGCGACTCTTGAAGAATGACCGCTCGATGGCCACCAGGGCCGGTACGGCCCGCTGGGTGCCGATCTCGGTGAGGCGGGTGATGATCAGATCGCGGGTGCCCGAGGGCTGCCCGTCGAGCAATGCGAGCAACACGGCCTCGTCGGCGTCGTCGAGGGTGACGATTTGCTGTTCGAATGCGGCGTTGAGGGCTTCCCCAGCCACCTTCTTCAACGTGTCGTGATCGCTGTGCACGCCGGCGGCGAGGGCCTGGCGGACTGCGGGAGCGAACTTGCCCTGATCGACGTTGAGGAGCACCTCGAGGGCACGGGTGCGAAACCCGATGGCGGGATCATGCACTGCGTTTCGGAGCAGGGCGGTGAAGGCTTGCGTCTCGGAGAGCACCATACGCTGGCTGAGGCCAGCCAGGTTGCGGGCGAGGATTTTGAAGTGTCGGGGCAGCCGCTTCGTGGGCTCGTGGGGCCGACAAAAGACCACGCCGTTCTCCACGCCGCCCTTGAGCTGCAAGAGTCGGAGCAGCTGTCGGCGAATGTTGTGGCTCATGATGCTGTAGGTCTGCATCGGCGAGATGCCGCTCACCCTCAATGCCTCGTCGAAGGCGTCGTCACCGAGCAACGCGGGACCGCTGAACCGGCCGACAAAGCTGCGATCCAGAAGGTTGGGGCGGACCACTTGAAGTGTGGAGGGGAGGGCTGGTGGGGCGGCTTCGATACGCCAGGGCCAGTGAGATAGAACCCCTGACTCCTTCGTCTCTGGCCAGCGCCTCAGCCTGACCGGGGTGTTGGCGATTTTGCCTTCCAAACACAGGGTGCCATCGTCTGCCTGCTCGACGACGTCGAGGCCCAACAGGTGTTTGGGCGATTGCGCTGTGCGCTGGTCAGACCGTTGTTGCCGGCCCGTTTGCTCGAGAAATCGTCGGTGTGCTTTGGGATCAGGCCCCAGGGAGCCGGCCATGGGTGCCCCTCAGTACTGACAGAGGTGAAAACCACTGCCGCCGGGCTGGTTGCCCTGAAGTGGGCCGAAGATGCGCAGTGAGCCCTTGTTGTCGTTGGCCCCAGCGCCGCTGAGGTCGATGCTGGCGCCAGCAGCAAAGCGCACACCGTTCGGCGAGACGAGGACCACCGTGCCACCAGAGCCGGCCCCGCCGCCGCCGCCATTGCCGCCTGGATCCACCATGCCGCTGCCGATGCCACCGGCGCCACCTGTGGTGCCTGAGCCGGTGACTTGCGGGTCGACGCCGTCGCCGCCATCTCCACCGATGCACGTGCCTTCGCAGCCCGCGCCGGCGATGATGCAGGCGCCTGCGCCAGGCACTTCGCCGGTGGGATCTGCATCTGCGGGGCGCCCGATGGCGCTGATGCTGCCTTCGATGACGATCTCTTCAGTGGCTTCGAGCTCGATGGCGCCGCCGCCGTTGCCGCCCGTGCCTCCACCGCCACCGCCGCTGCCTACAGTGCACGTGGCCACATCAGCGTTCGAGCCTGCGCCGCCGCCACCACCGCCACCGCTGGCGCCGATCACGTAGCGTACGTTGGGGGCCAGCAGCGCGCATGGATCATTGCCGTCGTTGTAGATCGCGTCGGTCCCTCGAGCACCATCACCGCCCGCTTGACCGCCGTCGCCACCGGAGCCCGAGCCGACCCCGTTGCCGTCGCCGCCATCGCCACCATCTCCACCGCTGGTCATGGTGTTGTTGTCGCCCTTGCCACCGCTCACGGCCTCCATACGGCTGCCGCCCGTGCCGCCATTCACCGTGGTCTCCGAGGGGGCGCCCCCTGCACCGCCACCGCCACCGCCACCGCCGAGGTAGCCGGCGCCGTTGGCGTTGAGGTTGCGCACGATGATGGTGCGGGCCTTGATCCGGAAGGGGATCGCGTTCCCCGACAGTTGCAGCCCGTCGATGATCACCGTTTTGTCGCCGAAGTCTTCGATGCCGGGCTGGGGCGTGTACACGCCCGTGAGGACCATCGTGTCCGAGTCGCCCATATCGGGCATTTGCACCATGCCCTCGTCGACGCCGACGCCCATGTCACTGGGGCCATCGAGCACCGTACACCGGCCGCTCATGCACATGCCTGATCGGCATTGATCATCAGCAGTGCATTCCGAGAAGTCTTCACCCGAGAAGCACCCCGAGAGAGAGAGCGCGCAACCCAACGGTGCGATGATGCGTAGACAGCGCTTCAGACGAGGCCCAAACGTGGGCAGCGAGAGCATGGCTGATCCTTGATGTAGACTTCTCTGTAAGGACGAACGGTGGGCGCCTTTCAGGCGCTCAATCATCGAGCAGATACCAAATCACCGCCGCCGTCACCACTGCAGCGCCCGTGATCCAGAGGGCGTCGGCCACCTGTGCTGATCCCTCGGCGCTGCTGATGTCTCCACGGCAGTTGTCGTCGCCACAGGCGCCGATGCGCTGTCGGCGGCGCACGCGATCCAGCTCGTCCTGGTTGTTGATGCCGAGGTAGAGCCCACTGCCGAGCAACGCCAGGCCGGCGCCCCCGGTGGCGTAGATGGGCCATGGGCTCGGCTCTGGTGGATTGACTGGGCCGGTGATGAGCGGATCAGATGAGATGAAGCCATCCGGGATATTGATGTCACCATTGCTACCTGAAGGCGGAGGCGGGGGAGGAGCTGCACCCTCAGCGGCTTGACCAAGCACGGCGCGCCACCGTGTCTCCCGCTCCGACAAGACGAGCTGTGTGGCCCTCGGCGTCCTCCCCGGGGCATCTACAAGCAATGTGACAGGCCCTCGGGGCACCTGAGCGCCGGACTCCACGGGCCCTGCGAAGGAAGCCGGCTGCTGCACCACCACAGAGGCCCCTTGGGGCAGGCCCTCGATCTTCAGGATTGAAGTGCTGGCTTCGAGACCTTTGAGGCAGACCAGGTTGCGATCGAGGGCTTCCACCCGATCGTCCTCCATGCATGATTTGTAGTGCATGGCGGCGGCGTCGAAGCGCTTGAGATCCTGTGTCAGCTGGCCGAGACGCAGATGAATCTGCCCCAGCTCTTCTTCGAGCAAGGCCTCTTCATAGATCTCGATGGCCGCCTCGGGGCCGCTCTTTTGAAGCGTTGCCTCTGCTTTCTGGGCGACGGCGTTGAAGCGCGCGAGGTGATCGCCATCAGCGTGGCCGATGGTGGGCCAGAGCAGGCACAACACCCACCAGAGGCAGGGGGAGCCCGGCATGGCACCTCGAAGAGAGGTCTGTCTCGAAGATGAGCTGCTCATGAGGCGCATGATACGCAAAAGCGTCTCATGGTTCACACCTTCGTGACGGCAATGATGTCTGGGCCGGTCGGGGCAGGGCGATGATCAGCGGTCGTAGGCGGTGAGCTGTTCCAAGGAGCGCACGCGCTGCTTCACCTGGAAGTACTTGGCGTGGCTTTGCGGTGCCCGGGCGAGAAACTTGCGGTAGTTGCGCAGGGCTCGCTGATAGGACTCCCGCTTGAAGGCGCTGTCACCCTCACGGAGCAGCGCCACCAGGATCTCGTCATCTGTGGGACCACGTGGGGGGACCGTGGGTGTGTCCTTGACCACAGGTGGCGTGGCGCGGCGACGACGCTTGCGCCGCCGGGTAGTCGGCTTTGACGCCCCAGCGTCGGTCGAGGCCGCTGCGCCCTGAGCATCAGGCGCCTCTTCCGGTGGATCCAGCGGTAAGACTGGGATCGTCAACTCAGCGTCGAGCTTTTGAGGCTGACCGGCATCGGGCGTTGCTGGCGTCTCTGGGAGAGAGCCCACGGGCAGCTGGCCCCGATTGTCGATGGTCTGTCGATCCACCGGATCGCCGCTGCCGTTGCTGCTCAGGGCCCACCAGACTCCTGCCGCTGCGGCGAGCACCACCCCGAGCAAGCCGATCCAGAGCCCCAGCCGCGGCCCGGGGCGATCGTCTTCTGTGGGGAGCCCACGAGCCTCTCGGGCCACCTGAGCGGCCTGGGCAGCCCTGGCCTCGGCGATGATCTCGGGCATGGGGCCCGCCACCGTCGCCGCCTCTTCGTCGAGGGAGTCTTCGAGATCGAAGCCGTCGTCCGGATCGGGGTGGGCGTTGGTGTCGAAGACCATCGTGTCGTATTCGCTGCCCATGCTGTCGTCGGGCATCGTCTCGCTGCTGGGCAACCCCGGTCGGGTGGCGAGCCCCGGCAGCGCCGTGAGGGCGGAGGCGTTGATGGGCACCCGCACTGGAGCGGGGCGTTCGATCTCCGCCATCGTCGCCTTCAGGCGCTCGATGAACTCTGCGGCAGAGGCGGGGCGCGTGTCGCGATCCCGGGACATCGTGTCGAGGACCAGCTTCTCAAGGCCCACGGGGGGATCAGCCTTCACGATGTGATCAATGGGCAGATCGAGCGCGTGCAGCGGTTTGGGATCTTGTGTGCAGGCGTAGACAATGACCTGCGTGTTCGAGCCGTCGGGGTAGGGGGGCTCTCCAGCGAGCATCTCGTAGAGGATGACGCCGAGGGCGTAGATGTCGACCCGAGGATCGACGGCCTTCTTCTCTTTCTTCACCGCCCGGACGCCGGCCCCCTGAAGCACCCAGCCCGGCACCTGCTCCGGGGCGAGGTAGCCCGGCGTACCACGTAGGGCCAGGGGGTGAGTGGAGTCTTTACCGCCAGGGCCAGCAAGATCTTTGACGAGGCCCAGGTCCACCAGGGTGAGGCGGCCGTCTTCGCGGGGATCGAGGATCAGGTTCGCCGGCTTGAGGTCGCGGTGAACGAGGCGCCGCTCATGGAAGGCGTTGAGGGCCTCGGCGATGCGCAGGGCGATGTCGCAGGCCTCTTTGTACGAGAACCGCCCCTTGCGCTCCATCTCCTGGAGGAGAGAGGGGCCCGGCACATAGTCCATCACGAGGAAGGGTAGATCTTCGTGCTCGCCGAAGTCGGTCACCCCCACCACTGAGGGATGGCGAATGAGGGAGGCGACCCGGGCCTCTTTCAGGAAGTCGCGACGATGACGATCGCGATCCTTCTTCACCTGATCAGAGGCTTCTTCACCGCCGAGCTCGAGAAATTTAATCGCGAAGAGGTGACCGAGGTGCTGGTGCTCGGCGAGGTAGACCGTGCCCAGCCCGCCTTTGCCCAGGCCGCCGATGAGCCTGTAGCGATCGCCCACCACCTTGCCGAGCAAGGGGAAGCGGCCTCGGGTCTGATGGGCAAAGACCTGAGCGAGGGGGGCCCCGTCACGTTCGCACGTCGGGGCCGACACCCGGTAAACCGTCCTGCATTCTGGGCAGATCCACACGGTGGTGAGCCTACTCCCTTTCAGGGTGGGATTCACCCACCTTCTACTGCGCTGTCCGACTCTCTGAAGGGTGGCCGATTGTCGGCTCAGGTCTTGCTAACATTGATCGCATCGACTGCACCAGGAGATGGCGTCATGATCCGAGCGTCAACCGATCCGGCACCGACTCAAAAGCTGCGCGTGCTCCTCATCGACGACGATGAGCCCTTTCGAATTGCCATGGCCAAGGCGCTGAGGCGAAGGGGTTTCTCGGTCTCTCAGCTCGGCGATGGAGAAGCCGCCGTCGGGGCCTTCAACGCCGCCCACGATGATCCCGAGGCCCCGCACGTCGCCGTGCTCGATTTGCGTATGCCGGGTTTGGGTGGCCTCGACGTGTTGAGGCAGACACCAGGGCGTTCGATGCCCGTGGTGGTGCTCACTGGCCACGGCACCGTGCCCGACGCTGTAGAGGCCATGCGCCTCGGGGCGTACACCTTCTTGATGAAGCCTGTCGACGGTGATGGCCTCGCGCCGGTCCTGCGGCAAGCTGCCGCCCAGGAGGCCGGTGGGGTGGATCTCGTGGGCCAGAGCCCCGCCACAGAGCAGCTGAGGGCGCTGCTCACCCGGCTCGCTGGCGCAGACGAGCCGGTCCTCCTCACAGGGGAGACAGGTACAGGAAAAGAGGTGGCCGCGCGGTTTCTGCACCAGCAGTCACCTCGAGTGGCGCAGCCTTTCATCCCCATCAATATGGCCTGCCTGCCCCCTGATCTCATCGAGTCGGAGCTCTTCGGCCATGCTAAAGGGGCGTTTACCGGCGCCGATCGACGCAAGGTGGGCCTTTTCGAAGAGGTGGGGGAGGGCACTCTGTTTCTCGACGAGGTGGCCGAGCTGCCCATCGAGCATCAGGCGAAGCTGCTCCGCGTGCTCGAAGCCCGAAGCTTCCGCCCTGTGGGTGAGACCCGGGAGGTGTCGTTCCGGGGCCGGCTGATCGCCGCCACACATCGCAAGTTGCACGAGGAGGTCAAAGCAGGGCGCTTCAGAGAAGACCTCTATTACCGGTTGCAGGTGCTGCCCCTCGAGCTGCCCCCCTTGCGGGTGCGTCGGGACGACATCGTGCCCATCATGACCCACTGGCTCGATCGCGTGGCCCGGGGGCCGTTCAACTTCAGCGACGACGCCCATGCGGCGCTGCTGGCTCACCCCTGGCCCGGGAACGTGAGAGAGCTCGTGAACCTGGCCCGTCGAGTGGCGCTCTTCGCCGTCGACGGCGACGTCGATGGTGCCCTCGTACGGCGGATGCTCGCCGCCAACCCCTTCTCCAGCGCCGGTACGATGCCACCACCGCCGCCACAATCCGACGTCATAGAAGAGATCAGTCTCGAAGCGGTGGAGCGCAGGCACATCGAGCGGCTGCTGGCCCACCACAAGAACATCACTCGGGTGGCCCGGATCCTCGACATCAACCGCCGTACCCTCCAGCGCAAGCTCAAGGCATGGGGCCTGGAGCATGATGATTTTGCTGGGGATAATCCCTAGCCTTCCCCACCGCGCCCGACCGTGACGTGACAGTATTGTATGTCCCTCCAAAAAGCGGTGTGGCGATTTGCCGCGGTGCGACGTTCTGCCGCACCTGATCATGGCTGAAAAAGGGATGGACTTCGGGCACTTGCGGTGCTTAATATGCGCCGCCCAAACGGCTGGCATATCCCTTGCGGATACGCTCGCCCGAAAGACGATCTTCTTGTGAAGGCACCCGCCCATCCTCACCTCCTTCGGGAGAGAGGGGTCGGCCCGGGCACTGAGACCAGGCACTGCGACCGAAGCCGCATCCTGGCACTGCAACCGGACACCACGGGGTACTGGAAGCGATGAGCGAAAAGGAACACGGCAACGCCGGAAACGAAGAGAGGCGACCTCACTTCGTCTTCCCCTCCTGGCACAACAAGGTGCCAGCCATCATGACGGTGGCTGGTGGCCTCGGTACGGTGATGATCATCGCCGCCGTCTGGTACTACTTCTCACCGAAGTACACCGACGTGGGCTACATGCCCAAGCAGCCGGTGCCCTACAGCCACAAGCTCCACGCTGGCAGCCTCGGCATCGATTGCCGTTACTGCCACACCGGTGTGGAGAAGAGTGCTCACGCCGGGGTGCCGCCCACGCAGACCTGCATGAACTGCCACGGGCAGATCAAGACCGAGAGCCCCAAGCTGCTCCCGGTGCGGGAGAGCTTCGCCTCCGGCAAGCCCATCCCCTGGGTCCGGGTGCACAAGACCCCCGACTACGCTTACTTCCAGCACAACGCCCACATCGCCGCCGGCGTCGGGTGTGAGTCCTGCCACGGCCGCATCGATCAGATGATCGAGGTGCGTCAGGACCAGCCCCTCAACATGGGCTGGTGCCTCGAGTGCCACCGGGCCCCCGAGAACCACCTCCGCCCGCCGGAGATGGTGACGGTGATGGGGTACGAGCCCGAGGGCGGTGACCAGCTCGCCGTGGGCACGAAGCTCAAGGAAGAGAACAACATCAACCCGCCGCTGCATTGCTCGGGGTGCCACCGATGAACACGAAGACCAAGAATCGTCGCTACTGGCGCAGCCTCGACGAGCTGCACGGCACGGAGGCCTTCGCTGAGGCCGAGGCCAAAGAGTTCGCCGACAAGCTGCCGATCGACTTCGAGAAGCACGGCGGCCTGTCTCCCGAGGTCCCCGAGGACGGTGGTGCGCAGATCGCTACTGGCGGTGGTCAGACCCGTCGTGGCTTCATGGGCGCCGTGGGTATGGGCGTCGCCGCCGCGGGTCTCGCGGGCTGCGTCCGCCGCCCCGAAGACAAGATCCTGCCTTACAGCAAGGCCCCTGAGGATCTCGTCCCCGGCGTGCCTCAGTTCTACGCCACCGCCGCTCAGGTGAACGGCCGGGCCATGGGCCTCATCGTGGAGAGCCACGAGGGCCGCCCCACGAAGATCGAGGGCCACCCGGAGCACACCAGCAGCTTCGGCGCCTGCGCCGCCCCTCACCTGGCGCAGATTCACGAGCTCTATGATCCCTCGCGCCTCACCCGCCCCGTCGTCAACGGCGAGTCCGTGGACTGGGCTGCTGGCGAGGCCGCCCTCAAGAAGACCTTCGAGGCTCTGCGGGCCAGCAAGGGCCAGGGCCTGGCCATCATCGCCGGCGCCAAGGCCTCGCCCACCCTCGATGCTCTGCGCAAGCGGGTGCTCCAGGGTGACCTGAACCAGGCGAAGTGGTTCACCTACGAGGGTATCAGCGAAGACAACCAGCGGGCGGGCATCAAGGCCGTCCTCGGCACCGCCTCCATCCCCCAGTACCGCTTCGACCGGGCGCGGGTCCTGGTGTCCTTCGACTCCGACTTCCTCCACTCCGAGGGTGAGTCGGTGCGCAACGGCAAGCTCTGGGGTGCCACCCGCGACATCGAGCGGCTGCGGAAGATGAGCCCCGCCAAGCAGGCGGAGAACATGAGCCGCCTGTACGCCGTCGAGGGCCTCTACAGCACCACCGGTACCAACGCCGAGCACCGCCTCCGGGTGCCCGCCAGCCGCGTCGAGGCCATCGCCTGGGCCGTGGCCAAGGGCCTCAAGGATGGCAAGGCCGCCTTCGCCGTCGGCACCGAGAAGTTCATCGACCAGTACGGCGCCGCGAAGCTCAGCGAAGAAGAGGCCAAGTTCGTCAAGGTCCTCGTCGCTGACCTGCTCAAGGCCCGCAAGCGCGCCATCGTCTTCGCCGGCCGCCGGCAGTCCCCGGCGGTGCACGCCCTCGCCGTGCTCATCAACGGCGCCCTCGCCGCCCACGGCAGCCTGGTCCAGTACTACCCCGACACCCGTCGGCCCGTGCTCGAGATCGGCGACGCCGACAACCTGAAGCGCCTCGTCGAGGGCCTCAACAGCGGCAAGTTCACCACGGTGATCAACCTCGGCACCAACCCGCTCTTCACCGCCCCCGGCGACGTGAAGGTGGCCGAGGCCTTCGCCAAGGCCAAGACCCGCATCACCTTCAGCCATCACGCGCCTCAGGTGAAGCACGTCGAAGAGTTCCCCAACCAGAGCGATCGGGATCTCGAGGCCATCATCGACGAGACCGCCGCGGCGAGCACCCACGTGTTCCCCCGGGCGCACTTCCTCGAGAGCTGGGGTGACATCACCGCCACCGACGGCACCGTGAGCATCCAGCAGCCGCTCATCGACCCCATCTTCGGCGCCAAGGCCGACGTCGAGGTCCTGGCCATGCTGCTCGGTGACGAGAAGACCAGCAGCCACGACGTGGTCCGCGGCGCCTGGAAGCAGAAGCTCGGGTCCAACGGCTTCTTCAAGGCCTGGCGCAAGATGCTGCACGACGGCGTCGTCGCCGAGCGCGTCTTCACCGCCCTCACGGCTCAGCCCGGCATGCCCGCCGGTAGCTTCTTCGAGAACCGGCCCACCCCCAAGACGCCGAGTAAAGACGCCCTCGAGGTGATCTTCTACGAGACCGCCCACATGTGGGACGGGCGTTTCGGCGGCAACGGCTGGATGATGGAGACCCCGGACAACCTCACCAAGATCACGTGGGACAACGCCGCGCTGCTCAGCCCTGCCACCGCCGAAGCCCTCGGCGTGGCCAACGAGCAGGAGGTCGAGGTCACCGTGAACGGCGCTTCAGTGAAGGTGCCTGCCTGGATCCTGCCGGGTCTGGCCGCCAACACTGTGGCCCTCGCCGTAGGCTTCGGTCGGTACTTCAACAGCTACCTGACCTACCACGCCTCGGGCCCTGTGGGCGCCAACGTGAACCCCATGCGCACCGCGGCGAACCCCGACATCGCCTTCGGCGCCACGCTGAAGTCCACCGGGAACGCCTTCAAGGTGGCCTGTGTGCAGCGCTACGGCCGCCAGGCGGGGTACGACCCCGAGGTGGCCCCCGGCTACGTCGACCGGCCCCTCGTTCGCGAGAACACCATCGCCGGCTTCGCCAAGAAGCCCGACTTCGCCAAGCCCGGGATCATCGAGCACGGCAAGCCCTTCCCCCAGGGCGCCCCGGTGGTGCATCCCCCGACGGAGGCCATCTACAAGGAGCACGACTACTCCAAGGGCTACCAGTGGGGCATGGCCATCGACCTGACCAAGTGCACCGGCTGCAACGCCTGTCTCGTGGCGTGTCAGGCCGAGAACAGCATCCCGCCTGTCGGCAAAGACCAGGTGATGCGCGGTCGCGAGCTGCACTGGATCCGCATGGATCGCTACTTCGAGGGCGACGCCGAGAACCCCCGGGTGCTCCACCAGCCCTTGAACTGTCAGCAGTGCGAGAACGCCCCCTGCGAGAACGTGTGCCCGGTGGCCGCCACCGTGCACAGCCCCGAGGGGCTCAACGACATGGTGTACAACCGGTGCATCGGCACCCGGTACTGCTCGAACAACTGCCCCTTCAAGGTGCGGCGGTTCAACTTCTACAACTACACCAAGTCCTGGCCCGAGCTGATTCAGATGGCGCGCAACCCCAACGTCACCGTGCGTTTCCGCGGTGTCATGGAGAAGTGCACGTACTGCGTGCAGCGCATCAACAAGTCGAAGCTCAACGCCAAGCTCGCCCCTGACGATCGCAAGGCCAAGTCCATCATGGACAACCTCACCACCGCCTGCGCTCAGGCGTGCCCCTCCGGTGCCATCGTCTTCGGTGACATCAACAACAAGGGCAGCGCGGTGACCAAGGCCAAGGCCCGTGAGCGGGATTACACCATCCTCAGCGAGCTGAACCTGAAGAACCGCACTTCGTTCCTCGCGAAGATCAGCAACCCCAACCCCGAGCTGGAGGGCTGAGGCATGGCACAAGACATCAGCATCTACGAGAATGACGGGGTCTTCCCGCCGCCTCTCGTCGCCGGTGATCACGACTTCCACTCGGTGACAGAAGCCATCTGCGGGGTGGTCGAGGCGCCGATCAACAAACTCTGGATCGCCGCCTTCGGCATGGCCTTCACGGTCATGTGCCTGCTGCTCGGCAGCATCGGCTGGCTGGTCTGGGAAGGCACCGGCATCTGGGGCCTGAACAACCCCATGGGCTGGGGCTGGGCCATCGTAAACTTCGTGTTCTGGGTCGGCATCGGTCACGCCGGTACCCTCATCAGCGCCGTGCTCTTCCTGTTCCGGCAGAAGTGGCGTACTGCCATCAACCGGTTCGCAGAGGCCATGACCATCTTCGCAGTCATCTGCGCCCTGGTGTTCCCCGGCATTCACGTCGGTCGTATCTGGGCCGCCTACTGGATGCTGCCCCTGCCGAACCAGATGGACATGTGGGTGAACTTCCGCAGCCCCCTGCTGTGGGACGTCTTCGCCGTGTCCACCTACTTCACCGTGTCGCTGCTCTTCTGGTTCACCGGCCTCGTGCCCGACCTGGCCACCCTGCGTGACCGGGCCAAGAGCAAGATCGCCTTCTACGGCTATGGCATCTTCAGCCTCGGCTGGCGCGGCGCCAACCGTCACTGGCAGAACTACGAGCGGGCCTACTTGCTCCTCGCCGCCCTGAGCACCCCTCTGGTGCTCTCGGTGCACTCCATCGTGTCCTTCGACTTCGCCGTCTCGGTGATCCCCGGCTGGCACACCACGATCTTCCCGCCGTACTTCGTCGCCGGGGCCATCTTCTCGGGCTTCGCCATGGTGCTCACCCTGGCGATACCGACGCGCAAGATCTTCAAACTCGAAGACTTCATCACGCTGCGTCACATCGAGAACATGAACAAGATCATCCTCGTGACCGGCATGCTCGTGGGCTACGCCTACGCCATGGAGTTCTTCATCGCGTGGTACTCCGGCAGCCCCTACGAGAGCTTCGTCTTCGTGAACCGCGCCTTCGGGCCCTACGCCTGGGCCTACTGGATCATGGTGAGCTGCAACGTCATCACGCCGCAGCTTTTCTGGTCCAAGAAGATCCGGCTCAACATCAAGGTCACCTGGATCCTCTCGATCTTCGTGAACATCGGCATGTGGTTCGAGCGCTTCGTGATCACCATGTCGCTGCACCGCGGGTACCTGCCCTCGGCGTGGGACTACTACAGCCCCACCATCTTCGACATCTCGATCTTCGTCGGGTCGTTCGGGCTGTTCTTCACCCTGTTCATCCTGTTCCTGAAGTTCTTGCCGGCAGTGGCCATCTCCGAGGTCAAGGGCGTCATGCCCCAGGCCGATCCCCACTGGGAGGGGTACCACCAGCACGGCGAAGGGGAGGCGAGCCATGGCTGATCGTCGCGTTTGGGGCCTCTGCGCCGAGTTCGATAACCCCGCCCGACTGCTCGAAGCCGCTCAATCGCTGCGAGAGCAGGGCTACACCAAGTTCGAGACGTGGTCTCCCTTCCCGATCCACGGGATGGACGATGCCATGGGCCTCGGCGGCTCCAAGGTGCCGTGGATCGCGCTGGCCATGGGCCTCACCGGGCTCACCTGCGCCGTGCTGCTCCAGTGGTGGACCGGCGCCGTGGACTACCCCCTGGTCATCGGCGGCAAGCCGCTCTTCGCCTGGGAGTTCGGCATGCCCATCATGTTCGAGCTCACCGTGCTGTTGAGCGCCTTCGGCACCGTCTTCGGCATGTTCGCCCTCAACAAGTTGCCTCGGCCTTACCACCCCCTCGACCGCATCGAGCGGTTCAAGCGGGTCACCGACGACGCCTTCTTCATGACCATCGAGTCGAAAGACCCGAAGTTCAGCGTCGACATGAGCCGTGCCGCCCTCGAGAAGCTCGGGGGGCGCAACGTCACCCTGGTGGAGGACTGATCGCCATGAACTCTTTGCGTAAGGCGTTCCAGAGCGTACTCGTCGCCACGGTGGCCCTCACCGCCCTCGCCGGGTGTCGTGGGGAGGTCTCCCGGGAGCCTCCGGTTCACCTGAACCAGAACATGGACTTCCAGGACAAGTACATGCCCTTCGGGCAGAGCAAGATCTTCGACGACGCGCGCACCATGCGGGTCCCCCCTCGGGGCACCGTGGCGCGGGGCATGCTCAAGGCCGACGACGCCCTCTACCGCGGCAGAGATGCCGAGGGGAACTTCGTCACCACCTTGCCCATCGCCGTGGACATGGACGTGCTGACGTGGGGCCAGGAGCGGTACAACATCTACTGCTCCCCCTGTCACGACAAGACCGGCGCCGGCAAGGGCGTGGTGGTCTCCCGTGGCCTCGTGCCCCCGCCCACCTACCATCAGGATCGTCTCCGGGCCATGCCCGTGGGCGAGCTGTACCACGTGATCAGCAACGGCGTGCGCACCATGCCCGCCTACCGGCACCAGATCCCCACCGAGGATCGCTGGGCCATCGTGGCCTACATTCGGGCGCTCCAGCGCAGCCAGTTCGCCAGCGCTGCAGACGTGCCCGCGGAAGAGCGAGGGAGGCAGTAAGATGGGACACCACAAGACCTTCTCAGATAAGCCCACACTCGACGCCTCGGTCTGGAAGCCGGTGTTCAACATCGGCCTCGGCCTCGGGATCGTCGGCCTCGGCGCCAGCCTCGGTGTTGGCCTCGGCGGTGACGAGGGCACGCAGAACAACTTCTACTTCTCGTGGCTCGTGTCGTTCTTCTTCTGGTTCAGCATCGCCGTGGGCGGTCTCGTCTTCGTGCTGTTCCACCACCTGAGCCGCGGCAGCTGGAGCGCCGGTCTGCGCCGGCTCGCGGAGAACTTCGCCTTCAACCTGCCCGTGATGGCGGTGTTGTTCATCCCGGTCATCATCGGCATGCACCA
The DNA here is from genome assembly GCA_046290225.1 of Bradymonadia bacterium. Classification (GTDB taxonomy): domain Bacteria; phylum Myxococcota_A; class Bradymonadia; order UBA7976; family UBA1532; genus JBKAGE01. The sequence continues at coordinate 12,499 of JBKAGE010000037.1, read as the reverse complement.
CCTCTACCACTGGACCCACGAAGACGTGATGGCCACCGACAAGATCCTGCAGCACAAGGCAGGGTACTTGAACTCGGGCTTCTTCATCGGCCGGGCGATCTTCTACCTCGTGGTGCTCTCCGGCGCCGCCTGGTTCTTCCGGACCCAGAGCGTCGCTCAGGATGCCGACGGCGATCCCAAGCACACCCACAAGATGCGTCGTGCGGCCCCGGTGCTCATGATGTTCACCGCCATGAGCGTCACCTTCGCCGCCTTCGACTGGCTCATGAGCACCGATCCCCACTGGTTCAGCACCATGTTCGGTGTCTACACCTTTGCGGGCTGCATGGTGTCGCTTTACGCCTGCCTGGGGCTCTCTTCGATGTGGCTGCAGAGCAATGGCGCTTTGACCAACACGATCACCGTGGGCAACCTGCACGATGTGGGCAAGATGCTGTTCGGTTTCGTCATCTTCTGGGCCTATGTGTCGTTCAGCCAGTACATGCTCATCTGGTACGCGAACATTCCCGAAGAGACTGCATGGTTCTTTATGCGTAAACATAACGGTTGGGAGAACCTTTTCTGGGTTCTCGCCTTTGGGCACTTCCTTGCCCCCTTCTTTGTGCTGATGAGTCGGCACATGAAGCGCAACCGGAAGGTCCTCGGCCTTGTCTCTGCATGGCTGCTGGTCCTTCACTACCTGGACCTGTACTATGTGGTCATGCCCACCATGCCCCACGAGGGCGCTGGTCACGGCGGTCCCCACTTCCACTGGCTCAACGTGGCCACGTGGGTGGGCATGGGTGGCATCTTCGTCGCGATGTACGCACGCCGGTTTGCCAGCGGCGCCATCGTGGCTCACAAGGATCCGCAGCTGATCGCATCGATGGAGTATGACAATGTCTGATGCCACGCACGCTGATCACGGCCATGACGATCACGATCATGACCACCACGGCACCGTTGCAGCGGAGCCCGACCAGGTGAACCCCGGCCTCCTCTTCGGGTGGGGCATGGTGATGTTGCTGCTGGTCATCCTGTCGATCGGTGGCCTCACCGCCTACTTCTTCAAAGCCATCGACAGCGAAGAAGAGACGAAGGTTTACGCCCGCTCCCAGATCGGGAACGAGCTCGAGGCCCTCGAAAAGACCGAGAACGAGGCCCTCACCGGGTACAAGAAGCTCGAGAACGGTCGCTACCAGATCCCCATCGAGCAGGCCATGAAGGCCGTGGCCAAAGAGGGGCTCTGATCTCGTCATGTCTCGTCGCCTCACCCCAACTTTGAGCGCAGTCCCCATGAGGGCAGCGGCCAGCCTGGTTGCGATGTTCATCGCCGCTGTGGCAGTGACGGTCGCCGCGATCCCTCAGGCGGAGGCTCAGCTCAACATCAAACCCAAGGAGTTTGATGGGGTCGAGGTGGTGGAGCACATCGGCGAGAAGTTGCCCCTCGATCTCGAGCTGGTGGACGAGCACGGCAAGACCGTGACGCTCGGCAGCTACTTCGAGCAGGGCGACAAGCCGGTGATCCTGATCCCCGGTTATTACGAATGTCCGATGCTGTGCGGGCTGGTCCTCAACGGGGCCCTCGAAGGCATGAAGGGCCTGGAGTGGACCCCAGGCAAGGATTTCACGGTGCTCAACTTCACGATCAACCATCGTGAAGAGCACACGCTGGCGGCGGCGAAGAAAGAGACCTACATCGAGGCTCTGGGCCGCCCTGAGGCCGCTGAAGGCTGGCACTTCCTCACGGGGAAGCAGGCCAACCTCAAGCGCCTCGCCGAGGACGTGGGCTTTGGTTACAAGTGGGACCCGTCACAGAAGCAGTATGCCCATGGCGCTGCCATTCTGCTGGCCACCCCCGACGGCACCATCGCTCGCTACCTCTACGGGATTCAGTTCCCCTCTGATCAGCTCCGTATGGCGCTGGTCGAATCTGGAGACGGTGAGTTGGGCAGCACCATCGAGCAGTTTTTGCTCACGTGCTTCCACTACAACCCGGACTCCAAGAAATACGGAATCTACGTATGGGGTGTGATGCGGCTCGGAGGGCTGCTGACCATCGCCATACTTGGCAGTTTGATTTTTGTGCTCAGGCGACGCGAGAAGCGTGCGCGTCGTGCCCAAAGTCAGGGTGACTTCACTCAGGGCGATGAGGGCTCTGAGTCGATGAGCAAAGAAGCGACGGGCGTTTGAAGCGCCCTGGAGTGTGGTGATGGAGACAGGAGCCGAAGGCACCAACGCCGTGGCCGACGCCACCTTGTGGATGCCCCCGCAGGCCTCCACGGTGGCCGAGGGCGTCGACGATCTGTACTACGGGATCTACTGGATCTGCGTCTTCTTCTTCCTGCTGATCACATTCGCGGTGGTGTACCTGGTCGCCAAGTACCGCCGTCGTGATGCCGATCAGCTTGCAACAAGCCAGATCGCCCACAGCACAAAGATCGAGATCCTCTGGACAGGTATCCCCACAATTCTCGTGTTGGGTATCTTCGTCTGGGGCTTCAACGTGTTCATGGATCTGCACGTCGCCCCTGTGGACGCCATGGAGATCAAGGCCACAGCCCAGAAGTGGAGCTGGTCGTTCAAGTACTCCAATGGCGATCAGACCCCCGGTGAGCTCTTCGTGCCCGAAGGCAAGCCGGTGAAGCTGGTCATGAACTCCAAAGACGTCATCCACTCCTTCTACGTGCCCGCCTTCCGGGTGAAGCAGGATGTGGTCCCTGGTCGTTACAGCAGCGTCTGGTTCGAGGCCAAGGCCAACACCGTGGCGGAGTACTGGAAGAAGTACCCCGACGCCAAGGCCGACTTCGACGCCATGAAGGCTGCCATCGCCAAGAAGCAGCCGGCCCCCGAGCCCAAGGCCAGCATGCCCATGCTCCCCCAGTACCAGGTGTACTGCACCGAGTACTGCGGCACCAGCCACAGCGCCATGCTCGCCACCGTGGTCGTCCTGCCCCAGGACGAGTACGAGCTGCGGATGAAGAAGACCGGCTTCGGTCCTCAAGATCCCATCGCCCGCGCCAAGAAGGTGTACGATGGCCTCTGCAAGAGCTGCCACACCCTGGACGGCAACCGTCTGGTGGGCCCCTCTTTCAAGGGCCTCTACGGCCGCATGGAGAAGATCACCGGCATGGATCCGGTGAAGGTGGACGAGAACTACATTCGGGAATCCATCCTGGAGCCCAACGCCAAGCTGGTGGAGGGGTATGCCGGGGGTATGCCGTCGTTCAAAGGCCAGCTCAGCGATGATCAGATCGACGATCTGATCAGCTGGATGAAGACCCTCAAGTAAAAGGCGGAAGACAGCATCATGAATACTCCAGTGCACAACGATTCCGCCAAAGAGGTCTCCTACCTCAAGGCGAAGAAGGGGCTGATGAGCTGGCTTGTGACTGTGGATCACAAGCGCATCGGCCTGATGTACCTCGTCTCGGTCCTCATCGCCTTCGCCATGGGCGGGTTCTTCGCCCTTGGCCTGCGTCTCGAGCTGTTCAGCATCGGCGAGACCGTGATGACCGCGGACAACTACAACCGCTTCTTCACGCTCCACGGCGCCATCATGGTGTTCCTGTTCATCATCCCGGCCATCCCCGCAGCCCTGGGCAACTTCGTGCTGCCCTTGCAGCTCGGGGCCAAAGATGTGGCCTTCCCTCGGATGAACCTGGCGAGTTTCTACATCTACATGGTGGGCTCAGTCATGGCCCTCTACTCCATCATCGACGGTGGCGTGGAGACCGGCTGGACCTTCTACACCCCCTACAGCACCACTGTTGATGGCGCCGTGGTGATGATGACCCTCTCGGTCTTCATCCTCGGCTTCAGCTCCATCTTCACCGGGCTGAACTTCATCGTGACCATCCACAAGATGCGGGCCCCGGGCATGACCTGGAACCGCATGCCCCTGATGATCTGGGCCCTCTACGCCACCAGCATCATCCAGGTCATGGCCACCCCCGTGCTGGGCATCACCCTGCTGCTGCTCATCATGGAGCGTACCCTCGGCGTCGGCGTCTTCGATCCCGCCCTCGGTGGTGATCCCGTGCTGTTCCAGCACTTCTTCTGGTTCTACAGCCACCCCGCCGTGTACATCATGATCCTGCCGGGCATGGGCATCATCAGCGAGCTCATCACCGCCTTCTCCAAGAAGCAGATCTTCGGTTACCGCGCCATCGCCCTCTCGTCGCTGGCCATCGCCGTCATCAGCTTCCTGGTGTGGGGCCACCACATGTTCGTCAGTGGCCAGTCGGTCTACGCCGGCCTGATCTTCAGCTTCCTGACCTTCTTCGTGGCCATCCCCTCAGCGGTGAAGGTGTTCAACTGGACCGCCACCCTCTACAAGGGCTCGATCAGCCTGAACACACCGATGTTGTGGGCGCTGTCCTTCATGATCCTGTTCACCATCGGTGGTCTGACGGGCATCTTCCTCGGCGCTCTGGGCACCGACGTGCACCTGCACGACACCTACTTCGTCGTGGCTCACTTCCACTACGTGATGATGGGCGGCACCGTGATGGCCTTCGTCGGCGGCCTCTACTACTGGTGGCCCAAGATGACCGGCAAGATGTACAGCGAGCCTCTGGGCCAGCTGGGCGCCGTCACCGTGTTCATCGGCTTCAACATCACCTTCTTCACTCAGTTCGTGCTCGGCACTCAGGGCATGCCCCGCCGGTACTACGACTACCTGCCCCAGTACGAGACCCTGCACATGTGGTCCACCATGGGCAGCTGGGTCATCGGCCTGGGCTTCTTGATGGCGCTGGCGAACCTGCTCCACTCCCTCAAGTCTGGCGCCCCAGCGCCGGCGAACCCCTGGGGGGCCAAGACCCTGGAGTGGACCACGCAGTCTCCGCCCATCGAGCACAACTTCCACGACACCCCCGTGGTCACCGCTGGTCCTTACGATTTCCCCGTCGCCGGGGATGAGAAGGCCTCTGCACACGGTCACTGAGTGATGTTTGGAGCCCGCACCGGAGCACACAGGCTTCTGGCAGTGTGCAACGGCGCTTGAAATCGAACGCGTACCCTTTTAAACACCTGCTGCCCAGCGATGGGTGCCACCCTCTTCAGAGAGGCCACAAGAGAGCAGATGAGCAGCATCGTCAAGCATGAGGTCGGCCACCACTTTGAGTCAGCGAAGCAGGAGTTCAACTCCGCCAAGCTGGGCATGTGGCTGTTTCTGGTCACCGAGATCCTGCTCTTCGGCGGGCTCTTCGTGGCCTACGCGATCTTCAAAGATCTGTACCCCGAGATGTGGAAGGAGGCTTCGGCCACCCTCAACTGGCAGCTCGGTACGGTGAACACCGGGTTGCTGATCACCAGCTCCCTCACCGCTGTGTTGTCCGTGCGCGCCGCACAGACCAACAAGAATGGCGAGAAGAATGGCCAGATTGTCGGCCTGCTCGCCCTGACGATCCTGCTCGCAGGCGGGTTCCTCGTGGTGAAGTACTTCGAGTACAGCCACAAGATTCACGAGGGCATGCTGCCAGGGCCGTTGTACGACTTCGCCGGGATCAAAGAGGCCAAGGCCCACATCTTCTTCAGCATCTACTTCATGATGACTGGCCTGCACGGCATCCATGTGGTGCTGGGCATGTGCATGCTGACCTGGGTGATGTTCAAGGCCATGAAGGGCCACTTCTACCAGGACTACTACACCCCCGTGGAGATCGGGGCCCTGTACTGGCACCTGGTGGACCTCATCTGGATCTACCTGTTCCCGCTGCTTTATCTGGTTTGAGAGGGGCTGACACATGAGCCACAACGCCGATCACGGTCATCATTCCGTTCTGGGTGATCACGTCGCCCCTATGTCGCTGTACCTGAAGGTCTTCGGTGCGCTTTTGTTCCTCACCTTCGTCACGGTGTGGATCGCGCAGTTCGACTTCGGGCCCCTGAACATGTTCATCGCCATGTTCGTGGCCACCATCAAGGCCTCGCTGGTGGGCTTGTTCTTCATGCACCTGGCCCATGACGAGCGGCTCAACGCTGCGGTCTTCGGCTTTGGCCTCATCTTCCTGTCGCTGTTCTTCATCTTCACCATCCTGGACATGAAGGGCCGCGAGTACGTTGACGAGGTCCGCAGCACCTACGCCCAGCAAGAGGCTGAGAAGACCCAGCTGAAGCTCGAGAAGGAGAAGCCGCTCCAGGGCGTGCAGGGTCTGCCCCGTGAGGATGTGGCCCCCGAAGACGAGCGCACCCGCAAAGAGGTGAAGGAGATCAAGGTGCTGCCCGGCGGCTTCGACCAGCAGGGCGTCGCCCCTGGCGGTGTCGCCCCTGGCGGTGTCGTGCCTGGTGGGGTTGTCCCTGCTGGCCTGCCTGACGCCCCTGCGCCGGCCCCCGCACCAGCAGCTGTACCTGGTGCAGCGCCTGCGCCTGCCGCGGCCCCTGCACCTGCTGCTGCTCCGGCGCCCGCTGCTGCGCCCGTCCCTGCCCCTGCAGCCCCCGCACCGGCCCCCGCCAACCCCTGAGCGCCTCCTCACTCCCATCAAATTGACGATGCAGATTCGTGGGTTGGGACCACGCAGTTGACCTGCGTGCGCAGACCTGACACAACCAATCCGCAATCATTTTCTGCTGATGTTATCTTCTGATGGGAGTCGAGATGAGCGGTGACGAGAGCGGGAGCTTGCCCTCCCGAGTGGTGATCCGACCCTACCCTTCGGTGATCTACTTCTACCCCACCTTGATCGCTGCCCTGGCAGCGGGTCTTTACATGCACTTCACTGTGGGCGATGTGCCCCCTGCGGATTTGCTCCTGAACCCAGGCCCGGTGGGCTTGATCTTTACGCTGCTGTTCTTCTTCAACTTGTCAGTGGTGGCTTTCGACTACACCCGGCTGACCAGCATCGTCGTGGTGCTTGTGGTGGTCATCGTGGGGTTGTTATCGAGTATCTATCCACAGATACAGAACATGATTCAGTCATTACTGAAACAGCACCTCTTCATGAACTCGACCTTCTATTTTGTCTGGGCCATCGGCTTTGCGATGATCTTCATCGCCGTGTTCGTGAAGGTTCGGTTCAACTACTGGGAGATCAAGAACAACGAGCTCCTGCATCACCATGGCTTCCTCGGTGATGTAGAGCGCTGGCCTGCCCCTCAGATGCGCATCTCCAAGGAGATCAGCGACGTCATCGAGTACGTCTTGATCCGCGGTGGCCGCCTGGTGCTGATTCCCTCTGGTGAGCGTCGGGCCATCGTGCTCGACAACGTGCCCAACATCAGCAAGGTGGAGGCGCGTATGCAGCACATCCTGAGCACCCTGCGGGTGGCCGACGGGGATTGAGCAGGCGACCGCGCTTGTGCTTGAAGCGGACGGCCGTGCTTGCGCACCGCCGTCCGCTCAATCCAGCCCCAACTCTTTGCTCAGATCAGAAGCGGGCGTTTCAGGCGCTTTCGGGGCCTTCGGCGCCGCTGCGGGGGCGTCGCCCGTCGCGGGTGGCTCTCCACCACCTTGAGCGTTCGTGGCCAGCTGGTCGAAGGTGAACTGCTTGTTCACTGCATCCCACGAGTACACCCGCTTCTGACTGCCGAAGCTCATCATGAGGGCCGGGCGGCCATTGACCTTGCCCGAGGCCCACTCGCCGGCGAGCTCCACCCCCTCGGGGGTCTTGAACATGAGCGGTGAGGTGAACATCTCGTGGGGTGGGGTGTCGAGCTGGGCGAAGCTGAAGAGGCGCAGGCCCTGCCAGCTGTTACCTGGAGTACTCGAGGCTTCCATCACCACCAGATCGACGAGGCCGTCTTTGTCGGCGTCCTGGCTTGAGAGGGTCAGGTGCACAGCGCCAGGGCTTGCCGGCGAAGACTCGATGAGGCTCACGTCTACCTTGCCGTCGCTGTGCCACGTACCCAGGGCGAGACGGTGATCCATCGCTGGGTCTGGCACCTCGGCCACCGGCAATCCCTCGCCGTACATCTCCTCGCCGAGCAGGGTGTAGACCACTGCGCAGGCCGGATCATCCTGGGGAGAGATCTTCACCGCCACCGACTGCACCACCTGACCCATCTCTGGCCCGAGTCGTTTGCGCAGTTTCTGGACGCTCTGAGTGCATGTCTGGGCAGAGGTCTTGAGATCCTTGCCGTTGCTGAGGCCTCCACACCCCGAGAAGATCATCGCCGACATCACCATGGCGCCTGTGGCCTGCATTCGCGTCTTGAGCATTTGCGCCTCGAGCACTCGCTTCACTGTGCACTCCCCGATGGTTCACCGTGATCCAATGGCGGTTCACACTCTGCCGTCAACCCCAGTTCTCAGTCTGGGGGTTGCCCGAGGCAGATTGGCCATCAAAGGCAGCCTTTCAGGGTGGAACGGGTGTTGCGTATAACTGGCGGCATCGATGAGAAGACAGAGGAGGCCGCTCATGACTCACATGAGGCGCGAACATCAGCGATGGACAGTGTGGAAGGGGGCCCTGAGTGCCATTTTGCTCTCCGGGCTGTGGATGGGGAGTGGGTGTGGCGAAGGTGCTGGCGACTACTTTGACGCCAACGGTGGCGCAGGCTTTCCATGTGAGATCACCGAGCAGTGTCAGAGCGGTTATGTCTGCTTTCAGAATCAATGTGTCTTTCAAGGAGAGGCAGGACCAGAGATGGATGCTGGGGCCGGTCCTGTAGAAGAAGTCGACCTCACTGATCCGGGCTTCAGCCCACCCTCCATTGCTGATGGCCGGGTGTGGATCACCAGCCCCAGTCAAGACACCACCATCTATGTCGACGCCACCACGCTGGAGATCGGCCTTGTAGAGGTGGGCCGTCGGCCCACACAGGTCGAGGCCCGGCCAGAGGGCCGCGGCGCGGTGGTGCTCAACGAGGGCAGCGACGAGCTGTCGATCATCACCTTGGAAGATGAAGAGATCTCCGTCAGCCATCTCGCCCTCGATGGGCGCTACAACCGCCTGAGCATTTCGCCCTCGGGAGAGCACGTGATCTGCTGGTTCGAGGTGGAGCCCGAGCTGCCGGAGGCACCTTCTACCCTTCAGAGCGTGCAGGTGGTGGCTCTGGAAACGGGCGACGTACATCAGGTGGCCATTGGCTTCAAGCCGTCACAGGTTGAGTTCGACCGCGTCAATCAGCAGGCCCTCGTCATCAACGAGGACGGCCTCTCGGTGTTCCCGCTGACACCGATGGACGAAGACGGCAACCCCCTGAGTGGCCCACAGGTGGCGCGGAACCTGCCCACGGCGCCTTCGAGCGTCGCCATCGGTCCCAGAGAGGTGTATCTCACGCCCGATCGGCGTCAGGCCCTGAGCCTGGGGGCGGGAGAGTCGGGGATCTCGGTGCTCGACATCGAGTCGGGTCAGCTCACCTGGGTGGAGCTGGAGACCGTGCCTACGGATCTCGACCTCGATCCGAAGGGCCGTTGGGCCCTGGTGACCCTTGGCGAGCTGGGGCAAGTGGCCCGGGTGCCTCTCGATGATCTCGAGGCGGTTCAGGTGGCCGACGCTGGTGGATCTTTCAACGCCGCCTCGATTGGCCCGGAGGGGCTCTTCGCCGTGCTCTTCGAGGCCGGGGCCTCTACCCCTGAGATCGGGGTGATGTCGGTGGGCGTGGACGACTTGTCCGAGGAGGGCGTGGTGGTGACCCGCCGCTTGCGTAAGCGGGTGGCGGGTGTGGCTGTGGCGCCCAAGGGTGACGTGGCCTTCATTCGCCATGTGGCGGAGCCACCCTCGATGACAGGAGAGCCCCCGACAGCGGACGAGGCGCTGGCCCAGAGTCACGGCTGGTCGCTGCTGAAGATGAGCTCTCTGTACTCGAAGCTGCACACCACCCCCAGCTTGCCGCTGGGGCCGATCTTCGACGAAGAGGGGGAGCGTGTGCTGGTGATGCTCAGCGATGAGGCTGAAGGTGTTCGGCGCCTGCAGGTGGCGGGCCTCGAGGCCTTCGATCTGGTCGACGTGCCCCTCGGAGCAGCCCCCGAGGCCACGGGGGTGATCCCCGAGGCGGGCCGGGCCTTTGTGACGCTCTCTGATCCCGTCGGGCGGATCAGCTTCTTCGATTTCGAGACTGGCCGTGTGTCCACCGTCGGTGGCTACGTGCTCAACAGCAGGGTGAGGTGATGAAGATGAGGTGGGTAAATGTGCTGTTGAGTTGTCTCGTGCTCTGTATGGGCTGTGGCGAGCGTGACAGCCGCTGGGAGCAGTCGCTGCAGGTGAGTGGTGTGGTGGTCCTCGGAGACAGCCTGGTCTACAGCCACCCAGACCTGCAGGCTGTATCGCTCTTCACCCCAGGTGAGCTCGACTTGCGTTTGATTGCGCTCGAGGCCCGACCCCGGGCTGTGGTGCCGTCACCCAATGGCGACGGGGTGTTGATTTTGGATGACCAGCGGGGCGCCACCTGGCTGCCGGTGAGTGACGAGGCGGCGCGGATCCGATACTCGATGCCGGCGGACTTCGACCAGGCCATTTTCTCTCCCGAAGGGGACCGGGCCGTGGCCTTCTTCGGCCCCGAGGAGAGCACGGATGATGCGAGCCCGGTGATCCGCAATCCCAACGAGATCGCCATCTTCGATCTGACCACGGCCCCTGGAGAGTCGAACCCCACGCCCCGCACGCTGAGGGCCTTCGGCGAGTCGCTCACGACGCTGGTGATCGATCCGCAGCGTGAGCTGATGGGTCGAAGTCGTCAGCTGGCGTGGGTGCTGTCGGATCAATATGTGACGCTGATCGATTTGGCTGAGCCCTCGGCGACCGAGCGGACGATTCACCTCGTGCCTGAAGGGGCAGAGGAGACCATCACCCCCGCTCAGGTGCTTCTGGGTGAGGTGCAGGACCGCCCCATGGCTTTTATCCGGGCAGAGGGGACTGAGCAGCTCTTCGCGTTGTCCTTCGAGCAGGCCCCGGAAGATGAGCGCACGATCCCGAAGCCCTCTCTGAACCTTCTGGTGAGTGGTCGTCAACCTTCCGACATGGTGCTGGAGACGCTGCCTGACGGTGTGCGTGTGTTGTCGGTGAACGCCGGTGAGTCTTCTGTGGCCATGGTGGATCCGGTGACGGGCCGTCGAGTGCGGGTGAGTGTGGATCACGACATCCGACAGGTGCGCACCTTCATGGCGATGCGCCCTGAAGGTGATGAGGGGCCCTATGCATTGCTCTGGTCGGAAGGCAGCGCCCACGTTTCGGTGGCAGATCTGACAGTGCTGGAGACTCGCCGGAGTCAGGCGGTCTCGACGCTGGCTCTGCCAGGGGCTGTGCGCCTGATGGAACCGCTGCCCACCCTGCGAAGGGCCCTGGCCTGGGTGGAGGAAGAAGGCAAAGAGACATTGGTGATTCTCGACTTGGACGAGGGCACGGCGACGCCTCTGGCGATCTCGGGCACGCTGCAGTCGGTGCGCCTGAACCCGGCACGCTCCTGGGCGTACGCCACGGTGGAGACGCCCTCTGTGGAGGGTGGCTTTGCGGTGGTGGGCGTCGAGCTGGCGACGGGGCGCGGAGTGTCATCTCCGGTGCCCGCGGGGCGTGGAGAGCTGTATCTGAGTCAGGTGAAGGGGGAGACGATGGTGGTGCTCGATCACGGCAAGCTGCTCGGTGAGATCAGCTTTGTGCCAGCTGCAGAGCTGGGACAGCGCCCCTTCGAGACACGCCGAGGCTTCATGTTGGACGGGATTCTGGAGCGATGAGCATGTGGAAGTCAGTGGTGTGTGGTGTGTGTGCGCTCTTGCTGCTCTCGGGCTCGGCGCTCGCTGAAGACGTAGAGTTCCAGGCCCCAGAGGCGGGCTCGATACGTCTGACGATTCGCCCGACGGGGGCTCGCCTCTTCGATGATGGGGTGGCCGCTCTGAGCGCCGACAAGCACCTCGCGGGTGGTGATCTGGCCGTGGGCTACAGGCTCTTCGATGCCCTCTGGCTCGAAGCGAACTGGGTGATCCGCGCGGCGCCAGACACGGTGTACGGCGTGGTGGAGACTCAACTCGAAGTGAACGACCTCCGAGCGAACGTGATGTGGCACGTGCTGCCGGATGGCTGGATGCGTCCCTATCTGAAAGCTGGAGCGGGCCGCCGTTTTCTACACACGGCTTGGTCTGCAGGTGGCTCTCGGGTAGCAGCGCGGGATCAAGCCTGGATGGTGCAGGGCGCGGCAGGTCTGGAGCTTCTGGGCTCACTCAAGGAGCTGAGCGAGTCCTTCGGCATGGGTCTGTCACTGGAGATGGGCTACGAGCAGAGCGGGGCGATGTCTCTGGCCCGTGACGGCGTAGAGATGGGTCAACTGAACACGTCAGCCCTGGTCTGGTCGGCTGGGGTGGTCTTTCAGTTCTAGCTCCGGCGCTGCGGCGGCGCCAGCCGCCGTGACGCCGGCGATCTCGCGCACAGGCACGATTTTTCCGTCCTCGGCGCAGCGCTAGCAAAAGCCTTCGCTGCGCCTGCGGGTGAAAACCCGCGCCTGCACACGACCTCACCGACCTCACGACGACTGTCGCCACCTCCGGGGCTCCGGTACGTCAGGCCAAGCCTGTTTGAACATGTCAGATGAAAGGTGCTGACCATGTGAATTGCTCGTTCGACATGTAGACCGCCAGGCTGTGGAC
>JBKAGE010000036.1:0-450978 GCA_046290225.1 Bradymonadia bacterium | reverse complement strand
GACCATGACTCAAACTGAACCAAGGGCCGGTAGCCACCTCTGTTGTCGAAAGAAATGTACAACATGGAGTCGAGCCCCATGTTCACCTCAGACTCGGCCCGGATCGTGTTGTCGATGGCCGTCTGCACCGTGAGAGTACGACGACCAGGGGACATATCTGCTGTGGCCGGGTTGCAGTCGTTGTCGACGCCGTCATCGAGGATCTCGCTCGCCCCCGGGTTGACGTCAGCGTCATTGTCATTGCAGTCGACATCGCTGGTGAACCCGTCACCATCCACGTCGAGCAACAACTCATATGTCACCGTGAGGGTGGGCCTGAGCTCAGGGACTTCGCTTTGCAGAGAGGCAAAGCGGTCTTTGCGGTAGTCCTGTGCCTGAGCGATGACGATGTAGCCATACTCAGCCTCTTGTACCGTGCTGCTCACGTCAAAGCTGATCCGCTCGCCGATCTGGGCTGCGTCGAGTTGGATGCAGTCCGTGGGCATGGCCTCGTGGTCGCCACCGGCCGTATTCCACAGGGTGTCCGCTGTGCGCCGCAGCCATGAAGAGCCCGTGTTGCCCTGGACGTTGTCCCAGAAGTGGGTGGCGTTGCCTTCGGCCCATGGGCTCAAGACCCGGTGCACACACACCTCGCGGGCACCATCACCATAGGCCACCTGCTCGTAGAACAGGTCGAGCGTTACACGTTCGAGCCGGCCGTTCTGAGGCAGCAGCCAGTCGTCGAACTGGATGATCGGCCGAAAGTCGCCGACGCCCCCGTTGAAACCCAGATGCAATTGGGACATCTGACCCATGTTGATCTCTGAAGTGCGCCGCAGTGTGTTGTCTTGGCGCGCGTCTACAGAGAAGCGTTGTTGGTCGGCCTGAGCCGACGCACCGCTGCAGAGACCGAGGAGCAAGGCTCCGCTCAGCCATCGGGTGAGCAGGGTCATGGAAGAGTCCTCCGGGGAAAAGGCGAGCAAAATAAAGGGGGTACGGTGTCCGCAGCGGGGCTGCGTCACCGGAAATGTAATCAGATGAAGGATGAGGTGTAGAGAGGTCTACGTCAATCGCATTTATGGTGACAGTCTGGTGTCTCGATTGACCTCGGAGGGGGGCCTCAGGGGGTGAGGAGAGGTATCAGGGGAGCCAGGTCCAGAGGTTGCCGCGGCTGACGGCGAAGGGCTGGCCGGTGATGGGATCACAGGCGTAGCTGAGGCCATCGGTGTGGTGGGGGGTGATCTGACCGTTGGCGAGGACCTCGCCGGTGGCCGTGTCGATGGCCTGCGTCTCTCCTGCATCCTGGCTCACCGCCCACGCCCAGTGGGCTCCAGGGCGTGAATCTGCGCAGACATCGTAGCTCTTGCCCGTCACGGCGATAGAGAGCAGCGCGCTCTGGGTGAAATCGTCGGCGTCAGGGGTGAGTACGTGCACCGATCTGTCGAAGTATCCGCTCACGACGACTCGACCATCTCCGTCGACGTCGAGACCGGCCATGGCGCTCGGCATGGCCCGCTCCCCAGCGAGCTGCCACATACCCTCTACGAGATCGAAGCGCAGGACTGAGCTGCCCACGAAGTCGGAGGCGTAGAGGCTCTGGCTGTCGGGGCTGAAGGCCACCTCGTCCAACAGGCGGTTCCCTGGGAGGACTATCCGATCCTCCGGGCGGAGCACGCCCTGGCCCTGACCATCGAGGCTGAAGATCATGAGCTCTCCGCCTTCAGGGCCTGTGACAACGGATGCTGCCCACTGACCATCACCAGAGGCCGAAGCGGCGAAGCCATCCCATCGATTCACAGAGCCGAAGGTGCCCACCACAGGGGTCACATCGACTGATGAGGTGAGGCTGCCGTCAGCGGCGGAGAAGATCAGCAAGCTGAAGGCCGAGAGATCAGGGTAGTCCACATGTGCGCAGAGGATGAAGGCGCCTTCGGGGGTGAAGTCGCAGCCCTCACTCCAGACCGGCGTATCCGAACGCCACACCAGAGCGCCCGTCTCCCGATGCCAGAGCGAGAGCGCGCCCACGCTGCCACCCTGAACATCTTTCGCTGCCACTGCGACGTGTATCCCGTCGGGGCTCACGGCGAGGGCGTCGTGCCACATGAGGCTCTGTGCGGGATCGTCGCCGAGCGCCAGAGGCCCCTGAAAGGCGGTGCGCGGAGCAAGAGGGCCAGGATCTCTGGCGTCATCCTCAGGGGTGTACTGGAAGGCCAGCTGGGGTCGCTGAGTTGCAGTGCCGTCTTTGCTGGTGAAGCGATCGTGGCGGTAGGGCACGTCGAGGGCTACGAGGGCATAGCCAAACTCGCCGCGGTTGGGATCGGTGGTGACGTCGAAGCTGATCCATTCGCCGGGCACATCGACGACAGCGCAGTCGAGAGGCTCTGCTGCGAGCTCTCCCCCTGGTGTTGCCCAGAGCAGGCCCTCGTCTCGTCGGAGCCAGGTGGCGCCCGTGTGACCTTGAATGCTGTCCCAGATGTGCGTGCCGAGACCCTCTACCCACGAGGATTGGACCGTGTAGACACACACAGTCCGCGGGTCGTCGGCATACGACACCTGTGTATGAAAGACCTCGAGAGTGACCTGCTCGAGGTTACGCTCCGAGTCAGGCCAGAGGCCTGCACTCAAAATGGGCCGACGGTTGCTCAGGCCATTCTGGTAATCGAGCCTCAGCTCACCATCGAGGCCATTGTTGATCTCGTTGCCAGCATGCAGCGTGGTGTCTGCGGATACATCCACGACGATGAGGTCAGGATCATCCTCCTCAGCTGGAGGATCTGGTGGCCCTTCAGGTGGCTCGGGGGTCGTCACTTCGCCTGCGTCGGCGAGCGTGAGCTCGAGCTGGGGGTGTAGTGTGGCGTCGGGATGGTCTCGGGCGACGAGCTGGTCCTGACGGTAGGGGCTGCCTTGAGCAAGGACGATGTAGCCGTACTCGGCCCAGTAGACGTCTGAGGAGACATCAAAGGTGACACGGCGGCCGCCCTCGGCGTCGAGTACCGCACAGGCCGTCGCCTGCTCGTCGAAGGCTCCACCAGGGGTGCTCCAGAGGGTGTCGGTGTCAGTGCGCAACCACGAAGTGCCTGTGTCGCCGAGGATCCGATCCCAGTGATGCTGACCTTCGCCCTCTACCCAGGGCTCCAACACGCGGTGCAGACAGAGCGTCCGCTCGGCGTCGCCATAGGCGCTCGCCAGATGAAACAGTGAGATCTGTGCGGATGACACGGCGAGCGTCTCGGGTACAGACCACGCCTCGAAGGTGACGAGAGGGCGCTGAGGCGCGTCGCCGTTGCGGGCCTCGGTGTACAGAAGCGCCGCGGCCCCCATGTTGATCTCGTTGCCGTTGCGCAGCGTGGTGTCCGCAGCCGCTGCCACCACCAGCAGATCGCCAGGTCCGAGCTCTGGTGGATCAGTCGGATCATCATCGTCGCCATCGCCGGGATCAGGAGGAGGCTCCTCCACGAAAGGTCCCCACCGGAGCGTGAGCTGTGGCCGAGCGTTGGGATCGGCGTGCTCTCGGGTGGCGAACCGATCGCTGCGGTAGGCCATGTCGCTGGCGATCAACACATAGCCATATGGCGCCTCCCTCGCGTCAGTGACGTCAAAGTCGATGCGCTGCCCTGCGTCGTCCGAGGAAATCAGTCGGCACGATGCGGGCTGGGGATCGATGTCACCACCGGGGGTGTTCCACTCTGTGTCAGTAGTGTTCCGAATCCATGAAACACCTTGAGCGCCGCCTACGGCGTCCCAGCGATGCCGGCCGAGGCCCTCGTCCCACGGCTCGAGCACACGATGCACACACAAGGTGCGCTCGCCTTCTCCATATGCTGCTTGACTGTAGAACAGACTCAGCGTGGCCTCGGCGACCCCGAGTCCTTCAGGAGGCGACCATGCCGGGAACTGCACGATCGGCCGCCGACCGTTGCCGTTAGGCCCCAGCGTGGCATCGAGCACCGGATCGAGGCCAAGGTTGATCTCTGCTTCGGGCATCAACGTGCTGTCCGCAGAGGCTTCCAGAACAAGGTCTGGTGGATCCTCAGATTGTGCGAACGACGAGGCTGGAGAGAGCGCCAGGCATACAATGCCCAGCGAGCGGGAGAACATACACGACTCCTGATGCGCAGTAGGATGCGGGGAGACGTAGGCAAAATGTGTGCCTATGTATGTTCTTTATCTGTGGATGCTTCTAGGCTGAGGGGCTGGGCGCGGTCAACTGGGGCCGTTGCCGAGGGTGGACAGACCCGATTTTGCCGAGCCGTTTTCAGGACGTATGGCCAGCACGTTCTCAAACATCGTACGGGCCTCTCCCTTACGCCCCTGGCGGGTATATGTCCAGGCGAGGCCCAACATCATCTCGATGTCGCTGGGGTAGTTCTCCAGCACCATCTTGTAGCGCTTCTCGGCTTCGGTGTACCGCCCTTGCAAGAAGGCCACATAGGCCAGCCGGCTCAAGGCGGTGTACTGATGAGGCGCCACCTTCAGAATCTGCTGCCCGACACGCTCTGCGGCCTTCCAGCGTTTGGCGGCCATCAGGGGCAGCATCAGGCCGAGCTTGGGCTCGAGGGCCTTGGGAGAGAGGGCGACGGCCTTCTCGTAGTATCTCACCGACTCGTCATAGCGATTGCCGTGATAGTAGAGCCAGCCTGCCCTCAAGTGGGCCACGTAGTGCTTGGGATCTTGTTTGATCACCTTGAGCATGGGCCGCACTGCATCGTCAATTCGGCCCTGAGCTTCTTTGGTGAACGAGGTGGAGAAGAGCGTGCCGGTGTCTTTGGGTGGGGCGCTGTGGGCGGCCAAGGCGAAGATGCTCACCCACATTGCAGAGAGAAAGGCTGTGGTCGTACGCATGTTGGGCATCCTTTTGAGAACTGTCTGATCTGTGCACATGGCCATCACCTTACCAGCTCACGCTCAGCCCGAGGGTACCCCCCGTGATGCTGAACGCTTCGTCGACGCCATATTGTTCGTCGCCTGTGTCATGGACGATGGCCAGCCGAGCCTCGAGCCAGGGCAGTGGCTGCCAGCTCAGTCGAGCGTTGACCCCTGCGGTGAATCGCTCGCCCCCGGTCCAGATGGAGAGGCCATCGGCGGTCACGGGGTAGCGGCGAGGGCCTGCATAGCCCAGGAGCCCGACGCCAAATTGGGGGTGGAGTCGCCAGTCGAGGTCGAGGTGTCCGCTGAGCAGTATGGCCACCCCTCCGCTTTCTTCTGGAAACAGCTGGATCTCGGGACCAAGACCCAGGGTGAGGCGGGAGGTGACGGCCCAATGGAGCATGGGATCGAGCTGGATGACATCGTCGCCAGGGCTACGGGTCCATGCGACGTCGAGATCTGCACCGAGAGCGCCAGGTCGCGCTGGGGCCCGGCCCACGTGGCCGAGAAACACGTTGGTGCCTTCGACCTCCTCTTCATTGGCGAAGATGTAAGGCACCACCGAAACACCTGCGCGCCATCCGTCGTCTCGCCAGCCGATGCCTGCGATGGGCGCCACCTGGTTGTAGGGCTCACCCCCAGAGTCTTCGCTTCGGGCGAGGGTGCTCGCGTTGCCCCCAGCCCAGATGAGCCAATTGGGGCTCAGCGCCGCGCCGGCGCTCACGGTATAGGCCACGAGCTCTTCACCGACCAGTGCTCCGCTGTAGAACAACACCGAACTCGAGGCAGCGCCCCAGACCTGAGGGCCCTCGGGCGTTGAGGCGAGGCATTCGGGGATCCGGGGATCCTCGGGCATCAACCGGCGGGCGTGATTGCAGGCCGTGGCGCTCGCCTCGACTTCACCGAGGGCCTTGAGCGTGAACCCCATGCCCAGGTGAAACTCTCCATTGTCTGGTTGGGCGGCGAGGGCCTTTACATAGAGCGTGCGCGCCTCGTCGTAGTCCCCGAGCATGAAGAGCGCGAGCCCCTGGCGCCCGGTAGCCCAGGCGTTCATGGGTGCGACTTCCAAGGCCTGACGCCCTGCCTGGGCGGCGCCAGACCAGTCCGACTGGCTCAAGTGGGCCCACTGGAGACCCAAGAGCGCATCTTCAGAGGTGGGCGCCAGGGTCAGAGCGTCGCCATACGCTCGAACCGCCTGAGCGGGCTGTTCGAGTTTCATCAACAGCCAGCCACGGCGCAGGGCCAGGGGGAGGGTGGGCTCTGCCAGCCAGCGCGCCTCAATGAGCTTCAAGGCACCGGCGAAGTCCCCTTGAGTCTCCATGGCAACGCTCTTCTGCCACACTGATTCATGGGTAGGGTTGGGGGCCAGCATCAGCACGAGGGCGGTCATCAAGGGCCACGTCATGATCGTCTCACCCCTTCGAGCACCACGGCGCCGTCGCGGCGGAGCGTGATGGCTGTAGGGCCCTGACCGGTGGTCCACACCACCTCGATTTCATCAGGGCGTCGTCCGCTCTTCGCCACGCCACGGGGCCATTGGAGCGTGGTGGTGACGACGACTTCGCCCATACGGGTGCTGGAGCGGCTGGAGGTGTGCACACCACCGACGTCGGCGAAGGGCATCATCAACTCATGGGCCAGGCGCCCCGGCAGGCCCATCCACGGGCTCGCCTCGGGGCGATCGGACCAGGTCAGATCACGCTGCGCGGTGTACGGCACCCGAGGACAGCCGAGGGACAACCATCCCAACAGCGCATCGCCGTCACCGTCATAGTCGAGGAACGTCAAATATTGCTCGTCAGCGAAGAAGCCCGCGGTGGCCAGCACTGCTTCACCCTCTACTTGCTCGAGACGTCGGGCGCCGAGGGGATCGATGATGGAGCGCCACCGTTCTTCCCGAGGTGAGAGGCCCGGCCCCGAGATGGCCCAGTGAAAAGTGAGGTCCGGGGCCAGCGTGAGGGCCTCTCTGACCTCGGCGCTCACCTGCAGGGCGCTGAGTACACAGCCTTCTTCGGGCACCCCATAGGTCTCATATCGCGGAGCGCCATCTTCAGCCTCGACGACATAATGCAACAGCTCACCATAGAGGGTGGGGGCGCCCACCTCAGGGCGACTCTGGAGTTGCAGGTGCAGATGGGGCACCGGTGAGCGACCCGAGTTGCCCACCTTGCCAATGGTCTGCCCTCGGGTGACGTACTGCCCCTCGGTGACGGTGATGCTGCCTTGCTTGAGGTGACACAGCGCCGAATAGACCTGCCCGTGATGCCAGAGGATGACCAGGTTGCCCCAGTTCTGGGCCGTGTTCACTTCGCCGATGGGGTTGTCCTCTACGCTGTCCACCACCTTCACCACCTGTCCGGCCATGGGGGCCACCACCGGCGCATTGAAGGTGGGGTGATCCACCACTTCGAAATCCCAGGCATGGGCCCACAGGCCCTGGTGGGTGTGAGGGCCGTGATGTCCCTGGCTCACCCGCCAGCGGCCCATGACCGGCAGCTGCACCAGAGGCAGCGCCGGATCGGGGTAGCGGCGGGCCTTTGCCTGGGCTCGGGTGAGGTTGCGCTCCGGTGTCGAGGGTACCCCTTGAGTGCGCCTCAGAGGCCCCAGAGCCACCGCGGTGATCAAGGCGAAGACCAGCAGCTGTGTGGCCAGAATGAAGGGCAAGGCCAGAGGCGGCAGGCCGATGGGGGCCAGCATCGACAGCACCGCGGCGCTCAACATCGCCGCCAGGGCCCCGCTCACTGCCGCGAGACCCAGACTCGCCGGGCTGAGCAGGGTGTACACCCCGCCGGTGGCGATGGCCGCGAGGATGAAGTTGAACCCGATCATCTGGGTGGTGAGATCACCTGGGGCGCCGCCGAGTATGTCGTATGTCAGCCAGCCAGTGGCGAAGCCGAGGATCGACAGCAGGAATGACCAGCGGGAGATGAGCAAGAGGGCTACCACCACGAGCAGGCCAGAGAGCGCCTCCACCTGAAAGAAGCAAGCCCCCATGGCCTTCACATAGATCGAGATCACGTCATGACCCTCGAAGAGGCCCGGCCAGTGGAGAAGCGGCGTCGTGACGTCGAGGGCTTTGAGCTCGAGGGCGCTCAACCGGCGAGCGGCGAGCAGCGCAGCCCAGGTGGCCAGCACGAAGGGCAGACTCAGGATCGGCACCCCTACACCACGGGCGGCCCGGCCCGTGAGCACCGCCGTGAGGATGGCGGTGAGCAGGGTGATCAGCACCGTGAGGATCACCAAGGCACCGGACAAGGGGTAGTACACCCCGAGGGCGAGACCCACGAGCAGGCCATTGACCCCATAGGCCGTGGCCTTGATCTCCTCGGCGGTTCGGCCCAGCAGACGGGCCCATCCCACGGTGAGCGCGACACACAGCAGCCCCAGGAGGCCGTGAGTGGGGGTCACGAACGTCGCCAGCACCGCCACGATGGCGCCCCAGCGGCTGTCGCCGAAGAGCACCTGGGCGTAGGGCTTGAGCAATGTGTCCATCGGCCCCTTGAAGGTCAGCGGCCCTTTGATGCGCGATGACAGAGCGCCTCGATGCGCCGTGGCGTCAGCGACCACGGGCGCAGTTGCGAGGGCGGTCCCACCGACGGCCCCAGGCCCCGCCTCACTGAGTGAAGCGGGCTGGGAGTCGCTCTGGGCCTTTGACGTCATCGATGACTTCTGCCGCCCGAATCAAGTCGATCTCACCGCGCTGACCGATGAGCACAGCCGCCGGCCGGAGCCGGATGAACTGCATGGACTGAGTCAGGTTGTAAGCCCCCACCGGCCGGATCACCAGCGGATCACCCGCCTCGAGTGGGGGCAACATCACAGAGGGGCGCACCACGTCGATGTTCATGCACAGCGGCCCATAGACCACCGCCTCTTCGAGCATGCCGCCCCGATCGATGACCGGGAGCACATCGTGTCGATACCAGAACGAGGTGAAGAGCACATTGACCCCGGCATCGATCACCACAGCTCGAGCCCCAGTGGAGAGCCGCTTGTTGCCCACCACTCGAGTGATGAGGAAGCCTGCCTCGTCCACCATGGCCCGGCCGGTCTCGAGGACCAGGGTGGGCAACTCGTCGTGGGAGAAGCCCGCGGCGAGGAGGGCGCTGCAGATCGACTCGGCGTAGTCGTCCACCGGCGGGGTGGTATCGGTCCCTGGAGCATACTGAGCGTGGAGCGTGGCCCGGGAGGCGATGCCGCCCCCGAGATCGATGTACTTGATGCGCGCCCCTACTGCGGCCCTGGCCTTCAGGGCCAGGGCCGCGATCTTCGCTGCCGCCCGACCATACGCATGGGGGTCGAGCATGAAGGTGCCGATGTGGCTGTGCAGCCCCTCGAGCACCAGGTGGCCGCCGCTGTAGAGTCTGCGGATGGCGTCCATGGCCTCGCCATTGTCGGCGTTGAAGCCGAATCGATCCCAGCGGGGGACGACACCTGTGTCCATGTTGAGGCGCAGCGTCACCGGCACCACCCGCCCCGCCTCCGCGGCGAGACGCTCCATCATGTAGAGCTCATCGAAATGATCGATGTGGATGTGGGCCCCTTCGGCAATGGCCGTGCGCAGCGCTTCTTCGGGCTTGTAGGGCCCATTGAACAGGATCTGATCGCCGGGCACGCCGAGGCGTCGGGCCATGCCGTACTCCACCTCCGAAACCACCTCGGCCCAGGCGCCCTCCTCGTGGAAGATTTTACAGACCGCGTCCAGGTAGTTGGTCTTGTACGACCAGCCGAATTGCACCTTGGGATATCGGATCGCGAAGGCCCGGTGGATCTCGCGATACGTCTGGCGCAGCCGGTGCTCCGAGAAGACGAAGAGGGGGCTGCCATACTGCTCGAGCAGGCCCTCCACCTCGATCCCGTCGATGCGGGGCAGACTGCGGCGGCTGGGGCCCTGACCGAACTTGTTCGCCAGCCCGCGCTGATGCTCGATGATGGTCGGGGGCACATATGCGTTGCGGCTCATCGTCTCAGTTCCTCAGGTGATCGCCAGGCGTGGGTGGCGTGGGCAGATCTGGGGCGTCGGCTCGGCTCAGAGGGCCCCGATGCAGCTCTCCGTACGTCGTCATGGCCGCGTAGTCGGGCAGCGCACAGATCTGGTCCATGGAGTAGCGCAGGAACATGACCCCTGGTGGGGCCGGGGGAAGGGGGGCAGGGCTCAAGCCCAGGGCCATCTGCACCACCAGCCAGGGCAGGTTCCGGTTCGCGCCAGCGCTGAGGTAGATCCAGGCAGGGCAACGTGGGTTGATCTCGATGAGGTGAAGAGTGCCATCCTCGCCGCTGCGCAGAATCTCCAGCTCACACGGGCCACGCCACTTCAGAGTGGCCATGACCTCGGCGACGAAGGTGTCGAGCTCTGCGTCGGCGATGGTCATGCCACCCCAGGCCTTGCCCTTGTCCGTGAGCTGCATCTTGCGCATGGGCACTGCACCGAGAAGGCCACCTTCGCCATCGCCCACGGCGGCAACGTCGAATTCCTGGCCAGCGACGTATTCCTGAACCACCACCGGCACCCCCCACTTCGCAGCGATGCGGTTGAAGTGCCCCGTCACCTCTGCTGGGCTGTAGGCCATGTACGCGTCGTAGAACTGGCCCTTCACCATGACCGGGTATTCGAGATCGAGATCGGCGATCTCCCGGGCGGTGAGCAACGTCGTCGTTCTGGGGGTGGCAACACCAGCGGCGGCGCACAGATCGGCGAGCTGGGCCTTGCTTCGGGCCTGGAGCTGGGCCTCGGTGGGCAGGCAGGTGTGAATGCCCAGAGCTGCGAGTCGATCGGCGATCTTCAAATACGCAGGCAGCTCGGCGTCGAGGGTGGGGATCAACACATCGATGGGCGTACGCCGATGGACGTCGAGCAGTCTCTGGTACAGCACCTCGGCCCCTTGAGAGGGGTAGGGCATCAGGTAGACATGCTCCGCGACGTCGGAGAGATAACAGCCCGGATCCAGGCTGTCGTAGGCGAGGCCCACGAGGGTGAGGGGCACCACCTCGCGGGCGCCATCCCGCAGGGCACGGAGGACCGGGACCCCTGGCCCCGGGTTGTCGGTGGCGTTGAGCCCCGTGACGGCGACGGTGAGAGATTCAGTCTGCATGAGCATCAGCCCTCCTCCCGGGCCGCGCTCAAGCCGAGATCTTTCACCCGGAACATGAACCGCTCCACATCGCGACTCGCAGTCTCCTGGTCCACCTCGTAGTGGGCGAGCAGGTCTCCGGGCAGCTGATCAGGTGGGGCGCCATTGATCAGCGACTTCATCAAGAAGGTGCCGGTCTTGCTCAACGTGAAGGTGCGGCCGGTGCGGGTGTCGAGCAGAAACCCGTTGTCGCTCAATGCCAGGTGCCCCCAGGGGCTTTCGGCAGGTGTGGGGTTCATCAGCGGGTCTCCTCATATTCCATATTCGGCTTCACTGATGCTTCCTAGCAACCACCGTACCACTTCTGTCGCTCAGGCGAAGAACGGGAAACGACCACAACTCCGTGTTCTCGAAACATGCCTGCGAAGATTGCAGAGAAGTCTCTGCGGATTCCGCAGAGGGGGCCTGCGAGATCTGCAGGATGTGCATCTGCGAGGACTTCAGGGCGCCCAGGTCCAGAGGCTGCCGCGGCTGACGGCGAAGGGCTGGCCGGTGATGGGATCACAGGCGTAGCTGAGGCCGTCGGTGTGGTGGGGGGTGATCTGACCGGTGGCGAGGACCTCACCGGTGGCCGTGTCGATGGCCTGCGTTTCTCCGGCATCCTGGCTCACCGCCCACGCCCAGTGAGCCCCTGGGCGTCGATCGGCGCAGAGATCGTAGCCCTTGCCCGTGACGTTGATGGTGGTGATCGCGCTCTGCGAGAAGTCTTCCGGATCAGGGGTCACGACGTACACCGCCTGGGCGAAGTAGCCACTGGCGATGACGCGGCCTTCGCCATCTACGTCCAGCCCCGCCACTGCCTGACCCCCCGTAGGCAGGGAGTTCGACCGGGTCCAGACGCCGTCTTCGATGGCGAAGCGGTGGATCGCCAGGCCGGTGAAGTCCGTAGCGTAGAGCACCTCGCTGGTGGCGTCGAAGGCCACCTCGTCGATGGCGCGGTTGCCTAGGAATTCGAAGCGCAGCGACTCGTCGAATCGCGGCCGTCCGAGGAAGTCGATGGCGAAGAGCATCACTTGAGAGCCGTCGGGGCCACTGGCTGCGGCAGCAGCCCACTGGCCGTCGGGAGAGACCCGTGCCGAGAAGCCGTCGAAGATTTGCGGTGTCTCAGTGGCGCCGAGGTTGATGCGCACCGGCTCATCGTGGATCACGGTGCCGTTTTCAGTCTCAAAGGCCAACATGCTGAAGGCTTGCAAGTCCGGGTAGTCCACATGGGCGCAGATGATGACGTCCCGGTTGGGGACGAAATCGCAGCCCTCGCTCCAGACCATGGCTGCAGAGCGCCAGACCTCGGCGCCGGTGTCCCGTCGCCAGAGGCCCAGTCGGCTGCGGCCATATTCGGCGTCTTCTACGAATTTGTACGCAGCGGCGACGTGCAACCGGTTGGGGCTTACGGCCACAGCGTCGAAGAGGGAGAAGTCGGGTCGCTCTACTTCCTGAAGGAGGATGGGGTTGAGCAGGTTGGGCCGGGGCTCGAGCTCACCAGGACTCGGATCGTAGTGCACGGTGATCTCGTTGGCGCTGGTGAAGTTCAGCTGATCCGTCGCGGTGATCGTGAACCGGTTCTCACCCACGGAGAGGGGTTGGATGGATTCGACGAGGACTCGACCTGTGGCGGCGTCAGGGCCCAGATCCACCCCCTCACCGTTGATGGTGATTTCGGTGATGGGCGACGCAGCGAGATCGATGATCTCGAAGGTCAGCGAGACCTCGCCAGCGCCCACCGAGGCGCCATTCGCTTCGGGGATGATCAGATTGAGGTCAGGTGGTGACTCGTCAGGCCACACCGAGAGCTGCCCCAGAGAGACGTTTCCGGCGTTGTCGGAGATCTCATAGGGCATCAGCACCGGGCCTTCCCGTTGGAAATCGAGCGTGATCTCGAAGTCACCGCCGGGGTTGAGGGGCACCTCGATGGGCTCGAGCCGCTCCGGGTGCCCGAGGAAGAGGACGGCGCCTTCGGGCAGACCACAGCCCTGGTCCGTGACCACCCCACTCACCACGAGCCCCTCTCGGGCATCAGTGGGGGTGAGGTTCTCCACGTCGGGCTCGTCGATCTGTACTTGAGGGGTGCTGAAGTCTACTTCGAAGCTCACCGATGCCCGAGCGTTGAGGCCCCCGACGTTCTCCGCCTCCACGGTGAACGTCTGGTTGCCTTCGACGGGCTGCAGGGGCACACAGAATCGGCCGTTGCCATCGAACATGGCCGGATCCAGGGCCTGTCCGGCGGCGATGACTGTGCCCAGAGGGGCGTTGTCCTCCAACACTTGAGCGCACAGTTGGGGCGCATCTTCGCTGATGCAGGTGTTCGGCGTCGGCGACTCGATGGTGATGCTCGGTGGGGTGTCGTCGAGATACACCTGAACCGAGATTTGCTGCTCGGTGGAGATGCCCAGGCTGTCGATGAGCCTCAACGTGAAGACGTTGAGGCCCGGGAACAGCGTCAGGCTCTGACGGATCGTCGCCTCGTTCACCACGCCCTGGTTCCCCGGAGGGACCTCCAGCTCCACAGGCACCCCGTCGAGGGTGATCTGGCCGACGCCGGACCAGGTGTCGGTGACAGTGGCCAGCAGGTCGAGGCGGTTGACGTTGAGCGCCACCGTGTCGTCGGCCACGGGCGTGGTCAGCTCCAGGTTGGGGGGGTCGAGATCGACCACGAGGCGTAGCCGGTCAGCGGCGGGGTTGCCCGCGCCGTCCACCACGCGCCAGTCGAGGCGGTTGGGGCCCTCACCGACGCCCTGAATGGCCACCGGCAGGGTGGTGCTGAAGCGGTTCTGCTCGTCGAGGGACAGCGTCTCACCATCGAAGACGATTTGCCTGTTGGTGATGCCACAGCCCACGTCTTCTACCCGGCCGGAAATCGTCACCTCGCCCGAAGTGCCGTCGATGAAGCCGCCTTCGGGCAAGTCGAAGATGACCTCGGGGGCCACCTGATCGCGGATCACTCTGAGGGTCAGGGTGCCCTCGAGGTCGACATCGTTTCTCGCCTGAATTGCGATGATGTTCTCACCGGGGTCGAGGGCGAAGTCGGTGCAGAACGTGCCTTGGGGGCTCAGGTTCTTGGGCACCCCGTTCACCAGCACCTCCACCACATCGTTCTCGTTGTCGGTGACCTGAGCGCAGATGTCCAACGAGGCGTCACGGGTGCACGACTCGAGCTGCAGCGCGTTGTCGGTGAGCCTGATCTCTGGTGGGGTGAGATCGCGATCGAGCACCAGCACCTGTGGAGGGCTCACATTGCCCAGGGCATCGGTGGCGCGGGCGGTGAGGGTGATGGGATCCTCAAAGGCCTCGAAGCCCTCGATGCGCCAGCGACCCGTCTCGGCGTCGAAGTCGACGGGCAGGCCGTTGAGGGTGACTTCGGTGATCTCGTTCCCCTCAGGGCCGTCATCGGCGCGGCCTGTCACGGTCAAGGTGAGCAATGGACCGCGGACCACGACGACATCGTCGATGAAGACGTTCGGCGGCACGCTGTCGGCGTTGATCTCCAGGTTGGCCGTGGACCGCAGACCAGCGCGGTCGATGGCCTGAAGCTGGATGACGTTGCGGCCCTGACCCAGAGGGTATTCGGTCTCGATCTGCACCCCGCCCTCGGGCAGAGGCTCACCCTCGATGGGCATACCGTTCAGGGTGACGCGATCGATGCCAGAGCCACCATCTGTGACGCGGGCGCTCAACATGATCGATGGCTCTGCGGTGAGGTTCATGTCGGCCTCAGGGGCCGTGATCTCAACCACCGGAGGCACCCCGTCGACGATGACGGGTAGATCGAAGGCCACAGGGTTGCCCACGAGATCTTCCGCTCGGAGGGACAGCGTCTGGGGCCCGGCGTCGAGGGGCAGGTCGACGCTGAAGCCGCCCGTCTCGTCCAGGTTGACCGTGGTGCCGTTCACGCGCAGCTCGCTGATGCCACAGCCTTCGTCGGTCAGCAGTCCTTCCACCTCGACCCGGCCATCGATGGCCGGCACGGGGCCTTCCGCCGTGGGGGTCAGGAGCGTGAGCACTGGCGGGCGCTGATCTACTTGAACCGTCAGGGTGTCGGAGGCGACGTGCCCCGAGGGATCTCGGGCCTCGGTGGTGATCGTCTGCATGCCCTCGCCGAGGGGGACCGAGGCGCAGAAAAGGTTCCCTTCAGCATCGGCGATCATGCCGTTGATGGTGACCCCGTTCGGTGCCAGACCGCCCGGATCCGACGCGTCGACGCAGATACGCGCCGGCAGGCCCTGCACACACGCATCGGCAGTGGGGGTGCTGAAGGCCACAGTGGGGCGGGTGTCGTCCCAGGTGATTCGACGCCACAGCAGCGCTTTGCCGCCTGCTTCGTCCGTGGCGACGATGTCGATGTCGTAGGTGCCCGGTGCAGGGAGGTCGATGGAGCCCGACCATCGCGACTGGATGTCGTTCACCAGGGCCTCGACCGGCGGTGTGTCTCCGCCTACGAGGGTGAGGGTCACCGAGGTCAGGGGCACCTCGCTCTCGTAGGTGCCGATGAATTCCACTGATGCTTGCGGCACCTCGGCGCCCTCGAGGGGCACGAGGATGGCGAGCTCGGGGCCGTCACCGTTGACGACTGGCCGGGCATCGGTGGGCACCCGGGCGTCCTCAGCACCTGCATCGGGGGCATCTGGATCAGCATCCGAGGCGTCAGCGGGATCTGCCCCTGCATCGCTCAGATCTGCGTCGGGCGGGTCGAGCACCACACAGATGCCGTCCAGGCACACCGCCCCTGCCTGATCACAGTCACCAGAGGTGTCACAGTTCGACGGATCCAGAGCAAAGCTGCAGCCCGACAGCGAGACGAGCGCGAGCAGCCATACAGCCCGCCGCGTGAAGCTGGCGATCGAGGTGAAGGTCTGTGTGCTCACGGTTGTTGTCCACGCTCGAGGATCAAGACTTGCTCTTCTGCGGTCAGGTTCAGATCAGGGATGGTGATGCGTTCCGAGACGTTCAGTACACCGGACTGGTCGCCGAAGGTCCACGCGATACTGTCATCCGTGGTGGCATAGAAGCGCTGAATTTGATGGAGCGTCACCGACGCCGTCACAGGGGGGCCGCCGGTCACACGATCACCTACGGGCGGGTAGCCCTCTGCCGGGGCGTCCGCGCCATCCTGGGCCACGTAGAGGGCGATCTCGAAGCGCTCAGGGGTGTCGACCACAGTGTCTGCTCTCCATCGGAGGGCACGGTTGAATGCGCCGGCGATGTCGCCATTGAGCCCGGTGTCTCCAGCGATGGCGGGATCACCCGGCGCGCCCCCGCCGTTTCCGGGGTTCTCGTTGGCAGAGCCGTCGGCAAAAGACGCCCAGGGGTGAGCGCGGGCCACGAAGGCCTCACTGTCGAAGATGGGGTGCCAGTCATTGCTCCACCAGCCCTCGCCCAGTACCGGATCAGCCACACCAGGGCCGCCGCCTTCGTCCCAGACGACGAAGTGGCCCATGAAGTTGAGCTGGAGGGCTTCGATGAGCGGGGGCACGCCCCCAAAGCGCGCCGCAGCGTCGTCCTTCCCGTGTCGGCTGAACCAGAAGAGATCGCGGGCCTCGGCGTTGTTGGCCAGGCTCACCGTGAGATCGAGAGCGTCCCAGATCGAAGACTGGTCGAGGGTGCCCCACTTCGACAACAGGGCGTTTTGTCGCTCCACGCTGTATTGCGTGGGGATCAGATAAGGCTTCTCGGCATCGACGGCGGCGAAGTGACGGCCGAAGGCAGAGGCGATGAGCCCAGCGCCGGTGGCACCGGCACCCACGCCGGAGAGATAGACGCGATCCGCGTCGGCTTCAGGCTGTTGAGCGAGCACCCAGTCCAGCAGATGAATCACCCGACGGGCCGTATAGGGCGCCACCGCATCACCCGCGTCGAGGGGATTGCCGCCGAGATCGGTCTGCTCGCTGCTGTAGCCCCACCACATCGTGTCATCGGGATCCGCCGGCGAGATGCGCACAAAGGCCGCGTCGGTATTCGCGTCGAAGTTCTCGTCAGGATCTGCCCCCACATCGTGAAGCTGGACGTTCACCGGCAGCGGATCATCATCTTCACCCAAGGTGGGGATCACCACGATGCTGTCGATGCCCCGGCCGGCGAAGATCGGGCTGTCCAGCCAGTTGTCCGTGGTCTGGCGCACCCTCAGCAAGGTGTAGCCCACCCCTCGAAGGGTCTCCACAATCTCCGGCTCAGGTGGAGACACATCATCAGCCACGCGGAACACCACAGTGGCTTCAGTCTCACAGCCGCCTTCCAGAATCACGAAGCGCGCCGAGTGATCTGCGCCCCCCTGGGTGAAGTCGGGGGTCCAGGTGAGCGTGTCCAGCTGTGGATCCCACTGGGCTCCAGGGGGGAGATCCTGAGCATAGAGAGGGGGCGGCTGTGGGGAGGTGGTGACGAGGAACTCCGGCATTGCGAGAGAGAACAGCTGCTCCTCGCTGAGATCGAAGGTGGCGGGCAGTTCGAACTGGGCCGCGACACCATCACCCGCGCCGATGGCCGGATCGTCGAGCAGGAAGTCGGAGGTCTGCGTGTTGCAGTCGTCATCGAGGCCGTTGCACACCACCTCCACCGCGTCGGGGTTCACCGAGAAGCGCGTGTCGTCGCAGTCTTCAGGCAGGAAGAACCCGTCGTTGTCTTCATCGACGAGATCGGGCGTCGCGGCGTTGCAGTCGTTGTCGATGCCATCGCCAGGGACTTCTTGGGCGTCCGGGTTGACCAGGGGATCCGTGTCATTGCAGTCGCGGAAGGCTGCAAAGCCGTCGCCGTCTTCGTCGGCGTTGGGGTCATCTGCCGTCAGCGGGTTGCAGTCGTTGTCTATCCGGTCGAAGCGGATCTCCACGGCGTCGGGGTTGATGTTGGGGTCATCATCGTTGCAGTCCACATCGATCGTGAAGCCGTCATCGTCGCGATCGACGAGATCGGGCGTCGTCGGATCACAATCGTTGTCGCGACCATCATTGATGATCTCTTCCACCCCAGGGTTGATGGTGGGGTTGTTGTCATTGCAGTCGTCGATGAGCAGGAAGCCGTCGCGATCAGAGTCTTTGTACGGATAGTCGGGGTCGAGGCCCACTCGAACCTGCAGCTGCGGCCGTGCCCCTTCATCGGGCGACTCTCTCGAGTGGAAGATGTCCTCGCGGCCCTCACCATCCTGGGCGATGAAGATCAAACCATGGAGCACCTCGGGGCCATCACCGAAGAGCCCTTCGGTGACGTCGAAGCGTACGCGGGTGCCCGCAGCACGATCTACGCTCTGACAGTCGAGCGCCGTAGGATCGAAGTCGCCGCCAGGCTGGCCCCAGGGCTCACCGGGGCCACGCAGACCCCACGTGGCGCCGCTGAAGGCGCGCTCGGCATCATCGAGGGCCTCCGCTTCACCTTCGAGCCACGGCGCAAGGAGGCGGTGAACACACATCGTGCGATCTGACTCTGCCGAGGCACTCACCACGGTCATTTCGAGGATCGCCTCTTCTACGATGAGCCCCGGGGTGAAGGTGACCGGATCGAACTGCATCATGGGCCGCATGGTGGCCTGGGGGGCGTCGAAGCGGGCGTACAGCCCCGGCAGACGGCCCATGTTGCCCTCGTTCTGCTCCCTCAAGGTGTTGTCCTGCGTCGGACCGTGCAGCAGGATGTCGGGCTCGGGGTTGTCGATGGTGAGCACGTCACAGTCATCGTCGATGCCGTTGCGCAGGATCTCCGGGTTGCCAGGGCGGATGTTGGGATCCTGGTCGTCACAGTCCACCGTCTCCAGAGCACCATCACCATCGGCGTCGTTGGGCCGGATGACTTGAATCGACGTCGGTGTCGTCTGCCCCGAGGCATCGATCACGAGCAAGGTGAAGGTGGCGCCACCAGGGGGAATGTCGAGCAGGCGATCGATGCGCACCACCTCGGTGGGATCCGCTTGCTGGAAGGGGATCGGCTCACCGTCGAGACGGATCTCAGTGATGGGCGACAGGGTGTCGGAGATGTCGGCGAGGAGTTGAACCTGGCCCTCTTCGGTGCTCAGAGGCAGCTGCGCCGGTGACAGAAGCTCCACCGTCGGGGGTGCGAGATCGAGGGTGTAGGTGAGGGTGCCCGTGGTGGTGTTGGCAGCGCCATCCTGCAGTTGATACTCCACCTCGATCTCACCCTCAGCATCAGCAGGGATGAAGGTGATGTACTGCTGCTCGAAGTTGCTGTTGATGGGCACACCATTCACCAGCACCTGAGACAAGCCCGGCAAGTCACAGTCACCCTCGACGAGGTTGAAGGTGAGGTTGAACCCCTCGGGGGCAGAGGGCACCAGAGTGCCATCAGGGGGGAACACGGCGTCGAAGGCCGGTGGTGTTCGATCGACGATGAGCGTGAAGGGGAAGTTCGCGCTTTGATCGAGGACGTCGGTGACCTCGATGTCGAAGGTGGCGGGCCCTTCGGGCAGATCGAGATCAGCGCAGAAGTCGCCCTGGGCGTTGATCGAGGCTGGCGGCAGCGGATCACCATCAATGGAGACACTGGCCACGTCAAAGGCGGTCACGAGGGTGTCGCCACAGAGCTCGATGAGCTCGTCGGAGACACAGGCGCCGTTCACCGGGGTGTTCACGAGCACCGCCGGTGGGTTGGGCTCGGCGAGCATGTAGATCTCGCTGACCCGCTCTGTGGATTGCCCCAAACGATCAGTGGCGACGAAGGTGAGGGTGTTGAGGCCGAGGAGCAGCGGCTGAGAGGCGTCGGCGAGGAACACGCCGTCTTCCCCAGGGACAGGCTCCAAGGCGAGCGGCTGACCGTTGACTTCGAGGGTGTCCACGCCCACCCCGACGTCGGAGACCCGTACCAAAACACCAGTCTCCACGGTGTCGATGAGCAGGAAGGGGGACACCTCGGGAGAGAGCACCTCCAGAACAGGGCGCTGATCGTCCACCTGGAGGGCCACTCTGCCCTCGACGGGGTTGCCCACATCGTCTACGGCACGCCAGAACAGCTCGGAGGGGCCCTCAGGCAGGTTTACGGGTGCAACGAAGCGCCCCACGAAGTCGAGTGGCCAGCTCTCACCGTTCTCGCCGATGGTGATGGCGCTGACGCCACAGCCCACATCGGTGACCTGACCGGTGAGCAGGGCCCCCTGAGGGTTGGCGCCAGCGAGCCAGAGATCGTCGAGCCGGTCGAACATCACCTCGGGTGGGGTGTCGTCGCGCTCGATTTGGAAGACGATGTCGTCGTCGAGCCCCAGCGTGTTCGTCGCCTGGACCGTGAGGGTGTTGAGCCCCGGCTCGAGAGTGGCGGTGGCGCAGAAGCGATCGCCGTCGTGAGCTTCCATCGGCTCGCCCTCAAGGGTGACCGACTCGAGCTCTGATTCGACATCTCGAACCACCACGCAAATCTCGCGGGCCTCGCCAGCGAGGCACTCCACGAGGGTGTCGGGCACTGCGAGCTCGATGACCGGCGGTGAGTCGTCCTGAGTGAGCCCGAGCCTCTGAGGGGCGCTCTGGTTGCCCAGGGCGTCAGTGGCCACGACCTCCACCTCAAGGGGACCGATGGGGATCTCGAGACCCTCGATGCGCCAGCGGTTGTTCTCGAGATCGAGCTCTGCTTCGACGGCGTTCACCACCACTGTGGCCACACCAGATCCTTCGACGCCGTCATCTACAGTGCCGAAGGCGATGAGGCGCGGGGCCTCGTCGCCGATGATGTTCACACCTTCGATGGTGAGTCGGGGCGGGTTCGGATCAGACACGACGTCGAACTCGAGCGTGTCTTCGAGATCGGCGCCGTCGCGGGCCACCAGGGCAAGATGATTCTGCCCGGGCTCGAGATCCACCGCTCGATCGACGGTCCAGAGGCCGGGAGAGGCCTCCACGAGGGGCAGGGGCAGGCCATTGAGAGTAAGGGCAAGCAGACCAGAGCCTGCCTCGGTCACTGCACCTGTCAGGCGTACCGACGTCTCTGCAGTGAGCGGCAGAGGCTCAGCGTCGAGGGCGAGGACCGGCGCCGTACGGTCGACGGTGAACTCCAAGGTGCCCATGGCGACGTTCTCGGCTGCATCGGTGAGGCGCCAGGGCACGGCGTGGGCGCCCTCGGTGAGCGCCACCGTGGTGCTGAAGAACCCTTCAGCGTTGAATTCGGTCTCGAGGTTGTCGATCAGCAGCACCCCACCGCTCAGGCCGCAGCCGCTGTCGCGGACGTCACCCTCGAGGGCCATGACATCGCCGGCCTGAGAGATCACCGTGCCTGGAGGGATGGTGGAGAAGTTCACCAGAGGGGGCGTACGATCGACGGTGAAGAGGACCTCGTCCGAGGCTTCGAGGCCCGCGGCATCGGCGACGCGGACCGGAATACGCTGCACACCTGGGCCCACAGGCACCATGGCGCAGTATTCGGAGCCGAGGGTCAGCTCGGCGAAGAGCCCACCGATGCGCACCTCGCTCACTCGATGGTCGTCCGTGGCGTTGACGCACACCTCGACCTCAGCGTCGGCGAAGCACGCATTGCCCGTGGGTCGGGCGATGATCACCGTGGGCGGGCTCATGTCCCAGGTGACGGTGCGGCGATCTGTGTGCACGGCACCAGAGGCATCTTCACCTCGGGCGTTGATCGTATAGGTCCCAGGCTCGGGCAAGGTGAGCTGGGCCTGCCATGTGCCGCTCTCGGTGTCGAGGGTGGCCTCAGTGGAGAGGTCTTCGCCGCCGACAGTCACGAGGATACGTTCGAGGGTGTTCTCACTCCGCCACCGGCCCTCGACGGTGATCTCACCTTCTGGGGTGGCGCTGTCTTCCTGAGGAGAGGTGACGACGACACGCAGCTCGCCGGCCTCCGGCCGCTGACCTCCTGTGAGGCCGGTACCACCGGTGCCACCGTTTCCACCTCGTGCACCAGCACCGGCCCCACCACCGGCGCCAGCCATGCCGCCAGCGGAGCCGCCAGTGCCGGCGTCTCCGTTGGATTCAGAGTCGTCGTTCCCTGGATCGAGCAGCGCGCTGCAGCCAAAGAGCGAGAGGGCGCCGACACAGCACAGCAGTCGAAGTCGGCTCGGAATCTGGGAAGACCTTGATCTCAATCACCCTTCCTTCTCTGAAGCGGGGCCAGATGGCCAAGGGTGGGATAAGGTGGGGTTTAAGTCAACGGCGGCTCCGGCGGACCCTATCCTCTCCCCATGTGGTCCACGGCAGGGGCCAGCCTTGACCCCTTTTGGGGGCTGTTGTAAGACCCCGATGCTTTATGCTTTTCCACGTGGAGGCGCCCATGAGACGCACCCTGATGCTCGCCGCGGTCCTGTCCTGTGTATTCTTCGGCTGCGACGACAAAGGATCTGAGCCCGTCAAGGCCAAGCGCGCCGTAAAGGCCAAGAAGGCCGATGGCGGCAAGTCCGGTGACACGGGCAAAGACCCCAAGGGTGCGGCCGACGGGATCCCCCGCAAAGAGAAGAACCCCCGCATCTTTCACCGTAGCCTCGGTGAGCCGGAGTACCTCGACCCCGGGCTGATCTCGGAGTCCGAGGGTGGCATCGTCACCCACGACACCTTCGAGGGTCTCTACAATTACGGCCCCACCCACAAAGACTGGCCCAATGGGGTGGCCGAGGGGCACACGATCTCCGAAGACGGCCTTACCTGGACCTTTACGTTGCGCAAGAACGCCAAGTGGT
This sequence comes from Bradymonadia bacterium, assembly GCA_046290225.1. Classification (GTDB taxonomy): domain Bacteria; phylum Myxococcota_A; class Bradymonadia; order UBA7976; family UBA1532; genus JBKAGE01. The sequence continues at coordinate 428,403 of JBKAGE010000036.1, read as the reverse complement.
CCGACGGCAGCGCCGTCACCGCCGGTGACTTCGCCTATGCGTGGAAGCGGGTGCTCAACCCCGAGACCGCCTCGCGCTACGCCAGCATCCTGTGGGTCATCGAGGGGGCTAAGGCCTACAACGAGTCCACCCCGGAGACTCGGGCCGATCTCGCCGGCAAGGTGGGCATCAAGGCCGTCGACGATCACACCCTTGAGGTGAAGCTCGTGGCGCCGCTGCCGTTCTTCAACCAGCTGACGGCCTTCTACACCTTCATGCCGGTGAAGCAGAGCGTGGTGGAGCAGCACGGCGACAAGTGGTCCCGGCCGGAGAACATCGTCTCCAACGGGCCCTGGATGACCACGGAGTGGAAGAGCAAGCAGCGCATCACCCTCGAGGCCAACCCCCACTACTGGGACAAGCCCGCGGTGCCCTTCGACAAAATCATCTACCACATCGTCCAGGAGAGCGAGCCCGCCCACAACGCCTTCCTGGCCCACGACATCGACTTCCTCGAGAGCCGCGTGCCCCCGGCGGTGCTGCCCCGGTACATCCAGGAGAAGCAGCCCGATCTCAAGATCTCGCCCTACGTGGGGGTGTACTACTTCCTCTTCAATGTAGAGAAGAAGCCTCTGGACAGCCTGAAGGTGCGTCAGGCGCTGAACCTGGCCATCGACAAGGGGCAGATCGGCAAGTACGTGGTGAAGGGGCAGCAGGAGCCTGCTTCGAGCATCGTGCACCCCGCCCTCGAAGATCTCGGCTACAAGAAGGCCCAGGGTGAGGGGTACAACCCCGAGAAGGCCCGCAAGCTGCTCGCCGAGGCCGGCTACCCCGACGGTAAGGGCTTCCCCCGACTGAAGCTCAGCTACAACACCCTCGAGGGCCACAAGCTCATCGCCCAGTACATCCAGGAGCAGTGGCGCAAGAACCTCGGCGTGGAGATCGACCTCGAGAACATGGAGTGGAAGGTCCTCATCAAGAAGCAGAACGAGAAGGACTACGACATCAGCCGTCTGGCCTGGATCGGCGACTACCTCGATCCCATGACCTTCCTCGACCTGTGGGAGACCACCAACACCAACAACCGCACCGGGTGGTCCAGCGCCGAGTACGACAAGATCATCGACGAGGCCCGCAAGGCCACCACGGTGGAGGCCCGCTACGCCGCCCTCAACAAGGCCGAGGCGATGTACGTCGAGAACCTGCCCAGCCTGCCCATCTACTATTACATGAAGTACGACATGGTGAAGCCGTGGCTCAAAGGCTACAACACTCACCTGCAGGGCGTGCACTTGTCCCGCTACTTCAAGATCGAGCAGTAACCTGCCCGGGCCCGGGGCGGGGCTCGCTCGATCTCGAGGCTCAGCCCCCCGCACAGCCCCCCACCGCATAGCTTCTGGAGGCCGGGCCTTTGGTCCAATACATCATCAAGCGCCTGCTCAGCTCCATCGCGGTGATCCTGGTGATCATCACCGCATCGTTCTTCGTGATGCGGACCGCCCCCGGTGGCCCCTTCGACTCCGAGCGCAAGCTGCCGCCGGAGATCGAGGCCAACCTCAAAGCCAAGTACAACATGGACAAGCCTCTGCTGGAGCAATACCTACTGCAGATGAAGTCCATCGTGCTGCACGCCGACTTCGGGCCTTCGATGAAGTACCCCGATCGCACGGTGAACGAGATCCTCGCCGAAGGGCTGCCCACGAGCATGATGCTCGGCGCCCAGGCGCTGGTCATCGCCCTGCTGGTGGGTCTGGCGGCGGGTTTGTTCGCGGGTTTCAAGCAAAACAAATGGCAGGACTACACCACCATGACTGCGGCCATGGTGGGAGTCTCGGTGCCCAGCCTCGTGTTGGGACCACTGCTCATCTACTACTTCGCGGTGCAGGTGAACTGGTTCGATCCAGGCGGCTGGAAACCCTTCTGGGATCCGAACTTCACCCTCGGCGATCACATCCGCTGTAGCTTCCTGCCCAGCCTCACCCTGGGGCTGGTCTACGCCGCCTACATCGCTCGGCTCACCCGCTCGGGCATGTTGGAGGTGGTACGTCAGGATTACGTGCGCACCGCCCGGGCCAAGGGCCTCGGCGAGCGGGCGGTGGTCATGGGCCACATGCTTCGTGGGGCGCTGTTGCCCGTGGTGAGCTACCTCGGTCCCGCCTTCGCCCGCATGCTCACGGGCTCGGTGGTGGTGGAGAAGATCTTCAACATCCCCGGGTTGGGCACGCACTTCGTCGAGTCGGCCTTCAACCGCGACTACCCCCTGGTGTTGGGCACCATCGTGCTCTACTCCACCTTGCTGGTGTTCCTGAACCTGATCGTGGACATCTTCTACACCCTGCTCGATCCCCGGGTGAGCTATGACTGAGCCAACGTCCGGGGCGATCCCCCAACAGAGCCCCGAGGGCGCCGAGCATGCTGGTCTCGAGAAGGGCAGCAGCCTCTGGGCAGACGCCTGGCGCCGGCTTCTGAAGAACCGCGCCGCCCTCGTGGGGGCCGTGGTGGTGGCCTTCATGGTGGTGTGTGCCCTGAGCTTCGAACTCATCAGTGCCCACATCACTCAGTTCGCCTTCCAAGAGCAGCACGTGGCCCGGGCCGATATGCCCGTGGGGGCCCGCTCGGTACCGGAGTTCCACTTCGACTACATGCCGGGCACCGCAGAGCAGTTCGACGCCGTCGACATCAACAAGAACGGTGAGATCGAGGCCATCGAACTGTCGAAGTGGGTGATGGCCGACGAGTTCAAGCAGCTCGACCAGAACGGCGACGGCTTCCTCGACGTCGTCGAGGTGGAGGAGGCCCCTGTTCGGCTGTTCAAGGACAGCGGTAACGAGACCGTGTTGCTGCACGACGCCGACGAAGACGGACTGCTCAGCCTCGAAGAGTCCGCGGTGCTCACCAACATCTTCCCCGACGACGAGGCGGCGAACTTCATCCGCGCCCGGCATTTCGCCCCAGGGGGCGATCCTGCCGAGGGCATGGACAAAAAACGCAGCTCGCTCACTCAAGATGAGTATCACGGTGTGCCCGAGCCCGAGGTGCACCACTTCGGCACCGACGCCCTGGGGCGTGATCTCGCCACCCGGGTGGTGCAGGGCGCCCGCGTGAGCCTCGCCGTGGGCTTCATCGCCACCCTGGTCAGCTTCTTGATCGGGGTGCTCTGGGGGGCCACGGCGGGCTACCTCGGAGGCCGCGTCGACAACCTGATGATGCGCTTCGTCGACGTGATGTACGGCCTGCCCTTCATGTTCCTGGTCATCCTGCTGATGGTGATCTTCCAGGAGATCCCCGGCGACAAGAAACTCTATTTGTTGTTCATGGCTTTGGGGGCGATCCAGTGGCTCACCATGAGCCGGATCGTCCGCGGGCAGGTGATCTCGTTGAAGAAGCGCGAGTTCGTCGAGGCCGCCCGGGCCATCGGCGTGAGCAACCGCAAGATCATCACCCGCCACCTGATCCCCAACGCCCTGGGGCCCATCATCGTGTACTCCACCCTCACGGTGCCCGCGGTGATGATCGAAGAGGCGTTCTTGTCGTTCCTCGGCCTCGGGGTTCAGGACCCTTACGCCTCGTGGGGCAGCCTCGCCGCAGAGGGGGCCAAATCCTTCCAGGAGTACCCCTGGCAGATCGCCTTCCCCGGCGCCGCCCTGGCCATCACGTTGCTGGCGTTGAACTTCCTCGGCGACGGGCTGCGCGACGCCCTCGATCCTCAAGTGCGCAAGGACTGACATGGCCGACGACAAGTACATGCTCCGCGTCGACGATCTCCACGTTCAGTTCCGCACCGAAGAGGGGGTCCTCAAGGCGGTGAACGGGGTCTCCTTCGACCTGCGCCCCGGTGAGACCCTCGGCATCGTGGGGGAGTCGGGATCCGGGAAGAGCGTCACCTGCAACAGCATCATGCGGTTGATCCCTGATCCTCCGGGCAAGATCACCGGGGGCAAGATCATCTTCGAAGGCACTGATCTGCTCACCTTGCCCATGAAGGCCATGCGCAAGCTGCGGGGCAACCAGATCTCGATGATCTTCCAGGACCCGATGACCAGCTTGAACCCCTTCTTGAAGGTGAGCAAGCAGCTGACCGAGGTCCTCGAGCTGCACCAGGGCATGACCCGCAAGGCCGCTCGTGATGCGGCTCGGGACATGCTCGAGATGGTGGGCATCCCCGATGTGGCCCGGCGCTTCGATCAATATCCCCACCAGTTCTCGGGCGGTATGCGCCAGCGCGTGATGATCGCCATGGCGCTGCTCTGCAAGCCCCGCCTGCTCATCGCCGACGAGCCCACCACGGCCCTCGACGTGACCTTGCAGGCGCAGATCCTCGAGCTGATCAAAGATCTACGAGAGAAGGTGGGCACCAGCGTCATCTTGATCACCCACGATCTCGGGGTGGTGGCGGGCATGGCCGACGACATCCTGGTGATGTACGCCGGCCGCGTGGCGGAGTATGCCCCCGCCTCGGCCCTCTTCAAGCACCCTCGGCACCCCTACACCGAGGGGCTGCTCACCTCGGTGCCTCGCCTCGATCAGCAAGAGCATCAACGTTTGCAGGCCATCAGAGGGCTGCCGCCCGTGGTGACCCAATTGCCTCCAGGCTGCCCCTTCCGCCCCCGGTGTGATCATGCTGGGGAAGGGTGTGACGTGCGCTATCCCGATCGGGTGGACTTCGACGCCGGCCAGTATGCCCACTGTCATCACCCTCGGCAGGAGTCGCGCTCATGAGTGAAGCCCTGCTCAAGATCGATGATCTGAAGATGCACTTCCCCATCTTCAAGGGGGCGATGCTCCGCCGTCAGGTGGGGGCGGTGAAGGCCGTGGACGGCCTGAGCTTCGAGGTGAAGCCCGGGGAGACCCTCGGCCTGGTGGGCGAGTCCGGCTGCGGTAAGAGCACCACCGGTCGAGCGATTCTGCAGCTGTACCGGCCCACGGCGGGCAAGGTGATCTTCAATGGCGTCGATCTCACCGAGGTGAGCGACAAGGCGCTGTTCCCGTATCGCCGGCACATGCAGATGATCTTCCAGGATCCATATGCGTGTTTGAACCCGCGCATGACCGTGGGTGACATCATCGGCGAGCCCCTGGTGACCCACAGCCTCGAGAAGAAGGGCCCCGAGCTGCAGGCGCGGGTGCAGGCCCTCATGGTGAAGTGTGGCCTCAACCCGCAGTACGTGCGGCGCTACCCCCACGAGTTCTCCGGTGGTCAGCGTCAGCGCATCGGCATCGCCCGGGCGCTGGCCACTCACCCGAAGTTCATCGTGTGCGACGAGCCCATCTCTGCCCTCGACGTGTCGATTCAGGCGCAGATCATGAATCTGCTGCAGGATCTGCAGCAGGAGATGGGGCTGACCTATCTCTTCATCGCCCACGATCTCGCTGCGGTCCGTCACATCAGTGATCGCATCGCGGTGATGTATCTCGGTCGTATCGTCGAGCTGGCCGACTACGCCGCCCTCTACGAGCGGCCGAGTCACCCGTATACCCAGGCCCTCATCTCCGCCGTGCCGATCCCTGATCCGGAGATCGAGGCCAAACGCACCCGAGTGGTGCTCGAGGGTGACGTGCCCAGCCCCATCAACCCGCCCTCGGGTTGTCGGTTCCACACCCGCTGTCCGCTGCGCCGTGAGCGCCCCGACATCGCCGACAAGTGCGTCTCCGAAGAGCCACAGCTCGTGCAGATCGGCGAAGGCCATCAGGTGGCCTGTCACGCCGTGAAGGGCTGATCGAGAGGATCTCTGAGCCTGCTCAGGGCGCCTTGGGCTGCGCCGAGCGTACGAGACGGAATCCCAAGTCGTAGCGCCGCTCCACAGGCTCGCGGGCAGTGCGCTTCCACGTGCTGAGGGCGCGGCCGATTTCGCTGGTGGACCAGTGGCCGCCCCGGGTGACTCGGCCTGCGGCAGGGGCCTCTTTCTTGAACGGATCGGTCACTGGCCCTTTGGGGTAGGTGTCGTATGCATCGGCAGTCCACTCGGCGACGTTGCCCACCATGTCGAAGAGCTGCCACTCATTGGCTTTCTTTTGTCCCACGGGGTGGGGGCGCTTCTCCGAGTTGTCCCTGAACCACGCGATCTCCACGTTGGGCACATAGCCGTAGGTGTCCCCTGTGCTGGTGGCGCGAGCGGCATACTCCCACTCGGCTTCGGTGGGCAGTCGATACCCTGTGCAGTCAGGCGCTGCAGGCTGGCCTTCACGGTGGCACTGAGGCAGCCCTTCCGAGGCTGAGAGCAGATCGGCGAAGCGCATGGCGTCGAACCAGTTGACCGAGTCTACAGGGCAGGTGTCGCCACATTGATCGAAGAAGGCGGGGTTGTGCCCTACGAGGGCGGCGTATTGCCCCTGGGTCACTTCCGTCGACATGATCCAAAAGGGCCGGGTCAGCGTCACACCATGAGAGGGGGCGTCATCACCACCCCCCTGGCTGAATGTGCCGGGCTCCAGTCGAACGAGCGCTGGCCGATGTGCCGTGGTCTGCTCTGCGGGTTGAGCGTGCGGCTTCACCGTTGGCGTGGGGCCGTGGGGTACCTTCGACAGGTCACTGCGCACGACCGACACGGTGCTGCGCACGACACGAAAGCCCATCCGTGACGTGGGGTGCGCGTTGCTGACGCTGGCGAGTCTGAGATGCACCGCGGGACTGGTGACCCCGCCTCCGCGTACGACACGGTGTGCGTCGTCCTGTGTTGGCCCCACAGGATCAGTCTGAGGTGTGGTGGCGCGGGCATGTCTCCAGTCGTGCACCCACTCCGGGGCATTGCCCAGCGTGTCGTAGATCCCCCAGCTGTTCGGCTGCTTTTGTCCGACCAGATGCAGCTGGCACGGCGAGCCCGGTCCACAGGCGGAGCCGTCAGGGCCACTGTTGTGCTGTGACCAGCCGTGGGGATCGACGCGGGCGGCGTCCTGTGCCTCCTGGCCGGTGAGGTCACCAGAAGGTGTGGCCCGGACCTCACCGGCTCGAGCCAGATATTCCCACTCTGCCTCTGTAGGCAGCCGATAGCCTGCGCAACGCAGGGATGTGAGCCGATTGCCTGTGTAGCAACGCTCCAGGCCCTCCGCTCGAGAGAGCGCGTTGGCGTAGTCAGTGGCTTCGAACCAGGAGGCCAGGACAGGCAAGGACGCGCTCATTCTGTCCTGGCCCTCCGGCAGCCTGCCCAGGACTGCGTCATAGTGCGCCTGAGTGACCTCTGTGGAGGTCACGGCGAAGCCGAGGGTGAGGGTGACGGAGACCTGCTCTTCTCCTCTCGAAGCGCGTCCATGTTCATCCTCGGGTGATCCCATCACATATGAGCCAGCCTGGACGTCCACGAGGTGTGGCCGCAGAGGTGGGGGGATGGGTCGTGTGGCTGCAGAGGGGACGGTATCCGTCGAGGCATCTGGTTCCACCTGCCCTCGAGAGGTGGGGGGCGCACCGCACCCGAAGAGCATCGGAAGCGTGAGCAACTGCGCCATGCAGGCTGTCGCACACCGCACAGACAAACGGTTGGGTGAAGGCATGGTCAACTCTCTGAAATGTGGAGGCTGTGCAGCGTCTCTTAAGGGGCCATGGCTTCTACGTGCAGAGCCACTGCGTCGAGGGGGCCGATGGTGATCTCCGCCCAACCATCTCCGTTCACCTCGATGGGCACATCACAGCTGTCGGCGAGCACGTCGCAGTAGCGCCCAGGAGCCAGGCCGGTGTCAAAGAAGCGCGTGATCGTGGGCGCCTCTTCGCGGTTGATGATCACATAGCCGCGGCCTTCCCGGGCGAAGGCGATTTGATCGTTGCCGTTGCTCCACCATCGACTCACCGGAGCCCCTGTGGTGGCACTGCGGAACCGCACCATGGCCATGACGTCGGGCCACCGATGCTCACAGATCCAGCCATCACTGCAGTCACCGCCACGTGGCGGGCGCGTCGTGGCGCCCTCAGCATCCCGGGGCGGGCCGTGATCACCCCCTCGAATGGCGTAGCTCGACATGACCTTGGGGTGGCCATAGGGCCACGCCAGCATGAAGACATTGGCCACACGGTACAGATCAGGCACTCGATGGGTGATCGGATCGCCGACGCCGTGGCCCCGCTGGGTGTCGTGGTTGTCGATGAAGACGACGGCCTGCTCGCTGGGCACCATGCCCCATGCTTCGCCGAAGCCCGACAGCCAGGACAGCTGGCCCTCAGTGAACACTCGCGTGATCTCGAGGCCATAGCGGAACTCGGTGATCCGACCGATGCCGAAGTATTCCTCTGCAGTGACGACCTCGCCGTCATGGGTGTCGACGACCTCCTGGAACACGTAGGGATCACCATCGACGGCGTCGAAGATGGCGGCGAGGTCGACGGCGGGCATGTGCTTGGCGGCGTCTACACGAAAGCCCGCCACCCCACGATCGAGGAGATCCTGCAGGTAGGCGGTCAGCTGCTGGCGGACGTGTGGGTGCCCAGTGGCGAGATCGGGCAGGGTGGCCAGCTCACAGTGATGAATCTCGAACCGGTCACCCCAGTTCTCGATGCCCCGCCGGCATTGATGAAAGTGCTCGTCCTCGTACAGGCCCGGGTACCGATAGCGCTCGAACTCGGTGCCGGCGACACCTGGGCCCTGAGAGAAGGCCATGTGATTGATCACCGCGTCGACCATGATCTCCACCCCTGCATCGGCGCAGCGGCGGACCATGTCGTCGAAGGCATCGGCGTCACCACTTCGGCCAGCGAGCTGGTAGCTCACGGGCTGGTAGCGCTCCCACCACGGATGCCCCTCGATGAGGCCGTACTCCTGAGGCGGAGAGACCTGAACCGCGCGGTACCCTCCAGGCCCGAGCACCATCTCGCATTCGTCGGCGATGGCGTCCCAGCGCCACTCGAAGAGGTGCACGATGACCTCACGGGGCCCCTCGAAGGTCGGCGGCATGGCGTCAGGCTGAGCTCCCATATCAGGCACTCGAGCATCGAGGGTGGCATCATCCGGAGAGGCATCAGGCAACCCGCCATCGAGCTCATCCGCAACCTCTCCGTCAGGGGCTTCTGGTGTGGCGTCTACCTGCATATCAGGGGAGAGCATCTGATCAGGTTCGACGCCCACATCAATCACGCTGGGCCCCACATCAGGCTCGAGGCGTCCGTCGAACTCCGAGGGGGCTGCATCGATCTGGGCCTCGACTTCAGGGCCCTCACCATCATCTTCGGACTGACACGCTGTAGGCAGTATGAGCACCGAGGCGAGCCCCAGGGATGCCATGAAACGGAAAGGCATACTGTACAGGTGGGTGACGCGGGACATCTCGACCTCGGCGAAGCAGTGGCTCTGGCGGCCTGGACTCTACGGCCTCAAGCAGGCACATCGCCATGTCCTTTTTCGGGGATCCACCCAGTGGGGATGCATCTGATGCATTCCCTCCACACACCTGAGCCTCTAGAGTGCAAGTGAACAACCACCATGAGAGATGCTTGCATGGCCGAAGACACGCCCGCACAGCCCGACTACGATATTCGCACGATGCCCAGACGCTGGAAGTTGCTCATCATCACCCTGGTGATCTCGCAGATCGCCACGCTGTGGGCGTGCGCCTATCTCTTCGACTATGTGCTGTGGTTGCGGTTCAGCGACTCGATTGGAGACTCGGGTCTGTTGGACACCGGCCCAGGCATGAAGACGGCGTTCTGGGTGCTCCTCTTCCTGGTGCCCCTCACATTGGCGAACATCTTCGTGTTCAACCGACACACGGGCCGAGTGGCCAGAGCCGAGGCCGAGGCGCGCACTCAGGCGGCCTACGCAAAAGCAGACCAGCCAGGCCCGTCGAAGGTGGACTGAGTCCGTCACTTCAGAACGACAAGGAGCCCCGATCTCTTGGTGGAGCCTTCATGGTGATCACCGGGCGGGCGAAGGTGGCCACCACGGGCAAATGGTCTGAGCGGCCGGCGTCGATCACCTTGCCCCGTACAGGGACCAGCCGCTCGTCGAAGAGGATGTGATCCAGCGTGCCGGTGAGCTTGACCCCCCAGCGCGTGGTCCAGCGCCAGGTATGATCGTCATTGTCCAGGGCGTCGAGGGTGTCTCGCATCTGACGTGACTCCGACAGCCACTCCACTGCGTCACCGCCAGACTCTTCGTTGAAGTCACCCATGATCAGCGTGGGCAGATCGGGAGCGAGGTGTTCGGCGAAGGCCTGCATCTCCTCCTCACGGACCGAGCCGGTGGTGAAATACCCAGTGACGAAGCTGCCGTCGTCGCTCACCGGAGGCCGCAGGTGCACGTTGAGAATCTGCACCGGGCCGAGGGGCGCCTGCACCACGATCCGCATGGCGGGGAACCAGCCCACACCCTCGAGGATCTCCGCCTCCTCGATGGGGTAGCGGGACATGACCCCGAGCCCACCGGCAGCGGCTCGATGAACGAAGCTGTGATGGCTCAACCGGTTACCATGGACTTCGAGCAAGCGCCTCTCCCATGTGGGGTTGGTCTCCTGAAAGCAGACGACGTCCACGTCAGTGCCCAGGGCCATCGCGGTCTCGAGATCACCCCGCAGGCCGAAGTTCACGTTGAAGGTGGCCACCTTCAACTCAGGCCCCGTGTGGCCGGGCAGGGTGGTGCTGGCGCTGCACGCCCACGAGAAGGAGAAGAGAAGGGAGAACAGGAGAAGCTGCTGCATCAAGGCGTCCCGGCGTGTCGTGGTCGTACACAGACCAACGAAGGTGAGGGTCTGTCGATCCAAAGGCATACGAACTTTTTACAGGTCCGATTCAGATTCGATGAACTGCACCGCCCTGTGGCGGTCGGGACGGGGAGGGGGTAGGGTGGCCGCGCAGCATCGACGAGATGGGTTGGACGACTGAAAGTCTGTGCAGTAGTGTGCTGCTCATCTCGCAACGACGTCGGAGAGCGATCATGAGCACGGCCAACAGCTCCAGCACAGATCCGGTAGATCTCGCAGCCCTCGACACCACTGAAACCGTTGACGAAGCGCGCGTCGAGCAGGCCATGCGCTGGCGGTTGATCCTCGGCGGCTTCGCCGATGATCGGTTGGGGTACGACCGACTCGAAGAAGCCCTTGGCCAGGAGGGCCAGGGGACAGGGGCACCTGGTGCGCCAGGGACGCTCGGCGAGGGCTCCGATCTCGCAGGCATGCTCGGTGAGTCGCGACAGATGGACGGCCAGCTGCAGTACATCTATGACCGCGAGTTCGCCGCCCGATCCCACCGCAACGTGGGCCGTGGCGGCAGCAGTGGCCTGAGCGTGCCCATGTGGCTCAAGAACGTGCGCAACCTCTTTCCGAAAGAGGCCGTGGAGATCATGGAGCAAGATGCGCTCTCCCGGTATGGCCTCACCGAGCTGATCAGCGATCCCGAGATCTTGAAGAAGGCCGAGCCTTCCGAGTCGCTGATGCACGCGATTTTGCAGTTCAAACACCTGATGAAGGGCCCAGTGCTCAACGAGGCGCGGCGCATCGTCAAAGAGGTGGTCGATCAGCTTGCCGAGAAGCTCATGAAGGAGTGCTTCTCTGCTCTGCACGGCGCCATCGACCCCGATGGCCCGCCGCCGAAGCGCACGTTCAACAACACCGACTGGCGCAAAACGATCCAGCGGAACCTGAAGAACTGGGACACCGAGCGCGAGCGCCTCATCGCTGATCGCATCTTCTACAAGCACAAAGAGCGGAAGAAGAGCGGTTGGCACATCGTGGTCTCCGTTGATCAGTCGGGCTCCATGCTCGACAACCTCGTGCACAGCGCCCTCATGGCGGCCATCTTCTCGGCGCTGCCTTCAGTGAGCGTGAGCCTGGTGATGTGGGACACCCGCATCGTCGACTTCAGCCATGTGGCCGATGATCCCCTCGAGGTGCTCATGAGCTGCCAGCTCGGCGGCGGCAACGACGACATCGGGGCCATGCGTTACTGCGCCGGCCTCATCACCGAGCCCACAAAGACCATCTTCGTCACCATCAGCGACTGGTACATCTGTGTGCCCGAGAAGCCCTTGCTGGCACTGGCCCACGAGCTGGTCGAGGCTGGGGTGACCTGCATCGGGCTCTCTGCCCTCGACACGTCGTGCAAGCCGGTGTTCAACGAAGATCATGCCAAGAAGCTGGCAGGGTGTGGCTGGTTCGTGGCGGCGTTGACGCCCAAACAGCTCGCGGAGCACGTGGGGAAGATTCTGGCCTGAGCGTCAGTCTCTCCTGACTCGAACGACATCAGGCAGAGGCGCGCAGGCCCGAGACGACTTGCTGTACTGCCTGCTCGAGCTGAATGGCTACAGATCTTACTTGCTCACTGACCTGACCCACATCAGTGAGGGCACCCTGGCTTTGACTCATCTCCTCCACCAGCTGACTGATGGTGCCGTTGATGCCTCGCGTGGCCTGGGTCACCGCTTCGATGTTGCGGCTGATCTCCGAGATGGCGCTGCTCTGCTCTGTGACCGCCGCGGCCACAGTGGTCGATGCGTCACGCACCTCATAGATGTGGCCTGAGATCTCGCCCATTGAGGAGACGGTCTGTCGGGCTGTGGTCTGAGTGGCCGAGATTTGAGAGCCGATGTTGTTGATCGCGCTTTGAGTCTGGCCAGCGAGGCTCTTGACCTCGTCGGCGACGACGGCGAAACCCTTGCCCGCGTCACCGGCCCGTGCGGCCTCGATGGTGGCGTTGAGCGCCAGCAGGTTCGTCTGCTCCGCCACCTCCCCGATGACATCCGTGATCTCGCCGACACTTCGAGTGGCTTCGGAGAGCGCCGTCAGATGTCCACCAGCGGCTTCGGCGCTCTGGGCGGCCTGCTCGGCCAGCTGAGCCGAGCGCTCCATCTGGCCATTGATCTCCCGGCTTGAGGCGTCGAGCTCTTGCGTAGCGGCGGCCACCATCTCCACATTGTCCGTGGCCATCTGCGACGCGCTGCTCACAGTCTGAGCGAAGTCATGAGTGCGGTGAGAAGAGTCGTTGAGCATCTGGACTTGCTGGTTAAGCTGCCCGGACATGTGCTTCATCTCCGAGGCCACCTGACCGAGTCGGGTCTCAAGGTCATCAGCGATTTGACGGATCGATGCCTGCCGTGCGGTTTCAGCCTCAGCTTTGATGCGGTCCTGCTCAGCCTCAAGGCGGGTCCGCGCTTCGGCATGCTGGCGGAAGACATCTACGGAGCGGGCCATCTCTCCCAGCTCACCCGCCTCCGAGGTGTCGAGCTCGATGTGCGTGGAGCCTTCGGCGAGCTGGCCCATGGTCCTCCGAAGGGCGCAGAGCCGATCGCTGAGCCGCCCAGCGATCCGCCAGCTGAAGACGAAGCCAAAGCCACAAAGCAACAATACGATGCCACCAAAGAAGGCCATCTGCCCAAACGCCACGCTGTTGATGTCGTCGACGTAGGCACCAGTGCCGATGAAGAGCTTCCACGGCGCGAAGCCTCGAGCGTGGCCCACCTTGGCCACGGGCTCTTCACCCTTGGCCTTGGGCCACATGTACTCCACCGTGCCTCGGCCCGATTCACTCTGAGCCGCCTTGATCAAGGCCTGGATCAACAGCTTTCCGCTGGGATCCTTGAAGTCGTAGAGGTTTTTGCCTTGGAGCTGGGGCTTGGCCACGTGGATCAGGTTGGTGCCATCGTAGCCATAGACGAAGAAGTATCCGTTGTCGCCAAAGCGCATTTGCTTCAGCTCGCCCTCGACGCGCTTCATGGCCGCTTCTCGGGTCAGCTCGCCCGCTTCGACTCGGCGATGCGCGTCGACGATGAGCCCATGGCCTACGTCGATGAGTTGCTCGACGGCGAGCAATCGTTCGCTGACGATGCTGTCCCGGAGGGCGTACATGCCCAGCCCGAGTGTCAAGAAGACAGTCACTGTGCCCAGCGCAGTGATCAACATCAGTTTGCTTCTGATGGTGGAGAACATGTCGACCTCCCATTTCAACCAGAACGTCGAGTGAAATAGATGCGTTCGCCCCGATGAACAACTCATCGGCTTGCCGCCAGCTGGGTTTGATGTGTGGGTTTTGAAAATGGCTGAAAAAGGAGGTGGGGGGATCTCTGCGGTTCAGGAGACGACGTCACCCTTGGCGCCGGTGACTACGCCGGCGATGGTCTGGATGTCGGCATCCTCTACGCCAGCGTCCTCAAGGGCTTCGACAAGCAGCTCGGCCACCTCATCGAAGGCCTCGGGGGTGATGGACAGGCGTCTGTGTGCTGCGGCGAGTTGCCGACCTGTGTACTGCTCCGGGCCACCGAGCACAGAGCATAAGAACTTGGTCTGGTGGTCGATGAGGCGGGACATCTCGACACCCTCGAACCAGGGCTTCAGCGTGTCAGAGGCCAGGATCTTGTCGTAGAAGTCGTGAACGACGGCGCTGATGGTGGCAAAGCCGCCGTACTTCTCATAGAGCGATTGGGACATGTGTGCTTCCCCCGAGGGCATGGTGAGCGACCGCAGCAGAGATGCCGTGTTGCGGTCTTGGGGAAGTCATCGGCAAATCATGCAGGCAAGCTGATGGAAAAAGTCGTGCCCTGACCGGGAGCGCTCTTGATCGAGATGTCGCCCCCGAGCTGCTTGATGTTCGACAGCGCCACGTCGAGGCCCACACCCCGGCCCGAGACCTCGCTCACCTGCTCCGCAGTGCTCACACCCGCAGCGAAGACCAGGGCCAGCAGGGCCTCTTCGTCGATGGAGATGGCGTCTTCGGCACTGAGCAGGCCCCGGGCCACCGAGCGGGCCTTCAGCTGCTCTGCATCTACACCACCACCGTCGTCGTGCACCTCGACGTGCAGGTCGGATGGCGTTCGGGAGAACTTCAGCGTGATGGCGCCCTGGCTGGGTTTACCCCTCAGCTTGCGCGTTTCCGAGTCTTCGATGCCGTGATCGACAGCGTTGCGCAGCAGATGCACGAGGGCATCTTGCAAAGGGCCCATGCGATCGCGGTGGATGGCGACATCTGCGCCGATGAAGTCGAAGCTCACATCCTTGTTCAGGGTGCGGGCGGTGTCGCTCACCAGCGGAGAGAAGGGCCTCGACAACACACCAGCAGGCAGCTCGAACAAGCGTATGACTGCCCGAGGCAGATCGCCGCCCTCGTGCAAGCACCGCTCGACGGCTTTGAGGTGGTGTTCGATGACCGGCACCATCCGAGGCAGGCTGCTGCTCCGCCCAGCAGCCTGTCGCAGCTGTTGGAGCAGGAAGATTACGTCTGCCTTGATGAGATAGCCCTCGCCGAGGGCATCGAGGGGCTCACCCCACAAGAGCAGTGTCGTGATGCGCGCGATGGCGCTGCCTGTGTCTGCTTCAGAGGCGAGCCCGCGAAGCAGCGTCTTGGGGTCGAGCTCACCCCGCAATGTCGCCTCCACGTTGCCCACACAGAAAGTGGCCGGATCACCCGCGGCGAGCCACTCGGAGAGAGACTGGCTCTCGGGCAACGCTTGGCCGAAGTGGGTGAGCCACCGCGCCTGCTCGATGGGGTGGAGCATTTCGAGATCGAGCAGGGCACGACGAGGCGTCTGCCCTTCGAGAGAGAGCTGACAGCCTCTCAGACCTGCGAGCCAGCCTGCGAAGCGCCAGATACGACACAGGGTGGCGCGCCAGAGCGCATGCTGACCGTTGCGGATGGCTTGCTCACAGAGCGTCGACAAGTGAGCCAGGTGGCTCAGCTGGAGCGAGCGGGCGTGCTCGCCGAGCTCGTGGGCACCCAGGGCGCCTTCCACGGGATCTCGTGTGAGGGCGTCGGTGAAATTGAGCAGTGCGCGATGCAGCCCGCTCCACGACCGGCCTTCAGGGACCAGCTGATGGCGGGGTTTGAGCGAGAAGCGCATCACGTGGTGCAAGGCGCTCCGAGCGCAGAGCGTCAGGCGAGCGGGCTTGGGGATCTCTTCTCGGAGTTGATCCACGACAGCGCCCAGGTGCTCGCGGGCGGTCTCCGATTCTCCCATGCCGCGGAGCATCTCCTGCAGGCTCGTGGCGAGACCGAGGGCTTCTGAGTCGTTGCGCCGTTGAAGCGCCGCAGAGAGCTTGATGGCCCTGACATGGATCTCGTCTGCGAGGGTCTCCTGGAAGGCATCGTGGATCCCGAAGACGCGCAGCGCGAGGGCGTTGTATTCGCCGATGGTGCGTTCGAGCCCTTGCATGCCCTCCCGCAACTTATCCAGCAGATCTCGATGGGTCTCGCCGTCTCTGACGCGGGCCGCGATGCCTTCAGCCTCGTGGGCTGCTGTGGCGATGGCCGAGAGTTGCAACGCCTTGGCATTGCCCTTGAGCGTGTGCAGCTCGCGAAAGAGCCGGTTGATGGTCTCCGCCGTCGGAGGCCAGTGTGCCTCGATGGCCTGGCGCCCCCGCTTGAGGGCCTCTGCCGCCGCAGGGAAGAAACCTTCGAGCATGGAGCGATCGAGATCAGCCAGCTCCTGCAGCAGCTCCAACCGTCGATCCTGGGCTTCACGCTCGGCTTTGAGCGTCGCCTCCAGGCGCTCCACCTCGGTGACGTCTTCCACCACCAGCATGATGCGCTTAAGCAACCCCTCTTCGTCCCAGATGGGGCACCAGGCCACCTTGAGCTTCCGGAGATCTCCATCAGGATCACGCCACATGATGTGTGTCGGGAGCTCTTCACTCACCAGCATCCACTGCAGCTCGTCTTCCCCGATGGCCACAGTCATCACCGTATCGATGGTGGCGCTGAGGTCCGAGTTGGGATCGATGTCCTTGAGCAAGGTCTCCCAGAGGTTCTTGCCCTCGAGCGTCGTCCCGAAGAGGGCGTCGCTGTATCGGGAGACTGGTCCCTGAATCCACCATGCATCATCAACGGTGAAGATGCCCTGTCGCATGTTGTCGAGCAGCTCGGCGAGGGCGCGTTTCTGGCGCTCCACGGTGCGGGTGTGCTTCTCAATGATGGTGCTGTACGACTGGAGCATCAGCTCCTTGGCGTGTACCGGGCTACGATCGTGGCCGGTGACGTTGAGCCACTTCTGATCGCCGTACTCGAACCAGGCGAAGGTGTACTCCACCGGAAATCGACGAGCCTCGTTCTCGATGCGGGCGGTGTCGGCGTGCTTGAATGCACCCCGACGGCCCATGCGTTTGGCGAGCTTGTCGGGATCGAGGGTGGGCAGCGCTGCCCTGAGAGAGGCAGGAGGCTCGGCCTCTGATCCTTCACTCCATGCGTAGAAGAGCGGATTGCAATAGACGATGGCGAGAGAGTCGGGATCGACCAGCGCCACTGCGAATGGTTGTTGCCCGAGCAGCTCCAGCGTCATTGCAGGAAGCGCATCGAGCGCAGATGCCTGTGCCATGAGAGCCCCCCTTCATCGCCCGAGCGCTTTTTGAATCCCTGCGAGCAGCACTTTGGGTTTGAAGGGTTTGACGATCCACGCCGTGGCCCCTGCCTTGCGCCCCTGTGCTTTCATCTCTCTGTGTGCCTGGGTGGTGAGCATGAAGATGGGGGTCTTGTCGTACCCCATGATCTGCCTCAGCTCGGTCACCATCTCTAGGCCATTGATCCCCGGCATGTTGACGTCGGCGATGATCAAGTCAAACCGACCCGATCTCGCTGCGGAGAGCCCCGCTTCACCGCTCTCGGCTTCAGCCACGGAGAAGCCCTGGGTTTCGAGAAAGATCCGCAGCTGCTGCCGGATCGTAGGGGAGTCGTCTACGGTGAGAATTCGGGTCATCATGGCTCAGAAAAACTCGACTTCGCCAGTCTCGGCCTCGTCTTGCGAGGGGCTGGCGCTGTTGCAGACGGTGGAGAAAGTAGGGACACAGTCGTTGGCGTGAATCTGTCGCAACCGCGCGGCGAAGCGGCCGACGTCGAGGCCGCCGTCCTGGATCTCGTTCAGCGCTCTCGCAGGGCTCGAGGCCAGCGCCTGAGTGGCCTCCATAATGCTGGCGAGACGCTGTACGAGTCGATCCTGGAACTGCAGGTTGATGAGCACATTGTTGATGCGGTCGTTGATCTCAAGGGCGCCGTCCTGTGCGGCCGACAACAACGTCTCGGCGCGATGCGTCGAGGACTGGGTGCGCTCGGCGAACTCACGTATGCTCTGATCGAGGGCGCCGATCCGTTCGTTGGAGGTCTGCACCAGCTCGTGGGCCGCTGAAGAGATCTCAGGCAGATGCGATTCCATCTTCTTGCCCAGATCCGCGATGGCGTCGTTGAGGGTCATGAGCCGATCCACGAGGGAGCCCATCTCTTCGGCGACGACGACGAAGCCCACACCGGCTTCGCCCGCCCGGACCCCCTCGATCTGGGCGTTGAGTCCGAGGATTCGGGCGGCGCTGCTCACCGAAGACATCTTCCTGCTGGTGCCGATGATGCTGTTGGTGAACTCAAGAGATTCCTGGGCGGTGTCTGCCTGCTGGGTGGCCAGACTGTGCAGGTTGGACAAGCTCTCTCGCATATTGGCGCAGAGCTCGTCGGTGACGTCCGATCCCCTGTCGCGCTGAAGCGAACGGAACCGCTCCACCTGCTCAGCATGACCGCTGGCCACCCTGAGGATGGCCTCGATGTCGGTCCCGGTCTGTAAGAGGCACCCGTTGGAGTCGTGTACGGCCTCGGCCAGAGCGCTCTCCAGGGCCTGAAGACCCTCTTGCAGGGCTGCGCTGATCTCGTCGACAAAGGCATCGATGCGAGGTGGCTCGATCTCGACGACGACCTGGTGCGTCTGACCATGGAGGCTCAGATCCCGGCCCTGGTAGGTACATTGAATCGATGCGCCGGGCTGGGGGGGAGAGATGTTGAGCTGATGCAGGCTCTTCAAGCTCTCGAGGCTCGCCGCAAATGCTCCACTGGCCATCTCTCTCTGGCCACCTTGCCGGGTGAAGACCGCGATGGGGGCCTTCACGACCTGCATCGCTGTGGACCAGGCGCTGCTGGGTTGTGCTTGCTCGTGTGGCACTGTCGCTTGCTCCCTACCTCAACACCGGCACCAGGGCCGGGGGCCTCATGTGGTCATCGCCACTCGCCCTGACTGCTCAGTCGGTCTTTCAGCTCCGTGCCTTGAGCCTGGAGGGTGAGATGTATGCATCATCACGCCTGACTATGAGGAGGATTTACGGTCGCTTTGGCTTCATCGACATGATATTTGATCGCTCGGCTATGGACCACTGAAGGGCTTGAGCACCTTACGTATGTCAGCGCTCATCCTGATCATCGAAGACGAACCTGATCTGGCCTCTACGCTGGAATACAACCTCCAGCGTGAGGGCTACGACACCTTCCATGCCCCCACCGGGGCTGCCGGGCTTGCCCGGCTGAACATCGATCCTCTTCCAGAGCTGGTGCTGCTCGATCTCATGCTGCCCGATCTCGCTGGCACCGAAGTGTGTCGACAGATCAGACAAGAAGAGCGCACTCGAGGCGTGCCCGTGATCATGCTCACCGCCAAGAGTGAGGAGATCGACCGCGTTGTGGGCTTCGAGGTGGGGGCAGACGACTATGTGACCAAGCCCTTCAGCGTGAGAGAGCTGCTCTTGCGCATTCAGGCGGTCCTGCGTCGCTTGAAGACCTCTGAGAAAGGCGGAGCGGTCCTCACCAATGGCGAGCTCCGGGTCGACCCGGAGGCGCACCGTGTGTGGATCTCTGGAGAAGAGGTGAGCCTCACCGCCCTGGAGTTCAGGTTGTTGCACACATTCTTGCAGCGCAAGGGTCGGGTGCAGACCCGAGAGCGCCTGCTCGACGATGTGTGGGGCATCCGCGCCG
This sequence comes from Bradymonadia bacterium, assembly GCA_046290225.1. Lineage (GTDB taxonomy): Bacteria > Myxococcota_A > Bradymonadia > UBA7976 > UBA1532 > JBKAGE01. Next base: position 408,809 of record JBKAGE010000036.1, on the reverse strand, counting down.
AGGTCACCACCAGAACAGTCGATACCCACGTCAAGCGCCTGCGACAGAAGATCGGCGCCGCCGGGCGGTTCATCCAGACCATCCGTGGGGTGGGCTATCGCTTCACAGATGGCGAAGAGGACTGAGCATTGTCTTCTGGCATCCGCGGCAAACTGTTCTGGTTGTCGCTGGCCCTCATCCTGAGCATCGGCACCGCCACCGGCATCTACCTCGAATACCGCCTCTCGGCCTCTCTCAAGGCCCGCATCGAGCAGGAGTCGGTACATCACGTGAAGGCCGCTCAGGGCCTCATCGAGATCATCGACAAAGGCAACGCGGGCGCCGGGCTCTCACCAGAGCAGGCGCAGCGCATCGTGAAGCGTCTGCAGGCTGCTGTGGACGCGAGGCTCACCCTCATCGATGCCGACGGCCGCGTGCTCGCGGACTCGGCGCTCTCCCAGAGCCGGGTGGCCGAGATGGAGAACCACGGCGGGCGATCAGAGGTTCAGCAAGCCTTCGCCAATGGCCTCGGGGTCTCGGAGCGTGTGAGCGTCACCCTCGGCCAGGAGATGCTGTACGTGGCCACGCCCATCGAGCTCGGCGGCCGTAAGAGCGTGGTGCGGGTGGCGAGGCCCCTGGAAGAGATCGCCGAGGCTGTGACCGAGCTGCGGTGGCTGCTCTTGCTGATCGGCCTGGGCTCCACGGTGGTGGCGGTCTTCATGAGTGCACTGGCCTCTCACCTGGCTTCACGGCCGCTGCGGGCCCTCACTCAGAACGTCGAGGAAGTCATTCGAGGGGGAGAGGCCGATCGCGTCACCGTACACGGTGAGGGCGAGGTGGGCGTGCTCGCAGACGCCTTCAACCAGCTGCTCGCCCGGGTGGAGGCGAAGATGATCGCCCTCACGGCAGAGCGCGATCGCATCGGCACTGTGCTCGAAGCGATGGATGGCGCGGTGATGGCCCTCGACGGGCAGCGGCGGGTGAGTCTCGTGAACCCTGCTGCCCGAGCATTGCTGGGCTTCACCATTGATCCCACAGGTCGCACACTCGAGCAGATCACCGATGTGTCCGAGCTGAGGGCGCTGGTGGCCGAGGCAGAGCAGAGCCCTCACACAGGCGGGGACTTCGACAGCGCCGAGCTCGGCGCCGGCACCCTGACCGCTGAATTCGAACTGCCCGTGACCCCGCGTCGGCGGGTGCTGGCCCGGGCCACTCGACAGCCCGGTGGCCATGGCACCGTGGTCCTGATGCAGGACGTCACAGCCCTGAGGCATCTGGAGCGCGTGCGCCGTGACTTCGTGGCCAACGTCTCTCATGAGCTGCGTACCCCCATCAGCGTCATCCGGGCCAACGCCGAGACGCTGCTCGACGGCGCGTTGGAGCGGCCGGATCTCGCCCGGCGCTTCCTTGAGGCCAGCCTGCGCAATGCCGAGCGTTTGTCGCAGCTGATCAACGATCTCCTCGACATCTCTCGCATCGAGGCTGGGCGCTATCGGCTCGATCTCACCGAGCTGATGTTGCAGGAGTCGGTGCTGGTGGCGGTGGCTTCGGTGGAGCCGAAGGCCATGGCCAAAAACCACACCGTCGAGGTCGACATCAGCGACGACCTGCTCATCATGGCTGATCCCAAAGCTCTGGAGCAGGTGCTGGTCAATTTGCTGGAGAACGCCATCAAGTACACCCCCGACGGGGGTCACATCACCGCTACGGCCCACCATGAAGGTGATTCGGTGCGCGTCGACGTGAGAGACAACGGCCCTGGCATCGAGGCCAAGTATCGCACGCGGGTCTTCGAGCGGTTCTATCGAGTCGACAAAGGACGATCCCGTGAAATGGGCGGCACCGGTCTGGGGTTGTCCATCGTGAAGAACCTCGTCGAGGCCATGAAGGGCCGGGTGGGGGTGGAGCCCGGTCATCCCGAGGGCAGCATCTTCTGGTTCCGGATGCCCGCCGCTGAGGCGGTCCTCGAGCACGACTTGCACGGTGAGTCACCAGAAGACAACGCCCTCGCTGATCTCGAAGAGGGCGCTTCCTGAAGGCCTGCAGCGCGTGAATCAAGGCGCTGCACTCTAAACTGCTGCTATTCTCGGTTGGATGTCTGACACCTTCACCACCCTGAGCCTGGGCCCATTCGAACTGCACCACCGCATCGGTGAAGGGGGCATGGGTGAGGTCTGGCGCGGCCACCATGGCCCGCAACAGCTTCCAGTGGCAGTGAAAGTGCTCAACCTGCCCCGGGTCGGGCACCAGCGCTTCATGAGAGACTTTCAGGGCGAGGTCCGGGCCATGGCAGGTCTCGGCCACCCGGGCGTGGTGCAGATTTACGACTATGGTCGTCTGCCTCACCGAGGCGTGGGGCCACTCCAGGGTGGGCGCCCGTTCCTGGTGATGGAGTGGGTGGAGGGTGGCCCCATCAGAGGCCACATGGCCCAGGCAGGCTGGCCAGAGATCAAGGGGCTGCTCCTCAGCCTGCTCGATGCCCTCGCTCACGCCCACGCCCGAGGATTGATCCATCGCGATCTCAAGCCGGAGAACGTGCTGTGGGGGGGCAGCGTACAGACGATCAAGCTCACCGACTTCGGGCTGGCCCAGGCCATCGAAGACGAGGTGAGCGATCGCCTCTCCACAGGCACGGTTCAGGGTACCCCGGCCTACATGGCGCCAGAGCAGATTCAAGGGCAGGTGAGGGATTTTGGCCCATGGACTGATCTCTACGCCCTGGGCTGCATGGCCTACGAGCTGGTGTGTGGTCGGCCGCCGTTCACCGGGCAGACGCCAGTGGACGTCATGGTGGCACATCTCACCGATCCCTTGCCCCCCTGGCACCCGGTGAGACCAGTCCCCGAGGGTCTCGAGCTTTGGGTGCGGCAGATGATGTGTCGCAGCCTGCACGGCCGTTTTCGCCGAGCGGCCGACGCCGCCTTTGCCCTCAACGTGCTTGGCGACGCTCTCGTACCCGTGGGCGCCTTCGAGAGCGCCCCCGATCTCACCCCTGGTGTGCTGGCCACGGCACCCACAGTGGATATCCCCATCTCAGGGGGCGACACCGAGGTTGAGCGCACACGCGTTTCGCACCTCGTGGCCGAAACCCTGCCTCCAGAGGTGGGAGAGCACCGCCCGATGTCGGGGCCCCCGATGCCGAGGCCCCCGATGCCGTCGGACTGGCGATCGTTGATGATCGAGGCGCCCTCCATTACCCCGAGAGGGGTGGGGATGGCGTTGTACCCATTCCGGGCGTTGCCGGTCATCGGCAGGGCCGAGGAGCGAGACGCGTTGTGGTCCACCCTGAAGCAGGTGGCCGAAGAAGGGCGGCCGCGGCTGGTGCTCCTCGAAGGGGCTTCGGGCTATGGCAAGAGCCGACTCGCAGAGTGGTTGTGTGAGGCGAGCCATCACTGTGGCGCGGCGACGACGCTCAAGGCCTCTCACGGTCCCTTGAGAGGTCGTCGTCATGGCCTGGGGGCCATGGTGGCCCGGTACGCCAGACTCCAAGGCCTGGCGCCTCTGGAAGCTTTCTCCCGCCTGGAGGCCTGCAGCCGGGCCCTTGGCCTCGTCGAGCCCCGGCAGTGGCTCTCAGTGGGGGCGCTGATGCTGCCGGGTGAAGCGGCTGCACAAGGCGTACGGCTCGCGAGCCCACAAGAAGGGTGGGCGGCCCTCGAGCGTTGGGTCGAAGCCATGGCCGCTCAGCGCCCGGTGGTGGTCTGGCTCGACGATGTGCAGTGGGGTGTCGACGCACTGGGGTGGATCGAGCACTTGCTCAATCGTTGGCAACATCGCGCCGAGGGGCGATGCCCTGTGCTGGTGGTGGCCACAGCGCGGACCGATGCTCTGCACGATCGCCCACGGGCTGCGGAAATGATCCGCACCCTCGCCGAGCGCACCATGTCTCGCACCATCTCCGTGGGGGCCCTCGAGTCTCACGCGCGGTCGGCGCTGCTCACGGCATTGCTGGGCCTCGAAGGCCAGCTCATCGATGCCCTCGACGAGCGCACTGAGGGCAACCCGCTCTTCGCAGTGCAGCTGATCGGCGACTGGGTCCGCCGAGGGCTCCTCGTCCCGGGCCCCGACGGCTACGCCCTGCGCCAGGGCGCCGACATCGCGCTGCCCTCCGACGTGCAGGAGGTCTGGGCAACCCGCATCAACCGGCTGCTCGAGGGGCGGGCCACTGCAGATGGCGAGGCGCTGGAGCTGGCGGCAGTACTCGGTCGCATCGTAGAGCCTGGAGAGTGGTCTTCTGCTCTGGCCCACCTCGAAGTGCACCCGAGCGCTGATTTGGTGGAGACACTCGTCGAAGAGGGCCTAGCCCAGCCTGAAGAGGGAGAAGGGTGGGCTTTTGTGCACGGAATGTTGCGAGAGAGCCTCGAAGCCCGCGCCCGCAGACGAGGGCGGCTGCCTGCCCTACATGCCGCCTGTGCCCAGATGCTCGCGCCCCTCACCGGGCGGCACTTTCGGGGTCGTCAGGGGCTGCACCTGCTCGCCGCAGGCCGTTGGCGCCCAGCGCTGACGCCCCTGGCCGAAGGGGCCCGGGCCCACCTGAGCGTCAGCGCCTACCGAGAGGCTGAGCGCCTCATCGACGGATGGTTCCTCGGCGCCCAACGTGCCGCTCTGGGCGAGGGGGATCCTCGCTTCGCCGAGGGGTGGGCGCTGCGCTGCGACTGGCTGCGCATGCTCGGCCGGCTCGATGAGGCCGAAGTGTGGGCGAAGTCCATCGAAGCGTGGCTCGACGATCCTGCCTGGTCTGCTCGGCGCGTGGATCTGCTGCTGACGCTTGGCTCTCTGGCAAAAGATCGAGGCGATCTGCCGGGTGCCGAGCGCTGGCTCGAAGCGGCCCTGGCCCACGGGACAAAATCACCCAAGTGTCTCGAAGAGCTCGCCTGGGTGCTCCTCGGCCAGGGTCGGACCGAAGAGGCCGCGGTGAAGTTCAGCGCAGCGTTGCAAGGCGGGCAGCGCGGCGAAGACATCCAGGCCGTCGGTCGGTGCATGGTGGGGCTGAGCCGAGTGGAGAAGCGGGGCAACAACTATCAGGCTGCCGCGCAGTGGCTTCAGTCTGCAGAGCATCAGTTCGCCCTCGCGGGTTTCAGGGCGGGGCAAGCGGCCTGCCTCAATCAGCGGGGAGAGCTGGCGCGGTTGATGGGGCAGATGGACGAGGCCGAGGCGTGCTACCGGCTCGCCTGGACACGCTACGAGGAGGTGGGCTCCGGAAACGCCGTGTTCCCTCAGGCCAACCTCGCTCTGGCCCTCATCGAGCGCGCGGCGTACGCCGAAGCCCGGCCGCTGCTCGAGGCCGCCCTCGAGGCGTTCAGCGCCCAGGGGCGAGCCCAGTACACTGCGGCCCTGCGCATCTGCCTCCTGCCGTGTTTGCTCGACGCCCCCGAGATTTTCGACGCCCACCTCACCATCGCCGAGGCTGCGCTTGAGGCCACAGCACTCGCCGATGTCGATGCCGCCCGAATGGCGTTGATCGCCGGGGCCAAGGCACTGGAGCGTGGAGATCGAGTTCGAGGACTGCGGGCCCTGGAGCTTTCCCGGGCGCAATGGGCTCGTCTCGAGCGCCCTGATCAAGTGACCGCGATCAATGTCCTGATCATCGGAGGGCGCTGAGCGGAGTTGCGGCGGCGAGATCAGCCGCTAAGGTGCCTCCAGAACGCCGAGGTGCCCCATGAAGATTCGATCTCTCTCCTTCACGCCTTTGATGATGACGAGTGCGCTGGCTGCCCTCCTGGGTTGCCAGGAAGTCAGTGATGCTGGAGATGCCCCAGATGCTGGCTCCGGAGGCGCCGCAGGCGCTGCAGATGCTTCGGTCGCCGGTGGTGGCGGAGGCGCTGGAGGCGGCATCGCTGGTGGCGCTGGTGGAGGCGTCGCCGGTGGCGCTGGCGGAGGCGCCGGTGATGGTGGGGGAGGAGGCGCTGGCGGTGGCGCTGGGGGTATGGGCGGCGGTGTCGCCGGTGCTGGAGGCGAGGCCGGTGGTGGTGGCATGGGCGGCGTTGGTGGTGGCCTCGTGGATTGCCCGGAGGTTGCTGAATTTCAGGTACGTCTCGATGCAGAGGGCCCCATCGATCGTGGGCAGGTCATCACCCTGAGCGCTGACGGCGTCGAGACCCTCGAGCTCGTCGCCGAAGCGGTGGAGGGCGGCACCCTCACGTCTGTAGGTGACACCGTTCGGTACACCCCAGGCAGCGATCTGCAGTGGCCCTGGTGGACGGGCCCGGTCACCGTGCAGGTGGAAGGCCTGCGCCCTGATGGCACGTGTGCGGGCCGGGTCGAGGTTCAGATACCCGTTTGGGGCGACGTCCTCATCGGTGACGGGCGCACTGGCGCCATCCTCGCCTATGGCAGCGACGGGCGTCGGCTCGGGCGCTTTGCCCAGGGGACCGAGAACGGTGTGCACGACATCATCGCCCTCCCCGAATCACAGGGGGGCGGGTTCGTGGTGAGCGGTCGGGGCAGCAACGAGCAGCCTGCCGAGGTCATCCGGTTGGGGCCAGATGGTCGGCGCCTCACGGACTTCACCATGACCGACTTCGAGGGCAACCCCCTCTACGACAACATGTACAACTATGGTCCGTTCCATCTGATCTGGGACGCCAACCGTGGAGTGCTGCTCGGGGACAACGTCGCCTATGGGATGATTCCGCAGTGGAACCTCGAGGGCGAATATCTCGGCTCTCTGCAACTGCCCGAAGATGGGTCCGACTTCAACAACCGCAAGGTGAGCGTGGGCTTCGCCCTCGATGACGAGGGCCACGTCATCGCGGGCCGGGCGGGTCGTCACAAGCTCTGGCGGCTGCCCATGGATGGTGATCCGGTGATTTTCGTTCAGGTGGATCACGAACTCGAAACCATCGCCAATGGCGGGGGCGACGAGATCATGGTGCATCACGCCTGGGGCAACGACTCGTACTACATGACCTTCGACTCCGCAGGCCGTGGGCTCGCAGGGCCGGTGGAGTACTTCAATGTCTACAAGCGGTACATCACCCGCTTCCGATCAGGCTATCTGCTCAACAACGGCCGAACCTCAGCCTACGTGACCTACATGAATGCCGAGCTGGCATTCCCCAGCGACGAGCGTTGGCAGGAGTGGGTGGGTGACGGCGGAGATCTCGACACGGGGGCCGGGCTGCTCTGGCTGCATCGAGATTGAGCGTTGGAATGGAACGCGGCCGTTGAGCAGGCCTCAGGGCTGGCGGGGCAGAGCCAGGGCCATGGTGGGGGCGCGAGGGACCTCCGCCGAGCAGGCGCGCCGATCGCCTTGATGACAGAGCTTCACTGCACCTTCGCCAGGCAGAGACACCAGAGCGGTGACGCGCTCGCCCGATGCGCACAACGCCGGGCCTCGTGGCCCGGACATCCCATGCTCGACCGTCACACAGGCATCGAAAGACTTCGAGTACACCACCTGCAGCCCCCCAGCTGTGGGCGTGGCGCTGTGGAGCACGAGGGACTCGAGGTGTACATCACACGTCGTTTCAGCGCGGTTGCCCGAGGCGTCGAGGGCGGTGATCGTGAAGGTGTAGGTTCGGGCCCCGTGGGCGGCGTTGAGGTCGACGATGAAGCCATCGTCGTCCACCAGGATGCGATCAGAGGTGAACACCCCGGGCCGGCCGCTCACCTTCTCTGTGGGATCAGAAGACGACACATCGGTGATGGCCGTGATCAACTGCTCACGGGGGGTGCAGGTGTCAGCCCACGAAATGCCACACAGGGCACTCACCGACTGCCACTGGGGGGTCCAACCTTCGCTGAGGGTCAGACCTTCGGGGGCGACATCGTGAGAGACCACCTGCTGCCGCTGCTCAAGGTGGGGGGCATTTGTGTCGAATCCTTCGATACACAGTGCAGGTGCCGCGGAAACTGGCGATGCCAGTGCGCCGAAGGTGCACAGCACACCGAAGAGGGTGAGCCGTGAGAATGGCACGTGATGAACTGCGGTGTTGGAGTCGCTCATGGGCTTCCCTCGCGAACAGTCAGAAGACCGTGACAGAAAATTCGTCACGATGTCTATGTAAGTGTAATGGCTACCATGTAGGTGTCAAGCGCGGGGTATCCTCCTTGACGAACGACCCTCATCCCACCAATCTCGCCGCCAGCGAGGTGAGCAGAGACAAATCGTGTACGCGAGGCATCTCTGGGCAGCGACTTTTTGATGGCGTGTATTCGGGCTCTGTCACCGGAAGCACGCCATGCTGCAACACGCGAGCACCCTGCGGCTCGCTGGAGAGACTGGATGAGGGAGAAAGATGCTCCGCCCCCAGGCGCGACCTCCGAGGGGTCCACTGCGGGTGTTGAGCAGAGCCAGTCAGCGTCGAGGACTCAGGCCGAGCAGGGTCAGGGCAGACCTGTACCTGAAAGCGGTCCCGATCCCGTACGCGATATGATCACCTTGCTCGATGTCGACGGATCACCCCCTGCGGACGACTCTGTGGATCCTGTGGCCTCCACTGTAGATGGAGACCTCTCGAACCCTCAGGCGATCAGGGCACTCAATGGCGACATGTTCGAGGTGCCAGAAGACGAGCGAGTCGAGGCGCTGGAGCCATTCAACCCAGTGACGGTGGATGATGTGATCATCACGCCGATCCCGAGACAGGGCCCAGGGCCGAGAGTGCCCCGGACCGACATGTTGACGAGCTTGACGCCAGAGGGAGAGGTCAGGATGCAACCCGATCCACAGGGGACCCCGGTCCCCCATATGCCCCACCAGCCTGTGGTGGTGTCATCGGATCAACCTGTGGTGGTGACACCCGAGCAAGATGATGAGAAGGCCACGCTGCCGTTCATCGAGTCGATGCGCTCCGAGCTCCCTCCACTCGTCACCAGAGACGAGCGGGGGCCCATGGTCAGCACACGTGACGAAGACATGGTCAACGAGACCGTGCACGAGATCGTCCCTGTGGGGCAGACGCACGGCTCCATCATGGAGTTGCCGGTGCACCAGGTGGCCGAGCGGGTGGTGGCCCTCGCTGAGCCCGATGGCCCCTTCCTGACTCAGTTCCGCATTTTGAAGCGCAACCTCGAGCAGGCCGTCGATCGTCTGAACTATCGCACCATCGCGGTGACGAGCACCTGTTCACAAGAAGGCCGGACCACCACCGCGATGAACCTCGCGGTGGTGATGAGCGAGAACCCCTGGCTCAAAATCGCGGTCGTTGATTTACACCTGAGGAAGCCCTCGGTGGCCCGTCGACTGGGCATGCCGAGCAACTCTCCGGGGATCTTGGAGGTGCTCGGCGGAGATGTGCCCCTCGAGCGGGCTCTGCGCAAGCTCGAACATCGAAACCTCTATTTCCTTCATGCTGGCCACGGCAGCGACATCAGCCTGCAGGTGCTCAATTCACCTCAGTTCGACGTGATGCTTGATCATCTGCAGCAGCTCTTCGATCTCATCATCATCGACGCCCCCCCGTTGCTCGGGCAGGACGACGCTCTGGTGATCTACGACAAGGTCGACGGCATGCTCTTCGTCTTGCGGGCAGAGTTCACTGACTTGCGGGATGTGGAGCGTGCGCTCGAGCGAATCGGTCGAGAGCGCTTGTTGGGCGTGATTCTCAATGATGTGCGGCCGGAAGAGGTGGGCTGACCCTCCAGGCCCAGACTGGGCCTAGTAGGGCGACTCGAAGTCGAGCTCGTCTCCGCTGAGATCTGCAGAAGGCGCCGCCGACTTGGCTTCAGGCTGAGGCGTCTCCGTTTTCGGGCTCTCCGACTCAGGGGCTGCGGGCTTGGGTGCCTCGGCCACAGGTGCCTTCTCGGGCGCCGCCTCTTCTGGGGCTGTAGGAGGCTGCTCAGCCACATCCTTCTTTGCAGAGTTCTCCTTTGCAGTGTCCTTCTTTGCAGAGTCCTCCTCTTTGGGGGCTTCGGGCTCCGGCGCCTTCTCTACGACCTTGATCGCTGATGGTGTGGGCTCTGGGGCCGTGTCGACAGGCGCCACATCATCAGAGACCGTGTTGTTGACCGGTGCCTTGGGCTTCGGGGCAGGGGGCGACTGGCTGGCGGTGGCATTGCTGGTTTTGATGATCCGCACTGTGCGCTTGGGCCGTGAGGCGGTCCGTGGTGCCTGCCCTTCGAGGGCAGCCTCTGCTTTGGCCAGCTTTTCCTGAATGCGTGCGGCCTCGGCCTTCTGAGTTTCGAGGGCGCGTTGGAGATCCGACTCTCGCTTCAGGGCCTCGGCTTGCGCCTTTGCCTGAGCGGATTGAGCGGCCTGAAGCTGAGCGTTGAGGGCCTTGGCCTGGGCTTGGGCCTTGTTCGAGGCGGCCCGTGCGGCGTCAGCTTCTGCCTTCAGCTTGGACATCTGCGCAGGTGATGCCCCTGTCTGAGGTGCAGCCTGAGCGGCCACGGCCCGTCGCTGAGCGGCTTTGGCCTGTGCCTGAGCTTCGGCGAGCTGGCTCTGAATCTGCTCAGTGGTGTGTGTCAGCTCTCCCTGGGCCGTTTGAGCTGCCTGCAAGGCCTGCTCGGTGGCCTTGACCTTCTCGCGGGCTGCGTTGCGCTCTTCGAGCAGAGCATCTCGGGCGTTTCGTGCGGCGGCGAGCTGAGCCTTGAGCTGCTCGAGAGAGGCTGCAGCCTCGGCTGCGTTCTGTGCCTGATTTTCCGATGCCGTCGCCTGATCGCGGAGGGCGTTCATTTCGGCTTTGGCCTGCTGCGCCTGTGCCCGTGCTTCGTCCACTTCTGTGCGCAGCTGAGTGAGCTGCACCTCGTCACCCTGCTGACCCTTGCCCAGGGTGTAGGCCACGAGCCCCACCGCGCCGGCAAAGATCGCCGCTGCGGCCCAGCCCAACCAGCTACGACCTTCGGAGCGGGCAGGGGCTGGCGCTTTCGTCGCAGGCGATGGCCTGCTTGGGGGTGGTTGGGCCGTGCCGAGGGCTGGGCTCGGCGGTGGGCTGGCCGCAGGGCTGGATGAGCCCACGGGGCTTTGGAGCGGATCCGCACTTGGAGAGGCCGACGCCATGGGTTGGGGCGGCGTGACCGCAGCGCTGCCCAGGGCACTCACCTCGGGGGTGTCTGGCACGACCGCGGGGGTGATCTCGTCGAGCGCACCCTCGACCGAGAGATCGTCCAGCGCATCAGAGGGTGCTGGGGTGGGCGGTGGCAAGAGATCGGAGCCCTGGTTTTCTCCGGGGCCGTCAAAAGCCGCGCTCGGGGCAGGTGGCGGTGTCGATGTCGATGGGCCGGACTGCTCTGCATGCGTGTCCGTCGCAGGCAAGACGGAGATGCCGGTTCCGTCGAATACCTCACCAAGGCTTGGATCGGTGACATCTTCCCCATCTGGGAACCGAGCCACAGCGACACCCCCTGGTGTGAGGCCGTCGAGCCATGGACGATCACACAAGGTGGCGATGATGCGGTTGCGGACCACCAGCATAGGCTGGCCGCCGATGCGGCGTTGACTGACCAGGCCGGCCTCGATCAGGCTCTCTTGTGGCTCATCGCCGCTCTGGAACACCAGGGGCTCACCCTGAAGCAGCTGCCGCAGGACCTGCACTCGACGTTGGGGGTGAGGGGGGGCGAGCAGCCTCTGGCGGGCCTCTGCAAGCTCAGGAATGCCTTCTCGGCCGCCATCGAGGCAGGTGCGCTGCACGGCTTCACCGACCCACTCTTCTGCCGAGGCTGCGAGGCCTGGAGGTGCCTCGCGCAGAGCGCGGCAGAGCTTGATGGTCAGGCTGGGGTGGCCGTCGGTCCAGGCCATGATCGCATCGAGCAGGCTCTCGGGATCAAAACCCAGGCCACTGAGACTGCCCTTGAGCTCACGGGCGTCCATCACGGTGAAGTCGGCGACGGACAACACCAGCCCTTCAGGCAAGGCAGGGTGCCCGGTGGCGGCGAGGCGATGAGGCGAGGTCGGCCCAGCGATGGCCACGCTCAACTGTCGCAGCGCAGGCTGGCGCAAGCGCGCGTCGTAGACGCTGTGAATCGAGGACAGCAGGCCATCGAGGGCCGTCGTCGGTAGATGCTGTGGGTCGAGGTTGTCGAAGAACAAAGTGACTGGAGCCTCAGCGCCTTCGAGCAAGGGACCACAGAGGGCTCTGGTCCAGCGGTGGATCGGGCTCAGGCCTTCGTTTGCGGCCCACAGCTCGGCCCCTCGCTGCGGTGTCTCTGGAGAGAGTTGCCCCGCCACCTCGAGCAACAATCCGTAGAACCAGTCTTGCTCAGACGTCTCCGAGTGTCCGAGGCTGCCGAGATCGACGAAGGCACATCGACGACCCTTGCTCTGCAGTGTCTGCATCGAGCGGCTCAGCAGGCTGGACTTGCCCACCTGTCGGGGGCCCACCACTGCGCACAGCCTGCCTTTGCCCAGGGCATTGGGCAGCTGAAAGTCTGCTGGACGTCGAACATAGAGTGCGTCGGGCGTGATCATTCCAAGTGATTCCCAGCCTTCATCCTGCCCCGATCAGGGGCACACCGTCAGAGAGAAGCGGCCGTTGAGCTCGTGACCATCGCTCGCGCGACTGTAGAGCGCTCCCGTGACCTGCTCCGAGGTGATCTCCTCGATGATCAGATCGCCGCTCAGCGCCATGACATTGCCTGTCAGCTGACCTTCGGCATCATAGGTGACGAAGGTGAGGTTTCGCTGACCAGAGAGTGTATATGACCCGGTCGACAGGGGCAGATCTGCAAGGATGTGACTCACCCCCATGGGGAAGTCGTTGTTACACGGAACATACTCCGTGTCGAAGAGATAGGCGATGAACGCCGGATCGTCTTCGGTATCGAGCAACTGCACATGGCCTTGCACCCAGAACCAGGGCTGGCGGCCGACAAAGCCTGCGAGGGGCTGTCCCTGGGACACATTGATCTCACCTTCGGTGTTGCCGCAGGCCACCATCTCGCGGGCCATACACGGATCACCCCCGGCAAGAGGGTCGTCTTCGCCTAAATCATCACACCCCAGTACGCCGAGACCGAGGTAGAGCAGAAGGAGGCCTCTCAACATGGTCGACACCTTCCCGAATACAAGTGGACTCCTGAGGACGAAGTCCATAACGTGCCAGCACCAGGAGGCACAAGTGCGCACCTGCATGTACATCTCTCACTCTACGGATTTATTGTGGGCATAAAAGCGGCATCCGCAGATCGAAAGACAGTAGAACCTGCGAGCGATCCGCAGTCGAGATTCACCATCGACGACTTCGTCGCCCTCACCCGAGTCGGCAAGACTCGAGTGGCCCCGGATGGCCAGTGGTTGGTGTGCGAAGTAAGTACCCTCGATCAGGAGAAGGGGAAATACACCCACGACCTCTGGCGGGTGGAGATCAATGGTGGTGACCCGGTGCCCTTGACCTGGGGCAGCAGCCGTGACCACAGCCCCAGCTTTCGGGCTGATGGCGCAGTGCTGTTCCTCAGCAATCGCGATCTCAAAGAAGGCAAGAGTGGAGAAGACACCCGACAGCAAGTGTGGGTGTTGCCTGCCCAGGGTGGAGAGCCCAGACCGTTGACCCACGAGCCCCTCGGGGTGTCGGGCTTCATCGTCCGTGGCGGGCACCTGGTGTTGTTGTGTCCCCATTTGCCTGGTGTGCCCGAGAGTGAGCAGCATTCCACATGGCGCGAACGCCAGAAGCACGGCAGCAGCGCACTGCGCTACACCGAGATGACAGTGAGGTTCTGGGATCACTGGCTCGGTGCTTCGGAGAGCCGGCTGGTGGTGTGCGACGGAGAAGGAGAGCAGCGTCAGATCATCGAAGGCCCATGGCCTGCTGATGCGTTGAGAGAGGCGGATTACGATCTTTCCCGCGACGGCACCCGGATCGCGGTGACTGTGAACCGCAGGGGAGCCGATGGCGTACGCGATCGCACGATCGCCCTGGCCACGCTGCCAGAATGTGAGTGGCGCATTGTCGGGCACTCAGAGCGTGTCGATCATGTAGGCGTGTGTTTCAGCCCTGACGGCCGCTCTATCGCCACTGTGCGTCATGAGCGTCACATCGACGCTGTAGGCAAGCCCACCCTGTGGCGATACGCCAGCGATGGCAGCGACTCAGAAGGTGTGCCCCTCGGTGAGGCCTGTGATCTCTGGCCTCAGTTGCTCTGCTGGAGCCCAGAGGGTGACGGGGTGCTGGTCACTGCCGACGTCGAGGCCACCGTGACAGCCTTCAAGATCCCCGTGCATGGGGCACCGGAACGGTTGATCTCATCGGAGCACGGGGGCAGCCATACCAGCATCGAGCTGTTGCCTGGCACTGACGTGCTCACCCTCGTCGGGGTGCGTTCGACGTTGATCCAACCACCAGAGCCTTTCATCTGCGTCGCTGGTGGCAGCCCACGGGTGTTGGCGCGGATGAGCGGTTTCGACCCTTCGATCGGTGAAGAGATCACAGTGGCCCGCCATCATGCTTCTGGGGCGGGTGGAACGCCCGTGGAGATGCTGGTGGTCAGCCCCAAGGTGCCCAAGACGGGTCGGGGCGCCATGATTTGGATTCACGGGGGCCCCATCGCCCACCACGCCGACGGCTGGCACTGGCGGTGGAACGCGCTGATCGGCGCGTTGCACACGGGCTGCACTGTGGTGTTGCCCAATCCCCGAGGCTCCACGGGTTACGGTCAGACTTTCATCGAAGACATCTGGCACAATGCGTGGGGTGAGGCGTGCTACACCGATGTCATGGCCGTGGCCGATCACACCGAGGCGCTCGAGGGTGTTGATCCCCAGAAGATCGCCGTGCTCGGCGGATCCTTCGGCGGGTACATGGCCAACTGGATCGGAGGTCACACCGATCGGTTCTGCTGCCTCGTGAGCCATGCAGGCATCTATCGCTTCAGCGCATTTGGCGGCATGACCGACGAGCCGGGCTGGTTCGCCTTGCAGATTGGCGGCGCGCCCGACGGCGCGCGTCCAGAGGTCTCATATTCGCCTCACACCGCCATCGAACACTGGAAGACGCCGACGCTGATCACCCACGGGGAGAAAGACTATCGAGTGCCCATCGGCGAGAGCATCATGCTCTTCGAAGCGTTGCAGCGGCGAGGCGTGCCCTCAGAGCTGATGATCTTCCCTGACGAGGGGCACTGGATAAACCGGCCTGCGAACATCAAGATGTGGTACAAGGTGTGTCTGGATTATGTTTGTGAACACATATGACCACACTTGCCTCTCCCCGTAGATCCCGCCTGCGGAAGCTGCTCGTTCTTCTCGTCTCACTGACGGCCCTCGGGAGCACCACAGCGCTCCTGATCCTGCTCAACACCTTCAACCAGCACGAGCCTGGTGCTTTACGGCGCGCGGCCCGCACACTGCTCGGTCCGGTGATGGAATGGGCGGTGAGCAGCGATGGCCCGAAGGCCTTTGGACCGCCCTTGCCAGAAGGTGCCATCGAACGTGTCGACGTCGACACGCTGAAGCAGGCGCTTGAGGCTGCTGGCAGTCCCCACCAGATCGCCAGCCTTCGGCAGGGGCCGCGGCAAGTGAGCCGGTACCCGTTTTTGTATCAAGACCTCGCCGAGGAGGGCCTTAGAGATCTCGACGCTCGCCTCAAGCTCTCCGAGCGCATCGGGCAACGGCCTGCAGCGGGTGAGCACGAGCTCGACTACTTCCTGCGGCTCAGCGGGTTGATTCGTGGCCTCGCGGGTCATACTGAGGCCTTTCCTGATGCTTCCCCTGCAGAGGGTGCTCTCGAGCTGCTCGACATGGTCGATGCCGGGGGTACGCTCTATTGTCACACGTACTCCCTGCTCTTCGTGCAGTCCGCTCTGGCCCTGGGCCATCAGGCACGGCTCATCGCAGTCTCTTCATCTGGTGAGCAGCCCACCCATGGGGTGGCTGAGGTGTGGTCGCCGACTTTCCAGAAGTGGATCCTCGTCGATACTGACTACAACATGATCTACACCGTGAACGGCCAGCCACTGAGCACCTACGAGGTGGCCTGGCTCGCCCGTCAGGTGAAGTGGGCGTACGACCAGCACCTCTGGGCTACGCATCAAGAAGACACCCGTACCCACAACGCGCCCTACCACCTCGAGCATCGTACGTTCTTCGACTTCACCCGGGCGCATCTGGAGCCCGTGGATCAGGTGGTGATGCGCTGGGGTCCTGGGGCCACCGACGAGATCAAACACCGCTGGGCCATCGGCAGCCCCACCAAGCGGGGGATCGAGCAATACTTCTCCTATGCCATCCCCATGCGCAGCGATTTCCTGAGCCACACGTACCCCATGGGCCACCCTGGCCGAGGCCTCGCCCTGACGCTGCCCACCGACGGGACCGGGAAATGGTCCCGGCTCAATGATGTCGTGGCCACGGACCGCCTCGCGGATATGTACTGGGCGGTGAACAGCGTGACGATGGCCTTCGAGAGCACCTCGAAGGGACAATTGAAGCTGATCTTGGGCACGTTCACGCCGAACTTTGATCATTTCGAGATCAGGGTGAACGGCACTGTGGCGCAAGAAGGCCCCGAGCCTGCTTACACGCTCGACCTCCCGGAAGGGCAGGATGTCACGGTCCAGGTCATGGCTGTGAACAGTCGAGGGGTTGCTGGGGGTGCGGCGGAGCTGAGGTTGCTGGCACCGAAGCCCGAGCCTGTCGAGCTCGAAGCTCCGGTGGTGCCAGACATGGCCCCTGATGCAGGTGAGAAGGCTGTAGACGGCCCCTGACGTGGGGCCACGTCCGGCTCAGGAAGCGTCGTCGGGGGCTGCGGGCTTCTTGGCGGGTGCTTTCTTCGCAGCGGGCTTCTTCGCTGCAGGCTTTTTGGCCGCCGTCTTCTTGGCTGCAGGCTTCTTCACGGTCGTCTTCTTCGCAGTCGTCTTCTTGGCTGCGGGCTTCTTGGCGGGTGCTTTCTTTGCGGCGGGCTTCTTCGCTGCAGTCTTCCTGCGACCCTTTTTGGCCGGTGCCGAGGCGCGCTTCTTCTCGATGAGGGCCAGGGCGTCCGCGAGGGACAGTGCTGCGGGATCAGTGCCCTTGGGCAACGTGGCGTTCACCGTGCCGTCGGTGACATAGGGGCCATAGCGACCGCTCTTCACCACGATGGCTGCGCCCTCTGGATCCTGACCCAGCTCGGCCAGCACCGCCGCTGCGGCCCGGCGCCCGGAGGGCTTGGCCAGCAGCTCGAGGGCCTGCTCCAACGTCACGTCGAGAGGGGTGACGCCGTCAGGCAGGCTGCGGGACTCCTTGCCGGCTTTGATGTAGGCCCCGTAGCGGCCGTTGAGGGCGTGGATGGGGTTGCCCTCTTTGTCGTTGCCCAGCTCTCGGGGGAGCGACAGCAGCTTGAGCGCGGTCTCGAGATCGATGGTGGCGGGGTCCATGCCCTTGAGCAGACTCTCCCGCTTGGGCTTGGTCTTCTTGCCTTCTTCGGTCTCACCGAGCTGTACATAGTGGCCGAATCGACCGATCTGTACGGTGACGTTGAGGCCCGTCGCCGGATCCTGACCCAGCACCCTCGGCCCCTCAGCGGCGGCCTGGATGAGCTCCTGGGCCTTGCCCATGGTCAGCTCATCTGGGGCGAGATCGTCAGGGAGCGAGACGGTGACCCCATTGTGCTCGATGAAGGGCCCGTAGCGGCCCACACGGGCCACGATGTCTACCCCTTCGACGTTGCCGATGGGGATCGAACAAATCGCCCGAGGATCTGCCTCCTCCTGGGCCTTGTCGATGAGAGCGACGAGACCTACGCGGCTATGATCTGCGGCCTCACCGCCGGCACCCTCGTAGAAGGCCCGCATGTACGCCACTGGATCGCGCTCGCCCTCGGCGATGTTGTCGAGGCCGCTCTCAAGCTGCGCAGTGAACTGGTAGTTCACGAGGTGATCGAAGTGCTGCTCGAGCAGATTGGTCACCGCGAAGGCCGTCCAGGTGGGGATCAGGGCGGTGCCGCGCTTGAAGACGTACTTGCGTCGCTCGATGGTCTCGATGATCGAGGCGTAGGTACTCGGCCGGCCAATGCCCCGGGACTCCAGCTCCTTCACGAGAGAGGCGTCGGTGAGCCGGGAAGGGGGCTGAGTGGTGTGACCCTTGGCGTCGGAGCTGCTCACCGTCGAGGCATCACCCTCGTTCAGGTCGGGGAGCAGGCGCTCGTTGCTGGCGCCCTTGCTGTCGACTTCGCCACCCTCTGCGCCGTCGTCGTTGCCCTCGATGTACGCCCGACGGAAGCCCTGGAAGGTGTAGCTCTTGCCCGTGGCGCGGAACCGCGCCGCGCCGTGGGTGGGGGTGGGCACCTCGGTGTCGAGGGTCATGCGCACCCCGGTGGCGTCGGCCATCTGGCAGGCGAGCGTGCGCTTGACGATGAGGCTGTAGAGCCGGGCCTCGTCATCGCCGAGATCCCGAGCACATGCACTCGGATCCTTGATGGTGTCCCCTGCAGGGCGGATCGCCTCGTGTGCTTCCTGAGCACCCTTGGCCGAGGTCTTGTAGTACCGCGGAGACGGCGGCAGGAACTGCGCGCCGTACCGACTGGTGATCGTGTTCCGGGCCAGGTTGATGGCCTCGGGAGACAAGTGGGTGGAGTCCGTACGCATGTAGGTGATCCACCCGTTCTCGTACAGCCTCTGCGCGGCATTCATGGTGCGCCGCGCCGACCACCGCAGCTTGCGGTTGGCCTCTTGTTGAAGCGTCGAGGTGGTGAAGGGGGGCGAGGGCCGCTCCTTGAAGGGGGTGCGGGTGACCTCGCTCACGGCGCCCGTGACACCTTCGAGGGCCTTGGCGATGGCTGTGGCCGTGGCCTCGTCGAGGATCAAGGGGGCGTTGTCGCCGCTGCTCTTGAGCTTGCCTGTGTCCGGGTCGAAGTCCCGGCCCTGAGCGAGGCGCTGGCCACCGAGCTCGGTGAGCGTGCCCTGGTAGGGGCCCTTGTCCGTGGTGAACTTCGCGTCGAGATCCCACCAGCTGGCGGCGACGAACTTCAGCCGGGCCCGCTCCCGGGCCACGATGAGGCGCACAGCGACAGACTGCACCCGACCCGCGGAGAGCTTGGGCCGCACCTTGCGCCAGAGCACGGGCGACACGTTGTATCCGAAGAGGCGGTCGATGATGCGCCGCGTCTCCTGGGCCCGTACGAGTTGCATATCCAGGGTGCGGGGGGCTGCCATGGCAGCCTTGATGGCCCGGGGGGTGATCTCGTGGAACACCATCCGCTTCACGGGCACCTTGGGCTTGAGCACCTCGAACAGATGCCAGGCGATGGCCTCACCTTCGCGATCTTCATCGGTGGCGAGGTAGATCTCAGGGGCCTGCTTCACCAGCGGCTTGAGCTTCTTGATGGTCTCCCGACCTCGGGTCGTGAGCACATAGAGCGGGTCGAAGTCCTTCTCGACGTTGACGCCGGTCCGGGCCCACTTCTCCTTCTTGACGGACTCGGGGATGTCCCGAGCGGTCTCGGGGAGATCACGGACGTGACCCACGGAGGCTTCCACGTGGAAACCGTCACCGAGGTACTTACCGATGGTCTTGGCCTTGGCCGGAGACTCCACAATGACGAGTGGCTTGCTGATTGTTCTTCTCCTCGAAGGTCCTCGGTGTGAGACCGGGGCACCCTCTGGCTCAGCGGAGCAGGGACCACCGCAGTTCAGGGCGTGATAACTAACCAGAGGACACCTGCCTTGGGAAGGCGTCGCCGAGGATTTTTTCTGCTCAGGGGGGGCTGGGTGGGAGATTTCTGCTGGGGTTCAGAGTGTTTAGGCGGGTGAGGAACTCGCGCCGCTCTGCCCTGAAGCAGATTCTGCGTCGAAGGCCTCGAGCTGCCGCTTGAACCATGGGGTGCCGCCGCCGGTGAGCAGCTCGGTGCCGTCGCGGGTCACGAGCAGGGTGTGCTCGAACTGGGCGCTGCGCTCGAGATCGATGGTCACGGCGGTCCAGCCGTCGGAGGCCCAGACACGACAGTCGGGGCGACCGACGTTGATCATGGGTTCTACCGTGAAGGTCATGCCCGCTTCGATGCGGGTTCGGGCCATGCGATCGTAGTAGTGGAGCACGTTGGGGGGCATATGGAACCGCTCCCCGATGCCGTGGCCGCTGAAGTCGCGGACCACGGTGAAGTCGTGCTTGTGGGCGTGCTGCTGAATCGCCTTGCCGATGGCGTTGATGCGCACCCCGGGCTTCACGGCGCCGATGCCCAGCATCATGCAGTCGTAGGTGACCTCCACCAGTTTGCGGGTCACCGGATCGGGGCGGCCGACGAAAGCCGTCTCGGAGCAGTCACCGTGCATGCCCTGGTAGTAGACCGTCACATCACAGTTGATGATCTCGCCTTCTTTGAGCACGCGATCGTCAGGGATGCCGTGGCAGATGACCTCGTTCACCGAGGTGCACAGCGAGCGGGGGAACCCGTGATAGTTGAGGGGACTGGGGTAGGCCCCTCGCTTGATCGTCTCAGCGTGGGCGATGGCGTCGAGGGCGTCGGTGGTGATGCCGGGCTTCACCGCGGCGAGCACGATGTCGAGCACCTCTCGGGCCACGGCCCCCGCCGCTCGCATCCGGGCGATTTCGTCGGCGTTCTTCACGTGAGTGCGGCGGGGCGAGCGTGTCGGTGTGCCCGACTCGGCGTACTCGGGCCGAGGAATCTCTGGTGGCACCTCTCTCGGTGGGCTCAGGCGCCCGGGAAGGACCGTAGGGGCCTTCTTCTGGGGCAGCCCGGGGAGTGCACCCGCGCTCGCGGTCTTGGCGCCACCCTCGAGCATCGCCGCCAGCTCTGCCACCAGCTCCGGGGTCCGCCCGTGACAGTGCTTGTACTTCTTGCCGCTGCCACAGGGGCAGAGCTCATTGCGTCCAGGGGCCTTCACCGCCGTCTCCCTTGCTTGATTGTGCCTGCCTCAGCGTGTCGAGGGGCAGGGGACCTCATTGGGCCGCGTACTTGACCGAGCACCCATACGGCTGGGTCTTCGGCATGGAAACCGCCTTGCCGGCCATGGCCTCGGTGAGCGCCTGGTCGACGTAGTTGGTCGACTGAGCGATGTCAGCGGGGTCAGCAGAAGCCGTGCTGTCGATCCCACCACTGTAGATGACTTTGCCTTGCGGGTCGATGATGACCATCTGCGGGGTGGTCCGGGCGCCGTAGGCCTTCCCCATCTTGCCCTCGGGGTCGAGCAGGACTGCCGTGGCCTTGGCCTCCTTGGCGTCGTAGTCGCTCTTGGCCTTGGCGGCGTCGCTGTGGCCTTGCTTCCCCGGAGCCGAGGAGATCACCGAGAGCCAGACCACACCCTTGGCGGTCCACTTTGCCTGCAGGGCCTGCATGTTCTTGCTGTCGTAGTGCTTTCGCACGTAGGGGCAGCCGTGGTTGAGCCACTCTACCACCACGTACTTGCCCTTGTGGGTCTCCTGCGTGTGGGTGGTGCCGGCGTGGTCGGTGGCGCTGAAGGCCGGGGCGGCCTTGCCCACCTCCACGGCCTCGGCGCTGACGGTGAGCGCTGTCAGGGCGAGGGCTGCCAGTGCGAGGGTGCGAAAGCTGCGTGTGATGGACATGAAGCGTCCTTTCGAGAGGGGTTCAGGGTCGAACGTGTTTCAGGATCTGCCCCGGGGTCAGGATCTGGGGCAGCACCTCCGGCGTCGAGGCGCCGGGGGCATAGTAGAGATAAAGCGGCACGCCTTCACGGCCATGTCGAGCGAGGGCGGCGGCGATGACGTCGTCTTTGCGGGTCCAGTCGGCCTTGAGGGCCACGACACCGGCTTCGGCGAAGGCAGCCTTTACGTCGGCGTCTTCGAAGACCACCGACTCGTTGACTTTGCAGCTGATGCACCAGTCTGCGGTGAAGTTCACGAAGACGGGTCTGCCCTCCGCCCGTGTGGTGGCCACGGCCTCGTGAGACCAGGGGGACCAGAGCTCTGGCGCCGGGGGGGCGGGCCGACCTGCGTTGAGGCCCGCGCTCACCCCGGCGAGGGTGACACCGGCTGCGAGCAGGGGCCCCCACCAACGATGCTGGCCACCACGCTGAAGTCGCCCCCACAGCCAGAGGCCTGCAGAGACCAGCAAAAGGCCGCCGGCAGCCTTGAACAGCGGATCGTGACCCCGCTGAGCGCCGAAGACCCACAACAACCACAGCGCGGTGCCATAGAGCGGGAACGCCATGAGCTGCTTGAAGGTCTCCATCCACGGCCCCGGCTTCGGCAGCTTGCGCAGCGCCGCAGGCCACCAGGACAGGGCGAGGTAGGGCGCCGACATGCCCACGGCGAGGGCGGTGAAGACGGCGATGGCTTCTCCCGTAGAGGCGGTGAGTCCATAGCCGAGGGCGGGACCCATGAAGGGGGCGGTGCACGGTGTGGCCACCACCGTGGCCAGGGCGCCCGTGAGCAGTGAGCCCCAAACCCCAGTGCCGCTGACCTCGCCGAGGCGTGTGAGCCCCAGGCCGAGTTCGAAGACACCAGACTGGCTCAGGGCGAGGATCCACAGCAGCGTAGCGAGACCAAAGACAAAGGGAGGCGACTGCAGCTGGAACCCCCAGCCCACGGCGGCGCCGGAGCCCTTGAGGGCCAGCAGCACGCCGGCGAGGGTCCAGAAGCTCAGCAACACGCCGAGGGTAAAGGCCAGCCCGTGGCGCCTGAGGGTGCGCCGATCACCGTGGGCCTGGTGCACAAAGCCCATGATTTTGAGGCTGAGCACGGGGAACACACAGGGCATGAGGTTGAGCAGCAGTCCCCCGAGCAGCGCGAGTCCCACCGCGAACCAGAGCGAGATCGATGGCTCTGCAGGTGCCTTGGGTGCAGGGGGCTGCTCTGCAGGAGTGACAGCGCCCCGGGCGGCATCGAGGGCGTAGCTCTTGCGACGGGCCTCTGACTCCGCCACCACGAGTCCCGTCAACCGTTGAGGATCCTCAGGCATCAGCTCGCCCCGTTTCAGGGTGAAGTGGAGCCGCCCGTCGATCTCGTCGTAGCTAAATTGCTGTGGGGCAGAGAGATCGATCCAACCGGGCTGGTCAGGGTAGATGCTGAACTGGAAGCGCTTGAGCGCCGCCGTAGGCAGCCCGGGGGCCCTCACCGAGAGGTGCACGGCGCCGCCCTCGCCGAGGTCGAATTTGGCGCTGCCTCGAGGCCCCTTCGTTTCACCGCCCGGGCCCATCCACGGCATGGCGTCATGTGCCGCAGCGAAAGCCGCAGAGACCGCATCCGGGGTCTCGCCTGTGGGCGCGGGCGCCGTCACCGATGAGTCTGATGCCCCTTCAGGGAGCACCGGGAGCGACATCGACAGCGTTGCCTTCCCGGGGATGCAGTCCTCTTTACAGACCAGCCAGGTCACCGTCGCCCCCACCGATGTGGGTCCAGGGGCGTGGGTGGCGGGGATCTTCACCTTCACGGGGAGCAGCACGGTGTCGGCGTAGCCGAAGTTCACCACGGGGCCCAGCTGCATGCGCTCGGGCAAGGGCCACTGGAGCCCCTGAGGCTGCCAGCCCTCCGGCAGCTGCCACGATTTGATCTTCGGCGGCTCCCCGGAGTCCCCCGGCGTGTACCAGTACACGTGCCACTCGGGCTCGAGGTCGAAGCGCAGGCCCAGGGTGGCTTCACCGCCCGCGACGCCAGGACCATCGGCCACGAGAGAGACCGTGACGTGGCTCGCCGACACCTGCTGGGCCGGTTCGACGGGTTGTGCCTGTGCCGACGTCGAGAAGAGCGTCAGCAGCAACCATGCATGTGATCGAAGGTGCGCCATCGCTGAGAGATGCCCCGAGAGGGAGATCGGTTCTGGTCGAGGCGCCAGAGACTGCCCGACGGCTCTGCAGGAATCAATCGAAGGCCATGACCAACCAGTACACCGCGAGCTTCACATATTCGCGCCAGAGGGGTCGGTCGGCTTCAGCGCTGTGGATGAAGCGTCGGGCGGCGAAGGGGTGGATCCGCACCCCAGGCAGCGCGTGCTCGAAGGCCATGGTCACCCGGCGCATATGGGCCGGCGAGCTGATCACCACCAGATCGGTGATGTCAGGGCGTTCGGCGAGCAAGCGGGCCATCTGCCGGGCCTCGTCGAGGGTGCTCAGCCGAGCGCCGGGGTTGCCCTCCACGAGTTTCACCTTGTCGAGGGGGACTTCCAGCCATCGCAGATAATCCACATCCCACTCCGCCACGGCGCGTCCGCGTTGAGAGGGGAAGTGATATCGTCCGCGGATCGGGTTGATGAGCATGAAGATCTCGTCGACCCGCTCCATGTGGATCAGGTCAGCGGCGGCGTCGAGGCGCTCGCGAAAGGCGTTGCCGCCGCCGAGCACATAGGCAGCCTGACCGCGTGCCTCGGGCTCGTGCACCACAAGCGGCTTCACCAGCAGGTTACGGACTGGCCCCAGCTCGGGCACGAGCACCATGGCCACCCAACACACACCGAGGAGCGCGAGCATACGGACCGCCCGCCTTCGAAGGAGAGCGTCGAGCGGTCGTTTGAGAAAGGCGGGAGGTGCCAGAGCCATGGGATCAATCCGTCATCGAGGGGGTGCAGAAGACACCACCGTTTGCGTTCCATGGCCAGGGTGGAGACACTGTAGGCCATGAACGTGCCCAATCCTCATCGAATCCTGAGGGCGACCAGCTTGAGGTGGCCCGCGTTGTTGATGGCGTTGCTCACCCTCGGTGCGTGCTCCGACGCCATCGAAGAGGGCTCCAGCGAGCCCGACGCCCTCGTGGGCGGAGGCATCAACACTCCACCTGGGGGCAACACGCCGCCAGGGGGGGGATTCGGGGGCACGCCCAGTGGTTTCGGGGGCACCCCAGGTGGGGGCTTCGGGGCCAACGGCGGAGGTTTTGGTGCCGCTGGGGGCGGCTTCGGCGGCGCCGCCAATCCCGGCTGTGAGCCTGGAGAGCGGGTCGAGCTGTGCCAGATCTGCTCTGCGGCCCGAGAGCCCGTCGTCGACACCTTCGATCCCGACTGCGGTGACGGCGGCTGCGCCATGTTCAACCGTCTCGAGAATGCCCGAGAAGGGGAGGACGAGGTCTGCTATCAGGTGCTCAGCTTCCCTGACGGTGGCAACTGCACCGCCGAGGGCGAGTGCCGCACCGTCAACGACCCCTCAGAGTGTGCCGATCAGGGCCGCGAAGAGGTCATCCGGGCCCGAGGGCCGTGTCAGACCCTCGTGGGCTGCGCCGCCAACGCCCAGCCCGCCCTGCGGCCGGTGCCGCCGGGTACCCCCTGTCGAGGCAACGGCAGTTGCATGCTCGGGGGTGTGTGCAGCGTCGGTGGTGGCCCTGCCATCGGTGAAGAGGTCGACGCGGGCGTACCTGGAGGTGGCGGCAACGGCGGCCCCGCGCCCACCGAAGGCTGTGTGGGCTTCGTCGGCCAGGGCATCACCTTCTGCGAAGAAGGGACCCATACCGACGGCACCCCCTACTGCGAGGTCCTGAGCCGGTCAGATCCCGAACAGCTGAGCTGCGATACGGTCTGTGGCCGCTACCGCACCTACTGCCTCATCGCCTTCAACGAGCTCAACGACACCTGTGCCCACGACGGGGAGATCCCCTGCAGTGAGCTCAAAAAAGACCAGGTGTGCCTCTGCGCCCGCCCTGAGTGAGCGACGCTGGCATCGCAGATGTCAGAGGCTGTCGTCCCAATCTGAGGGGGACCACCTCGGCGGCCGCTGGGATTTCAACAAACGCCGTAGACGCCGCGCCCGCTCCTGAGGGGGTGGGTGAGACTGCAGCCAGCTCACATTACGGGGCTGGCTTGCGCGGCGTGGCTGGCCCGCGGGCCACATCATCCTGGCCCAGAGAGGTCGCTGGCGGCCTTCGAGGGCCTCGAGCGCTGAGGCCAGGCCTTCAGGATCCCCCGTGAGCGCAGCGGCCACGGCGTCGGCATCGAACTCCCGGCTTCGAGAGAGGGCCAGGGCCAGCAGTTGAGCCACCACCGGGGCGGCGAAAAGCAACAATCCGCCCAGGAGCGGGATCCTGCCGCGGCCCGTGAAGGCCAGGGGCAGGCTGAAGACCATCAAAAACAGCCCCATCCGATAAAGCAGTGTCGTGAGCCGGATGCCTTGCGTGGCCAGATGCAGCCACGTGAGATCGCCATTGCGCAGGTGGGCGAGCTCGTGGGCCAGCACCCCGGCCATCTGTCGGCGGTTGAGGCTCTCGGCGAGGCCCCGGGTGATGGCGATGATGGGCCGATGACCCGCAGTGTCTACGGTGACGGCGTTGAGTTCTTGAGAGGGCAGCCCATAGATGATGGGGGGTTGAGGCAGGCCCGCGCGCTTGCTGAGCGTCGCCGCCGCCCGATACAGCCAGGGGGCTTCGGAGGGGTCGAGTGGCTGGCCACCCAGGCGCCTCAGCAACATCGAGCCCGAGAACCGGGGCGCAAAGAGAAAGGTCACCACCAGGGCTCCACCGGCAAGGAGCACCCCCGGACGCCCGGCCACGAGGAAGGCGCTCCCCGTGAGCACCCCGCCGATGGCCAGCAAGATCAGCAGGGAGTGGAGCGTGTGGCGCCGATGTTGTGCGGCGATCTCCGCTCGATCGTGTCCTGAATGAGGTTCAAGGGCCATGGTCTTCGCCTCGGCTGCCTGTCGATGTAAGGTGCCCCATGGTCAACCCTCTGCCGGCCTCAAAAGATGCCCGGACCCCGTGGGCGGTGATCCGGGGGGCCCTTCACGATGTGCACGATCCGCTCTACGCCAAGGTGGAGTGGTTCATCTACGCTTTGGTGGTGCTCTCCATCGGTCTCTTCGCCTGGGAACTCTCGCTCCCTTCAGGAGATGCCGGGGCCTCGTGGGTGGCTGCCGTAGATGACGTCGTGCTCTACATCTTCGTGCTCGAGCTGCTCTTGAGAGTGGCGACCTGGTCACCCCCCGCGCTCACTTTTTTTCACCTCAGCCCCCTCGGGCGCCTGAAGGTGCACATCATCGGGCGGCTCACGTTCCTGCTGCGGCCCATGGTGCTCGTTGATCTGCTCACTGTGCTCGCCGTGGTGCCTGCTCTGAGGGCCTTGAGGGCGTTCCGGCTGTTGCGGTTGCTCCGGGCGAGCAAGCTGTTCCGGTATCACGATGTCTTCTTGAGCCTGCAGCGGGCCTTTGCCGACAACGCTTTGTTGTTCCTCTTCGCCCTCAGCGTGCTCGGCGGCGCCGTGCTCATCGGCGGGGTGAGCTTCTATCTGTTCGAGGGAGAGTCCGGGAGTGGCAACATCGAGAGCATCGGCGACGGCCTGTGGTGGGCCATCGTCACCCTCACCACCGTGGGCTATGGCGACATCAGCCCCGCGAGCCTCGGCGGCCGCATCGTCGGCGGCCTGCTCATGGTGGTGGGCATGTTCACCCTCGCGCTCTTCGCAGGTATCGTCAGCCACACCTTGCTGCACATCGTGCTCGGGATCAGGGAGGAGCAATTTCGCATGCGGGCCTTCATCAACCACATCGTGGTCTGCGGGTATGATCCCGGGGCCAGGATGCTGCTGGACACGCTCATCGAGGAGATCAGCCTCGCCGAGACCCCGGTGGTGGTCTTCGCCCCCGGTGAGCGTCCTCCGGACGTGCCCCCGGAATTCACCTGGGTGAGCGGTGATCCCACCAAGGAGAGCGAGCTCGACAAGGTGCGGGTCTCCGACGCGGGGTGCGTGATCATCGTCGGCGCGCGGAGCATCACCCCTCAGCAGGCCGATGCCACCACCATCCTCACCACCTTCACCCTTCGAGGGTATGTGCGCAGTCATCCGCCGAAGGCAGAGCGCAAACGTCCTCTGTACGTGGTGGCCGAGGTCCTCGACGCCGAAAACGTGGGCCACGCCCGGGCCGCTGGCGCCGACGAGGTCATCGAGACCACCCGGCTGGGCTTCTCCCTCATGGCCCATGCCGCCGTGGTACCCGGCAGCGGCTCGATCCTGAGCCAGGTGGCCTCCGCAGGCCGACAGAATCTCTACGTCGGGCAGCTGCAACGCGCTGAGGCCCTCACCTTTCAGGCCCTCTCCCAGCAGGTGAGAGGGCAGAAGGGGGCGCTGCTCATCGGCACTCGCCACCCCGAGACGGGGCAGGAGCAGCTCAACCCCGCCGACGAGACCCTGATCCCGTCGGATCACCACCTGATTTATTTGTCCACGGCCCCCGTCCTCAAGGCGATCACCGAGGAGCAACCCGCATGAAGAGCATGCACATGAAACATCTGATCCGGATCGCGGGCGGTCTCGCCCTCACCTTTGGCTTTGGCGCCCTCACAGGCTGTGGCGGCCTCATCACCAATCAACAAGAGGTGGAGATCGGCCAGGGCGTCGACCAGGCCCTGGAAGAGCAGTACAAGCTGCTCGAAGACAGCGATCCTGTGGCGCTGTGGGCGCGGCAGCTCGTGAAGGGCCTCGTGCCCTCGAGCAAGCCGTTCCGCAACCCCGACGACATCGGGGGCTACAAGGTGGAGGTCATCGCCGACAACGAGCTGGTGAACGCCTTTGCCGCCCCTGGAGGCTTCACCTACCTCTCCACCGGGTTCATCTTGCAGGCCGGCAGCTGCGCCGAGGTGGCAGGGGTCATGGGCCACGAGCTGGGCCACGTGACCCAGAAGCACGGCGTGAAGTCCATCGAGGCGGCCTACACGGTGGACATGATCGCCGGCTTCTTCCTCGAAGACGGCCTGACCAAAGATGCCGCCAACGGCATCTTCGGGCTGTTGCAGGGCACCAAGTTCAGCCGTGAAGACGAAGCCGAGTCTGACAGCGTGGGCCTGCAGATCGCCTTCGAGTCGGGCTACAACCCCTACGGCCTCGTGGACTTCTTCGAGCGCCTCGCAGGGCAGGGTGGGGGCATGCCGGAGTTCCTGTCGTCACACCCCTCGAGCGACCGGCGCATGAAGGACATTGGCAACGAGATCAAGAGCCGCTACGGTGACAAGGTGGTTCGAAACAGCAAGCCTGACTACAAGTGTCGGGGCACCAAGCTGACCTTCGAGCAGGTGAAGGCGCGCATCAAGAAGGGGCAGCTGAAGGTGCGGGCGGGTACGGGTACGGGTACGGGCGCCGAGCAGTAAGGCGCTCAGACCTCAGCGACTGCCGAAGACCCCCGTCACTGCGCCGAGGCCATCGACCGTGGCGTTCCACATGCCTTCTTCCAGGCGATCCGCCTGACGGTTCCCCGTCGTATCCACCGTCTGCACCGTGCCCGAGAGCTGCATGCCCTCGAGGCCTGGGTTGAGTTGGCTGAACTGGTCGTAGATCAGGTCGGCAAGGGCGGTGATGATGGTGTCTTCACAGAAATCCTGAGAGAGCACGGGGACCTGCGCTGCGAGGGCGGCGCAGGGCACCAGGTCGGCCACCACGTCTTCTACGGTGACCGGGCCGCCGCGGCCCAGAGCGTTGGGGAGCACCCAGTACTCTGCCGCCACCCGCACCGCGGTGCCGTAGGGCAGGGGCATCACGTGGGACTCGATGCTCACCTGGGTCTCGCCGGAGAGGCTGGCCTCGAAGGTGCCTTCCACGGCACCCCCGGGCACCTCGAGATCCGCCATGGAGAAGGTGTTCATGCACTGGGCAGGATCGTCGAAGGGGCAACCGTCACGCCACTGGAAGCTCAGCTCCGTCCAGCGCTGGGTGTTGCCGCTGAGGCGGTCGCCGTTGGGGGTGGTGAGGGTCATCTGCCCGTGCACCGTAAGGTCCGAGACCGCGTCGTAGAGATCGCCCAGGGCGTCGAGGGCCTCGAGGGTCTCAGGGGGTACCTGGGTGTCGATGAGGTTGTCGATGACCCCGCCACCGATGGCCCGCAGGCCAATGCAGATGATGTCGTTGAGCTCGATGTTGTCACAGAGCAGATCCACCAGGGCGCTGCCCCGGCTCACGTTGCCGCCGCCGATCTCGCCGATGGTCCGGAGCACGGCGTTCTCACCGAGGGCCTGGGTCAGGTCGAAGTTGTGCACCACAGCGAAGGTGCCGCCGACGTTGAGGGGGGCATCGTCGATGGTCACACGGACCACCGTCTCGTCGCTGCCTTTGATCTGCACCCCATCGACGCAGCCGAAGGCCACGGCCTGTCCGCTGGCGTCATGCCCCGTCACCGCCACGCTCACCACAACACCGGCGGCGAGATCGCCCACGTTCACCGAGGTGGTCGGGGGCTGGAGGTCCACCGGGCCCACCTGCTGCATGGCCGGAGCGCCGCCTTCAGCGGCGTTGCAGCCTGGGGACTGGTGCAGGCCCACATAGGCGTGGTCAGGGGCGGCGCTGGCCTCGATGATCACGGTGAGGCTGCCACCGGGGGCGGCGCCCACGGCGATGGTCCAGTACACCGGCGCGGCGCCATCGGCGCTGGCCTCGATGGTGAAGCGGGTGTCCACAGCGCCGGCGAGCAGCTCGAAGGTCGCCAGGCCTGCGGCGTCGGTGGTGACCTGGGTGCTGCCCAGGCCGCTGCCGTCAGCTGCGGGGCCCAAGTCGGTGCCCCCAGGGGCGTCGAGCAGGCGGGCGGTGACGCGTTGGTTGGCGATGGGGGCGTCGGCGGAGTCGAGGTAGAACACTGGCAGGGCCACGCGCTCACCAAAGGTGGCGAGGTGACTGAGCTGGCCGTCGATGACCAGCTGCCGCACCCCAGGGGCCACGCGATCGCCGCCGGGATCTTCGTTGCCCGGAGGCTGCTCCGCCCCAGGCATCCCGGGACCCATCTGCTCCGACCCGGGGGCCGTAGGGAGGCCGGCGTCATCCGAGCCCCCGGCGCAACCGGCGGCGAAGACCAGCGTCAGTGCATAGAGAAGGTTGAGCTGAGTGCTGCGCTGAAGGGCCATGATGCTCTCCCGGAGTCGAAGGTGGCGGGGCCAGTGGCCGCGCCGAAACATGACCAATGAGGAATGCACATCACGTTCCAGTGGCGTCCTGCTCGGGCATTTTGTAAAAAGGCACTTGAATTCAGTTGTTTGCCCTTTCACAACATCCTGACCACCCCTTTACAGAGCCCTTTGGAGCGTTTTGTGGGTGGCCACTGGAGTGGCCATCTGTGACCTCGGGATCAGGGTGGCCACCTGCAGAGAGATTCCATGGCTGATCTGTTCAACCCCACGTCAGAGCACGCGGAGCTGCGCCGCACCCTGAGAAAGTTCGCCGAGCGGGAGGTGGGTCCTCAGGCGCCGGAGTTCGATCGAGCAGAGAAGTTCAACCTCCAGCTGTTCCGCCGCCTCGGCCAGGAGCTGGGGGTGCTGGGCATCACCGCTGATCCGGATCATGGCGGCGCCGGCATGGACGCCGTGGCCGCGGTCATCGCCCACGAAGAGCTCTCCGCCGTCGACCCTGGCTTTACCCTGGCCTACCTCGCCCACGCGATTTTGTGCGTGAACAACCTCGACCAGAACGGCAGCGACGCCCAGCGGGCCCGTTTGCTGCCGGGGTTGTGCGACGGCAGCCTCGTGGGCGGCATGTGCATGAGTGAGCCCGGGGCAGGGACCGATGTGTTGGGCATGACCACTCGGGCGGTACGAGATGGCGATGTCTACCGGCTCACCGGCAACAAGATGTGGATCACCAACGGCGCCGTGAGCGACACCGAGCTCGGCGACGTGTTTCTGGTCTACGCCCGCACTCAGGAGGGCCGAGGGGCCGCCGGGGTCTCCATGTTCATCGTGGAGAAGGGTATGCCGGGCTTCAGCCTGGGCCAGCGCATCAAGGACAAGCTGGGCATGCGGGCCTCGCCTACGGCAGAGCTCGTCTTCGAAGACTGCGAGGTGCCCCTGGCCAACCGCGTCGGCGAAGAAGGCGACGCCACCCTGCACATGATGCGCAACCTCGAGCTCGAGCGCCTCACCCTCGCCGCCATGAGCCTGGGCATCGCCCGGCGGTGCATCGAGGTCATGAACCGCTACGCCACCGAGCGGCAGGCCTTCGGACACTCCATCAACCGCTTTGGTCAGATTCAGCGTCACATCGCCGAGAGCTACGCCGAGTTCATGGCGGGCCGGTCCTACGTCTACAGCACCGCCCAGGCCATGCGCCTCGACAAGGCCGGCAACCGCCTCGATTCCGACGGGGTGAAGCTCTACTGCTCCACCATGGCCAAGAACGTCGCCGATCGGGCGATCCAGGTCCTCGGCGGTTATGGCTACATCGGTGAGTACCACGTGGAGCGCCTGTGGCGAGACGCCAAGCTCCTCGAGATCGGCGGGGGCACCATCGAGGCCCACCAGAAGAACATGACCCGCGATCTCAGCCGCATGGAGATCATCAAATAACGATTCTTGGTTTTCATCAGGGCGGATGAGGTAGAAGAAAGCCCGAACGCCGCTCGTTCCCATCACGAAGTAGAGGATTTCGTGTGATGGGAATGCACGTACCGGGAGTTAGAATCATGTCTCTTCGCCTCGCCTCCGCCCTCGCCGCCGGCGCCCTGCTCACCGCTGGCGCTGTCGGCACCGCCTCCGCTCAAGATGTCCAGAAGCAGGCCACTCAGCGCCCTGGCAAGGTCGTCGGCTCGCTGGGGTTCCAGATGGGCATCGCCAGCCAGTACGAGTTCGATCACGACGACACCAATCTGCAGTTCGACGCACAAGATGCGGATCTGACCCTCGCCATCATCCCCGCAGTGGAGAAGATGCTCGGGCAGTCGGTGGCCTTCGGCGCCGAGTACATGTTCGTCTGGGCCAAGGGCGACGGCGCCGACGAGCGTCACCTCATCATGAGCCCCCACGTGCGGGCCCGTATGAGCTTCCCTGTCGGTGACAAGGTCTCCGTGGGCGCCATGTTCGGCATCGGGCCTTCGATTTGGACCTCCGCCGGTGACGCTGAGCCCCTCGATTCCACCCGCTTCGGGTGGAGCTACCGCTTCGCCTTCGGTGGGTCGTTCGCCATCAACAACTCGGTCTCCGCATTTGCCGACGTGGGTTACTACTGCACCCGCACCTATGGCGACGACTACACCACCACCTTCGACAACATCCCCGTCACTGTAGGCCTGCGCTCCAACTTCTGAGCTGGCCCCTCGCCCTGCCTGCTCTTCTCAGAACCAGTATCTGATGCCCAGCCCTGCATCGATGTCGATGTCGCTGTCCGGCAGCACATTGAGCACCGGGGCCACCTCGAGGAACACGTCGATGGGCGTGTGCTTGGGCATCCAGGCGATGCCCAGGGGGGCTCGGGCGCCCAGTCGCTCCTCGTCCTTCTTGTCATCGCGATCTCTGATGCGCAGCCGCCCGCCGATGCCCACATAGGGCACGAAGTCCTTCTTGAAAGGGCTCAGATGCAACAGATAGCCCACGTGCAGGTGATAGGCCTCGTCCGCGAAATCATAATCGAGGGCCCCGTCCAGGGCGTGGGTGCGATCGATGAAGTATTTGGCCGACAGACCGGTGGGATCGCCGAGGATGACCCCCGCGCCGAAGCTCCGGGCTGACTTTCCGTGCCCCAGGGCGGGGAGCAGGCTGAGCAAGAGGATCGAGAGGGCTTTCATCTGATGGTCTCCAGATTGCCAGGTGTGGGATCGGCCAGGGTCCTTGACAGTCACTACACCGCCAATGCAGTATGCGCGACCTTGTAAGCCCCCTTGTGCGTCATTCACCTGAGCCGGGGCGGATGATTTGCGTCGGCGCGGCGCCGGGTGCGCGAGATATATGCACCCTGCGAGGTCTTGGTGAGCCTCCAGCGCCCCCAACATGAGAGTGATTATCATGGCGAATGAGCAGGATTCCGTGACCTTCAACGTGACCTTCGGCACCGAGGTGGAGGCCATCGTCGGTCATCACGAGGCCGTGGCTCGGGCCAAGTCCCTGAGCAGCGAGCACCAGGGCCGCGTGCTCGTGGAGCGCGTCGACGGCATCGTCACCATGAACTTCAGCCACGGCCAGCTCGACAGCTACGTCTACGAGACCCGTGAGCGTCGTCGTGGCGACAGCCGCAACGATCGTCGCCGCGACGAGAACAACGAGGCCAAGGGCGACGAGGCTGAGGCTGCTGCCGAAGAGGCCCCCGAGGCTGCTGCTGAAGAGGCTCCCAAGGCCGAGACTGCCGAAGCCGCCGAGGCCTGAGGCCGCCCATTGTGCTCGAGCGTTTGCCGAGCATCCTCCCTTAGACTTCCCCTCCCTTAAATTTCGGTGTCCCAGGCCTGGTTCAGGCGACCCGTGCGTTCAAAGACGGCCCAAGGGCTCGATTGCGGCCCGAAGAATGCGGTACGGTGCATGTGTACCGAATCTGAACAATGGGTCTTCTGAACGCAAACATCCGCGAATCACTCAAGATTTGCCCCCCAACGTCGAAATCGAACTGTAGGGCGAGCATGCGCAGAGGTTGATGTGTCAACGCGCTGAGTGCTCGCCCTTACGATGGAGTCTTGACGGCCAGTGCCCTCACAGCGGCGTGGCCGGGGGAGTTCGAAGTTGAACATGAGCCATCAGGTGACCCAAAGGCGGCCGGAAACCTCTGTGCGCATCATCGAGCGAATCTACGAACGTATGAGTCCACAGGCGTGGCTTGTGACCATCGTGCTCTTTGGCGCCGTGGTGCGCCTGGCGATGGCGAGCCATCTCTGGGGCACGGACGATCTCAACTACGCCGATCTGGCCCGCATCGAGGCGAGCACGCTCTTCGGAGCGCCGCCTGAAGAGTTCGTGCACAACCACCACAGCCTTCGAAAAGGCCTCGTGTTCCCTGTGGCGCTGCTCTACTCGCTCTTCGGGGTCTCCGACTGGACCACCGGGGCCTTCCCCTTTGTGTGCTCTCTGGGCCTGATCGTGCTGGCCCATCGCTTCGGGCGCCTCTTCGTCTCCGAGCAAGTGGGCCTTCTCGCTGCAGGGCTCATGGCGTGTTTCCCCCTGAGCATCATTTTCGCCAGTGTGTTGTGGCCTACGGAGCCCCAGGCGCTCTTCGTCTCATGGGCCATGTATCTGTTTTTCAAAGCTGAAAAACAGCGTGAGGGTGGGGAGACGGTGAAGGCCACACAGTGGCTGCTCATCGGCAGCGTGCTGGGCATGGCCTATCTGATCCACATCACCTCGCTCTTCGTGTTCCTGTTCTTCGGCTGCTACCTGCTGATGTGGCGCAAGCGCTTCACCTGGGGGTGGGGCCTGGTGGTGGCCGGGGTGGTGGCATTCCTCTTCGCCGAGAGCTTTGCCTACTACGTGTTCCACGAGGAGTGGTGGTACAGCTTCAAGCAGGCCAACCGCTCTCAGAACGACGGCCTGGGCTGGGGCTTCATCGTCAACTGGGAGGGCACCAGCCAACTCATCGAGGGCACGGCCCTGGCGTCGTTCTGGTTGGGGCCATGGTCCATGGCGGCTCTCAACCAGGAGTTCGCGCTCTACTACATCGTGGGCTTGCCGGCGCTGGCCTATGCCGCCGTGAAGCATCAGGCCATGCGACCCCTCGTGTTGTGGTTCGCCGTGGTCTTCCTCTGGACGGCCTACGGGACCACCACACCCGCTCGATGGATACATCTGGGCAGAATGCCGCGCTACTACGCGGTCATCTCCCTGCCCCTCATGGTGGCCGTGGCGATCTTCGCGCGAGATTTGTGGCTGAAGGGGCGCACCTTTGTCGCCCCCCTGGGCATCGCCGGCGTGGCTGTGAGCGGTCTACTGGGGGCAGGCCTCGACGACGGCACCAACACATGGTTCGAGTCGCAATTCGTCGAGACCGTCAAGGCAGAGCCCCAGACGGTCTTCGCCACGGATCATCACACCTACTCGGTGTCGCTGTACTACGACGGCTTCAGCACCATGCTTCCCCAGATGCGGGTGCTCACGCAGCACCCCGACAAGGCCTTCATCTACAAAGACGCTCACATGCAGGTCTTCACGGGAGACGACCCGTTGAAGGGGGTCGACGCTTTCTTGTTCCGCCCCGAGAGCTGGGACTACTCCATCAGGCAACCCGAGAACTGTGGCAGCAAGGACAAGACCGGCAAGCTCGACGAGGCGTGTGTTCAGCAGGTAGAGAAGCTGCTGGACGAGGTGAGGACCTGGGGCGAGCCCGAGATCATCGCCAGTCGCCCCCGTCGTTGGCTGTGTGCCCCCATGGAGCTCGTGGGCCTCTCTCTCGGCGGGCGCCTCGAGAGCTTGTGTGCCCCGCGACGGGCCTACATCTACCGTCGACCCCGCTGATCCTTCCGCGCCCCTTGGAACAGGGGCACTCTCACCAGTCGGCAGTCGAGATCACCGTTGTAGAAGGGGAGCTTGCGCTCGGTGCGCAGGCCCAGGGTCTTCAGACAAGCCGGGGTGGTGATCATGTGCAGCGTACAGCCCGTGCCGTGACTCTTCAGGCGGTCACCGAAGGCCCGATAGAGGCGCGGGATGCCTCCCTCGGGGTCGAGGCGCTCACCATATGGCGGGTTGGTCAGGATGACCCCTGGTCCCTCGGTGGGCGTAAAGCTGCGGGCGTCCGCCGACTTCACCTCGGCCTTGATCTCGGCTGAGTCGAGCAGTTGTCGGGCTCGATGGCGTTGCTCGGCATCCCAGTCACTCAGGATGATGGGCCCGGGGGGCTGGGGCTTCACCGCGGCGAGGGCCTCGTCGATGAGGGTGCTCCACGGATCCGCGGCGTGGTCGGCGAGACCCTCGAACCCGAAGACCCGGTCGAGACCTGGGGCGCGGTTCATGTGGATCCACGCCGCCTCGACGGCGAGGGTGCCGGTGCCGCAGAACGGATCGTACAGCGGTGACGTGCCATCCCAGTCTGTGGCCAGGGCCAGGGCGGCGGCGAGGGTCTCCTTGAGGGGGGCGATGCCGCCGTCGCGATCGAGACCCCGCAGATGCAGCGGGTAGCCTGCGAGGTCGAGGGCGAAGGTCACCTGATCCCGATAGAGCCGCACCCTGATCCAGGCCTGCGGATCGTCCACAGAGACACTGGGCCGGCTGCCGAGCTTCTGCCGCAACCGATCGACGAGGCCGTCTTTGGTCTTGAGGGCCACATAGCCGCTGTGGGTGAGGGCGCTGTGGGCCACGGTGGCGTCCACGCGGAAGGTGGTCTCCGGGGTGAGCCAGCGCTCCCATGGCACAGCCTTGGCGGCCTTGTAGAGCCCTGTCTCACTGCGAGCGGGGCCGCCGCCCACGACCTCGAGGACCCGGGTGGCGCTGCGCAACCACAGGCAGGCCCTCATGCCGTCGACGCGATCGCCGTCGAAGGCCACTCCGCCAGGAGCCTGGGTGGCGCCGGGCAGACCGAGGGCCTGAGCTTCTTGGAACAGCCAGGGCTCGATGCCCTGGCCACAGGTGGCGAAAAATCTAGGGGGTCTGGACATGGCGCGGGACTATACCACGACGGGCCGGGGCGCCTCTCATGACATTCATGATGTTGACATCGCCGTGTCGGTGTATAGAGCACTGCTGCGCACGGCGCAGGCGTGGTGAGCGACCTTAGGGAATAACCGCCGTCGCCCGTCGGTTGCCGGAACGCAAATTACGCACATCATTCACTCGAAAACCCGCCGGTGAACCCCGGGGGCACGCACACTGAGAGGTCACGCGGTGCAGGACGTCAGAGAGCTGGTTCGACAGGAGAGCGCCTTCGTCGACGAGGTGGTCAACGAGGTCAACAAGGTCATCGTCGGCCAGACGTACATGGTGGAGCGGGTGATCCTGGGTCTGCTCACCGGGGGCCACGTGCTCCTCGAGGGTGTACCCGGCCTCGCCAAGACCCTCACGGTGAACACCCTCGCGTCGACCCTGGATGCGAAGTTTCAGCGCATCCAGTTCACCCCCGACCTGCTCCCCGCCGACCTCGTGGGGACGATGATCTACCACCCGAACTCAGGTGAGTTCTCTCCGAAGAAGGGCCCGATCTTCGCCAACATCGTGCTGGCCGACGAGATCAACCGCGCCCCGGCGAAGGTGCAGAGCGCCCTGCTCGAGGCCATGCAGGAGAAGCAGGTCACCCTCGGCGACACCACCTATCCTCTGGAGTCGCCCTTCATCGTGATGGCGACCCAGAACCCCCTCGATCAGGAGGGCACGTACCCGTTGCCCGAGGCTCAGGTGGACCGTTTCACCCTCATGGTGAAGGTGGGCTACCCCAGCCGTGAAGAGGAGGCGGAGATCATCACCCGCCAGCTCGACCCGACCCCGCCTCAGGTGCGGCCGATCATCACCCCCGAGCGGATCCTGAACGCCCGCAAGGTGGTGAACGAGATCTACGTGGATGACAAGGTGAAGGGGTACATCCTCGATGTGGTCTTCGCCACCCGGAACCCCGGCGAAACCAAGGGGCTCGAGAGCTTTGCTCGCATGATCCAGTACGGGGCCAGCCCCCGGGCCAGCATCGCCCTGGCCAAGGCCGCACGGGCCCACGCCTTCATGAAGCACCGGGCCTACGTGCTGCCAGAAGACATCAAGGCCATCGCCCCCGACATCCTGCGCCACCGCGTGATCCCCACCTACGAGGCCGAGGCCGAGGAGATCGACGCCGACACCATCGTCTCCCGGGTGTTGGAGGTGGTGGAGGTCCCCTGATGGCTGCCCTCTCCCGAGAGCTGCTCGCCGAGATCAGACGCATCGAGATCGTCACCCGCAGGCTGGTGACTGAGCAGATGGCTGGTCAGTACCACTCGGTCTTCAAGGGCCGGGGCATGGCCTTCGACGAGGTGCGTCCATACACCCCCGGTGACGATCCCCGCGTGATCGATTGGAACGTCACCGCCCGGACCGGGCAGCCCCACATCAAGACCTTCACCGAAGAGCGCGAGCTCACGGTGCTGCTCGTCGTCGACATGTCGGGCTCGATGGGCTTCGGCACCGCCCGCGACGAGAAGCGGGTGGTGGCGGCGAAGCTGTCGGCCCTCATGGCCTTCTCCGCCATCAAGAACGGTGATCGCGTGGGCCTCGTGGCCTTCACCGACACCGTGGAGCGCTACGTGCCCCCGAAGAAGGGCCGCAAGCACGTGCTGCGCCTCATCGACGAGATCCTGACCTTGGAAGGATCGGGGCAGGGGACTGACATCGGCGCGGCGATGGAGTTCGTGGGCCGAGTGGCCCGGCGCAAGGCCATCGTGTTCCTGATCTCGGACTTCCTCGACGAGGGCTACCAGCGCCCCCTGCACGTCGCCGCCCGGCGACACGATCTCATTCCCATGACAGTGGAAGATCCTGCAGAGCTCGAGCTGCCCGATTTGGGGCTGCTCATGCTCGAGGACGCGGAGACCGGGGCCCTCATGGCCCTCGACACCGGCGATGCCAGCGTGCGGAAGGGGTACGCCGATCGTCAGGCCCAGGCCCGCCAGGCCCGGGATTCCGATCTCAGACGCTATCGCGTGAGCCCGATCCGGGTGAGCACTGACGCTCGAGATTTCGCCGGGCCTCTGGTGGACTATTTCCGACTGCGGGCAAGGAGAGGCTGATGAGCATCGTATTGCCCCTCCTCGTGGCCCTGCTGGCCCCTGACGCGGGGGGGACGCCCACCGCCACTGGGCAGCCCGCCACTGTGCAGCCCGCCACTGGGCAGCCCGCCGCCGCTGAGCCTGCGCCGCCGCCACCAGCAAAG
This sequence comes from Bradymonadia bacterium, assembly GCA_046290225.1. Lineage (GTDB taxonomy): Bacteria > Myxococcota_A > Bradymonadia > UBA7976 > UBA1532 > JBKAGE01. The sequence goes on along the minus strand of JBKAGE010000036.1, from coordinate 369,615 downwards.
GGCCCGCCGCCCGAGGCGACGCTCGAGTGCGGTCCCAACCCCGTGAAGATGGGGGAGCCTCTTGTGTGCACCCTCACCGCCGTGGCGCCTGACGGTGTACGGGTCGAAGTGCCCGTGCCCGCCAGCGTGGGCTTGTCCACGGTGAAGAGCATCGATGCCCCTGGGGCCTCTAAGGCAGGTGCTGCCTCGGGAGCAGGCACGAAAGTGTTGCCCGATGGCAAGCGTCAGTGGGTGCGTCGGTTCTCCATCACCAGCCTCACACCCCGAGACGTCAAGGTGCCCACCCTCACCCTGACCTGGCACGAGCCCGACGGCGCTGTGGGCCATGTCGACGTCGCGGGCATGGTGGTGCCGATCACGCTCACCACCGCCGGTCAGCTGGATACGCGCTTCCGTACGCTCTCCGAGCCGCTGGGCCGCGCGCCCCAGCAGAGCGTTGCAGAGGGTGAAGAGAAGCCCGCGCTCTCCGAAGCTGACCAAGCGGCGGTGTCGGCGTTCTGGTCAGCCCATGGCCCCACGCCATATCTCATCACCAACTGGCCGCTCATCATCGCCCTCATCGTCTTCGGCGCCGGTGGGATCGGCTTCGCCATTGCCTGGGCCGTACGGCGCTGGCTCGACCAGCGCGAGGTGGAAGAAGCGCCGTGGGTCGATCCGCGACCAGCCCACGTCATCGCCCTCGCCGCCCTCGTTGAGCTCGAGGAGCAGGGCCTGCCCGCCGAGGGCCTCATCAAGCAGTACTACTCGCGTCTTTCCGAGATCATCCGCGACTACTTCGAGCGCCGGTTCGGCTTCTATGCCCTGGAGATGACCACCGACGAGATCCGGTCCAAGTTGCCCGAGCTCTCGCTCTCGGTGGAGGGGCATCAAGCTGTGGAAGACTTCCTCGCCGAGTCTGACCTGGTGAAGTTTGCGGGCTTCGCGCCGAGTGAGAGCGCCATCGACACCGTGATGCGGGCGGCCCGGGGCATCGTGGAGCTGACCCGTGTGCCCGACACCCCCGTGGCGCCCTCGGAAGCGCCTGTCGTAGAGCCCCCCTCTGCCAAGACACACCTCATCGTGGCGTCCCCTGAAGAGCCCTCTGAGGCAGAAGAGGAGGCATCCACATGAGCACCGAGCATCTGGTGTGGCCTGACTACCCTGTGTGGTTCTGGGTGGTCTTCGGGCTGTTGTCCCTCTTCGCCGTCGTCACCGCGCTCATCGTCTGGCGCGATCGGCGTGGTCGCACCCCGGGCATGAAGTTCCCCGCCGAGCGCCGGCTAAAGGGGGTGAACCCGGGCTGGAAGGTCAGGCTGGTTCACCTACCCCTCGCCTTGCGATTCGGAGCCATTCTCTTGGGGCTGCTGGCGCTCACAAGGCCTCAGCTCACCGAGGCCGAGACCGCCGAGGTCGAAGGCATCGACATCGTGGTGGCCTTCGACTTCTCCGGCTCCATGGCCATGGTGGACATCACCGACGCCGAGCTCGCCGATCTGTTGTCCAGAGGCGAGGCGCCGCAAGATCGGTTCGCCATCGCCACCGACGTCATGCGGGACTTCGTCAAGTCGCGAAAGTACGACCGCATCAGTCTCGTGGCCTTTGGCAAGCAGGCCTTCTTGATGTTCCCGCTCACCCTCGATTACGCGGTGATGCTGCGGATACTCGATCAGATGGCCCTCGACGACATCGACGGCTCGGCCACGGCCATCGGCAACGCCCTGGCCATGAGCCTCGCCCGCCTCAAAGAGAGCGAGGCCAAGACCCGACTGGTGATCCTGCTCACTGATGGCGAGGACAACGGGAGCAACGTGTCTCCCTTGGAGATGGCCAAGGAGGCCGCTCGACAGAAGGTGCACGTGTTCCCGATTCTGGTGGGGACCGACGATCAGTCCCGTCAGCCCACGGGGCGGGTGGACATGTTCACGCAGCAGCCGGTGTACCAGAAGGTGACGTCCCCGGTGAATCCAGCCCTGCTCGAGGAGATCGCTCAGGTCACTGACGGCACCTTCTACCGGGCCACAGACAAGAAGAAGCTCGCCGAAGACTTCCAGGACATTCTCGATCGGTTCGAGAAGAGCCGCCTGGTGGATCTCGCCGCTGCGGAGCGGACCGAGGCTTTCCACTGGGCGCTGTTCCCTGCGCTGTTGCTGTTGTTCCTCGAGGTGCTGCTCAGCCAGACCGTACTGCGGAGGTTCCCATGACGAGCACACGCCGTACGCCCTCGAACTGTGTCATGGAGAAGATGAGATGAGGTTCGGCGCCGACGACGCGTGGTGGTGGCTGTGGGCCCTGCCGGTCATCGCTGCGGGCCTGTGGGTCTATGCCTCGGTGCGGCACAAAGCCCTTGTGGCTCAGCTCGGCCGCCACCCTCTGGTGCAGCGACTCCTGGCCCGGTTCAACCCCGAAGCGCGGCTGCTCAAGCAGCTGCTCACCGGCCTCGCCCTCTGCCTGATGGTCTTCGCGTTCTTACGCCCGCAGTTCGGCGTGCAGCCGCGCACCCTCAAGCGCACTGGCATGGACATCGCCGTGGCCTTCGACATCAGCAAGTCGATGCTTGCCCGCGACGTGTCGCCTTCACGGATCAGCGCCGCTCGCAGCCAGCTGTTGACCCTCATCGAGCGCCTCACCGGTGATCGAGTGGCTTTGGTGCCCTTCGCGGGGGTGGCGTTCACCCAGAGCCCGCTGACCCACGACGACAGCGCCATCAAGCTCTACATGAACAGCCTCGACCCACAGAAGATGCCTGTGGGCGGAACCCACCTCGCCATGGCCATCCGAGAGAGCCTGCGCCTGCTCACCAGTGTGGGTGACAAGGCCGACGAGGGCGGGCAGCGTAGCCGGGTGATCTTGCTCATCACTGATGGCGAAGATGTTGCTCGCGACAAGGGCGAGGCCGCTCAGGCCGCCGCCAAGGAAGCCGCCGAGGCGGGCGTGAGGATCTTTGCCGTCGCTGTGGGCACCAAGCTTGGGGAGCCGATCCCCATTGTCGCCGAGGACGGCACCCACGCGGGCTATCAGAAGGACTCCAGCGGCAAGCCGATCTACAGCCAGCTCAACATCGAGCTGCTCGAACAGCTGGCCGATCTCGCTGATCCCGAGGCCATCGATGATCCACGGGTATTCCAGTTCGACGGCAGCACCCCTGTGGCCGACGAGCTCATCGCCGCCCTGGGCACGTTGCAACGGGCGGTGATGGAGAGCAGCCTGCGGCAGGCCTTCGGGGAGAAGTACCAGTACATCCTGGGCCCGGCGTTGCTGTTGTTGATCGCTGAGCTCTGGATCCGTGAGCGCCGCCGGCAGGAGGTGGTCTCGTGAGGCTCAAGATCGCGTTGACTGCGCTCTGGCTTGTGGGTTTCGGGCCCTTTGTCTGCGCCGATGGAGATGTGGACGAGGCGGGGCGGCGCCTCGCTGCACAGGATGGCCAGGGGGCCATCGACGCCCTCGGCCGCGTGGACGACGATGCCCCAGAAGTGCACTTCGCCCGGGGCCTCGCTCAAATGGCCACGGACAACGGCGAGGCCGCGAGCACCTCACTCGATTTGGCGTGGCGGCAGACCCTCGATGCTCTCATCGAGGCCGAAGATCCCAAACCCCCAGAGCTGCTCGACCTCAAGGCCCGCATCGCGTTCGCCCGGGGCCTGCTGGCCCTTGAGAAAGAAGACTGGTCCAAGGCCCATCGTCTCTTTGGGGAGGTCCTCAAAATCCACCCCGAGGACGAAGACGCGCGTTGGAACCTCGAGCTGGCGTGGTTCAAGCTGCATCCGCCGTGCTCGGTCCGGGACGATGATCACGAGCCCGACGACGCCCGGGGCCAGGCAAAGCCCCTCGAGGCACCTCCACAGGACGCCGAGCAGGAAGGCCCCCAGAAAGATCGGCTGCTGTGCCCTGCGGACGAGGACTGGTACGCCGTGGAGGCTCAGGCCGGTGGCGCTCTCCGGGTGGTGATCAACCATTCGATCGAGGCCGAAGAAGACGACACCCGCGATGCGGTGGTGAACCTCTACGCCCCCAACGGCAATGCGCCCATGCGCACTGTGAAGCTTGAGGGCGGTGAGGCGCGTATCGGCGTGGCGGAGCTGCCCACCTCGGGGACCTGGCTGGTGCAGCTCGCCGGTCCCGGCAAGGCCGAGATCAGCTATGGCATCACCCTCGAGGCGCTGCCCCCCTGCGCCGAGCGGGATGATCCCCACGAGGAAGACGACTCGTTGTTCCAGGCCAAGCCACCGCTGCCTCCCACACAGGCCCAGGGCCAACCTGGGGCGCCTCCGGGTCAGGGCGAGGAGCCCCAGCCTGCGGAGTACATTCTTTGTCCCGACGACGAGGACTGGTTCGCCGTGCCGGTGGGGGTCAACGAGGGGCTCTTCGTCACCGTGAGCGGCGAGGTCGACGAGGCCTGGGGGGCAGAGCGAGAGGCCGAGGTTCTGCTGTACCAGCCTACCGAGGCGGGCATGCGACTGGCCAACGTCTCGAAGTTCGTCAAGGGCAAGGCCCGCCTCGGGGTGCGCATCGTCGACGAAGAAGGCACCTGGGCGTTTCGCATCATGGGCAAAGGTCGTGGTGAGCTGAACTACACCGTGAAGGTCGAGGTGGCGCCGCCGTGCCCCGCCGACGATGCCCACGAAGAGAACGACGTACCCGATGCTGCCACAGCCGTCGAAGGAGAAGCCGTTCGTGGCCTGAAGTCGTGTGTCGGGGATGCTGACTGGTTCAAGTTCACGGTCCCCGCCGACGAGGCCATGGAGTTCACCGTGGTCCACGACACCGAGCGGGCGCTGCTCGACGTCGAGCTCTACGATGTAGACGGCAAGACCATGCTGCGCAAAGCTCGCCAGAACCAGCAAGGCCAGATGCTCAGCTTCAAAGAGGCCGACGACGAGCGTGTGTTCCTCGCCAGGGTGACCACCGCAGAGAAAGAGAACACCTACGACGTCACCTTCAAGCCGCCCCAGGAGTCTGGCCAGGATCAGAACCAGGACCAGCAGCAAAATCAGGATCAACAAGATCAGGATGAGCAGCAGGACCAACAGGATCAGGACCAGCAACAGGATCAGGATCAGCAACAAGATCAGGATCAGGATGAGCAACAGGACCAAGAACAGCAGCCCAAAGATGAAGAGCAGGTGGACGTACAACAACTCATCGACGCCCTCGACGAGCAGCCAGGGAACCCCCAGCTCGAGAAGATGTTGCGCAACCTGCCTTCAGTGCCCCAGATGGAGGACTACTGAGCTGTGAGCACCTCTGCGCTCAGATCTGTGTCAGTGTGGGCCCTCGCCCTGTCGGCGTGCCTCGGCCTGTGCAGCTTCGCCATGGCCCAGCCGAAGGGCAGCGCCCAGAAGCCCTCCATTCAGGTACAGGTGAGCGCCCGCTCCATCGCCTATGGACAGACCATGCGTCTGCGGGTCGTCGTGCGTCAGGGCGGTCGCGGCGGCGGTGACGTGGAGATGCCTCCTCTGGGGCAGTGGAGCGTCACCAATCAGAGTCGCCAGATGCGGTTCGACGGCATCAGCGGTCAGCGACAGACCACCATCGATCTCACCATGCGCCCCGAAGGGGTGGGCGATCTCACCATCGGCGCGTTTTCTCTGAAGTCCGGTGGGCAGGTGCACAAGAGTCAGCCTGTCACCATCAAAGTCACCGGCGACGGTCCGGCACCACCTTCACCACAGGGCATCTTCGGAGACAGCAAGACTGGATCTGACGGGACCGACGAGCTGGTCTTCTTGCGATGGGAGGTCGACAAGGAGAATCCCTGGCTCGGCGAGCAGGTGAACGCCAGCCTGGTCTTCTATGTGAATCGCCGCCTCAGCATCAACCCCACCGGGTCGAGCAACATCAACCTCGAGGGCTTCTGGAATCAGCCGGTGAACGGTCGCAACGAGCGGGCGCGGACGGTGACCGTGAACGGTCGATCCTATGTGCGGCAGCAGAGCAATCGGTATGTGCTGTTTCCCCTCAAAGCCGGCCAGCTGAGCCTGCCCGAGGTGGAAGTGTCGATGGATGCCCGAGCGGGGTTTGGTCGCGGCAGCCGCGCCATCACTCGGACGGCCCCCGAGCTGAAGCTCGAGGTCAAGCCGCTGCCCTCGGCCAAGCGCCCCAAGGGGTTCTCAGGGCCTGCTGTGGGGCGCATCAACCTGATCGCCAAGGTGGATCGCACACGCATCAAGGGCAACCAGGGTGTGCAACTGACGATCCTCACCCGCGTGAAGGGTCTGCTGCAGAACGTGCCGGAGCTGGAGCTGCCTGATCTGCCGGGCTTCAAGGTCTTCGATCCGACCAAGAACCAGGACGCCAACGTCCACCGTGATCAGCTGCAGGGCACCCGCACGGCGACGTGGTTGCTGCGGCCCACGAGAACGGGCAAGCTGAAGATTCCACAGATCGAGCTGCCCTACTTCGACCCGGTGTCTGGCAAGTACCGCATCGCCCGTACTCGTCCGCTGTCGATCGAGGTGAGCGGTGAAGTGGACGATGTGGCCACCCACTCTGATGCTCAGACCACCACAGAGCCTGGCGCTGGCCTGCGCACCATCAGAGGCGAGAGTAGCCTGGCCACTGAGGGGCTCCCAATGTACGCCTCTCCACTCTTCGTTACCTTCGTCTTGTTGCCACCGATGTTGTTTGGGGTGCTGATCATCCGAGAGCGGATGGCAGCACGTCACGGTGAGGGGGCAGGGGCTCGGGCGGTTCAGGCCGCCGCAGGTGATGCTCAGAAGGTGCTTGGGGGCATTGCCTCGGCCTCTGGGGCTGAGGGCTTCATGGGCATTGCCAAGGCGCTCAATGGCTACCTGGGCCAGCGCTTCGGTACCCCCGTCCAAGGTCTCACGCGGCCCCAGCTGATGGCGAGCCTGAAGGCACACGGTCTGAGCGATGCCCTCGCAAAGGCCTTCGCTGACGAGCTCGAGAACTGTGACTTCGCGCGATTCGCCCCCACAGGGAGCCGCTCTGGAGAGCTCCAAGAAGCCCTGGGCCGCGCCCGAGGTCTCATCGAGCAGGCCGAGCAGGAGCTGTCATGAGCAAAAGCGCTGTGCTCAAAGCGTGCATCATCACCCTGGCCCTCGGGCTGACAGCCACTCTGGCCCACGGCGGCCCTGTCGAAGACTTCAAGGCGGGCAACGAGGCGTTCTGGCAAGGCAAACACAGGCAGGCCATCGCCACCTATGGTCAGGTGATCGACGCCGGGGTCCGCAATGCTGATGTGTACTTCAATCTCGGCAACGCCCACGCTGGGGCAGGGGATCTGGGCAAGGCCGTGTGGGCCTTCGAGCAAGCCTTGCTGTTGCGCCCCGAAGATGCCGACGCGCAACACAACCTCAAGGTGGTCACCGATCAGGTGCTCGAACGCATCGGCGCTGAGGGCAGCGATCAAAAACGCATCGTGCCTGGTCAGTCAGATACGAGCACTGATCTCTTCATGGCGTTGTCTCCGAGCACGCTGACGATCATGGCGGCTGTGTTCTGGACGACACTCTTCGCGCTGCTGTTGGCCATTCGCTATGCCGTGGGGGGTCGCCGCACTGCGTTGATGTTCTCGGCGGTGCTGGTCGGCCTCGGCGCTCTGGCGTCCGGGGGCTTGATCCTGGGTCGCGAGTTGGTGGTGAGCCAGAACACCTACGCCATCGTGATCGCCGACAAGGCCCTGGCCAAGGTGGGCCCGGAGTCGAACTACAAAACGGTGGCCGAGGTGTACGCTGGGGTGAAGGTGCAAGTGCGTGGGGAGGAAGAGGGCTGGGTGGGCATCATTCTCCCGAATGGTGCGGGTGCTTGGATGAGGCCGACTGAGTTGCGGGCGCTCAAGCTGGATTGAGTAGACTTCTACGTTGTTGGTGTGATGGGGGTGGGCTCGCTTCGCTCGCAGATCAGTTTTCGGGCACGGGCACGGGCACGGGCACGGGCACGAGTTTTACGGGTGTGAACCCGTGGCCCTGCATGACTCAGGGCAAAGGCTACGACTGACGCTGGAATGATGCGTTTCAGAACGACCTGAGAGTTCAGGTCTTGGGGTGTATGGAGGTCAAAACCTCCAATGAGAGACACATGGGGCCGAGTGGAGCCTCCACCATCACACACCCACGAGCGGAGTCATGCAGGGCCATGGGTCAGGTTGACCAGTGGACAGCCCTCCGGGTGTCTTTCCGCTCCCTCCGGCCGGCTACGCAGGCCTACACTCGCTCCAAGACATGCAGCCTCAGGCTGCACTGTCCACACCCGTGAAACTCGTGCCCGTGCCCGTGCCCGTGCCCGTGCCCGAAAAACTCTCTCTGCGAGCGAAGCGAGTCCTACACCTGTCAGACTTATTCTGAGCTGCAGATAGAGCCCAATAGAAGAGCTCAGCGCCGCCGACGCAACAGCCCCAGGCCCAAGACCAGCAGCCAGAGCCCGGAGGCACCACCGCCCGTCGAAGCATCACAGTTGCAGCCCCCAGCCTCGTCGCCAGAGCCGCCATCGTCCACGCCGGAGTCAGGTGCCGGGGGCGGAGGCGTGATGCCACCACCGCCGGTGCCACCCGCACCGCCAGGGCCAGCACCGAATCCACCAGCGCCGCCCATACCGCCCATGCCACCGGCGCCGCCGACCCCCATGTCGGGGCCAGGGGGCATCATCGGCTCGGGCTGAACGATGCGGATGCACTGGGCCGTCCCCTGGCGCACCTCACAGGTTTGCCCCGGAGGACAGGCCACGTCGGTGCAGGGATCGAAGATGCACTCGCCGTTCAGGCAGAACTGGTTCTCACCACAATCGTTCACACCCTCACAGGGATCAGCCTCGCAGAAGCCGTCGATGCAGGCCTCGCCGTCGGGGCAGGTGACCCCGCCACACGGATCCTCTACACAGGCGCCATCAACACAGACCTCACCGAAGGTGCAGCTGACCTGAGCGCAGCTGGGGATACACTGACCACCACGACAGAACTCGCCTTCTTCGCACTCCGCCGCTGCGCAGGGATCAGGCACACACTCGTTGCCGTCGCAGATGCTGCCCGCTTCACAGCCCGTGTACTCACAGTCATTGGGCACGCAGTCGCCGAGCCAGCAGCGCTCGCCGTCGCCACAGCTCACGCCAGCGCAGGGGTCGAAGCACTGATTCGTTTGCGGATCACAGGCGAGACCGAAGCCACACTCCACCAGCTCACAGGCCTCGCCACAGAGCAGCAGATCAGGATCACAGAACTCACCGCCGTTGAGACACTCACGATCCGGGCAGTTGGTGCGGCAGTCGCCCTGAGCGCAGGTGGCGCCGATGTCGCAGAGATCGCCACCCTCGTCGATGGTGCCGTCGCAGTCGTCGTCGATGCCATTGCACTCTTCCTGAGGGACCTCGCCGCAGGTGCCGCAGACGTTGTAGAGCCCCTCATCGATCATGCCGTCGCAGTCGTTGTCGTAGAGATCGCAGATGTCGTCCGTGGGCTCGTTGTCGGGCTCACAGACCACCTCGCCGTCGATGCAGGCGCGCTGACCCGTGGCGCAGAGGCCCGGCAGGCCCGTTGCGCAGGTGCCCGGGGCCACCGGAGCGGCGCCGTCGGGACCTTCGTCCACCTCGCCGTCGCAGTCGTTGTCCAGCCCGTCGCAGAGATCTGGGTTGCCGTCGGGCACACAGATGATGTCGTCGCAGGCGTCACCGATGCCGTCGGCGTCCTCATCGACCTGATCGACGTTGGCCTCCTCGGGACAGTTGTCGCAGACATCGCCGATGCCGTCGCCGTCTTGATCGGCCTGATCAGGGTTGGGGATGCCGGGGCAGTTGTCTTCGAGGGTGTCGCAGAAGTCGTCCATGTCCTCGTCGAGGATGCAGACCCCGCCGAGGGAGCGCTGCAGCACGAGGATGGAGTACGAGGTTGCTGCGGTGACGTCCCAGCTGCCGGGGTTGCTGCCCCAGCTGCCGTTCCCTGCCTGTACGTCCATGAGGTACCAGGCGAAGTCGTAGTACCAGTTCGGAGCTTCTTCGGGGAACCCGTCGCCGGCAGGATCGCGCACGCCGCCGATGTTGTCGGCGTAGATCGCTGCCCCATTGCCATCATCGGGGGTCACCTCGAAGCCCTTCGCGGCGGCCCAGAGGTAGTAGTACTGGCTCTGCCAACCGTTGATGGTGATCAGGCTGTTGTAGCGATAGTTGCTCTGCAGCCAGCCAAGGGCGGACTGCACCCGATCGTCGCTCGTGGGCAGGCCCGCGAGGCGGTAGGTCCAGAGGCCCGAGGCCGACATCGCCGAGGTGCTGTTGTAGTTGCCTCCGCTGCGGTACTTGTGGCCGCCGTCACCGTTCTTGGCGTTGGTGACGAAGCTCACCGCCAGGGGCAGGGTGTCGCCGGCGTCCGGGCGCACCGAGACCGCCGCGGCGAGGCCTGCCATGGAGAACTGCGTCGTGGAGAGATCGCCATTGCTGTCGGGCGTGGTGTAGTTCCAGCCACCCTGGTTGGAGCCCTGGCTGCCCTGGGTGTTGCGCAGGGCATTCACGGCGTTGTTCACCGCGGTGTTCACCGCGGCGCCTGCCCCTACGTCATTGGGGCCGCCGGTGGTGAGATAGAGGCTCAGGGCCATGAGGCATGAGCCCGTGGTGTAGGAGTAGGGGTTGCCGCCTCGGAAGCCCGGCACGTTGTCGATGCAGTGGCGCACCCCGTTGCGGATGCGCTGCTGATCATCAGGGCTGGAGTTCTCATAGCCCACGTGAGCGGCGTTCCAGTCAGCGCTGGCCCGCTTCTCCAAGAACGCTAGGAGCGCCAGGCCCGTGGGCCCGCCAGAGGTGTTGTTGTCGCCGAAGCGGCCGTTCCCCTGTTGGATGTTCCTCAGGTAGGTCAGGCCACGCTCGATGGCCTCGTTGACCCGCTCTCCGAAGGGCGTCACGTTGGCGTTCGCCGTGGGGCAGACGGCCAGGGTGGTGGCCGCGGCGAGAAGCGCCGGGAGGAGGGGGCTCGATGCAGATCGACGCACTGTGAACTCCTTGGAAGGGGAAGCGGCTCGGATCGGTACATGTACCGAGAGCCTCTCGAACTTCACAAACAATGCCAAAGGCCTGCGGGTGCATCAAGGCGACGGGGCCCGCCCCAGGGATGTGGCTGGTGACAAGCGTCCTGACCAGTGCCCCTTCCGCCCGGGGCGTCAGGGCCCCACACCGCCACGAGCAGGGCCGAGGTTGTCCCGCGAGATCCGCCAGGTTTTATCTGGCGGAATCACCACCCGGAATGTCTCCTCGGCCTGTCGTGCCCGAGGGTGCGAGTACACCAGCCGGATGTCGTGGGGGCCTTCGGGCAGCCGCAGATTCACGATGGGGGTCCAGCCCCGATCTCGCCCGTCGATGTAGACCCGTGAGGGGGGCTTGCTGATCAACTGCAGCTGGCCAAAGGCTCTGGGACGGCCCGAGATGGGTGCAGAGGGCCCCGGACGCCGAAATGGTGTGTCCTCGACGACATCTGGAGCGACTCGGCGAGCTCTGCGTATCCGACGCCGAGGCGCCTGTACCTCGGCAATCACTTTGGGCGTCTCAACCGCAGGAGGCGGAGACCAGCCTGAAGGCGGTGCTGGGGTGAGATCTTCGACACCTGAGCGTTGAGAAAGCGGGGGAAGGGCCAGGGAGCGTTTGACTCGAGGCACCGGAGGATGTGGCAGAGAGGCGACCTCCTCCACAGGACGAAGAGGTCGAGCGGGTGCTGTGGCGAGTTGTACTGGGGCGAGTTGTACTGGGGCGAGTTGTACTGGGGCGATCTGGGTTGATGGCGCTGGGGCCGCTTCGAGGGTGGGCAGGTCTCGGGTCGCCGTCGCGAGATTTTGTACCGTTGCAGAGGGTGACAACGTGGAGTGTCCTGCAAAGGCCACCCCAGCGACGATGGCCACCATCATCAGCCACTTCACAGGCCGAGGGAGATAGAGGAGCTTGCCCCCAGATACAGGAGGTGATTCTGGCGTCTGGCCAGCAGCATGCTCGAGGGGTGCCTCTGTCAGGGGCTCAACGGGTGTCTCTGCGTTGCCCAACGGCACCATGGCCGCGGCCTCGGGGATGTCCGCAGCGAGGGCTTCGAGGCCAACACCGAGCACGATGAGCAGCTCTGTGCATTCGTCGCAGCTGGCCAGGTGGGCCGCTTCATGGGGCTCGGGCGCCCGCCCGCCGACGATCTCGAGCAGCGCGGCCTCGTCGAGGTGCTCGCCCACAGAGTCCCACTGCATGTCGAGCACTCTGAGTCGAGCTTCCAGTCGCTCGTGGGTCATGGATCCTCCCCGACCCGACGGCGTGTGGCCTCGGGTCTCGTCGAGGTGGTCTCCTCCGGGGGCTCGTCGAGCATCACCCGCAGGCGTTCCAGGAGTCTCATCTTGTGCATGCGCACTGCTGAGGGTCGCTTGCCGAGGGTGCGCGCCACTTCGCTGGCGTTGAGGCCTTCGACATAGAACAGGCGCACATAAAGCCGATCACGCTCTGGCAACTGCCCCACCACCGCCCGCAAGCGCTCTGCGTCGGCAGCCACCGCTGCGAGGTGGTCAGGTCGCCGCTCCTCGCGCTCGGGCAGCCGGGTGAGGACGACCTCCGAGCGCCTGTCCTTCGCGAGCTTGGACAGGGCGCGTTGGAAGTGCCTCAACGCTACGGTGTAGAGCCACCCACCAAAGGAAGAACGGCCCTCGAAGCTCCGCAGGCGACGGCCTCTGTCGGTGAACAAAAAGCCGATGAAGTCCTGGACGAAGTCTTCGGGCTCCACCGGTGATTCGGGCTTCCACCGCCGAATGGCCACGCCGAGGGCATGCCGGATAACCCGTCGATACTGCGCCTCGAAACGCACCACGGCCTCGCGCTCGCCATTGGCGAGGGCGTGGGCGAAGGCGATGTCGGCGTGCTCGGGGGCCTGGGGCATGGAGGGCTCGGTGTTGTGCTTGTGTTGGGGGAGAGTCCGGTTGTGGTCAGGGTGTCACATGGGAGGGGAAGAGATCCTCGCTTCGCTCGCAGATCAGTTTTCGGGCACGGGCAAGGGCACGGGCACGGGCACGAGTTGATTCGGGTGTGGACCCGTGGCCCAGCATGACTCCGCTCGTGGGTCTGTGATGTTGGAGGCTTTGCTCGGCCCCACGCTCTCCTCAGTGGAGGTTTTGAGGTCCATACACCCCAAGATCTGAACTCTCAGGCCATTTCGAAGCGTACCGTCTCAGCTTCAATGACAACCTTCGTCCTGAATCATGCAGGACCACGGGTCCACACCCGAATCAACTCGTGCCCGTGCCCGTGCCCTTGCCCGTGCCCGAAACTCTCTTGCCAGCGGAGCGACCCCTGAAATCACAGGCATTTTGAAACCATCCAGAGCGCTCGAGAGATAGATCACACCCTGCCAGCAAAACAGTGCGTTTTATTTCGGTGTTATGGCGTTCTATATGGTGATGTTTTTAAGTTCTAGATGTTTAGGGTGGTGGGAGGGCGGCTCAGAGCAAGTCAGCATGTCCAAGGCCCGCTTCATCAACCACCATATCCATCCACCATCACTCGATTTTGTTCGGAGTGCGCTATCATCTCCAGTGGGAAAGAGACACATCTAACCGAGCGCTCGCGGTTGGTGGCCGTCGAGGCGCTCACTGGAGGTGGCTGCGGTGCTTTTTCGTTCAAAAGCCAACCTGGAGTCGCGGATCCAGGCCATCGGCGAGCAGCTCTTCGCCGAGATGAAGGGGGAGACCCCAGGCCTGTTCAACAAAGCGTGGTGGAGCGGCCAGGTCCTTGAGTGGGCCATGAAGGACGAAGGCTTCAAAACCGAGATGTTCCGGTTTGTCGACGTCTTCCCCGTGCTGCAGAGCCCCGAAGAGATCGCGCGGCACATTCAGGAATACCTGCTGCGGCCCGGGGTGAAGCCCCCTGCAGTCATCAAGATGGCCCTCAAGGGCGCCGGGCTGGGCAAGATGGCCACCAAGGTCGCAGCAGGCCAGATCGCCAAGAATCTCGAAGGTATGGCAAAGCGGTTCATCGTGGGGACCGACGCCGAGAGCGCGCTGTCCACGCTGAAACAGCTCCGTGATGCCAGGCAGGGCTTCACCGTCGATTTGCTGGGCGAGGCCACCGTCAGTGAGGCAGAAGCCGAGGCGTATGCCGCAAAGTATCTCGCCCTGATTGAAGGCCTCGCCGACGCCTGCGCGGATTGGACCCAGGACGAGACGCTCGAGCGAGACGACAAGGGGCTCATCCCCAGAGTGAACGTCTCGGTGAAGGTGAGCGCCATGTACTCCCAGCTGAGCGCCGAGGCCTTCGACCACAGCGTCGAGCGGGCCAGCGCTCGGCTGCTGCCGCTGTTTCAGGCGGCGAGACGGCGGGGGGTGTTCCTCAACGTCGACATGGAGCAGTTCGCCTACAAAGATCTCACGTACGCCATCTTCAAACAGGTGATGTCCGATCCCAGCCTTGAGGGGTGGTCCGATGCCGGGGTGGTGGTGCAGGCCTATCTGCGCTCTGCCGAGGCCGACACCCGTGACCTCGTGCAGTGGGCCAAGCGCAGCGGCAAGCGGATCACCATTCGACTGGTGAAGGGGGCCTACTGGGACTACGAGACCGTGAAGGCCCATCAAGAAGGCTGGGCCTCGCCGGTGTGGTTGCACAAGGGCGACACCGACGCGTGCTTTGAGCGTTGCGCCGAGTTACTGCTCAAGAACCACAAACACCTCAAGACCGCCATCGGCAGCCACAACGTGCGCAGCCTCGCCCACGCCATGGCCATCGCCGAGCGAGAGAAGCTCCCAAAAGAGGCCTTCGAGGTGCAGTGCCTCTATGGCATGGCTGAGCCCATAAAGGCCGCCTGCGTCAACCTCGGCTATCGAGTGCGGGTCTATGCCCCCGTGGGTGATTTGATTCCTGGTATGGCCTACCTCGTGCGGCGTCTGCTCGAGAACACCAGCAACCAGAGCTGGCTACGCATGGGTTTTGTCGAGGCCGTCGACACTGCGACGCTGTTGGCCAAACCAGAGCCGGTGGACGCAGATCCGATGCTTCGAGGGGTGCCGGGGCCTCGCACTCTGGCCACCGACCCTGGTGAGTTCGTCAACGAGCCGCTTCGAGAGCTCACCGAGGCCCCTCAACGGGCGGCCATCGAGCGGGCGCTCCAGCAGTGGACGCCGTTGAAGACTGGCGCAGCCCATGCCGGCTCGCTCGTGGGTGGCAGCTTCGTGCTCGAGACGGGCCGGCAACTCACAAGCATCGATCCTGCTGACGGTCAGACAATTGTGGGCACAGTGGCTGTGGCCGACGTGGCCCTCGCGCAGAAAGCCCTCGATCATGCAGCGGAGGCGTTCCCTGGATGGCGGGACACCCCCGCCGCAGAGCGGGCACAGGTGCTCTTCGACATCGCCGCCGACATGCGGGCTGAGCGTGACGCCTGGATCGCGCTCATCCTACGAGAGGTGGGCAAGGCCCGGGCCTCGGCAGATGCTGACGTGTGCGAGGCCATCGATTTTCTCGAGTACTACGGCCGGGAGATGATGCGCCTCGACGTGCCCAGGCTTATGCAGGACCTGCCCGGAGAGACCAACCACCTCGGCTACATCGGTCGAGGCCCCGCTGTGGTCATCGCTCCCTGGAATTTTCCCTTGGCGATCCTCACGGGCATGACCGCTGCGGCCCTGGTCACGGGGAACCCCACCATCGTGAAGCCTGCAGAGCAATCAGCGGTCATCGGCGCCCGATTTACGGCGCTGGTGCATTCAGTGATGCGCAAGCACGGCGCTCACCCTGGGGTGTTTCAGTGCATCCAGGGTTATGGCGAAGAAGTGGGGGCGGCTCTGGTGGCCGATCCGCGAGTGGCCACGGTGCTCTTCACCGGCAGCAGAGCCGTTGGGTTGGAGATCTGGCGCCAGTGCGGGATCACCGGACCCGACCAGATGCACCTTAAGCGCGTTGTCTGTGAGATGGGGGGCAAGAACGCCATCATCGTCGACGGCGACGCCGATCTCGATGAGGCGGTGTTGGGTGTGGTGTCCAGCGCCTTTGGCTTTGCAGGTCAGAAGTGCAGCGCGTGCTCTCGGGTCATCGTACTCGAAGAGCACCACGACGCCTTCGTGGAGCGGCTGGTGGAGGCCACGAAGAGTCTGCACGTGGGGCCGCCCACTGATCCCGCGTGTCATGTGGGGCCAGTCATCGACACGGAGTCTCGGGATCGGCTGCAGGCAGCCATCGAGGCCGCCGATGGATATGCCGAACGACGTGTGGGCGGGGTGAGGGAGGGCGCCGGGTTCTTCATTGAGCCCACGATCTTTACCGGCGTGGCCCCAGATGATCCCATCGCGCAGGACGAGCTCTTTGGCCCAGTGCTCGCGGTGATCAAGGCTCGAGATTTCGATCATGCTCTGGAGATCGCCCACGGCACCGCCTATGCCCTCACCGGCGGGGTGTTCAGCCGATCGCCAGCGCACATCGCCCGGGCCCGGACGGAGTATCGGGTGGGCAATCTCTACATCAACCGCAGCATCACCGGCGCCATCGTGGGTCGGCAGCCGTTTGGTGGTTTTGCCATGAGCGGCGGCGGCACGAAGGCCGGGGGGCCTGACTATTTGCTGCAGTGTCTGAACCCCCGGACCATCACCGAAAACACCCAGAGGCGAGGCTTCGTGCCCGAGTCCTCGTGATCGTGTATCCTCCGCCGCTCACATGTGAAGCGACGGAGCGACAGCGACATGTCCCGGTACACCCCAGCCCAGATCGAGCCCAAGTGGCAGAAGTATTGGGCGGCCGAAGAGACCTTCAAGACCACGAACGACACCACCAAGCCCAAGTTCTACTGTCTTGACATGTTCCCGTACCCCTCCGGCGCCGGCCTTCACGTGGGCCACCCCGAAGGGTACACCGCCACCGACATCGTGAGCCGGTACAAGCGGGCCCAGGGCTTCAACGTGCTGCACCCCATGGGGTACGACGCCTTTGGCCTGCCCGCAGAGCAGTACGCGATCCAGACCGGCACCCACCCCGCCATCACCACTGAGCGGAACGTGGCGCGGTTCACCGAGCAGCTCAAGGCCCTGGGCTTCAGCTATGACTGGAGCCGGATGGTGAACACCACTGATCCCAACTACTACCGTTGGACCCAGTGGATCTTCACCCAGCTCTACAAGAAGGGCCTGGCCTACATCGCCGAGGTGCCCGTGAACTGGTGCCCTGCTCTGGGCACCGTGCTCGCCAACGAAGAGGTCATCGACGGCAAGAGCGAGCGTGGTGGCCACCCGGTCATCCGCAAGCCCATGAAGCAGTGGATGCTCAAGATCACCGCCTACGCCGACCGCCTGATGGACGATCTCGAGCAGGTGGACTGGCCCAAGAGCACCAAGACCATGCAGAAGGAGTGGATCGGCCGCTCCTTCGGCGCCGAGGTGGACTTTAAGCTCGCTGCCACTGAAGGCGACGAAGCAGGTGTGATCACGGTCTTCACCACCCGTCCAGACACGCTCTTTGGGGCCACCTACATGGTGCTGGCCCCCGAGCACGATCTGGTGAAGCGCATCACCACCGACAGCCAGCGTGAGGCTGTAGAAGGTTATGTCGCCGCTGCCGCCCGCAAGAGCGATCGGGAGCGCATGACCGAGGTGAAGGAGAAGACCGGGGTCTTCACGGGGGCGTACGCCATCAACCCCGTGAACGGCAACGAGATCCCCGTGTGGATCAGCGACTACGTGCTGGCCACCTACGGCACCGGGGCCATCATGTCGGTGCCCGCCCACGATCAGCGCGACTACGAGTTCGCCAAGGCCTTCGATCTGCCCATCGTGCAGGTCATCAGTGGGGGCGACATCAGCGAGTCGGCCTACAGCGGTGACGGCACCCTCATCAACAGCGGCATGCTCGACGAGCTCGCCGTGACCGACGCCAAGGCGAAGATCATCGAGTGGCTCGAGGGTGAGAAGGTGGGCAAGGGCACCATCAACTTCAAGCTGCGGGACTGGCTGTTCAGCCGCCAGCGCTACTGGGGTGAGCCCTTCCCGGTGATTCACGCTGAGGATGGCGAGATCGTGGTGGTGGACGACGCGGACCTGCCCGTGCGTTTACCCGAGGTGGAGTCTTACCAGCCCTCGGGCACCGGCGAGAGCCCGCTGTCCACCATCGAAGACTGGGTGAACGTCACTCTGCCCGATGGCCGGAAGGGTCGCCGAGAGACCAACACCATGCCTCAGTGGGCTGGATCGTGCTGGTACTACCTGCGGTACATCGACCCCCACAACAACGACGCCCTCATCGATCCCGAGCTCGAGAAGCACTGGATGCCCGTCGATCTCTACATCGGGGGCGCCGAGCACGCGGTGCTGCACCTGCTCTACGCGCGCTTCTGGCACAAGGTGCTCTACGACGTGGGCGCTGTGAGCACCTTGGAGCCCTTCGTGAAGCTGGTGCACCAGGGCATGATCCTCGGCGAAGACGGGCAGAAGATGTCCAAGTCCCGGGGCAACGTGGTGAACCCCGACGACGTCATCGCCGAGCACGGCGCCGACGCCCTGCGCCTGTACGAGATGTTCATGGGGCCCCTCGAGGCCACCAAGCCCTGGGCCACCAAGGGGGTCGAGGGGGTGCGGAAGTTCCTCAACCGGGCATGGCGTCTGTACGTGGACGAGGAGACCGATGCTCTGGTGGTCACAGACGACGCCCCGGACAAGGCCACCTTGAAGGTGCTGCACAAGACCATCAAGAAGGTCACCGAAGACATCGAGGCCCTGCGGCTGAACACCGCCATCGCCGCCATGATGGAACTGGTGAACCATCTGACGCCGTTGAAGGTGCGCCCGCGCAGCGTGCTGACGCCTTTCTGTCAGCTGCTGGCGCCGTTCGCGCCGCACATCGCCGAGGAACTCTGGGCCCGTCTGGGTCACGCCGAGAGCATCAGCTACGTGCCGTGGCCTGCCTTCGACGCCGCGCTCACCGTCGATGACACTGTGCGCTACGCCATCCAGGTCAACGGCAAGGTTCGTGGTCAGCTCGAGCTGGCCAAGGATGTCGCCAAGGACGACGCCCTCGCTGCAGCCCGGGCTCTGCCCAATGTGGGCAAACACCTCGCCAGTGGCGACCTGAAGCGCGAGATCTTCGTCCCGGGTCGGATGATCAACTTCGTCGTGAAGTGAGTTTGCCTCAGCCCATCAGCCGCCGGCCTGCGGCGGTGGCTTTCTTTGGCAGATACTGAAGCAGCGCACGCTCCAGTCTGTGCAGGGATAAAGGGGGTTCGATGACCAGGTCGACGCCTCGATCCGCACGCACATCCGTCATTCGGCTCTGCGGCACGTCGAAGACCACCACGAGGGGCTCGTATCCTCTGAGCCCCGCCCTTCTTTTGAGCATCATCCCCAGAGCGCCTTCTCCTGAGTTCAGCAGTGCCACATCGAGCAGGATGACGTCGAAGCGGTGGTCGACGAAGCTGTCGAGGGCACGCTGCATGTCTGGAGCGAGCACAACGCTGTGCTGGCGGTGGGTGAGCTGATCTTCCAGTGCCTGCTGTCCGAGCAAATCGCTCTGAGCCAACAAGATCTCCAGAGGCTCCAGAGGCGGCGGCGTCATGATGTGTCGGGTCGTGTTGTGCGTGCTGAGCCCGTGAGTGTGGGGGCGCTTCATGGGCAGGGTCACGTGAAAGCAAGACCCCTCGTCGACTTCGCTCTCGACCCAGATGCGCCCTTTGAGGGCAGTGGAGAGTTGACGCGCCAAAGCGAGCCCCAGGCCCGCTCCACCGGCGCGAGAAGACAACTGAATGAACGGATCGAAGATTTTTCGTCGAGCATCCGTGGGGATGCCAGGGCCGGTGTCGGCCACTGAGCAAAGCAGACGCAGTTGCCCGGGAGCGATGTCGTCCACGCTCTTGAAGCTCACCTGCACACGGCCTGTGGTGGTGAAGCGGATGGCGTTGTGGATCAGCCGCTCCATGATTTGGCTGAGACGATCCAAGTCTCCGAGCAGCACCCCAGGCACATGAGGGTCTATCTCGATGTCCAGGTTGAGATGTTTGGCACCTGCCATGGGTGCAAACTGTGTCAGCAGTTGCTGCTTGAGCTGCTCAGGCTCGAAGGGCACCCGTACACCCTGAGGTTTCTGCGCTTTGAGCTGATGTAGTTCGAGCACGTCGCCGATGAGACGACTGAGATCTTCAGTGGCCTGCCGGGCCCCGTTGAGGCGTTTCGTCTGGTGTAGCTTGAGTTCGGATGCTTCGAGATCGTTGAGGGCGGCCATGACCTGGTTGAGCGGCCCATGGACCTCGTGGTTCATCATGGCCAGGAAGTCATTGTGCTCCTGACTGAGCTTGATGGCTTCGTTCCGGGCGCGGTTCAGGGCGTCGTTGGTCTGTTCGAGCTGTCGTGCTTGAAGCCTGGCATCGTCACGGGCCTGCTCTGCCTCGCGGGCGAGGCTCTCCATGTGCTTCGCCTGCTGTCGAAGCTGACGCTCACGGCGGGCTGTGGCGGTGACGTCGTGCACCTCCACCATGCACTGGCGCCCCTCGGCAGTGTCCAGAGGTCGCACATGGATCATCTGATCGATGCGCCGAGCACCGAAGCCCCGCGCGTCGGCTGGGTAGAGCGGCAAGGGGGCGATGTGCAGCGCCTGGGAGAGCTTCGAAGACATCCCGTATTTGAGCGCCTGCTCCACAGCCTGACCCAGTCGATGGCTGGCCATCTGAGGGAAGATCGACAAAAACTGTTGCCCGAGCACAGAGGGCTCTGCGCGGTCGGCATGGCGGCTCATCCACTCGTTCCACGCAGTGAACCGCTGCGCCGAGTCGAGGACGAAGACCCCCAGATCGAGCACGTCGAGGGCGCTGTGAGCCAGAGAGCGGGGGGGCTCCTGGCTGGGCTCGTCGGTCGTCAAGACATGTCTCCTGCCATCACATAGCCCATTTTTCGGCACGTGCAGGGTGCCGCTAAAGCCAGAATATGAGGCCTGTGCATGCCTCCAGGTAAAGTCGAGCCTCCTGCCGGTCGATGAACGATCCACCCCCAACGCAGGAGGCTCGGCGATGAGCGAGAAGACCATCTACATCGTTGACGACAGCATGACCGCACGCCTGTGGGCGCGGAGCGCGCTGCTCAACTTGAAGCCCGAGTGGCAAGTGGTTGACGCGAGTAACGGTGAAGAGGCCATCAACAAGACAGAGGAGCAGGTACCTGATGCCCTGCTCATCGACATCAATATGCCGGGTCTGGACGGCTTCGAAACGGCCGCACAGGTGAGAGAGAAGTACCCTGAGGTACCCATCGCCCTCCTCACGGCAAATGTGCAGGCGCGGATTCAGAACCGTGCTGCAGAGCAGGGGTACACCTTCATCGGCAAGCCCGTGTCGCCGGCGAAGTTGCAGCACTTCATCGAGGGTGTCTGATGGCCCTCGACGACGCCATGTTCAAAGATGCCCTCGGTGAGCTCTTGAACATGGGCCTGGGGCAAGCCGCCGACGCTCTGAGCCAGATGGCTCGGGAAGAGGTGCTGTTGTCGCTCCCCCAGGTGGAGATCTGTGACGAGGCTCAGGTGGAGGCTTACGCCCGAGTCCAGTTTCCCGATGACATCACTGCCATCTCACAGGGGTTCCATGGCCCTTTGGATGGCGAAGGCTTGCTCATCTTCCCCGATGAGAACAGCCACAGTCTGGTGCACGCGCTGCTCAACGATCAGTGCGGACAAGAGCTGACCGAGCTGGAATTCGAAGCCTTGAGCGAGGTGGGGAACATCATCCTCAACGCGTGCCTGGCGTCTTTTGCCGACACCTTCGGCATGGAGCTGCAAACTGGGTTGCCCCGTTGGTTCCAGGGCGACAACAACACGCTCATGGGCCAGATCAAATCCCGGGCGCGGCAACAGTTCATCATGGTGCAGATCGACTTCACGCTCAAAGAGAGCCGGAGTCAGGGCTATGTGATGTTCATCCTGGCGGCTTCTGCCTACCAGAGCCTGCGTCAACGCCTCGGTGAGATGCTGTTCGGCCTCACGGGGTAGGCCACACTCACCATCGCTGCGAGTTGACTACTGTGACGCCGGCGGGGGGTCGAAGCGGAACAGGACGAACTTGCGGTTGGCACCGAAGACTTCTTGTCCCTTGCCCTTGAGGTGCTTGGGCAAATTGGGCTCCAGCTCCGACTTCACCCGGCTGCGCTCAGTGAAGAGGTAGAAGGGCTGGTGCTCGCCCCACTGGGCGAAGAACTGCTTCATGAACTTGGTCTCGATGACCGGCAGCGTGGTGTTGGCGGAGTAGAAAGTCTCACCGCGCCAGTTGGTTCGGAAGGCGATGATGGGCTCTTTGCACTTCACCCTGGGGAACATGTCTGCCCGCTTCGGGACTCGACCGAGATGGCCCAACATGTGTTGTCGATAGCCCAGAGTGTCGCCTTCTTCGAAAGGCGTGCACTGACTGTAGTACGTGTCCCACATGCCTTTCTGGCTCCAGTGGTGTGAGACCACAGGTAGATAGGTGTGCAGGCAATACATGGCGCACCAAAGCCCGCCGAGGGCCACCACGACCCCACCGTACTCTCTGATCCAACCGCCGAAGAGCGCCATGGCGCCCAGGCCGATGGCCCCCATCCAGGTCATCCAGAACAGTGGGCCCGAGAGCTCGAAGAGGAATGCATTGTCTTCTTCGGCGAAGGCCAGCTGCTCCGCAGTCATGGGTGGTTTGTCTTTTTTGTCTACATCTGGGCCCTCTGCATCGGGCGCAGTGGCCAGGGCTGCACGGGCTTCGGCGAGCTCTTCTGGTGGAGTGTATTCGGGCCACTCGCGGTCATATTTGTAGGTGAAGAGGTTCACCAGGTTCTGGCTGGCCTCACCGTGCCGGGTGGGCATGCGATAGAGGTCCTGACCGACCCACACAGTGATCAGAGCGCCGCCCATGAGCAGCACCGAAGCACCTCGAGGGGCCCGGTCGATGAGATCGTCGAGGGCGAGGGCCAGCAAGATGCACAGGGGCGGGATCGCTGGGAAGATGTAGTGATGGAACTTGGTCCCCGACTTGGAGAACATCATGAAGCCGAAGATGGCCCACACAAAGATGAAGATCTCGAACTTCTGCAGTTTGGTGTAGCCGTCGGGGCCCTTGCGCAACCCCACCATCCGGGCGATGGCTGCAGGCAGTAACCCGATCCAGGGGAACAAGCCGTAGCCGATCCACTTGACGAAGTACTCGAAGGCGCCGTCGTCGGTGCTGTGCACCTTCTCGAAGAGCCGCTTGTAGTGATCGTGCACCACAAAACGGTTGTACCACCCCGGGTGGTGCCCTCCGAGCATGGCGATGATCCACGGATGCCCAGTCATGAAGACGATGAGCAGCCCACCAGGGATGTCGACCTGCTTGAGCCGATGCCACTCGCCGGTGATGAGCAGGTAGCCGACAATGGCCCCGCCGAGGGGGGCCCAGGCCACCCAACCCTTCGCCGGCACCACGAGGCCCACGAAGATGTAAAACAGGTAGATGTAGAGCATCTGCCGGCGCCTCTGGCGGGCGATGCGCAGGGCGGTGAAGACCGCCAGGGGCATCAAGACCAGGGCGATGACCCAACCCTTGCCGCGGCCCACCCAGAAGAGATCGCGGAAGAACCACTGGATGGCGATGAAGAACCCGCCGTCGCCCGGGTAGGGTCGGATGGTGTCGGGGCTGCGATCCATGGGCAGCATGGCCCACAGCTGGCCGAGCATGACCACCATGGCCAGGGTGAGCGTGCCCCAATAAAGCGCTGGGCTCGGTGGGCTGTCATCGTCTTCGCAAGCGAAGAGGCCAAGCCCCAGAGCCATGGCGGCGAGCACCATGAGGGACACCATGGGGCCATCGGTGACGGCCTGACGACTCAAGAATGTATAGAACGGTATCGTGCCGGTGACGGTGACGGCGATGAGCCCCGCCCGGCGATGTTTCAGCCTCGACACGGCGAGGTAGATGGCCAGCAGGGCCATGATGGCCAGTACGGGGAAGAGCAGCCGCACACCCCACTCGTTGTAGCCGGCGATGTTCATGCCCGCGGCCATGAGCCACATCGTCAGCGGCGGCTTGCTGTAGAAGCCCGCGCGCTCGCGCTTCACCCCGTTCGGATCCCAGGGGGCGCCCCAGAAGGGATCGATGTAGTTTCCGGTCTCGACCATGTTCCGGGCCACCTCACCGTAGTGGGTCTCCCAGGGGTCATAGAGGCCATAGCCGCCGAGGTTGGGCATGTAGAGGGCCAGCAACGCCAGGAGCAGGGCGCCGACGACGAGTCGGTCCTGGGCGAGGCGCGTGGGGGCCGTCAGCCATCGGCTCTCGGAATTCCGCATCAGTCTTCGCTCTCCATCAGCGATCTCTCGGGCGACTGCTCGTGGGGCTGGCTCGCGAGCCGGTGGGCCTCAGCCCAGGCGCCGAGCATGCCCGAGTCGGTGCGGATGATCAGCCACGTGGGCACACCCCTCAACCAGCTGCCGAAACGGCCCTTGGTGATGAAGGCACGACGGAAGGTGCCCTGCATCAGGGGGGCGATGCGGGGGCCGATGCCACCTGCGATGTAGACACCGCCGCCGGCGTTGCTCTTGAGGGCGAGGTTCGCAGCTTCGTCGCCGAGGATGGCGACGAACATCTCCACGGCCTCGACGCAGATGGGGCAGCCACGGGCGAGGGCCTGCGTGGTGATGACCGCCGCAGGATCTGTGGTGGCCATCTCGGGCCGCCTGGGGGTGTCGCCCCGCAGGTAGTCGTAGATGGCCACCAGACCATTGCCGCTGAGCACGCGCTCTACGCTCACGTGCTCCGGGAATGTCTGCCACAGGCTTCGGAGCAGGCCGATCTCCCGCTCGTCCCGGGGGGCGAACCGGCTGTGGCCGCCCTCGGTGGGCAGTACACGGTAGCCGCCGTGCGTTTCGGGAATCAGCAGCGCCTCACCAAGACCTGTGCCTGGGCCGAGGATGGCGATGGGCGCGCCCTCTTCTGCCTCGGGCTCTGCAGAGCCGTTGGTCTCGAGAGCCACGAGATCGTGGGGCCCCAGGTGAGGGATCGCCGCCGCCTGAGCGTGGAAGTCGTTGATCAACGTGATAGGGAACCCGAGGTCGGCGCTGAGCCGGATCGCATCGAGCTGCCAGTTCACATTGGTCAGCCGCACCCGCCCCTGGCGGACAGGGCCCGCGACGCCGATGCAGGCGCCCTCTGGCGGTGCCAGGGCGTGCTCTCGGAGGAAGGCGCGGATCACCGGGGCGAGATCGGTGAACTCCTGGCTCTTGTAGACCGCGGTGGCCGATGCCTGGGGAGGCTGATCAGCGGGGCCTTCGTACAGCGTGAGGCGGGTGTGGGTGCCTCCGACGTCACCGGCGAGCAGTCGCATGGGTACTCTCTCAGGCTGGGCGGATCAGGGCGTGGCGTTTCTTGCCGGCGGAGAGCTTGATGACCCCCTCGCCGTTGAGATCGGAGGCGGTGAGGCTGCCGTGCTCGTCTTTGAACTGAGTGTCGTTCACCTTGGCGCCGCCCTGACGAATCAGGCGTCGGGCCTCGCCGTTGGACTTCGCCAGCCCCGCCTGAACGAAGAGCTCGATGATCTTCACCCCGGCGTCCAGGTTGCCCTGAGGTACGTCGAAGGTGGGCAGACCTGCGGCGCTGGCCCCCTTTTCGAAGGTCTCCAGGGCGGTGGTCTCCGCGGCGACTGCGGCTTCTCGGCCGTGCACGATGGCGCAGGCCTCACGGGCGAGGACCTTCTTGGCCTCGTTGATCTCCTGACCCTTGAGGGCCTCGAGGCGCTCGATCTCCTCGAGACGCACCATGGTGAACAGGCGCAGGAACCGACCCACGTCGGCGTCTTCGACGTTGCGCCAGTACTGGTAGTAGTCGTAGGCCGAGAGTCGATCAGGGTTGAGCCACACCGCGCCAGCGGCCGTCTTCCCCATCTTCGCCCCAGAAGCGGTGGTGATGAGGGGGGTGGTGAGGCCGAACAGGCTGGCGCCGTGCATGCGGCGACCGAGGTCGATGCCTTGGGTGATGTTGCCCCACTGATCAGAGCCGCCCATCTGCAGGGTGCAGCCGTAGCGCTTGTTGAGCTCGGCGAAGTCGTAGGCCTGCAGCAGCATGTAGTTGAACTCAAGGAAGCTCAGGGGCTGCTCGCGATCGAGGCGCAACCGCACCGAGTCCATGGTGAGCATGCGGTTGATGGTGAAGTGGCGGCCCACGTCTCTCAAGAAGGGCACGTACTCCAGGGCATCGAGCCACTCGGCGTTGTTGAGGAAGATGCCGCTGTCGGGACCATCACCCCTGAAGTCGATGACCTTGTCGAAGATGCCCTTGATGGAGGCGATGTTCTGCTCGATGCGATCGGCGGTGAGCAGCTGACGGCTTTCGTCTTTGCCCGAGGGATCACCCACCTTGGTGGTGCCACCGCCCATGAGCACGAGAGGACGGTGGCCGCAGTACTGAAGCCAGTACAACAACATGATCGACACGAGGCTGCCGGCGTGGAGCGAGTCTGCGGTGGCATCGAAGCCCACATAGCCCGTCACGTGTCCCTTCATGAAGGCTTCGTCGAGTGCCTCGAGATCGGTGCACTGGTGCATGAAGCCACGCCGGAGGACGATGTTGAGGAACTCTGATTTGGGCTGAGCGGTCATGGCCATCTTCCTGTGGATGGGTCTGTTCGAGGGCGTCGTGTGCCGCGTCACGGGCAGGTACACCTACAGTGTCGCTGGCAGCGGCGCACCTTAGCAGATTGACTCTGACGGGGCCATTGAGCACTATTTGCCGCTGTCCGGGCTGCCCCGTTGGATGGAGTGGCCCCTCAAACATGCTGCCATTGGAGCCCCCTCATGATCCGCAAGGTCCCTGAATACCTCTATGATATTCGCCTGGTGAAGCGCCACGTCGAGATGGGGGTGGTCACCGCCGACGAGCACAAAGACTGGCTCGCCAACCTCGAAGACGCCGAGGGCAACAGCGAGGCTGTGGTCATCGAGATGGAGTCCCTCAAGGAGAAAGTGGGCTCGAAAGAGGTCCACCAGGTGCCCGGAGACGAGACCACCTCGATGTAAAAGGGCTCGGCCCGAGGAGGCCCCATGGGCGATCGCGATCAGCACGACAAGCGGGTGTTCCACGTCGATCCGGAGGGCACCCCTGAGGTGAAGCCCGCCGAGGACGAGGGGGGCACACAGCGTCCGGTGATCTCCACCATGACGTTCGCCCACCACGTGATGTCTCTCAACCACCTCGCCCTGGTGCACCTCGGCGAGACCGGTGAGAGCGCGCCCGATCTCGTCATGGCGGCTCAGGTCATCGACACCCTGGGCATGCTCAAGAACAAGACCGTAGGCAATCTCGACGACGAGGAGCGCAGGCTGCTCGATACGCTGCTGTACGAACTCCGTGTGAAGTACGTCCAGAAAGCGCGTCGGTGACCGCCAGCCGTCCTGGGTGGTCTCTGGGCTGCCTCCTGGCCCTTCTCGGATGTCAGGAGCCTGCGCCGCCTGCAAACGCACGGCCGGCACCGTCAAAAGCACCCGTGTCTGCGCCCCCGCCCCCAAAGCCAGCCCCTGAGCCCGAGAAGGTCGAGCGATCTGGTGATTGCCAGTGTGACGGCCGTGGCCCCGACTTCACCTATGTCTTCGATACCGTGGCGCCCTCGGTGGTGAGCGTGCTCGCCGGCCACGTGGAGGAGACGGGCTTCGCCACTGTGCGTCAGGGGAGTGGCTTCCTTTGGGACGCTCAGGGCCACCTCGTGACCAACGATCACATCGTCGACAATGTCTCTGCTTTTCAGGTGCGTACAGCCGATCGGCAAGTCTTGTCCGCTGTCCTGGTGGGCAGTGATCCCAAAACTGACCTTGCTGTGCTCAAGCTCGACGGTGGGCGGCTGCCTCCCCTCGCTCGGGGCTCGGTGAAGCCGCTGCGGCCGGGGCAGTGGGTGGCGGCGTTGGGCAGCCCCTACGGCTTCGATCATTCGATCACTGTGGGGGTGGTGAGCGCCCTGGGTCGCCGGAATCTGCCCTCAGGGGCGCCGAGATACGCGAACTTCATTCAAACCGATGCCAGCATCAATCCGGGCAACTCGGGGGGACCGCTGGTGAACATCGATGGGCGGGTAGTAGGGGTGAACACCGCGGTCCTCGGCCACGGCCAGGGCGTCTCCTTCGCGACGCCCATCGACATGGTGAATGTGGTGGTGGAGAGCATCCTGGCTGATGGCCGCTTTGTGAGAGGGTACACTGGCCTCGTCACCATAAGCCCTTCGCTGGATCAGGTGGCGGCCTCCGGGCTGAGCACTCGCCGAGGGGCCCTCGTCAAGGGGGTCGTTTTGGAGGCGCCTGGCCATCTGGCGGGCCTGGAGCCCGGTGACATCATTCTGGCGTACGATGGGGTGCCCATCGAAGATCCGCGCATGCTCAGCTGGCTCATCGCTGCCACCAAGCCTGGCCGCGCCGCTCAGGTGCGGGTGGCCCGAGGGCGGGATCGCCTCAACTTCATGGTGGTGGTGGGCTCAGCCCAGGAGTGACTCGATGGAGATTTTGATCTACCTCGTGGCCATCGTGGCGCTGGTGGTGGCCCACATCTGGTTCTGGAAGCGCCACTACAGCCGTCTGCGTCTGCCAGACGAGCGCCACTTCGTCGCCACGGAGGACGGCTGGCGCATCGCGCTCAATCGCATTCGAGCCAACCCCGAGGGCCCGGGGGGCGGGCGTCCGGTCATTTGTTGCCATGGCCTGGCGTGCAACCACCGCTTCTTCGATCTCGACGCCGAGTACAGCCTCGGCCGTCACCTTGCCGAGCAGGGGTTCGACGTGTTCCTGCTCGATCTGCGAGGGGCCGGCGGCAGCGAGAAGCCGGGCTTCTTCGGCAAGGGGTGGACCTACGGCATCATCGATCATGCCCGCTTCGACGTGCCCGCAGCCCTTGAGCACGTGCGCACGCTCACGGGTGAGCGCGAGGTGCTCTGGGTAGGCCACTCCATGGGGGGCCTCGTGGCCTTGCTCGCGGGTGCGGAGGGCCGCATCGACGATCTCGGCGGGCTCATCACGTTGGGCACCCCCACGCACCCGGATCCGGTGCGGGCCCACTGGGGCGGCATCGCCCGGTGGCTGCGCTACCTCGACTGGCTGCCCTCGGCTCGCATCGCCCGCTGGTGCGCGCTGGTGTTGCCCTTCGCAGGGCGAGTGCCGGCGCGGCCTGTGGAGCGCATGTTCTTTCATCCAGAGCACATGCGCCCCACGACGCAGCGAGCGTTCATGGCCGAGGTGCTCGAAGATGTGCCCCGGAAGGTGATCCGTAACTTCGTCGACGCGATTCTGCACCGCCAGGGTCTCGATGGTCGGCCCGCGGATCAGACGCTGACCCGCCTCGAAGGGGTGAAGTGGCCCTACCTGGCCATCGCCGGCAACCTGGATCGCATGGCGCCCATCGCCTCGGTACAGGCGGGCTTCGAAGCCATGGGCAGCCCCCACAAGCACATGGAGGTCCTCGGCGGCGCCGACGGCGACTGGGGGCACGTGGATCTGGTGTTGGGGCATCGGGCCCCGGAGGTGGTCTACCCGCGGGTGTCGCGCTGGCTGCTGGAGAGGGCGAGCACGCGAGAGACCTCTTCAGAAGAGGCCCCTTCAGATCCCGCCTCCTGAGCGAGGGCCTGACCTGAGGCGTCGCCGGTGAGAATCAAGGCCTCGGCGAGGGCCAGCTTCAGCCCCGCCGCTTCGCTGCCGTTGGCCATCTCCAAGGCCTGCTTCAGATGGTCGATGGCTTCAGAGAAAGCCTCTTTCTTCACCAACAGCCGCCCAAGCTGGCCCACGGCGATGAGCTGACCGGGTCGCTTGCGCAGAATGGCCCGGTATCGGCCCTCAGCGGCGTCGAGCCGGCCTGTCTGGACCTCCTCGGCGGCGAGGTTCAGCTCGATGCGGACCCGATCTTCAGGGGGCGCGTGTTGCAAGGCCTCGGCGTACAGGTGGCAGGCAGCTTCGTGATCGCCCACTGAGGCTGCGCCCATGGCGAGGGTGTCGGGGATCACGTGGCGCCGGCCGAATCGTCGGATCAAACCCTGACGCTGGGCGAGGGCTTTGAGGCCGCTGATGTCACCCGACGTGATCAGCCTCAGGGCCTCGCGGGTGAACTTGCGCTCCTGGCTGGCCATGAACTTGGGCAGCCACAGCAGGTAGAGCAGCGAGCCAGTGCAGAACAGCGCCACGTAGATGGTGAGCAGCACGCGGTGCCGCCGGAGCAACACCAGGACGATCATGGATGCCAGCAAGACCAGCCACCGCAGGTGAATCTGCACCCCTTGCTGAGGCTGCTGGCGTGTGTTGGGGCCGCTCACTGGGCGTCACGGCAGCAGCGGAAACCCACGATGGGGCTCTTGAAGCTGCGGGCAAAAGAGCCCAGCACCTGCGATTCAGCCTGACAGGCTTGCTCTTCGTCCTGGTGGCGCTCGGCGATGATCTTCCAGCCTGCACCGACATAGCGTCGACCTCGAGAGTCGTCTTCGAGGGGGCTGCCAGACCATTCCCAGAGGTTGCCGTTGAGATCGAAGACACCATCGGCGCTCACGCAGAACTCGAAGCTGCCCGTAGGGGCTTCGCTGGTGAACTCGGCGCCAGGAGCAAGGTAGGACTGCTGTACGTTGCAGCCCTGAGTGCCAGAGCGGAACTGATCGCCGTAGGTGTACCGGCGGCCATCGCCCCCGGTACAGCCGCGCTCGATCTCGAAGTCGTCGCACATGCGCCAGCCGATGGCCTGACACGCTGTACGGGCTTCTTCCCAGGTGACGCTGTGCCAGGGGCGGACGCCGGCGATGGAGCACGCTTCTGCGCCCTCTGGTGCCGCGAAGTTGGCGATGCCGGCTTCGACGTCGCTCTCACCGGCACACGGGAACGCGAGGGTCTCGGTCGAGAGCGGGTGGCTCGCCTCATAGGTGAAGATGTCGTACTGGTACGCGGCGCCGTCACGTCGGGTCTCGATGGTGACGTACTCGGGCTCGCCCTCACAGGTGAAGGGCCCTCCGGGCACAAGGGCGCGGCCGGAGGCGGAGTCGCACGAGGTCTCGGTGATGACGAAGGCGTCGGCGACGGTGGCGTCGGGCATCACCGGTTCGCTGTCGTCTCCGCTGCTGTCGTCACCACCACACCCGGTGGACAGGGCGGCGAGGGCGAACAGCAGGGCGGCCGAGGGCGCCGGCAGAAGGTGCATGAGATCAGAGAACACTGGCATCGAACCTTGCACATCGACGATGAAGAGGGGCTCATCCTGCCAGGAGTGGTCGATGGACTCCAGCGCACGCTTTTGCACCGACGACGAGAGTTGGCTTAAACGCCGCACGGTGGCCGATGTCGTGATTCAAAGCGGCGTGGGGCTAAGGAGTGGTGCGCCCTGTGTCACCACCATCTCTCCTGGCCGGCGGGGGGTGGTGATCAATGACACTCCTCTGACGCCTCGTGTCTTGATCCCGAACGTGAGTCGCGCCACCGCCGTGATGACCGCCCGTGGCCCAGTGGCTCTGGTGGAGCACCTGCTCGGTGCGCTCTGGTTGATGGGCATCACCGACGCCGAGATCGCCATCGAAGGCGGAGAGCCGCCAATCTTCGATGGGAGCGCGGGCCGATGGGTCGAGGCCATCGCAGCGGTGGAACTTGAGGGGGAGCCGCCGTATTCACCGGTTGTGCTCGAGCGCACAATCGAGGTCGCCGAGGGGCAGGCCTGCATCGTCGCCACGCCCGCTGAGCGCTTCAGCGCACGGGTCGAGGTGCACTATCCGCCTCAGCAACCCATGGTGCTCGAGTGTGGCCCGCCTGGATCCGACATGATCGCCGCGGTGGCCCACGCCAGGACCTTTGGTCATTTGAGAGATCGAGAAGCCCTCGCTGCCGCTGGGGTGCTCGGTGGGGTGAGTTTGGAGAACACGGTGGTCTTCGACGACGCTGGTGTGCCCCTCAACGTCGACGGGCTCCGCTGGCCTGACGAGCCCGTGCGTCACAAGGCCCTCGATCTCCTCGGTGATCTGATGTGTCTCGGGCGTCCGCTTCAGGCACGTGTCGTGGCCCAATGCGCAGGGCACCGCCTCCACCATGCGCTGTTGAGCGCCATCGCCGAGGCTTGACAGCGCCGCTGGGGCGGGTACTTGTTCCCTGTCATGACTTCACTGGAGCCACAATGTCCCGCTTCATGATCAAGCGCATCGTCCTCGCCCTGGCCCTTGTCGGTACAACTGGCAACCTCGCAGGCTGTGGTGGCGCACCCGAGAAGCCCAAAATGCAACCAGGGCCAGCGATCCCCGGTCTCAACCTCAACGGGCTCTGGTACAGCCAGGAGTTCGGCGACATGAAGCTGATCCAGTCGGGCGACACTGTTCAGGGCAGCTATCAGAACCCCCGAGGGCCAGAATACGACGGCACCCTCCGGGGCAAGATCAACGGTGATCTGTTGCGCATCGACTGGATCGAGCCCGGCGACACCGCCAGGGCCATCTTCCCCAAGCGGGGCAAGGCCGTCTTCCGCATCACCCACGCGGGTACGAAGCTGCAGGGCACCTGGGGGTACGATCAGGCGGAAGAGGGGGGCGGTCGCTGGAATGCCCAGAAGTCCCAGCAGCAGTAGCTGCAGTAAACTCGATCTCGTGATCACCCGCCGCAGGCGCGGGTGAAGGCCGCCGCCTTGGCGGCCACCTCAGCCCATTCTTCTTCACCATCACTGTCGATGACGATGCCGCCCCCAGCGGGGTACACGAGCTGATCACCGTCGACCCATGCGGTGCGGATCGGCAGGTTCAGATCGCCTCCACCGAGGGCATCGAGATAGCCCAGAGCTCCGCAGTAGATGCCCCGGCGACTCTGCTCCAGCTGCTCGATGATCTCCATGGCCCTGATTTTGGGCGCGCCGGTGATGCTGCCGCCGGGGAAGGTGGCCTGCAGGAGATCGTTCAGCCCCACCTGAGGGCGGAGCACCCCTTCGACCGTGCTCACGAGGTGGTGCACCGTGGGGTGCGCTTCAGGGGCCAGCAGTCGGCTGGGGCGCACTGTGCCCGGCACACACAATCGACCGAGATCGTTGCGCTCCAGATCGACGATCATGATGTGCTCGGCGCGATCCTTGGCGCTGTGTTGCAGCTGCTCGGAGAGCGCGGCGTCTTCTCGGGCATCGGCGCCACGAGGTCGGGTGCCCTTGATCGGCCGGGTCTCCACCACACCGCCCGGGCGCCACTTCAGATAGCGCTCCGGGCTCACGCTGAGGATGGCGCGATCTGCGTCGAGGCGCATGGCCACGGCGAAGGGGGCCGAGGTCTCTCGACGCAGAGCAGAGAACAGAGCTGCTGGATCGGACCCCGAGGTGGGGAGGGTGGCGGTGAAGCGCAGCGTGAAGTTCACCTGGTAGACATCGCCGAGGCGGATGTGCTCACGAATTTGGGCGATGGCGTCGAGATATGCCTCACGGTCCATGGCGGGTCGTGCGGTGCCCGGGGTGAGCGGGGCAGGGGGTGAAGCCGGCGCTGCGAGCCGGTGGGCCAGTTGAGCGGCGGCCTCGGGAGACTCGGCGGTGATTCGACCGCGCTGGCACAAATGATCCCATACGTAGACCGCCGAATAGCGGGCGGCCCACAGATCGGGCAGGGTATGGTCTCGAGGGCGAAGCGCCGGCAAGCGCTCGAAGCAACGGCCGAGATCGTAGGCGAGGGCGCACATGACCATGGGCCTCGGCCCCAGGCGCGCGTCGAGGCCTTCGAGCAGGCTGCGTTGGTGCAACGCCTCCAGCGCGGAGATCGGATCCTCTGAGAGCGGGTCTGGTCCCAACGTGTGAGAGATCACCTCGACGGGGTCGAGCCCCAGGGCCGAGAAGCGCGTGAGATCTTCGGGAACGCCGGCCCGTGGATCAGTGTCCAAGAGGGCGGCACCCACGGGCAGTCCGTGGGTCTCGACCCATCGAAGGGGCGATCCGAAGTTGACGACGCGCTCTACGGGGTGTGAAGACATCAAAACAGCACCCTGAAGCCGCGGCTCACGGGTGCCCATTCAAGGTGAAGCGACACGTGTACATCACAGCGAAGGTCACGCAAAAGGCTCTCTTCGTCCTCACCCTCGGCATTGTCTGTGCGGGCGGACTGGTCTCTTCCGCCATCGCGGCGCCTGCTCAGGCGGGTGCCGGGGGCGAGCCCATGGATCCTGCCGAGCGTACGGTGATCCTCAAGGCTATGGCCGACGAGCTGAAGCGCAGTCAGGGAGAGCTCAAGCTCGAAGACTACGAGCACCCCTATTTCATCGCCTACCGCATCGTCGACGCTCGGAGCGTGAGGGTGCAGGCGCGTTTCGGCGCCTTGCTCGAAGACGAAGACGATCGCCGCCGACGTGTGGCCGTGGACGTTCGGGTGGGCAGCTACGACTTCGACAGCAGCCTCAAGGCCAACGACTTCGATCTGTTCGGCGAGCCCGCAGCTTTCGAGCCCAGTCAGGACGCCCCAATTGAGGGGTCCGCCGCCATCTTGAGGGCCACGCTCTGGCTGCTCACCGACGTGGCCTACAAGAATGCTCTGTCGAACTTTCTGAAGAAGCGCGCTCAAAAGGTGAGCGAGATCGACGATCGCAAGGTGGGCAGCCTGAGCAAGGCAGAGGCGATCAAGCACCGTGACACGCCGCTGAAGCTGGAAACTGATCGGGCGGGATGGGCCGATCTGGCCCGGAGGCTCTCGGCGAAGTTCAAGGCTGATCCGAAGCTGCTCGAAGGGGCGGTGCGCATCGAGGGCACCCTCTGGCGGGTGTACCTGGTCAACAGCGAAGGCACTGAGATCGTCAAGGACCAGCGTCTGTACACTGTGGCCTTCGAAGCCATCACCCGGGCCCCCGACGGCATGCTGCTGGAGCAGGGGCGTACGCACTACAGCCGCGAGTGGAGCACGCTGCCCGACGAGGCCACGCTCTTCGCCCAGGTGGACGAGGCCCTGAAGAACCTCGAGGCCCTCAGGAATGCGCCCGTGGCCGATCCGTACACCGGTCCGGCGATCTTGGAGCCTCAGGCCACCGGCGTGTTCTTCCACGAAACCCTCGGTCACCGACTGGAAGGCGAGCGTCAGAGCGACGAGGAAGAGGGTCGTACCTTCCAGGGACAGCTGGGTACGCGGATCCTGCCCACCTTCATCTCCGTACGAGATGATCCTACGGTGAAGTCCATCGGCTCGCTGCCCCTCAACGGCTACTACACCCACGACGATCAAGGCGTGCCTTCTCGAAACGTGGTGCTGGTGCAAGACGGAGTGCTCAAGACATTCCTCACCAGCCGTACCCCTGTGGAGGGTGCTCCGGAGAGCAACGGCCACGGTCGGACCCAGAGCACGCGCAGCCCCATGGCCCGGATGGGCAACTTGATCGTGGAGTCGAGCCGCCGCGTGCCCCGGAAAAAGCTCACCGACATGCTCGTCAAGGCAGCACGTAAGCAAGGCAAGCCTTACGGCCTCGTCATTCGGGACATCACCGGGGGATCCACGAACACCAGCAACTACGGTTACCAGGCCTTCAAGGGCTCCCCCCGCCTCGTGTATCGCGTCGACGCCAGGACCGGCGAGGAGACGCTGGTTCGTGGGGTGGAGATGGTGGGTACCCCGCTCACGGCGATGAACAAAATCCTCGCCGCCAGCGAGGAGATGGACGCCTTCAATGGTTTCTGCGGTGCCGAGAGCGGGTATGTGCCCGTGAGCGCAGTGGCCCCGGCCATGCTCTTTGAAGAGATCGAGCTTCAGCGCACTCAAAAAGACAAGGGGCGCTCGCCGCTCCTGCCGCCCCCATGGACTGCTGAAAAATGACCCTGCGGATCCGGCTGCTGCTGATCGGCCTGGTGATTCTGATCACTGGCGGCGCCCTCATCGCCACCAGCTATTATCACATCGCCAAACTGCACCGAGGCGCTCAGGCCCTCGTGGCCACCGAGTTCGACAGCGTGCGACAGCAGTCGGCGATCCGCACCACGATGCACAGACTCCGCATCGCTCAAGAGCGCTTCAACAGCGGCGCTGGCGAGGCCTTCGAGGCTGAAAGTCAGCGCCTGAGAGATCAGCTGCGAGGCCTCATCGAGCAAGCTTCGGAGCACTGGGAGAAGAGCGAGATCAAGAAGGTGGTGGTCTCGGAAGAGCTGAGCCATCTCGACGATCTGAGCAAAAAGCTGAGTGAAAACCGCAGCGCTCACCGGGTTCAGATCGAGAAGCTGAGCACCACCCTCGCATCGCAAGTGCAGCTCATCGCCGGCCGCTCCAACGGTCTGGTCTCCCAACAGGGCGAGTCGGCATTGCCCCAGGAAATCGCCGATCGCGTCGAGCGCTTCAGCATCGACCTGCTGCAGACATTCGAACTGCTGAGATATGCCAGCGCCGAGGCCCTCACCCCATGGAAGGAGGCGCTGGACACGCACCTTGCTCACCTCAAGTCGCTCCGCCGCAGAGTGATACGGGAGATGGCCGGATCAGCACAGAGGCGCCCGACCCTGGGCCTCATCGACAGCATCGGCAAGGTGCTTCTTGAAATGCAGGTGAACGTGGTGAAGCGGGAGTCGGTGGAGCGGCGATTCATCGCCCTCGAGTACGCATGGTTGGAGCACTTCGAGACGCTGTGGGAGTACACCGCCGCCCTCACCGCAGACGAGCGTCAGCGCGTAGAGACGCGGATGACGGAGATCCAGAACCGCCGCTACAACAGCCTGATCTGGCTGATCGGCATGACCGTGGTGGGGTTCGGCCTCGCAGCTCTGCTGATGGGCGCCTTCATCGGCAGCATGGAGCGCGACCTCTGGGCGCTCAAAGATCTGGCCCGCAGGCTGGAGCGTGGCGAGTCGCCTCGGGACGAA
This sequence comes from Bradymonadia bacterium, assembly GCA_046290225.1. Classification (GTDB taxonomy): domain Bacteria; phylum Myxococcota_A; class Bradymonadia; order UBA7976; family UBA1532; genus JBKAGE01. Next base: position 332,966 of record JBKAGE010000036.1, on the reverse strand, counting down.
GTGAAGCTCCCCGGAGGCGTCTCGGAGCTGGGCGAGCTCGGGGGTGCGTTCAATCACCTGGCGCGATCGCTCATCAGCGTCAAAGAGCAACAGCATCACCGTGATCAGCTCGTCACCGGTCTCAACCGGAGCGTGCACGTCTCCGACATCTTGCGACTCTCGCTGAAATCGTTGTCCCAGGCCACGGGGGCGAAGGCGGGGTGCATGTATCTCAAGATGGCTGGCCGCGAGGAGCTGCTCCTCGCCGAGAGCTTTGCGGTGTTGCGAGGGGCCATGCTCCTCGAGCGCGTCCGGTTCGGAGAAGGGCTCGTCGGTCAGGCCGCCCGGGATCGCGAGAGCCTGCACTTCGCCGATGTGCCCCTCGCCGATCTCAAGATCATCACCGGGGTCATCGAAGCCCATACCGGCTCGATCCTGGTGGTGCCCATGATCTTCCAGGACGAGCTCATGGGGGTGGTGGAGCTCGCGGGCATGACCCCCTTCGACGAAGAGGTCCGCCACTTCGTCGAAGACTCGATCTTCCAAATCGCCGTGGCCCTGAACAACGCGCGATCCGTGGAGACCATCCGGACCTCGGCGGTGGCGCTGGAGCAAAAGACCCGAGAGCTCGAAGAGGTGAACACCGAACTCGAGCAGGCGAACCAGCTCAAGAGCGAGTTCCTCGCCACCGTGAGCCACGAGCTGCGGACCCCGCTCAACGCCATCATCGGGTTCACCGAGCTGGTGATGCTCCGTGATGGTCAGATGAAGGACACGAGCCGGGAGAATCTCGGCAAGGTGATGCGCAACGCGGAGCAGCTGCTGGCCTTGATCACGGACATCCTCGACCTGTCGCGCATCGAGGCGGGCAAGATCACCATCGACGTGCGTCCTGTCGATGTGGGCGAGCTGCTCTCTGAGTGCACGGGTCACCTCAAGCCCATGGCCGACAGCAAGGGCATCGCCCTGGCCCATGAGGTCGACGAAGCCGTAGGGGTGGTCCTCATCGATCAGGACAAGTTCACCCGCATCGTGCAGAATCTGGTCTCGAACGCGATCAAGTTCACGGAAGAGGGTGAGGTGAGGGTCAAGCTGTGGCCCCATCAGGACCGACTCTTTCTAGAGGTGCGAGACACCGGCATCGGCATCGACACCGAGCTGTTGCCGGCGATTTTCGAGAAGTTTCGTCAGGCAGATGGATCCCGCACCCGCAGATACAGTGGCTCGGGTTTGGGCCTGGCCATCACCAAGGAGCTGTGTCACAGCATGGGCGGCTCGGTGAAGGTGTCTTCCCAAAAAGGGGAGGGAAGTGTCTTCCGAGTGAGCCTACCCCTTGAGCGATCGGGGGAGATCGCCGAAGGGTGAGCATAGGTGCCGTAGCGCATTGAGGTGGAGAGGAGTGAGGGATCGTGAGTGAGTCGATAAACGCCAGGAGCGAGGGGCAAGCGCCGAATCATCCCTACGACATCCTACTCGTAGAAGATGATGACGCCGCTGCGGCCCTGATCGTTCGGGGGGTGGCGAGCATGGGGTTGAAGGTCAAGCGTGTGGCCGATGGTGAGCACGCGATCCTGATCACCCAGAACAACCTGCCCGACCTGGTGCTCATGGACATCATGATGCCCCGTCTCGACGGTCTGGAGACCACCCGCTACCTGAAGATGCACTACACCGGGCAGCTGCCGGTCATGGTGATCACCGCTCGGGAAGATGGTGAGAGCTTGCGTCAGGCTCAGGCATCGGGTGTAGACGACTACATGACCAAGCCGGTGCGCATCAGCCGCTTGAGAGAGCGGGTCGGCCGACTTCTGTCATTGGGGGAGGCGGAGCGCAAAGCCGCCTCCGGTGATGCTGAGGGCATCGCCCAGGTGGTGCGCTTGAGACTGGAGATCGCCGACGAGCTCATCGAGATCGGCCGGGCGCCCATTGCCCAACGGCACCTTGAGCGCCTGATGGCCATCGATGCAGAGCACGATGGAGTGAAGTCTCTGGCACGAAAGCTCGACGTATGACGGCGCCAGGCGTGTGCCGGTTCGGCGTCGTCACTGATGTCGGCCGGGTCAGAGATCACAACGAAGACGCGTGGATGGCGATGCCCCGTGGGGGGGTCTTTGTCGTCGCCGACGGTATGGGTGGCCATGCCTCCGGCGAGGTGGCCAGCCAGCTCGCAGTCGAAGCAGTCCGCAACCAGTTCGAGACCCGTCCCACGTTCAATACACAGCAGGGGCAGGGATCATGGGTGACCCAGAGCGCCCTCTACCTCGCCGATGCGGTGCGCATCGCGAACCAGGAGATTCTGGCTTCAGCACGTGTGCGGCCTGACTACGAGGGTATGGGCACGACCGTCGTGGCGATCTGGGTGCACCAGCACATCGCTCACGTGGCCCATGTGGGTGACAGCCGGGTCTATCACCTGAGAGGGGGCAGGTTGACGCAGATCACCTGGGATCACTCTCTGGTGAACGAGTATCTACGCCTGGGGGTGTTGCAACCCCATGAGGCGTCGAGCTTCCCCTACAAGAACGTCATCGTGCGGGCCCTGGGCCTCTCGCCCAACGTCGCTGTCGACGTCGAGCAGGTGGATCTGATGCCCGGTGATCGCTTCTTGCTGTGCACGGATGGGCTCACCGATCTCGTCTCTGACGAGAGCATTCGTCAACGTCTCATCACATGTCGTCGACCCAACGTGGCCGCCCGGGTACTCACCGAAGATGCCCTCGCCGCCGGGGGTCACGACAACATCACCGCCATGGTGGTGGATGTTCTCGAGGGTGAGAGTCGGTAAAAGCATCGACATTGTCGCAGGATGGATACAGTATCGCTGGGTGCTCTATCAGCAGGAGAACACCAGCGCATGCTGCGGACGTCGATCATCTGCCTCATTCTCGCCGCCCTGCCCACCGAGAGTTTCGCCGACAAGGTGGTGTGTCCGCCCGTGAGGGTGGGCGCGGGCATCTCCGACGCCATTCGTGCGAAGTTCGACGATGCTGTGCGCAAGGCGGTCGCCAGGACCCGTAAAGTCGTGGGCCGGGACAGCACTGCTGCGGCGATGGGCACGGCAAAAATCACCGCAGACAAGTGTACTGGCCCCGAGTGTGGGGCGGCGCTCACTCAAGCGGCAAAGGCGCGCTTCGCGGTCATGAGCAGCGTGATCAGCGAAGACGAAATCTACAAGGTCACGGTGGTGGTCTACGACGCGGCCCAGGGCAAGGTCGGGGCGCCGAAGGTCGAGACCTGTGAGCTGTGCGCTGTGGGCGAGGTGGCATCGATCACCATCCCCAAGGCGGTGAAGGGGCTCGCTGATCAGCTCAAGGCGCCTGCGCCGAAGAAGGCCCCCGCCGACGCGCCGATGGATGTGCAGGTACAAAGCACCCCCCCAGGGGCGGATGTCTACGTCGCCGAGGTGTTCCAGGGCAAGACCCCCCTCACGGTGAAGCTGAAGCCCGGAGATCATGTGCTCAAATTGAGCAAGGCAGGCTTCGAGCCCGAGGATCGACCGGTGACGGTGAAGGCTGACGCCAAGGGCCCCATCACGGTGAAGATCCCCTTGAAGGTGGTGGCGGAGCCGACGACGGCATTGACGCGGACCGAGCGCACCATCGAGCGCACCGACAGCTACGCTCAGTACGGCTGGGGCAGCATCATCGGTGGTGCTCTGCTGGTGGGTGGTGGCATCTGGCTCATCGATCTCGACGGTGACATCACCTGTGATGATGGCCGCGGCCGTACAGAGTGTCCCAATGTCTACGACACCCGCTGGGCAGGGGCAGGGGCCCTGGGCATCGGCGCTGCGGCCCTGGGTGTCGGCATTTCTCTTCTGGTACTCGATCCCGGCGGTGTGCCCACTGAGCCGACGCCCAGCGTGAGCCCGACGCCGTCAGGTCAGGGGGCCATGTTCAACTGGTCGGGTAGGTGGTGAGAGCGGCCGCCCTTCGGGCCACCTGAGCGGACGACCGCGCTGCGCGCCGTCTGTAGCGGACGGTCATCGCCTTTGGCGACAGCCTGTAGCGGACGCCTCGCCGAAGGCGAGAGCTGTAGCGGACGGCGCTGACGCGCCTGTAGCTGAAGAGAGACTTCTGTAGCTGAAGAGAGACTTCAGCCTGTAGAAGGCAGTATCTATTTCGGGCGCAGCGGGTGGCGTACTCACTGCCGTGTCACCGAAATTTTCCTGTTGTGTGTCGGGTGAGATGGCAGATGTTGCCAGAGAAGATCTGATCAGTTCTTCAGGCGCTTCTCGACAATCTTCAGATATTTGTTGGCGGTCTGCTTGGTCGAGGCACTCGGTGAGAGCGTGAGAGCCTTTTCCCAAGCGCTCTTGGCCTGACCGAACTTCTTGAGTTTGAAGTACGCGAGGCCGAGGCTGACGCGGTAATCGGCGTTGCGAGGAGACAGCTTCACGCTGCGCTCGGCGTTGCGGACCGACTCGGAGAACTTCTGCTCCTGGAAGGCCACTTTGCCCAGCCCGGCATATGCAGCAGCGTTGCTCTTGTCGAGCTTGATCGCTGCTGAGTAGCTCTTGCGCGCTTCGGACCATTTGGCATTGCGGATGTGGACCTTGCCTACACCCACGAGGCGTTTGGCTTCCGCTTTACGCTCGGTGGCTGCCTTTCGCTCAGCAGCCTTGGCGGCGTCTCGCTTTGCCTTGGCCTCTGCCTCTCGCTTCTTACGCGCCTCTGCGGCCTCACGGCGCTTACGTGCTGCCGCGGCCTTCTCAGCTGCACGCTTGTCTTTGAGGGCCTGTGCTTGGGCGGCCTTCTGAGAGGCCGCGAGCTGAGCAGCTTTGTCTGCGGCTGCTTTGTCTGCGGCTGCTTTATCTGCAGCGGCCTTTGCTGCGGCAGCTTTCTCAGCGGCAGCTTTCTCAGCGGCAGCTTTCTCAGCGGCAGCTTTTTCGGCAGCAGCTTTTTCGGCGGCGGCTTTGTCTGCAGCGGCCTTCTCAGCGGCAGCCTTGTCCGCAGCTGCCTTTTCGGCAGCAGCTTTCTCCGCGGCGGCTTGCTCAGCAGCAGCCTTCTCTGCTGCTGCTTGGGCGGCGGCTTGTTCAGCTGCTTGGGCTGCATTCTTCGAAGCCATCGTGCGGGCTTTGGCCAGGTTCTCCTGAGCCGTGCTGATCAGGGGGTTCTTGGGCGAGATCAGCCCAGCATGGCGAAGGTGGGTCTCGGCGAGTGTCCAGTCGCCCTTCTTCTGGGCGTCGTCGCTCTCGGCGAGCAGACGGTTCACGGCCCGACTCTCCAGCCTGCTGGCCACCTTGTTGGTGGGCTGCAAGGCGCGTAGGGCCTGCAAGCGCTCAGCAAGGGCGTCCTGACTGCCGGACCACTTTTGCTCTTCGAAGGCCTGCCGCGCCGCTTGCTCGATCTGCAGAGCAGGGTTTGCTGGAGGTTTCGGAGGTGTGGCCTCGGGTTTGGGGTCGGCGCCTGGAGGCTTCACGGGCTCGGGTGTCTGGTCGGCGACAGTGGCCTCGGCGTCTGGAGCATCGGTGGAGGGCTGTGTGCTGCTGGAGAAGTACAGCATGAGCCCGCCCACGAGCGCAGCGACGGAGAGGAGGACAGGGAGGAAGAAGCTGCGCTCCTTCTCCTCGGGCACCTGGTACACGGAGAGCTTCGATTGCTGCTCTTCGAGCTGCTCGACGCTGTCACCATCGACGAACCAGGTGTCGAGATGCACGCCAGACTCGCTGGCCTTATGGATCCCGTTCTCCTGGTTGGTCTCGTCACCCTTGCCTGGCTCGGTGGCCTGTCGCGCCGCTGCAGCTTGTTTGTCCTTGGAAGCTGCCTTTGTAGGGGCCGCCTTTGTTGGGCCTGACTTTTCAGAAGCCTTCTTCTCTGGAGCTGGCTGGGGCTCTTCCACTGTCTCGTCAGTGGAGGCCTGGGCCTGTTTCTGAGCTGTTGCCTCTTGAGCAGTGTCGGCTTTGACCGCAGGCACAACAGGCAGGGAAGGAGAGGAGCGCCGCTTGCCGCGCTTCTTCTTCTTGCCACGCTTGTTGCGCTTGCCCCGGTTGCTCTGCCCCTGCGAGGTGTTGGACTGAGCGGTCTGCTCTGCAGGTCCGGACGCTTCGGTGTATGCCTCCGCTTCGGCCTTCTCGGGCGACTCCGCTGCGACTACAGCGGGCTCTTCGGGATCACCATCAGTGTCCGGTTCGGCACTTGGCTCGGCAGAAGATGCAGAGTCTGCATCTGATTCGGTTGTCGAAGTGCTGGCCTCGGGTGTCTCCGAGCCGGACTCTGTGTCTGAAGCGTTGGGTGCACTCTTCGAATCAGCAGATGCTTCTTGTGCGGAGGGCGCATCCTCAGCGGCCTCCGAGCCTTCTTCAGGACTGGCTGCTGCGACCTCTTGAGTGAGCCCCTCTTCACTGGGCTCGTCTTCAGAGGCTGCTGTCTCGTTTTCAGAAGGGCTGTCTTCGGTCGCAGGAGAAGCTGCCTCGGCGTCTTCTGAAGTGTCGTCCTCTGCGGGCGCTGTGTCGGCAGCTGCTCCGATGGTTGCCGCGGCAGGCTCGTCGGTACTCTCTGGCGCCTGCTCTGCCTGAGTCTGTGTGTCTCCCTGTTGAGGGTCTGGCTCATGGGTTTCAGAGCCGGCAGCCTCCGAGTCATTGACCTCGTCTTCTGTGACCTCGTCTTCATCGACCTCTGACGCCGAAACAGCCGTGTCGGGCACGCCACTCTCGGACTCGTCGGTGGAGGCTTCAGCATCCTCAGCCTGCTCAGAAGTCTTGTCTGCAGGCGATTCTGGCTCAGGCGATTCTGGCTCAGGCGACTCTGGTTCAGGCGACTTTGCAGTCTCAGCCACTTCCGTAGAGGTGTCTTCTTCTGCGTCAGCCTCTGGCTCTGCTGCCTCTTCAGGCTTCACGGCCTCTTCAGGCTCTGCAGTATCCTCCAGCTCTGCTGCGGGGAGGCTCACTGCAGGCACATCGAGCACTGTAGGCGCACCGTCTGCAGAGACTGGCGCTTCCCCACCTTGCTCAACGTCTCCAGCGTCTTCCTCTGGTGTGGGCACTGCAGGATGGTCGAGGAGCGTGGCGCCGGCGGCGATCAGCGCCAGCGGGGGAGGGCCTGCAAAAGAGGGCTCTGCCCTGAGGGCATCACCGCCAAGGCCTGATTCGACCAGCTGGTACAATGCCCTGGCCACCGCGGCGACGGTCTCGAAGCGATCCTTGAAGGCCTTGCCGAGGCACTGCATGACCAACGCGTCGAGGTTCTCGGGGATCCCCGATTGAGGGCGGACCAGACGCACGCTCAAGGGCTTCTCGTACACATGGCGCTTGGCGGTGCTGGAGAAGTTGTTGCCCGTGAAAGGCGGACGGCCCGTGAGGGCCTCGTACATCAACACGCCAAAGGCATAGATGTCGCTGCGCGCGTCGGGCTGGCCACCGCGTTTGATGCACTCTGGGGCCAGGTACTCAGGCCGAGCGAGGCATCGGCCCCGAGCCCCCTTCCGGGCATCATCGAGGCGGAGCAGGTGGGCGATGCCCACGCCACTCACCACCGGGCGTTGCCGACCGTCGCCCTCGTCGATGAGGAAGATGTTCGATGGCTTGAGGTCGAGGTGCGTCAAACCCGCATCGTGCAGACCGCCGATGCCACGAAGCACCCCACGCCCCATACGCACTACGTCTTCGACCGGGAGTGGTCCATCACCGAGCTGATCAGCGAGAGACTGACCCTCGAGCAGGGGCTCGACGATGTACACGAAGCGGGACTCGTGTACGCCCTGATCGAGCATGGGCACGAGGTGAGGGTGCGCCAGCTCGGAGGCTGTTCGCCCATCGGCGAGGGCGGCATCGACCTCAGGTGTACCTGGGACAAAGTCCGGGTTGAGAATTTTGATCGCCACCTGTTGATCGGTGTCGAGATGGCGGCCGGCATACAAGGTGCCCACAGGACCCTGGCCGAGCTTCCGCTCGACCCGGTAGCGCTGGGCGATGGTGATGCCGATGAAGCTGGATTCGGACACTCCGACTCGCTCACGTTTCGTTGCGCGGCTCACATCGATGAAGGTGCACGTCTCCATCTACATGTGAGTGTCTGTTGCTATCACGGGGAGGGGTAGCCCTGCCAGGGCAATCGACCGCTGCTTCAGGGGCGGTGGCCTGCCACCAGGGGGAGTCGGGGGTTGGGTCCGCGATCGCTCAAGAAGCCCCAGGCGATGGCTGCCTCCACCCCCTCGGGCTCGAGGTCGATGACGCGACGCCAGTGAACGGCCGCGGTGAGGCGGTCCTCCATCTTCTCGAGGACCAGAGCGAGGTTGAAGTGGGCGCCGACGAAGTGGGCCTGCAGAGCAAGGGCTCGCCGGTGGGCGTCACGGGCTCGGGGCCATTGCCCGAGGGCGTCGAGGGCATTGGCGAGGTTGTAGTGTCCCTCGGCCCACATGGCATCTCGCCTGACGACGCGTCGGTAGCATGCCACCGCTCGGCGGTAGCTCCCCTGCTCATAGTGCAGGTGGCCCAACTCCGTGAGCCCTTCGAGGTGATCTGGATCGACGCGCAGGGCTTTTTGATACAGCGCTTCGACTTCAGCCAGAGGTACACCGTCGGCACGGGCGGAGCGGCCCGCCTGACACCACTGATCGGCAGTCCAGCCTCGCCGATGATGCCAGGGGTGGCCTGCGCGCCAACCCTCTGCGGCGAGTACGCGGCCGGCATGGGCCGGGCGAACCGACTTCATGGGCCCGACGACATCGACGAGGAGCAATTGCCCATCGATGGGATCGAGCATCACCCCGTCGAGGGCCACCACCATCCGGCCGGCAAATGCAAAGACAGAGCAGGTGGCCAGGGGCTCGCGGATCTCGGGATTGAGTCGCCGAAGAGCCATGACCGCCTGGCTGATTCGCAGAGCAGAGACCCCTTCGGCGATGAGAGCCACCACGGTGCGGGCGGAAATGAGATCTCGGAATGCAAACCGATGACACCCCGGCGCGCGGGGAATCAAGAGGCCCATGTGGGTCCACCGAGCCACATGCTGAGGGCTGGCGCCACACAGACGAGCGACATCCTCTCCAGTAAATAAACGGGGTGAACCTACAGCCATCGTATTCATTTGTGCCCTCATTTGAATAGGAGGGCCATGTACCGGGGGTATCTCTGGGTGATCGGTCAATGCCCGGTCTCGTGTTCGACACTGACTGGTCGAGGCGAGGGGCGCTCAGGGCAACAGGGGTACAGACACTGAACTCAGGCGTTTGGTGTCGGCGTCTCCACCTGCACCTTGAGGTAACATGGGGATCAGTCGAGGGCCAATTTATCGCAATGTGCCCTTGAGACTGGCATGTTGCCGTACTGACACATTAAACTCCTCATCAGGTTGCAGAACGCCGCGAGAGAAGACCGCCAGAGTGGATCGACAGAGAGGACGCATGGAGTCACAGGCCAAAGACACGACAGAGGGTACAATCCCTTATTCCGAGTATGTGTTGCGCATGCTGTTCACCATGTTCTACCCCGCGGTGAAGACAGCGGCGAAGTTCAACTACCCGCTCGATACCGTCAAAGACATGATGACGCTCGCCCTCTGGCGAGAGGCCAAGCGCAAGCACTCCACCATCAACGTCATCTCTCTCATCTTCGGGAAGTCCACCCGCACCATCAAAGCGCTCTCTGCACGGTTCAACAAAGGCGGGTTCTTCGAGGAGACCGAGACCAACCTCACCCGTCGCATCGAAGACATGTTGAGCCAGCGGCCCATGTCCATCGACGAGCTCGCAGAGCGTCTGCCCCACAGCAACGAGTTCGACAGCACCCGGCTGGCGGTGCGCACCTTGCTGCAAGAGGGGCGGATCGAAGAAGACGAGCGGACCCCCGGCCGTAAAGTGCGTTACCGCCTCGTCCCAGGTCACCGGAACCTCTACTGCGACGCCAACTGGGAAGCCCGCATCGATGGTTTGAGCGAGCACCTCGAGGTGCTCACCGAGACGATCCTCCAGCGGTTCATCGGCGACGAGCCCGACGAGGCTGCGGCCCGCACCTTTGCCTTCAAGGCCCGACCTGAAGATGCTCGGGCATTCCGGGAAGAGCTGCTCGACTTCATCCGCGCTCGGGTGCACGAGCTTGAGGAAGCCGCTGAAGAGGCCGATGAGTCCCGAGTGTATGGGCTCTACACCGGCAGCTGCCTGCGCGATGAGGAGGACTGAAGCCATGCGTAAGCTTTTGAGCGTCTCCCTGTTGTGCCTCATCTCCGCCTTCGGCGTCGCCGGGTGTGGGGTGCAAGGTGACATCGATGGCCAGGATGACCGCGCTGTCGTGGAATCTACTGCCTCTGAGGCCACGTGGACCCCAAAACGACTTCGGGGGATCCAGGCCCGGGCCGAGCTCCCCGAGACTGCGCTGGAGGTCATCGGCGTGCCTCGTCGTGGCGCAGTACATCAAGTGGCCATCTTCGATCGGGACGAGCCCGAGGCCGATGTCTGCGAGGCCCGGTGTGGTGCTGATCCGATCTGTCTCTCCGTGTGCGAAGAGCGGCAGAGCTATGAAGACGAGCGCCACCTGCCTGGCATCGAGCTGTGCAATGTCTGCTCTCGTGAGACCGGTTTCCGGCCGGTGCTCGGTCTGCGGATCGACGTGCTCGACGAAAAGACGGTGCGCCTCGAGTGGGATGCCCTCGCCGGCGCTGATCGCTACACCGTCATCAGCCAGACCTGGCCCGAGGGTGCTCAGGTGCCCTCCGACGAAGAGTCGTGGGAAAACATCAAGACACCCAGCTTTGAGGTCGAACTTGAGATCGGCGAGCGATACGGCTTCATGATCCGCGCATACAACATGGCGGGCGAACACCTCCAGCGTTCCCGAGTCGTCTTCGTTGAGCTCTAAAAACAGTTGAACTCAGAAAACGGCGTCATCCTGTCGACATTGCCCCCCCCGACACCTTGTCATATTGTGCCCTCTCTGATGGCAGACTGAGGGAGTCATCTTGACCCAGGAAGTGGACCATCCAGTGAAGGATGGCGAGAAGAAGCACATGGCCCCTGCCAGCGAGTGCCGAGGCTGTGGCCACCCTGTGAGCGGTGCATGGTGTGGTTATTGTGGCCTGCGGGCTGCGCCCCCTGAAGAAAGCACCCGCAGCTGGCCCGGCGTCGGTGAGATCATCGAAGGGGGCCGCGAGAGCATCACCCTCAAGCGCGCCTTGAAACATGGCTCGGAGGAGCGCCGCTTCCTCGCTGACGGTCAGGAAGGCCGTCGCTACGAAGTCGTGATCACCGCAGCCGATGCAGTGCAAGCGCTCCGGCGAAGGCGAGCGGAAGCCCGGGCGCTCCTCGGTGATGCTGCCTTGAGCCCAGCGTGGGTGGCAGACTGGGCGGACTGCAGATGCGTCGTCACCGCGCTGCCTGAAGGCACGCTGCTCGGTGAGGCCATCGAGCGGATGTCCGAGTCCAGCGACGCTGTGGTCTATGCCCAGGCTGTACGTACATGGGCCCTGCCAGTCATCAACTTCCTCGCTCAGCTGCACGATCAGGGGTTGTTCCTCGGCGCTGTCGATCCCGACGAAGTATTGATCACCCCTCAGGATCGATGCGTCCTCCTCGACATCCCTGTACCCCTCGACATCGCTGATGGCCCCTTTCACCCTGAGGCCCAGCCCGTGAGCCCCGGCTTCTCGGCACCTGAGGTCGTCGGACACTGTGGCGGCGTGATCACGCCGGCCACCGATGTCTTCTTCGCCGGCATGGTGCTGTACTACCTCGTCACCGGTGTGGAGCGTTTCGAGGAGACGGTCTGGCCAAGCGAGCGTCTGCCCAACCCGAACATCTATCGCCTCGATGTTTCACCTGACCTGGTGGCGGTGATTCGCAGAGCCACCTCGCCGGTGCCCAGCAGGCGGTATCCCGACGCTCTTGCCTTGCGTACCGCGCTGGCCTGGGCACTCCATCAAGAAGAGAAGCGGAGCACGCTGCCGTTCCAGAGGCTCAAGCTCGAGATCGGACACGAGCTGCACATCGGCGTGCTCAAAGGGCAGTACAACCCCCAGAATCAGGACGACATGTTCCTCGCATGGGACCACCTCACGGGTGTGGGCCTGTTCCTGATCGCTGATGGGGTGAGCATCTCGGAGTACGGCACTGGAGATTTGGCGAGTGCCTGCGTTCGAGAAGAGGCGTTCAACCTCTGGAGCCGCCTGAGAAGTGGCCGGGTAGAGTCGCCCAAGGCTGCCGATCGCGAGAACGTAGAGTCCACGGGCCTCATCTTCGAGCCGGGGCCTTACAGTCGTCCGGGGTTGCCGCTCAACCCCAAGGGCCGCCGGGCCATCATGCGCCAGATGCTCGATCAGGCCAACGCCCGCATCGGTGAGCGGGTGCACCAGGACATGCCCACGTTCCCTGCTCAGCCCATGGGCATCATGGCCTCAACGGCTGTCGCTGCTCTGGTGGACGGCAACGCGGTGACCCTGATGTCCATCGGCGATAGCCGCATCTACCTCATTCGCGATGGCCACATCACATCTCTGATGGCTGATCACGATCTGGCCACCCAGCTGTTGAGGTTCGGCCGCACCCCCTCCACGGTGCGTCAGGTCGCCGGGGGCGGAGCCCTGGTGCGGTGTGTCGGCGAGTTCGAGAAGAACGATCGCGATCGACTTGTGCCGGTGCCGCTCCAGCCCGACTTTCGGGAGCTGAGGGTGTTGCCGGGCGACACCATCGTCTTGTGCTCCGACGGCATCCCAGACTACGCAGGCCTCGACGAAGAGGATGCAGAAGATCGTATGAGGCAAATCGTGGAGTCGGCCCCCGGAGCCACATGGGCAGCCTTTGAGTTGATGGTCCTCGCCAACCGCGGTGCAGGGGGCGACAACATCAGCTGTGTGGTGCTCTCCTTTGGCTCGCCTCTGCCCATGGGGGACGCGACGCCTTTGAGCATTCCGAGGAAGGGGCGTGGCAAGTGAGCGCTGTTGAGATCAGCATCGACGCGCGGGTTGATCCACCTGCGATCACGCTCTCCGAGCAGGAGGCCAGCCTCACCCTCAGCCTCGACATCACTGCGCGGCACGAAGGCGCCGATCGAGCGCCTCTGGTCCTGGCCGTCATCCCTGTGTGTGCTCACCCCGATGGTCCGCTCAAGGCTCACCTCGGGCAGGCCATCGCTGGCCTCATCACGCATCTGGGCGACGAAGATGTCATCCTCGGCGAAGGGGGTCGCAGCCTCACGGTAGATGCGGATCCTGAAGGCATGGCGTGGTCGAGCCCTCAGCCCACGATTACCAAGGGCCTCGAGGCGGGCTACGAAGCGCTGAAGTCCTTTGCTGGGGTACCTGTGGCCCGACGTGTCACCCTCGTGGTGAGCGGCATGACCCACGAAGGGGGCGAAGCACTCACTCGGGCGGCCACCCAGCTCTCTCAGGCGAACATCGGCATCGACGTCCTGGTGGTGTCGATGTCCAGCGATTTGGGCCTGCTCAACCGCCTGGCCAACCTCGGCGGTGGGGCGCTCATGGTGGCCACGGAGCTCAATGAGCTCAGTGCTCCACTTGCACGGCGTTTGCCAGCGCTTCAGGGGCAGCGGGTGCTCAACCCCAAGCTCGAGCTGAGCTTCCCTCACGGGGTTCAGCCCGGAGACATGTTCCGCCTGGCACCCACCAGGGCATTCCTGGGTGCGGTGCGGGTCAGCCACACCGAGCGACGACTGATGCTCGATCCGGGCCCCATGGGTGATCAGAGCACACCGCGGTTTTTGATGACCATGGTGATCCCACGACGGGTCGCTGGCATGTATCGAGTGTGCACTGCAAAGTTGAGCTGGAGCGATCAAGGCCGCGCCAGTGAGGTTGAGCACGAGATCGTCGTGTCGGTCGATCAGCCTGGCCAGCAGCGTCTGATGGCCCAAAGCCCACTCGTCATTGCCCGGGATCGGGTGGAGCTGCTGTCATGGGTGGAAGACATGGGTCGGGCCCAGGCTGACGGAGAGCACCGCCGAGTGAGCAATCTACTTGAGCGGCTGACCCGGCGACTCAACGAGCTGTCGGAGATCATGCTCGCCGAGCAGGTGGGGGGGATTCGCCGCGCATACCTGCGCTCTGGATCACTCAACATGGTGGAGCTGAACCAGATGCGACACGCGATGTTGAGTGTGAACCGCGTCGGCTGAGTTCAACTCTGGGCCAGACAGGGGGGGCCAGATAGGGGGGCCAGACAGGGGCCCATACACATAAGAGCCCAACAAAAAAGGCGCCCCAAGGGGCGCCTTTTTCATGCGTGCTGGCCTGGAATCGTCAGGCCGATGATGGCTCAGCCACCCTTGGTGGGGTTGGCCTTGGCATCGGTGCCGGGGGCCGCAGGAGGAGCAGGCGGACCAGGGAAGGCCTGAGTGTTCACCTTGATGCTGCTGTCCTTCTCGACCTCGGGCAGCGCCAGGGCCAGGAGGCCGAGGCCACGCTGCTTGACAAAGTCGCGGTACTGGGCCTGACCGAAGAGGTAACCCCGCCACTGACCCACGAGCTGCCCCTGACGCTGGCGCCGCAGGCGGTTGGTGAGATCGTCGGCCTCTTTCTCGAAGAGCTCCATGTTGGGATCCTGAGCATCTTTGAGCCGCACGACGAAGAAGCGGTCGTTGGCCTCGAAGAGCTGGCCAGGTTGGGGCTTCTCCTTGGTGAGGCTGTTGAGCACGCCGGCGAGCTCGGGCACCTTGCCCATCTTGGGGATGATCTCCCAGTTGGGGCGATCGTCGTTGAACATGCCCGTCTCCTGCACCTTGAAGGCCGGCTTCTTGGGCGTGTTCTGAGCGGTCTCAGGCTTGGGCATCGCCGGGGTGTCGCCCTCTTTTTCGGGCTTGGGCATCTCGGGCTTGGGCATTTCCGGCTTGGGCATCTCGGGGGTGGCTTCCTCGGCGGGCTTGGCGAGCTCGGCGAGGGTCACATTGCCACCCTTGACCTTGGCCAGGAGGGCCTCAGCGTCGGCCTTGGCCTGGGTGCGGCGCTTGGTCTTCGAGGCGAGGATCTGACCGATCTCATCGCGCACGGCGTCGAGCTTGCGGTCGATGGCGGGCTTGACGTCGTCGGCCTTCACGATCCAGAAGCCGGAGGCGTTCTCGCTCACGGCGGAGATCTGACCCTTCTCGAGGCCGGCGTAGACCTTGTAGTCCTCGGCAGGGGAGTTGTCGGAGCTGCGCCAGCCCATGTCGCCACCGAAGTTCTTGTAGTAGCCCTCGGACTTCTCCCGGGCGATGGCCTCGAAGTCGGCGCCCTCGGCCTTTGCCTCGGCGAGGATCTCTTCAGCCTTCTTCTTCAGCTCGGCCTTCTTGGCGTCGTCGGCCCCCTTGGGCAGCTTCAGGAGGATCCGGCGGACCTTCACCTCTTTATCGTGCACGTAGACGCCCTTGTTGTCCTCGTAGTACTTCGAGATCTCGTCGGCGTTGGCCTTGGCGTAGGCTGCACCCTCTTCGGGGGTGGCCGGGGTCAGCTCGGTGACCTTGGCGGCGTCGAAGGTGACGAACTCGAGGTTCCACTTGCGCTCGCGGCGCTCGTAGGCCTCCTGGGCCTCGGCCTTGCTCACCTGCACCTGCTCGGTGAGGAACTCCATGTAGCGCTGTACGAGCAGCTCCTGCTCGATGATGCGGCGGTACTCCTCGTCGTTGATGCCGAAGACTTGGCGCACCACAGAGCGGTAGGTGTCGACGTCGAACCGGAAGTCGTCCTTGGTGTTCCCCGTGCCCACCTTGATGGCGAAGGCGAAGAAGTCGGGGTTGTCCTTGCTGACGATGAAGTTGGTGATCGTCTCCTTGTCGATGGCCAGGCCCATGGACTGAGCTTTCTGAGCCATGCGGGTGACGTCGATCAGCTGCATCAGCACCTCGCGGCGCAGCTGGGCGAGATCGGCGGCGGAGAGATCGCTCAGGTTGCGATACTTTCGCTTGAGCTGAACTTCGACTTCTTCCTGGGTCAGCTCAGCGTTGGCCACCGTGGCGGCCCAGCCCACGCGGGCCTGTACAGCAGAGGAGCCCTGACAGCCTTCGCTTTGAGGGCCGAACAGGAAAATGAACACGAAGATCAATATGGCGAACAGGAAATAGATGCCGAAGTTCTGAGACTTCTCTCGCATATTGGTCAGCATAACGTGATCCGGGCTCTGGCTCGTTGAAGAACGCGGCATCCTAAGGCAGGGCCTATAGGGGGTCAAGAGCGTTTGAGGTTGCCCGGGGCAGGGGCCGGTGGTATACAACCGCGACCTTTGACCGGACCCCCAGGGGGCAGTGCGTCCATGCTCTTCGATTACGTCTACGGCATGTTCAGCAATGATCTTGCCATCGACCTCGGCACGGCGAATACGCTGATCTATGCCCGAGGCAAGGGCATCGTCTCCTGCGAGCCTTCTGTGGTGGCGGTCAAGAAAGATGCCCGCGGCATCAAGCGCGTGCTCGCCGTGGGCCAGGAGGCCAAAGAAATGCTCGGCCGGACCCCCGGCAGCATCGTGGCCATCCGCCCCATGAAAGATGGCGTCATCGCCGACTTCGACGTCACCGAGGCGATGATCCGCTACTTCATCACTCGGGCCCATCACCGCACCACCCTCGTGAAGCCCCGCGTCATCATCGGCGTGCCCTTCGGCATCACCGAGGTGGAGAAGCGGGCGGTCCGTGAGTCGGCGCAGATTGCCGGTGCGCGCGAGGTCTACCTCATCGAAGAGCCCATGGCTGCGGCCATCGGCGCCGGCCTGCCCATCACCGAGCCCAGCGGCAACATGATCGTCGACATCGGCGGAGGCACCACTGAGGTGGCGGTCATCTCGCTCTCGGGCATCGTCTACTCCCGATCCGTCAGGGTCGGGGGCGACAAGATGGACGAGGCGATCATCCAGCACATGAAGCGGCGCTACAATCTGCTCATCGGTGAGCAGACCGCCGAGAAGATCAAGTGCCACCTCGGCAACGCCTATGACCTTGGCGAGACCCACACCATGGAGGTGAAGGGTCGAGATCTCGTCGCCGGGCTGCCGAAGACGCTCACCATCACCTCTGACGAGATCCGCGACGCCCTCACCGAGCCCATCAACGCCATCGTCGAGGCGGTGCGCGTGGCTTTGGAGCGTACGCCCCCCGAGCTCTCCGCAGACATCGTCGACAAGGGCATCGTGCTCGCCGGTGGTGGCGCGCTGCTCAAGGGCCTGGACGTGCTCCTCCGAGAAGAGACTGGGCTGCCGGTCATGATCGGCGACGAGCCGCTCTCCGCAGTGGTGCTTGGGTGTGGCAAGGCTCTCGACGAGATCTCCTTGCTCAAGGGGGTGGCCATCGAGACCTGATCTCGACGGCCACTCAAATCGATCGTGAGAACTCGACAGCGCTCTCCTCTCGCCGGTGTGCTCCTCGGCATCGGCCTCATCCTCTCTGCCATTCTGTTGCTGCAGCTCGATCGTCAGGGCAGATCGCCAGGCCCCGTGGGCCGGGTGCTCTCAGTGGTGGTCTCTCCGCTCCATGACGCCGTGGTTCAGGCGGCTTCCGGCATTCGCGGCTGGTGGGATGGCTACGTGGCCGTGCTCGATCTGCGCGAAGAGCACGAGGCACTGAAGAGCGAGCTGAAGCGTTTGCGCTCCACACTCGCCGAGGTGGACGAGCTGCGTGCAGAGAACGAGCGCTTGCGTGGGCTGCTCCAGCTCGGTGATCGCCGAAAAGATCTGCGTTTGAGAGCAGCCCGGGTGGTCTCTCGCACGACGAGCGCCTACTTCCGCGTGATCCGCATCACCCTCGACGTGAGCGGTGAGGGGGTCGACATCGAAGAGGGCATGCCGGTCATCGCCGAAGGCGGTGTGGTGGGGCAGGTGCGCACGGTCAACGGCGATCGCGCCGAGGTGATGCTGGTCACCGATCCCCGCAGCGCCATCGACGTGGTGCTCGAGAAGAGCAAGGCCCGAGGCATCGCTGTGGGCACCGGTGAGGCTGACCGATATGCCGCGCGCCTGGAGTACCTCGAGCGCAACATCGAGACCGTACACGGCGAGCGGGTGGTCACCACCGGCGACGATGGCCGTTACCCACGTGGGCTGGTGGTCGGTGAGGTGGCCGACGTCAACCGCACCCGCCACGGCATGTTCCAAGAAGCAGTGGCCCGGCCCATGGTCGATCTGAGCGATCTCGACGAGGTCTTCGTAGTGCTCGGTCCCACGGGGCTCACCCCCGACGGGTCGGAGCTGGCCCCGCCAGAGCCCGAAGAGGACAGCCCATGAGCGCCTTTGTGGCCCTGTTGCTGGGTCTCGTCACCCTGTCTTTCGATCTGTTTTGCCGCGAGGCCTGGGCCCTCGATGCCTGGGCACCGGAGACCACCACGGTGTTGATCCTGTGGCTGGGCAGCACCCGCCAGGGGCCTTCGGGGCCACTCACCACGACGCTGGTGGGGCTGCTCAAAGACGGCATCACCACGGCCCCGGCGGGGCTGCACATGCTCCATGGCTTGTTGATCTACTACCTCGCCCGCGGGCTCGCCGAGCGGGTGGCCTTTCGCGGATTCTTCGGGCGACTGATGCTCGGAGGGCTCGGGGGGCTGGCCAGCCTGTTGTGCATGGCCCTGATCAGCAGGGTGTTCCTCGGAGATACGGCCCTCAACGCCAGGGTGGGGGCATTGTTGATCCCCCGCATCACCCTGGTGCTGATCTGCGTGCCGATTTTGTTCCCCATCTTCAATTGGGTGCAGTCGCTGGCGGTGCGCCGTGTGGAGAACGATCTGTTGAGTTGATGGTGGGCCGTCGAGCCCACCATCAGCTTCAGCGGTTGGCCAGCACGGTGACCACGGCGGTCTTGTCGTCGCCGCCCATGTTGGCGCACAGGCCCACCTCAGGAGTGCTGGACACCTGATAGTCGCCGCACTGCCCCTTCATCTGGCGGAAGATCTCCAGCACCTGCTTGATGCCTGTGGCCCCCACGGGGTGACCGTAGCCCACCAGGCCGCCGCCGGTGTTCACGGGGATCTTGCCTTCGAGGTTGGTGTGCCCCTCCCGGATCAAGTGGGCGCCTTTGCCGTGGGCTGCAAGGCCGATGGCCTCGTACATCAGCACCTCGGTGATGGTGAAGCAGTCGTGGACCTCGGCGATCTGGACATCCTCGGCCTTCAGGCCAGCGCCCTCATATGCCTTGGACACGGCGGCCTCGGTGGTGAGCAGACGGAGCGGATCGGCGTCGACGAAGAGGTTGCCCGTGGCGTGGCCTATGGAGAGGACCTCGATGGCGTCGGCGGGGGTCTTGCCCAGCTTGGCCAGTCCCTCCTCGCTCACGACGATCATGGCGGCGCCACCATCGGAGACCTGAGAGCAGTCGCTCATGTGCAGGTAGGGCTTGAGGGCCTCGTTGCTCAGGAACTGCGGGTTCTTGCCCTCGAGGATGTCGGTCTCGGTCATGGTGACCGCCCGCATGTGGGCCAGGGGATTCTTGTTGGCGTTGGCGTAGGCCTTGGCGCTCACCTTGGCCAGATCGGCGGCGGTGAGATCGGTGGCCTGCTGATAGTGCATGTTCCGGTTGGCGAACATGGCGGGGAAGGTGAAGTCGTCGATGGGGCGCTGGCGCCGGTAGTGAGAGGCCCGAGCGAGGAAGTCGCCACCCTCACGGGCGGAGACGGTGGTCTGAACCTCGGCGCCCACCACCAGGGTGACATCGGTCCCGGCCTGGATCGACTCCAGAGCGCTCACAAAGGCCAGACCGCCGGAGGCGCAGGCCCCTTCGACGCGCATGAAGGGCTTGAACAGCAAGTCGGGGTGGGCACCGGCCACGGCAGGCCCCAAGTGGCCCTGGTTGCTGAACAGCTCACCACAGAAGTTGCCGATCCAACCCTTCTCGATGGCGCTCGCCGGGGTGCCCGTGGACTCGAGGGCGCCGGTCACCGCCTTGAGGATGTAGTCCTCGAGGGTGGGGTTCTCCCGCGTGCCGAAGTCAGGATGGCGCTTCCAGATGAAGTCGGGGTGGTGCTTGCCGATGAAGGGGGTGATGTGGCCTCCGAGGACGAAGGCGCGCCGACGCAAGGACATGATGAGGCTCCCGTGTCGCGAGGGGGGTTAGAAGTTGGTCCCGAGGGGGGAGGGTGGCCCTCTTGGGGGCGGCCAAGATAACGGATTCCGGCCCTGACGGGGAGGATTCCTCGAGGGTCATGACCGTGCTGCACAAGATGGCCCCGTCTTGTGGGGTCAGGGGCGTTCTGCTAGCCTTTCGCGTCTTTGAGCCCTGGGATCTTCGATCTCGGCCCTCACTGCGAACAGCCCTCGAAGGCTGGGGAGCAGGTTGTGGAGAACGACGTCTACCTCGACTCCTCCGCCGCCGGTTATCGGCAGCGGGCGCGGCGCCTGGTCCTGGCGGTGCTCGGGGTGTTCTCCATCTTCATCCTCCGACTCGTCGATTTGCAGATCGTCAAGGGCGATGAGCTCCGAGAGGTGGCCGAGCGCAACTTCATGCGCAAAGAGAATCGGCCCGCGAGCCGTGGCTCGATCTACGACATCAACGGCAATGTGCTTGCCTATGATCGGCCCTCTTTCGATCTCTATGTGACGCCCGCTCAGGTGACCGACATCGACGCGCTGCTCAAGGGCCTCGGTGACGTGCTCGGCCTCGACGCCCTGGATCAGGAGCGGCTGAGGGAGCGCATCGAGCACCCTCGGGGCATCTGGCGACACAAGGGGTTTCGGGTGAAGCGGGACATCGATCGCACCCGCGTGGCACGCCTCGAGGCGCTGCGGGCTCGCATCGACGGCCTCGAGGTGCAGGTGCACCATCAGCGTACCTACCCCGAGAAAGAGAGCGGCGCTCACCTGCTGGGCTACCTGGGCAAGCCCAACGCCCGAGAGCTCCGAGCCATGGCCGATCGGGGCATTGAGGCCGACTCGATGATCGGTCGGTCCGGCCTCGAGCGGCGGTACGACGAGATCCTCGCCGGCCGTGACGGGTTCTGGCGTCACGTCGTCGACGCCCGAGGGAGCAAAGAGGTCGACCAGAGCGTGCTCAAGCGGGTGGAGACCGACATCATCAAGAACCCTGAGCCGGGGTTCGATCTCGTGCTCACCATCGACAAAGACGTGCAGAAGCTGCTCGAGTCCACCCTCGCGCGTTATGACTCAGGCGCCGCCGTGGTGGTGGACATACACGATGGCACCGTGAAGGGCATCGTGTCGAAGCCCGGCTTCGATCCGAACCAGTGGTCAGGGCGCCTCAGCCGTGAGGTGAAGCGGGCCATCGACGAGAACCCCTTCAACCCCATGCTCGACAAGAGCGTGCACTCGTACTTCCCTGGATCTGTCTACAAGGTGGTCACCGCCCTCGCTGCGCTGCAGGAAGGCATCATCACCCCCGAGACCGAGATCGACAGCCCCGGTAAGTACGAGTTCGGTAACCGCATCTTTCACTGCCACAAGCTCTCTGGCCACGGGGTGATCAACCTCGCCCAGGCCATGGCCGCCTCGGCAGACGTGTATTTCTACAAGCTCGGTGAGGTGCTGCAGATCGACACGTTGTCGATTTATGCCAAGCGCTTTGGCTTCGGGAAGCGCACCACGCTGCGCATCAACGGCGAATCCCCGGGGCTGGTGCCCACCAAGCAGTGGCACGAAGAGCACACCGACGGCGGCTACCAGTATGGTCTGGCGCTTTCTACCGCAGTGGGCCAGGGCGATGTACGCACCAGCCCGCTGCAGATGGCCATGGCCTACGCTGCTCTCGCCAACGGGGGTAGCCTGTTCGCCCCCCGCATCGTCGATCGCATTCAGACCCGTGATGGCAAGGTGGTGAGTCGGTACGAGCCCACGGTCATCGGCAACCTGCAGGCCAGCGAAGCGCACCTGCATGCGATCCAGGTGGCCTTGCAGCAAGCCATCATGGACGAAGAGCGAGGCACCGCCCATCTCGCCCAGGTCCCCTACGGTCCAGTTGCCGGCAAGACAGGCACCGCCCAGGTGCGCAAGATCATCCGTCACGGAAACCGCCAGAAAGTGAAGCGGTTCCGCGATCGCAACCATGCCTGGTTCGCTGGCTACGCCCCTGCAGAGAACCCGAAAATTGCCGTGGTGGTGTTCCTGGAGCACGGCGGCAGCGGTGGCAAGGACGCCGCCCCACTGTTCTCCAAGATTGTGCAGGCGTATCACGAGCGCATCGAGCCCATCTTCACCGCCCACGTGAGCAATGACGTGGACGAAGGTGAGGGTGAGGCCGCCGGCCCCACCGTGCAGTGAGTTCGAGGTGGCAGTCTCAAGACAACAGTCCGCCATCGGGCGGATCGACTGGGCGTTGCTGGGCATGGTGGCCCTGCTCGCCAGCATCGGCGTAATCAACCTGCAGAGCACCTCTGCGGCAGCGAACAGTCAGATCTACATGAAGCAGGTGTACTTCCTGCTCATCGGCACTGGGGTGATGGCCGTGGTGGCGGCCATCAACTACCGCAGCCTGCAGCGCTACGCCCCCATCTTCTACACCTGCGTCGTCGTCCTGCTCGCCCTGGTGCTCGTCGTGGGCAAGGAGGTGAACGGATCGCGGCGGTGGTTCGACTTCGGTGGCACCAGCTTCCAGCCCTCCGAGCTTGCGAAGCTGGCAGTCATCTTGATGTTGGCCACATGGTTCAACAAGGTACGGCGCCCTGGGGGGTACAGCCTGCGGGATCTCGTACCCGCCGCAGCCCTGCTCGGCATGCCCATGTTCCTGATTCTACAGGAGCCTGATCTCGGCCACACGCTGATGATCATGTTCATCGGGATGTCGATGCTGGCCTTCGAGCGCTTCGATCGTCGAGCCCTCATGAGCCTCATCGGTGCAGGCATCGCGGCGATGCCTCTGATGTGGATGTTCGTGCTCCGGGACTACCAGAAAGATCGCATCCTCACCTTGCTCGACGGCAAGACCGACACCCTCGGATCTGGCTGGCACGCTTTCCAGGCTCGAGTGGCCGTGGGCAGCGGTCAGTTTTTCGGCAAGGGGCACGGTCAGGGCACGCAGGTCTCCGGGGGCTTCCTCCCCGAGAACCACACCGACTTCGTCTTCGCCAACTTCGCCGAAGAGCAGGGCTTCATCGGCGCCGCTGGGGTGTTGTTGCTGTACATGGCCATCATCTTGTGGGCCCTGCGCATCGCCGTTCAGGCTCGGGAGAAGTTCGGGGGTCACGTGGCGGTGGGGGTGGCGGCGCTGCTGTTCTGGCAGGTGTTCATGAACGTGGGTATGGTGCTCAACATCTTGCCAGTGACCGGGGTGACGCTGCCGCTGATGAGCTATGGCGGCTCTTCTGTGTTGACGGTGATGGCCGCCTTTGGCCTGCTGCTCAACATCAGATTGCGACGTACCATCTTTTGATGGCATCACCCCGCAGAGACTGAATCAACATGAACGCCCACATCGGGCAACAGAGAAAGTGAGGCCTTTGATGGCTGATTACGTCACCTTGAACAACAAGAACTGGGAATCTGAGGTCCTCGGCTCCGACAAGCCCGTGCTCGTGGACTTCTGGGCCCCCTGGTGCGGCCCCTGCCGTCAGATCGCCCCCCACATCGAGGCCCTGGCCACCGAGTACAAGGACAAGGCCGTCGTCGGTAAGCTCAACATCGACGAGAGCCAGGCCGTCGCCGCACAGCATGGCGTGCAGAGCATCCCCACGCTGTTGCTGTTCAAGGGTGGCAAGCTCGTCGATCGTCACGTGGGCTTCTCCGGCAACGTGCGGGCCCGCCTCAAGGGCATGATCGACGACAACCTCTGAGAGACGCTTCGCAAACCCCTACCTGAGAGATACGTGTGGAGATCGCCTTCGGCATCGGTGTCGGGCTCTTTGCCCTGACCACATTGACCTATCTGGCGGCCCTCTGGGGCCATCAGGAGGGCAAGGGCACGCTCGCCCACTGGATGCTCGGAGGCACCCTCGCGCTGTGGGGGGTGCTCCTCATCATCTGGGCCACCCGCCATGGCGTCGCCGGAGGCAACCGGCTGCTGTTGGGCAGCTCTGCCTGGAGCCTGGGGGCCTTGTACCTCGTCTTGTTGCGGCGCCACCCGATCACCGCCCTGGGCAGCTTCGTCACCGCGCCGGCCACCGTGCTGGGCATGTTCACGTTGCTGATCCCCAACCCCGAGGCGGCCCTCATGGCCAGCACGTCGGACGGGTTGCTGGTGATCCACATCACCCTGGCCTTCATCGGCATCACCGCGTTCACGTTCGCCACAGCCGTATCGCTGCTCTATTTGCTGCAGCTGAGGTTGCTCAAAGACAAGAAGCGCTCGGCTCTGCGCAAGAAGCTGCCCCCCCTCGAGGTCCTCGATCGGCTCTCGCTCCGGGGCATCGTCGTGGGGTTTCCGTTCTATACGCTGGCCTTGCTCCTCGGCAGCGCCTTTGCCCTGAAGATCGGCCCCGAGGCGGGTCTGAAGAGCGCCTACATCTTCGCTGGGGTGTCATGGCTGATCTACGGCGGCGTGCTCCAGGCACGTCTCACCGCAGGCTGGCGTGGCCGTCGGGCCGCCGTGCTCACCGCGGCGGGGCTGATCCTGGCCATGGTCGTGGTGGCGCAGTACACCCTCGGCTTTGCCTGAAGCGATGAAGGTGCCCCTCTCGTGAAGCAGCTCATCGTCATGGGCTTGAGCCATCGAACCGCCCCCGTGCAAATCCGAGAGCGGTTCGCCATCCCTGCAGGGCAGGTGCCCGACACCGCCGCTGCGGTGAGCGCGATCCCTGGCACCACCGAAGCCTTTGTGCTCTCCACGTGTAACCGGGTAGAGGTCTACGCCGCTGCCGAAGACGTGGACCAGGCCCGTCGACAGCTGCCCGAGGTGCTCGCCAGCGTCGGGGGTGCCTCGGCGCGATTGCTCGATGGCCATGCCTACGTACATGCGGGCTCAGATGCTGTGCGGCATTTATTCCGGGTGACGGCGAGCCTCGACAGCATGGTGGTGGGTGAGCCTCAGATTCAGGGCCAGATCAAGACCGCCTTCGATCTGTGTCGACAGTCCGGGGCTGCTGGGGCGTTTCTACAGCGCACGATGGATCAGGCCCTGAGGGTGGCCAAGCGGGTCCGTACAGAGACCGGCATCGCCCGCAACGCTGTCTCCGTGAGCAGCGTGGCCGTCGATCTCGCGCGGCAGATCTTCGGTGATCTCAAGCGCAGCACCGCCCTCATGGTGGGCGCTGGTGAGATGGGGGAGCTCGCCGCCAAGGCCCTCGTCGATGGCGGGGTGCACACCTTGCTGGTGGCCAACCGCAGCATCGATCGCGCTGTACGTCTCGCCGAAGCCCTTGGTGGTCACCCTCGGGGTCTCGACGAGCTCGACGAGCTGCTGGTGCGGACCGACATCGTCATCACCAGCACCGGCGCTCGGGACTATATCATCAGTCCCAAGCAGGTGAAGCGGGTGCTCAAGGCCCGGAAATACCGGCCGTTGTTCTTCATCGACATCGCCGTACCTCGAAACGTCGATCCCAAGATCAACAACCTCGACTCGGTCTTCGTCTACGACGTGGACGACCTCTCCTCCATCGCTCAGGAGAACCTCGCCAGTCGCCAGCGAGAGGCAGAGCAGGCAGAGCAGATGGTCACCTCCGAGGTGACCCGGTTCGTCCAAGCGCAGAGCACACAAAATGCGGTGAAGCCCGTGATTCAGGCCCTCAGGCGCAAGGCCGCCGACATCAAGGCCGAAGAGCTCAGCCGCGCCGGGGGCAAGCTCGGCGATCTGACGCCCGCACAGCAGAAGTCGGTGGAGCGTCTCGTCGATGGGGTGATCAACAAGCTGCTCCATGGTGTGCAGACCGGCTTGAAGCGATCCCAGAGCGCTGAGGGTGGCCCTCAGACCATCGCCCTCGTGCAACAACTCTTCAATCTCGAGATCGACAGCCTCGAGGGGCAGCCGACGCCGATGAACGGCCACGGCGCCCCCACAGCGCCCGTCAAATCCGAGACACCCGTCAACACATCATCGAACACTGGCAGGAGGGGCACATGAGCGCCGATCCCGTGATTCGCATTGGGACCCGAGGCTCTGACCTGGCCCTGTGGCAAGCAGACTATGTCGCCGATCGGCTCAAGGCCGCCCACCCTGGCTTGCAGGTGGAGCGCACCATCTTCAAGACCCGAGGGGATCGCTTCCTCGGTCAGCCCCTCTCGGAGCTCGGCGGTAAGGGCCTGTTCACCCACGAGCTTGAGGAGGCCATGATCGCCGGTGAGATCGACATCGCCGTGCACAGCCTCAAGGACATGCCCACCAAGTTGCCCGAGGGCCTCACGCTGGGGGCGATCCCTGTCCGTGGCGACGTCCGCGATGTCTTGATCACCCGCATCGGGGAGAGCCCCGAGGCGCCCCCGCTCGTGGGTACCTCCAGCCTGCGCCGCGCCTGCATGGCGCGGCGTCGTTGGCCCGAGTCCGAGATCGTGCCGATCCGTGGGAACGTCAACACCCGAGTGAATCGGCTCATCGATCCGCCTCCGAGGCGGGTCGACACTGTGATCCTGGCCATGGCGGGCATGCTGCGGCTGGAATTCACCGAGCGCGAAGACGTGGAGTTCATGCCGCTCAACCCCGAGCACTGGATCCCCGCCGTGGCCCAGGGCGCCCTCGCGGTGGAGGCCCGGGCGGGCGACGCGCAGATTCTGGGCATGCTGTCAGCGATCCACCACGCCGACACGGCCACCTGTGTCACCGCAGAGCGGACCTTCCTCGCCGCAGTGGAAGGTGACTGCCGTATTCCTGTGGGGGCCTATGCCACCGTCGACAGGGGCAACATCCGGCTCAAAGCCTTCGTTGGCGCCCCGGATGGCAGCGAGATGGTGGTGCACACCGACATGGGCACCGACCCCGAGGCCTTGGGTGCCACCGTGGCTCAGGCTCTCCTCGATGCCGGCGGTCGTGGGATCCTCCAAGCCCTCAAGGCCACAGATCATTGAGTGAGCGTCGGGTCGGGCCCTTCGCTCCGAGGGTCTACCTCGCGGGTGCGGGGACAGGTGAGCTGGCCTGTCTCGGCGCACGCCTTCGAGCGCTGATCTCACAGATGACCTCGGGGCACGTCGTATGCCCCGAAGCCCTCACTGCCATGATCTCGGCCCTCGCCCCACCCACCGTCCAGTGGCACATCAGCCCGTCCGAGCCCGAAGACACCGCAGAGGTGATCAAGGGTCTCCTCGAAGGTGGCCAAGATGTCGTGTGTCTGTGCTTTGGAGATGGCTGGGTGGAGTCCCGAGCTTCGGAGATCGCCCTCGCTCTCTCGGCACTCGAAGTCCCTCATACTGTGCTCACTGCCCCTTCGGTCACCTTGACCGCCCTCGCACGTGCCGGGGTGAGTCTGGGCAGCGCATTTCGAGTCGAGCTTGGAGATCTCACCCGAGTGGAAGGGACCTGTGGCTCACAGAGCTGGTCAGTGGCCGAGCCTGGCCACCCACGACAACGTATGGTGGGCCTGGGGGAGGGGACACTTCAGGTTGCAGGTGCAGATTCTCGGCGTTCGACATGGTTCGAGGACAGGCCATTGCACGGCTTGCGCGTGGCCGTGACCCGAGCCAGGGCGCAAGCAGGCGACATGATCGAGGCGCTTGAGGCGCTGGGCGCCGAGGCGATCCTGTGCCCGGTCATCGCCATCGAGCCACCTCCGTCACCTGAAGATGTCCTGAGCGCCATCGAGGGGCTCTCCGAGAGAGACTGGGTGGTCTTCACCAGCGTCAACGGTGTGGATCGGTTCTTCGAGATCCTGTCGTCAGTGGCCGACGCCCGGGCCCTGGCTTCGTGCCGGATCGCGTGCATCGGCCCTGCCACGGCAAGGGCGCTGAAGCGTTGGAACCTGCGAGCCGATCTCCTCCCCGAGCGATATGTGGCTGAGGGCCTCATCGAAGCCTTCGAAGCCCACGCACTCGACGGGGCGTCCATTTTGATCCCCAGGGCAGAAGTGGCCCGGGAGATCTTGCCGGAGACGCTCCGAGCTCGGGGCGCCATTGTCGATGTCGTGCCTGTGTACCGAACCGTACCGGGTACACCTGAGCAGAGCGTCGTACAGGCCCTCAATGCTGGGGAGGTCGACGTGATTACGCTCACCGCCTCCTCCACGGCCACTCATTTTCGGGGCTTGTTCGACGCGGCACAGTGGTCCACCATCTCCAAGCGCGTGTGCGCCGCGTGCATCGGACCGATCACTGAAAAGACCGCTCGAGAGGTTGGGCTCGAGGTTGCGCTCACGGCGCAAATCTATACAGTCCCCGGCCTCATCTCTGCTCTGGTGCCGTGGTGGCGACAACAAGGGCGAGGTGAATGAGCCGGCCCCCACGTCGGTCACACCGGTCTGTGTACCGGGCCTCGCGCCCATGAACCTGAAGAAAAGGGCAGCCTCACCATGAGGATCATCATCATCGCTCTCCTGGCGTTTGGCCCCCTCCACTCTGTCAGTGCGCAGGGGCAACCCCAGAGTCAGCCGCAGAACCAGCCTGCCGCCAAGGCCGATACCCCTGAGAAGAAGGGGCCCGGCACCTTGAAGTTGTGCACGGGTACCCATGGCAACAGCTATCACCGTGCGGGCATGGCCATCGCCAAGGCCCTCGAGGGCAAGGTCGCCGTCGAGGTCGTGGAGACCAAGGGCAGCTGGGACAACCTCGAGGGCATCGACGCTCAGCCTCGACGGTGCGACGCCATCATCGCCCAGGACGACGCGTACACCCTCTATCAGTTCGAGAAGCCCGACAGCACGCTCACCATGGAGCGCATCACCACGCTGTACCCGGAGTCGATTCATCTGCTGTGCAACCGCAAGGCCGGCATCGACGACGTGCGACAGCTGCGGTCGAGCAAGCACCGTATCTTGATCATGCCCTTCGGCTCGGGCACCTACATCACCTGGAAGTTGTTCACCCGCCTCAACCCGTTCTACGCCCGACTGCCCTATGCCGAGGCCTCCAACGAAGAGGCATTGCTTAAGGTGGTCGACGGAGTGCAGGCACAATGCATGGTCATGGTCTCTGGCGCCCGCCCCAAGGTGCTCAAGACTGCAGATGCCCAGTTCGGCGATCAGCTCAAGCTGGTGCGACTGCGCGACAAGCAGCTCAGCCGCAAGGTGGGCCGTGAGCGGCGCGCGGTGTACGCGAAGTCCGAGGTGGACGAAGACGTATACGACAACCTGCTCGATGACGATTTGGACACGACCTCTGTCGACGCCGTGCTGTTCATCAGCCCGGAATGGAAGGCCAAGCACAGCAAGGAAGCCCAGGAGATCACCCTGGCGCTCTTAAAACTGCTGCCTGATATCCGTAAAGATCTTCAGTAACTGCCCTCCCAGCTTCCTTTCCTTCAGTGACATACCATTGATTACACCTCGTCCCCGGCTATCATGAGGGATGATCGCTGTAGGTGTAACTACGAGCACACCTTGTACGTAAACACCTACGGTGGCGATGTTGCGTCCGACCCCGGGGCCGTGGTCCCATGCCCCCGGGAGACGAGTGCGTTGGATGGTCTGTGAACTGAGACGTTGGGTGTAGGCCCTTGACACACATACAACTGACTGGAGAGGCGGCAGCGGGTGAAAACCCCCACCGCGTCTACGGCTCGAAGGGTGGGGCCTTTGAGTCTGCATCTGTGGATGGGTGTGAATCGACCCATCTGAAAACAGTGTCAGATGATGTATGTTTGTGTATGAAGTTGCCTTCACTGACTGCTCAGGAGAGAGGGAACACACAGTGCGGAGGATGAAGATGTCTTTGACGCCGCTCACGAAGAAGAGCCCCTGGCGCCTGGCCAACCTCCGAGGGCCAATGGCCCTGCTCAGCCTGCTGGGTGGGGTGTTGATTGCCGGGCAAGCCGCCGCGGCCCCTCCGACGGTGATCACCGTGCCCTATGCACCGAACAACCTCGACCTGCCGCACCCTGTGCACGAGCGTGCGCGCATCACCCTCAAGGGCATCATTCGAGATGCGCCCTGCGGCACGGGGTACACCATCTCGTGGGATGTGAACCGGAACGGCAACTACGACGACGATCCGTCGTTCAATGCTTTTCCTCGAGGCACCACCAACACGGTCTACGACATCGGGAAGATCTACGAGGTCCCCGAGGTCGATCGTGGGAAGAACCTCACCCTCAACGTACGCGTCGTCAGCAAATGCGACGTCAACGATCGCGCCTTCGGTACGTATCGTCTGTACGTCTATGACTGGACGCCCTCCTCTGATCCCACCCGCTGGACCTCTGACCAGATCGAGGTGATGAGCAGCATCGCCGTCCGTGAGGCCTTGTGGTGGCAGCACCGCCAGATGGGCAACTACGGCGGCACCGGCTCCACCATCGAAGGCTACGCGCCTCACCCGCGCTATGGCCCGGGCTACCGCATCGCCAACAACATCTCGATGATGTGGGCCATGAGCGTCAACGGACACTTGCCTGCCTTCCCGCTCGACGAGAACGGTGATCCGGTCGTCAACATGTACGGTCGCGAGATGCCCGAGGGCTGGGCTGAGCAGAACGCCGCTCGCTGGGAAAACGATCCCTACGCAGAGACGATGCTCCGTGGCCTCAACTACACCCGGTGGGTCCTTGTGGACGTCCCTGTCTCCGCTGTGGACGAAGGCACGACCTGTGGCCTCGGGGAAGCAGGCATCGAGGAGTTCTGCCCGCGCATCGAAGGCACGACCAACGAGCTGGGCCTCTACTTCCAGCATGACTACCGCCAGGACGTCTACCTCACCGGGCTCTCCCTCGGTGCCATCGCCACGCTGTTGCCTGCCCTCAGGGGCATCCCGGTCCAGACCGCCAGGTTCTATCCCGAAGCTGTCGGTGAGACTTGGGATTGGGTGGTTCAGGAGATGGTGGACTTCCTCGGCTACGCTCAGCACGACAGCGGGTGCGCCACCGGCAGCCACTTCTACCGGCCAGTCATTGGTGATTCCACGTGCAGTAACGGTGACTCTTCTGCAGCGCAGTGGGCCTTCATCGGTCTTGAGAGTGCTGCTGTGGCAGGCACCCCCTATGGGGTCATCGTCAACAACCGTCACAAGTACCGTACGGCCATCCACCTCCTCGACAACCAGGCCCCCAATGGCTCGGCGAAGTACCGCACCCAGAGCACGCCCATCGAGTGGGGGGATTTCCAGCTGACCGGTGGCGCCCTCATCGGTATGCGCTGGCTCGGTGTGCACAACATCGATCCTGCTGATCCCATGATCCCCTTCATGGGCTATGCCGACTACCTCGGTATGGAGCTGAAGACCTCCTACGACAACTACTTGGCCTTCACCGCTCGAAACTGGGAGCGCGCCGACAATGGCTTTGGCGGCGGCGAGATGATGGGGACCGCGGGGAACATGTCCCGCCTCTTCGAAGACGGCGACTATCTGTGTGGTACCCCCATAGGGGTCTACAATGTGACGCCTTGCGGTAACTCCTACGCGCTGTACTCCCACCAGAAGGCCTACCGCACCGGGCAGCCGGAGCTCCTCGATGTTGGCGGCCATGATTGGGTCCGTGAGTTCAGCACCTACTACCTGCGGGCTCAGAGTCGTTACCTCGACAACTACGCCGACTTCGGCAGCATCAACGATCGCTGCGAGAACATCCCTCACGCTTCCATCGTGTGTCGTTACTCCGCAGGCATGATGAGTACGGCGTGGGGCTCTCTCGTGCTCACGCCGACCATCTTCCGCCCGAAGCCCATCGCCATCGCCCAGGCTCTGCCTTCACGGGTCATCGAGGGCTGCGCCGGCGGCGGTGCTGGTGTGGTGACGCTCGACCACAGCGACTCATTCCACCCCAACCGCGACGCCTTCATCGAGTTCTTCCAGTGGGATGTGGACGACAGTGATGGCCTCTGGTGGGAGACGGGTGCACCCCCAGACTATGTCTCGGGGGATCGCCAGCAGGGCATTCAGCACACATACCTGGCCGCAGGCAGCTACAACGTCACGCTGCGCGTCGTAGAGAACGATCTCGGCGCCGGCGAGCCCTTCG
Organism: Bradymonadia bacterium; assembly: GCA_046290225.1. GTDB lineage: Bacteria > Myxococcota_A > Bradymonadia > UBA7976 > UBA1532 > JBKAGE01. The sequence goes on along the minus strand of JBKAGE010000036.1, from coordinate 301,183 downwards.
ACGCCCTCTCTGTCACCCGGGTCATCGTCGACCGCGCGCCGAACGCACCCCCAGGTGTGGTCGCGGGTGGTCCGTACTTCCTCGATGACGGCGATCCGCTGATCCTCGATGGTCAGGTCTCTGATCCGAACCAGAGCTGTGGCGATGTGCTGACGGTGGGCTGGGACTTCGACAACGATGGCATCTTCGATGATGCAGCGTTTGCCTCGGGGCTCATCCCCGCCATCCAGCTCAATGGCCTGCCTGGTGGTGTGGAGATCCCCATCACCATCCGCGTGGAAGACTCCACGGGTCTCGTCGACACCGACGAGACCACGCTGACCATCTTCTCTGCCGAGCCTGAGGCCGTGGCTCGAGTGAACCCGCAGCCTGCGGCGTGTCGTCAGCCAGTGCGCTTCGACGGCTCTCAGAGCGTGCACCCCAACCCTCAGCGCGACATCGTGAACTATGCCTGGGACGTGGACGGCAACCCTGGTGTGGACGGCGGCGGCGCCAGCCCTCAGTTCACCTACACCTACCCGTCCTTTGGCACCTTCAACGGCACCCTCACGGTGACGGATGATCGTGGTCGCACCGACAACGTGCCCTTCACCGTGAACGTCACCGAGGGCAACCTGCCCCCCGTGGCGCGTACCTCTCAGGCCATCTACAACGTCGCTGAGGGTGACCCCCTCGTGCTCGACGCTTCGGGCTCCAGCGATCCCGATGGCCGCTGTGGTGACAGCATCGTCCTCTACGAGTGGGATCTCGATGGCGACGGCACGTACGGCACACCTTCTGACATTGCCGGCGTGCAGCCCGAGGTGCCCTGGGCCCGTCTGAGCCAGATGAACTGGCCCGCTGATCGCGACACTGGCCTGCCGACGAACACCATCACCTTGCGCGTCACCGACAGCCTCGGTGCCACTGCCGAGGTGGAGGCGGGCATCCGCATCTTCCGCGCCCGGCCCATCGCCACCTGGGAGCAGCGTCCCAACCCCGCTCCGGTGCGGGTGGACAATGGCCTCATCGAGGCCACCCTCGACGCCCGCGACAGCTACTCGCCTGTGCCTGGGGTCACCATCGCGCGCTACGACTGGGACCTCGACGACGACGGCGTCTTCGAGACGCAGAACCGCCCTGTGGTGAACTTCAGCCGGGTGCTGTTCCCGCTGCCTGATCGCGGCGACGAGCCTGAGCTCTTCGTGGGCCTGCGCGTGACCGACTCGGTGGGCCGGGTGAACAGCCCCATCTACCGGGCCCAGGTACACATCAGCGTGCCGCCGACGCCACCCACCGTCGATCCCGATCCACGGGATCCTGGTGCTGAGGGTGGGGTGGGCTATCACATCCTCGTCGGCGAGGGCATCACCCTCGACGGCTCCGACTCTTTTGATCCCGATGTCGGCGATCGCATCGTGGCCTTCCGCTGGGATCTCGACGGCGACGGCAACTTCGACGTCGTCCGCATCGAGGGTGACGGCCGTGGCGATCTCGCTGTGACCGAGGTGACCCCTCAGCGCCTCGCGGAGTTGGGCCTCGACACCATCGGTGAGTACACGATCACCCTCGAGGTGGAAGATCTGCAGGGGCTGACCAACGAAGGCGATGCGCCGCTCACGGTGCACCCACGTGATCCCGAGGCCCACGCCACTGCCAACCCGAACCCCACAGCCTGTGGCGGTCAGGTGACCTTCGACGCTGCAAACTCCACGCACTCCCATCCGGGGATCAACGTGGTGGCGTGGCGCTGGGACTTCAACGGCGATGGTCTGTACGACGAGGGCGAAGGGGAGTCGGTGAACTACCGGTTCCAGCAGTTCACCTTCGGGCCGCCTCTCTCGGTGGGCCTCGAGGTCGAAGACAGCCGCGGCCATGTGGGCCGCACCACCGTCAACATGGAGATCACCGAGGGCAACAGCGCACCGGCAGCAAACGCTGGCAGCCAGTACGCCATCCCCGTGGGCGCCGATCTGCGCCTCGACGGCACCGCCTCGGTGGAGCCCAACGCTGCTTGCGGTGACGCCATCGTGTCCTACCGTTGGGATCTCAACAACGACGGCACCTTCGACGCCATAGGCGCTACGCCTCTGCTGACCTCGGCTCAGCTTGCCACCTTCGGGATGGTGGGGGCCGACACCCACATCATCACCCTCGAGGTGCGTGACCGCTTCGGCCGCACCGCCACCGATGAGGCGGTGGTGTGGCTCGTGGCACCGCCCACCGCCGTGGCCCGCGCCTCTCAGGCTGTGGCCGTGTGTAACGAGCGCGTCGAGTTCGATGGCGGCGCCAGCACCCACGACGGCCCCGATGGTGGACTCTTCGAGATTGTGGAGTACGCCTGGGACATGGACGGCGACGGCATCTTCGAGCGCAACGGCGCCGACGTGTTCCAGCCCGTCGTCGCCCGAGATCGTCTCGAGGCGCGCCTGCGGGTCACTGATGGCTTCGACCGGGTGGCGTACGACACCGTCACGGTGAACGTGAACATCGCCAACCTGCGGCCCACCGCTGATGCCGGTGGCCCCTACGTTACGGGCCTCTTCAACGGCAACTTCGTCGGCGTCAACCTCGACGGCCGTGCCTCCACGGATGCCAACGCCCCCTGTGACGCCATCCAGGATTACTGGTGGGACACCGACGGTGATGGCCTCTACGGCAGCGAAGATGTTGATGGTGCCGGCAGCCTCGTAGGCACCGACTACATCGGTGACGTGGTCCGCGACTACATCAACCCGACCTGGGAGGTCGGTACCACCCAGGTCGTGGGTCTCAAGGCCCGCGACGCCTTCGGCGAGTGGTCCGAGGTGGTGGAGACCGAGATTCGGGTGCGCTCCAAGATCCCGCCCACCGGCGAGATCATCACCCCCCGTGCCGATGATTGTGTGACCGAAGATCTGGCCAACGTGGAGTTCGTGCTCCGCCAGCCTGGTGGTGGCGCTGTGGTCGTCACCGCCTTCATCGGCGACACTCAGGTGGGTGGCCCCATCAACCTGAACCTGCCCCAGCCGGGCGACGACGTGCAGGGCACCCTGCCCATCGACATCTCCGGCCTCGACGATGGCCTTTCGGGGCTGCGCCTCGTGGTCCTCGACGATGAGGAGGAGGAGCACACCATCGGCTCTGGCGGTAACGTCATCTTCGATCGTGAAGGTCCCGAGGTTCAGTTGAACGCCCTCCTCGTCGAGGGTGCCTGCTACGACGCCAACGAGATCCCCGACGCCCAGGTCAACGCCATCGACGACATCGATCCTGCGCCTCAGCTGCAGAGCGAAGAGGTGGCCGATGCCTGTGGCCGGACCATGACCGTCACCGCCGTAGATGCCTGTGGCAATGAGACGGTGGTCACGCGCTCTTACCTGGTGGCCGAGCTGGTCGACGTGACGATCGCCGGCGCCGAAGAGAACGCAGTGGTGAGCAACGCCCGCCTCAACTGGGATCTCATCGGTCCTGCCCAGTGCAGCACCGGTGTGGTGTCCACCCTCTCTCGCAACGGTGGCCCTGCTGCGCCCTACGCCGAGAACACCTTGATTCAGGCTGAGGGGCGCTACGCCCTCAACCTCGCGGTCTCTGATTGCCAGGGTCGCGACAACAACGTTGTGCGCAACTTCACCGTCAACGCCCCGCCTGTGGCGGATCCCGGCGGCCCCTACCTGGGCCTTGAGGGTGAGGAGATCACCCTCAACGGTGGGAACTCCTCTGCCCCCGAGGAAGAGGACTTCATCGCCTCCATTGAGTGGGACATGGACAACGACGGGGTCTATGAGTTGTTGGGTGAGGTCGTCAGCTTCACCCCCATGGACAACGGCATGATCACCGGCACCATGCGGGTGACCGATGGTCAGGGCGCCACGACCACGACCAATGTAGATGTGCTGGTCAACGACATTTCCCCTGTGGCAGTGCCTGGTGGCCCGTACGAGACCAGCCAGGGCTTGCCTGTGGAGTTCGACGCCACTGGCTCCTTCTCCACGAACCCCCAGGCTGATCCGCTCACCGCGGTGGAGTGGGACTTCGGCGATGGCGAGACTGTGAGTGGTGGTCTGGAGCTGCTCCAGGTGTCTCACCGCTACTTGCAGCAGCGTAACTACAACGTGCTGCTCACCGTCAGTGACGAAGACAACTCCACGACGGTGGTGGTCCCGGTGGCCATCATCGACGTGGGGCCGGTCATCGCCGGTGTCGAGGCCCCTGTAGACGCCTTCGAGATTCGCGAGTGGCCCTTCGAGGTGGAAGCCTTCCAGGGCTCACCTGATGATCCGATTTTGGAGTATCGCTGGGATTGGGGTGACGGCTCACCCATCGACTCTGGCCCCGAGCTCATCGCGACCAGCCACGCCTGGCGCGATGCGGGCACCTACACGGTGACGGTCCAGATCCGCGACATCGACTCTGTGGTGGACCACACCTTCGACGTCGTGGTGCGACCCATGACCTTGCTCGAGTCCATGCTCTACGTGCAGGAAGTCCTCGAGGCCGTGGATCAGGGTCCGGTCATCAACGCTCTGCTCGTCGATGCCGTCGCATGGCTGAACAAGGGCATCTGGGCGGAGCAGAACGACCTGCGAGGCAACACCTTCGAGTCGCTGAGCCGCGTCATGGGTCTCATGGTGGGTGCTCAGGGTGTGGGTGCCGATCTCGGCGACAGCCTCTGGGTGCTCTCACGGGCGCTCCTCAGGAGCGTCGAGGCCATGCAGAGCGAGATCCTCGATCCGGCGAATGGTGGTGCACCTCTCGCCGCTGACGATCATCCCAGCATGCTTCGAGCAGGGGACTTCATCGCCTCGAGCCGCGAGATCTTCGACGATCCCGACTTCATGCCCAATGTGCGTGGCGGTCTGCTCGCCTTCCAGGCCAGCGATCTCTTCCGGGCAACCTACGAGGCGTACTTCTACCTGCGTGATGCCATCGACCCCTGTAAGGCGCCGGAGTACAACGGCTTCGCTATGCCGGACATCGAAGACCTCCTCGACCGGGCCATCGAGTCCAACCCGGTGAACAACCAGCTGGGCCAGGCCATGTCTCGCCTCGCTTCCGAGATTCAGTCCTACATCGATCTGGGCAACAGCGCTCCAGGTCGGGCTCAGGCCATCGACGCCCTCGGTCAGCTCCGCGACATTCAGCGGCTGCTGAGCAACCGCATCGACATCGGCGAATGTGCTGATGCTGCATGCCTCAGCGATCGCGACGCTCTCTCGTTGCTGCTCAACTTGATGGACCTCGCCAACTCCATGGTGGAGGCCTACAACGACGGCACCTATGTGCGGACCTGGCAGGCCTGCATGATCGAGGCGGTGAAGTTCCGGACCGAGCTGTCCGAGATGCGCATGCAGTACGTATGTGGTCTCAACAACCCCTACGTGCAAGAGGTCTCTGTGGCCCGGACCGCGGGCATGGAGCTCGTCAACGATGGCAACGTCATCGGTGCCCTGGACTACTTCCGCAGTCGCGACATCCGTTGTCTCGCCATTCGGGGCTACAACAAGTGTCTCGTGCCCCGGTATCCTGCTGTGAACCAGGAGTACGAACGCCCCGAGTTCTGCCCCGACGACGATCTCGATCCCGAGAACCCCAACCCCGGCGGCTCGGACTGATCGCTCGCTTCTCCTGAGCGATCAGCGCCCGCCGAGAAACCCCACCCTCGAGAACACCGACTCCGGCAATCTCCGAATCACCCCCATCAGCGGGCGCCAGTAACCTGGCAGCCATGCCACCGGGGCCCCCGCATCCACCGCCTTGACGATGCCTTCACCCACTGTGTGGGCCTCTGCGAAGAGGGGGTGTTTGCTGTGATCTTCAGTCATGGGGGTATCCGTGGGCCCCACCTTCAAAGTGATGATGTGGACGTGCGGGTACAGGCGGGTTCGGAGACCCTGCAGGTAGGTGTTGAGGGCAGCCTTTGCTGCGCCATATGTGTAGTTGCGTGGCCGACCACGCTCTGCAGCCACCGAAGTGATGACGGCGAGTCGGCCGGAGCTCTGAGTCTCGAAATGATTGGCCAGGGGAATCAACAACGCCACGACGCTGAGCAGGTTGACTTCGAAGCAGTGTCGAGCCGCGTCGAGATCATGCTCGGTGGAGATCTGATCGCTCAAGAGCCCGTGGGCGATGAGGGCAACGTCGAGGCCACCGAGGGCATCGATGCCTTCAGCGACGAGAGCGGCGCCATCTGCCGTGGCGAGGTCGACCGCCTGAGAGCCAGCCACAGTATGGTCTGGCAGGCGAGCCACGAGGGACTGCAGTTTTTCGGGGTTTCGGCCCACGAGGTAGAGTTGATCACCTCTGCTGGCCCATCGCTCGATGGCCTCGGTGGCGATTTTGGACGTGGCGCCGAAGACGATGATGCGGCTCATCTGTCATCCTGTTTGATTTTGTGAATCACGGGTGGTCAACATGTACATGTATGCTGGTGTGAAGGTGTGTTCGCGTCCCTTGGAGATCTGCCATGCTCACTCTGCGGCCTGCCTTTGAGCTGACGGTATCTCTGGAGCAAGAAGAGGCCATCGAGCGGATCCGCCGCTGGTCCTCTGATCCTGCCTGTGCCTGTGGCATCATGACCACGGCGAGTCAAGTGGATGTGCTGGTGCCCGAGGCCCGGCGTCATGTCTGGTCACCCTGGCTCTCCATGAAGGCTGTCCCCCACGCATCGGGGGGCACCCGACTGTATGGCCGATTTGCCCCACACCCCAACATCTGGACCCTCTTCATGAGTGCATATGCCCTCATGGCCTTCGTGGCCATCATGGGGGCATGCTGGGGGCTCGCTCAAATCACCCTCGGCCAGTCAGCATGGGCATTCTGGGGGGTGCCTGGGGCCTGCCTCGGGGCTGGAGGGCTCTACTACGGCAGTCGTGTCGGCCAGCGTCTGGGGCACGGACAAATGGACGAGCTGAGAGGGTGTATCGGGGCCCTGTTCGAGGATGAGGTGATCGATCCCGATTTGGGGGTATGCTCTGGCGAAACACACATACAGAGCGCTGCTGATGAACCACACCCACCCTCGACCCCTACCCGTCACTGCCCCTGAGTCCGAACGTCTTCAACGTCACCAGGAGGTCAGTGAGAGTCTGAACGCCCTCCTCGATGGCGAGGACGATTGGATCTCAGCACTGTGTACGGTGGTCTGCGAGCTCCATCACGCCTTCGAGTACTTTCACTGGACTGGGGTGTATCGAGTGCATCCGCACGGACATCCCGAGTTGATCGTGGGCCCGTATCAGGGCAGCCATGGCTGTTTGCGCATCGCCTTTGAGCGCGGGGTGTGTGGCGCTGCGGCGAGAGAGCGCAAGACCATCCGTCTCGATGATGTCCATACATTCCCCGGACACATCGCGTGCTCGTCGAGCACTGTCTCCGAGCTCGTGATCCCCATTCTGACACCTGAGGACGAGTTGCTCGGGGTGCTGGATCTTGACAGCGATCATCCCGCGGCCTTCACCGCTGCGGATCAGACGGCTCTGGAGTCTCTGTGCAGGGCGCTCGGTGGTCGATTCGCCGAGGGGGCGCCTCGTTATGTCTTCTAAAATTACTCTATGTCTGCTGTTGGCGTCTGTGTGGGGATGCTCTGACGCCGCTGCGCCATCGACCGGGCCAGATGCCCGGCAGCCGGGTCCGGAGCGAGATCAGGGCCTGATCACGCCAACCCGAGATGCCGCTGTGCCTGATGGTGGGGCTCTGGGGGGCTTCATGGCGCCCTGTGAAGACAACATCGATTGTGAGAGTGGATGGTGTGTCGAGGCAGGGGCACGGCGGCTGTGCACTGTGCTCTGTCTCGACGAGGGATGTCCCGATGACTGGTCCTGTCGCGTGGTCCAGAATACGGGCGCTGATGCGGTGTCGATTTGTTTCCCGCCCGAGGGGCCGGTCGACCATGCATTGTGCACACCCTGTTCATCTGATGAGGGCTGCCCGAATGGGGCGTGCTACACCCTCGGTGGCTCTGAGGTGTGTGGCCTCGATTGCACAAGTGATGCTGGCTGTCCTGAAGATTACGAGTGCCGCGACGTGCTCGACGAGGGCTCGAGCCAGTGCGTGCCTCGACGACTGGCGTGTCCTGAGCTGCCCGATGCAGAGGTGCCCGACGCTCAGCTGGCAGATGCCGGGGTGATGGACGCTGAGGTGCCAGATGCTGGCCTCCCCGACGCGGAGATGCCTGATTCAGCCGTACCTGATGCTGAGTTGCCTGATGTTGAGGTGCCCGATGCGGAGATTCCGGATGCAGAGGTACCCGATGCAGAGGTACCCGATGCAGAGACACCGGATGCAGAGGTACCCGATGCAGAGGTGCCTGATGCAGAGGTACCCGATATGGAGATCCCCGACGCTGCGCCGCCTCGCTTGGGGTATGGCGAGCCCTGCGACGCGGCGGCTCAGTGTGAGAGCGAGCTGTGTGTCGATGATCCTGACCGGGCTGGTGGGGTGTGCACTCAGCTGTGTGCCTCTGCAGACGACTGCCCAGGCATCGATGTGTGCCTCAACGCCGAAGGTGGCCAGGGGGTGTGCTTCCGGAACGAGACGGGGGTGCCCTGTGTCGACGCCGGTGGATGTGTCGAGGGGCTTTGTCTCACGCCTCCAGATCCCAATGTGCCGTGGATGACGATCCAGGCGGTGTGTGCCAGCCGGTGCGAGAACGATCGCCGTTGCCCTGCAGGCTTCAGCTGCGAGGTCATCCAGAGTGATCAGGGCCCTGTGCGGGCCTGTGCTCCAGATGTACGGCGGATGGTGCAGTGCCAGGGAGGCTTCCGGGATTTCTGCCTCGGCTCTGGCTTGTGTCAGGTCCCGGTGAACCGTGACCCCCTCGATGTGTACCTGTGCATCAACGTGCCGAATGCCCTGGGGCAGGGCCAGAACGGATATTGCTCATGTACGTGCGCCAGTGCTGCCGATTGCCCTGATGGTTATGGGTGCTTCTTTGCCCCCGAGCTGAGCGGTGACGCCGGGCGACCGGGCATTTGCATGGCTGCTTCTGGCTATCGATGCGCGGCGCAGGCGGCAGAGCTCATCGGGGATCAGTGCCCGACCCTCACCTGTGTAGAGCCAGGGGATGATCCCGATGAGGCGTACTGCTCTCTGTTCTGCCGCAACGATCTCGACTGCCCCTCAGGCTACAGCTGTGAGCAGGAGCAGGGCAGTCAGATCTGCGTGCCGGAGCCACCGCCAGAGCCCTGACGGTTTGTCTGTAACACCTGTGTCGAAGGTCCGTACTGGGGAACCAAAGGCGCCACAGCCAGGGTGGAATCCTTGACGCTCCCTCTGGAGGGGGCTACTGCACCAGACCAACACCCTTCAGCGTCGTTGACGACGAGGTTCTCATGACCAAAGCTCCGAAGCCTCCTGCATCTGCTTCTACTTGTGGTGGTTCATGTGCCACCAATCGACGAGAGGTCCTCAAGGGCCTGCTCGGAGGGGCCGGTGTTGTGGCCCTGGTTTCGGCGCTGCCCGGGTGTACGATCTCCGAGTTGAAAGATGCCGGCGGGCCACCACCTGCAGAGGGCATCAACTTCAACGTGGCAGATGCGACGTACGCCGCCCTCGCAGAGCCCGGCGGTATGGTGCCCGTGGATGCTGGCCCGCTGGCCATTCTGCTGATTCGGGCCGACGACACCCGGGTAGTGGCCCTCGAGCGTATCTGCCCACACGAGATGTGCGACATGACGCCCTTCGCTCAGGGCGGTGTCGGCTCTTGGGACGCGGGCACCATGACCCTCTGGTGCAACTGCCACGCCTCCATCTTCGACACTGAAGGCAAGCAGGTGAGCGGCCCCTCGCCCCGTGACCTTGTGGCCTACCCCGTGACCTTCGACGCCGAGACGGGGGAGGGGGTCCTCGAGGTGGGTTCGACGGAGGGGGAGTCTCAGGCTCTCGCCGCAGTGCCTGTCATCGTCGAGGTGTTCGACGATGAGCTGACCCTCGACTTGAATGATCCCGCCTTTGCGCCCCTCAACGTGGTCGGCGGCGCCGTCGCCGTGAACGTGAGCGGCCACGAGCTCGCCGTCATTCGCCGAGCCGCTGTTGGCCCCGCTGCCTTCGAGGTCCGAGATCGGCGCCCGGCGCCGGGGACAAAGATGGCGCTTCACGTCGACACCCGCCCCTTCTACCTCTCTCGGCACCACATCGGCGCCGAGACCCTGCAGATCGCCCTGGCCACACCTGACCGCTAAAGGAAGTGTCGATGGCTCTCGCTCGCGTTTCGCGTTCCGGCGTCCGCCGCTGGACCCGCGCCGCCCTCCTCACCGTGGGCATCTTGATCGCCTTCCCTCTCTGGACACCTCAGGAGGCACACGCTCTACCGCGTATGTCACTCACCGCAGGCTCACCGTGCGCCACGTGTCACGTGTCACCCTCCGGCGGAGGCATGCGCAACGAGCTGGGGTTCACCTCGATGAACAAGGTGGCCACCCTGAACTTCGGTGACATGGGGTTGGACGCGGCCCATCACCAGGAGACCAACCAGCTCTTCGAGCTCATCTCCGTGGGCGCCGACGTGCGCTATCAGGGTGTGCGCCTCGGAGTGCCTACCCCTGATGGTCAGGGCGGCACAGCCACCCCCGAGTTCGAGATGTTCTGGATGCAGATGCAGCCCTATGTGGCGCTGCACCCCACCGACTGGCTCACCCTCTCCGCCAGCTACAGCTTCGACGAGGGTCTGTGGGCGGATGATGATGACACTGCCTGTCAGGACACCTGGCCCGGCATGAGCTGTTACACCGCTGAGGTGGTGGCGGCCCCGAGCCCGGATTTGCCCACGGTTCGAGCGGGTATGATCGTGCCCTCCATCGGCATCCGTCACGATGATCACACCATCCTCAGCCGCAGCCACGGCCAGCGCCAGCCCCTGGTGCCCACGAACTATGCCGAGCTGGGCGGCGAGCTGTCATATCAGCCCATCTCGTGGCTGAGGGCCGACGTGGGTGTGTACGACGCCACCAACCTCGATGACTTGCTCAATGGGTCTTCCACGACGGCTGACATCGGAGATATGGCCTACCTGGGCCGGCTGCAATGGCTGCCCCAGAAGCGGTTCACCTTCGGAGGCGAAGAGGAGGGCGACGGGTTCGACGACTTCGATGACTTCGACGCCGAGCCGAAGACGCCGACATCATTCACCCTCAACGGGTGGCTCGGGGCATCGGTGTTCGCCAGCGGTGACTACCGTCTCGAGCACTACTTTGCTGGTGTGGGCAGTGACTTCGGCGCCACTCTCCAGGCTGAGCTTTCGCGATCCAGTCGCACGGCGGAGATCCCGATGACCGAACTTGAGATCACCACTCAGACGGTCTCGGTGATGGCGAGCTATGCCTTCTGGGACTGGCTCGTGGCCAACGCCCGTGCAGAAGTTGGGGACGCTGACTTCAACGGCACCACCTTCGCGACGACACAATATGTCGCCGGCCTCGAATGGTTCCCGTTGCCCTTCGTCGAAGTTCGCCCTGAGTACCGGTACGTGGAGACCGACGCCTTCAAGTTCGGGCAATCCACCGTACAGCTTCATTTGTTCTACTGACGTCGGGTCACTTTCGCCCCGACCGACCTCTGGAGGAGACGATCATGTCCCGCCGTACCCGCATCATGTCCGCTCTGTTCTGTGCGCTCACCCTCGGTGCCACCGTGGCCAGCGCCGCGCCTAAGAAGGTGGACCTCGCCGGGCAGTTCGAGTTCGTCAGCGACGCCCCCCTCGAGAAGATCTTCGGCACCGCGCCTGAGGTGAAGGGCACCGTCGAGACCGACTTCGACAACCTCGCCGCCACCAAGGGCACTCTCACCGTGCCCGTGGCCAGCATGAAGACCGGCAACGACACCCGTGACGAGCACCTGCGCTCTGCAGAGTGGCTCGACGCCGAGAAGTTCCCCAACATCACCTTCGAGATCGAGAAGGCCGAGGTGAAGGGCACCGAGGCCAAGGGCGAGGTGAAGATCGCCACCCTGCACGCCACCGGCAAGTTCACCCTGCACGGTGTGACCACCCCCATGACCACCCCCGTCACGGTGAAGTGGAAGGGTGACAAGGTGAAGGTGGAGGCCACCTTCGAGGTGAAGCTCGCCGACTACCAGGTGAAGGGCAAGGACGGCGTCGTCGGCAAGAAGGTCGGCGAGACGATCCAGATCAAGGGTGCTCTGAAGGGCGTGGCCAAGTGAAAAAGCTCGCCGCACTCTGCCTGCTCGGATCTTTCGCTGTGCTCGGGACCTGGTTGGCCCACGCACAGACCGAGCCCGAATGGGCCCCGCGCATGGCCACCCTGACCCAGAAGAAGGTCACCGAGCCCGTGAAAGACGAGAAGGGGAACCCCAAGCTCGATGATTTCGGCGATCCGGTCATCGAGACGCGCTGGGAGGACACCTTCAAGTTGGGCCTCGATTACGCCGGCCCCGCAATGGGTGGTCTCGGCGGTCTCGCCGTGGTGCTCTTCTTCCTGGGGCGCCGAAAGGATAAAATGGCCGCCTGATCCGTCGTGATTGTGAGCGAGCCATGCCCCATACCCTCCCCACCGCCCTTGTTGTCCTGAGCTTCAGCGCCGGGGCACTCTGTCTTTCGACCGAGCCGGTCCACGCTGATCCCCCGCTGAAGGTGAACCTCAAGAGTGGCCCCGAAGGGGGCGCCAAAGGCACCGCCGGGAACACGTCCGAGGGCACCAGCCCCAAGGTGAAGGCCGAGGATGCCCAAGCGGCCGCTCCACAGAAAGACGACGCCGCTTCACCCAAATCGAATCTGCTGACCAGCGAGAGCCTCGGCGCCTTTGCATGGGGCGCTGACACCAGGGCGCTCTACAAGGCCATCTCCACGTTGAGGCGCTCAGCGGGGTCGAGCAAGAAGGTACGCCGTCTGATCAAGGGCGGTCAGATGGTCTTTTTGCCCTCTGACGACATCCCCTGGCAGGGGCGCACCTGGAGGGGTCACCTGCACCTCGATGGCGAGGGGCTGTTCAAGGTGATCCTCCGCGCCGAGATCGAGACAGGCGGGGCCGACGCCTTTGTGGCGCGGTGGCTCCCTGGGGTGGGCGAGCCTGAAACCGACGCGGATGGCCGGCGCATCTGGAAGGGCTCTGCTTCGGCTGTGGTCCTCGAAATACAATCCGTGGGCATGTCGGAGGAGGCGGTGCTCACCCTGACTCGGGCGAGCCGTTTCGAAGGGAGCAGCCTCTCCCTGGGGATCGATTGATGAACATGTCCACGGTCGATTTGACGGGCACTCCCCGTCAACAGCTCGCCGAGCGGTTGCCACAGATGGGGGTGCCAGCCCACCACGCACTGAGGATCTTCGGGGGGCTGCACAAGCGAAACCTGCCCCTACAGGCGATCCCTGATCTGGGGCATCGCATCCAGGGCCGTCTGCAGGCCCACACCCGCCAGACCGTGCTCACCCCGGCTCAGGTGCAGACCTCTTCGACGACCGAGACCCCCGATGGCCCTGCGGAGGGGGTGGAGAAGATGCTGTTCACCCTCGAAGACGGGGCGCAGATCGAAGGGGTGTTGATCCCTACAAAGCCCGGCCGCTTCACCGTGTGCGTGAGCAGCCAGGTGGGCTGCGCCATGGGCTGCACCTTCTGCGCCACGGCGACGCTGGGGCTCATGCGCAACCTCACGTCTGGGGAGATCGTCGCCCAGGTGCACGCGGCCCGTCGTCGAGCCCGTGAGCTCGGCGGGCAGCTCACCAACGTGGTCTTTATGGGCATGGGCGAGCCGCTGCAGGCGTGGCCTGCGGTGAGAGACGCGCTGCAGGTGATGCTCGATCCCGCAGGGCTCTCGCTCAAAGCGCGTCATATCACCGTCTCCACAGTAGGGGTGGTGCCGAAGATGGCCTACCTCACCGAAGCGTTCCAGGGCCGGGTGCAGCTCGCGCTCAGCCTGCACGCGGGCACCGACGAGACCCGCCAGCAGATCATCCCCCTGGCGAAACGCTACCCCCTGGCGACGCTGAAAGAGGCACTGCTGAACTACCCGCTGCGGGCCTCACGCATGATGATGCTGGAGTATGTGGTGCTCCCGGGGGTGAACGACACTGATGCAGAGATCGAGGCCCTGGGTCGATGGGGCGCCGATCTCAAGGCCGTGGTGAACTTGATCCCGTTCAACCCGTTCCCCCAGAGCCCCTTTCGGGCCCCCACAGACGAGGAGGTACTCTCGGCGAGCCGTCGCATGAAAGAGGCCGGGTTGCTGGTCACGGTGCGGTGGCCCCGAGGTCGAGGGGTAGACGGCGCTTGCGGCCAGCTGGCCTTGCGCCACGAGTCCGAGCAGGGTGAGCCCGCTCAGGGGGCGAGCCGCTCGGCGATGTAGCGCCCTGGGCCGCTGCGATGAAAGACCAGGCGGTCGTGCAGGCGATCAGGTTGCCCCACCCAGAACTCTACCCGCTCGAGGGCCACGACGTATCCACCCCAGCGCGGTGGGCGGGGCAGGGGATCGACGCCCTCGAAGCGCGCCTCGACGTTCGCCCGTGCGGCCTGTAGAGCCTCCCGACCACCGATGACGTTGCTCTGAGCGCTGGCCCAGGCGCTGAGCTGGCTGCCTCGAGGGCGACTCTGGAAGTACGCCGTGCTCTCGTCGTCGTCGAGCAGGTTGACCTGCCCTTCGATGCGCACCTGCTTCTGAATCGCCGGCCACCAGAACACCAGCGCTGCCCGGGGGTGAGCGCCGAGGGCGCGGCCTTTTCGGCTCTCCCGATCGGTGAAGAACACCGCACCGGCGTCACTGATGCCCTTCATCAAGACCATGCGGGCCGAGGGCCTGCCGTCGGGCTCTACCGTGGCCAGGGTCATGGCTTCGGGTTGTGCCACACCTGCAGCGCGCGCTTCGTCGAACCAGCGCTCGAAGAGGGCGAGGGGATCTTCACCGAAGGCGTCGCAACGCACCTCTTTGTGTCGGGGCATGTAGGTACTCCCTTGGTACGCAAAGTGCTGATATATTCCTGCGAACACCGGCCGCACGATGAGGGAGACCCGATGAGCGCATATTTCCAGGGAAAGAGGCTGGCCGCTGCGATTGCCATGGCAACTGCAGTGTCCGCTTGTGCAGATGCCACCGACACCGAGTCGGTGAGCCCCGAGCCCGAAGCCTCTGCTCAGGAGGGTCGCTCCACCGGAACCTGCCCCACGGGCAAGTGTGACGGCTTCTTGAGCCGGGTCAAAGACTACTACAGCGACATGCGCTCCCTCGATCTCAACGATCTGGTGAGCCTCGGCACCGGCCTCGCCACCGACCAGTTCAACGACCTGCTCGGCGGCACCGATTACGTGAACCTCAAGCTCGAAGACACCGGCTTCTACGGTGAGGGCGAGCGTGAGCTCTTCGGCGAGACCGTACAGCAGGACATCAACGATCTGCAGGCGGGTCTCACGGCCAACCTCGGCGAGCATGCCTTCGCCACTCGGGTGAACGCTCTCCGCCGTGACACGCTGGCCAACACTGACTACACGGTCTTTGCCGAGAGCGCCTTCAAGCTCGAGGGTCGCTACGCCCCGAGCTGGTCCATCGAGCAGGGCGACGTGCTCGGCACCCTGGGCTTCGACATCAGCCCCAAGGTCACCGCCATCGTCATCGCCCCCCACGACGACAACCTCGACGCGGTGTGGCAGAACCCCCTCAAGGTGCTTCAGCAGGCCCGCGGCTACGTGATCCCCCGCAGCATCGAAGACATCAAGAGCATGGTGCCCGGCGAGAGCTTCGCCCTGCAGGCCGAAGGTGTGCTCGGGTTCAACCTCGGGGTGGGCATGCCCATCATGATCGGCACCATCGCCGACTTCGTCACCCTGTCGGCCCGCCTGAGCGCGGGTGCCCGAGTGAGCCTCTCCGGTGATCTCGACGTGCAGCTGATCCGCGGCGAGGGCAGCGAGGCCTGGATCGACGTCGGTCTGAGCAAGCAGCGCCTGCGTCACTTCTCCCTCGCCCTGCGCAGCGGCTGGGGCGTCGAGGGCTTCTCCGACTGGGATCTCGACATCGATCTCGGCCCGGTGAACGTCGACCTCGAAGACATTGTCACCAAGGCCCTCGAGAAGCAGCTCAACAAGCGCCTCGCGGTGTTCTCGGCCACCGCCAGCAGCGGCTCCGAGTCCACGCGCATG
This sequence comes from Bradymonadia bacterium, assembly GCA_046290225.1. GTDB lineage: Bacteria > Myxococcota_A > Bradymonadia > UBA7976 > UBA1532 > JBKAGE01. Next base: position 285,152 of record JBKAGE010000036.1, on the reverse strand, counting down.
ACCGTGGCCCGGTTCCGCGTCGACCTCGATGGGGCCGACGAGTTCGTGGTGCAGGCTGTGCATCAGGCCCTCAAGGGTGACATCCGCCTCGCCCAGGCCCTGGCCAACCGCCCCCGCTCCGGTGTGGTGCAGGAGCTCGACCTCGCCAAGGACGCCCGCTCCGAGTCCACCTACCTCGGGTTCCGTTTCTTGAGCATGAACTTCTTCCGCAGCAAGAACTACAACACAGGCACCGTGACCATCGACGCCGATGGCCAGCGCCAGACCCTGCTCTTCAGCGAGCTGGAGCGCGAGTCCGGCCTCTTCTGGAACGAGAAGCAGTCCAAGTGGCGCCAGGTGACCTCGCTCATCACCGAAGACGGTGAGCTCGTCGACGCCGAGATCAACGCCCGCCTGACCCTCGGTGAGACCGATGACTACCTCGGTCGCGACGACATGCTCGATCACCTCGATCCCCTCTTGGGTTACTTCGTGGGCTTCTCCGGCCTCTTCGATCACGTGAACCCTGCGGCGAACGGGCTCTTCGACTTCACCAACACCCACTGTGGTGGTGCTCCGGGTGCCGGCGACGACGCCGAGAACTCCAAGGGGTACGACGACGACGAGTGGGAGGCGTGCCACGCGCGTCTGCCCAGCACCTCGCAGTTCCAGGCCTTCGTGACCCGCGCCTGGGAGGGCTTCGACTACGCCTCCTCCCGGTGGCTCGTCGACGGCTTCGACCCCGCCTTCACCTCCAGCTTCGACATCGCCCGTCGCCTCAACGAGGTGAAGCTCGCCGTCTCGGGCCAGGCCGACGCCAACAACTGGAGCGCCAACGGCCCTGAGGGCCGGTTCCTCACCCAGGTGCGCTTCTCCGACGCCGCCCTCCACGACATGCTCGGCCAGGGCGATGCCCGCACCGAAGAGTTCGCCGAGGCCATGAGCAACGTGCTCGCCATGATGCGCCTCGATCGCGATGACGAGTACGATCCCGAGGATCGGGTGCCCGATTCGTTCTGGCGCGATCTGCAGAAGCGCATGGCCGAGATCGTCACGGTGTACGACGAGCACGCCAAGGCCTTTACCCGCCTCGATCGCCTCAGCGAGCTCACCTACGCCGGCGACACCCTCGGCGGCCACGCTCAGCTGCTCCTCATCGATCCCGATCGTCCCCGTGACGCCGAGCTGGCCACCATCGCTGAGCGTAAGGGCGCCATCGTGGGCACGCTCTTCGAGAACATGCGGGAAGAGGCCAGCCGCATCGGCGAGAACCGCGAGTTCGTGATCGGCTACTCGCTGATGTGGATGACCAAGCCCGAGAACATCGAGCTGCTGGTGGACTTCAACATCGAGAAGGATCACCGCTGGGATTACGACGACATCCGCACCCGCATCTACACCCGGGGCAGCGACAGCTTCATCGGCGCTGGCCAGTTCAACCTCGACGAGCTGCTCCGTCAGTAAGCGCTCCTCGGCGCCCTCAGCCTTCCTCTTCTTCCGAGTCTGACTCGGCCCCCCGCCTCACTTGCCATGCATGGTCGATCGCCTCAGCGGTGAAGGCCCATCGCAGCGTCTTCAGATCAACTCGACCCTTGTCGTCCAGATGTATCCCTTCTGCCTCGAGCAGAGCCTCCTGCTCAAGGGCGCGCAGGGTGTCACCGCGGCCGCTGATGCGACCCTCGCGGTTGATGACCCTTTGCCAGGGCACTTCGTCGCTGGCGAGAGAGGCCGCCATGGCATAGCCCACCTGGCGAGCCACCCGAACTGAGCCCAAAGCCGTGGCCACGTCGCCATATGTGGTGACTCGGCCAGGTGGCACGGTGCGTACGAGGGCATACACCATCTGATTGAAGCCAGGCCCCAGAATTCGGGGAGAGGAGAGAGTGGAGGAGGTGCTCATGGTTGAACGACTCGACAGAAGGAGGGCCTAGAGCAGTATGCGAAAGGCACTGGACCCACGACTCAGGTGGATCTCGGGGCGACCGTTTCAGGGACCGTACTGTATCAGGAGGCAGCGCGGTGTCCTACACGAGAGCATGGGCCGATCTGCTCACGCGGTTCGAGTGGGATTTCGGTGATGGCAGCCCCCCCGAGTCGGGCCTCGGGCTCACCACCCCCAGTCACACCTACGATCGTGAAGGCACCTTCATCGTGGATCTCACGGTGCACGACGAGGATTCTTCGAGCCGGGCGCAGATCCCCGTCACCATCGTCAACACAGCGCCGATCATTCGATCGATCAGCGGACCAGAGGACGCCTACGAGGTGGCCCTCGGCAGCTTGAGTGTCGATGCACACCCAGGGCTGTCGGGTACGCCCATCGAGCGGCTGACGTGGGACTTCGGCGATGGCAGCCCGAGGGAGAGCGGCGAGGCGTTGACCGAGGTACAGCACGGATGGCGCACTGCAGGCACCTATACAGTGACAGTGACCGTGAGCGATGGCGTGTCCGAGAGCTCTTCCACGCTCGACGTGGTGGTGAGAGAGGCCACTCTCGGAGAGATCATCACCATCGTGGAGGCGCGGCTCGGTGCCGTGGACGACGGCCCGGTGGTGGCGGCGAGTCTCGAAGGCGAGACCCATTGGATCGAGATGGCGCGGTGGGGCGATACGCACGGACGCCTGGGCAATGTGATGACGGCCCTACGGCAGATCACCGAGATGATGGTCTTCGCCCACGCCCTCGGTGCCGAGCTCGGCGACACGCTGTGGATACTCCTGCGTCAGGTCCGGCGAGAGATCGAGCGAGAGCGACACCGGGTTCTGGCCGGAGAGCCGCCGCTCGCTCCGGCGGATCATCCCAGCATCATGCTCGCCGAGTACTACATCGATGCCGCCGACACCCTCATGGAAGATCCCGAATATGCATCGCGGCTCGAGACACCTCTGGCGTCGTACACGGCCAATGACGTGATGGCTGTGCTCGACGAGGCCTACTTCTACCTGAACGACGCCACGGACCCGTGCAAGGCCCCGGAGTACAACGGCTTCGAGTTCCCGTTCGGCGCCTCCCTGGAGGCTCGTGACGGACACGCACAGCGGATCAACGACGATCTCATCTCGGCCTTCGAGTCTCTGGCCCTCGATCTACAGGCATATGTGGAGTTGAGCCTCGACGCCCCCGGCCGTGCAGAGGTCATGGCGGCTCTACAGCAGTTGAGGGTGCTTCAGGGACAGCTGGGTGTGTCGGTGGGCCTGGAGTGTGAGGATGGCAGCTGCATCAGCGATCCTGAGGCGCTGGAGCTGGTGTTGGGCCTGATGGACCTTTCAACAGGGCTCACGTCGGCAGCGAACCAGGGGGTGCACGTACGCAACTGGCAGGCCTGCCTCGTGGAGGGGGTCAAGTTCCGTACTGCCCTCTCGGAGATGCGGATCGAATACATCTGCCCGTTCAGTGGCACATACTCCCGAGTGTTCGTGGCCCGGTCCAACGGTTTGGAGCTGGCGGATGAAGGCGAAGTCGCCGCCACGTTGGATTGTTTCCAATCTCGCCCAATTCGTTGCCTGGCGATCTGGGCGTACAACAGCTGCCTCGTACCGGCCTTCCCCGAGACCCACCCAATCTACCCAAATCCAGAATATTGCAGTGATGATGGTGACTTGGGCGGCGGGCAGGGGATCCCCGCAGACTAAGCCAGCAGCCCAACGAGCGGGCTGACCTGAATTGGTTGGGATATAGAAGATTTAGACCCACCCCTCATATGGCCCACCCAATGACCGATTTTGGGCTTCGTACGGTATGAGGAGGTGAAGCGGTGACCCACCCGAGAACGTTCCTTCGACAGCTCTCGATTCTTCTGTTCTGTCTGGGCCTCTGGGCCCCTTCGGCCTCTGCCTTCAACCAGGCAGAACTCGAAGTCGTTCCGGTACCCTTTGCACCGAACAACCTCGACTTACCCTATCCAGTGCACGAGTACGCCCGCATCTCGCTCAAGGCGATTCTGCGTGGAGCCACCTGTGCCTCTGGCTATGACATCGCCTGGGACACGAACCGCGACACCAGCTTCGACGACGAGACTTCTCGCAGGGTGTACCCCACCTCGGGCACGGCGACAGTGTACGACATCGGCCAGACCTTCGAGGTGCCGACGGTGAATCGGGGGACCACGTTGACCCTCAATGTGAGGGCACGGAGCAGGTGCAACGCCAGCGACGAGGCCTATGGCACCTATCGCATCTACGTGTACGACTGGACACCCTCGTCTGATCCCACCAAGTGGACTCAGGATCAGCGTGAGGTGATGACCACCATCGCGATCCACGAGGGTCTGTGGTGGCTGCACCGGGACAACACCGTCTTCGGGGGCACCGGCTCGATCATCTGGGGCCGGAACAACCGCAGTTATGGTGGCTGGCGCTATCAGGCTGCCGCGGCATTTGCGGCGATCTGGTCCATGAGCGTCAACGGTCGTATGCCGGCCTACCCGCCTGGATCGTTCGAGGAGCATGGCCACACCATCACCCCCGAATGGTACGCCGCCAATGATGAGCGGTGGCTCAGCGATCCCTACGCGGAGACCATGGTGCGCTGGGTGAACTTCGTCACCGGTGTGAACAATGGTGTGTACACCCGCTCAGACATTCCAGCAGCTGACGAAGCCAACACCTGCGGCTGGAACGACGACGGCACTGAGCGGTTCTGTGATCCGATCCCCGGCACCGACAACGGTGTTGGGGCGATGGCCACCTACACTTGGGGCACCTATGACATGGGCCTGGGGCTCGGGGCGCTGGCCACCCTGCTGCCAGTCCTCGCCGAGACGCCTGTCCAGGAGGGCCACTACAACGCAGGCATCACCATCAAGGGCAAGCTCTGGAAAGTCTATGTTCAGGAGATGGTGGACTGGCTGGGCACCATGCAGGGCGACGTGGGCTGCGCCATGGGCGGCTGGCTCTATGGCAACAACGCCAACGGAAACGGCGGGGCCTGCAACTACATGGATGCGTCGACGGCACAGTGGGCGTACATCGGCCTGGAGAGCGCTGACGTCGCTGGCAAGCCCTATGGGGTCATCGTCAACAACCGCCACAAGTACCGCACGATCGAGAACCTGTTCCAAAATCAGAACGTGAACCATGGCTCGTCGATGTACCGGAGCAGCAGTCGAAACAGCTCCAAGCACGACTTCCACCTGACGGGTGGGGCCTTCGTGGCGGCGCGATGGGCGGGGATCCACAACATGGAGCCCAATGACAATCGACCCTTCGCGCCCTACGTTAACCGGACCCAGCGCGAGATGGTGGACATGTACAACCGCACCGTCTCCTACACGGCGACGCACTGGAACACGCCGAGGCTGCGTGGGCACCACTGGACCGCAGGTCTGTGGAAGGACGGCGACTACCTGTGCGGTACCCCCGTAGGGGTCTACAACGCCCCGCGCTGTGGCCACACCTATGCGATGTACTCTCACCAGAAGGGCTACCGCACCGGCACACCCGAGCTGTTGAACATGGGGGGGCACGATTGGGTGAAGGAGTTCAGCACCTACTACATCCGCGCCCAGTCCATGCACCTGAACGACTACACCAACTTCGGCCACTTCTTCGACGACTGGCAGGAGCACCATTCCGCCTCGCGCCGGGTCGGACTCAACCTCGCTTCTGGCTGGGCGATCCTCACCCTCACGCCGTCGATCTTCCGGCCGATCCCCGTGGCCCAGGCGGAGGCCCGTCCCACTGAGGTGAACGAGGGCTGCAGCGGTGGTGGCAATGGCGTGGTGCTCTTCGACCACAGCGGCTCGTTCCATCCCAACCGCGACGCGGAGATCATCAGCTACCAGTGGGACTTCGACAAGAGCGATGGTTTCTGGTGGGACACGGGCGCCCAGCCGGACTACCAGACTGCGAACCGCGACGCCCTCGTGGAGCACACCTACTGGCGAGCGGGGACCTACACGGCGACGCTGCGGGTGGTGGACGACGACGCCACCAGCCCGCTCTCCGAGACTGAACAGGTGCAGATTCGGGTCAACGCTGCGCCGCCTACGGCCCCAGGCGTGATCACGGGAGGCCCGTACATCGCCGAGACGGATGTGCCGTTGCAGCTTAACGCCTCGGCGAGCGATGCCAACCTTGCCTGTGGAGACAGCCTCACCGCCCGCTGGGATCTCGACGGCGACGGCGCCTTCGATGACGCCGTGGGCCTGAGCCCCACGATCACCTTCGGCGCTGACCACCCCTGGGTGGGGGCAGGCAATCAGGTCGTGCAGCTGCAGGTGACCGACAGCACGGGTCTGAGCACCGTGGCTGTGACTAAGATCGCTGTGTTTCCGAGAGAGCCTGTGCTCTCTCAGAACATCAACCCGAACCCGGCGACGTGTCGCGTGGCCGTGCGCTTTGACGCCAGCGCTTCGTACCATGCGAACCCCAACCGCCGTGTTGTGAACTACAGCTGGGATCTGATCCCTGGGGGCAGCCCCGAGTTCGACGGCGCCGACAGCGAGGTGAGCTACACCTACACCCAATTCGGCAGCTACCCCGGTACGCTCACCATCACGGATGATCTCGGCCGGACCCAGAGCGAGTCCTTCACCGTGCAGGTCGACGGCGGTAACCGCGCCCCGTTGGCGGTGCCGAGTCAGGCGATCTACAGCGTCACTGACGGCGAGGACCTGCGGCTGGACGGTTCAGGATCATCTGATCCTGACGGGCGGTGCGGCGACAGCATCGTGGAGTACGCCTGGGACGTCGACGGCAACGGCAGCTTCAATGATCCCGTGGACGCCCGAGGGGTGACCCCCGTGGTCCCCTGGGCCTTGCTCGCCACCATGAACTGGCCTGCAGATCGCAACACGGGGCTGCCCGTGAACCCCATCAGCCTGCGAGTCACCGACAGCCTTGGGTTGACGCATACCGCGCAGACGGGTGTCAGCATCTACCAGACCCGCCCTGTGGCGGTGGTGGTGCAGAGCCCCTCTCGAGCCCCCGTGAACCAGTCGGATGGGGAGGTGAGGGCCACCTTCGATGGCCGGGCCAGCCACTCGCCGATTCCCGGAGTCGCCATCGTGCGCTACGACTGGGATCTCAACGATGATGGCATCTTCGAGACGCAGAACCAGCCCATCGTACAGAGCCAGCGCGTCTTCTGGCCTCTGCCCGACGCTCTGCCCGATGTCTTCATTCGTCTGCGCGTCACTGACGAGGCGGGTCGCACTCAGGTGGCTCGCGTACCCTTCGGCATGAGCCTGGCGGGGGCGACCCCGCCCACGGCTGTACCCCACCTCGAAGAGCGGGTGGGTGGAGAGTTCGTTGGTGGACCGCTGCGCAACGGCGGTCGGGGTGGCTACCACTTCTTCGTCGGCAACGACATCGAACTCGACGCCTCTGCTTCCTTCGACCCCGACGAGGACGACTTCATCGCGCGCTATCGGTGGGATCTCGATGGAGATGGCGAGTGGGACATGACCGTCGAAGACGAGGATGGTGATGGTGCAGAGGCCGAGGTGGTCGTGGACGAGGCCATGAGGACGCTGGTGGGCTGGGATGCTCCGGGCACCTTCGTCATCACCTTGGAGGTCACCGACACTGGCGGTCTCACGGAGCAGGCCTCGACTGAGATGCACCTCTATCCTTCGAGCCCCACGGTCTCCATCGAGGCGACGCCCAGTCCTGCGGCCTGTAACGGTCAAGTCACCCTCGACGCTTCGGATGCCGACCAGGCGCACCCCGAGGTCGACGTGGTGGCATGGCGATGGGACCTTGACGACGACGGCGTCTACGATGACGGCGTGGGTCGGGTGATCACCACCCGCTTTGATCAGTTCTCCTTCGGCGAGCCCGAGGTGGTTCGGGTAGAGATCGAAGACTCCGCAGGCAACACCGCTCAGATGAGCACCACCGTGGTGGTGAGCGAGGGCAACCGCGACCCTGTGGCCGAGGCGGGCGGATATGCGGTGCCCTACGGCGGCGCCGTGTCGTTCGACGGTCGTGGATCCACCGATCTCGACATCAGCTGTGGTGATGCCATCACTGCCTACCGCTGGGATCTGAACCGCGACGGTGTCGTGGATGCTACAGGGGCAGAGGTCACCGTGAGTGCGCAGGAGCTCGCCGCGCTCGGCCTGGGCGCACCGGGGCAGTACACCGTCTCTCTCGATGTGGTCGATCGCTTCGGGCGACAGTCGACGGATACGGCCCAGGTCTGGCTGGTGGGGGCACCCATCGCCGTGGCGCAGGCCTCAAAGGCGAGCGCAGGCTGCAACGAGCAGGTGACCTTCACGGCTTCGAGCAGCAGCACAGACGGCCCGGATGGCGATGACCGCTTCCTCATCGAGGACTACCTCTGGGACATGGACGGCGACGGTGTCTTCGAGCGCAGTGGTGAGACCGTGCTGGTGCCCATGGTGGCCGAAGACTCGGTGACGGCCACGCTCATGGTGGTCGATGCTCTGGGGCGGACCGCCACGGACACGGTCTCGGTCTCGGTCGACGTGGCCAACGTACGCCCTGTGGCCGATGCCGGTGGGCCGTACGTCACCGCTCTGGTGAACGGCAACTTCGCAGGTGTCGACTTCGACGCTCGAGGCAGCCTGGAGCCCAACGCCCCCTGTGATCACATCGAACTGTACGCCTGGGACACCGACAACGACGGTCTCTATGGTGCTGATGATGTCGACGGGGCTGGCGGCCTCAACGGTACAGATCACGTCGGCGCGAAGGTCCGCGGTTATGTGAACCCGGAGTGGCGCACGGGCACCACGCAGGTGGTGCGGCTCAAGGTCCTCGACGCCCATGGCGCCTGGTCTGAGCCTGCCGAGGCAGAGATTCGTGTTCGGGCCAAGATGCCCCCGGTCGGTGAGCTCGTGTGGCCCCGTGGTGGTGATTGCGTCCCCGCAGGGGCGGACCCCTTCCAGGTGTCGGCGCGACAGCCCGACGGCGGCGAGGTGACCTTCACCGTACGAGCCGATGGCGTGGTCATCGGCTCAACCACAGCAGACTTGCCCGCCAACGGCGAAGATGTGGTGGTGGAGATCCCGGTGAACGCCAACCTCGCCGCGGAGGGCATGTCGACGGTGACGGTGACGATGCTCGACGACGAAGGCGCCGAGGCCACGATCTCTGCTGGTGGACAAGTGCCCTTCGATCGTACCGGCCCGAGCATCGCGCTCAATGCTGCTCTGATGGAGGGCGCGTGCTACGCCGAGGGTGAGGTCCCCGCCTTCGAACTCGAGGTGGAAGACGCCCTCGACCCAGCCCCCGCGGTCCAGCAGGTGGTGAGTGTGGACGCCTGCGTACGCACCGTGGACATCACCGCCACCGATGCCTGTGGCAATACCTCCACTCTAGAGCGCAGCTGGCTCATCGCCGAGCAGCCCGGGGTGGAGCTCGTGGGCCCAGACAACAACGAGGTGGTCTCTTCGGGCCAATACAGCTGGAATATTGATGCCCCGGCGGCCTGTGTCGCAGGCGAGTCGGCGTCGGTCAGCGTAGATGGGGGCTCGGCCTTCCCCTACATCGAGGGCACCGATCTCGCGGGTCAGGGCGAGTTCCGGTTCGAGCTGACCATCAATGATTGCGCGGGCAGCCCCTACACGCATCAACGTCGCTTCCGCATCAACGCCCCCCCAGAGGCCATGCCAGGGGGGCCGTACACAGGCGACGAGGGTGAGATCATCTTCCTCGACGCTGGCCGCTCCACCAGCCCGGAGGCTTCGGACTTCGTGGCCCAGTACGAGTGGGACATGAACCGCGACGGGACGTATGAGCTCGCTGGCGCCGTGGTGCCCTTCGTATACCCCGACTCGGGCCAGATCTCCGGCCGCTTGCGGGTCACCGACAGCTTTGGCGCCACCGACACTGCTGTGGTGGTGGTCACCGTGGCCGAGGTGCATCCCATCGTCGACGCCGGGGGGCCCTACATCGGCCGCCAGGGCCAGGCCATCGAGTTCGACGCCAGCGGCAGCCGGCCGGGCTCGGCCGCTGACTTGCTGACCCGCTACGAGTGGGACTTCGGTGACGGCAGCCCCGTCGCCAGCGGTATCGGGCTCACGGAGCCGCAGCACATCTACGTGCAGGACGGCACCTACACCGCCCGCCTCACGGTGCACGACGAGGACTCGTCCACTTCGGTGCAGATTCCGGTCATCGTCGCTGATGCCGCGCCGAACCTGTCAGACATCACAGGCCCCGAGGATGCCTATGAGGTGCACCCCTGGACCTTCAGCGTCGTGGCGACGCCCGGCGATGTCTCCGATCCGATTCAGCGGCTCACCTGGGACTTCGGTGACGGCACGCCGGTGAAGAGTGGCTTCGCCCTGACCGAGGTGCAGCACGCCTGGCGAACTGCAGGTACGTACACGGTGACCGTCACCGCCATCGACGAGGACTCGGAGTCTTCGAAGTCCCTCGAAGTGGAGGTCAGGCAGGCCACCCTCGGCGAGATCATCACCATCGTCGAGGGCCGGGCCGCTGCGGTGGACGACGGTCCGGTGGTGGCCGCCGTGCTCGAGGGCCTGGAGCCCTGGATCGCCATGGCTCGTTGGGGTGACGAGCACGGGCGTATGGGCAACACCATGATGGCCTTGCGGCGCATGGTGGAACTGCTCATCAACGCTCAGTCTGTCGGTGCAGACATCGACGACACGCTCTGGCTGCTGATGCGCCAGATCCGCCGCGAGATCGAGACGGAGCGCACCCGCATCGTCGGCGGTGATGCGCCTCTGGCGAGCATGGATCACCCCAGCGTCGTGCAGGCGGAGGCGTACCTCGCCGCGGCCGACGCCATGATTGGGGATCCGGACTACGAGGCGCAGCTGAAGGATCCATTGCAGTCCTTCATGGCCAACGACGTGTTCATGTCGCTCAACGAGGTTTACTTCTACCTGAACGATGCCGCCGATCCCTGTAAGGCCCCCGAGTACAACAACTTCGAGATCCCCTTCGTCCGGGACCTCGTCGAACGGGCCGAGGCCTCTCAGAGCATCAACGACGATCTCAATGCCGCCCTCGATGCCCTCGCCAGCGACTTGCGTGACTACATCGCTCTGGGCCTCGACGCACCTGGACGTGCCGAGGTGGTGAGCGCGCTGCAGATCCTCAGCGATCTACAACTGCAGATCGCGGAAGGTGTGGGCCTGGAGTGTGACGACGGCAGCTGCATCAGCGACCGGGACGCCCTGGAGCTGGTGTTGGGCCTGATGGATCTCTCCACAGGCCTGACCTCGGCGGCGAACCAGGGTGTGCACGTGCGCAACTGGCAGGCATGCATCGTGGAAGGCGTGAAGTTCCGGACCGCCCTCTCGGAGATGCGTCTGGAGTACATCTGCGGGCCCTTCAGCCCTGTGACGCTCCGAGCTCGAGTGACCCGGGCCAATGGCCTGCGCCTGGTGGACGAAGAGTCCGACGTCGTCGCTGCCCTGGACTACTTCCAGGCCCGCTCCACCCGTTGCCTGGCCATCTGGACCTACAACAGCTGTCTGGTGCCGGCCTTCCCGAACACCAATGTCAGCTACCCCAACCCTGAGTACTGCAGCGACGACGGGGCCGCCGGCGATGGCGGCCAGCAGGGCCCCTCGGACTGAGACATTCTGACTGAGCCCCTCTGACAGTATCCGCTCAGCCGAGCCTTTCCCGGCATCACCCCGACATGATGCCCGTCGTGTAGCCTCGCAGCGTACCTCTCACCCTCCATAGACTTGTTCCGAGCCGGCTTTCGGGGCATTACCCCTCTCCATGGGTCTTCCGTCCTTCACGCTGTCCACACCCGAGCGCATCATCTGGGTGATGGGCCTCATGGTGGCCACCGCCTCGACGTTCTCGTTGCGCTGGCTCTGGCGCTGGCCTCAGAAGGCCCTCGATCCCTACATGTTGCTCTATGGTGTGGTGGCCATGGTGCTGCTGGCGCCGCTGTTGATGCGCCTCTATGTGCGCGTCGAGGGGGCGTTGAGCCAGCTGCCCAGGCCCTGGCAGAGGTGGCCACGACCAGTGCGTCTCGTGCTCTGGGGCGTCATCGCTGCAGGGGTGGTGTACGGATCATATTTGTACCTGTTCGACATCCGCCCCTCGCGGTTCTATGGCGACGCTGGCGCTGTAGTGGGCTTCGTGAAGAAGGGGGTGCTGTTTCACAAACGTGAGCCCCTGTCTCCGGCCATCTTCCTTGGCATGTACACCTGGTTGGGCGGCCCGGTGAAGGTGAGCGCCATGTCATCGGTGCAAATCACCACCTCCATCGCCGGTGCCTTTGGTGTGTGGGCGCTGCTGGGCATCGCCCGACATCTCGTGCCCGGGCGGCCGCTCCTCGTGGGTGCAGTCTTCGCTGCTCTGATCTCCGTGGGCTCCATTCAGCTGTTCGCGGGGTACATCGAGAACTACACCGTACCCACGGTCTTCGCTCTGTGGGCGGTGTATCTGGGTCTGCGGGCTCTGCATCTGGGTGGATCTGTCCTGCCGTCAGCGGCGCTGTTCACCCTCGCGTGCGCCACCCACTTGTCCATGCTCTCTCTGGGGCCCGCCATGGCGTGGTTGGTCTACGTCGGTCACTATCGGCGCGATCTGCGGCGTGTGTTGCACTGGCGTACGCTTGCCCTGCTGGCCGTGACCATCCTCCCAGCGGTGGCGCTGTGGATGACCATGGAGTCCATGGGCTATCACCGATCCGAAGAAGAGGGGTTTGGTGGGGGCGATGGCTTGATGTTCGTGCCGTGGTCCGAGAAGACGGGCATGTCGCAGTACACCTTCTTCAGCGAGAAACACCTCAAGGCCATCGCGAACATCCACGGCCTGGTGGCTCCCATGGCCCTGGTGGTGGTCCTCGCCGTGGGGGGCTCGATGGTGGCGATGTGGTGGCGACGTCGCCGGCAGGGTGTGTCAGAAGAAGGACTGACCTCCCTCGTTGATGGGGCCCTGCCGTTCCTCGTGCTCACCGGCATGGGCCATCTCGCCCTCACCATCGTGTGGAACCCTGATCTGGGCCCCAAGAGAGACTGGGATCTGTACGGGCCCGTCGGGTTTTATTTATCGGTAGGGGCCGTGGCGCTGCTGGTGAGGCGGTACCCTCCGCCGAGGGCGTTTGCCCTGCTTTGCCTAGTGGTGGCGGTGAACCTCACCCGCACGCTGCCGTTCCTGCTGCACAACTTGCGGCGCTGATGTCTACTTCGCACTCTTGAGCTCGGCGCGATAAATGCGGGCTCGTTTGAGGCGGGCGGGCTCTGGCCAGGAGCCCAGGGCGCTGACGTAGACGTAGCCGTCGGGGCCCACGGCCCAGCCTGTGGCCATGGGCACATGACCCACGGCCCAGTCTCGATCTGCCCCGCGACCAGGGGGGCCGTGGGCTGCCCGGCCACGGACGAAACCTGTGAACGCGTCGCCATATACGATGACATCGTGCCAGAGGCCGTCGTAGCGATCAGGCGGGCCCTCGGCGTCGGCCTCTGGGTAGACCAGGCCCACATAGACAGAGCGTTGTCGTGTAGAGCTCGCCCGTCGATCGGCCTTCACAAAGGCCTCCTTGGCGCCCCGGGTGTACCAGGAGAGGGGATCCGTGAAGCCCGCGCAGTTCCGCCTGCACGGTCCTTCAGCATCGGGCCAGCCGAAGTTTTGCCCAGGGTAGGTGACGCGGTTGAGCTCTTCATACCGAGACTGGCCCACGTCGCCGAAGAACCAGATGCCTTCGTGATAGGCCCCCTTCCACGGAGAGCGCATGCCCACGGCGTAGACCGCCGGGTGCCCGTCACCGTGGGCGTAGGGGTTCTCCGGGTGAGGAGACCAGCCACCCTCGGGGCCATGGCCAGGGAAGAATCTCAAGAGCGCCCCCAGAGGGCTGGTGATGTCTTGTGCAGGTGCGCCGAGCACTTTGTCGCCTGAGAGTGCCCACATGGCCCCGTCTTCGGTGAAGCCCAGAGAGCCGACGTTGTGCCAGGGATACAGCGCCCCTTCACCGCGAAGCTCCATGATGTCGACGGCGCTGGCTAGGGTGGCCTCGGGATCTCCAGCGTGGAGGGTGTAGCGTCGGATGACGCTCGACTCCACGTCGAAGCTCAGCCCCAGGTAGAAGAAGCGGTTGAAGGTGAAGTCAGGGTCGATGGCCAGGCTCACCAGGCCAGCGTCGAGCACGTTGTATACCCCCGGCACCACGAATTGCCCGAGCGTCTTCATCCGGCCCTTCTCGAGCCGCAGATGGACCACCTGACCAGACTTGTCCGTGACCAGCAGCTCACCGTTCTCGGGGAGAAAGGCGATGTCGGTGAGACGTGTGACCCCGGCATCGTGGCGGACAGGGACGAACTTCAGCTGGAGCCGGCTCGAGGCGGCGATCTCGGTGATGACCGGCTGGGCCACGGCGGCATCCGCCGGGCGCCCGATGGGTGTGAAGGGGCGCTCAGGTGGCGATGCGGGATCACAGCCCCACAGTGCGCTCACTGATGCAAGCAGGCAGAGTTGGCTGAAGTTCACAGCTGCATGATCCAGGTCTCGAGGAGGCGCTTCGCTTCGGGATCAGGCACGTCGACGCCGAGCGGTGGCATGGGCCGAAAGCGGGGTCGAGTCTGGTGTGGGGCGTGGACCACCGCCTGAAAGATCGCGCTGCGTTGGGGTTGCCGCGGCACGATCCGCACCCCAGCCCCGGAGGCTGAACTCTCCGTGCGTTGACCCACGGTGCGGGCCACGAGTTGATCGGGCAGCAAGCTGAACGAGGTGTTCTCGCCGCCCGCCTCGAGATCGCCGTGGTGGCAATGCGTGCAGTTGCCGATGAGGTAGGCCATCACCGCAGACTCTTCAGGTGTACGGCCAGGGAGATCGGCGAGCTGTTGACCCTTGATGGGCGCAGAGAAGGGGAGCGCTTCGACCATCTGAGGTGATGTGTTGAGCGGATCGATGCCCAGAACCGGCGCGCCGCGATGGGTCTCGTGGCAGGAGAGGCACTCGAGATGGCCCGGGAGGGTGTGCCGCCGGGTCTCTCCCTCGGTGGTGGCCAGATCCACGGCCCGGGCTGACCAGCCTTCGGGCATTTTCCGGGCGTCCGTGCCTTCGGCGTTCCACAAGTATTCGGCGTAGATCCAGCCCGATGTCTGCCGGGCCATGAGCCGGGTCTCCACCGCCACGGTCCCCGAGCGGCCCTCTACATCGTCGTAGGTGAAGGTCTTCGCGATGACCGTGCCCACGGGGAACCGCCAGGCCACCGCGTCGGCGTTGTCGATGGTGGCCCCCTTCGGAAGCTTGACCAGCCGCTGCTTGCCCGAGCCGTTGGTCCAGAGCGGGAACGCGGGTGTGTACAGCCGAAAATCAGCGCTGGGCGTCAAGGTGGTCAGATCGTTGTAGACACCCACATCGGAGAGCCATCGAGGGGGGCTTCCCGTGGGCGCCAGAGCCCATGGGCCTCTCGCCTCCGGGGGCGAGCTGCAGCCGCTGAGCAGCACACAGAGGACGATGAAAATCAGGGCCTGCACCGAGTTGGAGACCTTCGAAAGAGTGGTTGTCGGGGGCATGCATCCCCGGGGGCGGAGTATCGGCAGGGGCCCCCACTTGAGTCAATCCGACATCGGGTTCAATAAGTTTGTCTGTACGGGTGTTCAGGTGTAGAACAGAGGCACCAACCGCAGCGCAGAGCGCAATCAACAATGGAGCAGTGCAATGGGTGCATGGGGACAGGGATTCTTCAACCAGACCGGCGAGCAGAGCGGGTCTTTCGGCAACCGGGCCTTCGCCGATGGGGCCCTCGATTTCTTCGGCGAGCTCGAATACAGCCTCTGGGAGTGCATCGACGACACCCTGAAGCAGGCCGTCGAGGCCGGTGACTTCACCGAGGGCGATCTCGCCGCCGACGATGGTGCTGCAGTGGTGGTCATCGGGGAGCTGATCGCCGCCGCCCTTGGCCGCCCGGGGGGCGATCTGCCCGCCTACGCCGCGGCGGCGTCCACCTTGCTCTACGCCGACGCCGCAGCAGAGCGCATGCCCATGCTGCTCAACGCCCTGGCGGTGGTGAACGATCCCCTGGCGAGCGAGCTCGCCGCCGACAAGGCGGAAGGCCCGGACTGGCCACAGTGGTGCGACGCCCTCGAGGAGCTGCGCCACCGCCTCTACGCTGGCCTGAGCGCCCTCGCGGAGCACCAACAGCCCGCCAAGGGCGCTGCGTGACGTGCCCAGGACATCAGAGGGGGCCTAAAACTGGAAGTAGATGAAGGGGGGTGGGGCCTCTGGAGCCAGCAGTGCCGTGGTGTAGAGCAGGGTGATGATGAAGACGAAGCGCACCGCAGCGGGTCCTCGCCAGAGGCGGGCCACCCAGACGTCGGTGCCTTCGCGGCGCACGTTTTGAGCCAGCACCAACAGCAGCATGGCCCCAGCAGAGAAGGCCAGCCAGCGCCCCTCTCCCGATTGGGCCACAAAGCCCATCCATTGACTCCAGGCCCATTGGGTGGGGTCGAGCAGCTTGCCCCAGATGGTGACGCACTCTGCCAGTGACTGCGCCCGGAACAACGCCCAGCCCAGACACACCAGATGAAAGAACACCAGCCGGCGCAGCAGGGTGACGACAAAGGCCATCACCGGGTTCGGTGAGAGCGCCGCCCGCAGTCGGTCCCAGAAGGCGGGCCGGAACACCGCCAGCAGCAGGCCGTGCCAGGCCCCCCACAAAACGAAGTTCCAGGCTGCGCCGTGCCAGAGCCCGCCGAGCAACATGGTGAGCATCAGGTTGCGGTACACGAACCACTGCGGGCCGCGGTTCCCACCGAGCGGAATGTACAGGTAGTCCCTCAGCCATGAGGACAGGGAGATGTGCCATCTGCGCCAGAACTCGCTGGGCCCTGCCGCTGCATAGGGGGCGGCGAAGTTCTGCACGAGATCCAACCCCAGCAGTCGGCTCAGGCCCACGGCGATGTCGGAGTATCCGGAGAAGTCACAGTAGATTTGAATCGCGAAGGCGTAGGTCCCCAGCCAGAGGGCCATGGGGTGAGTATTCGCCGGATCTGCATACGTCAGCTCGACGATGGCCCCGATGTGATCAGCGATGATGGCTTTCTTGAACACCCCAATGGCAATGAAGCCCCAGCCGGAAGGATCAACCTTGAGCGTGTGCAGCCGCTCGATCTGCGGGAGCAGGTGGCTGGCCCGCTCGATGGGTCCCGCCACCAGCTGGGGGAAGAACGCCACGAAGAGCGCAAAGTCGAGGGGGCGCTCCGTAGGAGTGAGGCGGCCGCGATAGATGTCGATCGTGTAGCTGAGGGTCTGAAACGTGTAGAAGCTGATGCCCACTGGGAGCACCACCTCCAACACTGGCAGGCTCACGTCGAGCCCCACGGCGCCGAGCAGCTGATGGAGCGAATCAGCGAAGAAGTTGAAGTACTTGAAGAACGCCAGGATCCCCAGGTTGCCCACGAGGCTCACGGTCACCAGACGTTTGCGCTGTACTGCGTCGGTGGTCTCGCCGAGGCGTCGACCTACAGAGAAGTCCAGCACCGTAGAGGCGAGGATCAACAGCAGACACCACGGGTCCCAACTGCCATAGAAGAAGTAGCTGCCGCCGAGCAGCCAGAGCTTGCGACCACGTCCGTGGTCCGCACCCTTGGGCAGGGCTGCGTAGATCCAGAAGAACAGCAGGAAGAACAGGACGAACTCGGGGGTGGTGAAGATCACCGGCGGTTCCCCTCTGACGGGCTCAGATAGCCGTTGGCCTGCATCAGCGCTTCGAAGCGTTGTTGCTGAACCTTCATGCCCGCCTTGTTGAGGTGAATGCTGTCCCGGAATTGACTCCGTTGTTGGGCGCCGTCGACGGTGAGGTCGACGAGGGTGACGTTGGGTCGCGCCTCGGCGAGGGCCTGATGTGCCGCTCGATGTTTCGCCCATCCCTCGAGCTTCTCGGGATCGTCGCTCGACACTGTGGGATCAGGCAGCAACAGCAGATAGACGTGATCGGCGAGGCGCCCGAGATCGTCGAGCAGGGCCTCGGATGCGGCGAGCTTGTAGGCCACGTGCTCAGGGGCGTAATCGCAGAAGACCTCGTCAGGGCCCTTCTTCGGACGATCCGTCCGGTACCAGAGGTGATCGCGACCGCGGCGCGGGTTGCCGAACCATGCCCGAGCGAGGCCCTTGCGAGGCACCTCGGTGTCGCCGTACGCACCAGACACACGATTGCCCAGGTAGCGCCCCATGTAGAGCAAAGGCTGCTCCGCCGAGGCGTAGACTTCGAAGAGGGCGGGCACGCCGCTGGAAGGCATCTGCGCAGCGTGCTGCAAGATGCGCTTGGAGTGGGGGTACTCGCACAGCTGGAACTGGTTGGTGCCGAAGAAGGCGGTCTTGAAGTGCCAGCCACGCTCGAGCAGCAGTCTCACCGAAGACCAAGTGCAGGTTTGATGGCAGCCATTGATGTGGGCGTCGAGGACCTTTCGATGGTCAACGCCCTTGAGCTTCGCGATGTATCCAGGGCGCAGCCAGTCCACCGAGGTGCTCGAGCCCAGGAGGGCGATCTCCATGTCCCGCGTCTTGCGGCGCACGGCATCTCGGGCGTTGGCCCAGCGACGGATGCTGTTGCGTACGGAGTTGCGGTTCCACCCCGCGTAGTCGTCCTGACTGATGCGCTGATCGACGAACCAGAGGGCGAGCAGGGTAGGGATGATGTAGAGCAGGTGGCGCATGGAACTCGAACGGTGATCTTTAGTTTGGTCCGATGACCGCGCAGCCGCCTTGATCACCGGCTTCGCACCCGCGGGTGTACCACCGGATGGCTTCGTCATTGTCGGTGGCCACCCCCATGCCCCGGGCGTACTGGGTGCCCACCCGGGTGCAGGCCACGCCGTTGTCCAGGGCGCAGCCTTTCTTGTTGAGCACCAGCGCCCGCGCCGGATCAGGGGTGATCCCCTGGTTCTCGGCGACGAGCATGGCGCTGGCATTGAGGCAGCCGGTCGCCGCCTTCAAATCGCAGGCTTTGACGAACAGGTCCAGCCCCTTGTTGGGGTCCACCGCGGTGCCGCGACCGGTCAGGTGAGCCACGGCGAGGTTCATGCACGCCTCCGCGATGCCTCCGGTGCACGCCTGGGTAAAGCGAGGCAGCGCCGCGGTGAGGTTCGGCGCCGTGGTGGGGGTGCCGGACTGAAGGATGATGCCCAGCTCGTTACACGCTTGCTGGACCCCACCGTCACAGCCCTTGGCGAAGAGCACGCTGGCTTTGTCGACGTCGGCGGTGAGCCCGACCCCGTCGCGGTAGCCCACGGCGAGCACGGCGCACGAGCCCGCATCACCGAGGCGGCAGGCCCGGGCGAGGTAGATGGTTTTCTGCTCAATCGAGGGCTCGACGCCGATGCCTTCGTCGTACATCTGCGCCGCGAAGATGCAGCCCTCGACTTCGTTGATGTCGCACGCTTGCTCGGTGAGCAGCCGCAGGTTCCTGCAGGCGAAGTCCTTGTTCGCCTCGGTACACAACTCCATCCAATACCCCGGCTTGGCGCCAGGGTGATCGGTGAGCCTCGGGTGCAGAATCACAAATGACAGGGCCCAGATGCCGACGAAGGCGTAGTTGGTGGAGCGATCGGAGAACCGGTCGAGCCGCAGGGCCGCGGGCACGAGGGCGGTGATGCCTGCGCCGACGCGATCGAGGAGCGGCGCCATGAGGTTGAGCACTGGCACCGCCAGCAGTTTGTCGAAGTAGCTGGGCGTGTCGATGGCCTCGAGGCCGGCGAGGAGTGGGAAGACCAGCAGGCCGTAGCCAGCGCCGAAGAGCAGCTTGCCCATCTTGCCCCGAGGCGAAGTCACCGGATCGGTGATCAGCAGGTTCATGCCCAGGAACACGGCGATGGGGATGGAAGAGTCGACGAAGAACCAGTCACCCGTGACGCTGTGATGGACTGCATCGGTGGCGAAGGCCGCCAGAGCCGCCCCCATGGTCACCAGGGGGGTGCCGAAGAGGGTCTGCACGATGAGGCCGGTGACGAAGATCCACCAGAACATGCTGCCCCCAGGGGGCTGACCCAGGGTGGTGGCGATCTCCAGGCCGTAGGAGATGTCCGAGTTCTGAGTGGCGATCAGGATCACCGACAACACCGTGAGCCCGAAGGCCGAGGGGTTGAAGATGTGGGTCTTGCGATCTGCGAGGTTCCACTTGATGTACTCCCGGGACAGGAACACCAGGGCCACCATGAGGAACTGCAAGTAGAACCAGTCGTCCTTGAACCACAGGAACAGGTTGGTGCTGCCGATGATGGGCAGGGGTCCGAAGCCCAGCCGCCAGTTGCCGTGGTTCTTCCAGCCGAAGAACATATCGAGGCCGTAGGCGAACAGAATCTGGGGGATGAACAGCCACGCCTCGTGACCCACCAGATCGACGTACATGCCCCAGTAGATGAAAATCGACGAGTGCATGAGGGTTTGCACCCAGTGCGGCTGACGGATGTGCTTCTGCACGGTCAGCTGCGGGCCTGCGGGGCGTCGAGTCCGCACAGCGAGCCACAGCGCGCCGACGACGGCTGCGGCGCCGATGATGCTGCCCATGAGCATCGGGCTCTGTCGCATGCGAGGGAGAAGGGCTGTGGCGGCGAGGGCCAGGGTGAGCCCGAGGCCGAGGAGGTCGACGTGTTTTTGCGTCAGCGCGCGCAGCTCACCGGGCTGCGCAGGGGCGGGTTGGGCGCCGTTCATCAGAGACCCTCTGTGGGCCTGCCCATCTTCGATGTCGCAGGCAAACGTGTTCGCTCAGAGGGTGCCCGGATTCCGGGATGATGAAAAGCTCTGTGTGTTGGGGCAGGGGCCGCTCAGGCGGCCTCGCCTTCCTGGGCTGGGGG
This sequence comes from Bradymonadia bacterium, assembly GCA_046290225.1. GTDB lineage: Bacteria > Myxococcota_A > Bradymonadia > UBA7976 > UBA1532 > JBKAGE01. The sequence continues at coordinate 264,474 of JBKAGE010000036.1, read as the reverse complement.
CCGCACGGTCGAGGCATGCCGCTCAAGCGTTCGGATGGCTCGAGGATCAACGGACTTGCGGCGTTTGAAGGCGAAGAGCAGCCCACTGACGACTACGGTGCCGATCACCCAGGCGTACCAGTGGTCGACGAACATCTGTCGGGCCATCTCCACAGTCATCTCTTTGTAGAGGATGAAGGCGGCCATCAGCAGTACGAACCAGGCAAAGGCCGTGCGCAGGGTGGCGGCGTTGAGTCGTCGTCCGAGAGCTGCGCCGCCAAAGGAGCCGGCAACGGCGGCAGCGGTGAAGACCAGGGTGAGGGTCATGTCGATGGTGACGTGATCTAAGTGCCCGAGGGCGCCAGCAAAGGACTTCATGGAGATGACCAGCAACGAGGTGCCCACGGCGATCTTCATGGGCAGGCCGCCGAGCAGCACCAGGGCGGGCACCACAAGGAATCCGCCCCCTGCGCCCACGAGACCTGTGACCGCGCCGACGACGAGGCCCTCGAGGGCCACCTTCATCACCGGCAGCTCACCCTCCTTCTCGACCTCTGCCTCCACCGCGCCGTTTGAGGCCTTCTTTCTGGCTTTGCGCAGCATGGCGAAGCCCGTGGCCACCATGAGGGCGGCGAACAGCAACAACAACACCGCCCCGGGGATGTACCCGGCGACGAGACCACCGAGGTATGCCCCGAGCATGGCCACCACCCCGAAGATCAAGCCGGTGCGCCAGCGCACGTTGCCTGCCCGGGCGTGTTGGGCCATGGCGGCGAGGCTGGTGGCCCCCACCACGAGCAGCGAGGTGGCGATGGCTTCTTTCGGGCCCACCCCCACCACATAGACGAGGATCGGCACAGCCATGATGGAGCCCCCACCGCCGAGCAGGCCGAGGACGGTGCCCATGAGGGCCGAGAGCAGGCCAGCGATGATCAACATTGAGCGCCTCCAGATGCTGTGGGGGGCTCCCGCGTCTCGGCGGGGGCCAGCGGTCGCCAGAGGACGTAGCAGGGGGTGTGCCATACTTGCCCTCTACGTCACTTCAGGGCCCTTGAGCATCAAGGGGTTGCAGGCGTTTCAACGTGTGCGAGAGTGTTGCGACATGTTGTGTCGTGAGAATTCATGCCGTTCTGCTGATCCTCGGGTTACCATCCCGCCCGACCGCCATTGGTTTTGAGGAGTGATTGTGGCGAAGCACCGCATCTTGAAGAGGGCCAGGCAGGCCACCCGAAGGGCCAACGAGAAGGCCGCCATGATGAAGGCCGTGGCAAGCGCCGCGCTGGTGGCCGGGGCTGTGATGAGCACCCCGGCCATGGCTCAGGAAGCCACCACGCCAGCGACGCCGCCCAAGGCCATGCCCAATCACAAGACCCCGACGACACCTGTGGCACCTCCCCCGGCGTCCTCTGCTCAAAAGCCGGTGGCCGACGCCTTTGGCGGCCAGGACAAGGTCGACGCCATGGTGGACAAGCCCTCCAACAAGGGCGCAGCGCCTGCCATGGCGCCCATGGGGATGGGCCCCGATGGTGCCGCCCACGTGGCCCTCGACGCCGCCCCGGTGATGAGCATGGGGGGCTGGCAGGTGGGCTGGTTCGGCTTCATGCGCGTGCGCGCCGCCTTCATCGACAATGATGATCAGGGCCGCCTCTTCGTGGGCTACAACGACGGCTTCGTGCTCGGGAGCGCCCGCCTCGGTCTCGAAGCGCGCCGCAACCACTGGCGCATCCGCCTCGACATGGACGGCGCCGTCGATCGCGGCGGCAACGCCGAGAGCACCGCCACCACTCTGCGCGACGCCTTCATCGCCTATGAGCCCATGCCGTGGTTCAACATCCTCGCAGGGCAGTTCAAGCCCGCCTATGACCGCGAAGAGCTGCAGTCCACGCGCGATCTGCTCTTCGTGAGCCGCGCTGTGCAGAGCCGTGGGGTGCGGGCCGCTGAAGGCCAGCCCGTGGCGGGCCTGAGTCTTTCTCGCAACGTGGGCCTCATGGCCTACACCCAGCCGCTGCACCTCGGCCCGGTGTGGATGTCGGTGAACCTGAGCATGGTGGACGGCAACGGCGCCAACCGGGGCGACAACGACAACGAGAAGTTCGCCTATGTGGGCCGTCTCGAGGTGGGCCACGGTGATCGCACCGGCAAGACTCCGATCCGCATCGAAGCCGGGGTGGGCGCCATGGTGAACGAGCGCGATCGGGCGGAGAACCCCCTCGACCGCATCACCGAAGAGCGCACGGGCATCAACGCCGACGCCTGGATCGAGGTGTACGGGGCGATCCTCAACGCCCAGTACATGCGCCAGAGCACAGTAGTGGCCGGGGTGCAGGAAGAGCCGGAGACGGTGGCCGAGGGCTACCACGTCGCCCTGGGCTATCGCGCCCCCATGGGCATCACCCCGGCGTATCGCTTCTCCACCTTCAACCCCACGGCGGAGTTCGTCGCCGATGATCCCACGGTGGCCCAGACCCTCGCCCTCGACGAGGTCAGCTTTCACACCTTCACCCTGAACTGGGAGATCCCCGACGAGCCCATCAAGCTGCAGCTCGAGTACACCCGGGCGATCGAGAAAGAGGGCCGTGAGCTGAACAATGATCGCATCGAAGCCCTGATCCAGGCCCGCTTCTAAGTCAGGGAGACGCCATGCGCACGCAACTCATTTCAGCGCTGCTCCTGGGGCTCCTCCCTGGCCTGTGCGCCACGGGCTGCACGGAAGAGAAAGATCCCGTGGCCACGGCCCGGCGCATCGAGAGCCGGGCCGAGCTCGTCGGGGGGCCCTCTGCCCTTGGTGAGATCGGGGACTACATGCTCGAGAACGAGCACCTCAAGATCATCATCCAGGACAAGGGCTTCTCCCGAGGGTTCGGGGTGTACGGCGGCAGCCTCATCGACGCCGACATCAAACGCGGCGACGCCTTGGGCACGCCCAATGGCGGCCGAGGCCTCGACAGCTTCGGCGAGATGTTCCCCGCATTTTTCGTCGAAGCCCTGGCCCCCACCGACGTGCGGGTCACCAATGACGGCTCTGACGGCAGCCCCCCCACGATCGTCGTGAGCGGCACGGGGGGCGACTTTCTGTCGCTCACCAAGGCGCTGAACCGCGCCCTCACCAACTCCCACACCTTGGAGAGCCCCCTCGACTTGCTCGACCCCGCGGCTCTCGACGCTGCGGAGCCTCAGCTGGGCTTCACCATGGAGTACAGCCTGCTCAATGGCACCCGGGCGGTGCAGCTCAAGAGCAGCATGGTGAACATCACCGAGGAAGATCTCGAGATCCCCCCTGACGTGGCGGCGACCCTGCTGCGCGCAGTCCTCGGCGTGTCGCCCGACGGTCTGCAAATCCCCGTGGGCTTCGTGATTCTGTACGGCGGCGGCAACCACGTCTTCGCCCCAGGCTATGGCTATGACGTGCGGTTCTCTCTCGAGGAGTCGTACGCCGCCGAGGGGGTGAGCGCGCTGCAGTTCCCCGCCTTGCCGGGCCTCATCGTGCCAGGCCTCATCAGCACCAACCGCGAGGGGAACTCGTACGGGTTCTTCGCCGTGGCCCAGGAGGGCGTGCAGTCGTTCCCCGAGAGCCGCCTCACCGAAGATGGCCGCAACGCCTATGAGGTGGCTTACGGACGCCCCGTGGGCCGGGAGGACATGCTCATCCCGTTCCTGGCGTCCTCCTTTACTGGGGTGTTCTATGCCATGGCGCCCAACCTGCTGAAGGCCGGGGAGAGCTTCTCGTACCAGCACCTGTTCGTGGTCGGTGACGGCGACGTCTCCAGTGTGATGGACGAGGTGTATCGTATCCGCGGGACCACCACCGGCACCCTCCAGGGGCGGGTGAGAGATGTCTACACCGCTGAGTCTGTAGAAGGGGCCTCGGTGCTCATCTACGACGCAGAGGGTCGCCCCTTCAGCCAGATGTTCAGTCGCCAGGACGGGGCCTTCAGAGGCAACTTGCCCCCAGGTGACTACACCGCTCGGGTGGAGCTCGACCCGGTGCTCTCTGATCCAGTGCCCTTCACCATCACCGCCAATCAAAAGCGCTACCTCGAGCTGGGGCGCCCCGAGGTGACCCGCATTCGGGTGGCGGTCCGTGACGAGGCCGGGCGCCCGTTGCCGGCAAAGGTCACCGTCGTGGGCACCGTGCCCGCGGAGCGCAGCGGTCAGCTGTACCGGAAGTTCCTCTTCGACCTTGCCGCAGGGCAGCGCTGGCGCAGCAGCGACTTCATCCCGGACGATCCCGCTGATCCGAAGACCCGCCGATACATCGAGACCGTGGCCTTCACCGATCAGGGCCGCGTCGTCGTCGACGTGCCCCCCGGGCAAGACTACGAGGTCTATGTCTCTCGCGGCATGGAGTACGATTTGCACGTGGAGACGATCACCGCGGAGCCCAACGACTCGGTGGCGGTGCAGGCGCTGCTCAAGCGCGTCGTCGACACCACGGGCTACGTCGGCGCCGACTTCCACCTGCACGCCGCGCCCTCCCTCGATTCGGATCTGCCCCTCACCGATCGCATCCGCAGCGTGGTGGGCGAGGGCCTCGAGTATCTCGTGGCCACCGATCACAACTTCGTCACCGACTACCGCGAGGCGTTGGCCCTGACCAACCTCACCGAGTGGGCCTCCTCGATGATCGGTCTCGAGATGACCACCCTCGAGTCAGGTCACTTCAACGGCTTCCCTCTGCGCTTCGACATCGGGGCCATCACCAAGGGGTCTTTCGAGTGGTCGTTCCGGACGCCGGAGATGATCTTCGGCGATCTGCGCAACCTCGGATCGGATGGTCCGGAGAACACCGTGGTGCAGGTGAACCACGCGCGAGATTTGATCCTGGGCTACTTCAGCCAGTACGGCCTCGACCCGCTCACCGGGCGGATTCCGGCCCCCATGGAAGGCCCCCCGGATTTCGCCAACATCATCAACCCCAGCGGCCCCTCGTTCTTCGACGCCGATGGGGTGAATCAATACAGCGGCGACTTCGACGCCCTCGAGGTGCTCAATGGCGGCTTGCCGGTGCAGATTCACCATGAGCGCATGCCCGACAGCATCGAAGGGCTCAGCTTCCCCGAGACCACTGATCTTGACGTGCTCCGGGCGGTGCCTCCGGGTGCAGTGCTGTGCGAAGACGGCGAAGTGGCGTTCCCCGGTGTCGTAGACGACTGGTTCAACTTCTTGAACATGGGCCTCCGCTACGCCGCCACTGCGAACTCCGACAGTCACCACGCCGAAGATGCAGGCTACCCCCGAACCTTCGTGCGCATTGGCCGTGACGATCCGTTCTCCATCGACCCGGTCGAGATCGCCCAGGCGGTGAAGGCCAACCGGATGACCCTCACCAACGGTCCCTTTGTCGAGCTCTTCGTCAACGGCGCCCCCATCGGTGAGGAGATCGCCACCGCCGATGGCGCGGTGACGATCCAGGTGAAGGTGCAGGCCGCCCCCTGGGTGCAGGTGAGCGAGGGCGTGCTCTACGTCAACGGCGAGGTGGCCGAGCGCTTCGAAATCACCATTCAAGACGGCGTTTTCGAGTGGCAGACAGAGCGGACTCTGGGGGCAGACAGCTGGGTGGTGGTGGAGGTCACTGGGGACGAGAGCTTGTTCCCCGTGGTCCGAGCCATCGACATCCCCCCTGTGCTGCTCAACGAGGCATTTGCCTCCATCGCTGGCCCCTTGGGGCTCGGCGGCAGTGACCTCGGAGATCTCGAGCCGCTGCGTACAGCCTTCTTCAGCGCCCTCGCCCTCACCAATCCCATCTGGATCGACGTCGGTGGAGACGGCTGGACGCCCCCGGGCGTGCCGCCGCGGGCCTGTGATCCCATGGGGTACGGGGTGATGGAGGTGGAGCCGGAGCAGGCAGGGACGGGCCTCCGCCCCCGTCGGAGCATCGACGCCTTCGGCAACACCGCCCTCGACGTGCACCGCATCTTCGAGCAATTCAGTGGCCACGCCCACTGAGTCTGAATGGTCCCGCCCGTGAAGGTGCAACCTCATCACATCTTGATGTTGGCGCTGTGCATGCTCCTGAGCGCAGCGTCACAGGCGTGGGCTCACAAGAAGAAGCCTGTGCGCACCGTGTTGATGACCATGCGCCCGGCCAAGGCGAAGCAGGGCGCCCTCTCTGCAGACGCGCTGTTGTCCCTGAGGTTGCCCCCCGGGCCACAGACCGGATGGCTCAAGGCTCAACACGATCTCGATCGGGATGGGCGACTCTCTACTGCCGAGGGTGAAGCGCTCGGCGCTGTGATGGCAAAGCGCGTCCTCGGATCGTGGCAGCTGAGCGTCGGTGGCAGTCTGCGAAAGCCCACGGCCAGACGGGTGCACGGGCGTATCGATCAGGACGGAGGCGTCACCGCTGTGGTGTTGCTCGTGTACGAAGTGGAGGAGCCCCTGAAGGCGGCCGTCGTCGTCGAGGGCCGCTTCGCCGGGGGTGTGAAGGGGGAGCAGGGGGCCAGGATAGAGATGGGGGCCATCAGCCCGCTGGTCTTCGTCGACGCCAGCGGACAAAGCCGCCCACGGTGGGTGCCCAGCACTCTGAAGCCTGGCGGCTCGGGCTACTCGGCCTCAGTGCGCCTCATGGCGCAGGGATCTTCTTTGCCAGCACCGTAAGGGTGAGCGAGGCAGCCAGTGGCTGCGCCAGACAGAGCGACCTCGAGCAAGGCCAGGGAGAGGATCGCCTTGACTCGTCATCGAGCACGCCGGCCGGTGAAGTGGGGTCACCTCAGCCCCAGGTGCGTTTCTGGTTGAGGCCGTTCTTCTCTCGAAACGCCTGCTCCAGATCAATGTCGAGCCGGTTGGCGATGGCCAGCAGGTAGTTGAACACATCGACGATCTCTTCGGCGACATGTTGCACGGTGTCAGGGGCATCTTCCGAGGCCTTCGCCGCTTCGCCGAAGTACTTGTTGTGCTTACGGATCGCCTTGAACAGCTCGCCCACTTCTTCGCCCATCAGGAAGCAGTTGTGCACGAGATCGACGTCGAGCCAGCCATGGAAGGCTTCGAGATCGTGGATGTAGCGCTGATATTCAGCCATGGAGGCGCCATCGGGCAAAGTGATGGGGGTGTCGCTCATTTCTTCGTCATTCCATAGGACTTCAGTTTGTATTGCAGGGTGCGCAAGGCGATGCCGAGGGCATCCGCGGCCTTGCGCCGGTTCCCGTCGTGGGCTTCGAGGGCGTCGAGGATCGCCTGGCGCTCCATGTCTTTGAGAGACGCGCCCTCAGCACCTTCCTCTTCGCCCTTGGGCGCGCTGGTGCTCGATATGGCGGCTTCTGATGTGCCAGCCTCCGATGTGCCAGTTTTGCCCGAGAGGGCGGTGACCGCGACGCCTTCCAAGCCCAGATGCTCCGGGCCGATGGGCCCGTCACCGGCGAGGATGACCGCCCGCTCCATCACATTGCGCAGCTGGCGGACGTTTCCAGGCCAGCCATATGACAGCATGACCGCCCGCGCTGCCTCCGTGATGCCGCGATCACCCTCGTCGAGCTGACGCAGAAACCCTTCCGCGAGAGGCTCGATGTCACCGGGGCGAGATCTCAGCGGTGGTACTTCGAGGGGAAACACGCTCAATCGATAGTAGAGGTCCTCGCGGAAGCGCCCGGACTGCACCTCGGTCTTGAGATCTTTGTGCGATGCCGCCACGAGGCGCACATCCACTGCCCGCTCGACGCTCTCGCCCACTCGGGTGATCCGACGGAGCTCGAGGGCTCTGAGCAGCTTCACCTGCGCTTGCGCCGACAGGTCGGCCACTTCGTCGAGCAGGAGGGTGCCGCCGTCGGCGTCCTCGAAGACCCCCGAACGATCCGCGTGGGCGCCGGTGAAGGCCCCCTTCACGTGACCGAAGAGCTGGCTCTCGAACAGGCTGTCGGGGATGGCGCCGCAGTTGAGCGCCACAAAGGGCCCGCCATGGCGAGGGGAGTGATCGTGGATCTGCCGCGCCACGACCTCTTTGCCTGCCCCAGACTCTCCAGAGAGCAGGATGGTGGTGTCTCGGGCAGCCACCTTGCGGATCAGCGTCAGCAGTTGACGAGAAGCTGGATCGTGGAAAATCGGTCCAGACGCAGCAGTACGCTCGTGCATCTCTCGAGCAGATCCGCTGCGTTGAGTCGGCGCTGTCGGTGGGGCTGTTTGTGTAGAGGCCCCATCCACCTGAGCCGTTGCCAGGGCTCGGGCGGCGAGGTCCCGGAGCGCACGAGGGCTCTCGATGGGCTTGGTGACGAAATCAAAGGCCCCACGGCGCATGGCCTCTACGGCCTTGGGCACGCTGCCGTAGGCCGTGAGCACGATGACCGGCACCGGCGGATCGCACCGCCGTGCGGCGTCGACCACTCGGAGGCCATCCACCCCGGGCATGCGCAGATCTGTGAGGACCAGATCGGGCCTGCGCTCCACGAGGGCCGCGATGGCCTGATCGCCGTCAGAGACCGTGTGCGTCTCGTATCCGTCGTCGGCCATGATCTCGGCGAGCAGCTCCCTCAATGTGGGATCGTCATCGGCGATGAGCACGCGGTGCGCCATGGTTCTCCTGAGTCAGTGGGGATCACCGCCCTGATCGCTGATCGGTTTTCGGGGCAGAGTCAAGATGAAGACCGAGCCGCCGTCAGGCCGGTCGTTGATGGCCACCATGCCGCTGTGCTCGTCGGCGATGCGGCGTACGATGGCGAGGCCCAGACCAGTGCCTTTGGCCCTGCCGGTGACGAAGGGCTCGAAGATCTGCGCCCGCGCTTCGAGCGGGATCCCAGGGCCACGGTCGAGGATCTCGATGGTGACGCGACTGCGATCACCCCCAAGTCGGGCCACAACGGTTTCACCTTCGGGCGAGAGCTGAACGGCATTCACCGCGAGGTTGCTGATCGCCTGATGCAGCCGGTCGGCGTCACCGTGCAGCATCTCTGGCCCCGTGGCGTCGACGAGCAGCTTCACCTGGCGCTCACGGGCAGTGGGGACCAGGCCCTCGATGGCCTCTTCCACCACTGCTGTGGCGTCGATGGGTTCGAGCGTGAGCTGGCTGGGTCGAGCATAATCGAGCAGATCGTCCACGAGGCGGCCGAGTCGCTCGCTCTCGCGGAGCACCTTGCCTGCAGGCCCTCGCACACGCTCCGAGGCGTCTTCAGTGCGCTCCAACAACAGCTGGGCATAGCCCTTCATCCCCGCGAGGGGTGTTCTGATCTCGTGGGCGAGTACGGCGGCGAGCTCGCCCAGGCCAGCGAGGCGTCGCCTCCGCTCGAGGTCGACCTCCAAAGCTGCCGCCTTCCGGCTCTGGAACAGCGCGAGGAGGGCCACCAACAGCAACAACACGGCCACAGCGATGGACAGATAGAGCTGAGCGCGGGCCGCGGTGAGGCCGTCCAGGCCCTCAGCGAGGGGCACGCCGACACACAAAAGCACTGGTCCAGGTGGCCATTGGGGGTTCAGCGCGCCGCGACGGCCGGGTCGGGCCCTGAGCCACACCTCCATGATCTCTTCACCCTGGCGCTGGACCTGCTGATAGTACGGGCGCATCCGTGGCCTGGGGCGCCGCCGAGCGGCAGGGACCCATGACATGTCGTGCTGCTGACCCGATTCATCTTCGAGGGTAGAGGCCAGGACTTCACCGTCCAGGCGCACGAGTCGAATGTAGCTCGAGGTCTCTTCGTAGTCGGTGAGCTGCTCTCGCAAGTGCGTGCCGAGATCACTTTCTGTACGCCTGAGGCTTCGGTTGATGGAGTGACCGCGCTCCAACATGCGGGCCTTGAAGGCGGCGAGGGCATCACTCTGGCTTTGCTGCCAGGACCAGAACCCCAAAATGATGAGCGCGGCACCCATGAGCGCCACCACGACGGTGAGCAGCGTGAAGGCGGTGCGGGTCCGTTGATGGGGAGAGTGGGGGCGCATGTACTGGGATGTATCACGGAACTGCAGCGTGCACAGATGCCATGTCTCCATGCACCGATGTGCAGATTCTGCACCCCAGTGGAAGCTCTGCAGATGCAGAACATGCATCCTCGATGATCAGGGGAACCATAATGTGTTGAAATGATTAGTGCGGGTGACCTGGCACGGGGGCTGCTCTACGGAATTGCCATGAGCGGTTGAGAGGCTCGACCGCAGATACAACACCATCTGCCTGCACAGGAGATACGTCATGGCTCGCAAGAACTTCACCGCCCGCTTCGCATTGATGGCCATCGCCCTCGGGGCCTGCCTCAGTCTCTCCACTGCCCAGGCCCGCCCGGGTCACCATGGTCGGGGGCATGGGGGCATGATGATGAAGGCTCCCATCGAAAAGCTCGTAGAGGCGTTGGACCTCACTGAAGAGCAAGCGTCTCAGATCGAGGCGGTTCGAGAGGAGGCCAGGGCCCGTCATCAAGAGACCCGAGCGGTGATGAAGGCTGCTCGCAAAGAGATGAAGGCCCTCTGGAAGGCCGAGACTCTGGATCGAGGGGCCATCCTGGCTCAGTTCGAGAAGATGCACGCGCTCAAGGGGGAGAAGGCCCGCGCCCGCATCGAGACGCGCTTGGAGATCGCGTCCATCCTCACCGCTGAGCAGCGGGCGCAGGCCCAGGCGCTGCGTAAGCAGCATCGGGGGCATCGTCGTGGTGGCCCCTGGGGTGAGGCTCAGCCCGAGATGCCGCCGATGGACGACGGGTTCGATGAGTAAGAGAGTTCAGGGCAGGGGTTGGGGAAAGGGCGGGTTCAGGGGCTCGCTGTGACGACCGCTGGGTTGGACCCACACATATCCGCCTGAAAGCGAAAACGGCCACCTCCGGGCAAGGAAGGTGGCCGTTTGTGTTTGAGTGGGGAGGTTATTTTCCCGCTCATTCTAGAATCTCTCACACAGGCAGCTCTCACACAGGCAGATCTCTCACAGGCAGCTCTATCACGGAGAATGGAGCGCGGGGTTGAAGTGACCCCGCCGTGTGTCACGACGGGCGGGGCTCACCGACTGCCTTTGAAATCTCTCGTGTGATGCGTCTGTCTGTTGTGTACGTCAGCGCACGATCAGAAGGGCAGCGCCTCGCCCATATCGGCGGAGGCATGACCGTTCATGTGCTGCTCTTCCTCAGGCTCGCTGATCACCTGGCCCTCTTCGGCGGCGGCTTTGCGCACCAGGGCCTCCTGCACGTACTCAACCCACATGCTGGCCATCTCCCGAGCGTTGCGGGGGCTGCGCTCGCGCTTCACCTTCTCGTAGGCGTTGCGGGCGTGCTGCAGCGCCTCGAAGGCGCCTTGCTCGAAGCCCCATGCGATGGCGGTCTCGGGGTTGGGGAAGTGCACCGGCGTCTCACGCTCGATGCTCTCTTGCTCCTCCCGGCTCAGGCCATCGTACATGGCGGCCTCGATCTTCTCGGGCATGCCCACGAAGCCACCGGTCTCGTCCCAGATGACCATGCCGGAGCGACCCCGACGGCACCAGTTGATCTTGATGCCCCGCTGCCCCTGGTCGTTCTCGACGATCTCAAGCTGGCAGTTGATGCTGCGGGTGAGACGGGCGAGCTCGGTCTGGCTCACCGTGGCCCGGGTGATCTCGTTGGCCTTGGCATCGCGGGCGTCCTGCAGGTGATAGATCCAGAGGACGTCGCAGCCCCAACGGGTGACGGCGTCTTGCAGCTGACGCATGGCCAGGGCCTTGGTCTTGAAGGCCGCCGACAGGTTGCGGGCGCGACCCTTGTCGTGGTCGAGCATGGCCTGCACCACGATGGGGGTGATGATGGCGGTGAGCGAATCGACCACGATGGTCTTCACCCCAGCGCCGGGCATGTTCTGGTTGAGCAACGTGGAGATGCGATCGGGGTTCACGTTGTCGGAGGGGGTATCGCTCAGCGAGAAGACATCGCCTTCTGTTGTACCGAGCACCTCTTGGAAGCGGTGATCAGCATCGACCACCACCATGGGCCCCTGCAGTTGAGCGGCGAAGGTGGACTTGCCAGAGCCGGGGTAACCCACCAGGGACCACAGCCGAGGTGGGTATTTGGATTGAACCATCTTCTTGAAAGCCATGAGGATTCCTCCTGGGCAAGGGCCGGGGTGATTGATGTGAAGATCACCCGGGATTGAGAGCTCGGTCGTTCTCTTTGACCGTGACCCGCCAGCCATCCAGCGAGCCAATGTGGGGTATGATAACTGAATGTTTGTTCAGGTCAAATCGGGAGGTGATTTTTGTGGAGAAAGACGACTTGTTGATTGGTTTCAGGGGTTTGGGGGGGAGCTTTGGGGCAGGGGGAGCTGAAGGGCAGATCGAACGGTGACCGTGAGTGGATCTCGATGCAGGTGTCGAAGTTGACGCAACGCCCGAGGCGTCGGCAGCATCCTCCCGGACAAGAACCAACATGTGGCTCGAACCCACGACGGAGCACTATGTCAGAGGCACTGAATGCTGATCTCGAGGGGGCCAGAGCGGCCCTCGATCTGATCACTGGGCGCCGCACCGCCCACAAGTACGCTGCAGGGGCCGTGCACCCTGATGTTTTGAGTCAGGCGATCCAGGCAGCGAACGCCGCGCCGAACCACAAGCACACATGGCCCTGGCGCTTCACTGTTGTGGGCCCCGAGGCCCGTAAGCACATCGCCGAGGTGGCCCTGGAGAAGGCCGCCCAGAAGAGCGGTGGCACGCTCGCCGAGCCGCGGCGAACGCTCATCGAAGAGAAGGTGGTGAACCCCGGTGCGCTGGTGGTGGTGACGCAGGTGTTGTCACCTGATCCGCATCGAGCCCAGGAGGACTACGCCTCGGTGGCCTGCGCGATTCAGAACTTCACCCTCGTGGCGCACGCTGCGGGCTACGGCACCAAGTGGTCCACGGGCAGCCTCACGCGTTTGCCAGAGGTGATCGAAGCGGTGGGCATCGATCTGGAGACCGAAGGGGTGGTGGGCTTCATTTGGATGGGGGTGCCGAAGTACGGCGCCGAGGTGAATCGACCCCCGGTAGAGGCCATCACCCGTCAGACAGCCTGAGGCTGGACATCTCGAGCTTGGGCGCCCTGAGACCGGGCGCCAGCAGTAGCTCTCACTTGACCCCGAGCTCTTTGAGCAGGCCCTCGGCGCCGTACACTACGTCCAGGGCGTGGGTGATGGCCCGCACGTCGACGCTGATCGAGCGGGCGGCGGTGTCCCGATAGAGGAACCGGTTGGGCAGCTGCTGCAGGTTGCCGTCGAAGATCAGCCCGACAACCTGACCCTTGGTGTCGAACATGGGGCTGCCCGAGTTGCCGCCGATGATGTCGTTGGTGCTCACGATGTTGAAGGGCACCTTCGGATCGAGCTTGCCCTTGGCGGCGAGCCAGCGGTCGCTCACGGTGTACGGATCAGCGTTCCCGTACTTTTCACTCTTGGCGAAGACGTCGGCCATGGTGGTGTGCCAGGGGAAGGTCTGATCGGCGTGAGAGTAGCCTTTGATGACGCCGTGGTTGAGGCGCAGGGTGAAGGTGGCGTCGGGGTACACGCCCTGGCCGTATGCAAGGGCCCAGGCCTCGGCGATGCGGCCGGCGAACTTGCGCTCCACGGCCTCGACCTCCTGCTCGTGGCGGCTGCGCAGCTCCCGGGCCAGGGCGTCATAGGCCCGGACCAGCTCGATGGCCGGATCCTTTGCCGCGGCGAGCTTCTCGGCGCCGTCGGCGAGCATCTGCTTGCGGGCATCCACTGACTTGATGGCGGTGCCCTTGACCACGGCCTCGGCCCGGGCTTGAGGGGTCATGCCGTCGAGGGCGGCCTTCACCGCAGCGTGATCTGCACCGAGCACGTCGACCATGGCCTGCAGGCCCAGGGCGATCTGTACAGTCTCGAAGCCGTCGTCGATGGGGGCGGGGCTGAAGAGGCGCAGCTCCACGCTCTCGAGGTTGCTGTCCCGGAACTCCCGCAGGCGCGCTCCAGAGGGCTTCTCGAGCTCGTCGTTGAGGCGCAGAAGCGTACGGGCCACGCGAAGCACCGAGCTGCGAGGGGCCAGCCAGCCTTCAGTGACGGCGTGGATCTTGTAGAACTCCCCGTAGGCCGTGTAGGCCTTCGCCAGGGCCCCCCAGGCCTCGAGCAGGCGCGTACGCTCCGCTGCGGAGAGCTTCTCTTCGGGCATGGCCTTGAGCTGTGCCTTCACGGCATCGTGGCGCTTGCGCACCTCGGCGATGAGGGCGGGATCGTTGAGGCCGCCGAGGTAGCCGGTGATGGCCTTGATGGCGTTCATGATGCCGAAGTAAGCGTCACGACCAGCGCGGTGCTGCTCCGGGCCTTTGTCCATGAAGGCCTTGAAGGTCGCCGCCCGGTGCTTGAGCTGCTCGAGCACGAAGGGGTAGGCGAGGCTTTGCAAGTGGGTCAGCTTCGCCGGGGTGTCGAAGCGGCCCGTGGAGCCGGGGTTGCCCGAGACGAAGACCAGATCGCCCTCGGCGGCGCCGTCCTTGGAGAAGGGCAGGTGATCGGGGCTCTTGATCGGGGCGTCCTTGTCGAAGACCCGGAAGAAAGCCACGTCGAGGCAGGTGCGGGGAAACGTGAAGTTGTCGGGATCACCACCGAAGAAGGCGGCCTTGAACTCGGGGGCGAATACCAGGCGTACGTCGGTGTACTTGCGGTAGCGGTACAGGTGGTAGGCGCCCCCGGCGTAGAGGGTGACCACGTCGCAGCGCAGGCCGGTCTCGTCGGCGCAGGCTTTCTCCAGAGCCGACATGCGCGCCTTCCGGGCCTTTACATCGTCGATGGCGCTGAGCACCTCGGTGACGTCGGCGATGGACTGCAGCTGGTTCAGCTCGAGATCGGGGCACTTGAGGGCGCCAGCGGCATCCTTGGCGAGGTAGCCGTCGGCCATGACGTCCCGCTCCCCCTGAGAGAGCTTCTGGATGCAGTCGGCCCCTACATGGTGGTTGGTCATCACCAGGCCATCAGCGGAGACAAAGCTCCCCGAGCCGCCATTGTTGAAGCGCACCGAAGCCTTCATGGCCCGATCGAGGAACTGATCGGTGAGCTCGAAGCCGTGGCCAGCCTTGATCTGGTCCACGGGGGCCATGTTGTAGGGCCACATACCCTCCTCGGCAGAGGCGGTGCCTCCGAGGGCGAGGGTGGCAAAAGCTGCAGAGAGGGAGAGGCGGGTGAAACGGCCCATATTATAGATGTCCTCATCAGGGTGAGCGATGACAGCCTCAATAAATGACGAAGGGCGAGGGCGTCCAGGCCAATCGCACGTCGATGTGTCTGGTCGCCTTGACGTGGTGCTGTGGGCAGCAGAATGTGTCTCGCGGTGAACGCACTCGGAGGTCAGAGATTGAGCGCCCCCCTCGACGTGGTCTGTATTGGCGGTGGCCCTGCTGGGGTCTACCTCGGCATCTTGCTCAAACAAAAGCGCCCCGAGCACCGTGTGCGGATCTACGAGCGCAACCGCGCCGACGACACCTTCGGGTTCGGGGTGGTGTTCTCCGACGAGACCCTGGGCAACCTCGCCGAGGCAGATCCGGTGACGTATGGCGCCATCACGGCGGCCTTTGCCCACTGGGACGACATCCACATTCACTACCAGGGTGAGGTCGAGGTCTCCACCGGCCATGGCTTCAGCGGCCTGGCGCGTCAGACCCTGCTCGACATCCTGTACGAGCGGGCAGCCACTTTGGGGGTGGAGCTGATCTTCGAACACCCCGTGGAAGACCACCGAGCCTTCGCCGATGCTGACCTGATCGTCGCCTGCGATGGGGTGAACAGCGGTATCCGCGGCGCCCTGGCGGAGCACTTTCAGCCCACTCTGGACTGGCGGCCCAATCGATTCGTGTGGCTGGGCACCACCCGGCCGTTCTCCGCTTTCACGTTCTACTTCAAGGAGAACGCGCATGGCCTGTGGCGGGTGCACGCCTACCAATATGATCAGGGGCTGAGCACCTTCATCGTCGAGGCCACGGAGGAGACGTGGCGGGCTGCAGGCCTGCACGAGGCTGACGAAGACACCACGGCGGCCTACTGCGCCGAGCTGTTCGCTGAAGAGCTCGAAGGCCACCCGTTGCTCGCCAACCGGTCCATCTGGCGGCAGTTCCCCACGGTGAGCAACGCCAGATGGCACCACGAGAACGTGGTGCTGCTCGGCGACGCTGCCCACACCGCTCACTTCAGCATCGGCTCGGGCACCAAGCTGGCCATGGAAGACGCCATCGCCCTCGTCGACGCCCTTGAGGCCAGGCCCGGGCAGGTCTCCGAGGCCCTGGAGATGTACGAAGAAGAGCGCCGGACAGGGGTGGAGAGCACCCAGCGAGCGGCTCAGGTAAGCCTGCAATGGTTCGAGGAGACCGAGCGCTACTTCGGCCGCCTCGAGCCGCTTCAGTTCGCCTTCAGTCTGCTCACCCGCAGCCTCCGCATCACCCACGAGAATCTACGCCTGCGGGATCCTGAGATGGTGGCCCGGGTCGATCAGTGGCATGCCGATCGGGCCGAGGCCCAGAGCGGTGTCCCGGTGCATCGCAGCCCGGAAGGTCAGAGCCCGCCGCCGCTGCTCACCCCCTTCAAGCTCCGGGACATGGTGCTGCCCAACCGGGTGGTGGTCTCGCCCATGTGCCAGTACTCCGCCGAAGACGGCATGCCCAACGACTGGCACCTGGTTCATCTGGGCAGCAGAGCCATCGGCGGGGCGGGCTTGATCATCACCGAGATGACCGACGTGAGCGCCGAGGGGCGCATCACCCCTGGCTGCGCTGGCATGTACAGCGACGCCCACGTGACCGCCTGGGGCCGGATCGTCGACTTCGTGCACCAGAACAGCGAGACCCGCATGTGCATGCAGCTGGCCCACGCCGGTCGCAAAGGGTCCACTCGGGTCATGTGGGAAGGCATGGACGCCCCACTCCCCGAAGGCAACTGGCCCTTGCTGGCCCCCTCGGCGATCCCCTGGAGCCCGGCGAACGCTACACCGAAGGCCATGACCCGGGCAGACATGGACGCTGTGCGGGACGACTTCGTCTCTGCGGCTCAACGGGCCGAGGCCGCCGGCTTCGACATGATCGAGCTGCACCTCGCCCACGGCTATTTGTTGTCGAGCTTCCTCACCCCGCTCTCCAACCAGCGCACCGATGCCTATGGCGGTAGCCTCGAGAATCGTATGCGCTTCCCATTGGAGGTCTTCGAGGCGATTCGGGCGGTGTGGCCCCAACACAAGCCTATGTCAGCCCGCATCTCCGGCACGGATTGGGTCGATGGCGCCTGGACCCCGGAGGACGCCGTGGCCCTCGCCGGGGCGCTCCAGGATCTCGGCTGTGACATCGTCGACGTCTCTGCGGGTCAGACCAGCACCGAGGCACGTCCTCGATATGGTCGATTGTTCCAGACCCCCTTCAGCGATCAGGTACGCCACGAGGCCCAGATGGCCACCATGACCGTGGGCAACATCTCTTCGTACGCCGACGCCAACAGCATCATCGCCGCTGGGCGGGCTGATCTGTGCGCCCTCGCTCGGGTACACCTCTTCGATCCGTACTGGACCCGCCACGCCGCCCACGAGCTCGGCTGGCCCATGGCCTGGCCCAAGCAGTACTGCTCCATCGAGCGGTACACCCCCCGCATGGAGTGGAGCCCCCGAGGTCAGAACAAGCCATGAACATCCCCACATATCGAGCCGCCGCCCATGTGTGGACCCTGGCGCCGGTGTTGCGCCACATGGTCCGGCCCATCTCCGTGCCTCGCGGAGAGCGGTGGTCCCTCACTGTTCAGCCCGAGGGCCGAGGGCCAGTCCGGCTCAGCGGCCTCCTGCATCGGCAGGCTGACGCGTCCGATCTCGTGATCCTGATTCACGGGCTCGGTGGCGGTGTGGGCAGCGCCTATATGTTGAGCGGGCTCCTGCAGCTGCTCGATGCGGGCTATTCCGTGTTGAGGATCAACTTGAGGGGGGCTGATCTGAAGGGGGGCGATTTCTATCACGCCGGCCTGACCGAAGATGTGCACGCCATCGTCGAGTCGCTGCAGAGCGACGAGCGCATCTGGATCATGGGCTACTCCCTCGGGGGTCACCTGGCCCTCAAGGCCGCCACCGAAGATCTCGACCCGCGGGTGCTCGGCGTGGTGGGCATCTGCCCACCCATCGATCTTGAGCGCACCCAGCAACACCTCGACACCGTCTCGTGGCCCATCTATCGGCGCTATATGCTCGACGCCCTCAAGAAGATGTACGGCGCCATCGCCCGGCGAGATCCCGTGCCCACGCCGGCGAGCCGCATGCGATCAGTGCAGACCATCTTGGAGTGGGACACCCTCACCGTGGCGCCGCGCTTTGGCTTCGACAGCGCCCACGACTACTACGTGAAGAGCTCAGTGGCGCATCGGGTCGAGCAGCTGGATCGTCGCGCCCTGGTCATCGCTGCAGAGCACGATCCGTTCATCCCCGCGGGGCCGCTGAGAGAGATCATCGACGGGGGAGGGCACCCGCTGTTGACGTTGTCGTGGAGCCCATGGGGGGGGCACGTGGGCTATCCGCCCAATCAGCCGCCAGAGGCCACAGCCATCGAATGGATGGCCCAAACTCGATAGCGCAGTCAGCTCTTGCTCTGGCCCGCCTCGAAGGCCGCCTTTTGCTCTGGCGTGGCCTCCGTCTGATACTTCGTCTTCCACTCGTCGTAGGGCATGCCGTAAACGGTCTCCCGGGCCTCGGGCTTGGTCATCTCCACCCCGCGATCCGCGGCCTCGGCCTGATACCACTTGCTCAGGCAGTTGCGGCAGAAGCCCGCGAGGTTCATGAGGTCGATGTTCTGCACGTCGGTGCGCCCGCGCAGATGTGCTACGAGACGACGAAAGGCTGCGGCTTCGATTTCGATTCGGGTCTGATCGTCCATGGGGGTACTCCTGGGTTCGAGGGAGGAGGTTGCGCCACCGAAGGTCATGGGTCAACGTCAGAGGTAGAGTCGTAGGAGGATCGATGAACCGTGCCGAGCTGAAGCGCTCCATCAGAGACCGCCTGTTTCGGGATCGCGGCGGCGGTGCAGGGCTGGAGAAGTCCAACCGCGCCGAGTTGCGCCGTGAGCTGGAGGGCTACCTCAAGCGGGTGCGCGGCGTACGCCTCGATGCCCACGAGCGGGAGAGGATGCTCGACGAGATCGTCGATGATCTCATCGGGTATGGCCCGCTGAGCGCCCTGCTCCAAGATGGCAGCGTCACCGAGATCATGGTGAACGGCCCCAAGGTCATCTATGTGGAGCGCAACGGCATCTTCGAAGAGAGCAAGCTCCGGTTCGACGACGATCATCACCTGAAATCGGTGGTGCAGCGCATGGCTCGGGTCTCTGGCCGCCGCGTAGACGAGTCGAGCCCTTGCGCCGACCTGCACCTCGAAGACGGCACTCGGGTGAACGTGGTCTACAGCCCCATCGCCGTGGGCGGCCCCTTCGTCACCCTGCGCAAGCCTGGCAAGAGCATGGCGGGCCTGGAAGAGCTGATGGAGGTGGGCACCCTCGACGTGGCCATGGCCCGGTTCTTGTGGGCCTGCGTACAGGCAGGCATCAACATGCTCATCTCCGGGGCCACCGGCGCTGGCAAGACCACCCTGATGGAGGTGCTCTCCGCCTACATCGACGAGCGAGAGCGCATCATCACCATCGAGGACAACTGCGAGCTGCGGCTCAGGCAGCAGCACGTGGTGCGTATGGAGACCCGCAACGCCAACATCGAGGGCAAGGGCGAGGTCACCCTGAGAGATCTCTTCGTCAACAGCCTGCGCATGCGGCCCCACCGCATCATCCTCGGGGAGATCAGAGGCCCCGAGGCCTTCGACTACCTGCAGGCGCTGACCAGCGGTCACCGAGGGTCGATGGCGGTCATTCACGCCGCGAGCCCGCAAGAGGTGGTGTTGCGCCTCGAGAACCTCGTGCACCTGGCAGGGCGCAGCGTGCCGCCGATGGTGGTGCGCAATCAGATCGTGCAGGGGCTCGAGCTGGTCATTCAGCTGACCCAGCTCTCCGATGGCACCCGGCGCGTGACGCAGATCAGCGAAATCATGGGCCTCGACGAAGATGGCCTGATCACCTTGCGAGACATCTTCCGCTTCGAGGAGACCGGTTCGGATCGCGAAGGACGTGTGAGAGGTCGGTTCCTCGCCTCGGGCGATGTGCCGTTCTTCTTCGACCGATTCGAGCGCCTCAACCTGGAGATCGACGAAACGGTCTTCCAAGGCCGCTGAAGCGGCGCCTTCCCCTCTACAGATTCACCACTGCCACGTGTTGCTGTTTCGCTCGATCGAGTGGGTTCAAAGTGGGTCAGTGTTTCTATTGGGTGATATTGTCTCCAATGTATGTTGAGAGGCGCCTTTGTATTCACAATTCATGGTCGGTTGAGTATGCTCCCGCATGATTGGAATACGTGCGTTATAGCAGGTTAAAGCAGAATGATATTTAGGGCTTACATGTGGAGGTGGTCGAGATGAATCGTCACCGAAATCTTCGCCGACGTTGGCTCGGCGCTCTCCTGGGCTGTTTCAGCACCCTGGCGGCTGTGGGCACCGCGTCGGCGCTCACTGTGGTGCCGGTCCCCCAGAACCCCAACGATCTGACCGTGCCCCACGCGGCCATGAACCAGACGGCCACCACCTTCAAGGCCATCGTGCGTGAAGGATCGGGGCCGTACACCGTGTCCTTCGACTACCAGGGCGACGGCACCTACGACTACACCTACAACACGAGCGATCCCTACGTGCTCGAGGCGTCGTACACCTACCCCGACGTCGCCGAGAACACGTTGATCATCGCCAACATTCGGGTCACCGACAACGCCGGTGACACCGCCTTCGGCTCGTACCCGGTGTTCATCTACGCCGACGTGCCCACGCTCTCCAACGCCAACAACGCCACGGAGAACCAGCTCGGCATCATGCGCCGTCGGGCCATCGACAACGGCTTGTGGTTCATGCACAAGCAGATGGTGAACCGGGCGGGGAGCAACAACACCATCACCGGCAGCGTCCGGGGGCCCGACTCCAACGCCGGGCAGGATCAGGCCGCCTCTTCGGGGGCCTACATCTGGGCGCTGACGCTCAACGGTTACATCGCGGCCTATCCTCCAGGGACCTATGTGGGCCCCATGACCGCCGACGAGACCTTCCAGAACGATCAGATGTGGAACAACTCTCCGTACTCGGAGGATGCGATCCGCGTGATCAACTGGTTCATGAGCAACGCGGCCTATCAGGGCGGCCTCAGCGGCGACGACGAGGGCGACGACGGCAACCCCGCCGTGGTCGGCACCAATGATGGCCAGGGGCTCTACTTCAACGGCATCACCACCAACCGCATCTACGGCAACGGCGTGGCCATCGCCGGCATGGGGGTGGCCACTGCCCCCCTCGGCGACACCGTGGTGCAGCTGGGCGTCGCCCAGAACCAGACCTGGCCCTTCGTGGGTCAGCAGATGGTGGACTGGCTGGTCTGGGCCCAGATGGATGGTGCCCAGGACGTGAACGGTATGGGGGCCTGGTACTACACCCCCAATCCTTCCACGACCACGAACAACGCTGATGGCTCGACGGTGCAGTGGGGCCTCATCGGCCTCGAGAGCTGCTACCGGGCCATGGAGGATTACGGCGTCTATGTGAACGACTTCGCCCGGGGTCGTATCGCCAACCAGCTGCGTCACTCCCAGTTCGCCAGCGGCGTGGTCTCCTACCGCAACGCCAAGGGCTGGAACGCCGCCTACGCGCCGGAGAACCTCACCGGTGGCCTGCTGGTGGGCGGTGGTCTGCTGGGTTGGAACGATCCCAACCAGTTCAACTGTGACGGCGCCAACGGGGTGAACGTCAACGAGCAGCCCTACCTGCCCTACGCCAGCATCACCCGCTGCGAAGCGCACCAGATCTTCGACCGCTCCTTCGACTGGATCGGCAACAACTTCACGCGCCAGTGGCACGACGGCAACTACAACAACAGCAACGGCGCCCAGCTGAAGATGTACGCCATATACTCGAACCAGAAGGGCGCCCGATCCACAGTGCCGGAGATCGCCGACTTCAACGGCCTCGACTGGTATCACCAGGACTCGGTCTCGCTGCTGCGCACCCAGAATGCCGACGGCAGCTGGCAGGGGTGGGGCCCCTACAGCAGCCACGACCACCTCGACTTTGAGCTGGCTACGACGATGGGGGTGCTGGTGCTGACGCCCACCCTCTTTACCCCGAAGCCAGAGGCGGTGGCCGCGGTGGCGCCCGACACAGTCATCGAGGGCTGCTCTGGCGGCGGCGCTGGCCAGGTGACCTTCAGTCACGCGGACTCGTTCCACCCGGACACCGACGCCACCATTGACGCCTATCGGTGGGATGCCGACGGGGACGGCACCTTCGAGTTCAGCACCGCTGATCGAAACGCCACGTACAACTACACCTATCAGAACTCTGGCTCGTTCACGGCCACGTTGCAGGTAGAGGACTCGGCAGGGCAGCTGGCCACCGACACCGTGGTCATCACCGTGCAGGCGAGCCAGAACCTCAGCCCCAGCGTGAACGCTGGCCCCGACTACGAAGTGAACCTCGGCGAGACCCTGGCGCTTCAGGGCTCGGGCTCTGATCCCAACGTGGGTTGTGGCGACGAGGTGGCCTTTGCCTGGGATCTAACGGGCAATGGACAGTTCGGCGACGCCAGCGGCGCTACGCCGTTGCTCTCGGCGAACACGCTCTCTGCTCTGGGGGTCGGCGCACACACGATCACGATCCGAGGGACCGACGAGAACAACGCTTCGGTGACCGACACGGCCACGCTGACCATCTACGACAACAGCCCGGAGGCGGCCTTCAGCCTCAACGTAGCCCAGGGCAGCTGCAACGGCGCCCTCAACGCCGACGGTCGCAGCTCTCGTCACCGCAGCCCCCTCAACAGCATCCAGTCCTACGACTGGACGCTGGAGCTCGCGGGCCTCGATGGTCAGTTCGTCCAGGCGGCTCAGGCCCAGGGCAGCACCGCCAACTTCACCCTCGGCGGCTTCGGTCAGGCCAGGGTGACCCTGGTGGTGACCGACGAGGACGGCAACACCGACACCGCCACCGAGACCATCGACGTGAACCAGGGCAACCGTCCGCCTCAGGCCGAGGCCAATGGGCCCTACGTGCTCGACTCTGGCGATGGGGTGACTCTGAGCGCCGCGGGGTCGAGCGACGCCGATGTCGCCCAGTGTGGCGACAGCGTGACCTACGCCTGGGATCTCGACGGCGATGGCCAGTTCGATGATGGCGACGGCGCGAGCCTGGCCCTGAACGCTGGCCAGGTGTCGAGCATCTTCGCGGGTCCGGCGAACCCGAACACGGGCCTGCCGAGCAACACGGTGACGGTGCGGGTGACCGATGCCTTCGGGATCAGCCACACCGACAGCGCCACCCTGACCATCTTCGGCACACGCCCCGTGGCCGCAGGCGTCATCACGCCTGATCCTGCAGGCATCGCGGTGAACGGCCTGGCCACCATCAACCTCGACGCCAGGGCCTCGGGTCACGAGAGCCCCGAGGGGCAGAATCAGGCCTGGACCTGGGATCTCGACGGCGACGGCAGCGTCGACGCCAACGGTGAGCAGGCGAGCCTGCAGGTGGTGTTCAACCCCCGCCCCAACGGGGATGCCACCCGTACGGTGCGTCTCACGGTCACCGACGCCAACGGCAACGCCGACACCACCGACATCGTGGCGAACTTCCGCTTCAACGCGCCACAGAACGCCCCCACGGCGAACGCAGGTGGCCCATATGTGGTGGAGATCGGTCAGAGCTTCACCCTCGACGCCTCCAACAGCAGCGACGCCGACGAGGGCGCGCCGTTCTTCGACTTCATCTCCCGGGTGGAGTGGGATCTGAACAACGACGGCGTCTTCGACTTCAGCGCTGATCGCGCCGACACCAACGGTGATGGCCGCATCGACGGCAATGACGACGGCCCTTACACCCAGGTGGTGACCGCTCAGCAGCTCGCCGGTCTGGGCATCAACGCAGACGGTGACTACCCCGTCACCGTGCGGGTGACCGACGGCGTAGGCCTCACGGGCACCGATGGCGCCATCCTCGATCTGCGAGGGGTCAACCCCATCGCCGAAGGCTCTGCCAGCGTGAACGTGGCGGGCTGCAATCAGGATGTCAGCTTCGACGGCCGGGCTTCGAGCCACGAGAACCCCGACAAGAACATCACCGCCTACGCCTGGGACTTCGAGAGCGACGGCACCTTCGACGCCAACACTGCCGTGGCTACCCACGCCTACCCCGCCTTCGGCAACTACACCGCCACTCTGCGGGTGAGTGACGCTGACGGTCGCACCGACGAGATCACCATCGACATCGCGGTGAGCGCGGGCAACCTGCCCCCTGTGGGCGAGACCAATGGGCCCTACGAGATGGAGCTGGGCGACGATCTCACGCTCGACGCTTCGGGCTCGGGCGATCCCGACAGCGCCTGTGGTGACAGCGTGGTCACGTACGAGTGGCTCGTGGATCTGGGCAACGGTGAAGAGGTCATCGCCAACGGCGCCAACCCCACCGTGGCTGCAAATGATCTGCAGGGCCTTCAGGGCCCGGCGCATCCGAACACCGGGCTGCCTGCAAACACCCTCATCCTGCGGGTGACCGACTCCTTGGGTCGCAGCAACACCGCCGAGACCACCCTCACTGTGTACGGTGGTGATCCGGTGCCTGTGGCCGATGCTCAGCCCGATCCGGCGCCGATCCAGGTGGGCAACAACACCGCCACCACCCGACTCGACGCCACGGGGTCGAGCCACCAGAACCCGGTGCGGAGCAACGTCAGCTACAGCTGGGACCTCGATGACAACGGCACTGAAGACGCCAATGGTGCTCAGGCTGATCTCGCCGTGGTCTTCGATCCGGTGCCCAACAACCCCGTGGATCGCGACGTACGTCTGACGGTGACCGACGATGCCGGCAACAGCGCCAGCGTGGTCTTCCAGGTGACCTTCCAGCCGCCTCCGACTCCTCCGGTCATCGACGCCGATCCCACGGACAATCCCGAGACGGGCTACGCCATCGATCTGGGGCAGGGGGTCACCCTCGACGCTTCCGCCTCGTACGATCTTGATGTGGACGACTTCGGCGACTTCATCGCCCGATTCGAGTGGGACGTCGACAACGATGGCACCGCCGACTCGATCTTCGAGCGGGCCGACACCAACAACGACGGCAACCCCGACGCTGACGGCGCGCTGCAGGCCACGCTGGCCCTCACGGCGCAGGATCTCGCCGGCTTCGGGTTGGATGCACCCGGTGAATACACTGTGACGCTCCGGGGCTACGATGCCCTGGGCTTGAGCAACACCGACACCACCGTGATCACCGTGTACGGCATTGATCCCATCGCGGACGCTGCGGCGAACACCAACCAGGCGGGCTGTGATCAGACGATCGAGTTTACCGGTGAGGGCTCGAGCCATCAGAACCCCAACCGCAACATCGTGGCTTACGCCTGGGACTTCGACTACCAGGTGGGCAGCTTTGAGGCTCAGGCCAACGGTCAGACGGTGAACCACGAGTTCGACGGCTTCGGCGACTACACCGTGGCGTTGCGGGTGACCGACGACGCTGGGCGCACCTCCATCGACACCGTGGACGTGCAGGTCAACGCCGGCAACCGGCCCCCAGAGGCGGCTCTCGCGGGTCCGATCTTCGGCACTGTGGGCGCGGGCATCACCCTCGACGCCAGCGCCTCGGTTGATCCCGACGCCGACTGCGGCGACGCCATCGCCACCTACGGCTTCGACATCGACAACGACGGCACCGTCGACGTGACCCAGGACGACGCCACCCTCGCGGTGACCTGGGCGCAGATCCAGGGCTTCGGCCTCTCGTTCCCTGCAGACCCCGAGAGCGGCGCCCCCAACAACACGATCTCGGTCACCGTCACTGACGGGTTCGGCGCCACGAGCACGGTGGGCACCACGGTGACCCTCTACGGGAACAACCCCCGCCCGAGCTTCGAGATCGCCGCGAACCCCACGCTGGTGCGCATGAGCGGTGTAGGCGTCGCCTCGGTTGACGCCTCTGGCTCCGGCCACGACAACCCTGGCCGCAACAACGTCACTTACAGCTGGGACCTCGACAATGACGGCGACGAAGATGCCACCGGCGCTCAGGTCGAGCTGAGCAAGCGCTTCGAGGGGGCCTCTGACGGCGACACCTTCGAGGTGCCGGTGCGCTTGACGGTCACCGACGATGAAGGCGCCTCCGCCGACGTGGTGGGCACCCTCAACTTCCTCTACCGCCAGGCACCGAACGCACCTGTGCTCGAGGGGCCGACCACCTTCGGCATCGACTTCGACGGCGTGGTCGATCTGACCATCTCCACTCGCGCTTCGCGGTCGGGTGACGCCAACGCGCCCTACTTCGACTTCATCACCGAGGTGGCGTGGGATTTGGACCGCGATGGGCAGCCGGACTACACGAACACCCTGCGTGACGCCAACAACAACGGCTTCCTCGACGAAGGCGACTTTGACGCCCTGAACGAGGGAGAGATGGACACGGTGACCTTCACCTATGACCAGATGTCCAACGACACCGACGTCGACGCTGCAGGGGAATACACCATCGATGTCTACATCACTGACGCCTCAGGTCTGACCACGAGTGGAACGCGCACCCTCAACGTGTACGACATCGTGCCCGTGGCCGATTTCCAGGTGAGCGCCGCCGTGGCCGCCTGTGGCGAGGAGCTGACCTTCGACGCCAGCAACTCGAGCCACACCAACCCCAACCGCGAGATCGTGCTCTACCAGTGGGACTTCGACAGCGACGGCAGCTTCGACGCCGAGGGCCAGACGGTGGACTTCACCTACACGCAGTTCGGTGACTTCGTGGCCACGCTTCGGGTGACCGACGCTCAGGGCAACACCGACACCCACGAGGTGGCGGTGGAGGTGTCGTCGGGCAACCGCGCGCCGAGCCCGGCCCTCGATGGCCCCTACACGCTCAACACCGGTGAGGCCCTCACCATCAACGCCTCGGCCTCCAGCGATCCCGACGAGATCTGCGGGGATGCCATTGCCAGCTACACCGTCGCCCTCAACGGAGCACAGATCGGCGCCTTCGGCGCTGGCTTCAACGGTGAGGCCACCTTCAACGCCGCCGAGCTGGCCAACAACGGCTTGCAGGGCCCGGCAAACCCCAACACCCATCAGCCCGGCAACACCATCACCCTCACCGTCACCGACGGCTTTGGGGTGGAGTCTGTGGTGACCACCTCGTTGGTGGTGTACGACAACGAGCCGGTGGCCGTCTTTGGCGCCGACACGCAGGTGGCCGGGTGTGGTACCCCCTTCAACTTCGATGCTGCAGGCAGCTTCCACACGGATCCCCGTCGTGGGCTTGCAAACTACGCCTGGGACTTCTCCTACGACGGCAACTTCCAGGCGGAGGCCAATGGCGTCGAGGCCAGCAACGAGTACACCACTCCAGGTGATCATGTGGTGGCACTCCAGGTCACCGACGAGGCGGGTCAGACGGATCTGACCACGATGACCGTGACCTTGAGCGTGCAGAATGTGGCCCCGGTGGCCGACGCCGGTGACGCGTACCAGACGGCCTTCGTCAACGGGAACCCCATCGCCATCGATCTCGATGCCACGGACTCCTTCGACGCCAACGCGCCCTGCGACAGCATCGTGAGCTACCAGTGGGATCTCGACGGCGACGGGGCGTACGACGATGCCGAAGGGCCCGTCATCGAGGGCTACACCAACCCCAACTGGGCTGCGGGTCTGTCTCAGGTGGTCCGCGTGCGGGTCACCGATGGCAGCGGTGCTTCGTCTACGGCCGACGCCATCATCCGCGTGCTCGACGAGCCGCCCCCGAGCATCACCAGCACGGCACCCAGCGGTGGCTCCACGGTGTGCGGCACCATCGATCTCGCCTTCGACGTGAGCGATCCTGAGGGTGACGTGGTCACCGTCATCGCCTCCGTCGGTGGCCAGGAGATCGGCCGCCAGGACTACGACACCCCCGACGACGGCTCGGCATTGTCCGAGGTGATGCAGGTGCTCTCCGAGGACATCGGCGACGGTGAGTTCCGGGTCACCCTCGAGGCCCGCGACGGCGGCGGCGCTCGGGTGGAAGACGTGTCTGACGCCTTCACTGTGAGCACGGCCGACACAGACAACGATGGTGTCTACAACTGCGCCGACAACTGCCCGGATGATGCCAACGCCGATCAGGCCGACACCGATGGGGACGGCCTCGGCGACGCCTGTGAGACCGACACGGACAACGACGGCGTCGCCGACGACACCGACAACTGCATCGATACGCAGAACCCCGGCCAGGACGACCAGGATGCGGATGGTCTGGGTGATGCCTGTGACCTCTGCGCTGCTGATCCGGACAATGACATCGACAACGATGGCATCTGTGGTGACGTGGACAACTGCCCCCGTCACGCCAACCCCGGTCAGGTAGACGACAACGGCGACGGCTTCGGCGATGTCTGCGTCAACCCCGACGCTGATCTCGGCGAAGGCAACGACATCGGCGTCGGCGTCGAGGTGGGCGAGGGCGTCGAGCTCGGTGACGGCTCTGCCGTGGGCGACAACGTGAACCTCGGCGACAACGCAGATCTCGGCGATAATGTGCAGCTCGGCGACAATGTCGATGTGGGCGAGGGCGCTGACTTGGGCAACAACGTTCAGGTGGAAGAAGACGTTGCCATCGGAGATGGGGCGAACATCGAAAACGGCGTGGAGATCGGCGCCGGCGCTGATGTAGGCAACAACGTGGAGATCGCCGCCCTCGCGGATGTCGGTGACAACGCCGACATCGGAGACAACGTGGTCATCCAGGAGAACGTGGTTGTGGGCAACGACGTGGAGCTCGCCGGCGGTGACAACCCGGTCAACGTAGGCATCGGCGCCAACGTGGGTGACGGCAGCACCGTCGACGAGGGCACTGTCATCGGCAACGGGGTCGAGGTGGGTGCTGGCTCTGACGTCGGCGCCAACGTGGAGCTGCAGCCCAACACTTCGGTGGGTGAGGGCGCTCAGGTGGCGGACAACGTGACGGTGAACGCAAACTCCGATGTGGGTGACAACGCCAACATCGGCGAGGGCGCCATCATCAGCGACTACGTCGAGGTCGGCAACGACGTCACCGTGGGCGCTGGCACCGAGGTGGGCTACTCGGCCACCGTGGGCGACAACGTCACCTTCGGCGCCAACGGCACCATCCGCGGGACTGTGGGCAACAACGTCACCATCGGTGATCGGGCCAACATGCGTGGCCGGGTGACGGTGAACGACAACACCACCATTGGTGACGACTTGACCATGCGCCACCTGGACACGATCGGCACCGGCGGTGTCATCGGGAACGGGTTCACCATGGGCTCACGGGCCTCGATCGGTGATCGCGCTCAGGTGGCGAACAACGTGGTGCTCAACTACCGAGCCTCGGTGGGCCACGACGCGGTGCTCGCCGACGAGGTGCAGGTGGATGACTCCACGCAGATCGGTGACAACGCCAACATCGGCGCCCGGACCCGTCTGTACTCCCGTGGCGTCGTGGGCAACAACGTGACCATCGGGCAGGACTGCATCATCGGGAACCGGACCACCATCGGTGACAACACGGTCATCGAGGATTACACGATCGTGTATCGAGAGGCCTCCATTGGGGCCAACGTCATCATCCGGAACAGCGGGGCCCCCGACACCCCCCGCAACATCGGCCACCGCAATGGTCAGGTCGTGATCGGTGATGGCGCTGTGGTCGACGAGGATCTGCAAGATCGCACCGAGGTGCCCGCCGCCCCCTGATCCTCGCCCCCGGCTGTCAAAGCCACCTTGAAGCGCCCCTGTGGCAGGCTCGAGTCTGTCACCGCTCGCTTCGGCCCGCCCCATGCATGCTACACTCCCCACAATCGCCTACAGGCCACACATCACCTCGCTGTGATGATGTGCCTGTGGCATACAGGTCTCACAGGACTCTGACGCTGGGGTGAACACTCCCCAGCAGAGGGAGCGTTCATGCACATCGACCATCATGCTGCACGCCGCTGGAAGAAGAGCCTCTTCGGCGGGTTGTTGCTGAGCCTCGTGACCTTCGCCGGTGTACTGGTCGCCTCCTCTGGGGCCAGCGCTCAGAGTGCCGGTGCCTGCGAGGAGCCCAACGTCATGATCGTGCTCGACCGCTCGGGGAGCATGCTCGAGTCGCGGAAGTGGGACAACGCGGTGAACGCCACCACCCGGCTCACTCAGGCCTTTCAAGACCAGATCCGATTCGGGCTCATGGTGTTTCCCTTCAGCGGCCAGTGCAGTGTGAGCACCGCCAACGGCGCGCTGCGCTCGCCGGTGCGACCCCAAAACGCCGTGGACATCATCGGTCAGTTGGGTCAGACCGCCCCTGAAGAGCGAAACAAGACCCCCATCGGTCGCGCCGTCGACGAGGCCAGGGGCTACTTCGATCTGCTCGCCGACAATGGGCGCCGCAGCTTCATCGTGCTCATCACCGACGGCAAGGAGACCTGTGACGGCCGCCCCGTCGACGCCGCCCGCAATGCCTTTGGGGCCGGCTACCCCGTCTTTGTCATCGGCTTCGGCAACGGTGTCGATCGCAACTCGCTCAGCCAGATGGCTCAACAGGGTGGTACGGGCCAGTACTACCAGGCCAACGGCGGCGACGAGCTGTTCAATGTGCTCGAAGACATCGCTCAGGCCGCCAGCGAAGAGGTCTGCGACGCCCGTGACAACGACTGTGACGGCCTTGTGGACGAGAATCTGCCCGAGCAGCCCTGCGACACCCCCTGCGGTCAGGGGCGCCAAATCTGCGTCGACGGGGTGCTCAGCGAATGTTTCGGCGGCGACATCCCCACCGAGAGCTGTGATGGCGGCGACAACGATTGCGACATGCGCATCGACGAAGACGCCCAGGAGCCCTGCACCACCCCCTCGGGCAACCCGGGCACCGCCGCCTGTGTCGACGGGATGACCCAGGAAGACTGTGAGCCCGACGATCCCAACCTCGAAGAGATCTGCGACGGCATCGACAACGACATGGACGGCCGCATCGACGAGAACACCGACGAGGTGTGTGAGATCGAATGCCACATCGGCCGCCGAATCTGCGTCGAAGGCGCCTACATCCGTTGTACGGCCTTGCCCGTAGGCGAGGAGATCTGCGATGGCGAGGACAACGACTGCGACGGCATCGTGGACGAGATGGCCAGCTGCGTCGGAGAAGAGATCTGTGGCCACGAGGGTCAGTGCCTGCAGCCCTGTCGGTTCAACGAGTGTCCTGATCATTACACCTGCGCCGCGGATGGCTACTGCCACCCGAAGCTGTGCGAGCCGTTCTGCTCTCCGGGCCAGAGCTGCGTGAACGAGGAGTGCCTCACCGAGTGCGTGGTGAACCGGGACTGCGATCGTGGCTTCGTATGTCGGGGTGGCTTCTGCGCATGGGAGGGTGAAGTGGGTGCTGGAGGTGCTGGTGGTACGCCAGAGCCCGTCGGCGGCTCGGCAGGCACCGGTGGTGGCATCGGCACCCCGCCGCCCCCTGTCATCGACGGCACCCCCGTGGCTCAGGATGATCCCAGCGCCGAGACCTCAGGATGCAACTGCAACGCCGGTCAGGGGTCCAAGCACAGCGCCTTCTGGCTGCTCCTGCTCGTGGCTATGGCTCCGCTTCGCCGGTCTCGTCGGTGAGCAAACGCTCCAGCAACTGAGCCACCTCCGGGGCGTCCTGCGCGAGCAGGTGAAGCTCGGTGCTGCTCAGATAGGCCGTGCGCCTGCCCCTCAAGCTGGGGATCTCGATTCTCAATGTGAAGTTGTCACCCTCGGGGTGCCCCACCGCCTTGACCTGGACGGCGTCTGGGAACCGCTCGATGTCGCGGACCACCGAGCGCAGGTATCGATGGATCTTCAGGGCGCGCCGCACCTTTGGATCTTCGAAGAGGGCAAAGTGTTTGTTTCGAGAGATGCGGGCGCCACCGCGGAGTGCCCGCAAGACGGCCCAGGTGGTGGGGTCGAGTCCGTGATCAGAAGCGTCGCGCATGACGGCAGTGTACCATCAGTTCAGCTGACCCCCACCATCAGGCTCTGACAGCTCGAGGTACAAGGCGCCGAGCTGAGTGTTGAGGCGCTCGATGCGTACACCGGGATCGAGCGTCTCCAGCAGGCGCTGCCGTTCTTCGAGATCACCCACGAGATATGCGGCGAGCTGATCGACGAGCAGCCCGGGGCTGTGGGTCTCGGAGACGAGCCGCATGAGCGCGTCACGGGCCTGGGGCAGGTGATGGGCGAGGCGCAGCGTGAGCGAGCGCAGCGTGTCGAGCTGGGCAGGGCTGATCGAACCGACTTCGGGCACGTGGGCCGCCCTGAGCAGGCGAAAGCTGTAGTCGGTGTTCAGCTCTTCGAGCAAACGGATACGCTCGATGCCCTGGATCAAGATATTGCACCGCCCGTCGGGCATGGGCTGGTGGGCCACCACCCTGCCTGCACCCATGAACTCGAAGACGGGGGGGCTGCCCTCGTACTCATCAGGGGTGTATCCGGGCCTGAGCAATGGAATCCCCATGACCTGGCCGTGAGCGAGGGTGTACTTCACCAAATCGCGATAACGGTGTTCGAAGACGTGCAGGGGCAAGACGGCCCCAGGAAACAACACCACATTCGGGAGTGGGAATATCGGCAGCCGATGGAGGTCGTCGGTGTCGATGGGCTGCAGATTGGGGGGGTGGGTCATCAGTGGACGCCTCCTGCACTAAAGGAGTCGCCCGGGGCTGTTTGGTTCCGGCGGGGGCAAAAAGAATCTTCGAGGCGTGCCCTCAGGGCATGGCGTCACGGGACTCCGGGGCGGCGTCGGGCACCTCCACAGCTGCATCCTCGACCTCTTCAGGCGGCTCCATGTCTGGCGCTGACGGCATCATGTCGGGCATGCCCATATCGGGCATCTCCACGGCTGCATCTGGTGCGCCCATATCCGGCATCTCGTCGGGCATGTCGTTGGGGAGACTCGGCGGGGTGAACTCACCCTCGGCACTCAGGATCTCACCGAGGGTGTCCACACGGCGACGATCGAGATCGAAGAACCAGCCCTCGATGCTGCCAGGCGCCTCACCCGTCTCGCCGTTCATGTCGAGTGGGCCTGAGGTGCCCAGATAGTCGATGGTGGCCTCGGCATCTTCGGCGAGCAGGCCCAGGCCCCGGTTGAAGTCGGCGTTGCCCGACTCCACCGACTCACCCTCGGACAAACGCCGCAAGCCGGCGGCAATGCGGGCACCTGTGAGGGGTTGATCGGTGCCCACGGCGGCGATGGCGTATGCCAGCATGTACGTGGCGTCGTACGCCTGGGCATCGAAGGCTGCGGGCTCGTCCCCCCACCGGCTGCGGTATCTGATGCGGAAGCTCTGGAAGGTGTCTCCGCTGGGGCTCGCGGGGTTGGTGCCGATGATTTGCCGCAACAACTCGTCGTCCTGCACGTTGGACAAGGCCTCGTCGCTGCGGAACCCGTCAGGGAGGACGAAACGCTTGAATCCTTGGAGGGCGGCGTCATTGAGGAACTGCGTGCCGTCCGCAGGGAAGGCCACGAGGACGATGATGTCGGGCTCGAAGTTGCCCAGGGCCACGAGGGCCTGACTCTGATCGTCGGCCTGGGTCTCGTCGCGATAGGTGAAGTTGGCGAATCGGGTGTCGTCGTCGGTGGGGAAGCCCTCGGCCCTCAGCTTGTCGATGATGGCGTCGCGGAGCCCGTTGCCATACGAGTCGTCGCGGTTCACCACCGCCACCCGCTCGTACCCCTGAAACAGCAACAACTCACCGATGGCAAGGCCCTGAGCAGCGTCTGAGGGGATGGTACGCCAGAGCAGCCCTTCGTCGGGCAGATCGGTGATGCCCGGCGAGGTGGAGGCGGGGCTGATCATCAACGCCCCGGAATCACGTCGCGCGGTGCTG
This sequence comes from Bradymonadia bacterium, assembly GCA_046290225.1. GTDB lineage: Bacteria > Myxococcota_A > Bradymonadia > UBA7976 > UBA1532 > JBKAGE01. The sequence goes on along the minus strand of JBKAGE010000036.1, from coordinate 230,694 downwards.
TTGAACACCCCGATGGTGACGGCGCTCGAGGCGGCGCCCACGATGCCAGGCACTTTCAAGGTGGTGAAGAGGTGATCGGCGCTCGGCTGGGCAGCCTCGGCGTCAGAGGCGGAGTCGCAGGAGATCACCGCGAGAGGTCGCCCTGCGACGCCGCCCACCTGGTTGATCTCGTCTACAGCGAGGTAGACGGCCTGCTCGATGGGCGGGCCAAAGTCTTCGAGGGCGCCGGTCAGGGGGAGCAGGGTGCCGAGAATCAAGGTGTTGCCGTTGGTGAGGGTGGCCTCGTCGGGCACCCCGTGAAACCGCGGGCATTGTGCTGTGAGTACTCCGGAGATGCTGCCGCCGGCCCCACCGGTGCCACCGGGCAGAACACAGAGGTTCTGGCTGCAGACGAAGCCGGCGCCACGGCCTGCACAGTCGCCATCGACGCTGCACTCGTCATCGAAGCTCACCGCGAGAGAGCAGCCATAGAGCACGGCGCCGCACGTCGCGGCGCCGAAGATCGTGCGTCGAACGCTCACAGGTCACCCCCGAGCCAGAAGCCGAAACCACCCTCTGCCGTGGGGGCTACCCCGACGCTGACACCCTTTCGTTGTGAGGGCTCTTCTGCGGTCAAAGCCAGCCAGAGACCCACGCCGATCGCAGCGAGGCCCGTGATCGTGAGTACGTCCGAGACCAGGGCCTGGCGCTCGCCGTCGTCTCGGAGGCTCTGTTTTTGAGACAGGGAGGTCGCAGCGTCGAAGTCGGACTCCGAGGCCGAAGCGCTCAGCCCGAAGAAGACCCCACCGACGACGAGCACTGCGCCGGCCCCTGCGGTGACCCAGCCCGCGAGGGCTTGATTGTTTTCCTGGGCTCGAGGGACTTCGCCGCCCACAACAGGGCCTGGATCGGAGATCAGGCCCACATTGGGATCAGTGACGATGGGCGACTGCGCTGCCTTTTGGGCCTTGAGGGTCTGCACTCGAATGGTGGCGCGCTGAGCGACCTTGGGATCTGCGTCGGGGGCGGCGATGTAGCGCCGATAGAACTGAATGGCCAGCTCGGGCTCGTTGAGCTTCTTGTCGTAGATGAGCGCGACGTTGTAGAGCAGCGCCGAGGCCGGTGCGAGCTTGTAGGCCTGCAGGTAGAGCCCCACAGCCTCACCGAAGCGCCCCTCGCCATACCTGGCTCGGGCCTGCCGGGCGAGGGACTCTACGGTCTCCGTCTCCGGGGCGGCTTCAGCAGGGCCCCCCGTCACCCCTGGTGCAGATGCCGTGGTCGAAGGTGCCGCAGCGGGTTCGTTGCCCCCTGGGTTTTGAGCCAGGGCGTGACTCGAGGCCAGCCCCAGGCATACGGTCGTCACCAGCAGGTGTCTGCGATGCGTTTGAAACATGTCGCTCGTCTCGATGGCTCCAGCCATCTGCATACCCTCGATTTTGCTCACATGCTAGGCCCAGCTCACGCTTACGTCTGGTTTGGCTCTCGTCGGGTGGCTTGCCCTGGGCCCAACTCGCAAATCCAAACTGAGCCTAGTGCGCGCATCCACGCGGCGTCCACTCAGACGGTCGAGGGGATGGCCACCTCTTCAGGACGGCGCCAGCCGCCTGCCACATCGAGCAGATGGAACATCGCAGCCACGACGAGGGCGTGAGAGATCTCGCCGCTTCGAATCAGCCCGCTGACGGCATCGAGCGGATGCGTGCAGATCTCGATGGCTTCCCCAGGATCGAGTTGCTGGGGACCCTCGAGACGGGCGTCGAGGGCCAGCAGGGTGTGACAGGTGTTGTCCTGAATGGCGGGGTTGGGCTCCACCGAGCCGATGTGGATCCAGGTGTCGGCGACATAGCCTGTCTCCTCCAGCAACTCCCTGCGCCCGCCGTCGAGGGGGCTCTCACCGGGATCGAGCATGCCCCCAGGGATCTCCAAGGTGATGGTGTCTGTGCCGGCGCGGTGCTGGCGCACCATCACCACCTGGTCATCGGGGGTGAGCGCGATGACGTTCACCCAGTCAGGGCAGGTGATGACGTTGAAGCGTCGGACCACCTCGGTGGTGGGGTGAGCGGCCTCGTGAGACGCCACCTTGAAGATCCGATAGTCTTCGGCGGGGAAGGCCCGAAGGCGCTTCCAGAGGAGCTGTGAATCATGCATGAGCGAGACTCTAGGCTCAGTTCGAGAGGCCGAGCAAGGCAGCAGCGTCGATCGATGTCTCTCGGGCGGAGCCTGTGCCTGATCTGCGCCATGACTCTGATCATGCCTGCGCTCGGCGAGAGCCGGGGCGCTCAGAGCGAGCACAGCGGGCCTGGTCATCAGAGCGGGGGCGTCGTCCGTGAGGTCGAGGGTCAGACTGTGGTCCAGCTTTGGGGAGGTGCCTATGATCGGGGGTATGCCCATGGGTTTTTGCTCCGCCACCAGACCCTCGACCTGCTCGGTGAATATGCCGTGGCCGAGGTGGGCCCACAGCGCTATGCCCGAGCTTTGGCGGCCTTTACCGCAGGACAGCGCTTGCCAGAGGCCATCGTCACTGAAGCCCGAGGTGTCATCGACGGCTTGAAGGCTGCGGGTGGGGCTCACCTGGAGGCTCTCGGCCGCGCGCTCACCGCAGAAGATTTGTTGCTGCTCAACGCCTACACCGAGCTCTCGGGCTTGGGGTGCTCCTCCATGAGCGCCTGGGGTGGCCGCTCGACCGGTGGCGCAGGCAGACTGGTACGTCAGCTTGACTGGAGCGATCATCCGGCGCTGTTGCGCAATCAAATCATCTTTGTGCACCACCCTGACGATCCTGCATCACAGCCTTTTGTGTCGATCGGCTTTGCGGGCTACCTCGGCTGTCTGTCGTGTCTGGGCGCCTCGGGTCTCGGCGTGTTCTTCAACATGGCCGGTCGCAACACTTCACTGAAGGCATTCCGCGAGGGGTTCACACCAGGGGGGCTGATCTTGAGGGCGGCCGTGGAGCGCCGTGGATCCACGATGGACACTCTGGCGCGCATGCTCAAAGAGGCGCGCCACGCCGGACACTACATCGTGCACGCCATCGAGCCTGCGCGACCTGACGCCGATCCCGCCGCTGTCTTCGAAATCACCCCACAGCGTGTGTCACGTAGAGGGGCCAGCGACGATCCCGAGATGAAGGGGGCGCTGGTGGCCACCAACCACCACCGTCAAGGCGTGGGCACCCCCGCTCAGTGCCGACGCTATCGTGCATTGAAGAGCGCCAACCGCTCAGGTCAGCCGTGGGGTCGAGAGCAGATGTGGCTGCAGGGTGCCAGGGTGGCGCTGCCAGAGGTGGTGCATCAGCTGATGGTGGAGCCAGAGACGCGGTGGATGCGGGTACGCCTCCGATCGCCTCGACGCAGCCTCGCCGACAGCGCGGCTCCAGTGGAGTATCAGTGGTCCAGGTGGATGCAGGCCGACATCGACACCTCGGCTCAGCGCTGACCCTTGAACGCATGATGATGACGATGATCGATGGGGGGCAGGTGATCAGGTCGTCTGCGAGAAAGCTGGGTGCCCATGGGGTGGGGGTGCTGTCGACGGTAGCCGAACAGGCGCAGCAGCGGATCATCCTCCCGGTCGGACTCGACCAGAAGCTGGTCGGGCTCGTCGGGGTGTCGATCGACGCCTGGAAGCAGGTGCAGGAGACGATCAATCCGCGCTCGCCGGGCCACCTCTGAGGTGACGAGCCAGGGCATGCTCACATCGCGCCCCATGAAGAAGCCGTCGTCGCCCGTGGATTGATAGAGGGGCATGAGCAGACGGCCCGTGAAGGGCGCCTTGACGGGCCCGTTGGCGTCTTCGCCGAGCACGTCGCCCACAGTCACTGGCTGAAAGTTGGTGAAGCCCGGCCGCATGGCAAAGGCCTCGCTCGGTGTGATGCCGTGGCGATGGCGCACCTCGACGTACCGCGGGAGACCTTCGGTGGCCGCTCTCAGCCGATCGACGTGTTTGCGCCGTTCGGGGATATCGACGCGTCTGATCTGCCCCGTGGCTGCGAGGGCTTGCCACAGCACCGACTCGAGGTTGTCCACCGTGCGGGGATCGTCGTGTTGTCCGCCTTCCACCCCCACTGTGACATGGCCCAGATCGGAGAGGAGACCCAGCAGCGTGCCCTCGATGATCTCTTCCAGTCCCAACATGACCGGCAGGCCCAGGGCGTCGATCAGGCGGCGGTTCCGCAGTGTGTCGGCGCCGACGGAGAAAGGTGCCCCCGGACCAGAGGTACTGTGCAGGTCGACGAAGATCGTGGGCTGCTCGGGGTGTTCGATGAAGGGAGACAGCGCTACGAGCAGCGCCCTCTGCTCGCGCTGCTCTGGATCATCCTGGGCTGGATCCTGGTTGAAGAGCGTCTGCAGCGCCGACGCTGTCCACGCACGATTGAGATCGTGTTGCTGTTGCCGCACCCCTCGAGCGTAGGCACCGCTGTTCCCCAGAAGGGCGAGCACTCGCCCCGAGAGGGGGATCCCATGGGCCTTGATCGTACGGATCACTCTGCGGGCGGCGCCCACGCCCCCAGGCTCGTTGCCATGTACGGCGCAGAGAATGACAAAAGAAGGCCCCGGTCGACCCCGATCGACGCGGCCAAGCACTCGGGCAGGCTGTTGTACATGCATGAGGTCAGCTCACCGGGCGATCATCATCAAGGCCGTGAACCGATCGCGGGTGGAGCCGGAGCGCAAGCGAGTGAAGACCTCCACCACGTCGGCGATGGGGGTTTCGTCGGCGACGCTGATGATGGCGTGGCGTACCTGCGAGTGCTCGGCGACGAGCTTCTCGATGGCAACATCGAGGCCGTCGAGATCGAGGCGTCGGTCTTGATCGGCGAGGCGGGGCAGGAGCCCGTCGCCCTTGCTGAGCTGCTCGCCGTCACGGGCATAGACCCGAGCCACGATGCCCTGGCGGTCGATCTTCACTCGGGCGATGCCCGCCGTCGGCAGCTTCTGACCCTTGATGAACACCTGAAACGGAATCTGCCCTGGCTTGTCGGAGCCATCTGCCTTGCGCACCATGAGGGACAGGCGGCTATAGCCCGCTTTGTGACCGGTGTAGGCCAGCGCCTTGAGCAGACTCGCCTGACGCGCCTGGTCCACCCCGATGAGCAGCGTCGCCTGGCTGGGATCGGTGGCCGCACCCTTGAGGGGGTTGAGTGCCGGTTTGACCCAGAGGCCATCCTGGTCCTGATCCACCACGGTCTGGGGGATCTTGGCCGAGGGCAGGCCGGGGATCATGCCAAAGCTCGTCGCCAGGGACTGCTCACCGGCGAGCAGGTAGGGTCCGGTCTCGAGATCAGCAGCGGCTCGAGAAGAGACGAGCGACATCCCTGCGGTCTTGATGGCCGAGGTCAGGGCGTCTTCTACTTCTGCCGTAGCCACCTGCATCGCAGGGTCGAGGGGCACCTGCTCCTTGGCCGGGTTGTCCTTGCCGTAAGGGTCGTCGCGCATCACCGTCACCACGACGGCGCCCACCATGGCGAGGACCACCACCACCACCATGAGGCCAAAGAGGGGTGAGCGCCGCTTCTTGGGGGGTCGACGAGGGCCGAGCCGTGTGGGCACAGGGGTCTGCTCTGCCACCAGGTCGCCCAGAGCGTCTGGGGCCCCATCGGCGTCGGCCTCAAGGGGCTCGCTCTCGAGAGCTGGAGCTTCCTCTGGCGGTGGCGCCTCGGGCTTCGGCCGTGGGCGCGCTGCAGGGCGCTTGGGTTTTGGCTTGGGCTTCGGGCGAGGTTTGGGCCGAGGCGTCGCAGGTGCGGCTTCTGCCACAGGGGCTGGCGGTTCGGGGATCTCCCGGGGCGGCATCGGCGGCGCCGTCGGCGCTCGGGGAATCGGCGCCGTCGCAGGCGGCCTCATAGAGGTGGGGCCTGTTCTTGGAGAGGTCGCTGCTGCGGTGCCGTGACCGCTCGGCACTGTGGCGCTGTGCAGATCGACGGGGTTGAGCATGCGGGTGCTGGCGTCCGAGTCGTCGAAGCTGCCGTGCTCTGGAGGCCTCGAGGGCATCGCGCCGAGCGAGCCGTCACGGATCGGCGAGAACATGCTGGTGCGCTCGTCTTCTGGCGGCGCGGCGGGGGCTGGGGGCGGAGGCGCGGGCAGGATGCCGTCGTTGATGGGGGAGAGCATGCGAGTGCGCTCTTCTCCGCCCTGAGGTGCAGGCGCCGGCATCGGGGTCGGGGCCGGGCTCGGCACCGGCGGTATCCCCGTGAGCGGAGACAGCATGCGGGTGCGGTCTTCCTGAGGCGCCTGCAGCGAAGACGTCTGGCCATGATCGGGATCTTCGGCGATGGGGACATCGAGGACCCCTACGAGGCGCGTGCTCTGGCCGGCATCTGGCGCCGGCGCGCTGTCGTCGAACCACTGGCCGCCAGGGTTTTGGAAGTGAGCAGTGGGCTCGTCTTCCTCGTCTTCAGCGCCCCAGGACGAAGCAGATGCTTCATCTGCAGCGTAGGCGACCAGAGGCTGGCCGCACTGCAGGCAGCGGGGATCATACGTCTGAGGGTCTACATCGAAGAGTAGATTGCAATGGTAGCAGGCTTGGTGGGCCAAAGGTGCTCTCGGTCTCCGTCAACGACCATGTCATGATGGCCAGAACTGGCCCGGTATGATGCCAGAGACCACCTCGAGGTTGAACCTTTCCAACATCTCGGAGCTTCTTTAACTCTGTCGAGTCCGATCACCACAACGAGGTGTCCGATGCAGATTTCATGGTCATGGCTGGTGGCCTTGACCCTATTCAGCGGTGCAGCGACGGCACAGAGCAACCCGTTCTGGCAGCACTGGAGCGACGGCCAGGCGGAGTTGAACGGTTATACGCTCACTCAGCCCAGGTATGGTCAGAGCCGCCCCGGCAGGGCTGTGCTCGTCTATGTCACCGAGCCGTTCTCTGCCCGTCGAGGCGTCAAAGTGGATCGATATGATCCGCAGAACCCCGATCATCGCACTGTGCTCAAGCTCAACCACGTGCGGAAGTTCCAAACAGGGGTCTACGACTACAGCGTGATGACCAGCGTCTTCGTCGATCCTCAGCGCAGCTTCAGCCCGCTCAAGATCTCGTTCTCCAGCCAGGAGTGGTGCGGTCACATGTTTCAGGACACCCGCTTCGACGAGACGGGCGCCAAGGTGAGCATCAACAGCTACTTCGACGGCGAGTCGGGCCAGCGGTCTCTGGATCTGGGGCGAAACGCCATCGCTGAAGATGCACTGTTCATCGTCTTGAGGCAGCTCGACACACTGAAAATGCGCCCAGGTCGACAGGCTGCGCAGTTCGTCTCCTCAGCACTCCAGGATCGGTTCCTCCATACACCCGCCCAGGTGAGAGCAGGCACCCTCGAGTTTGTCGAAGAGACCACTGAGGTCGAGGTGCCAGCGGGGAAGTTCACCACGCACACCGCCCGCTGGTCCGTGTCCGGGCGTACATGCGAAGCGGCCATCGAGGCGGCGTATCCCCACCGGATCGTGCGCTGGCAGTGCAGTGATGGTGAGTCCGCTGCCCTCACTGGATCGAAGCGTATGCCCTACTGGCGTCTGAACCGCGAAGGGGACGAGGCCGCCCTCGAGGGCCTCGGCCTTACCCCGCCCCGCCATCAGCCCTGAGGGTCCGACCCTGCCCAACTCTCTTTACGATCCCCGAAAAAACGACTAACCACGGGGGCTCTCCCACATATCAGGAGCGCCCGATGAAGATCGTCCGAGCCCTTGGCGTCGGCCTTGCCTGCCTGCTCCCTTCCATGGGGTGCAGCATCCAGGCTCTCACTGGAGACACCATGATCGGCTACACCACAGAGCACATGGTGCCCTTTGCCATGAGCGAGCCCGACGTCGATCAGGCCTGTGAGACCGGTGTGTCGATGGGTCAGTTCCTCCGGTCGTTCCAAAGGGTCACCGATACCCCCCACCGGGCAGCGATCATCACCCGGCTCTCTGCAGGCATTTGTGCCGAGGGCGCTGCCTGGTCCGCCGAGCTGCGCCACTTGAGGGCGATCCATCAGAAGAATGTGCCCGAGGCCCAGGACGCCCGCATCGAGGAGCAGCGCCACCACCGCGTGGCGGCGATCCGCTACCTCGGCGCATGGAACGCCTCTGTTGCGGCCTTCGGCGAAGACAAGTGCCCCGAGTTCGAAGAGGACAACGACAAGAGCCTGTTCCTGCTCGGGCTCATGGCCGGCGCCCAGGCGGTGACCCACGATCGGGCCACGGGTGGTGAGGCCGGCGTGCCCCTCGACATCCCCCCAAAGGTGGCCCGCAGAGCGGAGTGCCTGAACGATGATGCGTGGTGGGGCGTGCCCTCGGCGCTCAAGGCCGCCGTCTGGACCAGCGTGCCCGGAGCTGCCCCCGAAGGGGCTGACCCCTGGGCCGCGCTCCAGAAAGCCGTGGAGAAGGGCGAGGCCAAGAACGTGCGCCTTGCCCGGGCGGTGCAGATCCTCGCCGCCGTGGGCGCAGGCAAGCCCGACGTGGTGCGCAAGGCCATCGTCGACCACGCGAAGGCCGTGAAGACCGCCCCCGATCCGAAATGGCAGCTTCTCGATGCCAACGCCACTCTGGTGGTGCAGCACACCTCTGATCGCCTCTGGACCGCCGCCAAGGGTCACCGCACCCCCGTGGGTGGCCTCGGCACCTTCTGGGACGAAGCAGGGGAGACAGAGACAGACGATGGCCTCTTCGACGATCTCGAAGACGAAGACGCCGCCGAGCAGTGATGGACAGAAACCGCCGCCACCGCGGCGATGGAGCGACGAACATGACGAAGACCAACATCCGGGCCGCTCTCATGGCCACCGCCGCCCTCGTAGGCACCCTGGCGGCTTCTTCTGCATTTGCCGGCGAGGCCAAGACGCTGTGCGTCTACGATCCGAGCGGCGCCAACGGCGACAGCTTCCAGTTCATGAAGGATTACAAGACCGCCGCCGTGGCATGGGGGGTGGACTTCACCCTCAAGCCCTTCACCGACGAGAAGATCGCCGCGGAAGACTTCAAGGCCAGCCAGTGCGACGTGGCGCTGCTCACCGGTACGCGTACGCGGGCCTTCAACAAGTTCACCGGCACCATCGAGGCCATGGGGGCGCTCTCGGAGTACCCGCTGCTCAAGAAGCTCATCAAAAACCTCGCCTCACCCAAGGCCGGCAAGCTCATGCGCTCTGGTGACTATGAGGTGGCCGGGGTCTTCCCGGGCGGCGCGGTGTTCCTCTTCGTGAACGATCGCAACATCGACACCGTGGGCGAGCTCGCCGGCAAGCGCATCGCCGCCCTGGACTTCGACAAGGCCGCCCAGGTGATGGTGCGCCACGTGGGCGCCTCCATGGTGCCCGCGGAGCTGGCCACCTTCAGCGGCATGTTCAACAACGGCAGCGTGCAGGCCGCCTACTCGCCCTCGCTGGGCTACAAGGCCCTCGAACTCTACAAGGGCATTGGCAAAAATGGCGGTGTCATCCGCTACCCCCTGGCTCAGCTGACCTTCCAGCTCGTCACGCGCCCCGGCAGCATGCCCGAAGGCTTCGGTGAGAAGTCCCGGGCCTGGGCCGCTGCGAACTTCGACAAGTTCCTCAAGGTGGTGAAGCGCTCCGACGCTGGCGTCGACGCCAAGCACTGGGTGGACATCCCCGACGCCGACAAGGCCAAGTACGACATCATGTTCCAAGAAGTCCGGATTCGGCTCCGCGACCAGGAGAAGGTGTACGACAAGAAGATGCTCAAGCTGCTGCGCAAGCTGCGCTGCAAGGCCGACGGCGCCCGCGCCGAGTGCGCCGAGAAGAAAGAGTAATCACTTCGCCTGCCTCCAGGGCCTTTCTTGACACGGCCTGGAAGCACTCCCTACCCTGCCTGCAATACTCCCTCTGACATTCGAGGCCGATCTTCCATGTATGCCCACCTCAAGCATGCCATCAGTCTTCGCCCCGCAGGCGTAGCACCGGTGTGTCTCGAGGTCGTGGCCCCCAATGCGATCTTTACGTTGGGGCGCATCGAAGAGACCACGCTGCTCAAGCGGGGCCTTGATACCCAGCGGCGCACCTGACGGACGCCTTCGAATAGATTTCGGAGCAAGCGGCCGGCCAGGGTAAGGGTCCGGTCGCCAGCGTCTCCGGATCCCCCCACCAGCCTGCTTCTCCTCTCAGTTCTGGTTCCCTTGCGGCCGTGGCCTGTGTGCTGTGCGGCTGCCCCCAACCACGTGGCTCTCATTTGAGCCTGATCTGAGGAGGTGATCTCATGGAGACACTGATTCTCTCTGCGAACTATGAGCCCATGGCCCGCATCTCGTGGCGCCGTGCAATCACCCTGTGGGCCCTCGACAAGGTGGAGATCCTCGAAGCCTACACAGGGGAGACTGTGGCCTCACCCTCGCTGGTGATGGAGACCCCCGCGGTGGCTCGCTTCAAGGTACGTCATCACCGCAGTCGTCGCGGCGTGAAGCTGTCGAGGGGCAATCTGCACGCACGAGACGGTGGTCGGTGCCAGTACTGCGGCGTGAAGCTCACGGTGAGAGAGGCCACCTTGGATCACGTCATGCCTCGATCGAGGGGCGGCGGCGGCACGTGGGACAACCTGGTCATCGCCTGCAGGCCGTGTAACCAGTTCAAGGCTGATCGGACCCCCGAGGAGGCGGGCATGTACCTCAAGCGGTCGCCCAAGCGCCCGCAATCGTTGCAAGAGCTGCTCTGGTTCACGCACCGCTGGAGATCGGGCATGCCCGAGCCCTGGCGGGGCTACCTGCCAGAGGCATAACCCAAAATGAGATCGGGGCACACTGAGTGTGTCTTTCTCTTTCTATATGCGGTAGCCTCCTACACATGCTGACCTCTCAATATGATGTGTGTGTCTGGAGGCTGCCGTGACCACGATTTCTCACCGTTCACTGCTGAAGGCGCTCGGCGCCGCAGGGGTGCTGACCCTGCTGGGCACTTCTTCTGCCCTCGCGGTGCATGATTATCATCACTGTGCGCTTTTCGAGAACGGCCAGGCAAAGTGCTGGGGCTACAACTCTCACGGTCAGCTCGGCCAGGGTTCCACAACCAGCCTGGGCGATGGTGGTGGTGAGGTGGGTGACAACCTGCCGTTCATCAACTTCGGCACTGGTCGCTCAGTCAAACAGATCAACAGCGGGTGGAGCCATAGCTGCGCCATCCTCGACAATGATCAGCTGAAGTGCTGGGGCAATGGCCAATATGGTCAGACGGGTCTGGGCACCACCGCGAACTATGGTGACCAAGCCAACGAGATGGGCGACGCTCTTCCGGCGGTTCAGCTCGGTACTGGGCGCTACGCGGTGGATGTCGACGCCGGGACCTATCACACATGTGCGATCCTCGATAACGGCAAGGTGAAGTGCTGGGGCTACAACAGCCACGGGGAGTCGGGCCTCGGCCACTCCGGCTTCATGGGTGATCAGGCCGGCGAGATGGGTGACAACCTCGGCTACGCTGAGCTCGGCGCCGGTCGCACAGCCGTGGACATCGCCGCCGGGTATCACAACAGCTGCGCGATTTTGGACAACGGCGCGTTGAAGTGCTGGGGCGTCGACAACTATGGCCAGAACGGCCTCGGTGGTGGCGGAAACCGGGGGGATGCCCCCAATGAGATGGGTGACAATCTGCCGGCCATCGATCTCGGCCCCGGCCGCACCGCCCTCCAAGTTGGCATCGGGTGGGGTACTGTTTGTGCGCTGTTGGACAACCAGCGGGTCAAGTGCTGGGGCAACAACAGCTATGAGCAGCTGGGCCGCAGCGCTGGTGGCAACGTCTCCAACCCCAGCAATGAAAGCTATGTGGATCTCGGTACCGATGGTAGCGGGAATCCTCTGCTGGCTGAGAACATCTGGGTGGATGTCTACAATGTCTGCGCCGAGCTCACCGACGGCACCCTGAAGTGCTGGGGTTATGGCGCTCAAGGTCAGCTTGGTACCGGCAACACCACCAACCTCGGCAGCAGCGCTGCGGAGATGGGCAACAACCTGAACAGGGTGCCCCTCGGCGATGGCTTGACCATCAAAGAGATCAACATGGCCATCTATAGCCAGTGCGCCCTTTTCGACCAGGGTGGTGTCAAGTGTTGGGGTTGGAACAACTATGGTCAGTTGGGACTCGGCGACACCAGCAATCGCGGCGACAACAATGGGGAGATGGGTAACAGCCTGTCCTATGTCCCCTTGAATGGTGCCTTCAATGTGGTTGCGCTCTCTGATCGGCCGAAGTGTGACGACGTTGATGGCGACGGCGTCTGCAGTGACGACAATTGCCCGCTCGTGGCGAACGCTGATCAGGCCGACAGTGATGGCGATGGTGCTGGCGACGCCTGTGATGCATGTGCCTTTGACGCCACCAACGATGATGATGGCGACGGCATCTGCCAGGACGTCGACAACTGCCCCCACGTGTCGAACGCTGATCAGGCAGACAACAACGGTGATGGCTTCGGCGACGCCTGTGTGAGCGTCAGCGCGAACATCGCAGAGACCGCTGTTCTGGGCAGCAGCCTGCTCATCGGGGAGAACGCTGTCATCGGTCCCTATGCTCACATCGGCGACGGGGCTTCGGTCTATGGCTCGGTGAGCCAGGGCGTCGTCGTGGGCGCTGGAGCGAGCGTTGGTGCCGGTGCCTCTGTGGGCACCAACAGCCAAATCGGTGACAACACCGCGGTAGGCGCCAACTGTGCCCTGGGGATCCTGGTCTCCGTGGGCGCCAACTCAAGCCTCGGTGACGGCTGCCAGCTGGCCACCAAGGTGGAGGTGGGTGCTGACAGCAGCATCGGCGCCGGGGCGAGCATCGGCGAGCTCACGATCTTCGGTGACCGCGCCAGCATCGCCGCCGGCGTGACGGTGGGGAACAGCTCGAACTTCGGTGACGACGCCACCCTCGCTGCGGGGACCTCGGTGGGCTCGAACACGCAGGTCGGCAACAGCCTTAACGCTGGTGCCGGCTCCAGCATCGGTCCGAACAACACCATCGGCAACGACTTGACCCTTGGCGAGAACGTGGTGATCAGCGACTTCACCACGGTGGGCGACGGCGTCTCCCTCGGTGACGGCGCGGAGCTGGCCTCTGGGGCCACGGTGGGCAGCAACGCCACTCTGGGTGGGGGCTGTGAGGTCCGCGGCGACGTGGGCGAGTCGGCCACCCTGCACGACAACGTATTCGTCGGGAACCAGAGTGTCGTCGGGAACGAGTGCGAGCTCTTCGACGACGTGAGCCTGGGCATCTTCGTCGACCTGGGCGCTCGCTGCAGCGTCGGCGCCACCACGGGTATCTACGACGGCGTGGTCCTTGGTGAGGATGGCAGCATCGGCGAGAGCTGCACCATCCTGTTCCGAACCTCCATCGGCGCCAGCGCCACTGTGGGCAACGACACCATCATCGACGAGCAGGTCACCATCGGCGACAACCTCACCGTGGGCACCAACAGCCGCATCTGGCCCCGCAGCACCTTCGGCCACAACCTCACCGTGGGCGACAATGTGCTGATCCGCGAGGAGGCTGAGTTCGAGGATGACGTGACGGTGGAGAATGGCGTGGTCATCTACCCCGACACCACTGTGGGTCACAGCACCTTCATCCGGGAGAACGTGCGCATCGGCGAGGGGGACTGCCAGGCCGTGGGCTGTGGTGGGGTCACCATCGGCGTGTGCATGGACATCAACGGCGATCCGGGCATCGGCGGCTCGATGGGTGACGACGAGTGCGGTCAGATCCGCCTGATGGAGGCGGGCTACCGCGCCTACCAGAACGACGGCTACGCCGCGACCTGCAACGACTACCGCAACCCCACCGACGTCAACCTGCGCTACGAGGGTGACATCGGCGACGGCGTGTACCGCATCGATCCCGATGGTGAGGGCGGCATCGATCCCTTCAACGTGTACTGCGACATGACCACGGACGGCGGCGGCTGGACGGTGGTGGGCAACTACAAGCGCGGCGCCCAGGCCTTCGCCCCTGCGGGCCACGCCAACCGCGACTACGCGCTCTACATGGTGGCCCGACAGGATGCCTTCATCGGCCGCCCGGAGTACGAGGCGCAGCCCAACAGTGACGGCGCCTGGACCGACTGGCGTGTGCTCGCCGGTGTGGAGTGGCCCATCGAGTTCGGCATCGTGCTCGACCAGGGGAACTTCAGCCCTGGCTGGGACAACTGGGGTCGCAAGGTGATCCACCGCGTGAAGAACCGCAACATCATGCCCAACTACGGCACGAACCAGGATCTCACCTCGGGCGACAACCTCTACTACAAGCTCAACTTCGCCAGCGGCTGGACGGATGTGGGTGGCAGCTCGGCTTCGGGCTACTACTACTGGTACCCCCGCGCTTCGAACAACAACTACCTGGCCCTGTTCCACGTGAGCAACTACGCCTACCTGGGCAGCAGCACCTCGAACTACATGTACGGGAACTATTGGGGCTCAGGCATGGGCGGCAACAACAGCTGGTACCACAGCAGCCACTTGCTGATTCGATGAGCTCCTGAGCTCCGGGGCTTCAGCCCCGTGAGCGGCCGCCTGCGTCGCGATCTGCGGCGTCTGGCCGGCGCTTCCCTCCTCGACGATGCTTTGGCATCGCCTGCGGGTGAATCACCACCCAGCCACCACACCTCGCGACGCAGTCGACCACTCCCGTGACTTCCGCCCCTCCGCGGGGCCGGCCTGGCGTGGGGTATAGGTTTGAAGGGGCCGGCCGATGGGGGGTGGGGAGGCCTTCTTTTGAGGGGGGTTACCAGGTGTCGGAGATGCTTGCCATTTGGATGTCGAGATCGGTGATGCCGCCAGCATCGTGGGTGACGAGGTCGATCTTGACCGTGTTGTAGACGTTGAACCACTCCGGGTGGTGGTTCATTTTTTCGGCGAGCATGGCCACCCGGGTCATGAAGGCAAAGGCGGCGTTGAAGTCGGCGAAGGTGCGCTCGCGATGGAGCTTGCCGTCGACGACCTGCCAGTGGGAGAGGGTTTCGAGAGCGGTTTCGAGGGCCTCGGGAGAGAGCGCTTGGGGTCGTGCCATCAGGTCGCCATCACTTTTTGAAAGAAGTTCCAGAACTGGTAGAGCGCCAAGACCAGGATCGCCATACCGGCCGTGCCGAGTATCGGGCTCAGGGCGCGACGGGCGGGGCGATCATCAGGGGGCGGTAGAAGCAGCGTGAGGGTGGCGCCTACGGCGAGGCCCCCAAAGTGGGCTGAATGCGCGATCCTGCTGCCTCCACTTTCTGTCATCAATACGCCGAAGAGTGTGGCGATCACTGTCCAGCGGATCATCACCTCGCGGATCATTCGCCCACGGGCGTCGCCATCGCGGTGACCTTGCAACATGGCCATGCCGATGAGCCCGAAGACTGCTCCAGATGCGCCGATGACGACAGTGTCGGCCGCGATCCCGATGAGGGGGGGCAACATGACTGCCCCAATCGACGTGATCACCCAGGCGAAGAGCACTCGGGCGGCGCCGAACCGCTCTTCGATGAGCGGGCCGACCTGAAATAAGGCGAGGCTGTTGAAGCCGATGTGCATCAAGTCGCCGTGCAAGAAGGCATAGGAGATACTTCGCCACCATGTGTTGAGGAAGGTCGGCGAGTCCCAATTCAAGGCGATGATGAAGGGTCTCACCTGACGCCAGCGTTCAGGGCCGAGGTAGGCCCCCAAATGGAAGTTAGTCAGGGGGTTCTGCTCAGCGACTGGATCGAATATCCCACCGCCGCCCACTCGGATCTGAATGCCATAGCCAAGCACGATGATGGCCATGATGAAGATGGTTGCCGGTGCAACATCAGGCACCACGAGCCCGAGGGCTCGGGTGACACCTCGGGCCCAGTGGGGCATACGCTGCTTGCGACCGCAGGCGTGACAGACTTTCTGATCGGCAGTGAGCAGCTGACCACAGAGGCACTTGAACCGCCGGTCGACCACGCGGGCCACCTGAGCATCGGCGTTGGCGCGTGACTGCTCAGCCTGATCGAGGGCGCGGCGCGCCTTCCACTCCGCCTGCACCTGGGAGGCACCGGTGAGGCGGTACCACAACACCAGCAGCTTGTACTTCTGCTCGCTCACGTCTGCTCCATGATGGCGCGCTCGTTGATGTGGTCACCAGCACAGCACTCAAAACAATGGATGAGCCACCTCAGGTGGGAGGTTCTCCCAAGGGTGCTCGAGGGTCAAAAAGCTCAACAGTTGATCCAGGACAATCGTCTCCTGTGCAGCGTCGTTTTCATCGGTCCCTCAGGCGCAAGCGCCAGGGACAACGGAGCTACGATTGCAGACTACCCATAAGGCAGACAGTCCTCGTACACGCTCACTTCCCAACCCTCCTCCAACGTGTGGGGGTGGGGCAGAGCGAGGACGCGAAGGCCCCGAAGGTTGAAGCGAGCGTTGCCCCACCCCCCGAGCCACGGACCTCAGCCTCAGAGGCGTTGCAGCCCGTTCTCCATCCAGCAAAGTCCAAGTTCCTGCCCAGAAACGGTTGAAACAATGTTGCACAACGTGGGCTCCCAGCGGTGAGATAGACCATGGCAGAGATGAGAGAAGGACGGGGCGGGACGCCGGTGAGAGGGGAGACGGCCTTTTCCCAGGCCGTCGAGGCTCGCGCCGGTGGCCCGTCACGGCCCCCACACCCCCACAACAACAGACATCATGGTCCACACCATCGACGCGTCATCCCATCTACGTGCCATTGCCCTGGGTTGCCTCTTACCCCTGATCGCTGATAGCAGATCGCTGTCTGCTGATTTTTGGTGAGGCCATCATGACCCTTCGCTCCGTTTTCCTCCGCTCTGGACTCTGCCTGGGCGCCGCGCTCTTGTTTCTGCCCGCCTCCGCCTCCGCAGCCCGCAAAGTGAAGTGCGACAGCTGCGACAGCTGCACTGAAGCGCTGTCTCAGCCTGGGGCCCGGGTGGAGTTGACCGCCGATCTCAAGAGCGCCAGCTCGGTGTGCGTCACTGTGGCGGGCGACACTGCGGAGTTCAACGGCGGCGACTTCACCCTCGAAGCGGGTGAGGTGGGGGTTCAGGTCACCGCCGCTCGGGCGCACGTGCGGCGTCTGAAGATCAAGGGCGGCGCCGTTGGGGTCGGGGTGACGGGATCGGGGGCCACGGTGCTGGGTGTGCACACCACGGGCACGAAGCAAGGCATCGTCGCCGATGGCGCCGAGAGCCTTCGGGTGGTGCGCTCGAGCTTCACCGGCGGCGCCGTGGGTGTGGCCCTGGGCCAGCCCAAGGACAAGACCTGCCCGTCGAAGGCCACCATGCGGAGCCCTGGCGTGGTGTTGAGTCGAGTGAAGGTCACCGGCGCTCAGGTGGGGATTGCCGCGTGTGAGGCCACCCCCGTCATCGTGGCCTCTGAGATCACCGGCAACAAGATCGGACTGCTCCAGGGCAACCCCAAGGGAGCCAGCAAAGATCCTGCACAGCAGGGGCCGTACGACCCGTGTGTGTGTGGTCCCGAGCTCGCTGAGGTCAAGCAGGCCACCACGCTGTTCTTCAGCTCGGGGTGCGGAGGCTGCAAGGTACACGAGGGCTGGCTGCCAGAGGTCCAGTCTCAGGGCTACGACATCCTGATGCGCAAAACCGGGGCGGAGAACCGCCAGGCCATGGAGAAGTTCGACGGGTTCCTGCGGCAGTGCGCCCCCGAGGTGAACGACGCCATCGGAGTGCCCGGCTGCGTGCCCAACTATGCGTGTCTGCCTGGTCACTCGGTCTTCAAGCGCCGCGGCGAGGGCAAGCAGCTGATCCGCGACGCCCAGATTCAAGGGCCCGAGGCCATGGCCGAGTTCGCCGCCCGCTGCGCCGCAGAGGCCCAGTCCCACTTCAACACCGAGGGGACCTGCGTGGCCCACGCGGTGCGGGAGACGAAACTCTGCGGAAACACTGTGGATGCTCAGCTGGCCCGCCCCCTCACTGGCGATGGCAACACGTGTGGCACCGTGAAGGGGCAGGGGAAGTCTCTCGGGTGTGCCTCGAAGTGCCAGTGATGCATCCCGCCGCGTTGATTTAATTCCCTGTTTACATCCAGAAGTTGAATCGAGCCCGCAGGCGATGCTCTCCTGCGTCGCACTGCGTGACGCACATTCAAGGAGAGCGACATGAGTCGATGGCTGTTGATGTTGTGCCTGTTGGCCTCGGCGATGTGGGGCTGTGACAGCGAAGAGAGCGCTGGTGAGGGCCAGCCCGGTGATGCCTGCGAGACCCCCAGCGATTGCGCCAGCGGGGTCTGCATTCGCGATCCTGCGGTGGATCGCCTCTACTGCACCACGGACTGTGTCGATGGCTGCGCTTCGGGCTTCAGCTGTGACGAGGCCTCTGGTGCATGTGTCCTCGACGAGGCGGCCGCCGGTGGCGCTGGAGGCGGCGCTGGTGCCCCTGTCGGTGGCGGTATGGGCCCCATTGGCGGCGGCGCTGGTGGTGAGGGCGGTGAGGGCGGCATGGGTCCTGTCGGCGGCGGTGGCGTCGGCGGTGAGGGCGGTGGCGAGCCGCCCCCTCCGGGTGAGCTGAGCTGCCTCGAGGTGGTGCAGTGCCAGGAGGCCTGTGGCCAGAACGACGAGGCTTGCCTGGTGGATTGTGTGGAGCAGGGCTCTCAGCAGGCCCAGTCCCAGTACATCACCGCAGTGCAGTGCATCGAAGCCAACAACGGTGATCAGGCTGCGTGCCAGGCCGAGATTCAGGCCTGCGTGGGTGGTGGTGGCGGCAACCCGCCCCCTGCCGGAGATGATCTGAGCTGCAGCGAGATGCTCACCTGCTTCCAGGGCTGCGGGCAGAACGATCAGGCCTGTCTGCAGGACTGCTTCCAGCGCTCCACGCCCCAGGCCCAGCAACTCTACAACTCCATCGCACAGTGCATCGAAGCCAATGGTGGCAACCAGGAGGCCTGTCAGAACGAAATTCAGGCATGCTTTGGCGACAACGGTGGTGGTGGAGGCAACCCGCCGCCGGGTGATGATTTGAGCTGCAACGAGATGCTGGGCTGTTTCCAGAGCTGTGGGCAGAACGATCAGGCCTGTCTGCAAAACTGCTTCCAGAGCGCCACGCCCCAGGCGCAGCAGCTCTACAACACCATCGCCGAGTGCATCGAGGCCAACGGCGGTGATCAAGAGGCCTGTCAGAACGAGATTCAGGCATGCTTCAACGATGGCGGTGGCGGCGGGAACAACCCACCTCCAGGTGAGGACCTCAGCTGCAGCGAGGTGTTGAACTGCTTCAACGGCTGCGGGCAGAACGATCAGGCCTGTTTGCAGGGCTGCTTCATGGCAGGCACCCCCGAGGCGCAGCAGATCTACAACGACGCCGCGGTGTGCGTGCAGGAGAACAACGGGGATCAGTCTGCATGTGAGGCCGAGATCCAGGCCTGCATCGACGACACCTGAGCGAGGGCGCGGTGCACGTCGACGACATCGACTGGAGTCAATGGCATCCCACTGTACGCTGCACTCTGTTGTTCGTGCTGCGTGACGGGCAAGTGTTGTTGATCCGCAAGAAGCGCGGTCTCGGGGCAGGGAAGATCAACGGCCCCGGCGGCAAGCTCGATCCAGGTGAGACACCCCTCGAATGTGCCTTCCGTGAGACTCAAGAAGAGCTGGGCATCCAGCCCACACAGGTCGAAGAGGCGGGCAAGCTCTACTTTGATTTCGTCGATGGGCTGCGCATCGAGTGCACGGTCTTCAAGGCTGAGGATTGCGTGGGGGCGCCTACTGAGACTGAAGAGGCCATCCCGCTGTGGACCTCGGTTGATGCGGTGCCGTATGACGAGATGTGGGCGGATGATCGGTATTGGTTGCCGGCCCTGCTCGCGGGGCGAACGTTCAGTCTCTGGGCTACCTTCGATGACGATGCCCTGCTCGATCATCGCTTGAGTGTCGGCTGAGCTGGAGTTTTCACGCCTGCGTGCGTTCTAGAACGCACGCAGGATGCTTTGGCACTTCTTGGCCCAGAAAACACAAAACCCGCCGAGGCATGCAGCCTGGCGGGTTCGTGAAAGCGCTTCGGTGCCCAGGGACGGATTTGAACCGCCGACACGCGGATTTTCAGTCCGCTGCTCTACCAACTGAGCTACCTGGGCGTCTCGTTGGTGCGCGGGAAATTGCCACCCAACTGGGGGGGCTGTCAAGCATTCGAATCATCTTCTGCGAACAAACACATCTCCAAGCGTGCAACAGGTTGATTTGATTGCTCTAAAATAAGCTCATACGCCCCGGGCATCAGCGAGTCCATCGACGCACCCTCCGCCGAAAGCAGGCTCATCGCTCGGGTCTCACCGCCCAGGGCCAGGCGGATCATCAGACCCGTCGGTGGAGGCGAGAGGGGGCGGACGAAGAGAGAGGCTCGACCAGGGCCCTCAGAGGCCAGATCGATCTCCAGAGGCAAATCAGCGAGCGTCACGTGATACCGGAGCTCGTCAGCCCCTTGAGGCTGAGCCGCACCCCGGACCATGGCCGTCTGCAGCGTCAGGGGCTGAAGCGCCTCCGCCAGAGGAGCTAGGCAGTCCCCGAGCCAGCGGATCGCCACCGAGAGCAGGGCGTCGGACTTCACCTGTGTCGTCGAAGGCACCATCTTCGCCCACAGATCGGTGGCGCTCTTCGACAAAGAAGCCACCATGGCCTCAGAGGGGGTGAAGTCGAGAGAGGGCTCCACGTCGACCACACCTGCGAGGAGGAGCAGCTCCTCTTGAAGAGCTGGATCCGCCGCGAGCGCACGGTGCACCGCGTCGAGCTCGGGGCCGTCGAGGCGGCCCTCGAGATAGAGCGCCAGGATCTCGTCGGACAGACGATGGTGGCTCATGATCCTCTCCTTTCCGAAGCTGTGTCAGATGACTTGGGTGCACCGGACGTCAGAAAGAGACAAGCCTTACACTCAAGCTTCATCGAGCCATCCTCCTGCCTCTGCGAGGCGTCTCAGGCGGGCGATGAGGCGGTTCTTTCGCGTATAGACCGCCCCCACCTTCACCCGGAGCAGGGCGGCGATCTGTGGCGCCGGCATTTGACGCTCGTAGATGAGCGACAGCAGCAAGCGATCAGCGTCGCTCAACGCCGAGGCGATGTCCCCGAGGGCCTCTCGTCGGCGTTGAGCCCCCTGCTCGATGAGGTGTTCCAGAGGATCAGGCCCCGGATCGACCGGCTCGGGCATGGTGGCGCGGTCCTCCGAGTCATCTGTGAGGGCGTCGAGGCTCAACGTGGGCTTTTGACGGCGCAGATGGTCGAGGGTGCGGCGGATCGTGATGATGCGGATCCAGCTGCGGACCGAGCAGCCGTTCTTACCCTCGTAGGCTCTCAGGCGGCGCCGATCGTCCTCCAGCAGGGCCAGGAACAAATCATTGTGCAAGTCAGCGACAGCGGCCTCGGAGAGCGCCGCGTTGTAGCGATGCGCCGTCGCACGGATGAGGTGATAGACATAGCGGGTGAAGCGCCCCACCAGCAGATGCCAGGCGTCGCCGTCGCCGTCGATGCAGCGGAGGAGCAGGGTGTGATCGTCGGGGGCAGTCATGATCTCCGGACAGACTGTGGCGCCCCCAGCGATCAGGGGGCCTCAGCGTCATCGAGCATGATGCCCGAGTCGGAATCAAGATCTGCATCGAGGCTCAGCTCACCGTCTGCGAGATCACCGTCGGGCAAATCGCCGTCGAGCCAGCCCTCGTCGGGGAGATCACCGTCGAAGAGACCGCCGTCTTCGATCTCTCCATCAGGGAGATCGCCGTCCAGGAAGCCCCCATCGGCAAATTCGCCATCAGGGAGATCTGCGTCCGGCAGTCCAGCGTCTTCGCCAATCAGGGCATCAGGGGCGATGAACGCGTCCATCTCAGGGATAAATGCGTCTCGGCCCTGCATCCCCCCACCAGCACCTCCGACGCCGCCGCCAGCACCCGCAGCGCCACCACCAGCACCTGCGGCACCGCCGCCAGCGCCTCCACCACCAGCGAAGCCGCCGTCGGCGTCACTCTGACCCTCGGGCTCTCGAGTGATGCCGCACCCGGGCACGACCGTGGCCAGAGTCAGCGTGAGCGCAGAGGCATATGTCAGCCAGCGTAGATATGCGTGAAAGGGGCGTCTCATCACTCCTCCACGGGTGTGCAGGTGGGGGGCTCGACCTCGACTGCACATCGCTCACCCTCAGGGCAGAGGGTGAAGATCCCGTCGGGATCACACGCACCGCCAGAGTCGGCGACGAGGGAGGGCTGCACGGGGAGATCGATCTCCAGGCCCTCAGCCCCAAAGGTGTCGAGGAGCTGCAGCCGCACAGTGGCCAGTCCCTCGAGCTGCGCAGGCAACGTCTCCAGGAGCGTGAGGGCGTAGGGGCCCATGGGATCTGGACGGCTCACCATGTGGAAGCCCTCAGTGACGAAAGGCCCCTGGCCGCTCTCAGTGGCGATGGGCACTTGCTCGGGATCGAGGAGGGTATAGCGATACCCCGTCAGAGGGGCTTCCGCGTGGGCTGTCAGCCGAGCGCCGAAGCCACCAGTCGCGGTGTTGTAGAAGGCCTCCCCCATCTCCACGAGAGGGGGCGCGGGCAATCGGCAGACAGAGCCATCTTCCATCAGCGACGGCAGGCACAGCAGCCCTTCGACACAGACATGCTCCACAGAGGCCACTTCGCAGGGCTGGCCTTCAGGGATCTCCTCGACGCGCCGGATGGTGAGGGTGAAGGGGCCGCCCTCGGGGGTCAGTGAGTCGACGAACACGAAGACAGATGCATCGCCCTCGAGCCGCATGCGCACCGCGGCGCGACCATCTGGGGTGTCGGCGCTGCAAGCGAGCTCCGTGGGACGGACATCGCAGAGCGAGCGCAGATGGAGGACCGCATCGGGTGCGTTTTCCGGGGCTTCGGTTTCGAGGAAGAAGTCCCAGAGGCCTGGAACAGGGGCCTCGAACCGGTACATCAGCTCTGGCCCCACACCACCACAGGTACCGGAATGGGTTGTGGTGCCCCCGAGGGTGTCGTCGACGACCGACAAGGTGTGCTCGTCGACGACCCCTTCGAGGAGAGGTACGTCATCGGGGCAGGGTGTGTAGAGGTCCGGGCCACAGACCGCGCCGAATGCCGGCGTCGTGCGCAGCATCTGGTCGAGGATGACCTCACACGATACCTCTGGTGCGTCCTCGAAAAGGTCGGGCCGTGTCTCGCAGGCAGCGACACAGCCGTCCTGTGCTTGCATGCGTCCCTCGGGATCTTCGAGGTCCAAATCGGGGCAGATGGGTGGATCTCCATCTACAAGGCACGGCACCACGCCCTGGCACAACTGAGAGCAGATGTCCGGCACGATGCCACCGCCTCCGCCCATGCCACCGGGGAAGCCGCCAGCGCCGCCACCGCCACCCATGCCGCCTCCGGCACCACCAGGCGCGCCGCCACCGCCGGCCTCACCGCCAGCGCCACCGCCGCCACCTGCACCGCCCACTTGACCACCGAAGCCAGCTTCGCCACCGGCACCGCCTTGGCCACCGGCGCCGCCTTCAGCCCCTGCACCGCCGAAGCCACCACCAGCACCACCTGTGTTGCCCTCGGGCTCGCGGGTGATGCCACAGCCCAGGACCAGGACCAGGACCAGTACACTCGCCAGCACCCCTCGGGGTCGGCCCTCGAACTTGCGCCACCTGCTCATTTGACTCTCGTACCTCGCGACGACTGAAGTCAGGCCAGGACCAGACGGCCCCACGGCGCACACCTTACACCGGTTCCGCGAGATCGATGCCACATCCGTTGGCCTCGGCCTCCAGGGCCGTGGTAACACACGCCGGTGATGGGAGACGGTCCGCTGCATATCGAACTCGACGTGGCCTTCGAAGGCGCCGACACCGTTGTGTGTCGGCTCTCCACCACCCAGAGAGACGGGCGTCATGGCCCCAGGGTCTGGGTGGGCCGTCACGCTGTGGATACAGAGCGTTTGCAAGGTGAACGGCGCGCCCTCGGCCGCACGCTCAAGCGCTGGATGCGTCAGAGCGGGGCGCGAGGCCGGCAGATCCCCGAGGCCCTCACGGCCCACGGACGCATTCTCTTCGACTTGATGTTGCCCCCACAGGTCAAGTCAGCCCTCCGGCGATGGGGGCAGCACCACGCCGCCCTCACCCTCGTCACTGATGACACACTGAGCGCCTGGCCCTGGCCGCTCCTGCACGACGGGGTCGCCCCACTGGGTCTGCGCTTCGCCCTCGGTGCGCGGCTCCGGGGGGGCGAGCTGAGGCTGGAGCCTGCTCAGAGTACCCACTCTGGCCACCGCATGCTGGTCATCGCCGATCCAGCCGGCGACCTGCCTGCCGCTCGGGTGGAGGGGGAGGCGTTGATGCGTTTGAGCGCCGAGCGTGGGGGCGTGCAATGTGATCTGCGCGGCGGGCATATGGCCGTCGCCGACGCCCAGCGGGTGTTCCGCGGTTATCATCTGCTGCACTTCGCCGGGCACCACGATCCGCAGCCTGGAGGGTGGCGGTTCGGCGACGGCCACCTCACCGAGGCCCATGTGCAACCTCTCGGGGGTCAGGGCGCGCCCTCACTGGTCTTCGCCAACGCCTGTCGCTCCGAAGATGGCGGGCTCGTCTCGGAGCTCTTGCGCACTGGGATTCGTCATTGGATCGGCACGGTGGTCGATCTCCCCGACCTGCCCGGGGCCGACTTTGCACGTTGGTTCTATGAAGCGCTCTGGACCGGCGAGACCGTGGGCGAGGCCTTGCGGCAAGCGCGGGTGAAGGCTCATGGCGAGGGTTGGCCCGTATGGGCGGCCTATCGGCTGCTGGGTCACCCGCTCGACGCCTACTTCAAGGTTGCAGAGACTGCCCAACAGGGTCCGACGCCCGGGGTGCGGCGGGCCGCTGTGGTGATGGTGAAGCATCGCAGCCCCTCTGATCTCACCGAGGCAGAGCCGATGGCCCGCTGGCGCAGCGCTCTCAGACGGACGTTCCTCGAGCAGGTCGATCGTCTCGGGGGCACCGCGTTGCCTCAGCACGGGGTCGTCGACGGGGCACTCTTCGGCTGGCCCATCAGTTTCGAGAACGACAGCAGCAGGGCGCTGAAGGCCGCAGAAGGCTTTGCGAAGACGTGGTCTACGGCCACTGTGGTGGTGGAGTCAGGGGCCGTGACCGAGCACGAGGGTGTCATCACGGGGCCCGGCCTGCTGCACGCCGAGGCCCAGGTCTGGGCGCTGCCTGAGGGGCTGCATGTCCTCCACAGCGTCGGTCGGATCGCAGCTGTGCAGGCGCCGCGCATCTCGGTGGATGCACCACTCATCGGGCGCTCGGTGGAGCTGGGCCACATGGTGGAGGTGGCCACGGGTGTCTTCGAGGGCGCAGGGCAGGGGGCCATCACCGTGCTCGGGCCTGCAGGCATGGGCAAGACCCGCCTGGTGGATGCTCTCATCGAACGGGTGGGCCATCGGTGCCTGGTGGCTCGGGGTCACAACCCCACCCTGGGTGAGGGCTCTGATCTCACCGCCCTCGCCGAGGTGCTGTGTGCCCTCGCCGAGGTCAGCCCTACAGACTCTGCAGAGGAGAAACGTCATGCACTGAGGCGTTTGCTCCGCGGACTGGACGCTGAAGGGGACAGCCCCATCGAAGGTGGCATCGCATCCATCGATGCCCTGCTCGCCCACCGGCCCATGGAGCGTGGCCCCGCTCTCATGGACCGACTCGGGGTGCTGAGCGCGGTGCTCGGCGTGGGCCAGGTGGGTGGCGGTGAGCTCACGGCCCCAGGTGTACTGCCGGCGACCTTTCGCCGAGTCATCGAGGGGGTGGCGCGACGCACGCCGGTGATGGTGGTCATCGAAGATGCCCACTGGATGGGCCCCGAAGGCCTGGCAGTCATCGACGAGTTGGGTCTGGGGTTGTCTCAGGTGCTGGTGGTGGTCACCGCGCGGCCAGAGTGGATGGCGCGACAAGGGCCCGAGCGGGTGCGTCCGGGCCACGTCACCGTAGAGCTCGGCCCCTTGGAACGGCGTGCCGCCGAAGCGGTGGCCCGGACGATTCTGCCCTTGGAGGGGCCGGCGCTGACGGCGCTGCTCACCCGGGCAGAAGGCAACCCGCTCTTCATTCGCGAGCTGGCCTTCGTGGAGCGGGACCGTCAGGGTGACGACGCCGCGCTGCCTCTCACCGTGGAGGGGGTGATCCTCGCCCGGGTCGATCGTTTGCCAGCAGACCAGCAGCAGGTGCTCCGCGGAGCCTCCATCCTCGGGCGCACTTTCTGGAAGGAGGCTGTAGAGCGGCTGCTCGGTCATGGAGTCGGAGAGGCCCTCGTCGAGCTCCAGCGCCAGCGCTTCATCACGCCCAGGCTCGAAGCGAGCCAGCCTGGCATGACTGCGTGGGCGTTCCAGCACGGATTGATTCAAGAGGTGCTCCACAGCAGCCTCACAGGTGCGAGCCGTAGAGCCTGGCATGGCCGCGCCGCGCTGTGGCTGTCAGAAGAGATCGAGCACCAGGGCCCCGACATCTGGCCCCGTGTTGGCCAGCACTTTGACGCCGCGGGTGATCATGGCCGCGCTGCGGCGGCGTGGTCCAAGGCGGGGCATCTCGCCGTGGACGCTCGGGCCATGGGCGAGGCGACGCGGGCCTTGGAGGCTTGCATCACCGCGGATGATGCGGCCCCCGAGGCCTTGACCGTCGCCGAGCGCGCCGAGGTGGAGGTCCTGCTCAGCGAGCTGGTCATGGGGGCGGGCGATCGGGGCCGGGCGCTGGGGCTCCTCGACGCAGCCCTGGCCCGTGATGCCAAAGCGCCTGCAGCCGTGCGGGCGGAGCGCTGGCGGCGTCGAGCGTGGTTGGAGGATGACCCTGCTCGGAAGGCGGAGCTGCTCACCACAGCCCATGACTGCGTTGCGGAGGCCGGGCCACAAGGCGCCCCGGAGCTGGTGCTCGCCCGTGCAGCCATCGAGCGTGACCAGGCGTGGCGCAGCTATTTTCAGGGTGGATACGCAGAGGCATCCGAGACCCTCCTCATGCTGCTCGATCTGCTCCACGACGTGCGGCGGCATTTGCCGACGCCGACCCCACCGGGGATGGCACGAGAGGTCTTGAGGCTCGCAGGGACAGTCCACAACGTTCGCGGGGTGGTGGCCAACGCTATGGGTGATCCCGCCCTGGCAGATCAGCAATACCGGTGCGCCCTCGTGGCGTTCGAAGACGCCGGTGAGGAGCAGTGGCAGGCCAAGACCCACAACAATCTGGGGATCCTCGCTGAAGAGCACGGGCGTTACCAGGAGGCCGCCGCTCATCATCAGCGGGCCCTCAGGCTCAAGGCTGCCCTTGGGGATCGGCCGGGCCTCGCCCGCTCTTACAACAACCTCGGTACCCTCGCCTGGACCCAGGGAGACTACACCCGGGCCCGGGACTATTTGCTGGAGTCGATCCGCATCAAGGCGCTCTCGGGCGACGCAGGCCTCGCTGTTGGATACGCCAACCTCAGTGAGGTCCTGCTCGTACTCGGTGAGGTCGAGGAGGCCGAAACCCGCCTGCTCGAGGCCATCGAATTGTGCTTGTCGGGCCGTGGTCCTGGTTACCTGCTCCCCGACGCATGGCGCATCCTCGCCGACGTGCGTTTCGCCGCTGGTACGCTGGATGGCGCCGTCGAAGCTGCTGAAGCTGCCTTGGAGTTGTCTCGTGCTCAGGGCGACGCCGCGAGGGCAGGGGCCGCTCTGAGGGCGCTTGCAGAGATCAGGGATCGTCAAGGTGACGGCGCAAGCGCCATCGAGCACATCAAAGAGGCCGAAGCCCACCTGGGGCCCTTGGGGCCATCTGTAGAGCTGGGCCAGGTCTATGCCGCCCAATGGCGCCTGTGGTCCCGTCGGGATCGACAGAGGGCCGAAGACGCCCGCGAGAAGGCCCGAGCGCTCTTCGAGCGTCTCGAGGCCACCGGGGAGCTGGCCCGCCTCGACGAGCCACTGCCAGAAGATACACCGTCCCCCGAAACACTACCCCCCGAGGCATAAACTCTGACGCCTCCACTTGTGCCTACAGACAGCTCGAAGTTAAGAACTCAAACGACAGTCTAATTCAGCAACAGGCAGATCCCTCAACGGGCCCATCAATCGAGAGGCTTCACCATGCTCCACCGTCCACGCGCGTTGACGTTGTGCGCTGCCCTGCTTGGGGCCGCTGCCGTGGGTCACGCGCCCACCGCCGAGGCCACCACCGTGCTCGAACTCGAGCTGGCCGATCTCGTGCAGCGGTCGGCGCTCATCATCACCGGCAACGTGGCAGAGATCGTTGCCCACGATGCCAAGATGCCCGACGGCAAGGGCCAGATCAGGACCACCGTGCGCATCGAGGTCGACGAGGTGCTCAAGGGTCAGTGGGCCGAGCCGGTCTTCACCCTCGATCAGCCTGGAGGTGTGGTGGGGGCGGGCACCGCGCGTCGCGAGATGCATGTGCCCGGCGTAGCGGCCTTCAAAGATCAGCAAGAGGTGCTGGTGTTCTTGGAGCAGACCCCCGGGGGCCGATGGGTGGTCACGGGCATGGCCCAGGGCCTCTACACCCTCGAGCCAGGGGCCGACGGTCCTGTTGCGCGTCGGTCTGTAGGCGATCTCAACCGAGTGCCTCAAAGGCATCACGACGTATTGCGCTTCGACGGGGTGCCTCAGCAGAGTGACGCCCTGAAGCTCGACGCGCTCAAGGGCATTCTCGCCCGCAGCGGCCCCCGCGTACTGCAGCCTGGGGTCCAGCGGATCGACCCTGACCAGCAGAAAGCCATCAGGAGGATCCGATGAGCACGCATATGCACCGCGTCGTGAAGCTGCTGGGCCTCGGGGGCATGCTGACTTTGGGGAGCATGGCCTTGGGAGGCACTGCCTCGGCCTACAACCCCACAGGGGCCACCTGGACCCGGTCCGATCTGCCCGTGGGCTACACCGTGAACCGCAGCCTCGACGATCAGGTCTCCGATGCAGAAGCACTGGCGGCGATTCAACAAGGCTACGATGTCTGGACTGAGCTCGAGTGCAGCCAGATGGCGTGGCGCTACGAGGGGCGCACCGACAACACCGCCTGGGGCTCTGCTGATGGCGAGAACGTGGTGAGCTGGCGCAACTCGGGTTGGGATGACTCAGCCGCCGCCCTGGCCATCACCGCGTCGATCTTCGACTTCCAGGAGCGCCTGCAGGACACCGACATCAAGTACAACGGTGTGAATCACAGCTGGGGGGCCCTGGCCTCGTCGAGTCGCGGTGAGCGGCGGACCGACATCGCCAGCGTCACCGCCCACGAGGTGGGCCACGCCCTGGGCCTCGATCACACCAACGTCTCCGGATCCACCATGTGGCCGTCCACGGGGCCCGGCGACGTGAGCGGTCGCACCCTCGGCGCAGACGACATTCAGGGGGCGTGTGACCTCTACCCCAATGGCGGCGAGGTCCCTGATCCCATCCCCGATGATCCCGGCGGAGGTGGCGGTGGCCCTGGCGCGGCGATGTTCGGCGATGATTGCAGCGCCCAGGCTTGCGCCAGTGGGCTGTTCTGCGTCAACGACGGTCAGGCGCTGTATTGCTCCGAGAGCTGTAGCCCCGGCAGCGACACGTGTCCTGACGGTTATTACTGCGCTCAGCTGTCCGGCGGCTCGGGGGCGTGCGCCCGGGGTGAGCCACCAGCGCCGCCCACTGCGGGTTTCAACGAGCCCTGTGGTGATGGCGTAGGCTGCGAGCAGGGGCTGTTCTGTATCAACGACGGTGAGAACTTCTATTGCTCCCAGCCATGTGTCGGCGGCATGTGCCCCGATGGGTTCTTCTGCGCCAGCTTGCGCAGCGGTGGCACCGTGTGTGCCCGCGGCGACGGCCCCAACGGAGGCGAGCCCCTGCCGGGCTTCGGAGAGCCGTGCACCGAAGAGCGGGGGCTCTGTGGTGATGACCTGTTCTGCCTGTCAGATCCGCTCAACACCAACGAGGCGGGGCAGACGGTGCCCTATTGCACCAACGATTGCCCTGGGGGCACGTGCCCGGCGGACTACCGCTGTGTCGACGTGCCCAACGGCCGGGCGTGTCAGAAGATCCCCAGCGCCGGCCAGCGTCAGATGGGCGATGCGTGTTGGGTAAACCCGGAGCGCCCGTGGGAGGTGCCCATCTGTGGTGATGGCCTGGTCTGTGTCGAGTATGTCATCTCCGGCCGGGAGGTGGTCGATCCAGGTTACTGCACGCGGAACTGTGACGCGGAGAATTGCTGCCCAGATGGTTGGGGGTGTCTGGAGGTCATCACCTTTGGGCAGTGTGCCCCTGATCGCCAGGACACCATCGGCTATGAGTGCGTCGGGGAGCGACCGCCGCTGGAGATGCCTGATGATCCCGAGAGCCCGGAGGGCCCAGGTGGCGGAGACGGCGGTGTGGGCCCTGATGGCGTGGTGCGGGCCGATGGCGGCGGAGGCGGTGGTGGCTGCACCACAGCTGCGGGGACTCAACAGGGCGTGTGGTGGTGGGCAGCCCTCGGTCTCTTGACTGTGAGGCGCCGGCGCCGTAAAGCCCATACATGAGCGATCTGACACATCTCGATGCCCAAGGGGCTGCCCACATGGTCGATGTGGGCGGCAAGCCACGACAAATCCGCAGAGCTACAGCCCAAGGTCGGCTGTTCCTCTCTCACGGCACACTGCAAAAAGTGCTCGATGGTGACGCCCCCAAGGGGGATGTCCTCGCCGCCGCCCGCATCTCCGGGATCATGGCGGCGAAGAAGACCTCTGATCTGATCCCGCTGTGCCATCACCTGGCGCTGACCTCGGTGAAGGTGAACTTCACCCCGCTCCGAGACGAGCAGGCCATCGAGATCAGCAGCATCGTGGAGACGGTGGACCGCACCGGGGTGGAGATGGAGGCGCTCACGGCGGTGACCGTGGCGGCCCTCACCCTGTACGACATGCTCAAGGCCATCGACAAAGGCATGATCATCGGCGGGGTACAGCTCATCAACAAGACGAAGGCCCCCCGGAGCCGGCCCGTGAAGGTGGTGCCCAAGGGAGAGTTGCTCCCACCGCCGGTGGCCATGGAGAGCGAAGAGGCCGAGCAGACGCTCGAGGCGGAGATCGAAGAGCCTGAAGGGTCGATCGACGTATCGATTCACGAGCTTCTGCCGATCCCCGTGGCCCACGAGGCCCCCAAGCTCGACGAGCTCGAAGCGGGGGTGCGTCACCGGGTCGATCGGGTGAGGCAGCTCACCGACGCCGATCATCAGGCGCTGCGGGCGTTTCTGCTCCGCGATCGGATGATGGCGGCCTACCAGCTCGGCGATCTCGATGACCCGTTCATCGAGCACACGCGCTGGTTCGGGGTGGACTCGCCAGAGGAAGGCCTCACGGGGGTTCTGCTCTGGTACAGCGGCTTGAGCATGCCCGCCATTCTCCCCATGGGCAGTCCTGATGATGTGATGGCGCTGCTGGCCAGGGCCCGCACTCTGCTGCCGCGCAAGATCTTCGCGAGCCACCCGCTGACCCACACCGACGCCTTCGCGCAGTATTACCGGCCCATCACGGTCAAGCCCGTGCTCCGCATGTCGCTCCAACGCAGCGACTGGCGGCCTCAGCCCTCGGAGCCTGCGCCGAACGAGACCATCGAGAAGCTGACCCACCGCGACACCGCGGCCATCATGCAGCTCTATCGGTACTACCCCGACAACTTCTTCGAGCCCGCGCAGCTCGACACGGGTATGTACTTCGGGGTCAAGCAGGCCGGTGAGCTGGTGAGCGTGGCGGGCATCCACGTGCTCAGTGATGCTCAGGACATCGCCGTGGTGGGGAACATGGTGACCCACGCCGGGAAGCGCGGGCAGGGGTTGGCGACGAAATCGGTGTCCAGGGTGCTGCAGGCCATCTTCGAGCGGGTGGGGTACGTGGCCCTCAACGTGGCAGAGGACAACGCCTCGGCCATCGCCTGCTATCGCAAGTTCGGCTTTGAGGTGCACTGCAGGTTGCAGGAAGGGTGGATGGAGCGGCTGTAGCACACGGTCGTCCGCTCACCCGCTCAGAAGCGCGGCGTTCACCCCAGGTTCGGGTCCCAAAGCACTTCGTCCACACCTTTTTCGTGCATCACCCATCGGCTCCACACGAAGAATGCATCACTCAGGCGGTTGAGGTAGCGCACCGCTGCCGGATCAACCTCGCTCTGGCGGGCGAGGGCCACCGAGAGGCGCTCTGCCCGGCGGCAGACCGTGCGGGCCACGTGCAGGCGCACATTGGCCTCGAGCCCCCCTGGGAGCACGAAGCTGCGCAGGGTGGGCAGGCCGTCGTTGTAGGCGTCGATACTGCCTTCGAGCCACTCGATATCCGCAGGGGTGACGCGGGGCTGCTTGGGGTGCAGATCTTCGGGCAGCGTGGCCAGGACAGAGCCCAGGTTGAAGAGCTGGTGTTGCACCTTGAGCAGGACCGCGGCGAGACCGTCGAGTCCCTCGGCGGTGCAGGAGATGATGACCGCCCCCACATGGGCGTTGAGCTCGTCCACGGTGCCGTAGGTCTCGATGCGCAGATCGTCCTTCCCCACCTGCTGACCGCCCACCAGGCGGGTCTGACCCGCGTCACCCGTTCGGGTGTAGACCTTGTTGATGGTCACCTTCGGGTCTTTGAAACGCTGCTCTTCTGAACGATCGGCCGACTGCGCGTCAGACATGCGTGCTCCTGATTCGAATGCTGTGGGGTGAAAGAGCAGGCAGGGGGCCCGAGGGTTTCAACCTTCGCTGTGGGCGTGGCGGGCGATGGCGAGGCCGAGCTGCATACAGCGTTGCTCTAGAGCCGCCCCGACCTGTTGCGCCTTCCGGGCTGCTTCAGCAGCGCTGAGGCAGGCATCTTCCACCTCCGACCACCGGTGGGTGGACAGGGCCGACTGACTGCGCTCCAGCTCGGCGTGCTGCTGGAGCAAGTCAGCGCGTTTGCGCTTGAGCCGGTTGGCCTCGTTGGAGAGGCGGGCGAGATCTTCGGCGGCCTCGGTGCGCTGTAGATACACCTTGTCGAGCTCTGCGAGGCTCACGGCGTCGAAGTCCGCGGCGTTGCACACACTGAA
Organism: Bradymonadia bacterium; assembly: GCA_046290225.1. Classification (GTDB taxonomy): domain Bacteria; phylum Myxococcota_A; class Bradymonadia; order UBA7976; family UBA1532; genus JBKAGE01. Next base: position 197,847 of record JBKAGE010000036.1, on the reverse strand, counting down.
GCGCTCGATGAACGTGACCTCGAACCCTTGAAGCACCTCGGTGAGGTGTCGGATGTCGCCCTCGTGGGCGTCGAGCCGGGTGGTGGCCCGCTCGATGTCGGTCTCCAGCGCCTGCAAGGCTGCGCCGAGGCGCTCGCAATCGTCAGAGTAAGCACCGTGGAGACGAGTGGCCCGAGACCAGTCTCGCCGCCAGAGCAGCATGGCGCGATCGTGGGCGGTCTCCAGTTGTGCCAGAGCGTCGTGAATCACCAGGAGATCTTCCGGCACCCCATCTTCGGTGAGATCACCGTCGAGCAAGTGTACGAGACGCTCCACGAAGTTGGACAGATGGCTGGTACCCAGAATGGATGTGGGGGTCGGCGTGCGCATGAGGTCACCACGGCTCTGGTCGCTCATCTTCGGCAGGCGTTCGAGGTAGCGCGCCATGATCTCCGAGAACCGGTCGCCGAGGCTCGGTGGTTTGGGCGCCTCTGGGATCTGGACAGGGGCCACTTGCACCGTAGATGACTGCAGCGAGTCGTCAGGGACCGAGGTGAGCACCTCGCCGCCGAAGGGGTCTTCGATGTCTTCCGCAGAGGTCACCGAGAACATCAGGGGGGGCGGTGTGACCGTCACGGTGGGGTTGTTGTCGTTGCTGTCCAAGATCAAGTTTCGCGGCAGAGGCGAGGGGTCGAAGGGCAGATCGGACGTGGTCGTGTCTTCGCTCCGGAAAGGGTCTGCCACATCGGAGATGTGCTCGTCGAAGGTGCCGGTGAGCTCAGCTTCGACCGCTGGGGAGGCTTCGACATCGGCAGTGGGCGCCTCGTCCGGTTGAGGGGCTCGAGGCAGCGCGATGATGCCTTCAGAGCGCTCGAGGCCCGTGCTCTGCAGCGACTGGCTGGCGACGAGGGTGCGGCTCAAGGGCCGCAGACGTCGAATGAGCGACTCCACTCGGGGGTAACGATCGTCGGGATCCTTGGCGAGGCACAGATGCAGGATCTCGGAGAAGGGCGCAGGCACATCGGGTCGCAGGCTCTTGATCTCTGGCGGAACCATGTGTGCGTGGCGTTGGATGATGGCCAGTGGATCCCGCCCCCGAAACGGAGGTGCGCCATTGAGCAGCGTGAAGAGGAGCAGCCCCGCCTGGTAGATGTCGGAGCGGGCGTCCAAGGGGGCATCGGTGGCGTGCTCGGGGCTCATCCACATCGCCCGCTCTGCTGTGGGCACCTCTTGTCTGTACTGCTTGCCGTCACCGCTGATGAGGCCCGCTCGCTCTCCGAGCCGACCGCGTGCGATGAGCACGTGCTCTGCGGACAGATCACCATGACACAGCCCCGCGCTGTGGAGCGCCGCGAGGCCCTGACACACCTGCAACGTGATGAGCGCCGCCCGAGCAGGGGCAAAGGAGACAGAGGCGTCGAGCTGCCGAGTCACCGGCTCACCGTCGATGCCAGTCATGATCCAGTAGCTGCCATAGGTCTCGTGAGCATCCACGGCGAGGACGTGGGGCAGGTGAGTGGCGGCCACAGAGGTCAGTCGCTCGCCTCGGGCCTGCCACTCGCCCTCGGGATCGTGCTTGCGCTGCTTCAGCCAGATCGAACGACCGCTGGTGAGCTGGGCCCCAGTGTAGAGGCGCGCCCGGTCACTCTCGGCGTGAAGGGCCGTGATGGCTACACCTGAAAGGCGGGTACCCGGTGGTATCTCGTTCAACTCAGACTCCCCAACAACCCACAGAGGTGAAGGTGGCATGGTGGTGCCTTCGATTGACACCGACCCTGGGCGAGCACACGATGACCGCAAGTTCTGCTCTGGAGCGCCCGACCATGCTCTCTCTTCCCTGGATGCTTCCCCGAGATCACGCGCGTACGGCGTCGGCCCTGCCGTGGATCATCGTCGTCCTCAACGCCATGTTCTTCATCGGCTGTGGTGACGACAAACCTTCGCGCCCATCCAAAGAAGGACCACATCGGTCCGGGTCTGTCCAGACCCCCCCAGAACAGGTCGAGGCCCATCAGGCTGTTCCGGTGATTCCCCCTGGGGCACCGAGCCCTGGCCAGAGCGCGCCCCCGCCGAGGGCGCCCCGCATCGCCCCGAACCCCGATGCTGCGCCGCTCTCGGTGGTGGTCAGCGGCCCCAGAGGCCCGGTGAAGCATCACCCGAGGCCCACCATCACCTTCGACCGGCCAGTACACGCCCTCGGGGCACCTGACGGCCCTGCACCTGCGCACATCGCGCCCCCTGTACCGGGCCGATGGCGTTGGGTGGGCAGCAGCACCGTAGAGTTCGTACCTGATGGCCCGGTGCCCTGGGCCACGACCTTCAGCGTCACCACCTCAGACACGCTCGTCGCCCTCGACGGTGGGGTGCTGTCGGCGCCCCACACCTTCACCTTCGAGACGCCACGGCTACAGGCCATCGGTGGCAACCCGGTGAACGCCTGGCGCGACCTGCCCTGGGCCCGGGCAAATGAGAGCTTCGAGGTGCACTTCAACCAGAAGCCCCTCGAAGCAGATCTCGCCGGCAAGATCGTGTTCCGAGACAGCGAAGGCGCAGAGGTGCCCGCGCAGATCGTCCGGACGGAGTCGTGGGAAGAGAACTTGCGCCGGATCGTGGAGGCGAGAGGCGAGAAATTGAGCCCGAGGCTGCCGGTCCTGGGGCCCACGGGGGTACCGGTGGTCGATCGGCGCACGGTGGTCACGGTCACCCCGAAGCAACCGTTGGCGCTCAACACCCGATATCTGCTCGTGATCCCGCGCGGGGTACGGGCCCACAGCGGCACCCTGCCTTCAGAGACCTCCGCCGCCTGGCCCTTCAGCACCTACAGCCCGCTGAAGGTGCGCTGGGTGGGCTGTAAGAAGTGGCACGGGACCTGCCCGGAGGGCCCCATCACGCTCACGTTCAGCACCCCGGTGACCGGGGAGGCCTTGAAGAAGGCCCTCAAGATTACGCCTCCAGTGGACATCGCCTGGCCCACCCACGAGGGGGCGGTCTCCGATTGGACCCTCTACGGCAACTTCAGCCCGCGGACCGAGTACCGCATGAAGATCGAGGGCAACCTCGAAGACGAGTTCGGCCAGCGCCTGGGCACCCTGTTCGAGGCGTCCTTCATCACAGGTGATCGACCCTCGGAGATCTACAGCGTGGGCAGCCGGGGGCTCATCGAGCGGGGTCTGCGGGCGGCGCTGCCGGTCAATCACGTGAACGTGGCCCGCCTCGCGGTCAGCTGGGCGCCTTTGTCGGTGAAGCAGGCCCTCACCTACATGCAGGGCCCCTGGTCAGAGAAGCTGCCCATGAAGGCGCAGAAGCTCTCCCTGCCCCTCGAGGGCGCACCGAACCGCCAGATGCGTAGCCCGCTCGACCTCGAGCCGCTCTTCGAGGGTCGATCCGATGGGGCTCGCGTCGCCATCGTGGAGATGACCCCCGAGGGCAAGAAGGACGCATACCCCGCCCGCACTTTGGTGCAAATCACCGATCTGGGGGTGCACATGAAGGTGGCCCCGGTGGCTGGGCGGGTGATGGTGTGGCGGCTGTCCACGGGGGCACCCGTGGCCGGCGCCGAGGTGGTCATCGTCGACGGTGAAGGCAAGCAGCACGCCACCGCCCGCACAGACGCCTCAGGGTTGGCGAAGATCCCCGGGGTGTACCAGATGACCCTGCCCAAGAAGGACAAGTGGGGCTACCCGTACTACGGCCCTCCGTTCTTCGCCGCTCAGGTCACGGCCGAGATCGACGGACAGACAGACGTGGCCTTCGCCTCGACTGCGACACGGGGCATCTTGTCGCCGTGGCGGCTTGGTGTGGAGTCCGAGTGGGCCAGCGACGGGCCGCGGACCGAGGGGCTGCTGTTCACCGAGCGGGGCATCTACCGGCCCGGCGAGACGATCTACGTGAAGGGGGTGCTCCGCGTGCGGCGTTTGGGGCAGCTCTCCCCGCCAGAGAACCGAACGCTCGACGTGAAGCTGATGGATCCACGAGGCAAAGAGGTGGCCACCACCACCCTCGACGCCTCACCCCAAGGCAGCTTCCACACCACATTCTCTGTGCCCGAGGACGGCGCTCTGGGTCAGTACCAGATCGTGGTCAATCAGGCTGACGACAAGCTCACATGGCAGACCCAGGCCACAGTGGCTGAGTACCGGCCGCCGGCCTTCCTCGTCGACGTGCATCCAGAGCAGCGAAATCTCGTCGCCGGCACCTCGGTGAAGGCCACAGCCGAAGGGCGCTATCTCTTCGGCGGCGCCATGTCCGGCGCTTCGGTGCGCTGGTCGGTGCAAGCCTATGACACCGACTTCACCCCAGAGCCGGTGGATGGCGCCAACCTCGAGGCGTACACCTTCGGCCGTCGGGACGCATGGTGGGACGACACCGCCACCTCGGGCCTCGGAGAGGTCGTCGCCGGGGGGCTGTGGACCCTTGACGACACTGGGGCGTTCAAGATCGACGGTGGTGCCAGCGAGGCCCCTGAAGATCGCGTGCGGACCTACGCGGTGGAGGCCGCGGTGACCGACGTCGATCGTCAGACCCTCGCAGGGCGATCCACGATGCAGGTGCACCCCGCCGCAGTGTGGGTCGGCCTCAAGGGCCCCGAGGGGTTTGCTCAGGCAGGCGCGCCTTTCGACGTGCACGCTGTCGCCGTGGGCACCCCAGGCACCGAAGACGGCGGCGCCCTCGTCTCGGGCATCCGGGGCGAGGTGAAGTTGATGCGCCAGGTCTGGCACACCGTGAAGAAGAAGACGGCCCTGGGCACCTTCGAGACCGTGAGCGAGCGTCGTCCTGAAGAGGTGGCGCGGTGCGCGCTGAACACCACTGGAGCAGGTGAGGCCCCTGGCAAGTGCACTGTGCAGGCCGAGGCGCCGGGCTTCCACACCCTCGTCGTCGAGGCCAGAGATGCCCAGGGGCGGCTCACCCGCAGCACCGACGCCCTCTGGGTGCTCGGCGAGGGGGAGGCGCCATGGATGCGGGACGACGACGCCAAGGTGGAGGTGGTTCTCGACCGCAGCCAGTACAGCCCAGGAGAGAATGCCCGGATCTTGATCCAGAACCCGTTCCAGAAAGCCGAGGCCTGGCTCACTGTAGAGCGCGAGGGCTTCTTGTGGTCCAAGCGCATGACCCTCACTGGCAACGCTCAGTCCGTCGAGATCCCCGTCACCGCCGACATGATCCCCAACGCCTTTGTGGGCGTCGTGCTCACCCGCGGTCGTGTAGCGCCTCCAGGTCGCGGAGATGGTGATCCGGGTCGACCGGCCTTCCGGGTGGGCTATGCCGAGCTGAAGGTGTCCCCTGAGCACAAACGTCTGCAGGTAGAGCTGAGCCCCGACGCCGAGTCCAAGCGCCCCGGTGAGTCGCTGGTGGTGAACGTACACGTCAAAGACAAGGACGGTCGCGGCGTCGCCAGCGAGGTGACCGTGTGGGCCGTGGACGAGGGGGTTCTGGCCCTCACAGGGTATCAACCCCCTGATCCCGTGGCGTCGATGTATCGCCGACGGGGCCTGAGCGTCTATCAGTCCACCAACCTCAGTCACCTGCTGCCCCAGCTCGCCTTTGGTGAGAAGGGCCGCAACCGCGGCGGCGGTGGGGGCGGGCAGGATGCCCTCGACGTGCGCCGAAAGTTCACCACGACGCCGCTCTTCGTAGGTGCGGTGCAGACCGGTGACGACGGCAAGGCGGTCGTGAAGGGTCAGCTGCCCGACAACCTGACCACGTTCAGGCTGATGGCCCTGGCGGTCACCGCAGACGATCGAGGAGGCGTGGGCGAAGGCAAGGTGGTGGTGAGCGCTCCGCTCATGGCTCGGCCGGCCCTGCCTCGTATGGCCCGCATCGGCGACACCTTCGCCGCTGGCGTCGTGGTGAACACCCTCGCCGACACACCCACCGAGGTCTGGATCGAAGGGGAGATCCTCGATGGCGCCATTGAGGGCCTGGAGCCCCTCAGCCGCAAGATCATGGTCCCGCCGGGCAAGAGCCGTGAGGTGCGCTTCGCCTTCAAGGTCCAGCGGGCGAGTCGCCTTGACGCCCCGGGCTCTGCGGTGCGTTTCACCGTACGCAGCGCAGATCACAGCGACGCCGTGGAGATCCCGCTGCCCATCAAGTTCCCTGCGTCTCCGCAAGTGGTGGCCACCTATGGTCAGGTCAGAGCGGAGATCCCCGCCATGGCCCGGACCGAGAACATCGAGGTGCCGGTGTCGAGCCGTCGAGATGTGGGATCGCTCTCGGTGACGATGGCGGCGAGCGCTCTGGTGGGCCTCAAGGAGGGCGTCGAGCAGCTCATCGAGTACCCCTATGGCTGCCTTGAGCAGCAGTCCAGCAGGCTGGTGCCCTTCGTCGCCCTCAAGGGCCTCATGGATCGATATGGCGAGCAGTGGGTGGGGGATCGCGAGCCCGCTCAGGTCGTCGAAGAGGCCATCACCGCCATCACCAAACTGCAGGGGCCCGACGGGGGCTTCAGGTACTGGCCCGGATCTACGTGCGCTCACTACTGGGGCAGCGCCTACGCCACCCTGGCCCTCGGTGACGCTGCAGCTCAGGGTTATCCGGTGGATCCGAAGGTGCTCGAGCGCGCCCGTGGCTATCTGAAGGAGGCTTGGGATCCGAAGTCGCCTTGTGTGGCGTGGCGGCCGCGCACCGACGAGTCTCGGGCCTTTGCGGCCTTCGTCCTCGCGCGACAGGGGTCCGGCAGCCGGGAGTTCAACCGTCGACTGTACGCCCGCCGGGCCAGCATGGCCCTCTTCGGCAAGGCCATGCTGGCCCGGGCCATGGCAGAGCTCGATCCCAAGAGCGAGCAGGCTCAGACCCTGCTGGTGGAGATGTTCAACGGCGCCCAGGTCAACGCCCGGGGCGTGCAGCTGGTGGACATCGATCAGAGCACCTACAGCGCGCAGTTCTCGAGCAGCGTGCGCACCACCGCCATGGTCCTCGCCGCCGCTGTGAAGGTGCGACCTGATCATCCCTACCTGGCCAGGATGGCGTTCACCGTGCTCAAGGCGCGCCGTGGCGGCAAGTGGCGCAACACGCAGGAGACCGCCTTCAGCCTCATGGCTTTGGCCGACTACAGCGCCGCGGTAGAGGGCGAGGCCCCCAACCTCGTGGGCCGCGTGGTGCTCGGCAATGGCGGTCAGGCAGAAGACGTCGCTCAGCAGCAGTTCCAGGGCCACAGCCTGGGGCGCATCACCAAGACCATCCCGCTGGCCTACCTCGGGCGCTTCAAGAGCCGATTGCCCATCATCTTCAACGCCGAGGGGCAGGGGCCGCTGCACTACAGCGCCGTGCTCGAGTACGTGCCGGGCACCATCGACACCAAGGCGAGAGATCAGGGCATCGTGGTCCAGCGGTGGATCACCGCCGTCGGTGGCAGTGAGCGCCTCACCGCCTTGGAAGAAGGCCAGGTGGTCCAGGTGAGGCTCCGAGTGGCCAACACCGCTCCCCGATACTACGTCGTCGTCGACGACCCGATCCCCGGTGGTCTCGAAGCCATCAACACCGATCTGCTCACCGAGTCTCGGATCAACAGCGCCGACGCGTCGAACAGCCCAGGCTCTTCGAGCGTGGATCTCAGCGGCCGGAGTCAGTGGTTCAGCCCCTTCGATCACACCGAGATGCGCGACGAGCGGGTGGTGCTCTTCGCCGATCACCTGCCCCCAGGCGTGCACGAATACAGTTACACCGCCCGGGCCACCACCGCAGGCACCTTCGTGCACCCGCCGGCCATCGCCGAGGAGATGTACACCCCCGAGGTCAGAGGCAACAGCAGCGGCGGATCACTGTGGGTGCATCCTCGAGCGGAGCAGGCCAGCGCGACGCCCTGAGCGTCGTCACCCGGGATCAGGCAAGTCAAACCGCAGGATTACGCGATCTTGGAGGCGGATGCCGCCGAGGAGGGCGGTGTAGGGTGGGATCCCCCAACGCGAGGGGGTGAGGCTCACCTCGCCCTGCAGACGGCCACCGCGGCGCTCGAAGGGCACCTCGATGGGGTGACTCTGGCCCACCATCGTGAGCGCACCCTTCACCCAAGCGCCATCGTCGCTCAGCGCACCTTCGAATGTGATGTGGGGGTACCGGGTGACGTGGAGCACGTCTCGCTGCACGTTTCGGGCGATCTGGGCCTTGTCTCTGGCCTTGAGACCATCAGGCCGTACCACACCGCGCTCCACCGAGCCGTCCACCACGAGCCTCGCGGGGAAGAAGCGCCCCTGGACTTCTCCCGTCTCCGGATCGATCGTGAGGGAGAACTCTTCGAGTGTGAGCTGTAGATCGTGACCCAGACGGGAGAGCAGACCTTCGCGGAAGGTGAGCAGGCGAATGCTGGCGTTGCGGGTGGTGCAGATCATGGCCCACAGGGTAGCGCTCCGGTGCCAGGGAGGCGAGGTCCCTGGTGGAGCCGACGCCGGCGCTGGCTCCTCGGGGCCTTGGGGCTGGTCATTCTGCTCCCTGCTTTGGCGTTGCTGGTGTTCTACCTCGTCGCGTGGAGCGCGCCGTTCCCCGAAGAGCATCTGAGCCGTCGGGACACCGAGAGCTGGAGACTGCTCGATCGTCATGGGCGCCCGCTGAGAGAGGCGCTGGGCCCCATGGAGGGTCGTGGCCACTGGCGCTCGATCGAGTCGGTGAGCCCATGGGTGCCGCTGGCCTTCATCGCCATCGAAGATCATCGCTTCTTCGATCACAGCGGGGTGGACTGGCGAGGCGTAGCCCGTGCTGCGATTCAGAATCTGCAGGCCGGCGAGGTCGTGGCTGGAGGCAGCACGCTCACCCAACAGGTGGTCAAGCACATGCGACGGGCGCCCCGAAGCCTCAGAGGCAAGCTCGACGAGGCCTTGCTGGCGGTGCGGCTGGAGCAGGCCATCGGCAAGCAGGGGGTGCTCACGGAGTACGTCAACCGCGTGCCCTTCGGCCACGGCACTTTCGGCATCGAGGCAGCGAGCCGTTTCTACCTCGACAAATCCTCTGCAGCCCTCAGCCTCGCCGAGGCGGCCCTGCTCGCGGGAATCCCCCGGGCACCGAGCCTGAACAACCCTTTGAGCCATCAAGCCAGATCGCGCAAGCGCCAGCGCGTGATCCTCGATCGCATGCTGACCTTGGAGTTCATCGACGAGGCCACATGGCGCGAGGCCCTCTCGGAGCCCATCACCCTCGCCCCTGGGCGGCGGAACCTCACGGCACCGCACTTCACCACCTGGGCCCTGAGCCAGAGCCCGGCCCCTGGCGTGGTGCCCACCACCCTCGACCTCGATGTTCAGAGGCAGGTGGAGCGCATTGTATCGGAGCAGGTGAACGCTCTGAGCGCTCGTGGGGTCAGCCAGGGGGCGGCGGTGGTCCTCGACACCGCAACGGGCGAGCTGCTCGCGTGGGTGGGCAGCGCCGACTTCTTCGATCCGCGAGAGGGCCAGGTTGACATGGTGATCCGCAGACGTCAGCCCGGGAGCACCCTCAAGCCCTTCGTCTATGGCCTCGCCATGGAGAAGGGCCCACCGCATACCCCGCTGCCCGACTTGCCTGTGTACTTCTCCACACCCACAGGGCGGTGGAGCCCTCGAAACTATGATCGTACGTTCCATGGCTGGGTCTACCCGCGACAGGCCCTCGCCTGTAGTTACAACGTGCCTGCAGTGTGGGTGACCGAGCAGGTGGGTGTGCCGGCGTTGCTCCAGCGTCTACGGCGGCTGGGCTTCACTGGGCTCGATCAGCACGCCGGGCAGTATGGCCTGGGCCTCGCCCTGGGCAACGCCGAGGTCCGGTTGCTCGATCTGGCCAACGCCTACCGCACCCTGGCCAACGGAGGACGCTACAGCCCACCCCGGTGGCGGCAGGGTGAGGCACCGAGCCAGCACACACAGATCATGCCTGCCCATGTGGCCCACCTGATCACCGACATGCTCTCTGATCCTGTGGCCCGGGCCCCCGCTTTCGGTCGGAGCGGGCCCCTCGAGACGCCATACCCCGCTGCGGCAAAGACCGGCACCAGCGCCGACTTCTCGGACGCCTGGACCGTGGGCTTCACCGATCGGTTCACCGTAGGTGTGTGGGTGGGCAACTTCGACGGCGCGCCGATGAAACAGGTGAGCGGAGGCATCGGCGCGGCGCCGCTTTGGCGGGCCGTCATGGACACGCTGACACGAGGTCAGGCCCCACGGGCGTTCAGCCGAGAGGGCCTGACACCATGTACGCTGTGTGCTCGGCCCCGCCCCAACACAGATTCTGCAGATCTGACACACTGTGAGCACACCATCTCCGAGTGGTGCATCGCCGATGACGAAGACATCGAGCAGCCCGCGTCGCCCGCGCCCAAATCGACAGCACCAGAGCTGAGCGTGCAGTGGCCTCAACGCAACGACGCCTTTGCCCTGGATCCCGACGTGAGCGAGGCCCACAGCCAGATGTTGTTGCGGGCCAGAGCGCCCCAGGGTGTCACCGTGAGGTGGTTGCTCGACGAGCAGATCATCGGCGAGACGTCCGAGCCTGACCATCAGCTGTGGTGGTCCCCTGAGCGGGGGCGCCACCGGCTCGCCGTGGCCACCCTCGACGACCATGGCCGCACAGTGGCAACGTCTCCAACTGTGGCCTTCAGCGTCTACCCGATGCCGGAAGCTACCGCCTCGCCCCGCGATGCCCTATCTTCCCCCTCCGAGCACAGCGTGGAGAGCGAGCGATGATCCGAGGTCGGGATTTTGTGGTCTTCAGCGACGACTGGGGTCGACATCCTTCATCGAGCCAGCATCTCTTCCGGCGGATCGCCCCCCACAACCGGGTGTTGTGGGTGGAGACCATCGGCCTGAGGCGTCCGCGGATCACGCGCTACGACATCGAGCGCACCGTGGAGAAGGTCCGTGGCTGGGTGCGCCCCGGCGGCCCGACGAACAACGCCCCTTCGTGGGCCCCAGAGCCCGAAGGTCTCACGCGGTTCTCGCCCCCGATGCACCCGTTCTATGGTCACCCTGTAGGGGCCCGCATCAATGACGAGGTGCTCAGCCGATTGATCGTGCGCAAGGCGAAGGCCATGGGCATGCACCGCCCGATCGTGATCACCACGGTGCCTACGGTGGCGGGCCTGGTGGGACGATTGGAAGAGTCGAGCTTCATCTACTACTGCGTAGACGACTTCGAGACGTGGCCTGGCTACGAGGCGACGGCAATCAAGGCCCTCGAGCGCCATCTGATCGAGCGCTGCGACGCTCTTGTGGGCACCGCAGCAAAGCTGATCGAAGATCGCGCCCGTCCGGGGATGCCCACGCTGAGCCTGCCCCACGGCGTCGACGTCGACATGTTCGCCGCCGGCGGTGAGGCACCTGCCCCCATGGCCGCCGTGCCCCACCCGAGGGTGATGAGCCTGGGCCTGTACGACTCCCGAGTAGATGCCGCCATGCTCACCGCCGTGGCCCAGGCCCACCCCGAATGGCACTTCGTCTTCGTGGGCCCAAGGACTGCCCCCGAGAACACCCTCGACGCGTTGCCCAACGTGCACGTCATGCCCGGGGTGCCCTACAACGAGGTGCCCCGCTGGCTCGCCAGCGCCGATGCCTTGATCATCCCCTATGTACGCAACGAGCAGACCGACACCATCAACCCTCTCAAGCTCCGAGAGTTCATGGCCACCGGCCGCCCTGTGGCCACCACAGCGATGCCGGAGATCGTCAACGCTGTAGGCGATCTGGTCCCCACAGGTGACGGCGCCGAGGCCTTCGCAAAGGCCATCGCCGAGGCCCTGCAACTTGCGCCCGAGTCCGCCGCTCTCCGACGCACACGGGTGGAGCCTGACGGCTGGGATGCCCGAGCCGAAGATCTGTGCGACTTCCTCGAAGAGATCCTGGACTGACAGCGCTCAAAATCAGTCCAATCCCCAAAAACTCAAACCCCCAGTCCCCAACCCCTCAAAGCCCCAGCCCACCTATGCACGAGCCCCGCGGAGGCGCGGAGGTGGCGACAGTCGTCGTGAGGTCGGTGAGTTCTCGTTCAGATGTGGGCTTTCACCCGCAGGCGCAGCTGTGCTGCGTCGAGGACGGAAAGGTCGCAGCTGGGCGGGAAATCGCCGGCGTCACGGCGGCTGGCGCCGCCGCAGCGCCGGAGCAGAGCATCAGAACACCTGGAAGCCCAGCCCCACGTTCAGCGTGAAGGTCGGGGCGTACACCTGATCGTCAGTGGCAAAGGCCGAGCCGTTGCGGTTGAAGCGTTGGAAGGGCAGCGACGCTGCCGCCTCGACATTCATACGGACAGGACTGTCGCGCAGGAACGACAGGCCCGCGGCGAATTCTGCAGAGAGGCCCGAGCCCTCATAGTGCAGGCCATCCTGCTCCATCGAGGTGTGGGTCAGGCCAAGGCCGGCGCCAAAGTAGGGCGAGGCCATGCTGTTCCCGTTCAGGTGGTACTGACCGATCAGGCGCAGGTTGGTGCTGGTGAGGTTGTTCTGGCCATAGATGTCATCAGCGAAGACCGCCCGGGTGCCCACCTCCACCCCAGCGTTGCCTGCCTCGTAGCGGAAGCCCGCCCCGAGGGCGACCGGCGTCTCGTAGGTCTCGGCCCCACCGACGGTGCCGGTCCCGATCTGACCGAAGATCAGGCCAGCGCCAGGGATCTGCGCGTTGCTGTGCACGACCTCTACCCGACGGGTGACCCGAGGCCGACGGCGACTCCTACGATACCTTCGGCGGCTCTGCACGTCTCCGCTGAAGCCTGAGCTGCCGCCGAAGAGGCTGGCGGAGGTGGCCAGAGGCACCTCAGCCTGAGCGGTCACGGTGAAGCCGGTGAGGGTGAGGGCGGCAGCGGCGGCGGCGATGGTGAAGCGGCGCATGTAGATTCTCCTGAGTGAAATCGTGGTTCGCTCGCAGGAGAGAGCACAGACGATGCCAAAAATCGGAAGATGCCGCGTGGCCGGCTGTAAGTGCTCGAACTCTAAGAGAGTTGTTCAGGGGTGAGTGCTGCGTTGACTCGAGAGGCCCGCCCTCGATGCCCCTCGAGTGATGCCGGGACTTCACAGGGGGTGAGGCTGTGCTTCACACCTGCTCAGTACACCACCGCGCCATCTCGCATTGCCATCATCTCTGCCCCCCTGGCACATTACCGCACATGTTTGCCTCTTCCCCATGGTTGATGTGTGCGCTCATCGGGCTCTCCCTGTGCCTCGGCGCCTGCGAAGACAAGGTGAGCAATGGCGGGTCGAGCACCGAGCCGTTGCCTGCCCGTGATGCCTCCCCGCGGCGCCCGGCAGATGCGCAGGTCGACGCAGCGCCGCCGCCGTGCCGCATCAACAGCGACTGTGATCCGGGCTTCTACTGCGACACCGAGAGCCGCATCTGCATTTTCGATTGCCGGACCGATCGCGACTGTGAGGCAGGCCTCACGTGCCAGAGCGGGCAGTGCCTGCCACCGGTGGAAGAGTGCGTCGATGATGATGGCTGTGATCCACCAGCGAGCATTTGCGCCGTTGGCCGGTGCGGCCCGGGCTGTCTCACTGAAGGGTGCGCCCAGGGCCTCGAGTGCAGTCCAGTCACCGGTCGATGCATCGCCCCCACGACCCCCGACGCCGAGGTGCCCCCAGAAGATTGCCGTGAGGGTGCTCCATGCCCCGCAGGTTGGACCTGCAACCCCAACACGGGTGACTGCGTGCCTCCCGCCCCAGATGATTGCCGTGACGGGTTGATGTGTGGTGCCAATGAGCGCTGCGATCAAAACACCGGGCGGTGTGTGCCAGCCGATCCAAACGATTGCCGGCAGAGCGGCGTGTGCCCCGACGGGTGGATGTGCGACCAGAACACTGGAGACTGCAATCCCCCCGGGCCGCCGCCTATGGGCAGTCTCGGAGATGATTGCCAGACCGATGACGAGTGCAACAGCGGGCTGTGCCTGCAGGTGGCCGTCGCTGGAGATCCGCAGTCTGTCTGTGCCCAGCTGTGCTGCGCCAGCTTCGAGTGCCCGCCGAACTTCGGGTGTCTCTACCTGAATGGAGTGAAGTACTGCCTCCCCGACCGCATCTTCCCGCCGGGGGTGGAGTTCACGTCCAACGCGGGCCAGACCTGCGGGCCCACGGGGAACTCGTGCCGCAGCGGCCTGTGCGATGTGGGAGACGATCAGTGCCAGGGCGGGTGCTGTACCGACGTGGACTGTGGCGGGCGCATCTGCACGTGGCGTAACGTCAACGGTGGCCAGCGCATGATGTGCGACGTGCCCTTGGGCATTGGCTTTGGCCGTACCGGTGACGACTGCTCCCAGTTCCTTGAGCTCGACTGTCTCGGCGGCATCTGCATCTTCGCTGACAACCGCGCTCAGTGCGCCGATCCGTGCTGCAGCGCCCGGGATTGCCCGAACGGCTACCAGTGCAATCAGGTGCTCAGCGGAGTAGACAACCGCAGCATCACCACAGCCTGCGCCCCACTGCCCAGAGGTGAGCTGCCCTTTGGCAGCGAGTGTGTATCCGGCGCTGGTCAGGCCTGCCAGAGCGGGCTGTGCGTCGAAGATCGCTGCGTGGAGCCGTGCTGTAGCACTGAGGATTGCCCTGCAGGCAGCGTGTGCCTGCCACGGGACAATGGCGAGGGCGGCAATGTGAGGGTGTGCGTGCAACCAGAGCCCCCCCCAGAGCCCTGAGAGAGGTCACCGCAGCTGCCACCTGCCGTGGGGTCCATGAGCCCCACGACACCTGCACCATGGCCAGATCTGGCCTGTGGAGGTGACTTTCTGTTTGGCCTGAAGGTTGCTACTCAACGGCGCATCACCTTCGGAGTCTGCTCATGCGTCGTTTCGCTCACCTGTTCGCCGCTCTCTGCCTCGCCGCCGGTTGTGCTTCTGCACCTGCCGAGGAGGCGGAGGAGACCCCCGAGCTGATCGATCCCCCTGCAGCCACTGGCTTGCAAGCAGATGGCAAGGCCGACAGCGGCTACAGCCTCACCCCGGAGCAGCGTGCCGAGCGCACAGCGGTGCTGAAGTCCATCCGCGCTCGGGTAGACGAGCAGATCGCCCTCAAGCGCCTCGGCGTCGTGGGCGAGAGCGTGCAGGGCTATGTGGCTGTGCCTCCGGAGGGCGAGACCACCGTGGGGGCAGACGCTGATCTGCAAAAGCGGGTGCTCGACTTCATCGAGATCGAGAACGTAGAGCGCGACCAGTTCTACACGCTGGAGACCGAAGCCTACCGTGCCGGGGTCATGCGCCAGATCGACGCCCAGCGGCCGGAGATGCGCCGTCAGGTCACTGAGCAGCTGTGCAAAGAGCTCGATGTGGGTGGGGTGTGCTCCGCCATCGCGGGCGAGGTCATCGACACGGCTCTCGAAGAGGCGCTCAAGGTCGCCGTGGACGAGTCCATGGCGGTGATTCGTAATCAGGTGGAGCGCCTGCACGCAAAGTTCTGGCAGCGCAAGACCACCCCCGCCGGCACCTGGATTGAGGTCGATGCAGGCGACGAGGGTGCCCTCTGGATCAAGAAGCGCTGAGTCCCCACTTTCAATTGATTAGCTGCAGTGATTAATCGGTCGACGATTACTCAATAGAAGAACATCGTGGCGCCCCTCTATCCTGAGTTCAAAGGTTCAGGAGAGGGACATCATGATTCTCACGCTGCTTTGCCCCCTCGGCGTCGCCATCATCTGCGCCGAAGCCCATCAAAATCGCTGTCAGGGCACCTCGGCCTATGCCTGGTCCCATGTGAAGACCAACCTCACCTGTGGTTTGGCGAGAGGCCTGGCTGCCGTGGCCACTCAGGGCACACTGGCGGCGCTCTACCACATGGTCCAGTCGAGTTGGGGCGCCTGGGCACTCTCGGCCCAAGCCCCATCGACTTGGGTGCTGGGTCTGATCGCCTACGACCTGCTCTACTATTGGGAGCATCGCCTCGCTCACCGGCACCATGGGCTATGGGCCGTGCACGCGGTCCATCATCAGCCCACCGAATACAACCTGACGGTGGGTTTTCGTTCCGGGATCCTGGCCCCTCTGAGTGCCTTTCCGTTTTTCTTGCCCCTGGCGCTCATGGGGATCCCCGCCGAGGTCTACCTCGGGATCATGATGGCCTCCACTGGCGCCATGTTCCTGCTGCACAGCAACAGCCTCGGTGACTTCGGCGTCCTCGGTGCCTTGCTCAACCACCCTGAGGCTCACCGGCGTCACCACGCCCCTGCGGAGCCGGCGAACTTCGGTGGCATCTTCATCGTGTGGGACCGTCTCTTCGGCACCTATCGGTCAGGGGAGAAGACCAGGACATTTGGTCTGTCGAAACCCGCACCTCAGAGTGTCTGGGCAGCGAACATCGAGCCTCTCCGGGCATGGTGGAGCACTCTGGATCGCGACTCTGTCGTCGAAGGCATCAAGTGTGTGGGCGTCTATCTGACCGTGGCCGGCTCCATCAGAGCGCTGGTGTGGGTGGCCCCGAGCCCCTGGGTGTTGTTGGCGCTGCTGCTGCCGGCGATGTTTCTCACTGACTTCGTCAGCGGTCTGGCCCACTGGCTCCTCGACCAGCGCGTGTCGCCGGACTCTGGTCGGCTGGCCTGGCTCGCCCGTGGCTTTCACGTGCACCATGATCGTCCGGGCGCTTGCGCCAGGCTGCCGTTTTACGAGTCCACCTGGGAGGCCGCTGTGTTTCTCGGGCCCATCACGCTGGCGCTGACACTGCTCGCAGGCCCTGGTGTGTGGAGCACCCTGGCGGTGTGGGTCACCACCCTGGGCCTGCTCGCCCCGACCACGCACAAGCTGGCCCATCGTCGATCACGCTCACGGCTGCCGAGGTTTCGGTGGAGACCGCCACTGCATTGGAGGCGCCCGATCTTGACGCCCTCAGACACATCCCCTTTGTGGCCTACCCTGAAGGTACGACCCATCGCGATCTACAGTTCGAAGCGCTGTCCTGGGCCCCGGAAGAGGTGCTCTCGGCAAACAGCGCAGACGCCATCTTGGCCTTTGTGGCCGCAGGCCTGGGCTTCTCTTTGATTCCTTGGATTGCGGAGGTCGGTCCAGACATGCCTGACGCCCTCGCGTGGCCGATTGATACAGCTCAGTTTCCCATCCTTGCTGTTGCGCGGGCGGGCCAAGAAGACCCGCTGGTAGAGATGGCCTTGTCGATGGCAGGTGGTTGAGGGCGCACCGCTTGCTTTTCACGCCTACAAGTCTCTAAATGGGCGAATCGCTGAATGACCATTCACCGTGCTGAATCGTATGGTGCCCGACCATACCGTGCCCAACCCTGAGGAGATCTCCATGGTCAGCTTCAAACTCTCCCAAGAGCAACAGCAGCTCCAAGAGACCGCCCGCCAGTTCGCCCGTGACGTGATCCGCCCCGCAACGGCGCATCACGACGAGACAGGCGAATACCCCATGGAGATCATCAAGCAGGCCTGGGAGATCGGGCTGGTGAACACCCACATCCCCGAGGCCTACGGTGGCCTCGAGCTCGGGTGCTTCGAGGGGGCCCTCATCGGCGAGGAGAACGCCTGGGGCTGCACCGGCATCAGCACCGCCATCGAGGCCAACACCCTCGCCGAGCTCCCTGTGGTGGTGGCGGGCAACGAGGCCCAGAAGAAGAAGTACCTCGGCCGCATGACCGAGGCCCCGCTGCTCTGCGCCTACGCCGTCACCGAGCCCGGCGCCGGCAGTGACGTGGCCAGCCTGGGCACCACCGCCGTGCGCAAGGGCGACAAGTACATCATCAACGGCGAGAAGATGTGGATCACCAACGCCAAGGTGGCCAACTGGTACTTCGTGCTCGCCAAGACCGATCCGACCTTGGGCCACAAGGGCATGACCGGCTTCATCGTCGACGCCGACAGCCCCGGCATCGAGGTGAGCGGCAAGCTCAAGAACCTGGGCCAGCGGGCCAGCGACACTCGAGGCATCTCCTTCACCGACGTCGAGGTGCCCGTGGAGAACCGCCTCGGTGATGAGGGCATGGGCTTCATCATCGCCATGAAGGCCTTCGATCACACCCGACCCCTGGTGGCCTCGGGCGCTGTGGGTTTGTCACGGGCTGCTTACGAGCACGCCATCCAGTACGCCCACGAGCGCAAGACCTTCGGCAAGCCCATCATGAGCCACCAGGCCATCAGCTTCATGATCGCCGACATGTACAAAGACATCGAGGCGGCCCGCTTGCTGGTCTGGAAGTCTGCCTGGACGATCGACCAGGGCGTGCGCAACACCCTGGAGGCGTCGCTGGCCAAGTGCTTCGCCGCCGACACCGCCCACCGAGTGGCCAGTGATGCGGTGCAGGTCTTCGGTGGTTACGGCTACAACGCCGAGTATCCGGTGGAGAAGCTGCTCCGCGACTCGAAGATCTTCCAGATCTACGAGGGCACCAGCCAGATCCAGCGGGTCATCGTGAGCCGGGAGCTGAGCCGCAGGTTCAACCGGAAGGCATGAGCTTCGAGGGGTGGGGGCGCTCCGCGGGTAAGAGAGTTTTCGGGCACGGGCACGGGCACGGGCACGGGCACGAGTTGATACATACGCGGACCCGTGGCCCGGCATGACTCCGCTCGTGGGTTTATGGTGGTGGAGGCTCCACTCGGCCCCACGCTCTCCTCAGTGGAGGCTCTGGACTCCATACCGCCCAAGACCTGAAGCCTCAGGCCATTCTGAAGCGCATCAACCCAGTCTCAATGACAACCTTCGCCCTGAGTTCAGGAGCGGCCACAGGTCCACACCCGAATCAACTCGTGCCCGTGCCCGTGCCCGTGCCCGTGCCCGAAAACTCTCTTACCCGCGGAGCGAGCCTGACCGCCGCAGTAAGCAAATCACTGCGACGCATATGAACCCTTGGGCTACGCCATCTTGCTACGAAGCTGGTTGATTCGACTTCATGGTGAGTGGAGGGTGGGAATGCCCATCAGCCATTGAGGTGTGAGCATGCCTCCATAGGTAGAGGGAACCACCGCAGCGACTGAAAATCCTCGTTGAGCGCGAGGGTAGAGGCATCCGCAGCAGGCTGGGCGCCACGCTCGAGGAGCACCTTTGCCTCTTCCAGGGCGCGGCCTAGGGCGCTCTCGGGCTCGGTGGCCTTGCGGCTCGGGTAGGCCATGCGCCCCGAAGCGTAGGTCAGGTCTGCGAGCCGGAGCACGCGGTGCTCGGTGGCGTTGCGGTGGCGCCATTGGCCGCTCTCGGGGCAAAAGCGGTAATCGGGCAGCAGGCGCCAGCCGTGCTCTGCCACGAGGTCGATGGCGTCGAGCAGATAGCGGAAGGTGGTTTGGGAGATGAAGTAGTTGAAGTTCACCCGCACCCAGCCGGGCTTGATGCCCTCGCAGCCCCGCACGATCTCCCGCTCGAATGCCCGTGAGCTCACGAGGTCGATGCCCAGCAGGCGGTGGCCGTAGGGCCCCGCGCACGAGCAGCCCCCGCGCGCCTGAATCCCGAAGAGATCATTGAGCAGGGCAACGACGAAGTTGTGGTGCAGCCAGGTCTCTTCCGGGCCCCTCACGTGCGCAGCGAGGGCCTCGGGGGCCTTGATCATGAGTGAGACGATCGACAGGCGCCATGCCTTGGGGTTGCCGAGCACCCTGATGTTGGGGTTGCTCGACCAGCGCTCGATGGCGGTGCTGATGAAGGCGTGCTCCAGCGCGCGAATCCGTTGCCAGCCCACAGCCTCTTTGAGCTGAAACACCAGGCCGGCTCGGATGCTCTCCACGATGGCTGGGGTGCCGCCTTCCTCGCGATGCACCGGATCGGACAAGTAACGGTGCTCTTCGGGGTTGACGTAGGCCACGGTGCCACCGCCTGGCTGCGAGGGCACCACATTGTTCAGCAGGGCCCGCTTGACCACCAGAATCCCAGGCGTGCCAGGGCCGCCGATGAACTTGTGAGGCGAGAGGAACACTGCATCTTTGTAGAGCAGGTGGCCGTCTTCACTGTCATCGGCCATGTTCATCTCGATCTGCACGTAGGGCCCCGCCGCAGCGAAGTCCCAAAACGACAACGCGCCATGTCGATGGAGCATGGCGGCGATGGCTCGGGTGTCCGAGCCAATGCCAGTGACGTTGCTCGCCGCGGAGAAGCTGCCGATCTTCAACGGCCGATCGGCGTACTGCTTCAGGGCCGCTTGAAGCTGATCGAGATCGATGCGGCCATCAGCGTCTTCGTCGATGACCACCACATCAGCGATGGATTCCCGCCAGGGCAGCTCGTTGGAGTGGTGCTCGTATGGCCCGATGAAGACCACCGGGCGATGGGCTGCGGGGATGTGATCAGAGAGCCCGTACTCAGCATCGAGATTTCGAGGCAGCCGCAGATTCAAACAGTCGATGAGCTTGTTGATGGCCCCAGTGGCGCCCGAGCCTGCGAAGAGCACGACGTCCTTCTCGGGATCCGCGCCGAGGGCCTCGCCGATGATGGCCCGGGCGTCTTCGCGAAAGCGCGTGGTCTGCAGCCCGGTGCCCGAGGTCTCGGTGTGGGTGTTGGCGTAGAGGGGCAGCACCTCGTCGCGGATGAAATCTTCTACGAACCGCAGCGCCCGGCCGGAGGCTGTGTAGTCGGCGTAGACCAGGCGACGGGTGCCGTAGGGGCCGTCCAAGGCCTGGTCCTGGCCGATGATCGAGTCGCAGATGTGCTCGACGAGGTGGTTGCGGAGCGTGTCTGAAGGGGGGGGCGTCGTGGTGTGGCTCATGAACCCTCGCTGTGAGCGGTCGAGGTGTGGGTGCGGGTCACCACCACCTCGAGCCGATCCAGCGAAGCGAGGACGCCGTGGCGTCCAGCGTTGCGGGCGAGGGCTTTGAGGCTGGCTCTCAGGCGGGCCGCTTCTACCTCGTGTAGCCTCACATCATACCGGAGATCTTCTGCCTGGAGCAGGAGGACCTCGGCGTTCTCCCAGTCGCCGTCTTTGGCGAGAGACCACGCCTCGCCGAGGCAGGCGTACAGTTCGAGGGCAAACAGGTTGCCCCGGGCTCCCTGGCGGACCTCCGAGAACGCCTGCCGGGCTGTGAGGGCGTCCTCTTGAGCCCAGGCGCACAGCCCGAGGTGCAGCCGGGCGGTGAGGGCCAGTACTTCCAAGCCCGCCTCCGAAGCCCCTGCAGCCACAGCGTCGAAGGTGGTCTCGGCGCGCTCGAGGCGGCCCTGCAGGCGATCGATGTGGGCCACGGCGCTCCGAGCCCTCAGGGCTTCACCGACGAGATCCCCCACTCGGGCGTTCTCCAAAGCCGACTCGTAGGCTTCCACCGCCTCGTCGAGCTGGTCGTCGTATCGCCTCAGCTCGCCCATGCCGTACCAGGCGGCATAGAGCGCCAGCGGCTCTTCTGATCGCTCGGCGAACTTGAGGGCCTTCTGTACCCATGTCTGCGCCGTCTCGGAGTCGTCATTGTGCAGGCTGAGCACGGCGAGCCGGCTCGCCGCCTGGGCCGCCACCGCAGGGGCCTTCGTGCGTACGCCCAGGTTCAAGGCTTTGCGGGCCTGAAGTTCGGCTTCGTCGGGCTGGCCCGCGTACTCAGCGGCCTCGCTGCACATGAGCCGAAGCTCACCACGAGACTGAGGCGTGAGGCGTCGAGTGGTGCGATCCCAGTCGAGGACCTTGCGCAGGAACGAGGTGGCGTGGCCCATGAGCCCCGAGTCGAAGAGACGGCGGCCTGAGATCTGCCCCAACTCGAGGGCGGTCTCCATGTGGCCGGCCTCGGCATAGTGGCGAGCCACCATCTCCATCTCAATGCCTGTGGTGTCGGCGTGTCCCCGAGGGGATTTCAGCTCTGCGGAGGCGAGGTTGAGGGCCTGCCAGTTCGCCAGCGAACGACAGATGTTACGGAACTGGGCCCGGACGAGATCGTGGCTGAACCGCCACCGCCCAGCACCCTGGACGATGAGCAAGCCGTTCTCCTCAGCTTGATCGACCGCCGCCGCCACTGACTCCTCTCCGCCGAGATGGAGCGCGGGGGCTTCAGGATCACCAGGCACACCACACAACTTCACCAGGGGTTGGAGGGTGAAAGAGCGGCCCAGCAAGGTGGCGCGGGCCAGCGTGCTCTTGAGGGCACCGCCCCCAGGGCCTTCGGTGGCCTGCTTGATGCGCTCCGTGAGGACCTGGGCCGGATCTGTCGGAGCGGTGCCGAGGCCCTCGCTCTCGAGATAGGTGCGCACCGCCTCCAGCGCGATGAGCGGGTTGCCCGCCGCCTGAACACAGGCGGCGTCGGCGATGCCTGGGGGCAGGGGCGCCAGGGCCTCGAGGGCCGGGGCCAGCTCTGTAGGGCTGATGGGGTGCAGGTCGACTTCTCGCACCGCAGGGTTGCGACGGAGTCGATCCAGCATGGACTGCACCGTGCTGCGGGCGCTGGGCCTCAGGGTGATCACCACCAGAAGCTGAGAAGGACCGTCAGGGCGAGCGAGTCGATCGACCAGCCGAAGCACCTTGGCCTCGGGAGACCACTGAGCGTCTTCGATCCAGAGCAACATCGGCTCGCCACCGGACAGGTCGCGGATGAGGCGAGCGGCGTGGCTGATGACCACCTCGCTCCCAGGGCCGTGATGGGGCGCGTCACTCCAGAGCACGTCGATGGCGTTGGCCCGGCTCTCTTCGTCAGGCAGCACCACCGAGAGCACCTGATCGGCGTCTTTGCGGGTGGATGTCGGGGCGCCGACGAAGCGCAACACCCCTTGACGCAGGCCACCGCCGTTCTCGGTCTGAGGCTCGGAGCGCACCACCAGCGTGCGCATGTGCCCCGACTCTTCCACCTGCTCTCTGATCCAGGCGGCGAGGCGGGATTTACCCAGGCCCGCCTCACCCTGCAGGATCACCACACGGGGGCCAGAGCCCGAGAGCGCCAGCCGGGCGGACTGCTCCAAGGCCTCTCGGGCGCGATCACGGCCGGCGAGGGGCGGCTCTCGCAGGTGGAACAGGCCCGGGCCTGAAGGGCCCCGGGCGGGAATCAGCGCAAAACGAGAGCCCGGGGAGATGGAGTCATCGAGCAGCGTGAGGGGCGGATCGCCGAGACGCTGGCGCTCCGGCAAGGGGCCCAGCCGCTCGAGGGCGGCGCGGACTTCGGCAGCGGAGCGGTATCGCGCGTGGGGCGCCTTCTCGAGCAGTCGCTCAACGATGGCCACGAAGCCCTCTGGCACGTCGACCTCGTCGCGGATGGAGACCGGGGGCAGGGGAGAGCGCTGGTGATGGGTAAGCAGGTTGCGGCCCCTGAAGGGTCGCTCCCCCGTGAGGATCTCGAAGAGCATCACCCCGAGGGAGTAGAGATCGGTCCACGGGCCCACGGAGGCGACGTCACCAGAGGCGGCCTCTGGAGCGATGTAGGCCGGGGTGCCCTCGACCCGCCGGTTCGACGAGGCGGCTTCGTGCACGGCGAGGGCGATGCCGAAGTCGGCGATCTTCACCGCGCCGTGGGTGAGGCTGTCCGGGTGGATGATCACATTGCCGGGCTTGAGATCTCGGTGGACCAGATCGCGGGCATGGGCGTGAGCCAGACCGGCGAGCAGGCTGTCGAGCAGGGTCCAGAGCCGGGGCCAGGACCATGGCGCGTGCACATAGCGGGAGAGGCTCACGCCGGGCACATATTCCATGGCCAGGAAGGGAGACCCCTTCGGCGTGCGTCCGTAGTCGAGGATCCGGATGACCGCTTCGTGGTCGAGACGGGCCATGGCCCGGACCTCGCGGTTGAAGGACCGCTCTGCGGAGTTTCGTTTGCGCTCGGCGAGGTGCAGCACCTTCACCGCACAGTGCCCACGAGCCCCTTCGCTGTAGGCGAGCCAGACGGCGCCCATGGAGCCCTCACCAAGCTCCATGGCAGCCTGGTATCCTTCTGGAAAGTCTCTGGGTAGTCGGTGTCGCAGAATGGCCCCTTCTCGGCATCCAGGATCACAATGTTCCAATGAAACAGGGTCTGCTGTTCGGGGCAAGGCCCACCACAACAAATCCCATCCCCACCAACAGACACAGCCGTTGACACCACACCCCGAGGCTGGTTGCATCCTCCGCTTTACCACCGCGTGCCCCCTTCGAGAGAGGATCACTCATGGCCAGACGCCCTGCCGTCGATCTCGCCATTCTCGGCAGCAACCTCGTGGCCTGCGCCATCGCCAGAGAGGCCGCTCGGGCCGGGGCGAAGGTCAGGCTCGTCGATCCCGGTGTGTTGACCCCATCAGGGCCAGTGCCTGGTGCCGTTCTGGGCTGGACGCGTGCCGAGCCCACGAGCCCTCTCAACGGCTTGCGAGGGTTGGGACTGGAGCGATTGGCTGCATGGGTCAAGGGGATCGAGGCTGATGCAGGCCAACATGTGGCCCTTGGTGAGGGGGCGCTGATCCCAGCCTTCGAGATGCAGGGGCTGCAGCAGATCCATCAGAAGGCTGCCTGGCTCAAAGAAGGCGGGCGCCCGTTCAAAGCCATGACCGCCGGCGACGCCAGAGCGCTCGAGCCCGGCCTCCCCGAAGATGTGGTGGCGGCGTTGTCGGTGCCCGAAGATGTGGTGACCGATCGGCAGGCGCTCCGGCGGGCCCTCGCCGCTGGCGCTGCGGAGGCGGGGGCCCAGCTCTACCTCGGCACCCCGATCCTGGGTCTCATCGAAGGGCCTCGCGGCGCCGTGGCCGGTGTCAGAGTCCCCGAAGGGCCTCTCGAGGCCGCGGTGACCATCGTGTGCACCGACATTGGCCCGGGGCCCAGCGCGTTGCCCGTGAGCGTACAACGTCAGCCTGTGCTCACCCTGCAAGAGGGGCGATGGCCCCGGCGTACGATCTGGTCGCCTGAGGGCTACATCACGCCTGATCTACACGGCAACGTGCACGTGGTGGGCCCCATCAAGGGCGCCAGCCTCGATCCGCGGCTCACCACCGAGGAGATGATGCACCTGCTCAACCTCGCCACCACCCTCACGCCGGCCCTCTCTGAGCTGCCCGTGGGCCCCAGCGGAGTGATCAACCACGAGATCTCGGCAGATGGTCTGCCCATCGTGGGCCCTGACGAAGCGGTGAGCTTGCTACAGGTGCGGGCCCTCGGTGACGATGAATTGGTCCTGGCACCGATCATCGCCCCTCTCGTCGTAGAGTATCTGCAGACTGGGAGAACGGAATCTGCGGACTGGTCGGCGCTGAGCCCGCTGCGTTTGCGTAGCTGATCCTCAGGAGGAGTGTATGAGTCGGTTGTTCAAAGTGATCGATCAGGCCGTTGGTGAGCTCTCGATGGCCCCGGTTGAGGCGGGGGCCATCGCCCCGGACTTCACCCTCAGCGATCAAGAAGGTCGTACGGTGCGCTTGTACGACCTCCGAGGGCGCCCTGTAGTGCTCATCTTCTACCCTCGGGACCACACGCCGACGTGTACCGGTCAGCTGCAGCAGTTCAACTCTCAGCTGGAGAAGTTGCGTGAAGCGGGTGGGGTGGCTTTCGGCATCAACGCTGGTGACGCCGACTCTCATCGCAGGTTCAAGGCTGACCTGGGCCTGGACTTCGACCTGCTGATCGATCCACGCAGCCATGTGGCCCGCCAGTGGCGTGCTGCAGTGGGCCCCAAGGTGAGGCGTACGGTGTACGCCGTGACGCCTGGTGGCCGGGTGGCCTTCGCAGAGCGGGGTACACCGGAGCCCGAGCGGGTCATACGGGCCCTGGGCCTGTGGGATCCGCCGCCCCGACCCAAAGACGAGGGGGTGCCCGTGGTCGATCTGATCCAGGTAGAAGAGCCCGCGAAGCGTCCGTGAACCACACCCTGGAGCCCACCGCCGGCATCATCGCAAGTGGCCCGTGGTGCGTGAACCACACCCGGCGCTCCGATGATGGGTCGACGGGCCACCGGGTGGTGCTGTATTGAAGAGAGATGAGCGGAACCGAAAAAACAAAACGCGTCGTGGACTACGAATTCTCCTGCGGGGTGATCCCCTTTCGCAGGCTGCCTGATCGACCCATCGAATTTTTGCTGCTGCACAGCGTGCTGGTGCGTAACCCCGATGCTGCCTGGGAGTTCCCCAAGGGCAGCATGGACGAAGGGGAGACCGAGACGGAGACGGCTCTTCGGGAGCTGATGGAAGAGACCGCCATCGTCGACGTGGAGCTGCTGCCCAACTTCCGAGATCACGTACACTACAAGTACCGGCGCGAAGGCCGGGAGATCGAGAAGACCGTCACCTTCTTCACCGGAGAGGTGAAGGACTGGAGCGTCATCCCCGAGGCCGCCCCCACCCGGGAGCACGGCCCTCACCCCCGCAAGGGCATCTGGCACGTCTGGGCGACTGAGGAGCAGGCCCACCGGTTCTTGTTCCACCCCGGCATGCGCAGCCTGCTGGACCGCACCTCACTGTTCATCTACGAGCACGACCGCATTCAGCGTCGTCGTGAGCAGTCCGGTCCCTGAGCTACCAGCGCTCACCCTCGGAGTGCCAGCGTCCATCCTTCTGAGAGAATCGATCTCGCCCCGTGACCGGCGCCCCCTCAAAGTCGGGATCACCCGGCATCAACAACAACAAACCATCTTCAGTCAGGTGCCCTTGAGGTACGATGGGGTCCGGCACACCGGAGCGCAGATCCAGGAGGCCATCCACTGTGGGAATGGTGGAGATCGCCGTGAGGATGCGCAGCGTCGGAGGGGCCAGCTTGATCTCACCGGCCTCATAGGCGGTGAGCGTATCTTGCGGGCGCCACCAGCCTCCAGCGGTGGTCTCGTGGCCGTCATGAGAGGGTCGCTGGCCCGCTGGGGCACGGGCCATCAAGAAGTGCGTGTCGTAGCGACGGGGCTCCACCTCGGGGGTGATCCAGCGGGTCACATAGCGACATGAAGAGGTCCGGAGCGTGAGCCCCTCGTCGGCCACCAGGGCATTGAAGGCCAGGGTGCCCTCGTTGAGTGCCTGTCGGTGGGCGGCGAAGCGAGCACCCTGATCACCTTCGAGGATGATCAGATCACCATCTTTGTCTTCAGCGAGGAGCACGCCAGCCTCTTCGAAGGTCTCGCGGATACCAGCGATGAGCAGCCCCAGTCCTTCGGGGCGGCCCATCGTGATGGCGGCCTCCTCCACGGTGAGATCACACGCTGTGGCAAGATCAGCGTCCGAGTCAGCGTCATCGAGTCGCCCACCAGGGAAGACCAGAGCGTCGGGCATGAAGCGCGACTTGCCGTGGCGACGGACCATGAAGATCTCCACCTGAGCCCCTGTGTCGTCGGCGGGGGCCTCACGGAGCAACAACACAGTCGAGGCGAGGCGTACGGTCATCGATAGGCTCCTTCGGGCACGATCCCCCGACGGACGGCGGCGGCGACGGCCTGAGCATGTACATCCACCGGCACGGCGACGCGGTTGAGCAGACCCTTGATGCCGGCCACCACCCGGAAATACATGAGTGACTCCGGCGGCGGCACCATCTTGAGGAATTCGAGGTGGGTGCGCATGAACTTCCTGATCTGGGCGTTCACCGCCCAGTCCCCGAAGTTGAAGGGGCCCCTGTGTCCCATGGGGGTGAGGATCAGGTCGTGATACTCCACGAGCATCTCGGCGCTGGGCAAGGTGCCGTCTTCAGGGCCGAAGCCCAGACGGCGGTAGTGGTCCCGGGTGGCCTGGCCGTCTCGATCCCAATAAGCCTTGAGCAGATGCAGCATGCCGTCGGAGAAGGTCTCGCTGAAGGTGCTGATGCAGCCAAAGTCAAGCAGGGCGATGTCACCGTCCTCGGTGAGCAGGAAGTTCCCCGGGTGTGGATCCGCGTGGATGATCTGGTGGTCGTGGAACATCCAGACGAAGGCGTGGATGAACCGCTCGAGGATCTGTTGCTGAGCTTCGACGTCGGTCATCGCCATGAGGCCGTCGTCGATCTTCTGGCCCTCGATGAACTCCATGGTGAGCACTGTAGGCGCTGTGAGCTCGGGGAACGCCTTGGGGGTCCTGATGCCCGGCAAGCTGCTGAGCAGCGGGCCGTACTTCACGAGGTTCTCGGCCTCGAGGGTGTAGTTGGCCTCTTCGAGCAGGCTCTGTCGCGCTTCCTCGAGGAAACCTTCGAGGCGCTCTCTGCTGGCGAAGACCCGACCGAGGTTGAGCAGGGTGGAGAGGTTCTTGAGATCACTCTCCAGTGTCTGGGCGATGCCCGGGTACTGAATCTTCACCGCCACATCAGTGCCGTCGAAGAGTCGGGCCTTGTGGACCTGGCCGATGCTGGCAGAGCCGATGGGCTCGGGGTCGAAGAACTGGAAGGCGTCCTCGATGGGTCGATCGAGGGCGCCCTCAACCTGACCCCTGAGGGTGTCCCAGTCCATGGGTGGAGCGGACTTCTGCAGCGCCGAGAGCCGGTCGACGAACTCCGGAGGCAGGCCGTCGGTGTCGATGCTGAGCATCTGGCCGATCTTCATGGCGGCGCCCTTGAGTTGCCCCATGGTCTCGACGATGCGATCGGCGTTCTTCATGAACACATCGGCCTGGGCCGCGGCGCCACGCTCCTTGCCGAGGATCTTGCCTTTGATGCCCCCAGCGATGAGAGAGCCTGTGACCCGTGTGGCGAGGCCGCCGAGCTTGATGGCTCGCCCCAGACGCCCCGTAGTGGGCTTTTGTCCTTGCCCTCCAGCGAGGGTCTCCCAGTCCTTGGACATGCGTGCTCCTCTCAACGCGCCCTCGACCTGCGCCCACCTGAGGCGCTCTGGCCATCACATCCCGATCAGTGCCCGTCGAAGCCGCCGTCGTCCAGTGAAGGCCCGGGGACGAAGTCTCGAAAGAGGGCCTCGCGGACCAGCCACAGTTCCGGGAAGAAGCACGCCTTCACCCCCACTTCGAGCAGATCCGCGGGGGCGCCCTTCAGTGAGGGGGTGCGCCCGCCGATGATGCGTCGGACCAGGGCCAGGTGCCGGGCACGGAACTGCTGAAACCCGTCGTCGACGTCGAGCAGCGCCTCGGTGAGATCAAAGAGGGCGGGATGTGCCTCGGGGTCGCGATGAATCTCCAGCAAGCTCACCCCCGACCGCTCGAGCAGGCCCTTGAGGGTCTCGCGCATGCGGGGGCCTTCGTCGAGCATGGCGTTGAAGCCCGGGGACTCCTGGCCGCTGCCCCGGCCGAGGACCTGCCGCACGGTGAAGTAGGCCTTCGGCGACATGGTCTCCAGGATCCGCATCTGGTTCGCCATGAGGGTCAGGATGATGTGCACCCGCCTCAGCGTGCGGCTGGCTTCGGGGAAGTTGTCCTGATGCATCAAGCCCTGAGCGCGGTCCAGCTCGTGGAGGGCGAGCTTCATCCACAGCTCCTCCACCTGATGGACCATCTGAAAGGCCATCTCGTCGTGGCACGACAGATCTGCGGGGGCCTTTTGCAGGCTGAGCAGCGCTTCGGTGCGGATGTAGCGCTCGTACTCGGTGAGCTGCCGCTCTTCGGGGGTCTTTTCGGGGGCGTCTTTCGGGCCCGGGGTGTCGCGCATGAGGCCTCCAGCAGAGTGGAGGTCCTACATAGCGTCGATGCCCGGGGACCTCAACACCGCCGGCAGATCTCTACAGGTCACCCCTTCAGCGTCGAGGGCGCGACGCCGCACGAGAGCGAGGGCCACGGTGCGCCCGTCAGGGAGCGTCGCGACGCTGGTGAGCTTCCCGATGGCTTTGCCATTGGCGACAAGATCGTCACCGACCTCGGCCTCGCCGCTCAGATCAACCGCCTGGAGCGCCCGTGGGGGGCGGCCCCGAGCGATGGTCATCTCGATGGCCTCCTGGCCGGGGTAGCAGCCCTTGCCATCGGTGATGCCCCACAGATCCGAGACCTCGAGGGGGCTGCTCTTGTCGGTGTATTCAGCGCCGTACTGGGGGATCCCGCCTTCGACGCGCAAGCTGTGGAGCGCTTCACCACCCACAGGCACCACACCTGCTTCCAGCACATGGCCGATGACCGTCTCCATGTCGCCGCTGATCCAGAGGTCGTATCCCGGGCCGCCGATGCGGCTGCGCTGGGCTACGCGGAGAGGCTGGCCCTCGATTTCACCTGCCACATGCCGAAGATCGCCATCAGGCACGGGCAGGCCTGCAGCGGCGAGCACCTTCCCGGCGTCAGGCCCCTGCACGCTCACGAGGCTCACGTGCTCAGTGATGTCGCCAAACTCGAGATCTTCCGAGAAGTGGAACCGCTCCAGCATCTCGTAGGCCTTGTCGTACAGTCCCGGCGGCAGATCGAGCCAGAAGGTCTCTTCGTCGACCCGCAGCAGCCCGAAGTGCAGCTCGACCCGCCCCGTCGTGGTGAGCATGAAAGGGGTGGCGCTCTCGCCGGGCTGCAGATCCTTCACCGACCACGTGAGCAGGCGATGCAGGTAGTCGGCGGTGTCGGGGCCCACCATGGACATTCGCTGACGGCCGCCGAGGATCATGAGCACGGCGCGCTGTCGACCGGCGGTGTGGGCTTCGGCCCAGTCGCCGAGGGCGGGAGAGGTGATTTGCGGGTCGGAGATGGGCATGGCGGGCCTCACGTGATCGAACGACGTGAGACCAGATGCATCAGAGGCGGCCGAGGCCGCAAGAGGTCTTCGAGAGCGCTTCTGGGATCAGCGCGTCAGAGATGTCAGTCGCAGAGGGCGCCCACTGTGGAGGCTGGAGCCAGATCGTCTTCGACGATGACACCACACCCGATGGTGACCTGCCCACAGACTCTCAGTGCGCAGTCTGCGGCACCCACTTCCACGCCGTGGCCGATCTGGCTGGTCTCCCCGATGATGGTCTCCGGGTAGATGATGGCGTCGTTCCAGATGATGACCCCATCACCCACCTGGGCCCGCTCGCGGATGAGCACGTCAGGGTGCACGACGACGCTGTCACCAAAGGTGCCACGGGGCCAGATGCGGGATCGAAGGTCGACGCGGACGAAGTCTCCGAACGTGTTCCCTTCATCGATGAAGGCGTCCGTCGCCACAACGGGGCGCGTGCCGAGGGTGGTGTTGTAGAGGATGGTGACGTCTTCGCCGATGTGAGAGTCGATGCCGATGGTCACCCCGTCGTACAGGGTGGCTCCAGCGCGTACGAAGCCGAGCTCACCCAAGGTCACGAAGCTGCCGAGGGTGACCCCGTCCTGGAGCTCACTCCGACTGCCCACGGTGCTTTGGTTGCCTACGAAGGCGTCGTTGCCCACGACGACGAAGTCTTCGAGGGTGCCGCGGATTTCGCTGTTCGAGCCCACATCCACGGCGTCGCCGACGACCACACCGTCAGCGAGCTCTGCCCCCGAGAGCATGGTGAGGGCGCTGCCGACGATGACGTAGTTGCCGATGGACACATCGTCGAAGAGGGTGACCTGGTTGCCGATGGTGGTGTTGGACTCGATGGTGGATCTGAGGGTCATGACCAGGTTGTTGCCCACCACAGTGTTGCTCCCGATGCTGCTGTTGGCGCTGATCTGTGGGAACTCACCGATGATGGTGTTGCTGCCGATGGTGACATCTGCCTGGAACTGAGCGCGCTCGTCGAGGGTGCTCAGCGCGCCGATCTGGCATCTGGCGCCGAGGTTGGCGCCTCCGCCGACCACTGCGCGGGTACCCACGATGCAGTCGTCACCGAGAGATGACTCGGGGCCGATGTTCGCGAGCACACCGATCTGACACCCGGCGCCGATCTGCGTCTGCTCGCCGATTTGAGCGACGTTCTCCACGATGGCCCCTGCCTGTACGACGGCTTCCCGACCCACAGTGACGCTGTCGCCCACCGTGCCGTTCACCGTTGCATAGGCGTTGATGTTGCTGAAGGCGCCAATGCTGGCCTCGGCCCCGATCACGACACCGAAGCCCAACGTGGCCGTGGGGTGGATGTCGGCGAGGGGGCTGACACAGGCGTCACCATGGCCATCACCGTTGTCATCTGCTTGATCGGCATTGGGCACCGTGGGGCAGTTGTCCACGTCACCACACACACCATCGCCGTCGTTGTCGGGCACGTCGCACTGCACGGGCACGATGGGGGCGCCGGTGGCACCACCCAACACAGCTGCAGTGAAGTTAGCGCCGAGGGGCACGGTGGGGATCACCTCGCCCGCTTCATCACCGATGGCGAGCTTGTGACCCTGGCCGAGCTGCCCGTAGGTGTTGTAGCCCCAGCACTGCACAGTGCCGTCGTCGATCAAAGCGCACGTGTGATTGTCGCCGGCCGCGACCTGCTGCACCGTGCGTCCCGAGGCTGTACCTGCGTAGAACAGCGCGTTGCCCATCTCGCCGGCGTTGTCTCCGCGGTGAGCGGTGTCGCCGATGCCGAGGTTGCCAAAGCTGTTGCGGCCCCAGCACTTCACCCCACCATTGTCCAACAAGGCACAGGACGAAAAGTCGCTCAACGCCAGCTGGGTGGCCGTGCGATCAGTCCCCAAAGCCACAGCAGGCAAGGCGTCACCCATCTCTCCGGGCTCGTCGCCCCGAGTGAGTGCGTCGCCGGCGCCGCTTTCTCCAAAGAAGCTCCGGCCCCAACACTTGACGCTGCCATCATCGAGGATGGCGCATGCGTTGGAGGTGCCAGTGGCGACGCTGATGGCGGTACGACCTGTGCCGAGATCTACGGCAGGCAAGGCGTCGCCCATCTCCCCAGGCTCGTCTCCCCGAGCCGAGACGTCGCCGAGGCCGAGCTGACCATATGGGTTTTGCCCCCAGCATTTGACGCTGCCATCGTCGAGGACGGCGCAGGTGAACGTCACCGATGCCGAGAGTTGAACTGCGGTTCGACCTGTGCCGAGATCCACATATTCCAGATTGTCGCCCATTTCACCGGGGGAGGCGCCCCGTCGAATGGTGTCACCGAGGCCGAGGTTGCCAAAGCTGTTGCGTCCCCAGCACTTCACCCCGCCGTTGTCGAGGATGGCGCATGTGTAATCGAAGCCTGCCGAGAGGCTGACCACCGTACGACCCGTGCCGAGATCGACATAGGGCAGGTTGGCCCCCATCTCACCTGGCTGGTCACCGCGGGTGGTGAAGTCCTCTTGCCCGAGCTCTCCGTTGGCGTTGTCACCCCAGCACTTGATCGCGCCATCGTCGAACAATGCACACGTGTGACCCCCGCCCTGAGCCACCTGAACGACAGGTTGATTGGTGCCAAGGTCTATGTAACTGAGAAAATCACCCATCTCATTGGCGCCGTCGCCGCGATGAGAGGTGTCGCCCTGGCCCAGGCGGCCGTTGTGGCCCTGACCCCAGCACTTGACCTGGCCAGTGTCATCAATGGCACAGTGGTTGTTGCCCTGTCCTCCATGGGCGATCCCAGCACATGTCAGGGTTGTGAGCCCGAATACGAAAACGCGACCCAGCGCTTTCGATCGTGATGGTCGATGCATCCTGCACTCCACTCTTCTGGTCTCCCTCTGCCGCTCCGTCTGCGTCCCTGTAACTCAATGTGGATCAATGTGGGGAGTATGTCACTAATAAAGATACATGTGTTTCATGGTGGGGCAAGGTGTGTCTTTGGGTGGGTGTGTAAGGTGTGTGCAAGGTCGGAAGAGGTGCCTCGAAATCTCTGTTGGATCATCAGAGGTCTCGGGCACCGGAGACGGCCCGAAATGGCATCTATCTATAGGAGAGAGGAGAGGCGTGGGGAGGCGTGAGGAGAGATTGAGCGCCGATCAGGGTCGGTAGGGCGCCGGGGAGGTGTTTGTGGCGCCGTTGATGACACCATCGATGCGCACGCGGCCCTCGGAGCCTTCGCCACCGTAGGGACGGAACTGACCGTCGCTGCGGCAGTCGGAGCCGTTGAGGTTGCGGATGCCGCCTTCGGCGGAGACCTCGCGGATGGTCATGGTGTCAGCCACCACGTAGATGGTGCCGCCGGCGCCGGAGCCACCCATGGCGTAACCACAGCCACCGCCGCCCCCATCACCGTTGTGGCCTTCTTCACCGTCGGCAATGACATCAAGATCGACGATCTCGGTGGCGGAGATGAAGACGATACCACCACCGTAGCCACCCTCGCCGATGTGGGCATTGTTGTCGTTGTCACCGCCACCGCCGCCGCCGCCGCCGAAGAACAGGCCACCAGAGAGGTCAGCGCTTCCGATGGTGTAACCCCCATAGGGGATGTGGGTACCATGGGTGGAGCCGCCAGTCGAGCCTCGGCCACCACGGATGACATAACCACCGCCACCGCCGCCGCACCCGCCGTGACTGTTACCATGGCCACCGGCGCCACCAGTTGAGTTGGCCGGAGGGTTCACGCCGCCGTTGGCAGGGGAGTAGACGCCACTGCCGGTGATGCTGAAGCCACTCTGGCCAGGGGCGTTGTTCCCCTGGCCCCAGTTGCCACCAGGGAAGCCCATGGCGGTGACGTTCACGCTGCCGTTGGCCCCGAAGGTGAGGGTGCCGTCGACGCGGAAGGCCACCACGCCGCCGCGGCCATTGGCGGGGTTGAACTCGTCAGCGGTGATCATGCCGTTGATGACAGCAGAGCTGTAGGTGGGCACACGCTGCACCAGAATCGTCTGGTCGATGAGATCGGCGTTGCTGCCGTTGCCGAAGGTGGCGGTGAGGTTCTGCTCGAAGGTGATGGTGTTGGTGGCCTCGTTCAGCGCGGTGATGCGCGCGAACTCGTAGGCACCCACCGAGCTGTGACGGGCAGAGCTGCCGTACAGGTTGAGGATCAACACCTCGTCGCCCTCTTCGAGGCCCGACAGATCGGCGTTCACGGTGACCGAGTCGGCGCCGAAGCTCGCCGCGAGGAAGTTCACCGCGTCGGGGTGGGCGCGGCCCACGAGCGAAGCGGTGGTGGGGTCGAAGGTGCTGTTGGCGTTGACCACCAGATCGCCATCGATGGTTGCGCAGTCATCTTCCGAGCTGGCCCCAGGGGCGAGATCGGCGCCGACATCCTGGCAGCCGCCCACGTTGACCTGCCCACAGACACGGGTCTCGCAGGTCTCTACGCCGAGCTCAACGCCCTGGCGGATGATGGCGCCCTCGCCGAGGGTGCTCTCGGGGAAGATGATGACGTCATCCTCGACCGTGACGCCGTCGCCGACGTCGGCGCTGTCGCGGATGAGCACGTTGGCCCCGATGTTGACGTTGTGCCCGTACGTCGAGCGGGGCCAGAGGCGGCTGTTGTTCCCCAGGACGAAGTCGTCACCGATGGTGTTCTGCTCGTCCACGATGGCGTCGTCGCCGATGCTGGCCCGGGCGCCGATGTTGGCTCGGAACAAGATGGTGGTGCGCTCGCCCACGGTGCTGTCGTCGCCGAGGGTCGCGCCGTCGTAGATGGCGCTGTCGTCGTTCACGGTGACGCCGGAGCCCAAGCTGACGAAGATGCCGAGGCTCACGTCGTGGTGCAGGTGGCCGTTGTCACCGACGCTGCTCTGGTTGCCGATGAACACCCGGTCTTCCAACGTGACGTTGTTGCCGATCTCGCCGCGGATCTCGGAGTTCTCACCGACGGTGGCGTCGTCGCCTGCAGCGGCACCAGAGGCAAACTCAGCGCCAGCGCCCATGGCGAGGCTGTTGCCGATGGTCACGTAGCTACGCACGATGCCGCCGGCGCCGATGATTGCCTCGTCACCGATGACGGTGTTGCCTTCGACGCTGCCGCCAGCGCCGAGGCTGAGGGTGTGGCCGACGGTGGTGTTGCTGCCGATGGTGGCTCCGGCGAGCAGATCAGCGCTGGCGCCGACCTGGCTGTTGTTGCCGAGGCTGGCGCCGTCAGCGAAGCTCGAGCCGTCGCCAACGATGGCCTGGATACCGACGCTGACGTTGGCGCCGAAGCTGCTGCCGGCGCCCACGTTGGCCTTGCTGCCGAAGAAGCAGTTGTCGCCGGCGGTGACGTTGTCGCCCAAGCGTGCGAGCACCTCCACCGAGCAACCAGTACCGAGGCCCACGTTGGCTCCAAGGCGGGCGCCGTTGCCGACGCTCGAGCCGTCGGGCACCACCGAGCCTGCGCCAATGCCCACGCTGTTACCCACAGTGCCGCCGATGTTGGTGCCGTCGCCGATGCTGGCGTAGCTGCCGATGACCGCGTTGGGGCCGATGATGATGTCATTGCCCAGAGTGGCCGTGGGGTCGATGTTGGCGGCGGTGCTCACACAGGCATCGCCGTAGCCGTCACCATTGTCATCGAGCTGGTCTGCGTTGGAGACAGAGGGGCAGTTGTCTACGTCCTGGCAAACGCCGTCGCTGTCTGCGTCGTTGGTGCCGTCATTCGGGCACGCGTCACAGGCGTCACCCACACCGTCACTGTCGCCGTCGGCCTGATCGGCATTGGCTACAGCAGGGCAGTTGTCGAGCTCGTCGTTGATGCCATCTGCGTCGGTGTCGGAGATGCCGCGGTACCAGATGCGGAACGAGGCCGTAGCCGAGCCGAGGTTGGCGGCCCACTGCTCGTTGCAGCCCTGACTCTCACAGAGGCCGGCCCAGTAACCCGTGATGTCGCGGTTGTCTTGGGGATCACCGCCGACGCCGATGTTGAGGTGGCCGCGGTTCTGATCGTCGTTGATGTTGTTGTAACCGTTGATGCCATCAGCCTGGTTCACCGAGAGACCGATTTGCCAGCCGTTGCGCTTGCGGCTGCGGCCCATGATGCCGCCCCAGTAATGCCAGGTGTGCTCGTAATCACTGGCGTAATAGAAGGTGAGGTCCTGGTTGAAGGGCGTGGAGAAGCCCGTTGCCGAGCCGTTGCGTGCATCACGCTCCACGT
The DNA here is from genome assembly GCA_046290225.1 of Bradymonadia bacterium. Taxonomy (GTDB): domain Bacteria; phylum Myxococcota_A; class Bradymonadia; order UBA7976; family UBA1532; genus JBKAGE01. The sequence continues at coordinate 161,440 of JBKAGE010000036.1, read as the reverse complement.
TGAACTGGCCCGTGACGTGGGTGATGGAGGCCGCGTCGTCAATCACAACCTGATTGCGGACGATGCCATTGGAGCGCTCCACCATCTGGTAGCGAATCTCCGTGGGCACCTCCCAGTCGTCCACCTTCAACACACCGGGCTGAGCCGGCGTGATGGTGGTGCCGTTGCCATTGTTCGCCGACCAGCCATTGCTTGCCTGAGTGATGTCCTGCGTGAAGAAGGGGCCCGGGGCAGGGGTCTGGGCCCACCGGTTGAACAGGTTGCCCACCAGCGTCCAGCCACCGCCATCAGTGGTCATGTCACAGTACGCGTTGAAGGGGGCGTCACCGCCAGGGCCGTCGGGGTCGATGGCATACACGCCATCACCCACGCTCTGCCCTGCGGCGAGGATGCCTGCGCAGTTGGCCGGCGTCTGCGCCGTTGCTGTGTTGCACAGCGCCAGCGTCGCCAGACCTGCACATGCGATGGAGAACTGTTTCAGGGCCATGTCGAGTCCCTTCGGTGTAAGGAATGAGAGGCACACATCTATACAGATGAGGCATTCTCCTACATCGAGACAGGTTTGACCACTGCTAAATGCCCCACTTCGGGGCATGCCTTTCCTTGCCCGGATTGCATCTTCGCGGTAAGCCCCGAGACACTTGACCGCCCGCTGGGGTCACACTCTCGAGTCGAGAGGCGTCCATGTGTTGATGTCTCTTCGAGTGAGGCTGTCTCAAGGCCAGCACCGCTCGCGCCGACACCCCAACTGACGCCGCATAACCCGGCACCGGAGTGGCACAGGCCACGCCTTCAGGATCACGGAGCGCACATGTTCGAGTATGACGTCTGTATCGTAGGCACTGGCCGAGTGGGGTTGCCCCTGGGCTTGTCTCTCGTCGAGGTGGGGTACAACGCCACCGGGGTGGACATCGACCCGAACCTGCGAGAGTCGGTGAATGCCGGGGTGATGCCATTCCACGAGCCCGGGTACAGCGAGATCATCGCCACCAAAGCATTCCAGGTGCACGGCGAGCCCGAGGTCATCTCCAAGAGCCGAGCGGTGGTGATCACCGTGGGCACCCCGCTGCACAATCACATCGAGACTGATCTGAGCCAGATTCAGAAGGTGCTCGAGAGCGTGAGCCCTCATCTGCGCACTGGCCAGCTCATCTGCCTGCGGAGCACTGTGGCGCCGGGCACCACCGAATATGTGCGCAAGTGGTTGGAGCGCCGCACGGGCCATCGCATCGGTGAAGATGTGTGTCTGGCGTTCTGCCCAGAGCGCATCGCCGAGGGCAAAGCCTACGAAGAGCTGCGCACTTTGCCCCAGATCATCGGCACGCAAGATCCGAACAGCCGTGAGGCCGCCACGGCCCTCTTCGGTCGATTGACCGAAGACATCATGCACACCGACTTCGTCAGCGCCGAGCTGGTGAAGCTGTTCAACAACATCGCGCGGTACGTGCACTTTGCCGTGGCCAACCAGTTCGCTCTCGTCGCCGACACCTTCGGGGCCAACATCTACGAGATTCGCCGCATGGCGAACCACAAGTATCCCCGGAGCAGCATCGCCCGGCCGGGCTTCACCGCCGGCACGTGCCTGCGCAAAGACTTCGGCATGATCAACGAGTGGAGCCCATACCCCGACATGTTGCTGTCGGCGTGGAAGATGAACGAGTACATCCCCGCGTTCCTGGTGAATCACCTGCAGCAGCGCACCGAGCTGCACGATCAGAAGGTGGCGATCTTGGGGTACAGCTTCAAGCAGGACACTGACGACATCCGCGACAGCCTCGCGCCGAAGCTGCACCGATACATCGAGCGGGCCCTGCCCAGCTGGATCAGGATCACTGATCACAACCTGCCCGAGGCCATCGAGGACACGGGGCGCACTGTGCGGAACTGGCCCATCGCCCGGGCCCTCGAAGACGTGGACTGCGTATTTGTGGCCACCAACCACACGGGGTATGACGCAGAGCTGCGTCGGCTCGCCCGCACCCGGCCCCACGCCTGGATCGCCGATCTGTGGAACGTGGGCGGGATCGACCAGATCTTCTACCAGGCCAAGGCGCTCCTCCCTGCATCCTCTGGGGAGAGCGCGGCCGACACCATCGAAGGAGAGGCCTCTTCATGAGCGGAATGAAGATGCTGGTCACCGGCGGCTCCGGTTTCATCGGCGCTGCCCTGGTCAAAGAGCTCTGCAGTGAAGGTCACCACGTCAGGGTCCTCGACGATCACTCCCGAGGCCGCTCCGGTCGCCTGGCGGGGATCGAAGGCAACATGGAGCTGGTGCAGGGTGACGTCCGCGACGCCGAGGCGGTCCTCAAAGCCACCGAGGGCTGCGAGGTGGTCTGGCATCTGGCCTACATCAACGGCACGCGCTATTTCTACGAGCGCCCCGACGATGTGCTCGAGGTGGGTGTGAAGGGGGCCATCAACACCCTCGACGCTGCCCTGGCCTGCGGCGTGCGTCGCTATGTCCTCGCCAGCACGTCGGAGACCTACAACACCCCCACCCATGTGCCCACGGACGAGTCCGAGCGGCTCATGATCCCCGACGTGACCAACCCCCGCTTCAGCTATGGCGGCGGCAAGATCACCAGCGAGCTGCTCACGCTGCACTTTGGCGGGAAGCGCGGTCTGGAGACCTCAATCTTCCGACCCCACAACATCTATGGCCCCGACATGGGCTTCGAGCACGTGATCCCCGAGATCGTGGAGCGCATCGTGCGGTTGTCTGAAGGCCTTACGAAGACGGCCATCGATCTGCCGATTCAGGGCGACGGATCGGAGACCCGGGCGTTCTGCTACATCGACGATGGGGCTCGGGGTGCGGTCATCGCGGGTCTCGACGGTGGTGATGGTGAGATTTATCACCTCGGCGTCGAAGAAGAGATCTCCATCAAGGCCCTCGTGGAAGGCATCGGTGAGGCCCTCGGGGTGACGCTCAACGTGATCCCCGGGCCGCTGCGAGAGGGGGGCACCAAGCGTAGGTGTCCGGCCATCGGCAAGCTCCGGGGCCTGGGCTACGATCCGCAGGTGTCGCTCAAAGAAGGCCTCGCCCGTACGGCCCGCTGGTATGCGGACCACTTCCTGGCCAAGGCCACCGGGGCATGAGTCTCTCCCCGGACGACGAGCGCATCCTGCTCGCTCATTCTTTTCGAGACATGCGGGTGGCTGTGACTGGGGGCCGCGGGTTCCTCGGCCGGTATGTCTGCGAGGCCTTGACTGATCACGGCGCTGAAGTGGTGGCCCTCGGCAGCGCGGACTACAACCTCATCGAGCAATCCGAGGTCCGGGCGCTCTACCGTGAGGTGAAGCCTCGAGCAGTGGTGCATCTCGCTGCTGCGTGTGGAGGCATCGGCGCCAACGTGGAGAACCCAGGCCGGTTCCTCTACGAGAACGCCATGATGGGCCTGATGATGCTCGAAGAGGCCCGTCAGGCCGGCACCGAGAAGCTGGTCCTCATCAGCACCACCTGTGCATACCCGCAAGATGCCCCGTTGCCCCAGCAGGAAGACTCGATCTGGGGTGGGCCGCCCACAGGGGCCACTGGGCCCTACGGCATGGCCAAGCGGCTGTTGCACGAAGCGTGTGAGACCTATCAGCGCCAATATGGTGTGAACAGCAGCGTGGTGATCCCCGCGAACCTGTATGGCCCCGAAGATCACTTCGACCCCAGCCACAGTCACGTGGTGGCGGCGCTGATTCGCCGCTTCGTCGAGGCCGCCCGCGCCGGGACGCCCGAGGTGGTGAACTGGGGCACCGGCACCCCGAGTCGTGAGTTCCTGCACATCCGTGACGCCGCTCGGGGCATCGCTCTGGCGCTGGCCCAGGACGTGGGCCCTGCGCCGATGAACCTCGGCACGGGTGTAGAGACCCCCATCAAAGATCTCAGCGCACTCATCGCCCGCGCTGCGGGGTATGAGGGCCATGTCATGTGGGACACCACCAAGCCCGACGGGCAACCCCGTCGAGTGCTCGACGTGTCTCGCGCCGCAGAGCGTCTGGGCTTTTCGGCGCGCATCTCTCTCGAGGCAGGCATCGAAGAGACTGTGAACTGGTTCAAGGCCAACCACTGAGGCACGGCCACGTCGAGCGTAGGCAACCTCCGCGCCTCGCCCTCTGTGTGAGGTGGAGCGCCGACCCCCTCGATCACGAGCGCTTCAGGGTGTAGATCGGTGCCAGGATCTGCCCTGGGCAGATGTGCTGGAGGTTGCGTTGAACATCCTCATCACTGGTTTGAGCGGCTATTTGGGTCAGGCGGTGGTCCGTCGACTGATCCACAAGAACCCCTTTGGCCGAGTCTTCGGCATCGATCAGCGTCCCCCGAAGCAGCTGGGCCCCGTGCGGTTCATCCATGGCGATCTCACCTCGATCGACGTGGGCGATCTGATGGTGCTCAACGACATCGAGTGCGTACTCAACCTGGTCTTCGGCAACAGCGCCCGAAGCAAGACCGCGGTGCTGGCCACGGAGAAGGTCCTCGAAGCCGCCGGCCTCACCGGAGTACGCCGCGTGGTGCAGATGAGCGGCTACGACGTCTACGCCACGGGTGATCGTTTCGACCAGACACCACGCAAAGAGTCGGATCCGGTGTGGGGAGAGCAGGTGGCGCCTCGCCACGCCATCCGCCGCTTGCAGGCGGAAAAACGCCTCTGGCGCTTTGCGGAGATTCACCCCCGCCTCGAGGCTGTGGCCCTGCGGTGCTGTCATGTCATCGGGCCCCATGTGGAGACCCGCATCGACGCCATGCTGAGATCGCCCTGGATTCTGGGCCGCCGAGGCCGCGATCCGCTATTGCAGTTTCTCCATGTGGACGACGCCGCGGAAGCTTTGGTGCGTGCGCTGCAGGTGCCTGATCTGGTGGGCCCGGTGAACGTGGCCGGGACGGAGGCGGTGCCGCTGTCGGTGATGGCTGGCATCCTCGAGAAGCCGGTGGTCAACCTCAATCCTTGGGTGGCTCGGGGCGGCCTGGAGCTTCTGCAGCGCACGAAACGCATCAACTTTGGCCCTGGGGAGTGGGAGCGTCTCGTGGATTCGGCCCCTCTCGATGTGTCGATGATGCCCCTGGCACTGGACTACACCCCTCGTTACACCACCCGACAGACCCTCGCCCTGTGGCGCACGGGGTATCTCGACCCACCTGATCCCCGCGTGGCGGGTCAGACACCGACTCAGGAGCTGCGCGCGTGTGTGCCCGACGAATCTCACTGATGGCCAGCGGCCTGAGGCTCTCCGCCCTGGAGTGGTCTCCTGAGGGCACGCCGGATCGCACGGTGCTGTTGCTGCATGGCTACCTCGATATGGCCTGGTCCTGGCGCTTCTGTGTCGAGGCGCTGCACGCTGCTCACCCGGAGAGCCGCCGATGGCGCATCGTGGCCCTGGACTGGCGTGGGCACGGTGAGAGCGAGTGGATCGGCCCTGGCGGGTACTACCACTTCATGGATTACGTGCGGGATCTCGAGCAGGTGACCTACGGGCTCGTGGGCGGTGACGCGGGGTGGGGCCCTCTGGTGGTGGTGGGCCACTCGATGGGGGCAGGGGTGGCCTCCCTCTGGGCAGGCACACGACCTGAGCGACTCGATGGCCTGGTGCTCGTAGAGGGCATCGGGGTGCCGCCCTCTTCTCCAGACGACGCGCCGGAGCGCACCCGCCGTTGGTTGAGCCAGACGGCGCCTTTTGATGGGGTTCGGTTCACGCGCCCGATGGCCGATATACACGAAGCGGCGAAACGTTTGTGCCGCTTCGACCCTCTATTGCCTGAAGCCCGCGCGCTGATCCTCGCCGAGCACGCCACGACGTTGATGTCGGGGTCGGCTTTCGAAGGTCAGGGCGGCGAAGAGGTGCAGTTGCGCTGGCGGTATGATCCGCTGCACCGAACGCGATCACCTCTGCCGGTCCTTCCGGCGGTGGCTGATGCCTTCGCCCGGCAAATCGAGGCACCGGCGCTGTGGATCGGTGGGGCAGAGAGCCCCTGGTCGGAGGCGGCGGTGGCGTCGCGGTTGGACAACATCCCGGGTCTGAAACGCACCACGTTGTCCGGTGCTGGGCACATGGTACAACACCACGTGCCGGAGGACCTCGCCCGAGAGATCGCCATGTTCATCTCGGGTCTTGAGTCGACGGCTGTTCTGGGATAACACCCCAGCGCCCGTGTTTTTGGAGGTATTGGCTGTGGCCACGATGATTACTGACGAGTGCATCAACTGCGGAGCCTGTGAGCCCGAATGCCCCAATGGGGCGATCAGCGAGGGCGACGACATCTACATCATCGACCCGAAGCTGTGCACGGAGTGCGTGGGCTTCCACGGTGACGAGGCATGTCAGTCGGTCTGCCCGGTGGAGTGCTGCATTCCCAACCCCGACATCCGCGAGAACGAGGTGCAGCTGCTCGACCGCGCGGTGGCGCTGCACCCGGATCAGGCCTTCCCTGATCCCAAGGAGCTGGACGAGACGACCTCGCGCTTCCGCAACCCCAACTGGATCAACGAGGGTCGGGACTAGCTCCGGCGCTCCGGCTCTGTGGGCCGCCATCTGAGCGGCGATTTAGCGCACATTCGCGGCGCCAAAATGCTCGACGCAGCGCTGCTGCGCCTGCGCTTTTGCCACCACGACTGCGCGCCAACTCACCACTCAGCTGACGACCCCCAGAACCTCCACGCCTCCGCGGGCCTCGGCCTTGGCATTTCTATGGCTTTGGGGGCTTTTTTTAGGGACTGGGGGTTCTTGCTCTGCTGCGCCTGCGCTTTCTCCGCCATACCTGCGGAGGCATTTGCCACACGGCCTCATCGACATCACGATGACCGCCACCACCCTCGCCGACGAAAAGCTGAAAAGACATTGTTGGCACGGGCGGCGCGCCTTCACCCAGATCTTGAGTTGTCCGATCTAGACGAACTCGACGAGACAACGTCCCGCTTCCGAAACTCCAACTGGATCAACAAAGGCCACGACTGATTCGTTGAGTGGGGCCCGCTCAGTGGGTGGCTGCTCTCGAGAACACGTTAAGCACCCCCACGCCCGCCACGATGAGGCCGATGCCGACCACCCCGGCGAGATCCATCTTCTGCCCATACAGCAGCCATCCGAGCAGCGTGATCATGACCACGCCCACCCCTGACCAGATGGCGTATGCGATCCCCATGGGGATTGAGCGCAGAGCGAGCGAGAGGCAGTAGAAGGCGAGGCCATAGCCCACCACCACCACGATGGAGGGCCACAGACGGGTGAAACCATTGCTGGCTTGAAGACATGTCGTGGCCACGACTTCTGCCAAGATCGCGCCCGCGAGATACAGCCAGTTCATCTTAGACCTTCGGGGTCATCCGAACCAACGAGCGGAGAGCGCTTCGCCTGTGGTGGCGACGACGCCGCCGAGGGCCAGGTGGCCTTTACACACCGCGAGGTGGGGCGCCGTGTGTTCAACATTGGCCCAGAGCTCGGGATCGAGGCGCCCTTGGGTGAACTGCTCTGCTTGTGCGTCGTTCACCTGCACGACGTTGCGCTTGGCGTCGGCCCCGATCATCTTGAGCAAATCCCCCGTTGCCTCGCCTTCAGGTGGCAACGCTGTGAGCACCGGCCAGCCCCAATTCTGGAGATCGGCGAGGCTGTCGGGGTGATGAAACCCCGCTGGGCTGATCCAGATCTCGCCATCAGCAAACCAGAAGCCGAAGTTGCCAAACCCTCGGCTGCTGACGCCGTAGAGAGCCTCGATGTGCGCGGTGATGGGGTGCCAGGGGGCAGACTTGATGGCCATTGCGCCTCTGTGTGCTGTCGGTCTTAGGTGGGTGGGGTCGGCACTTTGCTGGTGATGGCGGCAAAGAGCGCGGCTCCAGCAAAGACGAGCCCAATCAAGGCGACCACTGTGGCCGCTCGACCAAGCCGAGTGCCGTTTTTGGCGGCGATGCCAAAGAAGATGGGGCTGATCATGATGAACATGTCTTTCATTTGCCCATCAGGGAATCGAATCAAACGGGTGGCCACCGCCCCAAGAGAGCACAGAATGGTGAGCCAAAGGCAGAGCATGATCAGCTGTGATCGCTTCAAGGTGTCATCCTGGCCCGCTAAGGCTCGGTCGAGATGAAATCAGGGCCTACACCACCCACTGGTAAGCAACAGTAAAGAGAGGTGGTAGGAAAGAGCCTCAGCGGAGGCGCGGAGGCTCTGGGGGTCGTCATCTGAGTGGTGAGTTGGCGCGCAGTCGTGGTGGCAAAAGCGCAGGCGCAGCAGCGCTGCGTCGAGCATTTTGGCGCCGCGAATATGCGCCAAATCGCCGCTCAGATGGCGGGCCACAGAGCCGGAGCGCCGGAGCATAGGTCAGCCGCGGGTGAACTTGCGGTACTTGATGCGCCGGGGCTGATCAGCGTCGACGCCGAGGCGCCGCTTCCGGTCTTCTTCGTAGGCCTGGTAGTTGCCTTCGAACCAGACCACCTGCGAGTCACCCTCGAAGGCCATGATGTGGGTGGCGATGCGGTCGAGGAACCAGCGATCGTGGCTGATGACCACGGCGCAGCCAGCGAAGCTGAGCAGGCCCTCTTCGAGGGCGCGCAGGGTGTCGACGTCGAGATCGTTGGTGGGCTCGTCAAGGAGCAGCAGGTTGCCGCCGCTCTTGAGCAGCTTGGCGAGGTGCACGCGGTTGCGCTCACCACCTGAGAGCTTGCCCACCTTCTTCTGCTGATCGCTGCCCTTGAAGCCAAAGGCGCCGACGTAGGCCCGGGAGTTCATCTGGTGCCCGGTGCCCATGTCGATGACCTCGGCGCCCTCGCTGATCTCTTCCCAGACGGTCTTGTCGCCCACGAGGTCGGAGCGACCCTGGTCGACGTAGGAGAGGTCGACGGTGGGGCCGATCTTGAGCTCGCCGTTGTCCGGGGTCTCTTCGCCCACGAGCATGCGGAACAGGGTGGTTTTACCGGCGCCGTTGGGGCCGATGATGCCGACGATGCCACCACGGGGCAGGTAGAAGTCGAGATCTTCGATGAGCAGCCGGTCGCCGAAGCCCTTGGTGAGGCCCTTGGCTTCGATGACCAGATCGCCGAGGCGGGGCCCGGGGGGCATCCGGATCTCGAGGTGGCGCTTGTCGTCGCTGCTCGACTCCGCCACGAGGGTCTCGTAGGCCCGGATACGGGCCTTGCTCTTGGACTGCCGCCCCTTGGGGCTCTGCCTGATCCAGTCGAGCTCGGCCTTGAGGGTCTTCTGGCGGCTGCTCTCGGCCTTCTCTTTCATGGCGAGCTGGGCCTGCTTCTGCTCCAGCCAGCTGGAGTAGCTGCCCTTCCACGGAATGCCCTTGCCGTGGTCGAGCTCCAGGATCCACTCGGTGACGTTGTCGAGGAAGTACCGATCGTGGGTGATGAGCACGATGGTGCCGTGGTACTCGCTCAGGTGCTTCTCGAGCCACGCCACGGTCTCGGCGTCGAGGTGGTTGGTGGGCTCGTCGAGCAGCAGCAGATCAGGCTTCTCGAGCAGCAGCCGACACAGCGCCACCCGACGCTTCTCGCCACCGCTGAGCTTGCTGACCTCGGCATCGCTCGGGGGCAGGCGCAGGGCGTCCATGGCCACCTCGAGCTGGCTGTCGAGCTCCCAGGCGTTCACGGCGTCGATCTTGTCCTGCAGGTCGGCCTGTTTGGTGAGCAGGGCGTCGAAGTCGGCGTCCGGATCGCCCATGGCCTCGCTCACGGCGTTGAACTCGTCGAGCAGGGCCTGAGTGGCGGCGACGCCGAGCTTCACGTTGCCGAGCACGTCGAGGGTTTCGTCGAGCTCGGGCTCCTGGGGCAGGTAGCCGACGGTGTAGCCCTTGGCGAGCCAGGCTTCACCGACGAAATCGGTGTCCTGGCCGGCCATGATGCGCAGCACGGTGGACTTACCGGCGCCGTTGCCACCGATGATGCCGATCTTGGCCCCGGGGTAGAACGACAGATGAATGCCCTTGAGGACTTCTTTGCCCCCCGGGTAGCTCTTGCGCAGATCGCGCATGTGATAAATGAACTGTTCGGCCATAACCGCTTGCTGCTGCCCCTGTGTGGGTGCGAAGTGAAGATGAGTGCTTGAGGGTGTACCACCGCCCGAGGAGGCCGGCAATCACCGCGATGTCGAGGTGAGCCCAATGCGCTGGGGCTGATGAAGTGGGCGCGTCGAAATGGCCTCAGCCCTGAGCTGCGTCGTCCGCGGCGAGCCGCTCGACCCAGGCCTCGTACTCCGACCACAACACCTTGAGGTTGGCTCGCTCGAGGCCTTCGAGCCGCTTCTGAGCCTCGTCGGTCTCGAGCCGGTCGGGGTTGAAGACGAAGAGCAGCTCGGCGTTGGTGGTGATCTGACCATCGACAGTGGACTTCACCTTGCAGATGGCCGACTCCTCCCGCAGCTCGACGATGTCTGTGGTCATGACCATCTGATCCCCCGGCCGCACGAACCGCCTGAACTTGGCTTTGCGCACCATGCTCAATATCGGCCACACCCACCGACGCTCGCTCTCGTAGATCGAGATCTCGATGAGCTTGCCACTCAGCTGGGCGAGGGCTTCCACCTGCACCACGCCGGGCACTACGGGGAAGCTGGGAAAATGGTCGACGAAGTAGTCCTCGCTCGAAGCGACGCCCTTCAACCCCTGGGCGCGCTCTCCGGGGACCATCTCGGTGATTCTATCGAGGAACAGCCATCTCATGGCGGGGGAATATAGCCGAGGGCAGGGGGAAGGTGGGCAGGTTTTCGCGAAGAGTGTCTGCCAGGGGGCGCTGGCAGGCTTCAGAGCGGGGCGGGCAGAAGGTTCTGCAGGTCGAGATCGAAGCGGTACACCCCGAATCGACCGGCGGGCACGATGATCTCACCGCCGTCGAGGGTGACCCCGCTGGGCCAGCCCTGGGTGGGGAAGAAAGCCTGAGGCACAGGCTGGGCGGCGTTCTCGGTGTTGATGCTCAGCAGACCGCCGCCGACCTGGAACAACGCTCGACCGGCCTGGGCTGCCTGCAGGCTGGCCCAGTGATCGATGGCGGTGGCGGACTGCAGGTCGAGATCTTCGAGGGTGAGCAGGCTCAGATGCAGCCGGTGGTCGGGCTCAGCATCGCGTCGGGCGATCTGCCAGGCGAGGTTGTGCGCCACGGCGACGTTGCCGGCACCGTCGAGCACGGCCTTGTGCACGAGCTGGCCCTCGAAGCGGTGGCGAGCGCGGAGCACGGCGAGCTGTTGACCATTGGCGGCTTCGATGATCTGCAGACGCGCCAACGCGGTCTCGACGATCTCCTCACCCCAGAGCAGGTCTTGCGTGATGATTTGATCGCCTTCGATGTCGAGGGGGGTGCCAGGCACGTTGATGGCGTCACCGAGCATGGGCGTGGCGCCGGCGAAGGTCACCGGACGGATGTAGTAGCGGGCGAACTGACGACCGTCCCCCTCGATCTCTACTGGGTGCTTGAAGGAGAGGTAGAGGGTGTCGCCGTCCTGCACGATGCCCTGAGCTTCGTCGTCGGCGGGTGTGCTCACCGCCGCCTGAAGGGCGGGGGCGCTGGGATCGCTCAAGTCGATGGTCTGGACCACCTGGCGCTGCCAGTAACGGGTGACGTCATGGGTGTGGCAGCTGCGCTCGACGCGGGCGCCCTCGGGCAGCGCGTCACGCTCGATGGCCTCGCAGCTGCCACCCTCGGGGCTGTATTCGCAGCGCTCGAAGTTGCCATAGCAGACCTCAGGGCCGCCGTTGAGCCGATTGCAGGTGATGCCGCCGTAGTAGCAGACCTCTTCGCCACCCCGCTGGTCGCAGTTGTAGTCGACGTACTCGTGACAGCTCTCCTGCTCGCCGATGACCTCTTGCTGGCCTTCGAGGCCGATGAACGTGAGGGCGTCATCGCCGGTGACGAAGACCTGTCCCTGGCTCTGCCAGGGACCCCAGTAGTGGCCACAGTCGAAGCAGTCCTCGAGCCCCCAGCCACCATAGTCGTTTCCGTAGTAGCCGCCGGGGATGATGTCGCGGGTGGTGAGGCTGCCGAGGTGGCGAGGCTCAGCGGGGTTCGACAGGTCATATGTGTCGAGGGTGGTCTCGTAGATCGGCGCCTCGCCCCCTTGGCGTTGCGCATCGACGTACTCCATGTGCCAGGCCACGAGCAGATCGTCGCTCACCCTGGTCAGCTGGCTGCGTGGATGCAGGGTGATCTCGGCCACGGGGGTTGCCTCGTCGGGGTGCACCCCGGCAGGGATGATCTGAGCCGCGGCGTCAGGCAGAGCGCGGTCGCCGTACCACCAGTAGCCCGTGGTGCCCTTGAGGCGCACGCGGTGATCGCCGAAGCGGAGCACGTCGCTGTAGTCAGGGGCCAGCTCGATGCCACCCACCTGCTCCGGCGCGTCGGGGTTGGCGGTGTCGTATAGATCGAGGCTGGTCTCCGAGAGGTTGGCCGTGAGGGCCTCTTCGGCCATGAAAGAGCGCCGCACTGGAGCGTCATGATGCATGGCGCCACGGCGGGTGAGGGTGTGCTCTGAGAAGGTGTAGATCTGCACCCCCGACTCATAGTGGCTGCCCTCGCTCCAGCCGCTGAAGGGCAGGAGGATCAAACCGGTCTCCAGGGCGCCGTCTTCAGACTCGATGGCCACGGCGTTCTGCAACACCGTGAAGGCCCGGTCGTCCCAGCTGGCCTCGGACCAGCCCCATTCCATGTCGACCTCGGCGCGCTCGATGAGGGGCTCGGGGTTCACGAGGTTCTCGCTGTCGTAGAGGCTCACCGCCAGCGCCCGAGTGCCCCCCTCGTCGTTGAAGCCCACACCGAGCAGACGATCGCCCCCGAAGACGGGCTTGAACCAGTCGTTCCAGCCGCTCACTACGAACTCGCTCATCTCGGTGGCGTCGCCCTCAGGGGTGATCTCGAAGGCGTGGAAGGGGTCGACCCGGCGGTAGGTGACGAAGAACGCCTTCTCCTGCATGAACAGGGTGGCATAGAGGTCCATGCCGTCGCCGAAGGTCTCGTGATCGATGGGGGTGGCCTCACCAGGGGCGGTGACATCGTAGGTTTGCAGGTGGTTGGTCTCGGACCCGCCCCACCGGCTACCGCTCACGATACGGAGCACGCCGTCGCGGAGATCCATGTCGGTCTTCTTGGCCACCATGCCCGCCACCTGCACATCGACCCCTTCCACCATGGTGCCGTCGGCGCTGCTGATGTCGATGACCGAGACCTGGCTGCCAGCCTGCTCGTCGCGATTCCAGTCATAGTCGTTGCGGGCCACGAGCAGGGCCTCGGGGGTGCCCTGAATGTCGGCGACGTAGCCACCGAGGGAGATGCTGGAGCGGGGCGCGAGGCGACCGCCGCTGATTTCGAAGCTGCGCACGACGGTTTGCTCTTCGGCGGCGACGGCCTGGCCGGACTCGTCCCAGGTCTGCCAGACCTGAGCGGCAACGTAGAGGGCTGCTTGATCGCCCTCTCGGGTGACCCGGCTGGTGCGGATGTAGCCTGGCACAGGAATTTGCCCCAGCAGTCGGGGGGCGCTGGGATCGGCGAGATCGATGAGGGCCACCACGCCGCCCTCGTGGCGGCCGAAGCGCAAGTCGTCGCGGCTGCCCCAATAGCCCACCCACTGGTTGAGCAGGACCACCGCTCGATCGCCCACGACGTACATCTCCACGGGGTTGCCCGAGAGAGGCACCCGACCGAGCATCTCCGGCGCGGCGGGATCGCTGAAGTCGATGATCTGCAGGCCACGGTAGCTGTTGAGGTTCAAGATGCGGTTGCCGTCGAGCACCCGGTAGATGTCGCCCTCTTCTACGGTGCGCTCGGCGGCGCCATCGTCGGCAGGCGGCGCGGCGTTCTCTTCAGCACCGGCGGCGCCGAAGTCGTCGCCTCGACCTGCCTGCTGGCCGGCGTTGCCGTCAGCGGAGATGAACGCGGTCTGACCAGGATCCGGATCGGGCTGAGGCCTGTCGGGGTTGATCTCCGAACCGCCCACGGGGCCCGTGGTGTCAGGTGTGTCCTGATCGCAGCCGCCGAGGGCGAGGCCAGCGAGCAGGGCGGGGGCCACGAGGCCAGAGAGACGAGGGGTCTTGCGCTTCATGTCTTGATCTCCCAGTTCCGAGTTCGCCATCTGCTTGAGCACAGGGCGTGCCATCGGCTCGAGAGAGCGCAAGTGCTTGAAAATATGAGTTTGGTGGAGGTGGAGGGGAGGGCGTTGCCACAAAATCTGAACATCTGAGTTTCAGATTTTCGATCACGTGTCAGTCACCAGAGGGCTTTTGAGGGCGGCCGCCTGCTTCCACCACACGGCCCTTCCAGACAGCCCCTTTGCCGGATCCGATGCGCCAGGCGCTGCGCCAGAAGAGCACCACGATCAAGAACATGCCCAGAGGGAACGTCCAGAAGGTGCCTGCGGCGTAGCCGTGGGTGCGATGGCCCTGAAAATCCATGGCGAGGGCCACAGCGCAGATGCCGATCTCCAAGCCGAGGATGGTGGGGTCCACAGGGTAGCCCGCGGCCATCCAGACCAGATTCTTCGCCAGCAACACGAAGGGAAGGACGGTGCTGGCGAAGAGCAACACCGTGACGATGAAGGTCACCCAGTAGCTGTACTCCAACGCTGGGAAGAGGTTCTTCGTCCAGCCCTCCCAGATCTCCTTGAAGCCGGTGTACATGCGACACCGGAAGACGCCAGGAGCAAAGTAGAGACGGTAGGGCACTTTCTCGGCCTTGGCCTTGCGGGCGAAGTCGACGTCGTCGAGCACGCTGCCCTTGATGGCTTCGTGGCCGCCCATGGCGTCGTAGGTGGCGCGACTGAAGATCAGACATTGCCCGTTGGCCAGCGCCCGCTCGTGCTCTGGGTCGTTCACCTCTTCAAGAGGGTTGCCGCCGGCGATGACGCCACCCATCCGCGTCATCATCACCTTTTCCCAGAAGCTCTCCACCACCAGGCGCCCCAGGCCGGAGCACATGCCGATCTCCTGGCTCGCCGCTCGGCCGATGATGCGCTGGGGGCCCAGCGGATCGAGCACGACATCGGCGTCGATGAACATGAGCCAATCCCCTGTGGCGGCTTTCTGAGCGAGGTGAAGGGCGTGGGGCTTGCCCAGCCAGCCCGACGGCGGATCTGCCCCCTCGACGACCAGGAGGCGATCGTCCTCTGCGGCGATGCGGGCCAGGATTTCGCCTGTGCCGTCGGTGCTGCGATCGTCGATGACCACCACCTGCAATGGCCCAGACCATCGAGTCGAGAGGACCGAGCGCACGCAGGCTTCGATGTTGTGGGCCTCGTTCCGGGCAGGGATCACCACCGAGAGCGACAACGTGTCCGGGAGAGGATCCGGGGTGGTCTCGTCGTCGAGGACGTACTCTGGGGGCTTGGGATCGCCCTTGAGCATCTTCAACAAGGCGAGGGTCCAGAACAGCAACAAGACCCCGAGACTGATGACAGACACCCACCACATGCTGGCCTGACCTCCTCACGTCGAACTGGCGTGACACAGTGATCTGGGTTTGTCTCTTAAATCAATCTACAAAGTTGCAGTAATGTGCATCGGTGCCGCGGCTGGCGCGGCGAGATCGTTGGGGAGAAGCATGTCGCATACAGGACGCATCTGGCGTACCGCCGCCCTTCTGGCCGCTCTGGCCATGGGCTGTGACTCCGAATCCGAGAACAATCAGGTCGACCCGCCCGACGCTGGCGGCGCCGGTGGAGCTGCTGGAGAGGGCGGCGAGGGCGGCGCCGGAGGTGTCGCTGGCGGTCCCGGTGGAGCAGGTGGTGAAGTGGGCGGTGCCGGTGGGGAAGCGCCCGTCGAGACCGCCTGCAATGATGGTGTGGACAACGATGATGACGGCGCCATCGACTACCCGGACGATCCCGGGTGCGATGCCCCTCGCGACGATGACGAGACCGATCCCGTGCCGCCGGCTTGTGACGACGGCCTCGACAACGACACGGATGGCTTCACCGACTTCCCCGAAGATCCCGGCTGTGGCTCTCCTCTGGACAACGACGAGACCAACCCACCGCCGATGCCTCAGTGCAGCGACGGCCTCGACAACGACCAGGATGGCCTCGTCGACGAGCTCGACCCTGGCTGTGCCAGTGTCGCTGATCCTCGGGAGAACGATCCTGAAGAGGCCCCTCAGTGCAGCGACAGCCTCGACAACGATGGCGATGGGGTCATCGACTTCCCGTACGATCTCGGCTGTACCGCAGCCGGTGACGATGACGAGATGTCCCCAGAGAACCCTCCAGGCTGCGCCGACGGGGTGGACAACGACGCTGATGGCTTCGTCGACTTCCCCAACGATCCTGGCTGTATCGGGGTAGGGGACCGCGACGAGACCGATCGCGGTCGCACCCCGGACTGTGCCGACAACCGCGACAACGACAACGACGGCCAGATCGACTACCCGAACGATCCCGGTTGTTACGCTGCCGGTGACTACAGCGAGCAGGGGACCTGTGGTGAGGCCTACAACCCGCCCACCCTCAGCGACGGCCAGAGCCTGACCATCGACACGAGCCGGGGCGTCTTTGGCACCGCAGGCAGCTGCGGCGGCCAGGGCAGCCCCGAGGTGGTGGTGTTCTACCGCCTCGAGCGCGATGTCGAGTCGCTGCGCATCTCCACTGCAAACCCTGGCACGGTGGTGCCCACGACCGTCTACGTGCGCAGGCTCGACTGCCTCGACGGCGCTGCGGAGGTGGTGTGCAGTCGTGAGGCTGTCGACCAGGAGTCCTTTGGTCAGACCATCACGCTGAACAACCTCGATCGCGGCGAGTACTACATCTTCCTCGATGGGGTGGACGGCCGTGGGGGCGATGTGGAGATCCTCGTAGAGGAGGTGCCCCTCGCCCAGTGTCTGAACGGCATCGACGACGACGGTGATGGCAACATCGACTATCCGGAAGATCCCGGGTGTGAGCGCCCCGATGATCGGGACGAGTTCGACGAGGGCGAGTTCCCCATCTGCAGCGATGGTCTCGACAACGACGGCGACGGCGTCGCTGACTTCCCCCTCGATCCCGGCTGTGTCTCCGCCGCTGACGTCTCGGAGGACGACATTTGCGGTGCCGGCGTGCGCTTCCAGGAGATCTTCCTGGATCCGGGCAGCATTCAGGGCAACCTCGGCGACGGCGCCAGCAACGCCCGCGGATCCTGTGGCGGGGCCAACCAGCCTGAGCTGGTCTACTACTACTACAACCCCTACAGCGCCCGGCTGACCTTCAGCACGGATCACCCCGAGACCGAGGCCAACACCATCCTCTACGTGCGCAGCGAGTGCGACCGGGTGGCCTCGGAGCTCGCCTGCAGTGAGGGGGCTGAAGACGAAGAGGGCAACATCGCTCGGGCCGAGGTCACCATCGACTCGGCCACGGTGGGTGGCTACTTCATCTTCGTGGACTCCCGCTTCGGCGACGGCGCCCCCTTCAAGCTCACAGTGGAGGCGGAGCGCCTGCCCGCAGGGTGCGCCAACGGCTTCGACGATGACGGCGACGCCCTCATCGACGGTGAGGATCCCGGCTGTGAGTCGCTGGTGGACGAAGACGAGCGCGATCCGGTGCCCGCCATCATCACCGCCTGCGACAACGGCCGCGACGACGACGGCGACGGGTATGCGGACTTCCCCTTCGACCCGGGCTGTGTGGCGGTCGGTGATGACGACGAGACTGATCCCGAAGAGGTCTCCCAGTGCAGTGACGGCATCGACAACGACGAAGATGGCGTGACCGACTTCCCCGACGACGCAGGGTGCAGCAGTCGCTCCGACACCATCGAGGATGATCCCCGGCCCACGCCTCAGTGCGCCAACCGCCTCGACGACGATCAGGACGGCCTCACTGACTACCCCTTCGATCCCGGCTGCTACGCTGCGGGTGATCGCGGCGAGGCTGATCCTGAGCTGCTGCCTGCCTGCGCCAACGAGCTCGATGATGACCGAGACGGCATCGCCGATTTCCCCTTCGATCCCGGTTGCACCGCCGCCGGTGACGATGACGAGACTGATCCCCCCGAGGGTGAGCTGCCCGTGTGCAGCGACGGCGAGGACAACGACGAAGACGGCATCACCGACTTCCCCTTGGATCCCGGCTGCCGCTGGGCGGCTGATCCGGACGAGGAAGACCCCCGCTTCGCCCCTGCCTGTGGCAATGGCAACGACGACGACGGCGATGGCCGCCCCGACTTCCCTGATGATCCGGGCTGTCGCTACGCCGCCGACACCAGCGAGGAGAACGAAGGCGTGCTGCCGGTCCGATGTGCCGATGGCGTAGACAACGACTTCGACGGTCTCATCGACTTGCGTGACTTCGGCTGCGAAGACAATGAAGACGACGACGAGACTGATCCCGATGTGCTGCCGGTCTGCGGCAACGAGATCGACGACGACGAAGATCTGCTCACGGACTGGCCCGACGATCCGGGCTGCCAGGCTGCAGGTGATCTCTCAGAAGATCAGTCGTGCCGCCCCGAGGTCGACACGCCGCTGATCCCGGTGAACGGCACCGTGATGGGCGCCACCGTTGAGGGGGATCCTGATCGCTACAACAACCGCTGTGGTGGCCGTCAGGCGCCGGAGGCGGTGTACCGCTACGTGCTCGAGGAAGCCGCCACCCTGCGCATCAGCGCCGCGAACGAGGGCACCGACTATGCGCCGGTGATCTCGGTGAGCACCGACTGCGAGGAGCCTGGGGCCATGGTGGCCTGCGCGGGCAACTTCGCCAACCCCGAGCCCACGCTCCTGCTCCCCGACGCCGAGCCCGGTGAGTACTTCATCTTCATCGATGGCGGTGGTCCTGAGCAGTGGGTGAGCGCTGGCGGCAACATCGTGATGCCCGCTGATCCCCGGAACTTCCAGGCCCGGAACGACATTCAAGCCGCTGGCTGGAGTGACGGCGGCAACGACGCCTTCGACGGCTACGGCCGCATCACCATCACCCACAACGGCGCCGCGAGCGGCCAGCTCGACGTAAGCCTCGGTCAGCGCAATGCCCAGGCGGGTGGCTACGGCTTCACCATCGACTCGAGCCAGCCCCACCCGAACGTGTGGCGCATCCGCCTCGAGCCCACCGTGGAGTTCGACGAGCGCCTGGTGGACTTCGTGCTCACGGGCAACCTGGGCTCTGACGGCAGCACCCAGTCCGCTCAGCTCACCGCGGAGTTCAACGGTCGTGATCTCGCTTACATGCGCACCGCCGACGGCCCCATCGCCAACGGCAACGCCCAGCCCCGCTCTGATCCGCCTGTGCTCCACATGCTGGTGCCCTCGGATCCCGAGCAGGTCGGCCAGGTGGACTACGGCATCGACCGCGACAACGTGACCATCACGGCGAATGGCATGAAGCTGCCCCTGACCATGTACGTGGCCCTGAGCTATGTCGAGGCCCCAGGGCCGGTGGTGAACGCGGTCCTCACTGATGTCGAGCTGCGGGCCGGCCCTGGTGGCGAGGACGCCCCCCGCTTCGGCAACTTCGAGCTGTCCGTCACCGAGCTGCCCGCAGAGTAAACCCGCCCTGGCGGTATCTCATGCCGCCTCCGAGCAGCCCCACCCTCACACACGAACATGCCCATGAACGTCTTCATCGAGCCCTCCGGGCGTCTGATCGAGCCTTTCCTCGACCCCCCAGGTGCATCTCCGATACAGGGGACCGAACTCTATGAGTGGCAGGCCCGGGCTTTCCGGGAGGCGGGGCTCACCGTCGTGGAGTCTCCGAAGCCGCCGTGTCTGGTGGTCCCCGACACGGTGTTGATCACCAGCTCCGGGATCCGGCGCTTCATCGAGGGGTGTGCAGGCAAGAACGGGGTGCTGGTGCTGAAGTCGTCGGTCTTCGGCGATCAGACCGTGCCGGTGCAGCCGCACGTGATCCCTGTGGACGCGGGCTGGCGCTTCGAGAAGATCCGCTGCCTGTACTCTGAGGGTGAGTGTGCCGACGTGCTCTTTGATCCCGAAGAGAAGATCATCTCGATGCCCACGCCGGAGTACTACATCGGCATCAGCGAGATGAAGATGGGGATCCCCAAGCACCCGGTGATGACCCTGCATCACTGGGTGCACATCTTGTGGGCCAACCAGCTGATGGGGGGCTGGGAAGCCCTGGCCACGCCCATGTGGAAGTGGGTGGTCCGGGGGCTGTGGGCGGCGGTGCGATCGCTCTCGGTGAACAAGTGGAAGGTGCTCGGCAAGATGAACGTCATCGGCCGGGGCTGCGACATTCACCACACCGCGGTGGTGGAGGGGTGCAAGATTGGCGACGGGGCCTCCATCGGCCCCCACTGCTTTGTGCGGGCGAGCACCATCGGCGCCGGGAGCACCCTCATGGCGGGGGCCCAGGTAGAGCTGTCGGTCCTCGGAGAGCGGTGCATCGTCACCCAGCAGACTGTGCTCAAGTCATGTGTGCTCTATCCCGAGGCGGTGGCCAGTCAGTACCTCATGCAGCTCTGTGTGTTGGGCCGGCAGGTGGTCACCACTGGTGGGGCTTTCACCATGGATCTCAACTTCGAGGGGGACATCCGCGTCCCCTTGGACGGCGCGCTGCACTCCAGTGGGCAGCGGGTCCTCGGTGGGGCCTTCGGGCATCGGTGTCGCATCGGCACCGGCTTCTGGATGGCCAGCGGGCGTATGGTGCCCAATGACTACTTCTTGATCCGGGATCCATCTCAGGTGCTGGCGAAGCTGCCTCCTGATCTTCAGGACCAGGGACCCTTGAAGGTCGCCGGTCGGATCCTCGAGCCTCTCACGCTTCAGGCGCCGAAGAGTCAGCCGGCGGCTTCTGAGCAATCATGATCTGATGCCCGGTGACACCCAGCAACTGCATGATGGCCTGACTGGGGATCTCCACCACCACATAGAGCACCATCAAGATCAGAAGAATCAGCAGGTCGAAGGGCGTACGCCAGGAGGGTGGCGAGCCCGGCGGCGGTGACTTGAGCACCCGGCCGAGCCAGATGCCCAGGCTGGCCACCCCCTCGAAGGGGTAGAACATGCTCTGGCGGTGCTTGATCGCGGTGAAACCCGCTGCCTCGAAGGCTGCTCGGAGGCTCTTGGGCGTGAAGTGAGACAGGTGCTGGGGGATCAAGAGTGGCAACCAAGCGGTCCGGAACACCCGGCGCCACACACCGTTGAAGTCGGGCACCTCGACGACGCACAGACCACCGGGCTCGAGGGCCTTGCGGGCGGCTGCGAGGGCGTCTACGGGCTGGTGGGTGTGCTCGAGAGACTGAAAAAACGTGATGACGCTGAAACGCTCATCGGGATAGCCAACCTCTTCGAGCCGACCAATCTTGTAGTCAGTCTGATCGGTATCCACGGCGTCTTTGATGCTGTCCGCATCGAGATCGATGCCGCTGGTCTCACACCCGGTCACTTCACGGGCCACTCTGAGGAACCC
Source organism: Bradymonadia bacterium (assembly GCA_046290225.1). GTDB lineage: Bacteria > Myxococcota_A > Bradymonadia > UBA7976 > UBA1532 > JBKAGE01. The sequence continues at coordinate 140,143 of JBKAGE010000036.1, read as the reverse complement.
GCCATAGCTACAGCCCACATCGAGCACTCTGTCCTGGGCGGTGAGGCTGCGCACCTTGTGGATGACCCTCAGGCGGTAGCGGGCGATGAGCTTGCCGATGGCGCTCTCGGTCTGAAAGCGCTTCATGCCCGCCTGGGCCTCTCCAGAGTATGCGTTCTCGTAGTAGAACCCGATGCCCTCTGGTGTGGGCCGTGGCCGGGTGATCACCAATGTGCAGCGGGTGCACCGCGCAAGGGTGAATCGGCCAGGTTTTCGCCAGATGTAGTCCCGGGCGCCCTGGAAGACCGGGGTAAAGGTCTCGTTGCCACACACGGGGCAGGGTGGGCTCTCTTGCGGGGTGGGGCAGACCATGTCAGAAGGAGGCATGTCGGAGGTGGGGGTATCCATGTCGGGGAGCATACCGCCGAGCGCGTGGAAGGCTGAGGGAAACTTTTGATCGCGATGGCGTGGTGCATGGTGGTGGTGTGGGCTCTGGCCTTGCTGGCGACGGCACGGCCCCAGATGGCCCCATTGCCCATGCCTGGCCGTCATGTGCCCAAATATCAGCTCTGGCTGCCCCACGGCGGCGAAGCACCCACCCTCGATCCACCCCCAGAGCGGGTGCACACTGGCCTTGATCCCCCCACCGACGGCCCTCGCTGGGTCTTGATGCTCGGGGCCGAAGTACAGGTGAGCGCCGACCTGCCACGGCGACTGGCTGCATGCGGTGGCGCCTTCGTCTCGGTGATGCCCCGACCACAGGGTGGCCCGATGGGGTTGGCCGTCGAGCGCCTGCGCCGAGATTTCGCAGGGGGGGCGAAGGTGAATGACATCACCCACTCTGCCGGCTTTGCAGATGATCGATGTGTCTGGATGCGACGGGATGATCTCGCCCTCCCCGGCGTAGGCGATGCCCCAGGCCTTCGGGTGGCCCGCGCCAGAAAGGCCCATGTGCTGGCCGTGGATTTGCGCAGGCCAGAGGGGCTGAGCGAGTCAGGGGTGCCTGGGGCACCAGTTGTGTGGGCCCCGGCAATGTCCTGGGCTGCTCACCGCGCTGGCCTCTCAGATCTCCTGGCACACGATCGCATCATCTGGGGGTTGATGGGCGCGGTGCCGCCCACGCTCATTCTCAGCACGCTGATCCCACTGGTGAACCCTGAGACCTGGCCCACAGTGGCTCTCGCCCTCGGGCTGGGGACGTGTGCTCGTCTCAGCAGCGCCCTCAGAGACGGCTTCGGCGTGTCTCTGAGTCTTTTGGGGTGGGTGCTCGAGCCCGCCCTGGCTCTGGGGACCCTGAGAGCTCCCATGTCGTCGGCGCCCTCTTTGCCTTCGCTGCCGGCGCGTCCAGCGCCCACGCTCACCGGAGGGCAGGGGGAGATCGAACCCCGACGGTGGTTGGATCGAGCCGGTGTGCCTTTCCTTGCCCGGCGGTTGGGTGGATCTGCAGTGGTGATGGAGGCGATCTATGCCAACACACCCTGTGGGGAAGGTTGGCGTGGGGCCGCCCTCGATCGTGCGATCCTCGCTTCTCCGGGCGCCAGGGCAGTGCGCCATCGGTGGTGGACCGTGGTGCAGCGAGGCCGACGCCGCGCCCCTCGAGCAGTGCTCTCCGTGCCCGCTGGTGGCGGCAGGGACGCCGCAGCCCTGGGCGCCGAGCATCTCGTGCTGATCGATCCTGACACCTCTGCAAGGGCCCTCGCTCAGGCTGCGGCTCCAGAGGCTGAGGTGATCAACGCCACGGTGGAGACCGCCCCCGCAGGCCCCTTCGACCTGGTGCTCTATGTGGGGTTGCTGGAGTACCTCGACGACGAGACTGTCGTGCACCATCTGGCACACCTTCGAGGGCGGCTCGCCACAGGTGGCGCGGTGCTGGTCACCACCACCGAAGATCACGAAGGCCTGCCCCGCATGCGTCGCACCCTCGGGTGGCACACCCGCCCCCGAAGCGCATCAGCCCTGGCAGCGCTCATCGACCGGGCGGGCCTCGTGGTCGACGAGCAGCACACTGATCCGCTGGGCATTCAAACTGTGATGTTGGCGGTGCCTCGAGGCGCCGGAGGGCCCGAGAGCTGAGATCAGGGGGGCTTGTTCATTGCCCGATGGTGGGCACGCCCTCTGGATCGCTGAGCAGCGTATTGAGGAACCGGTCGACGTCTTCGATGGCCTCTTGGGCCTCGAAGGCCACCTGTGCTGGATCACTGTCGTCGACGCCATACTGCTTCAAGCCTCGAGTGACACCATTGCCACCCACGGTGAAGTTGCCCCGCACTGATGTGCTGCCTGCTTCATCTACGGCGTCGAGCGGGTTGAAGATCGGCGCGAGCAGGGGCAGGCGAGCAGAGATGGCCAGGCTGTGAATCGAGGCCGCGGGGGTGCTGACGTCTTCGGCACCGTACAGCACGAACAGGTGCATGGGGCGCTCACGACCGCGCTGGAACGTCAGCTGCGGGCCGATGTTCACCGGATCGACGCCGTCGAGGTGAGCCTGGATGAGGTTGATCCCCGGGTGCATGCCGTTGAGCTCGTCATCTGCGAAAGACAGCTGCAGCTGAGCCCGAAGGCGAGACTCGTCCTGCCGCGCGAGCAGAACCTGCAACACCTGCCCCCCTGTGGCGTTGAGCACTGCAGCGCGGATGCGATCGGTGGCTGAGAGGAACAGCGCGCCCACCTCACCACCGAGGCCGTCACCGAAGAAGGTCAGGTGATTGGGGTCGAGCGACACCGCCCCACCAGGGGCGTTGATGGGTGCATCGACGAGGCGGGCCACGTGATGCAGATCAGCGGCCCCCTGGATCCGGAGATCTCTCAGCGTGTAGGGCCGATCGAGAGGCATCAGACGTCGAGCGAGAGGCACATCTGGATCAGGATCTGCCCCACGGCGCGGGCCGTGCAGCACACCGTCATAGCTCACGACGGCGTAGCCGAGCTGCGCCATGCGGGCGGCAAAGCCGTTGGTGACGAACTCGCGGAAGCTGCCACCCGTACCGTGGGCGTAGAGCACTGTAGGCCAACCCCCAGCAGGGGGAGTGCCTTGAGGCACCGAGAGCCCGACGCAGACCTCTTCATTGCCCTGCACTCTGATGGTGCCGTCGTCGTTGAAGATGGCGCTGCCGCCATTGAGATAGGGCGGGTTGCCCTGTAGCAGGTCAGGCACATTGACGCGACCGTGGATCTCCCTGAACAGCGGATTGGCTTCGCCACAGGTGCGGGCACCGCCCCCCTCACAGGGCGAGGTGGCGCCGGCGTCGCACTCGGTGATGTCGGACAGTTGTGGTGCCGCCACGGCGTTGGTGGTGGTGGGTAAGTTCACGACAGGTTGAGTGGGATCACCTGTGGTGAAGACCGTAGCCCCGATCACACGATCTGCGGAGACACCCTCTTCAGTCAGCCAGTTGCGCAGAGGCGTATACTGGCTCCAGGCTGCAGCGAGCGCCGGCTCCACCGGGCGCCGCTCCCCGAGCACTGCCGTGAGATCAGCGGAAGGCACGAGCGGTCGGCCGTCGGTGGCCGTCAGGCCGGCGAGCAGATAGACCGCGTAGGTTCGGTCGGCCTCGAGAGGGGAGCCCTCGCTGGGCCGAATCGCCAGCCAGTTCGCGCAGATGTATCGAGTGCGGCTGGTGGTGGCGAAGAACCGGGCCCGAGGTCGGCGCCCCTTCGAGGGCGCATCGGGGGTGACATCGACAAAGACCAGAGTGGCGTCATCGCCGCCGAAGGTCAGCGTGGAGAAGTCGATGTTGGTGTTGAACCGTAGAATGACCGCGGGGTTGAGGCCGAAGCCATTGCCCTCGAAGGTCACTGCATCTGCATAGGGGGTGATGAGGGTGGCGCCTTCCGGTGAGGGGTAGCCCCACAGGTCGAGCTGCCCATCGCGCTGCCGCACATCGTTGGGGAAGGGGAGCGCGAAGAAGGGCCCCTGTGCATCTTGGATGCGGGGTACCTCGAAGCGCATCTGGGGCGCCTCGGTGGGATCAGACTCCGGGCACACCACCCCAGGGGTGATGGGGATGGGCACACACTGAGCGTCGACGCCACAGACGAGCCCATAGGCACAGTCAGCGTCTGCGTCGCAGTCTCCGCTCGCCGGGGTCGTGCCCTCGTCGCCGGGGGTGGCGCAGATTGATTCGTGATTGCAGATCAGGTCAGCCCGGCAGGCATCTTCGCCAAAGCACGTGTCTCCCTGGATGCCGGAGCGTACGGGGCTGCACCGACCGAGGCCGCTGCAGAACAGGTCGATCTGGCAATCAGAAGAGCCCTGACAGGCTTCCCCTGGTCCGGCGCTGCCCGGATCACCAAAGGCGACACAGATGCTGCGGGCGCTGCAGACCAGGCCGCCAGCACAGGCCTCGGTGCTGCCGCACTCTTCACCCAGCTGCTGGGGCCGGGCCTCGTTCTCTTCGATGGGGTTGCAGGCGATCAACATCCACGACATGCACATCATGATGGGGCTGTACATGCGTCGGCGGGTGAGGGTGATCATCAATCCTCCAAGTGATCCACACCGCAGACGATAGGCGAGTCCCCTTGGCCGACGCCACCCTTCTGGCAGTGATCGTCAACGGTTCGACGCTGAACTGCACCTCTGTCGCCCATAGCGGCGTAAATCTTGAGCCAAATCGACTTGGCCCGACCTTTGCGAGAGCACCCCTGAGCAGGCGGTCGTCGGGGACGACGCATTGAACGGGCCCTGGAGAGGGCTGAGGAGGATTCAGGGTGGACGGTCTACAGCTCAAGGTGCGCGCCGAGGTCGACGTGGCAGCCATTGGTCTCAGCCTGGCCGAGGCCCTCGAGGCAGAGGGATCACAGGCCGAGGCCGCGCAGGTGCTCTCGCTGCTTCCCGATGGCGCCCATGACACCGAGGTGGCGCTCAATCGGGCCCGTCTGGCGATTCAGGCCGGCGACGCCAAAGCCGCCCTCGATGTGCTGGTCCCGCTGTGGACCTGCGAGGAGGCCATGGGCTCCATCGAGGACACGCTGGCCACCGTGGCCCTGGCCCTCGGCATGGACGAGACGGTGGAGAGCATCCTCGAGGACACGGGGGCCGATACCCCGACGCTCCGCTGGATCCAGTGCTTGTTGGCGCTGAGCCGTCGCACGCTGCCCATGGCGCCCTACGTGCGTCCCACGGCGACTTCCCGGTGGTCTCTGAGGCAATTGCTGGCCACCCTGGCCCGCCTGGGCCGGCCAGATCTCGTGGACGCCTGTGTGGTGTTTCTCGAGGGGGCCAATGCTGAAGATCTCGCCGATGTCGTGGCGGGCATTACTCGGGCTCCGGCCCCTGCCCGCACCCTCGTGGGTCGTGATCCTGGTGAGGCGCGGGCGCTCTTCGAGCACCTCTGGACTTTGCCATGTGATCCCACCCCAGTGTTCAACTGGGCCTGGACGGCCACACGAGATGTGGGCTGTGGCGAGAAAGTGCTCGTGGTGGGTCCATTGGCGGAGGCGCTCAAAGTGCTGCTGCCCCACGCTGAGGTTCACGCGATCCACACAGAGCATCGCCCAGGAGTCGACGCTGTAGATTCACCCGACGAGCTCGAGCTGTTGCCGTGTCGTTTCGATCACGTCTTCGCTTTTGACTGGTTGGAGCAGTCCCTGAGTCTTCAGGGCGCTCTGGAGCGACTGGTGCGGGCCACGTGTCACGAGGGCCAGCTGCACTTGATGTGTGCGGGGCCGGCGGCAGAGGCGACCTCGGGCTTGCGCCTGCCCGGCGCTCACCTGCGTCGCATGCTGCATGCTGCCGACATGTCCCTCGACGGCCTCACTGGCCGGGATGCTCACGGCGCCCCTGCAGAGGAGGCCGAGGCTGCCTGGATCATGGCCCGAGCAGGTCGGTGGCTGTTCTTCTGAGAGACTGAGCTGCTGCAACTGTGTGCAAAAACTAAAAAAGCCTCAGAGCTGATGTGCTCTGAGGCTTTTTTGCGCACCCGGCAGGATTCGAACCTGCGACCTACGGCTCCGGAGGCCGGCGCTCTATCCAGCTGAGCTACGGGTGCATGCTGGACTGCGAGGGCGGTTTATAGAAGAACCCGCCCTGCCGTGCAAGCCTGTGGGGTCAAAAAATCACCCCACAGGCTGCAGAAGACCGATCACCCGCCCACGTAGGCCACGGCGTCGATCTCCACAAGCACATCTTTCGGTAGACGGGCCACCTCCACCGCTGCACGGGCAGGCGGCGGTGAGGGCATGCGCGCCCCGTACACCTCGTTCACCGCGGCAAAGTCGTCCATGCTCTTCAAGAAGATCGTACAGCGCACGACCTGGTCGAAGGTGGCGCCTCCGGCGGCGAGGACCGCCGTGAGGTTATCGAGGACCACCGCTGCCTGCTCTGCGGCGGTGGTGCCCACGATCTGACCCTGCTTGAGGGCGATCTGACCGCTGCACCACAGCCAGCCCCCAGCCTCGATGGCCTGGCTGTAAGGGCCGATGGCCGCAGGGGCGTCGTCGGTGTGAATCGCCTTGCGCATCAGGCCTCGAGATCTTCGGGGACTGTAGCGCGAATCGACGCCGAGGGCTTACGACTGGCCTCGTCTTTGTGCAGCACCTTGCGCACCTGGCGCTCGATCTTGGTGATGGCCTCGTCGGCAGACTTGAACAGATCGTTGGTGTTGGCCGTAGCCGAGAAGTCATGGTGGTGGGACTTGAAGTGCACCGAGCACGTGTAGTCCTTGCCGTCCTTGCCGAAGACTACGCGTGCAAAGAGTTGATGACCCACCCGCTGCTCGATCTTGCCCAGCTTGGCCTCGATGCGGTTGCGCAGGTTGTCGGAAGGGGTGACCTCTTTGCCGACCATCTCCAGGTTCATGATGACCTCCATGTGATCTCGTCGATGCGAGATCGTCTTCACTCCAGAGCGCGACGCCTTCAGAAAATCATCCGGCCACCGACGCTCGCGTTGAACATGAACACCGTGTCCGCCGACGACAAGGGGTCGAGGGCAAACAAAGTGTCAACGTGCAGGGCGCCCACGAGTTCGAACATGCGCCAGAGCGGGTAGATGATCCCGCCCCCCAGCTCGGCCCCGAGGTACATCTCCGGCGAGAAAGCCACCGGGACTCCGAGCGTACCGAAGTACCGAATGCCCTCACCACCTGCGTCTTTGAGCAACCGCACCCGAGGGACGAGTACGGTCAGACGCGTGTCTCCAGTGCCAGCGCTCGCTGCCAGGCCCCACTCCATCGACGGGTCGTAATCCATGCTCAAGGAGACATCGAGCTCTGCGACGCCAGTCACCCAGTCCTTGACGCCACCGTCATCACTCTGACTGAACGCAGGACCCACGCCGAGGGACAACGTACCGGCGAGCCGCACAGCGGTGCCGTTCGTAGGCGTCGCTGTTGGCTTCATCGGGGCTGGCTCGGGTTTTGCTGTACCTGCATCGGAGGTCTGTCCATGGGCACTCATGGGGCCGAGTGCCCCAAGCAGTGAGATCACGGCAGACAACGACGCGGAGGTAGACCGGGTGCTGATGTCACACAGAGAGATTGTCAACGGACGGGCCGATGGGCAGTTGGATGTGAGACAGGAACGACGAGGGGGTTGCCCTCGGGTGGGGCTCGGAGGCTGGCAGCGCCGGCCTGGAGGGTTTGTTCGCTGGGGGTTCGTCTTTCGACTCCTAAGCGACCTGTTTTTCGACGATAACGTGACCGTCTGTGGTCGGCAAGGTGAAAACCGGCCCCCGCGCAAGGGCCCGATTCGGGTGCTCATGCTCGCTTTGGCGCTCTGTGCGGCCTTGCCGCTGCAGGGCTGCCCTGGAGTCAATTGTCGGACAGACGACGACTGCGCTAGAGGCCTGGGCTGTTATCTGGACAAATGTCGACCCCGATGCGGGACCAACGCGGATTGCCCCGAGGGGGTGGTGTGCGATACCGCGGCAGGCGGTTACTGCCTGTATGGCGAGGACGGTGGGATGCAAGCGAGCATGCCCGACGTGGGCGCTGACGCTGGGATGTCCACACCAGACGCCGAGATGGATGCCGACCTCTCTGACGCTGGGATGCCCGACGCCGAGCCCGGAGACATGGGCATGATGGACGCCGGAGACATGGATCTCAGCGACATGGATCTCAGCGATATGGATCTCAGCGACATGGGCCCGGACATGGATCCCAGCGATATGGGCATGATGGATGCCGGCGATATGGATCCAGGTGATGCCGATCTCCCCGATATGGAGATGGCCGATGTGGATCTCCCCGACATGGAAGCGCCGGACATGGATCTCGATGACGATTCTGGGATCATCATCGATCCGCCCATCGACGGCCCTGACTTCTCCGGGCAGTACGCAGTGACCCGTACGGTGGTCCTCACCAACGTGCCGGATCTCGAGGTGGGCCAGGTCGAGAACACCAGCATCTCGATCTCGCCTGATCCCAACCCGCCGGTGTACCGCATTGTGGTACGCGATGTTCAGGGTCAGCGTCTGTCGGAGGCGCGGGCGATGTTCTTCGACGCCGAGGCCATCGACGATTTGGAGATCGAGTTCCGCCTGGAACTGGAGTACACGACGCCCATCGCCTCACCCCCGCTGCTGTGCTTCGGCTCGACGATCAGCGACATGACAGGGAACTACTTGTTCGACGCCGGTGATGCTTTCGAGTTCGAAGGCACGGAGAACGAGCGGTTGGACTACAGCGGAGACAACTGCGTGGAGGAAGATCGTCTGACGGTCTACGAGGTACGCTGGAACCGCCTCGACTGAGAAAAGGACTCTACCGGGTCAGCACTACGGGATCAGAACCGCACCAGCCTGCCTGACCATGGTCCCGCCCAAGCCCAACTGCACGTTGAAGTAGATGAACGAGATGGCTGAGGCGAGCAGCAAGAACGCTACACCCTGGATGCTGATGTCGGTGAGCATGACCATGGTGGGCGAGCCGCCCTTGTCCTTCTGATGCACGAGGTGCAGGTACCGGAAGGCGCCGAAGAGCACGAGGGGCACGGTGAGCACGAGAGCATCGGTGCCGAGCTTGGCGCACACCGCCGGGTCGATGGTGTAGAGCGCGTAGCTCATCACGGTCATGGCGGTAAGGGCAGAGATGGCGTTGTCGATGTACCCCACGGAGTACTCCGACAAGATGGCCCGGTGACTGCCAGCGTTCTCACCGAGGCTGGTGAGCTCGTTCCGCCGCTTGCAGAAGGCGAGGAACAAGGCGCCAAAGAGCGTGCAGATGAGCAACCACGGGCTCACACCCACCCCGATGGCGAAGGCCCCGGCGAGCACCCGCAGCAAGAAGCCCAGGGCGATGATGAACACGTCGAGCAACACCACGTGCTTGAGCTTGGTGGAGTAGCCGAGGTTCATGATGAAGTAGGTGGTGAGCACGACCCCGGTGGGCACGCTGAGCCAATACGCGGTGCCGAGCCCGAGAGGGAACAGCAACGCCCCCATCATCAGGGCGGTCTTGGGGTTGACCTTACCGCTGGCGATGGGCCGGAACTTTTTCTTGGGATGCTGGCGGTCACGCTCGATGTCGGCGACGTCATTCACCAGATAAATCGAGCTGGCGACGGCGCTGAAGGCGGCAAAGATCAGCATGCTGCGCAACCCCAGATCGAGGTTGGTCAGGTTGCGGGAGAAGATCAACGCCGCGAAGACAAAGAAGTTTTTGATCCACTGGTGTGGACGAAGTGCTTTGATGTGATGCATGGCGGCGGGAAGCTAGCACACTTGCCCAGTTCGACTCTCGAAAATGTCGGCCTGGCCCCTCAGGATGGGCGCGGGCTCGAGGGCTGAGAAAAAAGCTGAAAGAAACTTCTTGCGCTCCGTTCAGAGTGCGGGTAGAAACCTCCTCCGTTCCGCAAGGAACACGAAATGCCGCACCTGATGCGGGCGATTAACTCAGTGGTAGAGTGCTTCCTTCACACGGAAGAAGTCACTGGTTCAAATCCAGTATCGCCCACTACGAAAAGCCTCCGGAATCCGGGGGCTTTTTTCGTTCCGTGCACCGAAGTTCCTCCCCCAGCATGATCATGCGCCTCCCTCGACTCGCTCGATGATTTCAGCGATGCCCTGTGCTCTGGATGACTGCGCAAGCCACCCGCACCTGAGCCCCCTCCACCATCCCCTGAAGACAGTCTCGCCTACGCTGTTGCTCTGATGACTCCCCGAGGTAATTGAGCAGGCTCAGATCAGAGATCATTGTTCTACCCAGATACCGCCAGAACAGTGAGAGCTCCAGCCACAAGACTGCGCTCATCAATGTCGCGAGGTGTCTTGTCACGAATGGACCTCGACCTCAAAGGAAGAGAGGGCACCATTGATGTTTTTCAGGATGTTTTTATTGGCCGCAACTGTACTCATCTACGTGTTTACTGTTGCAGCCATCAATTCTCAGGGATTCAACTGGCCGGCTGTTGCGCTCGCAGACCTCCAAGCCATGAATTGGAGATCACAGTTCGATTTCGATTTCATCGTCTATTTGCTGATGACTTCAGCTTGGATGAGCTGGCGTGAAGAGTTCAGCGTCAGGGGGAAGACGTATGCTGTCCTCAACGTCGTCATGGGCGGGATGTTCGCGTTTCCGTATGTGCTCTACCTGAGCTATGCGTCAAAGGGCGATCCCAGAAAGGTTCTTCTGGGCGCACACTCCGCACACACGTCCGCCTCCACCTGACACATCACCGACAGAGCGACTCACAGGGCACCCCGTCCTTGTTCCGGTCGAAGCTCTTGCGTCCGCACTGCGTCAGGTAGTGCCTCGCCTCAGCGCAGTCTTTCATCTGGCTGCACCTCGTCTTCTTGCGATCACAGCGGGGTGCGTTGCCGGCGATGCCACCCTCGAACCCAGGCGCCCGCTCTACTCGGCCGCGGCCCGAGACATAAGCGTTCCCGTTCCCTTGAGCGCGTTGGATGCGCTGATTTCGCTCCCGCTCCCATTGATCCACGGGATCTTGTCGGCTCCAGGCTTCATAGAGCTGGCGCTGTTGCCGCGAGATGCTCAAACCGTAGCGGTCACGGAAGTAGAAGTAGGTCCGGGCGATGTCGCCACGGCGGTTCGGCGGCGGCTGGAATCGTTTCGCCTTGAAGTCCACCTTCACGTCACACTGACCGTGCTTCTTGCCCACGCCCGAGAGCATCGTGAACTGGAAGTTGCCACGATCTCCATTCACCTCGCCCAAGGCCGGCGTGAGGTTGTGCATGTCCGACTCCATGCGGCGGAACTTCGGATCTTTGCCGCACTTCCTACGCTTACCCTCTCGCCAGCACTGCATCTGATGGCCGAACTCCCACGCTGGGACCACGTGCTCCCACTCGATGCGGTCGATGCGGCTGTTGCGCTTGCCGCTCTTGGTGTTGGGCTTGCGCGGTTGGTAGTCGCAGGAGTTGAAGTAGGGCACGCCCTTCTTGCCCTGATAGTCGTAGCGGCACCCGCAATAGAACGAGGTCTGGTGCCCCTGATAGATGCGCTTCATGGCCTTCTTGGCTTTCCCGAAGTTCGCGGGGTGATCGGCAGAGCTCGTCGCACAGAGGCCGAGCAGGGTGGCGAAGGTCAAAACGAACAGAGGTAGGTGGCGCATGCGAGCTCCCGGTGGTGCGGGAGAAAGCGTCGCTTCGAACCCGGTAGGGGGCAAGCATCTTATGTAGGGGGCACGCTCACACTTCCCGAAATACGCGGTGATGTGGAGGGCGCACCCGGCTCACGATGAAGCCTCGACAGCCCAGGCATCCGAAAAATGGGTAGATCGCTCACCCTCAGTCAGCGCATCATCTGCCCATGACATGGTTTCTCGATAAAGCATTCCTCGAAGGCCTCGACCTCAAAGCTTACGACCCTGAGCACATCGCCTCAGTCACTAAGCTTGAGCTCGAGACCGTCCGCGCCTACCTCGACCCTGATCGCCTGCACATGGTGGAGAGCAATCCCGATTACGGGTGGCTCGCTGGGGCCAATGAGCACGGTAAGCCCTGCTTGATCTTCGTGGGCAGCCCGCGCTTTGCGGCGCAGAACGACAAGCCGCTCAACTTCGTGGGCTTCAACCCCGCCCTTGAGATGGTCTTCCGCGCTGCGGACATCGATCTGGCCAACTCCAGCTGGGACGACGTCCTCGATGTCGCTGAGCGAGAGGTGGGCTTCCGACACATCGGCAACTGCCCGATGAAGGCCTTCATCCATCCGCAAATGTGGCACCACGCGCTGGTGCCGTTCCCCTCGCACATTCACGCGGATCTGATGGAGGGTGGGGGAGACCCGGACATGGCCCGGGATTGGATCGAGTCGGGGAACTACGTGCTGCACTTCGGCAACGCGTATTATATGAACTCTGAGGGCGAGGTGGAGAGCTCGTAGGCGGCCAGATACGCTTCCAAGTCGGTGGTGTGCCTCAATCGTCCTGAGGCACGCTGGCCGCGAGCGCCGCCTTTCGGCTCAGGCGAGGGCGCCCTCGATCATCATGGCCGATCACCATGATTGGGCACGCGTCCCCCACATTCACCACATCAGTAGCCTCTGCAGGGCGTGGCTCGGCCAGCTCCGAGATGTGTACTAGGCCCTCATGACCATCCACCTCGACGATGGCGCCGAAGGGGCGCATCGACTTCACGCGGGCCTCGTACACCTTGCCCTGCTCCAAAGCAGGGCGCGGCGTCAGGCCTTCGATGGCCTTGTTCAGCCCGTCGTGGTCCTTTGCCACGATCCATGCAGCTGTGGGCTCGGTCAGCAACTGAATCTGACACTTGGTCTGGCTGCGAATCGTCTCGAGCTGACGCTGGCCCTGAGCGTTGAGCTGGGCTGCTTGCTCTGCAGACAGCGCGATGTGGGCGAAGGCTGGCCCGTGGCTCTTGGTGGTGGTTCGCGAGGCCGCCAGAGCGGCGCCCATGGCCTCGAGGATCTGCACTCGCCCGGTCTGAGCGGCTGCCAGCGCCTCCATGAAGATCTCGACCGGCAAGCCGTTGAGCTCGTGGTCGAGTTGGAGCGCGGTGACCCCGTCGGTTGTCCCTGCGACCTTCAGATCCATCTGACCGGCGCTGTCTTCTTCGCCGAGCAAGTCGGTGACGAGCGTGTAGTCCTCGATATCACCGAAGAAGCCCACCGTCACACCAGCCACGGGAGCCGTGAGGGGCACCCCGGCGTCCATGAGGGCGAGGCTGCCGGCGCAGACGGTGGCCATCGAAGACGAGCCGTTGGCGCTGAGCACGTCAGCCACCACACGGACCGCCATGGGGAAGGCGTCGCCAGGCAGCTGTGAGCGCAGGGCGCGGGCGGCGAGGGCACCATGCCCGGTCTCGCGACGGTTGGGAGCGCCGCGGCCCAGGCGGACCTCACCCACTGCGTAGTCGGGGAAGTTGTAGTGCAGGAAGAATGGGGTGTGCCCACCATGCTGCACGCCGTCTCGGGCCAGCCCTTCACGAGCGCCGCCGAGGGTGGCAGAGGCGAGGACCTGGGTCTCGCCCCGCGTGAACAGCGCGTCGCCGTGACAGGCGGGCAACTGGCCCACTGAAGCGCCCAGGGCCCGAACCTCGTGGGCCCCACGGCCGCCGATGCGCTGGCCGCTGCGAGTGCCCTTGGTGATCATGTGCTTCACCAGAGCAGACCACTGCATCGCGCTGGGGCCACCCTCCACAGCGAGGGCGTCGGCCTTGAGGCTGGACAAGGCCTGTTTGCGTGTCGGGGTGTCGGCGTGGCTCAGAGCGGCGCGGATGTCTCCGCCATGACGCTCGGCCCATGCCTCGAGCTGGGCCTCGGTGGCCACAGGCGTCACGGTCCAGTGGCCAGAGCGGCCGGCCTTGGCGGCGAGGCGTTCGATGGCGTCGAAGGCGGGCTCCACTGCTGCGGCACCACGGTTCAACAACAACATCAGCTCGAGGTCGGAGATGGGCGTGCCGCCCCCCTCGAGCATGAGCAGGCCGTCACGGCTGAAGGCGGCTACGAGGCCGTGATCATGGCGCTCGGCTTTGGGCGCCGCGACGAAGGTGTGCAGCTTGCCTTTGCCGGCGCTCATGCTCAGACCCACAACCGGGCCGTGCATGGGCAACCCGGAGAGGGTCATGGCGGCGCCGGCGGCGGTGATGGCGAGGCCCTCGAGATCGGTGCCTCGATCAGCGCTGAAGACGGTGACGCTGAGATGAATCTCCGCCTGCAGGCCCTCAGGGCAACGCCCGCGGATCGTGCGATCGATGAGCCTGCTGGTGAGCACCTCGCGCTCGGAGGCCCGGCCCTCGCGGCGACCAAAGCCGCCCGGGATCCGGCCCACGGCAGAGGTCCGCTCCCGGTAGTCGACGGTGAGCTGCAGGAAGTCGGTCTGCGCGGTGCTGGGTTTGGCCACCACCGCGGCGAGGATCACGGTCTTCTGATGGCGGGCGACGACGGCGCCAAGGGCCTGTGGAGCCCAATGGCCGGCCTCCAGGGTGATCTTGGCGTTGTCGATGACGAAATCTTCAGTGAACATCCGCCTCCTCTTGGGCGTTCGGTGATTCGGGGCCCCGTGTCTGAAACCCTCTTCCGCGAGCGCGTGAGCGCTTCGGGACATCGGGTCGATGTCACAGGCACGGTCCTCGCGGGCGGCGCAGGTTAGCGCCCACGACGCCGAGATGCGAGGGCTGTTTCTGTCGGGCGACGCCGGTGGCAAGGTTGCGCTGGCGCGGGGCAGGGGGTAAGAGCCGATCTGTGTCCACCAAGGGCCGCTCTCTCGGCGGCCGAATGAAGGAGTCGACGATGCGTAAACTGTTGAGCCTGACTGTGATGGCCGCTCTGGTGCTGGGCGTCGCCACCTCGGCGAACGCCCTGGGGATCAAGAAAGGGGTCAAGCTTGGGGTAGGGACTTCGAGCTTCGATTTGCCTGATGGTACCCCCGAGCCCGATGACTACAGCCCATTTGCCATCGGCGGCGCGTTGGTGCTGGAGCTGCCAGTGATCACCGTCGAGGCTGATCTGATGTACCGTTCCTTCAACTCTGACGAGACACGGCTGGGCATCCCCGTGCTGGCGAAGGTGGGCCTCCTGCCGCTGCCGCTGGTGAACCTCAGCCTGGGCGCTGGTCTGGAGCCCCGTTGGGCCCTGAGCACCGAGGCTCCGGATGGTACGACGGAAGATATGGTCTGGTATCTGCCGGTCGCCCTGGAGGGCAGCTTTGATCTGCAGGTGGTTAAGGTGGGCGCTGAGATTCGTTACGAGTATCAGCTCACCAATGAAACCAAGAGCGACTTTGGTGGTGATGACATCCGCCACCACCAGCTCATGTTCTACGGCGGCGTGTTCTTTTAAGCTCCGCGCCTCCGGCGGCGCCAGCCGCCATGAGCGGGCTCCGCGCCTCCGGCGGCGCCAGCCGCCGTGAGCGGGCTCCGCGCCTCCGGCGGCGCCAGCCGCCATGAGTGCGGCGATTTCACGCACAGATGCGTTGGAAAAATGCTCGGCGTAGCGCTGCTACGCCTGCGCTTTCTCCAACGCATCTGCACGCAAACTCACCACGCTCACGACGGCTGTCGCCACCTACGGCGCTCCGCGGGGCTGCGACCTGCGTGGTTTGGTCTTGAAGACTCTCGGAAGAGGCTGTGAGTGTGTCTCTCAGAAGACTTTGCACACCACTCAAAGGCCAAAAAACTCACGACAACCGTCCTGCAAAGCTGGAAGAGCGTACCGCACGAGCTGGCAGAGAGGACGGCAGTCAGAAGCCCCAAAGAGCCCCACAAAGCCATAACCCACCTATGCACGCGCCCCGCGGAGGCGCGGAGGTGGTGGCAGTCGTCGTGAGGTCGGTGAGGTCTCGTCCAGATGCGGGCTTTCACCCGCAGAGGTAGCTGCGCTACCTCGAGGACGGAAAGGTCGCATCTGGGCGGGAGATCGCCGGCGTCACGGCGGCTGACGCCGCCGCAGCGCCGGAGCCTGTTAGCCCAGGATCTTGGGGAGCTTCATGGCGAGGCCCATGTTGCCGGCCACCTTGAGCTTGCCCTGCATGAACATCATCGTGGCCGAGGAGGGGTTCTCCACCAGCTTCACGAAGTCGTCGCCCTTGAGGGAGATGGTGCAGTCAGCAGCGTCAGCGCCACCAGCGAAGACCTTGCCCTCCTTGAGGTCCACCACCCACTCACCCCCGTTGTCACCGGAGAGGTTGAACTGGAAGACCGCGTCGATCTCCTTCGCAGCAGCAGCCTGAGCAGGATCGTTGAGCTTGCCGCCGATCTTGTCCTCGAAAATCTCCTTGGGGGTCATGGCACCTTCCTTTTCATTTCTGGGGCTCTTTACATATGAGGGCCCAGTGATTGAACGCTCATTCAGAGCTCGATTCAGCGGCCGCCATTTGGCCTCAGGGGGTCGCTGGGTGTCAATCACTCTATGACGAGTTTGGCGACGAGGCGCCAGTCAGCGACCGCGGCGAATGCCTCGGCGCTCGCTGTGCACGACGAAGTGCGCCATATGGGCCACCTCTGGCGTTGGGTCCGAGAGGTGTAGTGACGCCACCTCCCGCTGAGGGCCAGGGGCGTAGAAGCGCTTCAGCGCACCGCTGAGGGCTGAGCGAACCGGCTGTGACAGCCCTGCGCGTTTCAGGCCCGTCACGTTCAAGCCCACGATGCGGGCGCGATCCCCCGAGACCAGCGTGAAGGGGGGCACATCACCGCTCACCATGGCGTTTGCTGCGATGAAGGCCAGATCGCCGATCCGGACGAACTGGTGCACCCCTGCGTGGCCGCCGAGGTTGACCCGATCACCGATGCAGACGTGACCTGCCACGCTCACCCCGTTCGCCAGGGTGTTCTGATCGCCGAGCTGTGCGTCGTGGCCTACATGGCTGTGAGCCATGAGCAGGTTCTCCGCGCCCAGGCGCGTTTCACCACCGCCGTGCGCTGTGCCTCGGGAGACGGTCACGCCCTCCCGAAAGATGTTCTCCGGGCCACATACGAGGGTGAACGGGGCCTCTGGCGCTGTACGGCGGTCCTGAGCAGGCCCCCCGATGACAGCGAAGGGGTGCACCTCGCATCGAGCGCCCAGGGTCGTATGCGGGCCCACAATGCCATAGCGATGAATCACGCAGTCGGGGCCCACGACGCTGTGGGCGCCCACCACCGCCCCTGGGTGTAGCTGCGCCGTCGAATCCACCTGCGCTGTGGGGTGTACATCGATCATCAGGGCGTCTTCTCGGGCGCTCGTTCCTCAAGTGCTCTATCCGCCTCGCGACGCCACCAGGCCTCGCGACGCAAGCGCTTGTGGTTGGGCTCGGCAGGGTGGCCGCTGAACTCACCGGGGTGTGTCAGAGGCCGCGTCACCCCTGATTGTGCCGCCACCCGTACCCCCGAGGCCACCGTCACGTGACCAGCGACTCCAGCTTGGCCGCCGAGGACCACGCCGCCTTCGATGTGGGCGCCTCCGGCGATCCCCACCTGGCCGCAGAGCACCGCACCTGGGCCAATCGTCGCGTTGTGGCCCACCTGCACCAAGTTGTCGAGGTGGGCGTCGGCGCCGATGATCGTCTCGCCCACTGTGGCTCGATCGACGCATGTCTGGGCACCCAGCGTGGCTCCGTTCTCCACCCGTACGCGCCCCACGTGAGGCTGCAGCCCCTGGGCATCGAGGCCAAAGCCCACAGCGCCGAGGACTGCGCCAGGGCCGATGATCACCCGAGCGCCCACCTGAGTGTCGTCAAGCAACATCGCTCGGGGGTGTACGTGGGTGCCACGGCCGATGCTCACGCCGTGGCCGAGCACCACCCCCGGATACAACGCCACATGATCGTAGATCTCGCAGAAGGGGCCGATCACCACCAGAGGGCCGATGCAAGCTGCCGGGCTGACACGGGCTGTGGGATCGACGACGGCTGAGGGGTGTATCCCCACAGGGGGTGGCTGAAGCGAGGGACCTGGGTAGATCAGTCGGAGGGCCTTGCCCCACAAGGCACGGGCATCCTCGTGCACCAGGGCGAGGGTGGAGCTGGGCAGGTGGTGCCGAAGGGTCGGTGTCGTGAGAGCAACCGCCCCATGGGTCGCCTGAGCGGACCCGCGCCAGCGCGGCTCGAAGAGGCCTACGAGATCACGAGGGCCCGCTGATTCGAGCGGTGCGACGGCATTGAGGACGAGATCGGGAGAGCCCGGGCAGGGGAGCCCCAGGGCTGCGGAGAGGGCGGCGAGGGTGATCAAATCACTTCTTGCCCTTCTTCTTGCCGGGCTTGCCCTCGCCATTGTTGTAGCGGCGGATGAGCTCGTTGGTCAGGTCGAGGCTGGAAGGGGCCCAGAGCACGGCGGAGTCGGTCTTCTCGAGGATCATGGTGAGGTTGTCGCGCTCACCGATGCTCCGGAGGATCGCCCCCATGCGGATGATGATGTCCTGGGTCAGCTTGGCCTCTTCCTGAGCCAGCTCCTTCTGGAGCTTTGCGTAGAGCAGCTGCACCTCGCCGAGCTTCTTGCGCAGCTCCTCCTCTTTGCCCCGGCGCACGTCATCTTTCATGAACTGCGCCTGAGCCTGCAGGTTCTCCTGCATCTTCTTGAGGTTCTTCTGCTCGGAGTCGAGCTTGGTCTGACGATCCTTCTTCATCTTCTCGAGCTTGGACTTGGCCTTCTTACCATCTTCGACCTCTTGCAGGGCACGCTGCATGTCGACGAAGGCCAGCTTGGCATCAGCAGAAGCGGTGGAGGTGGTCGCCAGGGCGATGATCAGCGCACAGGGCATCCACAGGGCAGCGCGCAGGGCCAGACGGAAGGAAGTGGTCATGAGTGAACTCCTGACTGAGAGCGAGCGCTCGAGCGCTCGCTAGAAGAAGTTGCCGATGGAGAAGTTGAACACTGAGCCGTCTTCGCCATCCCGAGGGTTGAAGGGGAAGCCCCACTCGAACCGAAGCGGTCCGATGGGAGAGAACCACCTGATGCCGAACCCCCAGTTGAATCGGAACTGGTCGAGTTTATCTGCGTAACTGTCTTCGATGTTGAAAGCGTTCCCGGCATCGATGAAAGCGACGCCGCGGATCTGCACTTTCTGCAAAATCGGGAACTCGAGCTCAGTGTTGATGAGCAGCTGCTCGGTGCCGCCGATGTTCTGCTGCACAGTGCCCGAGTCGGGACGCACGGTGTCGAGCACGGGGATGGTGGGGCCAAGGCTGTTGATCTGGAACCCGCGCATCGACAGCGGGCCGCCGAGGAAGAAGCGCTCGAAGATGGGCACGCCCCGAGACTGCGGGCTGGTGATGGTGCCCCACTCGGTGTTGGCCTTGAGCACCATGTTGTAGCCGAGATCGTAGTAGTACCGACCCCGCAGGCGGTAGCGGGTGAACAAGTTCTCGCTGAAGAGCAGCCCCGTGGCGTGCTCCACGCTGGCGGTGTTGAACCAGCCGCTGCTCGGGAACAGGCGGTTGTTCCGCGTGTCGTAGAACAGGCTCAGCCGCACGCTGGAGGTGCGCCCGTTGGCGAACAGGTTGGCGATGGCGGGGATGTTCCGCCGGCCGAAGCCGCCGGCGTCCACCTCGACGTACTCCAAAGTGTAGGTCCCCGCCACCGACCAGTCGTCGTTGAGCGGGTAGCCCAGGGTGAGGTTCCCACCGAGGCTGCGGCGGGTGAAGTTCTGGAAGTTGGTCTCGAACCGGTAGAGGTTGGTGGCGAACCGGATGCGCGTGTCGAGGAAGTAGTTGTCGGCGAAGCGCAGGTTCACGATGCTCCGCAGCCGCGACAGGGTGGCCTGGAAGCTCAGGTTCTGACCGCGACCGAACAGGTTGTCCTGGGCGATTTGAGCCTGGGCCACGAAGCTCTCGATGCTGCTGAAGCCGGCGCCCACCTGGAAGGTGCCCGTGGGCTTCTCCTTCACGTCGACCACCACATCCATGGTGTTGCCGTCGCGGTTCGGGCGGGTGGTGATCTCCACCGTCTCGAAGTAGCCCAGGCGAGTGATGAGGGCCTTCGAGCGCTTGATGCCCGTCGATGAGTAGAACTCACCCTCGTAGATGCGCATCTCGCGGCGGATCACCTTGTCCCGAGTGCGGGTGTTGCCCACGACGGTGATGCGGCCGAAGCGCACCTTCTCACCCTTCTCGATGTTGATGGTGAGGTTCACCTTCCGGGTCTCGGGATCGACCCGGGTGTTGGGCACGATGTTGACGTAGGCGTAGCCCTCGTCTTTGTAAATCTCGCCCACGCCGTTGATGGTGTTGCGCAGCTGGGTGCTGCTGAACCAGTCGCCGGTCTTGAGCTTGACCCGCTTCATCACCTCTTCTTTGGGGAACTTCTCGAGGAAGTCACCGATGACGTCGATCTCGCCGGTCTTGTAGCGGTCGCCTTCTTCGACGGGGATGGTGATGAAGAGCTTGGCGCGATCGGGGGTGAGCTCAACCTTGGGCTCGCCCACCCGGGCGGTGATGTAGCCGCGATCGTAGTACAGCTGGCTCACCCGGAGCAGATCGCGCTCGAAGGCCTCGGCCTTGAAGCTGCCTGCACCGGAGATGCCGCCGAAGCCGCCCTCCTCCCGGGTCTCGAGGAACTGCTTGATGTCGCTGTCGGCGAGGGCGTCGTTGCCTACGATGGCCAGGCGGGCCACCTTCACCTCTTTCTTCTCGATGAGGTGGAAGATGACGTCGACCTCGTTGTTCTCGAGGGGTCGGATCTCCCAATCCACCTCGGCGAGGAAGTACCCCTTCTCAGTGTAGAGGTCTTTGAGCTTTTCGGCGTTCTGATTCACCTTCGCCTGGTTGAGGATGCTGAAGGGTCGAATGTCGACCACCTCGCCGAGCTCCTCGTCGTCCAGCTCCTCGTTGCCGTCGTAGATGACCTTGCGCACCGAGGGCTTCTCTTCCACCACGAAGGTCAGCACGGACTTGCCGTCCAGCTCTTCGAGCTCCACCTGGATGTCGCTGTAGAAGCCTAGCTTGAAGATGGTGCGGATGTCGGCCTGCACGCTCTTGCGCTTGAGCGGCTCACCAGGGCGCGTGGAGATGCGCTCCAGGATGGCGTCAGCCTCGCTGCGGCGGTTGCCCTTCACCCGGACCTCGTCGAGGGTCTGGCCTTCGACGTCCACGCCGAGGTTCTGGGCCAGCGCTGCAGGCGAGGTGAGGGGCATCAGGCCGCTCAGGGCCAGGAGGCTCGCTGCGAGAAGCAGGGGCCTCAGAAGTCGAGTCAGGTGCATATCAGGCCCCGGCCTCCTCAGGGGTGGGCGGCTCTTCCGTCGGATCCGCGGTCTCGTCGAGCAATCGGCCATCGGACATGCGCAGCCGTCGAGGCATGCGGCGGGCCAGCTCCTGGGAGTGCGTCACCACCAGCATGGCGGTGCCGTGCTCGGCGTTGAGGCGGTCGAAGAGGGCATGGATCTCGTTGCTGGTGTTCGAGTCGAGGTTCCCCGTGGGCTCGTCGGCGAGGAGCAGCTTGGGGCGGCTCACCAGGGCTCTGGCGAGGGCCACGCGCTGCTGCTCGCCACCAGACAGCTCGCCGGGTCGATGGGTCAACCGGTGGGACAACCCCACCTCCTCGAGGAATCGCTCAGCTTCCACCCGGGCCTTCTTCTTCGTCCACCGCCGGATCAATCCCGGGAGCATGACGTTCTCCACGGCGGTGAATTCCGGAAGAAGATGATGGAACTGAAAGATGAAGCCGATGGTCTCGTTCCGGAAGGCCGCCAGAGCTTTGCTGCTCAAGCTGGAGACGTCCTTGTCGTCGACGATGATCTTGCCCGAGGTGGGGGCATCGAGGGTGCCCAGCACGTGCAACAGGGTGCTCTTGCCGGCACCAGAGCGACCCACCACGGCGATCTGCTCCCCAGGGTAGATCGAGAGATCGACCTCGCGGAGCACGTGGATCATTTGCCCCTCGTGCTTGAACGACTTCGAGAGGCCCACGGTATGGAGCAGGGGAGAGGTGGCAGTCATCGGTCAGTCGTTGCTCAGCCCCTCCACCGGCTTGAGCCGGGAGGCGTAGTGTGCGGGATACAGGGTCGAAACCACGCTCACCAGCATGGCCACGGCGATGATGGCCACCACGTCGGTCAGGCGCAGGTCCACCGGAATCGCGTCGATGTAATAGACGTTGGTGTCCATGGGCAACCGCATTGTTGCCAGGGCATACCCCAAACTCACCCCCACGGTGCCTCCGAGCAGGCAGCCCACGGCCCCGGTGAAGGCGCCCTGAGCCATGAAGATGCGGCGAATGCCACTGCTCGGAGCCCCACAGGCGTTGAGGATGGCGATCTCTCGCTTACGCTCGAAGATGGTGATCACCAGCGTGCCGATGATGCTGAAGGCGGCGAGCAGGATGTTGATGCTGAGCACCAGAAACATCGCCACTTTTTCGAGCTTCAGGGCCGAGAAGAGGTTGCGGTTGCGGTCTTGCCAGTCGCTCACCCGGGCCCGGTCGCCCAAGGCGGCCTGCAGGCTGTCCCGCACGGCGCGGGCCCCTTCGAGATCGCTCACCTTCACCTGGATGCCCCCGGCGACGTCGCCGAGGCCCATGAAGGCCTGCACCGCAGGCAGGCTGGCGTAGGCCAGCTTGGTGTCGTAGTCGAGCATGCCGAACTTGTACCAGCCACCGAGGCGGAAGGGCCGGCTGCGGGGGATCGGGCCGTTGGGGCCCAGATCGCCGAAGGGGCTGATGACGTTCACCGACTCGCCGGGCCACAGGTTGAGGCTGCGACGCAGCTCCTTGCCAATGAACACCACGGGCAGCAGTGAAGGATCCTGCTTCTTGGGCGCTGGCAGGGCCATCCCGAAGGAATCAGCCTCGGCAGCCTCAGCCTCTTCGCCTTCGGCAGCAGCTTCGGCGTCGCGCTGTGCCTCCGCTGCCAAGTGCGCGGCGATGCGATCCTCGCCCTCGGACAGATTGCCCGCTGGGGGCACGTCTTCGAGATCCATGGGCTTGAGCAGCGATGGATCCTTCAAGGTCTCGAGATCGCCCCGCTCGATGTTCTGAGGCAGCTGGCTCGTCTCACCGACGGTGTCGGGGTCGATGCCCTGGAGCAGCACCGCAGAGAGGTTGGTGCGGCTGCTCAACATCACCTCGGTGCTCAGGTAGGGCGAGGCACCGATGACCCCCTCGGTCTCTCGAGCGAGCCTGGCGATCTCGCGATAGTCACCGAATCCGTCAACCCCTTTGGGGGGCTCGATGACCACGTGGGCATGGGTGTTGATGATCTTGTTCCGCAGATCGGCCTGGAACCCGTTCATCACCCCGAGCACCACGATCACCAGGGCCACGCCGATGGTGATCATGAAGGCGCTGAAGGCGCTGAAGATGGTGAGCCAGGCGCTGAGCAGGCCGAAGAGCACCACGCAGCCGCCGAAGATCAACAGCCCGAGGCCGCCGTACAGCATCACCTGCAACAGCAGCGGGTTGTCCTGGTAGATGCCCTGGGTCAGCCCCTGACCCCCGGAGAGGGCGTCGAAGGCCGAGCTGGTCATGCCCAGACCTGCACCGAGGATGACGAGGCCGATGATGAGGACGCGGGGGCTCAGGCGCCGCCGCAACAGATAGCGCCAGCCCACCAGTCCCTCGTAGGGGGCGCTCCACACGGTGGGTTCAGGCCTCCGGCCGCAGCAGGGGGAAGAAGATGACCTCGCGGATCGAGGTGCTGTTGGTGAGCAACATCACCAGACGATCAATGCCGATGCCCTCGCCGGCGGTGGGGGGCAGGCCGAACTCCAGGGCCCGGATGAAGTCCTCGTCCATGGGGTGGGCTTCGTCGTCGCCGGCGGCGCGCTGGCCCACCTGATCCTCGAAGCGACCACGCTGATCCACTGGATCGTTGAGCTCGCTGAAGCCGTTGGCGATCTCCTGGCCAGCGACGTAGAGCTCGAAGCGATCCACCAGACGGGGATCCGACTCTTTGCGGCGGCTCAGAGGACTCACCTCGAGCGGGTAGTCGATGACGTAGGTGGGCTGGATCAACAAGTGCTCGGCGGCGGTCTCGAAGACCTCCATCTGCAGCTTGCCCAGGGGCATTTTGTCTGCCTTGCGCACGCCGAGGCGCTCCGCGGCGGCGAGCAGGGTGTCGCGGTCGTAGAGCTTGTCCTCGGGGATCTCGGCGTACTGCACGAGGCCGTCCATCACCGAGAGCCGCCGGAAGGGCCGGGCGAAGCTCACGGTGTGCTCGCCGTAGGTCACCTCGTCGGTGCCGTGGATGCCCACGCAGAGGCTGTGGAAGAGTTCTTCGGTCAACTGCATCAAGTCTTCATACGTGGCGAAGGCCTCGTAGAATTCCAGCGCGGTGAATTCGGGGTTGTGCCGGGTGGACACGCCCTCGTTCCGGAAGTTCTTGTTCAGCTCGTACACCCGATGGAACCCGCCCACGACCAACCGCTTGAGGTTGAGCTCCGGGGCGATCCGCATGAAGAGGTCCATGTCGAGGGCGTTGTGGTGCGTCTCGAAGGGCTTCGCCGCGGCGCCACCATAGATGGACTGCAACATGGGGGTCTCCACCTCCATGTAGTCGCGATCGTCGAAGAACTGCCGGATGCGTCGGTTGATCTCGCTGCGGACGCGGAAGATCTCCCGGGTGCGCTCGTTGACGATGAGATCAACGTAGCGCTGCCGATAGCGGGTGGTGACGTCGCTCAAACCAGCCCACTTCTCCGGCAGAGGCCGGGTGGACTTGGTCAGAATGCGCAGCTCGGCGGCCTTCACCGTGAGCTCGCCCTTCTTGCTGCGCATCATCTGGCCCTGGGTGCCGACGATGTCACCGACGTCGAGCAGCTTCAGGTGGGCCTGGGCATCTTCTCCGAGATCGGGGCGGTAGGCGGCGATCTGGATCTTGTCGGAGCGATCCTGGACGACGATGAAGTTCATCTTGCCGAACTTGCGCACGGCCATGACCCGGCCAGCGATGGCGACGGGGTAGGCGGTGGCCTCGAGATCTTCCAGGGTGTGATCCGCATGAGCGGTGTGGAGATCCCCGGCGAGGTGCGTCACGGCGAAGTCGTTGGCGAAGGGGTTGTCGCCCCGCTCGCGGAGGGCCTCAACCTTCTCCTGGCGAGCCTTCACCAGGCGGTTCTGATCGTCGCTCATTTGGGGGTGCCTCTCGTGGTGGCAGGCCGGTGAGCCCGGCTACAAGGCGCCGAAAGTTAGTCGCACCCTTCCCGAGGGTCAAGGCCGCGGGGCGATTGCCCAATGAGAGACGCTGCGAGGGGCACTATGAGGGGCGCTATGCCTCGGCGGTCTGCTGCCCGGAGAAGGCGAGCAGGAAGGCCTGCACGAAGTCGTCGAGATCGCCGTCGAGCACGCCTTGAGTGTTGCTGGTCTGGTGCTGCGTGCGCAGATCTTTGACCATCTGGTAGGGGTAGAGCACGTAGCTCCTGATCTGGCTGCCGAAGTCGATCTTGGCCTTGCCGGCGTAGAGCTGGTCGCGCTCCTCGGTCCGCTTCTCGAGCTCGATCTGGTAGAGCTTGGCCTTCAACAGCTTCATGGCCGTGGCCCGGTTCTTGTGCTGGCTGCGCTCTGCCTGACACTCCACCACCACCCCCGTGGGCTTGTGCCGCAGGCGCACGGCGGAGTTGGTCTTGTTCACGTGCTGACCGCCGGCGCCGCTGGAGCGGAAGGTCTCCATGCTCACGTCGCCCTCGTTGAGCTCGATGTCGATGTCTTCATCAACTTCGGGCAGCACCTCGACGCTGGCGAAGCTGGTGTGACGGCGCCCCTTGGCGTCGTAAGGGCTGATGCGCACCAGCCGGTGCACGCCGTTCTCGGCCTTGAGGTAGCCGAAGGCGAAGTCGCCCTCCACCCGAAAAGTGGCGCTCTTCAGGCCGGCCTCTTCACCCTCTTGATAATCGGTGACCTCAACCTTCCAGCCCTTGCGCTCGCAGTACCGCGTGATCATGCGGTAGAGCATCTCGGCCCAGTCCTGGCTCTCGGTGCCACCAGCGCCGGGGTTGATGTTCACGAAAGCGTTTGACGGATCGTGGGGGCTGCTGAGCATGCGCTGGAACTCCATCTTGTCCAGCTGCTTCTTTGCCGCCTCGAGCTCCTTGTGGGCTTCGGGGAGCTCGCTGTCGTCCTCCATCTCCTCGCAGAGCTCACACACGACCTCGGCGTTGTCGAGCAGGCCCCCCACAGAAGAGAGCAGGTCGAGCTCGCTCTTGATCTGGTTGCGCTCCTTCAGCAGCTCCTGAGCCTTCTCCTGATCGTCCCAGAAGTCGCCCTGGCCAGAGAGGTGATCGAGCTCGGCGAGGCGCTCGCGCTTGTGATCCCCGTCAAAGATACCTCCGGAGCTCGAGGAGCCTGTCGCGCATCTCGGTGATCTTGGAGCGGATCTCGTTGATGTCGGCGCTGAGCTGATCGGACATGGTGCGGCTCCTCGGAGGGGATGATTGGAGCGCGCAGGGTACTCAGGGGCGCCGCTGGGGGCAAGATGGGAGGGGGCTGAGCGATCAAGCTCAGTAGTAGTTGAGGGAGACCCCGAGGTTGAAGAGGTTGAACTCGTAGTCATCGTAGAAGTGCATTTGATAGTCAGCACCGACGCCGACGGCGAGATCGGAGTTGGCAAAGAACTCGTAGCCAGCCCCGAAGCCCACGCCGAGCCCAGTCTCTGCATCCGCGTCAGCATCATCGAGGGACATGTAGGTCAACCCGCCGAAGCCTCGGAGGTAGAACCCGTCGGCGACGAAGACGTTGGCCCCGATGAAGCCGGTGGTGATGCCCGCGGTGGGCTTGAGGGGATCGTCATCGAGGCCCGACCACAGGCCGAGCTCGGCATCGAGGGTCAGGTTCTTGGTGGCCCCACCACCCACGCGCAAGCGCACGTTGAGGCCCAGCTCACCCTCGAGATCTTCAGCGCCTGGGATCTCCTCTTTGAGTTTGAGCTGACCGCTGCCAGCGCCCACCGTGGCGCCGTAGTAAAGGCCGCGGCGATCTCGCCAGGCGTCGAGAGCCCAGGCAGAAGAGGTCGTGAGCAAGAGGGTAGCCCCGGCGAGGGTGGCCACAATGCGCGTGTTCATGGGTCTGCTCCCTGATGAATTCAGTTGGCCCTCAGACGACTGAGGATCGCGAGGCTTCACCGCAAATCGGAGAAGTTCACCACGGCGAAGCCGCCGGGCTGGAGATCGACGGCGGCCTCCCGCAGCTGGCCGCGGACTTTGAGCCGAATGGTGTGCTTGCCCGGAGGCAGCTGCTTGCGGGCGATGTAGAGCTGCGCCGGCAGCGTGACCCAACTGCGGGTATCCGGCGTATCGGCGGCGGTGAGGGCACCTTCGACGGCGAGGCCGAGCAAGGTGGCGGCGAGGCTGTTCTTCTTCTTGCCCGAGGCGGCGGCCTGGGTGAGCTCACCGGCGACGGCGCGGGTGAGCAATCGAGTGATGGCGGCGGCGAGCAACGTACCCTCGATGCGCTGGTACTCCTTCACCACCCGGCTCTGCACGTCGAGGGCGCGGCCACCGGGCACGTCTTTGCCGTCCACCGACAGGTTCACCGAGGAGAGGTTGCTGCGGTATCGCTTGAGCTGCGGGTAGTTCACCCACTTCAGGATACCCTTGGCGGCGAAGTTGTTCGCCCGCCGCTGCTCTGAGCGAGAGAGGCGAGCGCCAGGACCGGGCTGCGATGCGGAGACGATGGCGGCGCCGATGGGCACCCGCTTGGGCGACTTGAAGGGGGCCATGCCCGTCTGCACCACGATGAGCACGTCACCTGGCTTCTTACTGGGCTTCTTCATGGCCTCGGGGATGTTGATGGTCTGATTCAAGACGCCCTTGAGTCGGACATCACCCACCCCAGCCACTGTGTGCAGTCGTCGAGCGGCGCGCTTGAGCGTGGGCACTCCACCGGCCTCTTGAGCATCGCCGTAGTAGCGCTGAGCCTCTTGAGCATCTCCCGCCATCTCGAAGGTGAAGCCTGCGAGATAGGAGCTGAAGGCCATCATGCCTCGAGCGTCGGGCTCGGCGTCTTTGTAGTACTTCTGATTCACCGTGAGACGGCGGGCCTCCACCTTGGCACCGCTCAAATCACCTCGGACGAGGTAGTTGAGCATGTTCAAGGTGTTCACCAGCAGCTTCTCGTGAGGCGGCGCTTTGTAGACCGTCGAATCATCGGAGTAGAGGTACTTCCCGATGCTGCCGGCGGTGTCGGAGGTGAAGTCGAGGACCTCGAGGTTCTTGTCGGCGGCCTGAAAGTCGCGGGCGGACAGCTCGTACTCGCCCATGGCCTGCAGAATCGTCGCCCGCTCAAGCAACAACAGGGGCGTATCGGGGCCCCGACCCTTGGGCAGGCTCTTGGCGTCATCGACGCCGAGGGCGGTGTTCGCCGCCACGAGGGCCTGCCCGGGTTGCCCACCCGCCATCGATCTCCGGAAGGCTTCGCTCGTGTTGGCGTAGCCACCGCAGCCGGTGAGGGCGGGCCAGGCGATGAGCAGCACCGCCACCGTGAGCAGACCGCGTGCCGACATGATTACTTGACCAGGCCCTTGGTGAGGGTGGCCTTGTTCTGCCAGCGGATGGCGCCGGTCTCGACGTCGACGGCCTGCATGAACAGGAAGTACTGCACGCGACGCTCGCTGCCGCTCTTCTCGGCGGAGTCGTACACCTTGCCGGTGACGAAGTACTGGGCGCCGAGCTGCTTGCCGAGCTGCGCGGCCTTGTCGGGATCAAAAGCCGCCGAGGTCTGCATCTTCAGCTCCTTCACCAGCTGGCGCTGGCGCTCGTGGCTGATGACCGTGACGTAGCCGCTGTTCACGAGCTCGGTCTCGAAATCGCTGAGCAGAGCGTCGAGCTGGCTGTCGATGTGCTCCGAGGTCTCGTTCTTCATGGGGAAGATGGCCACCGTGGGCTCCTTGCCGGAGCGGGAGGCGTCCTTCCAGCGGTTCATGGCCCCGCTCTTCATGAGGCTCTTCACGTTCTGCTTGAAGAGCGACTCGAGATCTCGTTTGTCGAGGCCCGTGGACATGGCGTACTCGTCCAGCTCGGGGTTCTCGCTGCCCCGCACGTAGGAGGGGCCACCGCAGGCGGTGGTGAGCAGGAGTGCCATGGGGGCGAGGGCGAACAGACTGCGCTTCATGCTGCGATCCTCATCAATGGTTGTGGGCCCGGGGTCCCATCAAATGACCTCGTCGAGATGGCGCCGAAGCATAAGTTCGGGCCTGCGGCGTTGCAAGGACGCCGCTGAACTCTGGCTATTCGATGAAACAGAACCCGTCCAGGTTTTCTTGCTGTTTGCCGTGATGATGGCGAGGGGGGTGGGCCGTGGGGCAGAAAACTGGGGGAGAGGTCAGTCTTCCTTGGGCTTGTTCACACCGATCTTCTCGAAGACGAGATCGTCGACGGTGGTCTTGCCGATGGCCCACAGAGCCTCGCGATCACGGCACTTGGCGAAGACGCCCAGCGGGATGCGGAAGCCTCCCTTGTTGCGGCGGCCACCGCCGTAGGGCCGGCCGAAGGGGTCCATGCCGAAGGTGGTCTTGATCCAGGTGTCCGGATCGATGGTGTGACTGGTGGTACGGAACGAGCCGTCGATGCAGTCGCCGTTGACGATGCCGTAGACCAGGGCCGTCTCCACACCCTCGTGGCGCAGCAGGAAGTCCGCGGCCTGGGCGATGCCGTCGCGATCTTCGTCGCGAACGAAGCCCACTCGGGCGAGCAGGAAGGTGCCCTTGATGGTCTTCGAGTTCAGACCCCGCTGGATGATCTCCATCGAGCGCGCGGTCATGGACTGCTTGCTGATCACCCGCAGCAGATCGTTGTCGAGGAAGGGCCGCAGGTAGGCCCCGGCGCGGAAGTCGATGGGGTAGCCCAGCAACAGGTTGTCGGTGTCGCTGCGCACGCCGTGCATGAGGGCCGTGGCGAGGAGCGCGTTCTCGGTGTCGCCGGGCTTGAGGCCCAGAGAGCTGTTCGAGAGGTACTCGGCGTAGATGCTCGAGGTGCTGCCGGCGTCTTCCCGGATGTCGATGAAGCGGGCCTCGAAGCCGCCCATGGCCTTGTGGTGATCCACGAGGCTGAGCACCGGAGGTGGGTTGTGCACCTGCACCGGCAACTCGGGGGTCTGGGTGTCGACGAAGGACAGGTAATCGAAGGCGCTGAAGTCGAAACCCTCGTGGTACCGCTGCAGATCAGCTTCGATGCTCTTGGCGAGGGCCCGGTTCTCGGGGTGGGAGATCTCGTCGAAGAACAGAATGGTCGACTCGATGTCGAAGGCATTGCTCAGGTGACGATGAGCCACGGCGCTGGCGATGCTGTCGGGGTCCGGGTGCCCCTTGATGATGATGAGCTGAGTGGCGCCCCGAGCCTCTTCGAGGGTCTGGAGCAGGGCGTCGAGGCGGTCGAGCAGCTCGCCGCTGTTGTTGGTGCCGATGGGGTGGAACCCGATGCCGTTCGTGGGCTGGGCAGGGAGAGCCACGTGATCCCCTGTGACGGGGTTGGACACAGCGGCGGGCCGATTGGTCATGGAGGCCATGGGCGATCCTCTGCATATCATCGTCGAGCAGGAGTGGCCCTGGTCGACGACAAGGTTTCGACCTTAACCCCCGATCACCACAGGTGCAAGACGCAGGGGGTGGGTTCAGCCGAACATATCGAGGGCCGCGCCAGCGATGGCCGCGGGCCCTGTTGCCAGGAACCACACCGATGCCGCCACCTCTTCCGGCGTCATCTGGGGCGGGAAATCCAGGCCACTCGCCCTCAACATGTCGGTGTCTACGCTCCCGGGGTTTAAGGCGGTGACCACGACACCCTTGCCCTTCACCTCTTCGCTCAAGGCTTTGGTGAAGCCCACCAGGCCCCATTTCGAAGCGCAATATGCGGAGAGTCCCGGGGTGCCGAGGGTGGCGCTGATGCTGGCGACGTTGACGATGCGGCCGGCCCCCTGCGCGATCATGGCAGGCAACACCGCCCTCGAGGCGTAGAACGGGCCGTCGAGGTTCACCGCCATGACCTGGCGCCAGGCCTCAGTGGGGTGCTCCGCCACAGGGTGATTGGCCACCACACCGGCGTTGTTCACCAGCACATCTGCAGGCCCCAGCTGGTCGACGAGGCCAGAGATGGCGTCGCTCACCGATTGTGGATCCGCAACGTCACACGTCGCCGCGGCACCACCGAGCTCTTCCGCGAGGGCGGTGATGGCTTCGGAGGACCGTGCGAGCAGGCCCACCCTGACGCCTCGAGCGGCGAAGTGGCGGGCGCAGGCGGCGCCGATGCCCCGACTGGCGCCGGTGATGAAGACGATCTTGGGGTCGTGCAGGCTCATGCGGTCACCGGGGGGAGGATGTCGTGGCGTCCTTGTAGAGAGCCCGCAGCCTGTCGGGTGTGGACTCGAGCGGAGCGGGGCTCGCGCCCTTGGAGGATCATGCAGAGGTGGGTGGCCTCGATGGCACAGGCCGCCCCCGCTGCGTCCAGATGGGTCATGAGGGTGTCCACCACCATCTTGGTGAGCGTCTCCTGCAGGATCATCCGTCTGGAGCAGGCGTTCACCATGTGTTCCAGCGAGCCAATGCCCACGATGGCCTTCCTCGGATCATAGGCCACGTGGGCCACGCCGAAGTAGGGCAGCAGATGATGAGGGCACATGCCGTGGAAGGGGATCCCTGTGAGGGTGATGACGCCTTCGCCCTCAGCATCCAGAGGTTTGCCCAGCGCCTCTCGCGGATCCAGGCGGTGCCCTGAGAGCAGATTGTCGCGCCAGAGTTGGGTGACCCGCTCCGGGGTACGGTTGAGCTCGGGATCGGAGAAGTCGGCGTCGAGGCTCTCGAGGAAGGCCGTCACAGCCGCAGGCGTGTCGAGCCCCTCTGGTGGGGCGGATGGATCGGACATGAGCCCTCAGTGTGTGCGGTGCTGAAAACGGGCGAGCGTGCCCTCAGGATGCAGAGGGCTGGGGCTTCGTCGCTGCTGGATCTACGAGCTGTCTCTGTTGACGGCGGGCCAGCATGGCTTCGAACACCTGGGGCTCGAGGCCGAAAGTCCCTGGGGGATCTCCATCAGGGCCGTGGAAATCGGTGCCACCGGTCACCACGAGATCGTGCACCTCACACAGCTTCAACAGCGCGCGGCGTTGCCCGGGGTGGTGAGCCGGGTGATAGACCTCGACGCCATCGAGGCCCCATTCGGCAAATGTGGGGATGGCCCGAGCGAGGTTGTCAGCGCACGGATGGGCGACCACGGCGAGGCCGCCGGCCCGATGAATCATGGCGATGGCCTCGGAGACCGGCAGGTAGCTCGCAGCCACATAGGCGGGCTTGTTCGAGCCCAGGAAGCGCTTGAAGGCTTCGTCGAAGGTCTTCACGTAGCCCGCGAAGACCATGGCCCGGGCCACGTGCGGTCGGCCCACGTTGCCGCCAGCGTGGCGGATGATGCCCTCGGCGTCGAGGGGCATGCCCAGACCCTTGAGGCGGGCACAGATCGTACGTACTCGCTCTTCTCGATCGAGCTTCCGGGTGGCCATGATGGCCTTCAACTCGGGGTACTCGGGATCAATGAAATAGCCCAGCACATGCACCTCGCGCTCGTGGTGGGCGCTGATCTCCACCCCGGGCACGATGGTGACGCCGAGGGGCTCGGCGGCCTCCATGGCGGCGGGGATGCCCACTGTGGTGTCGTGATCAGTGAGGGCGAAGATGCGCACCCCGCGCGCCGCCGCCTTCTGCACCAGCGCTTGCGGCGAGAGGGCGCCGTCGGAGCAGGTGCTGTGGGCGTGCAGGTCTACGGGGTAGCTCTGCGGACGCTCATTGGTCGAAGCATGCATCGAGACACCTGTGCCGGGCAGTCGAAAAGGGCGCAACACTGTCATCGGACAAAGCGCCTTGTCAATGAAACATCACTGTCACAGAAGGCTTTTCCCGCATCACCTCGACGCTTGCGACCGCGAGGTGTTCTGTGGCGTCCTCCACCCACTCTGGGCGCTGCTGTGCCCACGAACACAATGGAGGAGAAAGCGATGAGCGACGACGTGTCCACCCTTGAGATCGGCCAGGTGGCCCCTGATTTCGAACTGCCCTCCGACGCCCACGGCGACGTGCGCCTGTCCGCCTTCAAGGGGAAGACGGTGGTGATCTATTTCTACCCCCGGGACAACACCCCCGGTTGCACCACCGAGGCCTGCGACTTCCGCGATCGCATGGATCGTGTCGAGGCGAGCGGCGCCGTCGTGTTGGGCATCAGCCGTGATACTGTGGGGAGCCACGAGCGGTTTCGACAGAAGCAGAGTCTGAACTTCCCGCTGCTCAGCGACCGCGACGGTACAGTGCACAAACTCTTCGCTGCCTGGGGAGAGAAAAAGCTGTACGGCAAGGTCTCCATCGGCCCGATCCGCAGCACCGTGCTCATCGACGGAGAAGGCATCGTGCGCCAGCACTGGCCCAAGGTGAGGGTCAAGGGTCACGCAGAAGACGTGATCGCCGCCGTTGAGGCTCTGAAAGCGGAAGGCTGAGAAGGCCGCGCTTTCGTGAGGGCCTCTAGTCGGACTCGACCTCATCGTCGAGCGAAGCCGTGGACTCCATGCTCAGCGCCTCTGCAGGCGATTTGAGCGCCCCCACCCACAAACGGCTGATGCGGGGACCGCGCTCGGTGTGGGCGAGATCGAAGGTCACCGCCATGCCCGGCTTGATGTCCCGCAGGCGCTGCAGTGCGCCGCCCACTGAGACGGTCTGCACCGAAAACTCGTACGTCTTGCCGTTGTGGCCCTTCACCACACCAAATCCGCGCTTGAAGTGAATGCGTTGCAGAGTGCCCCTGAACTGTCGGCTGTACGTGTCGAGCAGGTCTTGAATCGTGGAGAGATCAGCCTCGAGATCTTCCGGGTCGACGAACAGCGGAGAGGATTGGCGGGGACCCTTGGCGCTCAAGTGAAGGCTCCTGTGCAGTCGATGGTGGCCGTGCGGGCATCTTCCCTGAGATCGCGGTGATCTGCTATGAAGCGCCGGGCCCTCTCGGAGGGCCTCGTGAAAACGCGCCCGTCGGCTCGCGGCCGACCGGTGTTATGTCAGAGATGTCAGGGAGTTGCAATGGCGGTCCTCAAGGTTCTGCCCTATCCGAACCCGTTCCTTCGCACTCGAGCGAGGTCCGTGGAGGCCTTCGACGAGGCCCTCGAGGCCACTGTGAAGGACATGACGGAGACCATGGCCGCCGAAGACGGCCTCGGCCTCGCCGCTACCCAGGTGGGCATCGACGCTCGGCTGCTGCTGATCAACCCGTACGCTTTCAAGGGCGAAGAGGGTCGAGGGCAGCCCGACGTGGTGATCATCAACCCCGAGGTGGTCTGGAAGAGCGAGGAGACCATCTCCGCGGAGGAGGGCTGCTTGTCGTTCCCCGGGGTCTACATCCACGTCACTCGTCCCAAGGCGATCAAGATCAAGGCGCAGGACGTCAAGGGCGAGTTCTTCGAGATCGAGGCCCAGGACCTCGGCGCTCGGGCGTTGCTGCACGAGATCGATCACATCGAGGGGGTGGTGATGGTGGATCATGTGAGCCACCTCGTGCGCTCACGGGCCTTGAAGAAGCACCAGAAGCTTCAAAAAGAGAAGGCCATGGACGAGGCGGGCCCCCAGCGCCCGGGCCAGCGGAAGCCTGGAGCGGGCAAACCCACCAAAAAGAAAACCCGCCAGAAGCGGCGGGCTCGCTGAGTCAGTTGACTCGGTGATCGATGGCCCTCAGCCATCGGCGAAGGCGCTCAATCGAGCATTACAGGCTGGACACCGCGCAGATGGGGCCCTCGGCCTGAGCGCCACGATCGGCGTTGGGCAGGGGCTCGCGGGCGAGGAGGGTCTCCTTGCGGACCCAGGCCTTCTCGCGATCATAGACAGGATCAGCGTGTACGCCCGTGTCCATGCGGATGGCGTCACAGGGGCACGCCTCTTCGCACATACCGCAGTAAATGCAGCGCAGCTCGTCGATCTCGAAGCGTACGGGGAACTTCTCGCGGCCCTTGTCGTCGTGCTCACCGGCGACGATATGGATACAGTTCGCCGGGCAGGCGGTGGAGCACATGTAGCAGGCCACGCAGCGGGGCTCGCCGTCTTCCCGCTTGAGCAGGCGGTGCTTGCCACGCCAGCGGCGGCTGTACTGAATCTTCTCTTCGGGGTAGCTGACGGTCACCGTGTCCTTCTTGCCGAAGAGGTTTCGGAAGAAGTGACGGGTGGTGACCTTGAGGCCGCCGAAGATGGCCGGGAGGTAGGCGCGCTCGGAGAGCGAGTCGCCGACTCGATCCATGACCTGAGTGGTGGCCTTGGGGGCAGGCGTGTTCATCTGTTCGGCGCTCCTTGATCGGGGTGCAGCGAGACGACTGCATCAGGATCGGTGTTTCGGGCCGGGAGACTAAGAGGGGTGAGGGCTGGCGTCAAGCCTGCAGGCGCCTGCGGCGTCGTTGTGGTGCTCTCGACCCACTGAATTCTCATCGGCATCCGTGTGCATTGGATTCAGGTGACCCGTCCTCGGTTGCTGTTGCCACTGCGAAGAGTCTCAGCGTCGCCGTGTGTCAAAGACGCCCAGTGCATTGATCGAAACTGGATCAGTTGGGTGATCGAGATTTGATCAGGTGCGCCAGAGCGTACCGGGGACGATTCCTGGGGGGGGAGTGGTAACTGCTTGAATTGTTTGTGTTCATCGACGGGGTGGCATGTTGGCCCGGCCGTTGCTCAAGGGCCTCGCCGTCCCCGGTTGGCAGACGAGGGGAAGTGGCTCTACACAGGCAACTCATGGCGCGGAGGTGAACGATATGCAGGTGAAGTTCTGGGGTGTTCGGGGCAGCATTGCGGTGAGCGGGCAGGGGTTTGGTGAGGTGGGTGGCAATACTTCGTGCGTCGAGGTGATCAGCGGCGAACACCGCTTGATCCTCGACGGCGGCACCGGCCTCAAGGCCCTCGGTGACGCCCACGGCCGCAAGCCCCTCGCGGCGACGGTGCTGTTCTCCCACGTGCACTGGGATCACATCCAAGGGGTGCCTTTCTTCGGGCCCGCCTTTCACCCGGGCAGCGATCTCACCCTCATGGGGGCGCGGCGCCCCACAGGTGGTGTGCGAGAGGCCGTGGCCCGGCAGATGAAGCCCCCGGCGTGGCCTGTAGGCCCCGAGCTGTTGCGTGGAGTGAAGGCCTATGATGACGTGCCCCTCGACCGGACCTTCGACGTGGGGCCCTTCAAGGTGTCGGCCATCGACATGCATCACCCGGATGGTGTGGTGGCCTACCGTGTAGAGGCCGATGGCCATGCGCTGGTGTACGCCACCGATGTCGAGCACGGCGGCCGCATCGAGCCCGAGCTGGTGGCGTTCTGTGCCGGTGCGGATCTCATCGTGCACGACGCTCAGTACACCCAGCAGGAGTACACCGGCGACGATGGTGGCCCCGGGCGCCGGGGTTGGGGTCATTCCACCTGGGGCGAGGCTGTAGAGCTCGGCGCCCGAGCGGGCGCGGGTGCAGTGGCCCTGTTTCACCACGATCCGAGCCGGGACGACGAGGGGGTGCGTACGCTGGAGCACCTCGCCGACGACGCCCTGGTGGGCTGCGGCGCCCGAGCCTTCGCCGCCCGTGAGGGTCTGCAGGTGTCACTTTGACCCCTCACTCACCAGCGCAGTACGCTCTCGCTCTCGTTCGACGAGCCATGGGAGCAGACGTCTTGATCGATCTTCCGATGCAGACCCCAATGCCTTCGCTCACGGGGCTCAGCGCTGATGGTGAGGTTGATCTCGAGCGGGTGCTCGAGGCGGTGGTGGATCAAGTGACCCGGGCGCTGGATTGCGAGCGGGCCACGCTGTTTCTGGTCGATCACGCTCGAGGCGAGCTGGTGAGTCGCGTGGCTCACCTGCCGGAGATGACCGAGATCCGAGTGCGCATCGGTGAGGGGGTCGCTGGTTGGGTGGCGCGATCGGGCCAGGCGGTGAACATGCCCGCTGGCGGCACAGATCCGCACTTCACGGGCCACATCGACGCGCAGACGGGCTACCACACCGAGAACCTGCTGGCGGTGCCGATCAGAGGCTCTGCAGGGGTCGTGGGGGTGATTCAGGTGCTCAATCAGCGCCAGGGCGCTTTCGAGGGCCGCGACACGCGACGCCTGACGGCCCTCGCCGACGAGGTGGCGGCGCTGTTGGAGAGCACGAGCCTGCGCAGCCAGCTTCACCCGAGTCACGATCGGCCGCTGGCCTTTCGCTTCAACCACATCATCGGCGAATCCCCGGCGATGCGGGCGGCCTACGATCGGGTGAGCCGCGCTGCCCGCACCGAGGCCACGGTGCTGGTGCTTGGGGAGTCGGGTACGGGCAAGGAGCTCTTCGCCCGGGCGATCCACGTGAACTCCCCACGGCGGAAGGGGCCCTTTGTGAAGGTGGACTGTGCGGCGCTGCCCACCACCCTCATCGAGAACGAGCTCTTCGGCCACGAGAAAGGGGCCTTCACCGGCGCGGATCGAGCACGTCCGGGGAAGGTGCAGGCTGCGGAAGGCGGCACCCTGTTCCTCGACGAGGTGGGGGAGCTGCCCCTCGAAGTCCAGGGCAAGCTCCTGAGGCTGATCCAGGACCGGACCTTCCTGCAGGTGGGCGGGAACGCGGCCCTCGACGCCGACGTACGCTTTGTATGCGCCACCCACCGAGATCTGGGTCAGCTGGTGGCCGATGGGAAGTTCCGGGCTGACCTCTACTATCGCCTGAAGGTGGTGCCCATCGAAGCGCCACCCCTCCGCACTAGAGGCTCGGCTGATCTCGATCGCTTGATCGACCACTTCCTCTTCGAGCTGTCGCGACGCCATGGCCGCCCGGATTTGGTGTTATCCCGTGGTGCTCGGGGCCGTCTCCATGGCCACCACTGGCCTGGAAACGTCCGAGAATTGGAGCACTGCATCGAGTCAGCGGTGGTGCTGGCGCCCGGGCAGATCATCGAAGGGGCGCACCTGAGCATCTCCGGTGATGTGGCAGATGTGGCCAGATCGACGGTGGAGATGCCCCGGGTGGTGGTCTCCGGGGCAGAAGACTTCACCACAAGCATCAAGTCGCTCAAGGATGTGGAGCAGGCCTATGTGGCCCATGTACTCGAGGTCTGCGGAGGCAACCGGAGCGAGGCGGCGAGACGTCTGGGGATTGGGCGAAACACGCTGTTGCGCAAGCTGCGAGGTGGTTGAGGGGCCGCGGCGTCCAGCGCTTCACGCGAGGGTGTCGTCGATGGTGGTTGCCATGACGAATTGCTCCATCCACCGTTCCACATCTGTCAGGTCAGCGCCGTCTATCTTCTCGATCGAGGCTGCTTCCATCGAACCGAACTTGAGGGTGAGCAGACGTTTGAGCATATTGCGCGCCTCGTCGAGGCGGCCCTGCTCCAAACCTTGCTCCAGGCCCTGCTCCAGACCCTGCTCGTGCGCGCTCCTGAACCGCTCCCGAGCGTAGATGTTTCTGATCTCCATGATGAGCTCCTTCTCCTCTGCTTCGGCTTGCTCAGCGACCTCGATGAAGGCTGCTTCGACGTCACGTGTGTCGAGGGTGTCTTCAATGTAACTGATGATGACCTGGATCTCATCTGGCCGAGCCACGCGCAGGAAATGCACGAAGGCCGCTCGCATGCCATTGATGATCGAGACCAAGTCGTCACTGCGCATGAGCGCCCGCATGAGCAAGAATGCGATGCCGAGTGTGTGGGGTAGTCCCGCTGCTTCAGCCAGCAACTCGGGTTCTGAGCGTGCACTCAAATTCTCAAGCTGATAACGCAGCTGCAGTAGATGAGGTGCCAGGAGCGCTCGGCTCTCGTCGTCAAGATCGAGGAGTTCGGTGAACGCCAGGGGAGCACTCCAGCGGCGTGCACCATGGTAGAGAACGACGGGGATCACCGCAGGTAGAGGGAATGCTGGAGCGTCTCTCCCGAGCTGTTCGTCGATCCAGTCACGCCAGAAGCGGGTCACGTAGTCGACGAGTCGCCACGCCATGTCTTGCCGCACCGAAGATTGATGCTCGTACAATATGAAGATGTAGCCCTGCCTGCCACCAGGAAAGGCCACTTCAAACCACAGGTCCGTGGCGCGATCTCGCAACTTGGGGTCGATGGATACACCATCTGCAAGACGGGCAGATGACAGATCGATTCGAGCTACGACCTCCGGAGGCAGAAGACGCTGCAACTCCGCGGCGATGTTGCGGGGGTCTCGGAAGAGCGCCTTGACCAAGGCGTCGTGCGGGTGCTCGGAAGACATCTGGCGCTCCGTATTCGGGTTACAGATTGCTCTACGCCCGAGAGGCCGAATGCCTTCCTGCTTTTTTGAGTGAGAAGAAGGGCGCTATGCCGGCAGAGGGCGCTGTAGGATGTTCTTCACTTCCTCAAGCCCTCGAGCGATTTCCTCGACCAACTCTGCCCATGTCTCAATTTCGAATGAAGACCATGCTGGTGCCTCGTAAACCGCGTCCTCGATGACCTCTACGTAGAAGAAGGCAGGCTTTCCATCTAGGTGCCAAATCCAGCCAATATCGAGCATGACCCTGGACTCGGTCCATCCGTGTTCGACCGACAAAATACGGCCGAAGTTTGCTCGAGCGAGGTCTTCGGTCAGCGGGTCCGGGCGCTGCTCATTGGGATGTTTGGAGATGTCCAGATGGTCCATGTCCCAGTATGTTAGCCAGATCGCCTTCAAGCCCAGATCAGCTGGTTTCATCGCACTGCCCATCCCACAGCTACATCAACAGCGGCACGCCCACCTTGCTCAGCGCATCCCGCACCTCTGCAGAGGGCGCTGGCCCGCCTGGGTGAATCACGATCACATGCTTGCGGTGACTTCGTGCCAGACGCAGCGCCTTGAACACCCCGTTGTCCGGGTCGAAGCCACGTAGATCAGTGAAGATGATCAGCGTCTCCGCAGCGCCGGGCTTCAGGTTCTGAGAGATCGCGGCCTTCAACCCCACACCGCGATCCGAGGCCCCACCGGTGATGCGATAGGGCAGGGGGATCCCCCGCAGCGCGCAGAACAGACGCAGTCGCGCCGAGAGCAGATCCATCGCGGGGCGAGCCTTGGCGAAGAGCGTCGCGTGTCCACGATCGCGATCCTCGGCCAGGTAGCGGGTGACCTCGGCGAACACAGCGGCCTCGTCGTAGATCTCCCGGAGTGGATCCGCCATCGAGCGGGCGATCTGCGGGCGGTTCGCCTCCTCGGCGTGCTGCCGCAGGAACGCGCCCTGCTGACGCTCGATGAAGGCACCGACACGGGCCAGCAGCTCGGCGTCGGTGATCTCGGTGAGGTCTTCGTCGATGACGCCTGTGAGGTCGAGTAGGTGCTGTTGCAGACGTTGGCGATGTACCGCGCCTCGTCCGGGCCGGAGGTGACCATAGACGCGGGTGTCGTAGGTGGTCACGCCGAGGCGGTCGCGATCACAAGTGAGCAGCAGGTGGGTGCAGGCGTCGAGGGCCAGATCCAGAGGTGAGGCGCCCACCTCACCGGCGCGCATGGAGGGGCCGATGTCCACCAACAGCTGAAGATGGCGTTGGGTCTCTTCTTCGAAGACTCGGACGAGCAGGTCGTCGCGGCGGGCGCTGGCCTTCCAGGCGATGTGCTTGAGCGGATCGCCCGGGGTGTAGTGGGTCAGCTCCCGGATCTCGAGGCCGTGGCCGCGCATGCGGTTCAGGTGACGGCCCTCGCGGCTGCGTCGGGCCCCCACGGGGCGCAACATCTGGCCAACGCGCTTGGAGGCCACGGCCTCAGGGCGCACAGTCACCGCCACCTCATGGGGCCGATATTGCGACAGCGTCGTCAACCCGAGCGGGTCGACCAGGGTGATCAGTACCCCGTGCAGTCGCCAGTGTCCGATTTGCGGAAACACGAGGGGGACAGAGGTTGTGGCGCGGCCCTGAGCGTCGAGAGGGCAGGGCCAGCGGGCATCACCTGTGAAGCCGGCGCCCATCAGCTCGAGCTCCAGGGTGCCCAGAGGTCGGCTCACTGCTGTGGCGTCCAGGTCGAGGGTGAGATCCCAGGGCCGGCCACGGATGGGCCGGCGCCGGCTCTCGGCGTCGAGGGTGATGCGCAGGCTGCGGGCGCGTTGGGCCGCGTTGGTGGACCAGAGGACCGCCCAGGCGATCAGCCCCAGCATCATCGCCCCCAGAGCGCCAGGGAGTACGTGCCCCGAGACCCCGGAGATGAAGAGCAGGCACACCGAGGTGGCCGTGAGGCTGAGCCCGGCCGTGGTCAGCCGGGGCTGGCGCCCTTCCAGTGGCATCAGGCCTCCAGCTGCGGTGGGCGTGGATCGGCGGGGCCGCGGTAGCGCACCGCGGTGAGGGCCTCCTGCACGATGTCGTGACCGGTGTAGTCGTCGAGCTCTGCCTCGGGGCTCAAGACCACGCGGTGGGCCCAGACGAAGGGCGCCAGAGCGCGGACGTCGTCCGGGCGCACGTAATCTCGACCCTCAAGCAGGGCCTGAGCCTTGGTGGCCCGCATGAGAGCGAGAGAGGCCCGAGGGCTCACCCCGAGGCGTACCCGATCATGGCGCCGGGTCGCTGTGGCCAGGGCCACCACATAGTCCATCAGGGCTTCCGAGACGTGCACTTGATCCGCGAGGGCCCGCAGCTGCAGCAGCCGAACGGGATCGAGGATGGCCGTGGGCACCCCCCGAGGCTGGTTGTAGGTGAGCAACATGCGGCGCTCGTGCTCTGCCGAGGGGTAGCCCATCTCGATCTTCATCAAGAAGCGGTCCACCTGGGCCTCGGGCAGGGGGTACACCCCCTCTTGCTCCAGGGGGTTCTGGGTCGCCAGCACCAGGAACGGATCAGGCAGGGGCAGAGTGTCGCCCTCGAGGGTGACTTGTTGCTCCTGCATGGCCTCGAGCAAGGCCGACTGGGTCTTCGCCGGGGCGCGGTTGATCTCGTCGCCGAGCACCACGTGGGCAAAGATCGGCCCTTTGCGCAGCACCAGAGAGCGATCTTGGGGGCTGATCACATAGGTGCCCGTGATGTCCGCCGGCAGCAGATCAGGCGTGAACTGGATGCGACGGAAGTCGCAGCCCAAGGTCTCGCTGAAGGCCTTGGCCAGGGTGGTCTTGGCCACCCCGGGCACACCTTCCAACAGCACGTGGCCGGGGGCGAGCACCGCCGTGAGCAGCAGGTCGACTGTGGCCGGCACACCGATGAAGACTTTGCTGATTTGCCCTCTGATCTGATCTCGGAGGGCGGCGGCCTGGGCGAGGAGGTTGGGATCGATGTGGCTCATGATCGCGAGACTGACTCCTGGGCCGTCGGGCGCCCCTCGGGGGCCGCTGGGCCCCCAGGCTGGCCGGCGAGGCCGTTGATCGAGGTGCCGGGGTGCAGCTGTTGTCGGGCCTCTGCCATGGCGCGACGCCGCGTGGACCCCCCGGGGAACACGAGGATGACATACAAGATCGCCGCGGCGAGGAGAATGGCCACCAGGAGCCTGATCACCACGGTGTCGGGCTCAAAGGCGCCGAGCTGAGCGAGTGAGATGTTGAGCGTCGACAGGGCGTCGGCGGTGGAGCCCGGATCTTCGTCGCCTCTGAAGTTGCCCTGGCTGGGTACATCGCCACCCACGAGGGTCACCGGGCGGCCGCCGGCGTTGAGCCAGGCGCCGATGTTCGCCGCCAAGCGAGCGTTGTCACCGGCGGTTTGCATGTTGTTGATGAACACGCTGGGGTCCGCCATGACCACCGCCTCGCCCGCACCGATTTGAAGGTGGAAGGCGAAGGGAGTGCCGTCGTTGAAGGTGATGGCCGGTCCGAGGGCCCGTCGGGCTTCGAGGGCGCCCGGGTGGTTGGTGACCAGGGCGCTGATGCCTTCCAACAAGCCACCGCGGCCTTCGAGGTTGAGCACCCGCAAGCCTTGCCGGCCCCCGAGAGTGTCATCGTTCGGCGGCGGTGCGTCGACGGCTGCGAGGCCCACTCGGGCGAGGAAAGGGCCCATGGCTGCCCCCTCGTCGGCGAGGAGTAACCGGCCACCTGACTGCACGAAACGCATCAAATTGTCGGCATCGACGGCGGCATCGGGGCCCACGATGGCCAGCCCGCTCCCTGGAGGCAGAGCGCCGAAATCCAAGGTGGTGGGCACGGTGAGGGGTACGCCCGCTCGCCTCAGGCCCTGGGTGATCCTCGACAGGCCATCCCAATCGGTGCTCTCCCCTTCGAAGGAGGCCGCGCTCGGCTGCGTCCAGAGCAACAGGAGCACCCATATCCAGATCATGCGCCTCACGAGGCTGGCTCCAGGCGTCGGGCGAGGGTGGCGATGGCCTCGAGGGTGTGCAGATCGGGGGCTTCACCACCGAAGCAGGCCCGATCGACCTGGCGCACGAGATCGTTCACCGAGCCTTGGGGCCAGCCACGTTGGATCAGCGTCTGACCGGCCTGCGCGGGTGTCTCTCGACCGAACCGCAGTACCGGCTGGCCTGCCCGGGCGAGCAGATCCATGAAGGTCTTCTGGATCTGCGCCCGAACGGGCAACAAGCGAATGACGGCACGCCCTGAGCCTGTGGGGCAGCGATGGCAGCCGGGGGCATAGCCGGGGCTGGTGATCCAGAGCTGGGCCCCTGCGGCGTCGGGCAAGGTCAGTGATTCACCCGCTGGCAATGTAGAGCCGGCGACCCCCTCGGGAGGCTGTCCATCGAAGGGTGGAGGAGACGCCTCAGGAGGCAGAAGGTACACCACCCCAGGAATGGCGGCCCCCGTGAGGCCGTCAGTGAGCATGATCACCGGAGGACCCTTGGCACCTGTGGACTGCCATTCAAAGGCGGGGAGTGGTGCTGGGGTCGGCTCTGGCGTGACCACAGCCCGAGGGGCAGAGGGCCGTGGACGCCACCGCCACAGCGCCACGAGCATCGAGAGTATGGCCACCGACAGCGGCACCCACGTCCACAGCGGAGAGGGCGGTGGTGGTGGGGGCACCTCGACGGTCACCGTCTCCGACGCCCCATCGATGAATGTGGGATCACCGGCATCAGTGAGAGCGCGGAACGTGATCGAGCCCGAGCCTGTGTCGTCGGGATCTGCAGCCATGGAGAAGCGGCCCTCGTCATCGAGGCTGCCTTGGGCCACAGGGCGATCGCCGGCGATGAGCAAAACGTCGAGGCTCTCCCCCTCAGCGCCGTTGACCTGCCCCTTGAAGGTGAGAGGTACGCCAGGGGCCAGCACCGTGGGCCCGGTGTAGACCAGGGCGATCTCGAGAGGGCGGGCGCCGTAGTACTGCCCCGACCACGACGTGGGCAGTCGGTCGGAGGCTTCGGGCACTTGCAGATCGAGTCGGTGGGCTCGGGGCGTCGGCGCAGGCAGCTCCAGGATCACTCGACCTCGAGGGTCGGTATAGGCCGCCTTCAAGCCCACCCCGTCGACAGAAGACTCGATGGGGATGCCCCCTGCGGGGGCGCCTGATGGCAACGTGGCGGTGACAGGCACGAGGACTGGCCGGCGGGTGGAGGGCCGAGGGGGTAGATCCACCTGCAATTGCACGGTGATGCGGCCGACATAGACCCGCTCCTGCTGCTCCGCAGGCCCCAGCAGGCTGCTGCCGGAGAACCGCGCCAGCATGGTGTAGCGACCTTCACCCTTCACGCGCACCGTGCCGCTGAATACTCCGTCTGCGTTGGTCTTGAGGGTGAGAGGCCGCACTTCGGGG
The DNA here is from genome assembly GCA_046290225.1 of Bradymonadia bacterium. Taxonomy (GTDB): domain Bacteria; phylum Myxococcota_A; class Bradymonadia; order UBA7976; family UBA1532; genus JBKAGE01. Next base: position 95,810 of record JBKAGE010000036.1, on the reverse strand, counting down.
TGGTTGGCGACCGAAATCTCCACCTCTGCGCCGGGTACGCTCTGGTTGAGGTTGTCCCTCAAGGTCCCGGTGACCTGTACTCGACCGCCGATGGCCTCAGTCTCGAGGGTGTCGATCCAGGGCCGGGCCTTGACCTCCAGGGTGGGGGCGGCGATGGCTACGCGGGTGAGGGGGAGGGCCCCTGCCACGAGGGCGAAGGCCAGCAGGCATCGATACATGCAGGGCAGAGTAAGGCCCGAAATGGGCTGTGGCAAACCCTCGTCGATGTGTGGGCTACGGGCAGGTCACGACGACGGCAGAATGAAGTCGATGATGGAGGTCAGCACAGCCCCGAAGTCGATGCCGAGCATCCAGCACACGAGTCCCGCCAGATGCCCCACGACGGCCAGGATGATGAAGCCCCAGAGGCAGATCAGCTGAATGCGCCGACGGAGCGCGCTGTGGCCCATACGGTCGAGTATGTTGAAGCGTGCCCCGAACTCCGTGGCGTGCTTCATGACCCACGCTGCGAAGAGCGGCAGTACCCCGAAGAACACGATCACCAGCACGTCGTAGAGCAGAGCGTTGACGATGCTCAGGAGCAGCGCACACCCGGCGACGAGGTACGGTGCGGTCTCCCGGAGTTGGTGGGCGCGGCGCTCACGGGCCAGCTGCTCGGCTTCGGGATCAGTGCGCATCAGGTGGCCTCTCTCGTGATGGGCGTGCATGATTTGTCTCCTGTTCTGTCAGACTGTTCAATGTGTCCTTACAGATCACGGCTCATCTTCTTTTCATGCATCGAACACATGCGCTCCTCGGGAGCACGATTCTGGGACTCACGCTCATCTGTCACGGCTCGAAGGCTCGAGGGCAGACGGGTGAGTTGTGGACCGAGCCTCCACAGGCTGAGGCGCCTCTCAGACCCTCCATGGCCCCGATCATCGCCGAGGCCAGCGAGGCGGTGCTCGTGTTGGAGCTACCCCCTGCCAGGGTGCTCGAGATGTTGCCCCCAGGGCACCCGCCCCTCGAAGGGCAGGAGCGAGAGGTGAGCGGCAAGGGCACCGCCTTCATGATCCACCCCTCGGGGCTCGCGGTGACCAATCAGCACGTCATCGGCGAGGCAGAGCACCTGACTGTGCGCACCGCGTGGTCCAGTGACACCTTCACTGCAGAGGTCATCGGCCGTGACTCGCTTGCCGATCTGGCGCTCATCAGGGTGTTTGGTGGGCAGGGGCCCTGGCCGGTGTTGCCCCTGGGTCAGGCAAGCACCCTCAGGGTGGGAGACTATGTGCTGGCCATCGGCCACCCGCATGGCCTGGAGTACAGCGCCTCCATGGGCATCTTGTCGGGCAAGGGCCGGGCGCCAGATGGCATGAGCGCGGCCAACGTCATGCGGACCGGCAGCCCCAACGAGCTGTTCCAATACCTGCAGACCGACGCCGCGATTCAGCCAGGCAACTCCGGTGGACCCTTGCTCAACGTCAGGGGCGAGGTCGTAGGGGTGATCACGGCCATCGATGGCCGGGGCCCGGGCATCGCCTACGCAGTGCCGGTAGAGGCGGTGAAGTCACTGGTGCCCGTGCTCTTTCGTCACAGCCGTTTCAGCCGTGGCTGGGTGGGCCTCTCCATGGATGCCCCACCCCCGCCCCTCAGGGGGGTGGGTGTAGAGGCAGTCATCCCTGGAAGCCCTGGGGCCAGGGCAGGTGTGTTGCCCGGCGACGTCGTGAGATCATTTGGAGGTGTGCCTGCCACCAGTGCGGATCAACTGGCCACTGCTGTGGCCTTGTCGGTGACAGGAGAGCCTGTATCGATCAGGCTGCTTCGGGCAGGTGAGGAGATCGAGCTGGAGGTCACCCCCCTCACCGATCCGGAGCGCGTCACTGGATCTCGATGAGCTCCACGTCGAAGCACAGGGTGCCCGCAGGGGCGCCGCCACGGGGGCTGTCGCCGTAGGCCAGGCTCGCGGGGATCCAGAAGCGGGTCTTCTCGCCCACCTTCATGAGCTGCACACCCTCGGTCCAGCCCTTGATGACCCGGTTCAGGGGGAACACGGCGGGCTGGCCGCGCATGACCGAGCTGTCGAACATCTTGCCGTCGGTGGTCCAGCCCGAGTAGTGCACCTTCACGCGATCGGTGGCCTTGGGGCTGGGGCCGGTGCCGGCCTTGAGCACCTTGTAGGCGAGGCCGGACTCGGTCTTCTTGGCGTCAGCAGGCGCTGCGGCGACGTCGGCGGGCACCTTCGGGGGCTCCGGAGCGGCCTGGATCTCGAGCAGCTCGATGTCGAAGACCAGCATGCCCTTGGGGGCGCCGGGGCGGGGGTTCTCACCGTAGGCGAGGCCCGCAGGGATCCAGAAGCGGGCCTTGGCGCCCTTGGTCATGAGGGGCACGCCCTCGGTCCAGCCCTTGATGACCCGGTTCAGGGGGAAGGTGGCGGGCTGGCCACGCTTCATGGAGCTGTCGAACATTTTACCGTCGGTGGTCCAGCCGGTGTAGTGCACCGTGACGGTGTCGGCGGCTTTGGGGCGGCTGGTGCCGTCGCCGGGCTTCAGGATCTTGTAGGCGAGGCCGGAGGCGGTCTTCGTGGCGTCGGCGGGGGCAGCGGCGACGTCGGCGGGGGCCGAGAGATCACCAGGGGCCGTGGGGATGGCAGCCATCTTGTTGTCTTCTTTCTTGGCGGGATCCGCCTTGGGGGTCTCTGCGGGGGCAGCCTTGGCCGTATCGGCAGCCTTGGTCGGGTCAGCGGCCTTGGTCGCCTCACCTGCCTTCTTCTCTGCAGCCTTGTCGGTGGCGGCCGCCTTCGCTGGGGCCTTCTCGCCGCTCTTGGCGGTCTGCTCGGCAGCAGGCTTGTCGTTGGCCTTCTTGTCGCCAGCCTTGTCGGAATTGTTGCAGCCCGTAGCGGCCACGGCGACCAGGGCAGTGATCTGCGCGGCGACCTTCAGGCTGCCGGTGATCGCGGGGGAGCGGGTGGCCATGGGGCAACTCCTCTCGTGGTGTGTCGAAGTGAGCGGCTGTTGTACTGAGGGTGTCCAGGTGGCGCAAGCTCAACCCGCGTCGACCCGTGCCGGTTTCAGCGGCGCCCCATCAGCTGATCGAGCACCTCCTGGTAGCGCTCGGGGATCATGCGCTTGAGGCGCCACGCCCGGCGGCCGTCCTGCATGGGCAGGGCATAGAGCTGTCCGCGAGACATGGCCTCGATGGCCGCCTCGGCCACGTCGGGGGCCTGCACCTTGGCGTGCTTCATCATGCGGGCGATGGTGTTCCGGGTCTTCTCGGTGTTGCCCCGGGCGCTGTCGAGCAGGTTGGTCTCGAAGAAGGTGGGACACAGCACCGTGGCGGTGAGGCCATCTCGCCAGGCCTCCGCGGCGAGGGTTTCCGTGAGAGAGACCACGCCCGCTTTGGTGACGTTGTAGGGCGCCATCTTCGCAGGGGCCAGCAGGCCCGCCGCCGAAGACACGTTGAGCACCCAGCTGTGGGGCTGCTCGAGCATGCGGGGCACGAAGGCGTGGCAGCCGTGGATCACCCCCCAGAGGTTGATGTCCATGACCCAGCGCCAGTCTTGCAGGGTGGCCTGACCAATGGGCCCGCCCACGGCGACGCCGGCGTTGTTGATGAGCACGTCCACGCCGGACATGCGTTCGAAGGCGTCATCGGCGAGGGCGAGCATCTGATCAGCGTCAGCGACATCGCAGATGCGGGTCCAGGGCAGCCCGCCTTTGCGCTTCACCAGGGCCGCCACCTCCATGAGGCCGTCGTTCTTGATGTCGGTGAGGCCGATCCAGGCTCCGCGGGTGGCGAAGGCTTCTGCGAGGGCACGGCCCAGGCCGCTCCCGGCGCCGGTGATGACCACGCGGGGTCGGTCGGGCAGGGGGGCGCGTCGGCTGCGCAGGCGAGGCAATGAGGTCATGGCTGGGGCTCCGGAGAGGGGGTGGCTTGAGTGGAAGGCGCCTCAGGGGCCGCCTGGAGGGCCTCAGCCACAAAACGTACGTGAATGATCAGCTCGTCTTTGTTTTCCACGGCGCCGAGGAAGGCGCTGTAGGGCTCCATGCCGAAGGCGGACTGCTTGACCTTCATCTTGCCCGTGCCCGTGAGGGTGTCACCGTTGACGGAGACCTGACCACGGAGCACCGTGCGCCGCGTCTCACCTTTGAGGGTGGTGTCCGCGATGATCAGGTAGCGCTCACCGGCCTTGGACACCTTCACCGACTTCATGCGCACCGTGGGGTACTTGCTCACGTGCAGCTGATCTTCAGCTTTCATGTTCTCCTCGACCTCTTCGCGATCGTCTTTGTCGAGGGTGCCTTCGAGCTTGTATCGCTTTCGGGCCGAGGCCAGATCCGCCTTCAGGGTGGTGGTCTTCAGGGTGGCGTCGAAGCTGCACTGAGCCACGTCGTCGGGATCGTACGTCACGGTGCCGGTGACGTCGGTGCCGCGGATGACGTGGTTGTGGGCGAAGCCATCTGCGACGCCATCCTTGAATACCTGAATGTCGACGCGACTCTGCCCTGGTTGTATCTGGTACGTCTTCGGCGCCCCCGTCGCGGTGACAGGGGTGGCCAGCAGACCGAGCAGCGCCATCGCGCAGGCGCCGAGGGATCGGAGCATGAGTGCGTCCTCGCAGAGCATGAAGCGGAGAGCAATGGGGGGCCATGGTCACTGGAACGCCTGCTGGCGTCCAGTGCATCTCTGCATCGTCGCTGTCATCGTGGCCATGGGATGCAGTGGCACCCCCCACCGCAGCGGCGCCGGGCCAGAGTTGCGGCTCACTCGACCCGGGCCGCTGCCCGAGCCCGATCTCACTGTGGTGCCTCGAAGCGACGACCCCGACGTGGCGGCCTGCGAGGCCCGCTGGAAACGAGGCCCCGCGGAGAACGCCTACGCCCTGCCAGGGTGCATTCAGACCGCCAAGGGCGTGATGTCGGTGGAGGACGAGTATCTGCCTGGGGTGGTGGAGTGCGAGCTCGGCGGCGCCCACCGCGCGCCGGCGGCGTTGAGGGCTCAGGCCGTCGCCGCCCGCACCTATCTGCTGGCGCATCTCAAGCGCAAAGCTCGGCGGAAGGGCGCTGCGAGAAAGGGGGCCGTGAAGATCGGCCCACACTTTCAGTGCTGGAAGCCCGCCAAACGACCCACGAGCGTGCAAGCCGTCGCCGACACCGAAGGGGTGGTCATGGTGCGGGGCGGTGCAGTGCTCGACGCCAACTATGTCTCGGGTACCCGAAAGCGGAACACGGACTGCACCCCCCAGCCGCCGGAGGACAGCGGCTTCGACTACGACTCCTGGCCCGAGATGCGCAAGGCCTACTACGCCTCCAAGAAGAGGGGCCGTCGCTTGAAGTTCAAGGGCCGCTACTGGACGGAGATCCTGGTGACCGACAATGGGGGGAAGCAGGGGGACGAGGTCGAAGGCACGCCCATGGCCCCCGCTCGGGGCACGAATCGTGGGGCCATGAGCCAGTACGGCGCCATCTGTCACGCGCTGCGCCGAGGCCTCGACGCTCCGGACATCCTGCGCCAGTTCTACGGCCTCGACGTGGGGTTCTACGGAGACTTCCGCCCTGGCGCTCCCACAGCGCCGGCCCCCGACGAGGAGATCCCCGACATCGAGCCCCATCACGAGCCGCTGCCCGATCTCGATCTCGAAGCCCTCACTGGCCCCCGCGGCTGAGCCTCAGTCCGTGCCCAGGGCGTCGATCCAGCGACCGATACGCTCGACCTGCTCTGCGTTGAAGCGATCAAAGGGGGGCATGCCCTCGCCTCCACCCCCGAGGGCGTCGAGGTGGCTGTATCTGATCTTGTCGAAGAGATAGCTCCCGCTGCGATCACCGGCCTTGATGCGCAACAGCGGCGTCTGGCTCGACGGCACGCCCACAGTCTGCTCGGCGAAGTCGGCGAAGCCCAGTTGGGCAGAGGGCGGCTCGGTGAAGTGGCAGGGGGCGCAGGCCTCGTCGAAGAGCGCCTGAATCTCCGCAGTGGTGAAAGGCTCGACGTTGGGGGCGGGGCACTGCGGCGTGTCGTGGCATGTGACGTCGTCGCAGTCCACCCATCCGTCGGCATTGTCGTCCACGGCGTTGTCGCAGGTTTCCCGAGCGTCGAAGCAGAAGGCGTTGAACCGGCAGTCGATGTCGGCGCAGTCAGCGACGCCGTCATCGTCGTTGTCTTCGCCATCAGCACACGCGAGCTCGATGGGGGGCCCTTCGTCGACGAGTTCGGCGTCGAGGGCGCCAGCATCTGGCAGGCCTTCGTCGGCAGGGGTCATGTCGAGCACATCGACATCGAGGCCCTCGTCGAGAACAAGAGCGTCGAGCTCGGAGGGAAGAGCGCTGTCTACAGGGGCTGCATCCGAGGTGCCCTCGTCGATCGACGTGCTGTCCGGGAGATCTCCGCCATCAGCCATGGGCGGTGCTGCCACGGCATCGAAGGCCAGGTCTGGTGGCAGGGCATCTGCGGTTGCGCCCGCATCCAGGTGTGCAGAAGCATCCGAAGTTTCTGCGTCATTGCCGTTCGCGGGCGTCGACGTGTCATCACAACCCGTCATCACAGACACACCGAAAAGCGCCATGAGCAGCGCGGCGCAGAGGGCATCGACAGGGAAGATCTTTCCCCCATGGGAAGAGTTGTCTAGCCTGCGCCCCTTGTTCGACCCGTGGTGGACGCTCTGCCTTCTCGGTTTCACGGTCTGGTCTCGCTGTGCTGTTTCATACCCTCGACTACATCATATTTCTGCCGCTCACCGTCTATCTGTACTGGCTGAGCCCGAGATCCTGGCGGCTGGGGATCCTCGCGGCGTCTTCGGTGTTGTTCTACGCATCGTGGAACGTGTTCTACCTTCCGATTCTCCTCGGCGTCGTGGGCCTCGCGTGGTTCGGAGGCGTCTACCTGGGGAGACAGGCTGGTGGCCCGTCGTCACATCCACTGGCCCGAGCGGGCCTGCTCATCGCGCTGCTGCTGCCCCTGCTGGCCTGTAAGTACTGGTCCTGGATCGCCGATAACATCGACTGGGTGGTGGGCGCCATCAAGGGCGAGCACTCCCTGGCCTGGGTGGCTGCGAACATCGCCGGTCTGGTGGATGGCACCACCCAGACATTCGCCTTGCCCCGACTCGATGTGCAGCTGCCCGTGGGCATCTCGTTCTTCACCTTCCAGGCCCTGGCCTACGTCATCGACGTGCAGCGCGCCGCCCGTGACGAGAAGCCCCTCGACGAGCACGGCAAGCCCATCGTCGAAGCGAACCTGCTGCGCTTCGGCACCTTCCTGGCCTTCTTCCCTCAGTTGGTGGCGGGCCCCATCGTTCGACGCCACGAGCTGATGCCTCAGCTGCGAAACCTGGGCTGGCTGCGCAAAGACGACGTCGCCGCAGGCCTCTGGCGCATCATGCTGGGCCTGTTCAAGAAGGTGGTCATCGCCGATGCGATCCGCAGGGCCATCGCCGATCCGGTCTTCGAGGATCCCTCTGGCTACACCGGCCTCGAGGTGTGGGTGGCCCTGTACGCCTACACACTCCAGATTTACTACGACTTCTCGGCCTACACCGACATCGCCATCGGCTCGGCCCGACTCTTCGGCATCGATCTGCCGGAGAACTTCCGCCGCCCGTACAAGGCCCTCAGCGTAGCTGCCTTCTGGCGCCGCTGGCACATCACCCTGAGCAACTGGGTCCGTGACTACATCTACTTCCCCCTCGGCGGCGGCTGGGTGAAGGGGGGGCAGTGGAAGATTTATCGGAACCTCATGGCCACCATGCTGATCATCGGCATCTGGCACGGGGCGAGCTGGAACTTCGTCGTCTATGGCACTCTGCACGGCATCGCTCAGTGCGTATGTCGCTGGAATCGCAAGCGGACTGGTCGCAAGCCTGACGCACCTGCGCCTCACCTCTGGGGCCTCATCTGGCGGTTCATGCTCACCTTCCACTTCGTGGTGGTGGCCCGTATCTTGTTCCGGGCTCGAGACCTGACCACCTCATGGGAGATGTTCGTGGGCCTCGGCGACATCGAGTGGTTGATGCCTCGATTCTCGCCCACGGCATTTGCAGTGCTCTTCATCGGTTATGCCATTCACTTCTCACCGGAGAGCTGGCGAGACGATCTCGGCTCCAAAATCAAAGGCCTGGGGCCCGTGGGTTGGGCCATCGCCTCGGTGTTGGTGGGGGCCGCTTGCCTGATGATGAGCACCGGCGAGCACCTCGGCTTCGTCTACTACAAGTTCTGAGACATTCGATCATGCCCGATACACAGCACATCCATCACAGAGAGCTCAATCGGTTGGGGGCCTTCCTGGCCACCTTCGCGGCCCTGAGTGCCACCAGCTATCTGGTGGACTGGGAGGCGATCAACGCCGAGGCCAAAACTGCAGCAGCGGAGCAGACCGATGCTGCCAAGAAGGTATGGACCAAGGCCGTGGAGCAGGCCGAAGCGAAGGGCGAGACGCCCCCTGACGAGCCCGAGCCTGTGAAGCCTTCTCTGCTCGCCACCATCGATCTGCGCCCTTGGACTCCAGATGAGCCTCTGCCCCTGGTGGGCATGTTCGATCAGAGCAAGAGTGTGGTGGAGAGCGAGCCCGGCCGCCTCACGGTGGCGGACAATCCCACCGAGGAGCCTGCAGGTGGTGAGACCGCCGTCGAGGTGCCTGTGGAGATCCCCGTGGAGATCCCAGTACCCCCGACGCCTGCTGCCGCCGATGGTGGCATGGCCGCTCAGGAGAACCCCACCGAGGGCGCCGACGCTGGGGCGAAGCCCGTCGCCCAGCGTCCCCCGCCCCCAAAGATCACGCTCCCAGTGCGCAAGCCCGCAGTGCCCACGCCCCTCGAGATCCCCGCTGGGGCCCTCGACGCGTGGTTCACCGCCCTGGCTCAGGCAGAGCAGGGGGCCAAGGGCCACATCGCCCGGGCGTTCCACTGGGGTGACTCCATCATCGCCGCCGACGGCATCCCCGGCGCGGTGCGTGATCGTCTTCAGGAGAAGTTCGGTGACGGTGGCCCAGGCTTCCTGTCGGTACAGGTCGATCCGCGCTGGCAAATGCGCCCGGGCATCGTGCGCAAGGCCACTGGGGAGTGGGATACGGCGAACATCACCCAGGGCGGCGCCAACAAGGGCCGCTACGGCCTCGCAGGCACTGTCTCTACCTCTGCTGGGGCCGCCAAGAGCGTGCTCACGGGCCGCAAGGTCGACGGCGCCCGGCAGCCTCTGCACGTCTTTGACGTCTACTTCCAGAGCCGCCCTGGTGGCGGCACCCTCAAGGTGAAGCCCAAGGGGGCCGCGGGCTTCGCCACCCGCACCGGCGGTGGCCGCACGGCTGATCGATTCAAGCGTATCGTGGTGCCTGAGGGCTCGACCTCGGTGACGGTGACCGCGCCGGGCAATGGCAAGACCACTGTGTACGGCGTGGCCCTCGAGACCGAGGGCCCTGGGGTGACCTGGGAGAACTTCGGCGTTGCCGGAGCAAGCCAGGCTTCATTGCTGCGCCAGCCAGAGAAACACCTCGCGACGCAGATCAAGCACCGCAGCCCCCACCTCATCGTGTACCAAATGGGCGGCAACGCGCTCTCTTACCCGGCGCTGCGCCAGAAGGACGGAGGGGCCTACACCCAGAACCTGCGCAAGATCCTCGGCCGATTGCGGGCGGGCGCGCCCAAGGCCTCGTGCCTCATCATCTCGCCCTTCGACAAGGGGGAGCACAAGCGCGGCCGCATCGTGTCGAAGGCCAACCTCGATCGCATGATCACCCTGCAGCGCGGGGTGGCCACGGAGCTTGGCTGTGCCTTCTGGGATGGCCGCCACGCCATGGGCGGCGAGAACAGCATCGGTCGCTGGTACAAGATGAAGCCCCGCCTCGCTGTGGCAGATCTCAGCCACCTGACCCGTAAGGGGCAGAAGCTGATGGGCAACACGCTCGCCGACGCGATGCTGGCGGCGTACACGGCCTGGCGCTACGCCCACCCCAAGGTGGAGATGCCCGCGGTGGCTGCGCCCACTGCACCGACAGACGCACCTGCACCTGAAGCACCCGCGAACGAAGAGAAGAAGCCCGCTGTTGATGGGCCGGTGAAGTCGTTTGATGTGGATCCGGGGGAGGGGAGTGCGCCCTGAGGATGGGGATATCCCATCTCTGGTTGCAGAGTGGGGTGTTCTGGTGGTTTTGGGGGGCGCTCCGCGGGCAAGAGGGTTTTCGGGCACGGGCACGGGCACGGGCACGAGTTGATTCGGGTGTGAACCCGTGGCCCTGCATACCTCCGCTCGTGGGTGTGTGATGGTGGAGGCTCCACTCGGCCCCATGTGTCTCTCATTGGAGGTTTTGACCTCCATACACCCCAAGACCTGAACTCTCAGGTCGTTCCAAAACACATCATCTCAGTTTCAATGACAGCCTTCGCCCTGAGTTCAGGATGGGTTACGGGTCCACACCCGAATCAACTCGTGCCCGTGCCCGTGCCCGTGCCCGTGCCCGAAACTCTCTTCAATTGAACAGGGGGCTCCGGATCACTTCACTGTGGCTTCCATCGCCGCGATCAGCCGATCAGCCGACCACACATACCCACGATACCTCAAGTGGATGAGATCCTTGCTGGCGTAGGGCTTCTTCAGCAGGCGCCAGGCGATCATCGAGCCCTCACCCCCCATGGCCTTCTGCCAGTCCCAGAACACACAATCGAATTCGCCTGCCACCTCGCGCTGGACCTGAGCCACCGGGGCCGTGCGGGCCCAGATACGGTAGCGTGAGCGGCTGATCTTCTTCCCGCGATCCGTGGGCCCCGCGAGGATACAGGCCGCATCGGGGGCGATCTTGCGCATGTTCGCCAGCACCTCGCGGAGATCTTCCCGGTACCCGTCATCGGTGTAACCACGGGCGTTTGCCTCGTTGGTGCCGTAGGCCAGCACCAGCAGATCTGGGGACAGCGCCTTGAGGCCTGCGCCAAAGAGATCCGCGTCCCAGCTCAGCTGCGTGCGGGCCGTGCGGCCGCGGATGCCCATGGCGTCCACCAGCACCCCGGGACCGTTCCGCTCCGCGCTCACCCCGAAGAGCCTGATCTCGCCGTCCCCTTTGGGGCGCAGCGTCAGGCGGTGAGGGCCCTCGGGCACGCGTACGCTGATGTGGACCAGTCCGTGGGCGTCGCGGGCCGTGGAGACCTCTCGCATGGGGGTCTCGTCCACTTGAAGCACGAGGGTGCCGCCCTCAGGTTGGCCCAGAGCGAAGATCTCGTAGTGGCTCACGACGCGGCCCAGCTCCGACTCGTGGGTCGTCTCCACCCAGCCGAAGTCCAAGGGATCGTTGCTGGAGAGACTGGCCCCGGCAAAGCCGTAGAGCCCGTCGCCCCGGCCGCCGCGCTTGCCCACGTAGTCAGGGCGCCAGTCGTCAGTGCGGCAGAGATTGATGTCCGCCCCGCGGTAGCCCTTGTAGAGCGCCGCTGGGAAGATGAAGCCGTGACCGATGTCGCCATACTTGCCCTGGAGCACGCGGCGCACCTGACCCGTCCACATGTCTGCCCCCGTGTGGGAAGCGCCGTAGAACGACAAGCGGGTGCGCTCGCCGCGGGTCATCTTGCGCATCACCTCCGCCACCTTCTCCAGGGCCTTGGTGGGGCCCTCGAGGGGTTGCAGAGGCAACTCGTCGGGCTTGCCACCGGGGAGATCCTTCACCTTCACCTTGCGGCGATCCACGATGATGCGGGTGAGGGGGAGCTTGTCCTTCTTGGTGTAGCCCTTGAGGGTGGGGCGTTTTGCTGCGTTGCCGGTCACCATGGCGTTCTTCACCGTGGTCGCTTCCGGGGCGTCCACGGGCTGGACCGGCTTGCTGGGATCGCCACTGATGGCCGCGGAAGACTCAGCGTCGCGCTTTTCTTTCTCTGCGGCGGCATGGGCTAGGGCGTCGGCGCAGCTGAGCTCTGGAGGCCCCAGGCGGGCTTCGGGGATCTCCAGGATGATCGTGTTCTCGGGCAGGGCCACTGACACCTGACCCTGGGCCCCTCCGCAGGCCAGGAGGCCGAGACACAAGGGGGCGAGGGAGATCAGACGAGAAGGGCCCATGGTTGCTCCAGATGCACAGGTCATCCCCATGCTCTAACATGGGGTGGCCCACAGGGCATCTTTGCACCGGCGAGCCGATTCAGGCATCTGAGGGTACGTACGACCTCGCCGTTCGCTTCAAACTGAACGGTGGGGAACTCTACGGAGGACACGGTGAGCGAGCAGAAGTTGGGTCTCTGGGGGCAATTCGTCGAGATGGTGGGCATCAGCTGGCCCGGGCGCCCCGAGGTCCCCAAACCCACGGCCCCCGTCTGCATGGCGTGCCTCAACCCCGCTCAAAACATCGCCGCCGATGGGGAGACCCCGAGGTGGCAGTGCCCACATCACCCCGACTCGGAGCTGATCTTCGAGGAGAGCGCGTAACTCTCGGGTCACAGCGCCTGAGTGGCCGCCTCGAGCCAGCGCACCGTCTCTGCGTCGAGGTGGGGGCTGAGGGCCTCACGCACCCGAGCGTGATAGGCGTCGACCCATGCCCGCTCGCTCTCGGTGAGCATCGCGGTGTCGATGAGGCGTCGATCGATCGGCGCCAGGGTCAGGGTCTCGAAGCTCAGCATCGCCCGATCGCCCAGCAGCCCCTCGGCAGGCACCACCAGCACCAGGTTCTCGATGCGGATGCCGTAGCCGTCGGTCTGATAGAAGCCTGGCTCGTTGGAGCAGATCATGCCCACCTGCAATGGCACGGTGCTCATTCGCTGAGAGATGCGTTGAGGCCCCTCGTGCACCGAGAGGTAGCTGCCCACGCCGTGACCCGTGCCGTGATCGTAATCGAGACCATCGCGCCAGAGCGGCATACGGGCCAGCACGTCGAGGTGACTGCCCGTGGTGCCTTCGGGGAAGCAGGCGCAGCCCAGAGCGATGTGCCCCTGCAGTACCCGGGTGAATCGGTGCCGCATCTCGTCCGTGGGCTCGCCGATGGCCACAGTGCGGGTCACGTCGGTGGTGCCGTCAGGGTACTGAGCGCCGCTGTCCACGAGGTACAGCTCTCCGGGTCCCAGGGGGCGATCGCTCTCTTCGGTGACCCGGTAGTGCACGATGGCGCCGTTGGGGCCGCTGCCCGAGATGGTGTCGAAGCTGAGATCCCGCAGCAGCTCGCTCTCGGCCCTGAAGGCGTACAACTGATCCACGGCCTGAAGCTCGGTGATCGAACCCGAGGGGCCGTGGGCGTCGATCCAGGCGAGGAACTTCACCAGCGCCACGCCGTCTCTCAGGTGCGCAGCCCGGGTGCCCGCCTGCTCCGCGGCGTTCTTGGTGGCCTTGGGCATCAGGGTCGGATCTTGAGCCTTGCTCAGGGTGGCCCCACCGGCACGGAGGTGATCGCCGATCCAGCCGCTGTCCTGAGCCGGGTCGACCTGCACGGTCCCGCCGAGGGCTTGAAGGGCAGAGCCGAGATCCTCGATGGGGTGCACTGTGACCTCGGCGTCGAGGCCTTCGGTGACAGCAGGGGTGAGCTTGCGGGGATCGATGAACCACTGCACTGCGCCGGTGCTGCGCACGATGGCGTATGACAAGGGCAGTGGTGTACGCGGCACATCGGCGCCGCGGACGTTGAGCAGCCATGCGATGGACTCTGGTCGGGTGAGCACGGTGGCGTCCGCCGGGATCTTCGCCAGGGCGAGGGCTTCGCCGATGGCCACCCGCTTGTCCGCGCTCGACTCGCCAGCGAGCTCGATGCTCTGTGAGATGACCGGAGAGATGGGGGCCGGTGGTCGGGCATCACCCCAGGCCTCGTCCACCAGGTTGGCGTCCACGGGAACCAGGGTGGCGCCGACGGCCTCGAGGGTGGCCGTGGCCCGCTCGATCCAGCTCAGCGTGTGCAGGCGTGGATCGTACCCCAGGCGATCGCCAGCGCTCAGCTGATCTGCGGCCCAACGCACGTGGGGATCATTGATGAGGTGCAGCGTCTCGAACAGATCGAGATCGACCTGATCGGTGACCTGAAGGGTGTATCGACCGTCGACGAAGACTGCCGCCTTCTCTCGAAGCACCACCGCGGCCCCGGCAGAGCCCGTAAAGTCCGTGAGCCAGGCGAGGCGCTCGGCGCAGGAAGGTACATACTCCCCCTGGTGGGCGTCAGCCCGGGGGATGACGAAGCCTGCGAGATCACGGGCACTCATGGCCGCTCGCAGGGCCTCCACGCGGGCTGCAGGCGAGGGGGCCTCGATGGCTGCGGGAGTCAGCGCCTCGAAGCGGGCCTGCAGATGATCAGCGGCTTCGCTCGTCGGATCGACGCCTGCCAGAACCATCCAGGCTCTGGGATCCCGTGGCCGGGGGGCGGCATGCACGCCGGCGATGAGTGCGTCGAGGCCGGGCAAATCGCCAGCGTAGGGGGTGCCCGCGAGGGCGGCTGCGAGAGTGGTGTCGTCCATGGGAGGCTCTTCTCGTGACTGGGCAGATCAACAGACGGGGCAACCTAACATGACCCGGCTGTGCCTTGAGAAGAGATGCTGTCGGAGGGGGTCAGGGCGCGAGCGGCCCCGACATCAGCGCTCGACGATCTGGTTGGCGCCCACCTCGGCGTCGCTGGCCACGGTGGCCTGGTAGCGAACCTCGGAGCCCTGACGCAGAATCACGCGATCCCCGATGACCGTCTCGGCCCACACGGTGACGTTGTTCTCGAAGAGGGCGTCGACGCCCACCTCGGCGTTCAGGCCGATGATCACCCCAGAGCCGAAGTTGCCGTTGTCGCCGATGGTGACGTAGGGCCAGACCCGGCTGTTGGTGCCGAAGGTGCAGTTGTCACCGACGATGGATCCATCATCGATGATGCCGTCGGAGCCCATGGTGAAGTCGTCGCCTATCTGAGCGTTGAAGAGCACCACAGTGTTGGCGCCGAGGTTGACCCGGGCACCCACCACTGCGCGGTCGTAGACACGTACGTCGGCGGCGAGCACCGCGTCGGGGCCCACGGTGGCGTAGTTGCTCACCGAGCTGTTGTCGGCGAGCTGGGCACCAGGGCTCACGGTGCCCTGTACGCCGATGAAGACATTGTCGCCGGCGGTGATGTCGTCGCGGACGAAGCCTCGAGACTCGAAGTCGTCCCCAGTGACCACCCGGTTACCGATCTCGGTACCGTCGGCGAGGTAGGCCCTCACACCGAAGGTCACATCGCTCTCGATGGTGGTGTAGTCACCCGCGAAGCCTTCGTCGCCGATGACCACATCGTTGCCGATGCGGGTGTTCGACTCGATGACCGAGTTGGCGCCGATCGTCACCCGATCCCCAGCGGTCATGTTGTTCTGCCAGTCGGAGCCAGCGCCGAGGATGAAGTCGTCGCCGATGCCGATGGAGTTGCCCATGGTGCCGGCGATCTGGGCGTTGTCACCCACGGTGACCCGGCGGCCGATGGCCACGTCTGCCGCCACCAGCGTGTTGGCGCCAAAGTGGCTGAACTGGCCGATCTCGGCGCCGTCGCCGATGTTGGACCCGTCACCGACGCTGGCGTAGGCGTGCAGGTGAGTGCTGATGCCGATGACCACGTCAGCCCCCACCACCACGTTGCTGTCGAGGCGGCAGTTGGGCTTGAGCAGCGTGTTGGCGCCGATCTGCACTGCATTCCCGATGACACAGCCGGAGCTGATGATGACCGAGGGGTGGATGTTGGTGTCGGGACCGATCTCGGCGTCGGTGGCTACACAGGCATCGCCGAGACCGTTGCCGTCGTCGTCCCGCTGGTCGGGGTTGGACAGCGTGGGGCAGTTGTCCACGTCGCCGCAGATGCCGTCGGCGTCGATGTCGTTGTCGGCGTCGAAGGTGCACGCGTCGCAGACATCACCGAAGGCATCTCCGTCCGCGTTGGCCTGATCGGCGTTGGCGATGACGGGGCAGTTGTCCACCGAGCCACAGTGACCGTCGTTGTCCCCGTCGTTCAACGCATCATCGGGGCACACGTCGCAGACGTTGCCGATGCCGTCGAAGTCCCGATCAGCCTGGTCGAGGTTGGCCACCAGCGGGCAGTTGTCACCGCCATCGCAGATGCCGTCCTCATCCGTGTCGTCACAGGGTACGGGGTTGCCGTTGTTGAGGGCGTTGCGGGGGTCGATGGTGTCGAGGCCGAGATCCACGGCGACGAGGTTGTCGCCGAACTCGACGCTGTTGTCGATCTGCTGGGTGCTGCCCTGGCCGAGCTGGCCGTAGTTGTTGCGGCCCCAGCACTTGACGCTGTTGTCGTCGAGGGCGGCGCAGCTGTGGTTCACGTGGGCCATGACCGACTGGGCGGTGCGACCGGCGCCGAGGTTGACGGCAGGCAGGTTGTCGCCCATCTCGTTGGCGCTGTCGCCGTAGTAGCTGGTGTTGCCAGTGCCGAGCTGACCATAGCCGTTGTAGCCCCAGCACTTGGTGTCGCCGCTGTCGAGGATGACGCAGGTGTGATAGGTGCCGGCGCTGATGGCGAGGGCCCGACGGTTCGGCCCCAGATCGGTCACCAACAGGGCATCGCCCATCTCGTTGCTGCCGTCGCCGCGCTGGGTGGTGTTGCCCTGGCCGAGGTTGCCGTGGCCGTTGTACCCCCAGCACTTGACGCTGTTGTCGTCGAGCACCGCGCAGGTGTGATAGCCGCCGGAGGAGATGAACTGCGCCGTGCGGCCAGTGCCGAGATCCACAGCAGGCAGGTTGTTGCCCATCTCGTTGGCGCCGTCACCGCGGTAGGCGGTGTTGCCGAGGCCGAGGCTGCCGTTGCCGTTGTAGCCCCAGCACTTCACCGCGCCGTCGTTCAAGATCGCACAGGTGTGGTAGTCGCCGGCGCTGATGGCCGTGGCAGCGAAGCCATCTCCGAGATCAGTGTAGGCGAGGTTGTCACCCATCTCGTTGCTGCCGTCGCCGCGCTGGGTGGTGTTGCCCTGGCCAAGGTTGCCGTGTCCGTTGTAGCCCCAGCACTTCACCCGGTTGTTGTCCAGCAATGCGCAGGTGTGGCTGTAGCCCGCGGTGATGGAGATCGCCGTGCGATCCGTGCCGAGATCGACATAGGGCAGGTTGTCGCCCATGTGGCTCCGGGAATTGCCGCGGTTGCTTGAGTGGCCCTGGCCGAGCTGGCCGTTGCCGTTGTAACCCCAGCACTTCACGAGACCCTCTTCGGTGAGGGCGCAGGTGTGTCGGTAGCCTTGAGCCACCGAGACCACGACCACGCCGTCGCCGAGATCCACCGTGGGCAAATCTCGCCCGATGCCACCGCTGGTGTCGCCGCGGGATCGGGTGTCACCGTAGCCGAGCTGGCCGTTGCCGTTGTAGCCCCAGCACTTCACATTGCCGTCCGCGAGGCGCACACAGCTGTGGTACTCGCCGAGGGCAAGGTCGACCACTTCGCGATCCATGGGGATCTTGGCGTACTCGAGATCGTCACCCATCTCATCCGCGGCGTCACCGCGGTGATCCGTGGCCAGCACACCGAGCTGACCATGGGCGTTGTAGCCCCAGCACTTCACCCCAGTGGTGGTGCCCTCGTTGTCTTCGACGATGCTGCAGCCGTGGTAGGAGCCGATGCGCACAGCCTTCGACTGGAGTCCGTCGCCGTACGACACTGCGGCGAGGTTGTCGCCCATCTCGTTGGCGCCGTCACCCCGCTGGGTGGTGTTCCCCTGGCCGAGGCGGCCGCTGCTGTTGTGGCCCCAACACTTCACCTCGTCGTTATCGAGCTGGGCACACACGTGATAGTAGCCCGCCTCGATGCGGGTGGCGGTGCGCCCGGTGCCGAGGTCGACATAGGGCAGGTTGTCGCCCATCTGGTTCTGGCTGTTGCCGCGGGTGCTGGTGTGACCGAGGCCGAGCTGGCCGTTGCCGTTGTAACCCCAGCACTTCACGTTGCCATCGTCGAGCAGCGCACAGGTGAACAGGTAGCCGGTGGTCACCTGAGAGACTGTGTGTCGCTGCCCCTGGCTGTTGAAGCCGAGATCGATAGGCTCGAGATCGTCGCCGAGGCCGCCGCTGTTGTCGCCCCGGCTGAGCGTGTCGCCCTGGAGCAGCTGGCCGTTGCCGTTGTTGCCCCAGCACTTCACGTTGCCGTCGTCGAATCGCACACAGGTGCTCAGATAGCCTGGGATGACTTGAACCACGTCGCGATCGAAGATGATCTTCGGCCGCTCCATGCCGTCGCCAATCTCCTGCACGATGTCACCCCGGCTGTTGGTCTCGAGCAGACCGAGCTGGCCATGGGCGTTGTAGCCCCAGCACTTCACCGTGTCGTCGTTGAGGGTGGCGCAGGCGTGGTAGTAGTACGCCTCGATGTCCACGGGATAGAGACCGGTGCCGAAGTTGATGGCCGGCAGGTTGTCGCCGAGCTCCGAGGCACCGGCATCACCGCGGTGGTTGGTGTCGCCTTGGGCCATCTGACCGTGGCCGTTATAGCCCCAGCACTTCGCCGTGTTGTTCTCCAGCAGCGCGCAGCTGAAGTAGGTGCCAGCAGTGACCTTGGTGGCGAGCAGTGGGTCCCCCTGGTTGTCGGTGCCGAGGTCCACGAAGGGCAGGTTGTCGCCCATCTCGTTGGCGCTGTCGCCGTACTGAGTGGTGTTGCCGGTGCCGAGGTTGCCATAACCGTTGTAGCCCCAGCACTTCACCCGGCCGTTGTCGAGCAGGGCGCAGCTGTGGGTGTAGCCCGCCGCCACCTGAGTCGCGAGCAGGGGATCGCCTTGGGCGTTGGTGCCCAGGGCCACAGGATCGAGATCGTCGCCGAGACCGCCGCTGTTGTCACCCCGGCTGAGCGTGTCGCCATAGCCGAGACGGCCGTTGCTGTTGCTGCCCCAGCACTTCGAGGTGCCATTGTCGTAGATGGCGCAGGTGTGGTTGTCGCCGGCGCTCAGGGCCACCACTGGGCGGCTGGTGGGGATCTTGGCGTACTCGAGGTTGTCGCCCATCTCGTCGGCGCCGTCACCGCGGCTCACCGTGTCGAGCAGGCCGAGCTGGCCGTTGCCGTTGTAGCCCCAGCACTTCACCCGCGCATTGTCGAGCACTGCGCAGGTGTGGTTGGCCCCAGCGGTGAGGAAGGTGGCCGAGCGCCCCGTACCGAGATCGACGAAGGGCAGGTTGTCGCCGAGCTCGCCGACGCCACCATCACCGCGGTGGTTGGTGTTGCCGTAACCGAGCTGACCATGGCCGTTGTAGCCCCAGCACTTCACCTGGCCAGCGGCTGTGCCGCCGAAGAGAGCACACATGTGGTGGTTGCCGGAGACGAGCTGTGACACCTGCAACGGGTTGCCGTTGTCGGTGCCGAGGAGGGCATGGCCGAGGTTGTCGCCCATCTCGTTGAGGCTGTCGCCGGTCTGGGCTGTACCGCCAAAGCCGAGCTGGCCATATGCGTTGTAGCCCCAGCACTTCACCTGGTTGTCGGCGAGCAAGGCACATGCGTGGTAGTAGCCCACGGCGACGTCGGTGGCCGTGATCCCAGTGCCGAGATCGATGGGCTCGAGATCATCACTGAGCCCACCGGTGTTGTCGCCGCGGCTGAGGGTGTCACCGTAGCCGAGGCGGCCGTTGCTGTTGCTGCCCCAACACTTGATGTTGCCGTCATTGAACACCATGCAGCTGTGGGTGTTGCCGCCAGCGGTGGCCACCGGAGGCCGGTGGAAGAACAGCTTCACCGTCTCGAGATCGTCACCCATCTCGCTGGCGTTGTCGCCGCGGTTGTGGGTGTCACCGCGACCGAGCTGGCCGCCGTTGTTGTAGCCCCAGCACTTCACCGTCTCGTCGTCGAGGGTGGCGCAGGTGTGATGGTAGCCCGCCTCGATGTGGGTGGCGGTGCGGCCGGTGCCGAGATCGACGAAGGCGAGGTTGTCGCCCATGTGGGTGGCGCTGGTGCCGCGGTTGCTGTTGTTCTCGATGCCGAGCTGACCGTAGACGTTATAACCCCAGCACTTCACCCGGCCGTCATTGAACCGCACGCAGTTGTGGTGGGCACCGGAGATCAGCTGGCTCACCACGAGGGGGTTGCCGCCGTCAGTGCCGAGATCGACGGCGGCGAGGTTGTCGCCCATCTCGTTGATGCCGTCGCCCCGCTGAGTGTTGCTGCCCTGACCCAGCTGGCCGAGATCGTTTCGGCCCCAGCACTTGACGCTGTTGTCGTCGAGCAGTGCACACACGTGGTGATAGCCCACAGAGAGCTGGACCGCGGTGCGGCCAGTGCCCAGGGCGATGCCGTCGAGATCGTCACCGGCACCACCAGTGGCGTCACCGCGGCTCAACGAGTCGCCATAACCGAGGCGACCGCTGCCGTTGCTGCCCCAGCACTTTACGTTGCCGTCGTCGTAGGCCACGCAGGTGTGGGTGGCACCCGAGAAGGTGTACGCCGGCGCCCGACCAATGGAGAGGATCTTCGCAGGTGCGAGATCATCCCCCATCTCGTCGGCGTTGTCGCCGCGGTTGGCTGTATCACCGAGGCCGAGCTGGCCACCGTTGTTGTAACCCCAACACTTCACCGAGTTGTCATCGAGGGTGGCGCAGGTGTGGTTGTGTCCCGCCTCGATGTGGGTGGCGGTACGGCCGGTGCCGAGATCGACGAAGGCGAGGTTGTCGCCCATGTGGGTGGCGCTGGTGCCGCGGTTGCTGTTGTTCTCGATGCCGAGCTGACCGTAGACGTTGTAGCCCCAGCACTTCACCCGGCCGTCGTTGAACCGCACGCAGTTGTGATGATCGCCAGAGACGAGCTGGCTGATGACGAAGGGGACACCGCCGTCAGTGCCGAGATCGACGGCGGCGAGGTTGTCACCCATCTCGTTGATGCCGTCGCCCCGCTGAGTGTTGTTGCCCTGACCCAGCTGGCCGAGATCGTTACGGCCCCAGCACTTGACGGTGTTGTCGTCGAGCAGCGCGCAGGTGTGATGCGTGCCCATCGACACAGCAGAGACGGTGCGGCCAGTGCCCAGGAGGATGGGGCGCAGATCGTCGGCGATGGCGTAGCCCAGATCACCGATCTGGGTGGTGTCGCCCCGGAGCAGCTGGCCATGGCCGTTGTAGCCCCAGCACTGCATGTTGCCGTCGTTGAAGATGGCGCAGCTGTGGTTCTCGCCGGCGATGACACCGGCAAGCGGCCGGTCGTAGATGATGTCGGCGGTGAGCAGGTTGTCGCCCATCTCATTGGCGCCATCGCCTCGGTTGTCGCTGCTGCCGAGGTTGAGCTCGCCGTTGTTGTTCTCACCCCAGCACTTGACGGTGTTGTCGTCGAGGGTGGCGCAGGTGTGGTTGCCGCCGGCGTCGATGTCCGTGATGGTGCGGCCGGCGCCCACGTTCACGAAGGCGAGGTTGTCGCCCATGTGGGTGGCGCTGGTGCCGCGGGTGCTGGTGCTCTCGATGCCGAGCTGGCCGCTGTTGTTGTAGCCCCAGCACTTGGCGCGGCCGTCGTTGAAGAGTGCACAGTTGTGATAGTGGCCCGAGACGAGCTTGGTCACCACGAAGGGGGTGCCGTTGTCGGTGCCGAGATCGACGGCGGCGAGGTTGTCGCCCATCTCGTTGGCGCCGTCACCGCGTTGGGTGTTGTTCCCTTGACCCAGCTGCCCGAGATCGTTTCGACCCCAACACTTGATGGAGTTGTCGTCGAGGAGCGCACACACGTGGTGATAGCCCACGCTGCTCTGCGCCACCGTGCGACCTGTGCCCAGGTCGATCGAGGGCAGCTCGTCGCCCACGGCATATGAGATGTCGCCGCGCTGAACGGTGTCTTCGTAGCCGAGGAGGCCGTAGCCGTTGTAGCCCCAGCACTTGCCCGTGCCGTCGGCGTAGCGGGCGCAGGTCTGGTTGTACCCACCGGAGACCTGCACCACGGCCGTATCGGCGGGGATGCGGGCGCGGGGCAGGTTGTCACCCATCTCGTTGGCGGCATCACCGCGGTTGTCGGTGGTGCCGATGCCGAGCTCGCCATTGTTGTTCTCACCCCAGCACTTCACCGTGGCGTCGCTGAGCACCGCGCAGGTGTGGCTGCCGAAGGCGCCGAGGCTGACCGCAGTGAGGCCAGTGCCAAGATCGACGGCGGCGAGGCCGTCGCCCATGTGGCCAGCGTTCGTGCCCAGACTGGTGGTGTTGCCGTAGCCGAGCTGCCCCTGGTTGTTGTAGCCCCAGCACTTGGTGTCGCCGTTATCCAGAATGGCGCAGGTGTGATAGTAGCCCGCCTCGATGTGGGTGGCGGTGCGCCCGGTGCCGAGGTTGGTGATGGCGAGGTTGTCGCCCATCTCGTTGGCGCCATCGCCGCGGGTGGTGGTGTTGCCCTGGCCGAGGTTGCCGAAGTTGTTGCGGCCCCAGCACTTCACCGTGCCGTTGTCGAGGCGTGCGCAGCTGTGCTGCTGGCCCAGGGCCATTTCGACGATGGTGCGGCCCGTGCCGACGTCCACCGCCGGCAGGTTGTCGCCCATCTCGTTGCCGCCGTCACCACGGTAGGCAGTGTCTCCGTAGCCGAGCTGACCATAGTTGTTCAGCCCCCAGCACTTGGTCTCCCCCGTATTGAGTCGAGCACAGCTGTGGTACGGCCCCACCCAGAGTTGGGTGGCCGTGCGGCCGGTGCCCAGGTCCACGGCCTGCATGTTGTCGCCGATCTCGCTGACGGCGTCTCCGATGTATGTGGTGTTGCCGAGGCCGAGGTTGCCATGGCCGTTGTAGCCCCAGCACTTCACCTGACCATTGTCCAGCAGCGCGCAGGCGTGCTGCAGGCCGGTGCCGACGCTCTGCACCGTGCGGCCGGTGCCCAGGCTGGCATAAGCGAGGTTGTCACCCATCTCGTTGGTGCCGTCGCCGCGGGTGGTGCTGTTGCCCTGAGCGAGCTGGCCACGGTTGTTGCGGCCCCAGCACTTCAGGAGATCATTGTCGAGCAGGCCACAGGTGAAGTAGCCACCGGTCTCGATCCAGTCGAAGGTGCGACCCGTGCCCACGTTGATGTCTTCGAGGCTGTCGAACATCTCCTCGGGCTGAGTGCCGCGACTGTTGGTGTCGCCCTGGCCGAGCTGGCCGTATCCGTTGTAGCCCCAGCACTTCATGTCACCGGTGTCGAGGGTGGCGCAGGTGGTGGAGAAGCGCACGTCGATGTCGGTGGCGGTGCGGCCGGTGCCGAGATCGACGGTGGCGAGGTTGTCGCCCATCTCGTTGGCGTTGTCCCCCGTCTGGGTGGTGTTGCCGATGCCGAGCTGGCCGTAGTTGTTGTGGCCCCAGCACTTCACCTCGCCATTGCTCAGCAATGCACAACTGTGACGGTAACCGGCGCCGATGTCCGTGGCAGTCCAGGGGCTGCCCTGAGGATCGTTGCCCAGGATGGCGTAGGCGAGGTTGTCGCCCAGCTCGCTCACTGAGTCGCCGCGGTTGCCCGTGGTGTTCAACCCGAGCTGCCCTTGGGCGTTGTAGCCCCAGCACTTCACCTGGCCGTCGTCGAGCAGAGCGCAGATGTGCTGCCCGGAGGTCTCAACCTGCTGCAGGGTACGACCAGTGCCCACGTCTACATCGTCGATGAAGCCGAACCGCTCCGGGAGGGTGTTGCCACGGGCGTTGGTATCGCCCTGGCCGAGCTGGCCGTATCCATTGTAGCCCCAGCACTTCATGTCACCGGTGTCGAGGATGGCGCAGGTCTGGCCACCTCGGGCGTCGATGGCCGTAGCGGTACGCCCCACGCCAAGATCGACGGCGGCGAGGTTGTCGCCCATCTCGTTGGCGCCGTCGCCCCGTTGGGTGGTGTTCCCCTGACCCAGCTGGCCATAGTTGTTGCGGCCCCAGCACTTGATCGAGTTGTCGTCGAGCAGGGCACAGGCGTGATCTTCACCGGCAGCGAGCTGCTGCGCCGTGCGGCCAGTGCCGAGATCGGTGACAGCGAGGTTGTCGCCCATCTCGGTGGCGCTGTCGCCACGGGCGCTGGTGTTGCCCTGACCGAGGTTGCCGTAGCCGTTGTAGCCCCAGCACTTCACCGTGTCGTCATCGAGGATCACACAGTTGTGGCGGTTGCCCACCGCCGCGTGCTGGACCGTTCGGCCAGTCCCCAGGTTCACATCGTCGAGGGCACCGTACATCTCTGGCTGCTGGGTGCCGCGAGAGAGCGTGTCTTCCTGACCGAGGTTGCCGTAGCCGTTGTAACCCCAGCACTTCACACTGCCATCATCGAGCAGGGCGCAGCTGAAGTCGCCCATGGCGTCGACGGCGGTGGCGGTGCGGCCGGTGCCAAGATCGACAGCGACGAGGTTGTCGCCCATCTCGTTGGCGCCGTCGCCCCGTTGGGTGGTGTTGCCCTGGCCCAGCTGGCCGTAGCCATTGTAACCCCAGCATTTCACGCTGCCATCGTCGAGCAGGGCACAGGCGTGATAGCGGCCGAGGCCGACGTCAGTGGCGGTGCGGCCAGTGCCGAGATCAGTGACGGCGAGGTTGTCGCCCATCTCGTTGGCACCGTCGCCACGCTGAGTGGTGTTGCCCTGACCGAGGTTGCCGTAACCGTTGTAACCCCAGCACTTCACACTGCCGTCGTCGAGGACTGCACAGCTGAAGGCTTCACCCCCCTCGACCTTGCTCACTGTGCGGCCGGTACCGAGGTCGACGTCGAGCAGGGCGTCATACATCTCAGGCTGCTGGTTGCCGCGGCTGAGGGTGTCCTCCTGGCCGAGCTGGCCGTAACCGTTGTAACCCCAGCATTTTACGCTGCCATCATCGAGGACTGCACAGCTGGTGCTGGAGAATGCATCGACGGCGGTGGCGGTACGGCCGGTGCCAAGATCGACAGCGACGAGGTTGTCACCCATCTCGTTGGCGCCGTCGCCCCGTTGGGTGGTGTTCCCCTGACCCAGCTGGCCATAGTTGTTGTAACCCCAGCACTTCACACTGCCGTCATCGAGGCGAGCGCAGGCGTGGTAGAGGCCTGCACCGACGTCAGTGGCAGTGCGGCCAGTACCGAGATCAGTGACGGCGAGGTTGTCGCCCATCTCGTTGGCGCCGTCGCCGCGCTGAGTGGTGTTGCCCTGGCCGAGGTTGCCGTAGCCGTTGTACCCCCAGCACTTCAGAGAGTTGTCGTCGAGAATCGCGCAGCTGTAGTTGGCGCCCGCCTCGAGGGAGACCACCGAGGTGCCGCTCCCGAGGTCGATGTCGCCGAGTGCGCTGTTCATCTCAGGGGCTTGAGTGCCGCGGTTGCGTGTGTCGCCCTGGCCAAGCTGACCGTTGCTGTTGTAGCCCCAACACTTCACCGTGCCGTCATCGAGCAGAGCGCAGGTGTGATAGTAGTTGGCGTCGATCTGTGCCGCAGTGCGGCCCGTGCCGAGATCGACGGTGGTGAGGTTGTCGCCCATCTCGTTGGCGCCATCACCGCGTTGGGTGGTGTTCCCCTGACCCAACTGTCCGTGGCCGTTGTAGCCCCAGCATTTTACGCTGCCGTCGTCGAGGATCGCGCAGGAGTGACGATCGGCGAGCGTGACCTGAGTCGCTGAGCGGCCGGTGCCGAGATCGACGGTGGGCAGGTTGTCACCGGTCTCGTTGGCGCCATCGCCGAGCTGAGTGGTGTTGTTCTGGCCGAGCTGGCCGTAACCATTGTAACCCCAGCACTTCAAGGTGCCATCATCCAGGATGGCGCAGGCGTGGGTATTACCCTGAGCCACGTGGGTGGCAGTGCGGCCTGTGCCGAGGTTGATGTCGCCAAGGGCGCCGAACATCTCGGGCTGTTGAGTGCCTCGGGCGCTGGTGTCACCCTGACCGAGCTGGCCGTAGTTGTTGTAGCCCCAGCATTTGAGCTCGCCTGTGTTGAGCACGGCGCAGGTGTGAGTGGTGAAGGCGTCGATCTGAGTTGCTGTGTAGCCGGTACCCAGAGCGGTGTAGGCGAGGTTGTCGCCCATCTCGTTGGCACCGTCGCCCCGTTGAGTCGTGTTCCCCTGACCAAGGCGGCCACTGCCGTTGTTGCCCCAGCATTTGACCCCACCATTGTTCAGCACCGCACAGACGTGCCGATCACCCATTGCGAGATCTGTGGCATCGAGATCGTTGCCCTGACCGTCGGTCCCGAGGTCGGTATAGGGCAGGTTGTCACCGGTCTCGTTGCTGCCGTCACCGCGCTGGGTGGTGTTGCCGTGACCGAGCTGACCGTAGCCATTGTAACCCCAGCACTTCACCCCGCCGTCGTCGAGGATCGCACAGGTGCTGTTGAGGTTGGCTTCCAGTTGTGTACTGGTGCGTCCTGTCCCCAGGTTGATGTCGAGCAGGGCGTCGTACATCTCGGGGCTCTCCGTGCCCCGATTGTGCGAATCACCCTGGCCGAGCTGACCATAGTTGTTTAGACCCCAACACTTCACAGTGCCATCTACCTGCACCACACACTGGTGTTCGGCAGAGACCGTCATTGGGGCGCTCGCGGCAAAGCCGCCCACGAGCATCAGCGCGACTCGCCAGGCGCGCCCGCTCGACCCTGAGTTCAGATTGAACATGTAAAAAATTCCTCGACCCGATATGCAACACAATCATTTGCTCTACGCATGTATTGTCAGAGGCTCTCTGACCAGACACATGAAGTCACCTCAGCGGTAAGAGTGTAAGGGGGGCTGTGGGTAGATGGAAGACATGAGGGAGGAGAATCGTACATATTGTTGTTCCTTTATGTGCGCGCAAAATGGCATTGAGACATCAGGTGTGTCGCCGGCAGCTCAAGCAGAGACATCAACGCTCAGGTTGAGCAGCTTGACTGCCAAATGATTTCAAATGGTTGTGGCGCGCTGTGCGTAAGGCTGTTCTGGTGCGCTTCTTGCTGTGAGACACCAGCGTGAGCGTGAGATACACCCAGCGCTGACGAGAGCCATCGAGGAGCCACGTGTCGAAGTTTCCGCGCCCAACCGTTCTCTTGTGGTGTCACATCCTCACGTGTGTCGGCGTACACTGTTTCTTCGATACACCTCAGGTCTCTGCTCAACCGCAGGTCGCCCAACAAGAGCAGGCTGTGATCAACGGCACACGAGAGCCCACGCTCGTTTCGGTGACCCCCGGACAGGCGCTGGCCATCGGATGGCTCTACTACGACGGCATCGTTGGCCAGGCGCTGTGTACGGGCACGGTGATCGCACCACGTACTGTGCTCACGGCGCGTCATTGCACGCGTGGGCGGACACCGGAGAATGTGGGCTTTGGCGTCGGGCTTCAGCCCCAGCAACCCCTCGGGACCTTCGAGGTGGAGAGCATTCACGAGCATCCAGGGGTCGACGCTGCCGTACTCGTCCTCACCACTGATCCGATGACCGAGATCGCCAATCTGCAGCCGATCCCCGTGAACCGCACTTCAGTGGGGGGGGATCGCCTCGGCCAGCCGATGGAGGGTGCAGGCTTTGGCGATACCCGCGCCGCCGATCGTACAGGCCGCTACTTCGTCACGGTGGTGCTCACGGCCATCCAGGCCGATTACCTGTTCACCGACGGGGAAGGGGTTCAGGGCCTTTGCCATGGTGATTCGGGTGGACCACTCCTCGCTCAAGGTGAGCAGGGTCCGATGATCATGGCGGTCCTGCACCGTGGCAACAGCTCCTGTGTCGACAAAGACAAGCTCACCCGCGTCGACGCCATCGTGGACTGGATCGACGCCAGCGCCGCCGGAGCTCCTCCAGGTGCCTGTGATGGTTTGGATTATTTTGGTGCCTGCGAAGGTCGCACGGCGGTCTGGTGCGAAGACGGCGAGGTGAACCAGCGAGATTGTACTCAGGACGACGGTGCGGTGTGTGGCTATGTGAACCCTGAGCTGGGGTTCTACTGTCGGCCACCTTCACCCTGTGACGACATCCCTTGGGGGGGCATGTGCCGGGGCGAGGTTCTGGTGCTGTGTGACGGGACTCAGGTTCAGGAGCAGGATTGCTCCGCCATGGGCCTGCTCTGCACCGAGATCACTGCGGCGGCGTCGTGTCGTGCTGGCGATGAACTCTCTCGTCTGGCCTCTCTCAACGCTCGCCGGGTGACGCAACGCGGCGGGTGCCAGGCCCATACGGGCAAGGCGCCTATCGGGTGGATCTGCTTGCTCCTGGTTGTGGGCTTGAGGCGCCGTACACGCTGAATTCTTGTCATGAAGGCAAGTGTCGGGAAAAATCATGCGGTGTATGGAGGTGTGTTATGCGCACGGCGATGCTCGCGTTGATGTTGTTCGGCACTGCCCTCGGGTGTGAGCACGATCATCCAGGTCATCACCATCGTTCGTCCCCAGAGGCACAGTCGACGCGCGACGCCGACGTGACGCCACGTGTGGTGGTGGTCGATGCAAGGGTGCCGTTGGACGCAGGGGCGGGTGACAAGGGTGATCCGCCCCGAGTACGTCCTGAGGATCTACCGCCGGGCTTCGATGCCGGGATCGCGCCGGGCCCGGAGTTGTCTGGCGCGTTGGCGATGGGCGCGAGCCGCCTCACTCAGGCTCAGGCGCTCAAGGGGGAGGAGGCCGTCCAGGCACCTGAGAAGACGCAGCCAGAGGACGTCGCGGTGGAGATCATCGAGGCAGAGCAGGTGGCACCTGCTCAAGCAAAGCGCGCATCAGAGGGGCGACGGGCTCCAGCACGGGCCAGGCAGAGGAAGAGCACCCAAAGTGCTGCGCTCGCAGCCTCTGCCAGGACGCCCAAGCGCACAGCACCGAAGAAGCCGCAAAAGAAGGCCCAGAAGAAGACTCAGAAGAAGACGCCAAAGCTGGATAAAACCTCGACGCGTTATCTGAAGGTGAGCCAGCTCGAGAAGCCGGAGACGCAGGCGTCCCAGTCAGCCAACTCCCAGTCAGCCAACTCCCAGTCACCGAATTCCCAGGGACCCAGCCACAAGTCAGCCAGCCCCAAGATCGCAGTCAAGGGCCCCAAGGGTGCCATGGGCCTGGCGTCGATCCAGCCTGCTCAAGCGACTCTGGGTCAGGCTCAGCGATTCGAGGTGATGCTGAGCAACGCCGACGGCAAAGGGCGCACCTGTCATTTTCAGTTCGCCAATGCTGGCGGCGCCACGGTACAGATCAAGCCGGCTCTGAAGGTGACTGCGAAGGAAGGCTGGTACATGTTCCGGTGGCCCATCGAGAAGATCTTCTATCCCTCGCAGTTCCCCGAGGCGGGGCGCGTTCACCTGGAGGTGGTGTGCAGTGGGAAGGTCTCCGGGCGCATCGCCATTCGCCTTTTGAAGCCATCCGTCGAGACAGAGCCCACCCCTGGACGCGCTGAGTGAACGCACCTCCGGCGCCCCCTCGACAGACCAGATGGCTGGTCAGCCCGCGCTATGACGGGCTGTTCTTCATCGGGGGCGCCCTCGTCACCTTGCTGTTCCTCGGGCTCTACCACCTCGCCGATGCCTACGAGGTGGGCCCCCGGGGTGACGCGATCATCCTCACCTACTTCGTCTACACGGCGATCTTCGACCACCCGCACATCTTCCAGACGTTCAGCCGTACGCATCTCGACAAGGAGAGCTTCGCCCGCCATCGCCTGGCGCATACCTGGGGGCTTGGTGGGTTCATCGTCGCGGGGTTCGTGCTCGGCGCCATGGGGCTGGAGGGGGAGCTGATCATCTTCGCGGCCTTTTATGGCACGTGGCACATCATCCGGCAGCACTGGGGCTTCATCAAAATCTACAAGGGGCTCAACGCCGACTTCCGCCCGGTGGACGATCATCTCGATGGGGCATTCTTCTATCTGGGTATGTTGGCCCTCACGGTGCACGACTATGTCGACGAGGAGGCCCCGAGTACGGTCTATGGCACTTTGAAGGTGCAGTTTCCTTCAGTGCCTTCATCTGTGGCTGATGGCTTGATGTTGCTCTTCGGGGTGGCCACCTGCTTGTTCGTCGCTCGGCAGATCTGGAGGCTCTGGCGTGGGGTGGGGGTGAACTGGCCCAAGCTGGCACTGATGGGCGCGGCCATCGGGACCCACGGTGTCGTGTTCTGGCTCACGGCCACCCCTTTTCTCGTGGCCGAGGCGTTGGAGACGGCCTATCACAACGTGCAGTACCAGGGTTTCGTGATGCACTGGCAACGGCGGCGGTTCCCGCGGCAGGCCATGGCGGTGCGCTGGGGCTCGCTCGCCCTCGTGTATGGCATCGTGGTGGGGGTGATCGAGGTGACGGCGCTGATGAATCGCTCGTGGTCGCTTGTGTTTACGCCTTTTGCCATGATCGTGCTCTGGCACTACTACATCGACGGCAAGATCTGGCGCACACGGGAGGATCCGCGTCTCAAGTCGCTGCTGACGTCGTCCCCCACGAGATGATGGGCCACTGTTTGCGGCGTGCCATCCGCTTCAGCTTCGGATCCGGATGCACCACCATGGGGCGGCCGACGGCTTCGAGCATGGGGGCGTCAGAGGCGGAGTCGGAGTAGAAGGTGCACTGCTCGAGGGCAACGCCCCGAGCCTCTGCATAGGTGAGGGCGTGGTCCACCTTGCCTGGGCCATAGCAGAGCGGCTCGATGGGTGCGCCGGTGTGTACCCCCGACTCGATCTCGAACTGGTTGCACAAGGCGTGGTCGAGGGCGAGATCCTCCACGACGTGACGCGAGAGGTAGGGCGAAGAGCTGGTGAGCAGGACCAGGGTGTCGCCCGCGGCGCGGTGGGCCTCCACGGCCTCTCGGGCGCCAGGGCGGTAACGATGGGCCACCTCGCGGTGGTAGAAGTCGGTGGCTCGATCGGCGAGCGCGTCGACGCTGACACCTTCGAGGCTGCGGATGGCTTCTCTGAAGGCGTCTTCGATGTCGGCGAAACCCAGATGGTATTTCGTCAGCCACCATGAGGCCTTGAGTGCCTGAACGCGGGTGATGTGACCCCCTCGGAGCTCGGCCTTGACCCAGAGGCTGCCGCTGTTGACGTCGAGGAGGGTCTTGTCGAGGTCGAAGAAGGCGATGCTCACCGTGAACCCCTTTCACGTCTGTCGAGAGATGACCACAGCGGGGAGAACGCTCGCCCCGAAGCGGCGGTGGTGGTACGTATCTTGCGGAGAGGGTGCAGCGTCAACCGCTGTCTGCCACCTGGGGCCGTTCACCACAACGACCCCTCTGCCACCCTCGAGGAGGAGCGCGATGAGTTTGCTGCACCACACCGTCACTCCCGGGCCCCGTTCGGCCCTCAAATTGCTCGCCCTCGGTCTGGCGATGCTCGTGGCCCCGACGCTGGTCGGCGTCTCGGGGCAGGCCGCCGCCGGGAACCACTTCATCGCCGAGCTCACCGGCGGGGTGAGCACTCCCACTGGCCTCGATGCCGAGGCCGAGAGCGGCAGTTTATGGGGGGCCACCCTGGGGGTCGGCGGGCGCCTCCCCGGTACGCGACCCGCCTGGTACCTGGTCACGCGGCTCTCCTGGGCCGACATGACACAATACGGCCCCAACCGGATGGGCCGCCCTGTGGTGGATCGCAGCCAGGCTGATCTGGCCCTGGGCGTGCGTGGATATTTTCCCTTCACGCCGCGCCTGAGGCTGATGACCGAGGTGGCCATGGGGCAGGTCTTCGAGACTTCCCAGGTGACCTTCAAGGGCCAGGAAGACTTTCCCGCTCAATTCAGCACTGACCGATTCGGGCTCTTCACCGAAGCAGGCTTGCAATACCGCATGACCAACCACTTCTCTCTGGGTGGCCGAGTGGGCATGGTCTGGATGCCCTCACCGGAAGAGCCAGATCTCGCTGCTCAGGCTGCGAGCATCCCGGGCTCCCAGAACTCTCAGGGCCGCTGGTCAGCTGGGCTCACCACGACATTTCACTTCTAGGAGGCAGCACACATGAGGGGGAGGCAGATGATCAGGGGCACAAGCCCCATGGCGCAGCTGGCCCGACGGCTGGGCTGGCCGGGCGCTCTGATGGTGCTCGCGGTGGCGCTCCTGGGGTGGCAGGGGGGCGGCGTTGGTCAACTTCAATGGACCTCTGGTGAAGGAGATGGGGTCGCTGATGGCGCAGAGGTGCCCGTAGATGCCACGGGCCGCTTCGAAGCGAGCGATGGCCCGGGAGGCAGAGGGCACATCGTGCAGACCCTCGCGTTGCCTGGCCCTGACGGGGTCCTGTCGATGCGGATGCCCCTCGACCGAGCTCAGGGCCGAGGCATCACCCTGCCCGACAGCGAGGTGAAGGTGGCCTACACCGAGTACACCTCTGACGGCAGCCTGCACTTCAAGGCCAGCCGGGTGGTGAGCGGTTTCGTTCGGCTCAGCGGTGACGTGGCCTTCGACAACTACCTGGCCCTCAGCTACGACCTCGAGGTGGAAGGGGAGGATCGCACCTGGCGTCGCCTGGAGGTCGATCGCATCAACATGCGTCCCGCGGTGCGGGACGCCAGCGGCGACGTGCCCGGGGCCTCCGCCGACGCCAGCGTCTGGGATGGCTGCACCACATGGTGGGCCGATGACGACTCTGAAGAGTTCGCCGAAGAAGACTCTGGCTGTGGCGGCGACGATCTCAGCGAAGGGTACGAAGAGAGCGAGCCTGAGACTTCGGGCTGCGCCGGTGACGATCTCGACGAATCCAGCGCCAGCGACAGCGGTGGCGGCGCAGATTGCGAGAGCTGCGATGGCGACGCTGTGGCTTCGGT
Organism: Bradymonadia bacterium; assembly: GCA_046290225.1. Taxonomy (GTDB): domain Bacteria; phylum Myxococcota_A; class Bradymonadia; order UBA7976; family UBA1532; genus JBKAGE01. The sequence continues at coordinate 63,396 of JBKAGE010000036.1, read as the reverse complement.
CTCCGGCCGTCGCCGTCGGAGCCCCCTCGTGACGCGCCTCGCCCGCTGGCTGCCCTGGCTGTCGATCTTCGTGGCCATCCACCTCATGCGCACCCCTGGTCGCCGACGCCGTCGCCTCTGGCGGCGCTCTCGGTGATCATGGGGGCAGGTGAGGGAAGATGACGAGCGCGTTGCCCGTCGAGGGGCTCCGGGGGGCTTTCGAAGAGGCCATCGTAGACGGACCTGTGGTGTTGACTTCACCCACAGGCTCGGGGAAGTCCACCCTGGTCCCTCGCTGGTGCGCCGAGTCGGGCTACACCCTGGTGATTCAGCCCCGTCGAGTGGCCTGCCGCTCTCTGGCAGTGCGGGTGGCTCAGCTCGAGGGCTGTGAGCTCGGCGGGCGGGTGGGCTATGCCGTCCGGGGCGAGCGCAAGGCTGGGCCGTCGACACGATTGCTCTTCGCCACGCCGGGCATCGTGCTCCAGCGTCTCGCCCGTGGCCCTCTCAGCGATGTGCACACCCTCGTCATCGACGAGTTTCACGAGCGCCGCCTCGACATCGACCTCATCCTCGCGTTGACCCGCCGTGGGCCCCGTCGAGTGATCATGTCCGCCACCCTCGATGGAGAGCGGGTGGCCCACCACGTTGAGGGCCAGTTGTTGCAGAGCGGTGGTCGTCTGTTCCCCGTGGAGCATCGCTACTTGCCCGATCGCAGCGCTCGCCCTGATCCGCAGGCGTTGGAGCGTCGAGTGGGGGCTGCGCTCTCAGAGCTCGATGGAGTGCCCGGCGACGTACTGGTGTTCCTGCCAGGGAAGGGGGAGATCGGCGCTGTGGCCCGGAGTCTCAGAGGTCGAGCCGATCTTGAGGTGATGCCTCTGCACGGCAGTCTGACCCTCGCAGAACAGTCGCGGGTTTTCGCGCCAGCAGATCGACGCAAGGTCATTCTGTCCACCAATGTGGCAGAGACCTCCATCACGGTGCCCGGCATTCGGGTGGTCATCGACTCGGGCCTGGTCCGCCGTACGCGTTATCAGCGGGGCCGTGGTGTACTCAGCCTCGCCGTGGTGGCTCAGGACTCCGCAGATCAGCGGGCAGGCCGAGCAGGGCGGACTGCCCCCGGGGTGGCCATTCGACTCTGGGGCGAGGGGCATCGCCTCGATGCTTCGACCCCACCAGAGATGCACCGCGAGTCTCTGGTGCCGTTGGTTCTCGCCGCTGCGGCATGTCGAGCCTCCGCGGGCGCACCGCTCGACGGTCTGACATTCCTCGACAGCCCCAAGCCCCACGCGGTCGACTCCGCCATCGAGGATCTGACCGCCCTCGGCGCCCTGGATACCCAAGGTGAGATCACCGAGCGCGGCCGTCAGATGTTCGGGATGCCCCTCGACCCGGCCCTCGCCCGACTGCTCGTCGAAGCCCAGGGCTCGGAGATCCTCGGGGACGTCATCGATCTGGTCAGCTGCCTTGATCTGCCACGATCGCTCTTTCTCCCACGAAGGGGCTCAGGTGAGTTCGAGGACGACGCTGACGATCTCCGAGCATCAGGGTGTGATGTCACTGCCTGTATTCGTGCGGTGCGTGCGCCACGGCCCAGCCGTGGTGTGAACCCCCACGGGATCAACCCCCAGGCCTGGCAAGAGGCGCGCACCCTCAGCGATCGGTTGCGGAAGGTCTTCGATTGTCCGCACAGATCGGGGCCAGAGGCGCCCATCGAGCGACGGGCCATCGCCGCCCTGGCCATGGCGGCAGATCCGCGCATCGCCCATGTGGGTCGAGATCGAGGTCGCAAGATCGGGTGGAGCAATGGCGGCACCGAGATCGAGGTGGGCCGGGAGAGCGCCATCCATCGACTCGAGCACCGCCCCGATGCCGTGGCTGTCTTCGAGACCCGGGCCATCGGCGGTATCCGAGATGCACAGGTGATCGCCACCTGCGCCATGCCGTTGCCATTGAGTTGGATGGCTGCAGCAGGCCTGGGGCGGGATCGACTGGGTGACGCCAGCATCAGCGGCCGGGGTGACGATGTACGGGTGGTGGCTCAGGTGGAGCAGGTCTACGCACGCAAGGTGCTCCGCAGTCGCGAAGTGGTCCCCGAGGGGGCCATCGCCCGTGCGGCGGTGGTCCGCTTGATCATGCAGAACCGTGTGCTCAAGGGCGCAGCAGAACTGTGTGCCGAGAGGCTACAGAGCGCAGCCTTGTGGGCCGCCCTCGTCGACGCCGGGGTAGAACGGGGAGATACACCCGACACCGCACGGTGGGGTGGAGAGGTGGAGGCCTGGCTCAGCCACCAGATCGACACCATTGGCCTCGACTCTGGGGCTGATTTGGTGCTGATGTCGGTAGAGGACGTGCTCCCGGAGGCCCTCGACCCCTGGGTGCAAGATAAGCTCGACCGCAGCTTTCCCCGGCAAATCACGCTCGACGAAGTCAAATACCGGGCTCAGTACGAGCCCGGTCGTCGACGGGTGACCTTGCACAAGGTGAGCGGCGGTCGTCGTCCTCTACCTCCAGCGCAGTACCTGCCTGCATTTGGAGGGTTCAAGGTCTTCGTTCAGGAGAAGTCCAACATTCGGCAGGTGCGGTGAGCCCCTGCCAGATGTACCCCCGACCGATCAGGCCGCCTGAGCCTTGAAGATGGCCTCGAGCTTCTGCGCGAGCACATCTTCGGTGAAGGGCTTCACCACATAGTTGCTCACCCCCGCCTGAATGGCGTCGATGATGTTCTCCTTCTTGGCCTCGGCGGTGACCATCAAGAAGGGGATGTGCTTGAGCTTGTCGTCAGCTCGCACAGTCTTGAGCAGCTCGAGACCCGTCATGACCGGCATGTTCCAGTCACAGATGATGAGTTCGAACTCTTCTTCCTGCAGCTTCTTGAGGCCACTCTTGCCCTCTTCGGCTTCTTCAATGTTGTTGAAGCCGAGGCGGCGCAGAATGCCCCTGACGATCCGACGCATGGTGGAGTAATCGTCGACCACCAGGATCCGCATGTTCTTGTCGATGTTCATGCTGTCGTTCTCCATCTGACAGATTCGCTGTCTGTCAGTCTTCCCAGTTGGTGTTGTGTGAGATCTATTGACTCAGTGGCTCTCAGCGTCCGCTCTTGAGGCAGACTTCGACGGTGAACGGGCCATCCTCTGTATTGAAGGGGACGACCAGTACCGGCATCTCAGTGAGCTGAAAGATGCGGTGTCCTCTGCCTGCGATGAGGGTGGGCACCGCCATATCGAAGCTGTAGCCTTTCTGCTCCAGCTCTGCTCGGGCGCCACCGGAGATCATGTTGGCCAGCTCGCCCACGGCATCGCGGACGTCTTGCTCCATGTCTTCGATCTCGTCGCCGAGCATGTTGCGCACGATGCGCTCGATACAGCTCTGGCTGAAGCTGACCGCGAAAGAGCCCTTGGCTCCATCTCCGGCCAGCCCCACCACACCGGTAAAATCCATGGTCGAGGCGTGATCTCTCTTGAGCCGGGGCTTTTCCGGCTTCGGGGAGATCCCTGCCATGGTCGCCACCACATTACGGGTGGCGTTGATGAACGGGTTGATGACTTCAGCGTCCATCTTCGATGCACTCCCCAGGGTCTGCTTGAAGACAGACCTGCTGTGAGATGACCGTGGTCATCGGGTTGGTGATGCCTTGGGCCTGACGTGTGTCAGCTCTGTCCCGCGGCTTCTGCAATGGACGTCCGACCCTGACTGGCCCCACGCCCCTTCTGTTGACTGACTCGGGTGCTCATCTCTCGGGCCAATTGGTCGAGAGAGAAGATCCCATCGGCGAGGTTGGCACCGACCACTGCGCCAGGCATGCCCCAGACCACGCTGGAGCTCTCGTCCTGGACAATGACCTCACCACCAGTTGCCTTGATGTGCTGGCTACCGACCAGGCCGTCTTGACCCATGCCAGTCATCACCACACCGAGGACCTGAGAGCCGTAGATCTCTGTCGCCGCTCTGAACATTGGATCGGCAGCTGGGCGACAAGAGTTCTCGGGTGGGTCTTGATTAATTGCCAACATGACCCCCGACTCAGTTTTCTGGGGCACCATGTGGAAACCACCGGGGGCGATCCACACCGTACCGGGCTCTACGAGACCACCTGCGTATCCCTCACGGACCGTGAGGGCGCACCGCTCGTCGAGCCGCTCAGCGAGCAGCTGAGTGAAGGGGGCGGGCATGTGCTGCACCACGAGGATGGGCACTGGGAAGCTCCCAGGGAGCGCTGACAGAAGTTGGGTGATGGCGTTGGGCCCACCTGTAGAGACCGCGATGACCACAATGCGATGTTGCCCGACCCGCAGGGCTGGCCTCGGTGCCCGTTTGAGCGATGGCGCAGGCGTTGCTCGAACAGGCTTTGGCTTCGCGGGGGTCAGTGTACGGCTGCTCTTCAGCGGCGCCGGCGTCGCCAGAAGCGAGCGCTTGCGTTTTGCCGCGAGGTTCAAGAGCGCAGGCTCTGCAGACCTGGAAGGCGCCGACGAAGGCCGCGATGGCCTGGGTGCCGGTGTGGGCTTCGTCATCAAAGGTGTCGGGGCCGAAGGCGCCTTTGGTAAAGGCGTCGCGGGCCGCGGAGGCCGCCGGAGATGTTCGGTGAGGCCTCTGATTTTGGGCACGAGCTGGGCCCGTACGAGATCGAGGGCCTCATTGAGAGAGCCTACGTTCGAGGGCTTGGCGATGTACTCGCTCGCCCCTCGAGAGAGGGCCTCCAGAGTGATGGCCGCACCACGGTGAGTGAGGGTGCTGATCATGATGACCGGCAGCCTCACGCCTTCCCGTTTGAGCTGCGCCAGGGTCGAGAGGCCGTCTTGTTGGGGCATCTCGATGTCCAGGGTGAGCAGATCGGGCTCGAGCTCGCGGATCAAAGGCAAGACTTCGATGCCATCTTTGGCTTCGCCGACCACTTCGATGTCATCGAGATCTTTGAGGCACCGACGAATGATGCGTCGGACTGTGGAGGAGTCGTCGCAGACCACCACGCGGATGGGTTTCTGGCTCATGATGCGACCTCGGGGCAGGCGTGAGGGGGGCCCCGCAGTGTCAGACTGCGGTGGCCTGCAAGGTGTCGAGGACGAGCAGGAGCCGGTCTTCGAGCTTGTAGGTGCCGGTGACCATGTTGGCAACGGGGCCTTCCAGGGTCTCCGGCGGGGCCTCATATTGCCCCTCGTCGACGGTGAGCACGTCGCCGATGCGGTCGACGAGGAAGCTCACGGTGCCATCATCCGTGCCCACGACGACGTTCATGGGCTTGGCCTCTTCGGGGAGAGGCTCGAAGGCCAGCCGTCGCCGCAGGTCGATGGCGGTGACGATCTGCCCGCGGAGGTTGATGAGTCCGCGGATGGTGTCGGGGGCCTGGGGCACCGGAGTCATCTCCTGGTACCGCAAGACCTCCTGGACGTGGTTGACCTCCACCCCGAAGAAGTGGTTGTCGAGAAAGAAGGTGCAGAACTGTCCACCTGCTGCGTCACTCATTGATCACATCTCCATGGCCATACCGCTCTCGCGGTAGGTGCTGTGAGTGGGCTGCTGTACGGCGTCGAAGAAGGAGGGCTCCGCTGCGCGGATGATGGCCCGGACGTCGAGGAGCTCGGTCACCTTGTCGCGGACCACGAGGCAGCCGGTGACCCCATGGCGGGAGCCGGGCTGAAGCTCGTCGAGGCGGGTCTCCACCACATCGAGGATCTGGTCCACCACGAGGCCGATGCTGCGACCGTTCTCGGTGTAGACCACCACGTTGAGCAGCCGCTGAGCCGCTGAATCGTCTTCGCTGCGGTACATCGAGCGGCGCTCGGGCAACACGTCGGACACAAAGACCAGAGGCAGAATCTCGCCGCGGTACTGGACCACACGCTGGCTGCCCACGTGCTCCACCTTGTCGGCCTCCACCTCTTCGAGGCGGGCCACCATGGCCAGAGGCACCGCCTGGCGCCCGTCGTCGGGGGACCGCACCAGCAAAAGCTTGGTGCGCTCGCCAGCGTCGTTCATGTTGTCCTCCACCTGATCCTCCGCAGCGCGGGAGCGCAGCGCCTTGAGCACGTTGCCTCGCTGGGCGATGCCGAGCACGTCGAGGATCAAGGCCACCTGGCCGTCACCCATGATGGTGGCGCCGGCGTAGATGGACATGGCCTTCAGGTGCTTCGACAGTGGCTTGACCACGATGTCCTGCGTGTCCTGAATCGAGTCGACCACCATGCCGAACTGTCGATCGTCGGCTTGCAGCACGGCGATGCGCATCGACCGGCCCCTGCCGTTGAGCACATCCTCTTGCCGAGCGTGACCCAGCGTGTCGCTGAGGAACACCAGCGGCAGCAAGCGACCGCGCAGGCGGTACACCGGGGTGCCCTGGATGAACTCCACCGACTTCTTCGCCTCGTCGGCGTCGAGTCGCACGAGCTCCTGCAGTGCCACCTGAGGGATGGCATACCGGCCATTGCCGCTGCCCACGATGAGGGCAGGCACGATGGCCAGGGTGAGCGGGATCTTGATGCGGAAGGTGGTGCCTTGACCCTCGGTGCTCTGCACCTCGATGGCGCCACCGATGCGCTCGATGTTCGAGCGCACCACGTCCATGCCCACACCTCGGCCAGAGACGTTGGTGATCTTCTCGGCGGTGGAGAAGCCCGGGGTGAAGATGAGGTTCACGATCTCGTGATCGGTCATCCCTTCGCCCTGCTCCTCGGTGATCAAGCCCTTCTCGATGGCCTTCTGCTTGATCCTCGCCGGTGGGATGCCCCCGCCGTCGTCCCTGATCTCGATGTTGACCTTGCCGCCCTCGTGGTAGGCACGCAGCTGCAGCAGGCCCTCACCGTTCTTGCCCTTCTCCTCACGGACACCGGGGTATTCGATGCCATGATCCACAGAGTTGCGGACCAAGTGGGTGAGGGGGTCCTTGATGGCTTCGATGAGAGACTTGTCGAGCTCGGTCTCTTTGCCCACCATCTCGACGCGCACCCGCTTGCCACAGGTGATGGCGAGATCGCGGACCACGCGGGGGAACTTGCTCCACACATTGCCGATGGGCTGCATGCGCGTCTTCATCACCCCTTCCTGAAGGTCGGAAGTGACGAGGTTCAGACGCTGCGTGGCCGCCGTGAGCACGGTGTCTTCCTTGCTCTGCGTGCACTGCACGATCTGGTTGCGGATGAGCACCAGCTCCCCGACGAGGTTCATCAGCGTGTCGAGCAGTGTCACGTCGACGCGGATGTTCTCGTGGGCGCGGGCCTTGCGCTGGCCACTCTCTGCAGGCTTGCCCTTCTTCTCCTTCTTGGGAGGCGGGGCAGCCATGACCTGCTCAGCGTCGTCCTGGGCCTTGGCGGTGACGTTCTTCTTTTTCTCTTCGGTGCCCGGGATCTGCTGCATGGTTTCGCTGAGCAGGGCGGAGACCGCGGCGTTGACGTCGATTGGCTCGTCCGGCTTGGCGTCGAGCTCCATGGCACCACCTACGTGACCCAGGGTGCCAGCGAGGATCGCGTCGGCGAGGGCAGAAGGATCGCCACTGAGATCGTTGACGTTCACCTGAGGTGCCGGGGCAGGCTCGGGTGCTGGCTCGGGCTCCGGAGCAGGTGCCGGAGCCGCAGAGGCGGTCTCGGTGACGTCCTCACCCGAAAGCACGGCGCTGATCTCCGAGTCATCGAGGCCCAACTCGGCGAGCAAGGCGGCCTTGATGCTGTCGACCCCACCGGAGCTCGCCGGCGTAGGGGCGGGCTCAGGCTCGGGGGCAACCTCGACCACGGGCTCGGGCTCCGGGGCAGGCTCAGGGGCCGCCTCGACCACAGGCTCGGGCTCAGGGGCAGGCTCAGGGGCCGCCTCGGCCACGGGTTCAGCGGCTGCAGCGGCGCCAGGGCCTGCGAGCAGTCGGGTGAGCTCCGCCTTGAGATCTGCGTACTCGTTGGTCCCGTCACTCCCTGTCTCGTCGATCGTGTCCATCATCTCGCGGATGGCGTCGACGGTTTTGAGCAGGGCGGTGATGATGTCTGGGGTGACATCGAATTCACCATCTCGCAACTTGCTCAAGAGGTTCTCACCTACGTGAGCGAGGGCCTCGAGGTTGCTGAACCCCATGAAGCCGCAGGTGCCCTTCAGTGTGTGGATATGGCGAAAGATGCGATCGAGGGTGCCTCGATCTGCAGAATCTTCTTCCAACTGAACGAGATCTCGATCGAGCTGGTCCAGGCTCTCTCGCCCCTCGACCAGAAACTCACTGATGATTTCGTCGTCGAAGTCACTCATGGGCTCTGTCCCACCGGCTGATACACCCCACCGCTCGAACCAGCACTCCTTCTGGATTCAGCAGTGTCGTGTGAATAAAAGTTCAGGTCTGCTCGATGAAAATACTCATGTTTGTCAAGCAGTCATTCATGTTTTCGGCTGAAACCCGCCTGACATTGAGTGCCCGAGGCGGAGTTTTTTAGATGACCCCGTTTTTTATGAGCCTTCGCTCACCGATACACGATTTCGGCCGCCGTCTTTCGAGGCGTAGAGGGCTTTGTCGGCGCGTTTGATGGCCGACAGGATGCATCCAGGGCCATCTGGGGCTACGGCTGCTGCACCAATGCTGATGGTGACCACGCCGAAGGGGCTCGTGCCCGGGTGGTGGATCTTGAGACCCTGAACAGCTTCTCTGACTCGCTCGAGCACTTTCTCTGCTTCGTCGAGCGTCAGCTCGGGCAGGAAGATGACGAACTCTTCACCGCCGAAGCGATAGATGGCGTCGCTGCGTCGGCTCTCACGTTCGAGAGACTGAGCCACCGCCGCCAGAGCACGATCCCCTGCCATATGACCTGCGGTGTCGTTGAAGCTTTTGAAGCAATCGATGTCTACCAGAGCCACACACAAGGGAATGGTGGTCTCGGTGAGTTGCGCTTCGAGAGATTCGATGCGCTCGTCCATCTTGAGTCGATTGCCCACGCCCGTGAGTCGATCTCGGCGCCCATCCTCGAAGAGTTTGGCATTGAGCTTGTCGAGCTCAGCCTTCTGCTCCGCGATCTGCGCGTGCAGTTGAGTGACCCGTTGAGCGGCGATCAGGCGCGCTTCGAGATCATCCCGGTTCAGAGGCTTGGTCAAGAAGTCATCGGCGCCGGCCCGCATACCCTCGAGGCGATACTGATGGTCGTCGAGGGCAGTGAGCAGGATGAAATAGGTGTAGCCTTGTCGCGATCTGATCTGGCGGCACAGTTCTTTGCCGTCCATACCCGGCATCATCCAGTCGCTGATGATCACGTTGAAGGGGCGCTCTTCGAAAATGGCCAGTGCGCTCTCGCCGTCCGAGACTGCGACGCACTCATGGCCGAGCTGTTCCACCGTTCGAGTGAGGATACGACGGGTGATGCGATCATCTTCGGCCACCAACACTTTGAGGGTGTGGGCGATCGATTTGATGAAGTTGTGGGCCTCGGCTTCGCTGGCCTGAGAGCCGAGCGCATTGGTGGACCGGGCCTCCAACGTTGCCGGTGATCGCTGTTGCTCCTGGTGCATGGACCCCTCTGCAGTCGATCAGCCTGAGACCTGCTCAGGCGCTGCGCGAACAAACCCCGCTTGAACCCGACCCATAGGACCGGTAGACGGGGGCGTGTCACAGTCATCGGCTGTTAGAGGTGAAACCTTGATTACGCTGGGTCGCCAGGGCCCCGATGCCCCTCTTTTTGCAGTGCTCAAGCTCGCCGGCCCCCTCGTGGTGGCCTACGCAGGTCAACAGCTGATGAGCGTCGTCGATGCTGCGGTGGTGGGGCGCATCAGCGCCGAAGCCATGGCAGGCACCAGCCTCGCCGGAGGTCTCTTTGCAGGGACGATGGTGCTGGGCATGGGTGTGCTCGGTGGCATGGACCCACTGGCGTCTCAGGGCGTCGGTGCTGGTGATCTCACCCGGGCCCGGAGGGTATATGGGGCGGCGCTCAAGCTCAGCCGCTTGATGAGCCTGCCCCTTACGGCGTTGCTGGCCCTGGCCTGGTGGCTGCTGCACCCGATCGGTGTAGATCCTGCTTCGATTCAGGAATGTGGGGTGTACCTCGTCACCCGTTGCGTGGGTTTGCTGCCCCTCTTCATGTACATCTCTGGTCGAGGGATGGCTCAGTCCATGGGCCACGGCCGCCCGGTCCTCGTGGCCACCATCGGCGCCAACCTCATCAATGTACCCATGAGCGTCTATCTGGCCTTCACGCCAGAGCAGGCAGGGGCTTTGGGGCTCGGACACATCGGCGCCGGGCTCGGCGTCGCCGGTGTGGGGCTGGCATCTACTGCCTCGTCACTGCTTCAGCTCTGGATCATGCATCGCTCGGTGAAGGCCATCGGCGGTGGGGCGCTGCCACCGGCCCCAGGGGAGGTGGCCGAGGTCTTCCGCATGGGGTGGCCCATCGGGCTGCAGCTCGGCGCCGAGGTGGGCATCTTCGCCGGCGTCACCGTGCTCATGGGGCGGTTCGGTCCAGTGGTCACCAGCGGTCATCATGTGGCGCTCATGCTGGCCAGCTTCACCTTCACCATCTGTATGGGTTTGTCCGGGGCCACTTCGGCCATGGTGGGTCAGGCTGTGGGGGAGGGGGATCTGCGGCGCGCCCGCGCTGCTGGCCGTGCCGGCCTCGGAGCGGCTGCGGTGTTCATGGGGTGCAACGGCCTGATGTTCTGGACCTTCGCCGAGCCGCTGGCCTGGCTGCTCACCGACAAGGGTCATGTGGTCCAGGTGGCCATCCCGCTGCTGCACGTGGCGGCGTTGTTTCAGGTGAGCGATGGATTGCAGGCCGTAGGCGCCGGGGCGTGGCGAGGTCTCGGACGCACCCGAGCGCCCATGATCATGAACCTCGTGGGCCACTGGGCCGTAGGGTTTCCGCTGGCCATGTGGCTGGCCTACGGCACCACAGAGGGCCCCCGTGGTCTGTGGTGGGGTCTCACTGCAGGGCTCACCGCCGTGGCGCTCCTGCTCGCCATCGGTTTCGAGATCGTGGCCCTGAAAACGCCAACCCCCTCGACACCCAAGGCTGGTTGAGTAGACTGCGCCCCAACCAGAGTGTCCCATGCGTGAGCGGGGGCACGCACAACCCCCCGACCCATGGAGATCCCATGAGCACCAAGACGCCCCTTCGCGTTGCAGTGACCGGCGCCGCCGGCAACATCGGCTACAGCCTGCTGTTCCCCATCGCCAACGGCGACATGCTCGGCGCCGATCAGCCCGTGATCCTGCAGCTGCTCGAGATCACCCCGGCCCTCGACGCCCTCAAGGGCGTGGAGATGGAGCTGCGCGACTGCGCCTACCCCCTAGTGCAGGACATCATCTGCACCGATGATCCCATGGTGGGCTTCAAAGACGCCGACGTGGTGATGCTCGTGGGCTCCAAGCCCCGTGGCCCCGGCATGGAGCGTGCTGATCTCATCCGCGAGAACGGCCCCATCTTCGTGGGTCAGGGCAAGGCCATCGACGCCGTGGCGTCCGAGAACGCCAAGATCGTGGTCATCGGCAACCCCTGCAACACCAACTGCCTGATCGCCATGCACCAGGCCACGCGGATCCCCCGGGCGAACTTCACCGCCATGACCCGCCTCGACCAGAACCGCGCCAAGGCACAGCTCGCCATCCAGAGCGGCGCCCCCGTGGGTGAGATCAAGAAGCTGGCCATCTGGGGCAACCACTCCCCCACGATGTACCCGAACTACACCCACGCCGAGATCGGCGGAAAAGCCCTCACCGAGGTCATCACCGATGGCGAGTGGCTCGAGAACGACTTCATGAAGACGGTGCAGACCCGCGGCAAGGCCATCATCAAGGCCCGCGGCAAGTCCTCCGCGGCCTCCGCTGCCTGGGCAGGCATCAACCACATCCACGACTGGTTCTTCCCCACCCCCGACGGTGAGTTCGTCAGCATGGCCGTGCCCTCTGACGGCAGCTACGGTGTGCCTGAGGGGCTGATCTTCAGCTTCCCCTGCACCGTGGACGAGAACGGCCAGTACCACATCGTGCAGGGCCTCGAGATCGACGAGAAGTCCAAGGCCCGCATCGAGAAGACCGCTGCGGAGCTCTCCGGCGAGCGCGAGACCGTGAAGGATCTGCTCAACTGAGCAGTGAGCTGCCTTGAGCGCACGGCCGTCCGCTCAACGGGGTTTGAGCACCCGCCCCTGGACCTCCTCCAACTCGCAGGCCAGCGAGAACTTCTCCTGTCGAACAAAGCGTCGGATCGCCTCATCGAGGCCAGGGATGAAGATCTCGTGGGCTGAGCGGGTGATGTTGGGGAGGAACCCCCGGCCGAACTTGTGGCCTCCGCCGCCAGCGCCCGCTTCGAAGCGGTGAAAGCCCCGCTCGATGGCGGCCTCGATGCCGGCATAGCTGCAGACTTCGAAGTGCAGGTTCGGGATCTGCGTCGTCGTGCCCCAGTAGCGGCCGTACAAGGCGCCGTCCTTGGCCACGTTGAAGGTGCCACCTATGGGGGCGCCGCCCTGCTCGGCGATGAGAAAGAACATACGGTCGCGGAAACGCTGATGCATGAGATCGAAGGCTCGACGGTTCAGATACCGGCGGCCATAGAAGTACTGATCGACGGTGGAGGTGTAGTAGCGCCACATGGTGTCGATGTGATCTTCGGTGATGGCCTCACCCGTGAGCACCTGGGTGGTGACCCCGGCCTCACGCACTCTGCGGCGCTCTCGCTTGATCTGGTTGCGTCGCTTGCTGTTGAAACGCTGCAAGAAGCCGTCGAAATCGTCGTAGCCGTCGTTGGTCCAGTGGAACTGGTGGGTGTGGCGGATGGCGAAGCCACGGCTCTGCAAAAAGGCCTCTTCTGTCTCGGTGATGAAGAGCCAGTGAATGCCTGTGGCGGGCTCCTGCACCGCCGCCGTGCGCGCCCCTTGAAGCAGGGCGTCCATCACCGCTTCACCTTCACCCGGGGCCAGCAGGAACCGAGGGCCTGCCACGGGGGAGAAGGGGGCCGCCACCACCATCTTGGGGTAGTAGGGGATCCCCGCCCGCTGAGCGGCATCGGCCCACCCCCAGTCGAAGATGAACTCGCCGTATCCGTTGTCTTTGCGAAACAGAGGCAAGGCGCCCACCAGATCGCGACCCCGTCGGGCGGCGATGTAGCGAGGGCTCCACCCGGTGCCTGGCCCCACACAGCCGGCGTCTTCGAGGCTGGACAAGAAGCCGTGCTCGAGGAAGGGGCAGCCGCCGACGCCGACGAGGGCGTCCCAGGCTTCCGGGGCCACCTCGCCCACCTGGGGGAGGGTCTTCACTGTGATCTCGGACACCGAACATCTCTCCAGGTGATTGCGAGGCCCCGACACGACAGCGGACCTCTGAGTACAGAGTGCGCGACACCGTGTCGGCCATTCTCTGATGCCTCGACGCAGGCACAAGTTCTGTCTGTATTGTATGCACCACGCCCTTGTGCGTCGTGGGGCAGATCGTTAGGTTCGTCCCATGAGTGAACATCGTATCTTCAAGCGTATCTGTGTCTTCTGCGGATCGAGCAACAATGTCGATCCCGCGTACATCGAGATGGCCCGCTCCGTGGGCAAGTGGCTCGCCGAGAGCGGCATCGGGCTGGTCTACGGCGGCGGCCGGGTAGGCCTCATGGGCGCCGTGGCCGATGGCGCCCTCGAGGCCGGAGGTGAGGTACAGGGGGTGATCCCCGAGAAGATCCTCAACCTCGAGGTGGGGCACGAGGGTCTCGGGAACAACCTGCACGTCGTCCGGGGCATGCACGCCCGCAAGGCGATGATGGCCCGGCTTTCTGACGCCTTCATCGCGCTGCCCGGTGGCTGGGGCACGCTCGAGGAGATCTTCGAGGTCACCACCTGGGCCCAGCTGAACTATCACCTCAAGCCTGTGGGCATGTTGAACTTCAAGGGCTTCTACGACGGCCTGGTGCAGTTCATCCATCACGCCTCGGATGAGGGCTTCATCCGGCCGATGCACCGTGATCTCATGGTGGTGTCCGATGAGATCGGCGCCCTCGTACAGGGCCTGGCCACGGTGACCATCCCCGAAACCGAGAAGTGGATCAGCCGCCCATGAGCGATGAGCGTCCACCGAGATCACAGCGGCCGAACCGCGGCCGGGGGCAGGGCGGCGGCAAGGGCCCGCGACGTCAGGGGGGGCAGGGGCCTGGTCAGAGCGGCCCGCCCAAGCGACGCCCGGCCTTCAAGAAGCCCCCGCTGAGGATCCAGACCACGACGTTGTGGGACTACCCGAGCCAGCACTATGGCGAGGGTATGCAGGGTGATCAGCGCTACATCGGCGCGACGCCGTCGTACGTCATCTGGAACCTGCTGCAGCGGTACACCGAGGCGGGGGAGATCGTCGTCGACCCGTTCTGTGGATCGGGCACCACCCTCGACGTGGCGAAAGATCTACGGCGCCGGGGCCGGGGCTTCGACGTGAACCCGTTCCGCGGCGACATCGAAGAGGCCGACGCTCGGGCCCTGCCCCTCGACGACGAGACGGCGCACTTCGTCTTTATGGATCCGCCATACTCCGACAACATCAAGTACAGCGACAAGCCCAACTGCATCGGCCGGATCAAGGCCACCGACGAGGCCTACTTCGAGGCCCTCGACGAGGTCTTCGCCGAGACCCACCGAGTGCTGCACCCCGGCCGTCACATGGCGGTCTACATCTGCGACACCCACAGCAAGAAAGATGGCTTCGTGCCCATCGGCACCCGCTGCCTCGCCTTGCTGTTGCAGTACTTCATCCCCGTGGACCACATCGCCGTGGTGAGACACAACAAGACGCTCAAGATGGGGAACTATCACCGCGCTGCAGAAGAGGGGAACTTCTTCCTGCGGGGGTTCAATCACCTGATCATCATGCAGAAGCCGCCTCTCACGGACGCGCAACCAGCGGGCACAGGCGGTGGGCGGTCTCGCGGGCGTCGTCGAGGGTGAGCTGAACCCCACGGGGGCTGCCACCGATGGCTTCCCGGCCACCCCACCCCTTGCCGAGCAGCTTCCATGCAGCGGTGAGGCCTCCAGGGCCCAGCAGGCGCTCTGCGGTGGCCACGTCGGGGCAGCCGACAGTGACTTTGTGCAGTCGGCTGGCGAAGCTCACCACCAACGGCGCCATGCGGTACCACTGATCGAAGCCCCACACCGTGCTCTTCACCACCAGCACCATGCCGTCGTGGGCGAACAGCTCGTCTCCGCGGCGAACGGGCAGGCCTTCAGCACGGGCAGGCACTGTGACGTCGAAGCCGTCGCCGTCGAGCAGGGCGACGATGCCCTCCATGGCCCGTCGGCGGCGGGAGCGATCTGAACCTCTGATGTGTCGCTCGTCTTCGGCATCGAGGCCCTGGGTGAGCACCCGGACCATGTCGGTCACGGCTTTGCGAAAACCCTTCGCCGACTGAGACATCGAGGGGCGCTGGTTGAACCACGCCAGAGCCAGCCCCGCTTCAGTGGACATGAGATCATGACCGATGGGATCAGTGTCGTGTTGATTGACGAGGGTATAGAACTGATCGCTGATGGCCCCTTCGGGGACCAGGTCGGCGAGGGCAACGATGGCGAGCACGGCGTCGGCATCTGGGGTGCCGGTGACCACGAAGCGTGGATCGTCTGCTCGAGCGCCGTGATGGTCTCGGCAGGCCCTGAGCGCCACGCCTTCACGGTGGCTCTCGGTGCCGTGATGATCGAGGGCCAGCGGACCCAACACCGAGCCGTATTGCCCGAAGGCGCACTCGATGGGCTCGTAGCCTGCATCTCGCAGACGACAGGCCTCTTGATGATCGTGGGTGAACTGAATGTCCAAGTCGGCCAAAACTACCCCTCCCGATGGGTCTCGAAGGGCCGCCCCTTCGGCCAAGGATCCTGCACGTGCAGAGCACCGATGACGTGGGGCACTGTACCGGCTCGCCAGATTTTCAAAAAGCCGTGTGGACGGGTGCTCAGTTTTTTGATGAAAACCCGGGTGACACAGGCATCATCAACACAGTTGTGGGCTTGCGCAGCCCTCGCATGTCTGGCACGGAGTCTGCTTTAGCTGTCCGATGATGAAACGCCTCTTCCCATATGTGCTCGCGACTGCTCTGAGCCTCAGCGGCCTGAGCATCAGCGATTTGAGCAACGGGCTCGTGCAGTCCGCTGCCGCTGCGCCGTCGACGGCGTCGGCACGCTCAGCACATCAGGCAGCGCAGCAGGCCCTCGAAGAGGCTACGGCTGCCCGAGACGCCCTGGCGACACGCAGTGAGTCCCTCGCCGCAGAGATCGCTGAGGCGAAGGCGAACCGGGTCGAGGTGCTGCCCGGTGTCGGTGGAGGCGCCCTCGATCGCAAGCTGAAGGCCGCCCAGGCCATGGGAGAGCAGCTGCAAGTCCTCGACCGTGAGGTGGCTCGGCGGCGCGCAGTGGTCGATCAGACCCGCACTGCCCTGGTCGAGGCTGTCGAAGGCGAGATCGCGAGCCTGAGGCGTGCCATGTCTGGCGCAAACGCTGAGCAACGGCGTCAGTATTTTGAGGCCCTCAAGGGGCTCATCGAGACCCGCCGGGATGTGCTGGCCTCTGCAACCCCCAGTGCGTCGCCCGCTGTCCAGCTGCCAGCCCTGAACGGTGCGGAAGATGCCAGCCCCGACGAGCTGCGAGAACTCGCCGACGAGACCCGCGATCACGAGGAGCGGGTGCAGGGCCGTTTGCAGGCGTTGGAGAGTCGTTTGAGCGCCCTGCGGGACCGGCGCCGTGTGTTGCAGGCCGCCCAGGACTTTGCCACCGACTCCAACCTCTTCGGTGAAGACGAGCGCAACCGACGGGTGGCCTCGGTGGATGCTCAGGGCCTTCGCCCAGCACGAGGCCAGCGCGACAGCGACAACCCGGGCCCTGTCGTCGGCGACGACACGAATGGCCGCAACGTCGGTGGGGGTGGGGCCGAAGAAGCGCCCACCATGGAAGCCAATGATGGAGATCAGGCCTTCGACCAGCCCGAGGCCGAGGCGGCCCCTCCGCCTGCTGAGCCTGGCGCTCAGGGTGAAGGTGGCAATGACTTCGGTCAGCAGGGCGCCGGTGATCCGACGGGTGATGATTTGGGCGCAGATCCTGATTTCGACCCTGCCCCCGTGGATCCTGGCACCACGGGCGTGGTGGTCAATGGGGGCTTCGACAGCGCAGAAGGTGGCGCGGTATCGCTCTCTCAGGGCCTCGATCCCCAGCTGCTCATCGGCGACGTCGATGACCTCTCTCCCGAGGCCCTCGCAGACTACATCGAGAAGATGGAGTCGCAGCGCCGGGCTCTCAAGCGCACCGCCAGGGCTCTTCAGGACCGCACCGCCGATCTGGAGCGCCAGGCCGATGCCATCGAGGGGGCTCCCTGAGGGTGATCGTCTCGCCCACCGCGCTCTCGCTCACCTGTCTGGCGGTGATCTGCCTGCACCCTCTGTCTGGTGAGGCCCGGGGCCGTTTGCGTCTCGAGAGCGGCCCTGCCGTCGACACCAACGTCACCCGCATCGAAGAAGGCCAGGGCGATTCCATTTCCAGTGGCCTGCTCCGCGTCATCGGCGTGCTCCAGAGCCAGGAGAAGCTCGCCCCAGGCGCATCGATCTACGGACAGTATCAAGGGGGTGGGAAGAGGTTCTTCGACCGACCCGAGGAAGACGTGTTGTTGCAGCGCCTCACCGTGGGGGCGGGGACCCGTCTGACCCCGAAGGGGGCTGTCTCGGTGGGTGGCGCGGTCTCGTTGCGCGATCGCAGCACGCGCGATCCGTTCCTGCCTCGAGACTACCTGCGGACCTCAGCGGAGGTCGGGCCCAGCTTCAGGTGGGGCGCATGGCAGCTCGTCACCCGCGGGACCGTAGAGCGGTTCTATTTCAAGCCCAATGCTGCCCAGAGCACTGAAGGGTTTGGCGGCCGGGGGGCCCTGAGCACTCGCTGGGGAAGCGTACGGCTCGCCCTGAGTGGCTCGGCCCTCACCCGCCGCTTCGAAGGGCCCAGGTTAAGGGGAGAGCAGACTGTGGGTGGGGTGCCCGTGATCTCTGCCGTGGCCGGTTCGAGTCGGCAAGACACCCTGAGCACCCTGAGCGCTCAACTGCAGTACGTTGGCAACTCTGTGGGTCAGGTGCGGTACACGCTGGTGGACAACGCTTCGAATTCGTTCGGGGGTGGGCTGGTTCAGCATCGGTTCGAGCTGAGCGGCACCACGAGCCTGCCCTGGTCGCTCATCGCCTCCCTCGCGGTGGGCGTGCAGCACGTGCGGTACGACAACACTGTGGCCGTGAGCGCGGAGAACAGCGCCCCCACTGTGTTGCTCGATGATGAGAACCGCTCCTCGGTGACCTTCAGGGTGTTGCGCCCCATCACCGGGCCATGGGGCATCTCGGCCCATGGGGGCTTCTGGTTCTCACCCTTCGCCTCTGATCAGCCCTTCAGCAGACAGGTGCTGGGCCTCTCACTGGCCTATCAGGATCAGCTGTAGCGCCTCGGACCAGGACGCCTCAGCGCCCACGACCACGACCCCGGCCGCGGCCCTTGTGCTTGTTCACCTTCTTGCCCGACGTGCGGCCTCCGCCACCAGGTTGCGGATTGCGGCGGCGCTTGGGTGGCGGTGCCTTGCCCTGGGCCCGCTTGACGAGCACGCGGATGTTGCTGCGGTGGCGCACCACGATGATCAACGCCACCCCGAGGGCCATGACGTGCACGGGGAAGTCCACGCTGGGGTGGCGGGTGAGCAGGGCGAAGATGAGCACCCCGAGCAAGCTGCCCAGGGCGGGGATCCGGGTGATGAACACCACAGCGATCCACACGAGGGCGGTGATGAGGGCGACAACAGGGGCGCCGACGAGCATGGCCCCCAGCGCTGTGGCCACGCCCTTGCCGCCATTGAACTTCAACCAGACCGGGTAGCAGTGGCCCACGACGGCCATGAAGCCCCCGGTGGCGGCATGCTCGATGTCGCCGCCCACCCACAATGGCAACGCCGTGGCCAGGGCGCCCTTGGCCACGTCGACGACGAGCACTGCAGCCCCCAGGCGCCACCCCATCGTTCGGGTGACGTTGGAGGCGCCGATGTTCCCGCTGCCCTTGGTGCGGGGATCGAGGCCCGAGAGGCGACCGACGAGTACCCCCGTAGGGAACGCGCCGAGCAGGTATCCAATGATGATGGCGATGGCCCAGAGCATGGCTGGGGAGGGTAGGGCAATGGCGGCCGTACGTCGACCGCTTCGTACGAAGTATGATTACTGCAGGCCCTTGAGGGCGGCCACCCGAACCACCTGCTCCCGGTCTAGAGCGGCATCGATGAGGACGTCAAGGCTCTCGCGACCACCGATTTTACCAATGGCGTCGACCACCTCGGCCCTGAAGCCCGGATCGTATGGCCCACCTTGGAAGGTGCGGTGATAGGCCTCGATGAGTGGATCGAGGCTGCGGGCTGCGGCGATTCGACCCAAGGCCTGAAGGATCGCCACACGCTGAGGCCTCGGGGACACCTCGAGCAGCGCCACCTCGAGCACTTCGGCGGCGCCGATGAGTTTGCGGGCGCCGATGCTCTCGATCGCCGAGATCCGCACCTCAGGGGAGGTGTCAGCCACCCCTTTGACGAGGGCTGGGGTGATTTGAAGCGGATCGCCACATTGCCCGAAGACGTGCATGGCAGCGGCCCTGACCTCCGGAGGCTGTGGGTGTGAGAGCACCTGCAAGGCCACCGAGGCGGCCTCGGGGCGCTTGGAGCTGGAGAGGCGGGCGAGTACGTCGGGCAGTGCCTGTGGGGGCGCGCTCTGGGCATACATCAACAGAGCCTCGGCAGTGCCGGGCGTGTCGAGATCGATGTGCTTCAGGGCCGCCTTGCGGGCGACGTCATTGGGGCCAGTGGCCACAGCGAGCAGTGCGGCGCGGCCATCGACACCCATGTCCTTGAGCCCCTTCAACGCGAGCGTGTGCACGCCGGGGTACCAGGCCTTCAGGAGATCCGTGAGCACCATCCCCGAGGGTTTCTGCGCGATCATCGCCTCTGCCGCAGCCAGGGCACTTGCCTCGTCTCCGCTCTGGAGTGCCAGGCGTCGCAGATCTTTCTGAGCCTTGAGGCCATATTGGCCAAGGGCCGCGATGGCTGCCAGCCGCACGCTCAGCGTCTCGTCGAAGAGCAGTTGATCGCGCAGCGCGTCGAACCCCGAAGGCGGCGTGAGGCGACCGAGGGCTTCTGCTGCGGCCCTGCGGACATCACTGAAGGGGCTGTACACCGCCCCCTCGAGCTCAGCGACGCTGCCCCCTGGATCACATTGGCTCATGGCAGTGAGGGCCGCACCCCGGACGAGGCCATCTTCGTCATTGAGGCC
The DNA here is from genome assembly GCA_046290225.1 of Bradymonadia bacterium. GTDB lineage: Bacteria > Myxococcota_A > Bradymonadia > UBA7976 > UBA1532 > JBKAGE01. The sequence continues at coordinate 43,201 of JBKAGE010000036.1, read as the reverse complement.
GTCGCCGATGGGCGTACAGTCCGGCGAAGTGGCCAGGGTACCCAGAGCGGCATAGGCCACTGCTCTCTGGTGCGGATCCGGACTCTTGCGCAGCGCGCTTACATGGGGCATCGCCTCAGCACCAAAGCGGCCGAGGTGAGCCGCAGCCAGGGCCCTGATGGGGGCTGAGCCCGAGCGCGCACCCTCAAGTACGATGGGCAGGGCTCTGGGGTGACCGGAGCGGGCGAGGGCCGAGAACATGCCCCGACGCGCTTCATGGTTCTGCGAGCCCGCGTAGCTGAGCACCAGTGCATCTACATGATCGGAGCTGCCGAGGGCCACGAGGGCCAGCAAAGCGTGTTGCTGCAGGTAGGGCGAAGAGCTTTCGAACACCTGTGTCACCGAGGGGATCGCTTGTGGATCCCCGAGGTCGGCCAGAGCCGCCAGCATCGATGCCGTGCGTTGAGGCAGATCGGGATCGAGACGTCGCAGCATGGCAGGCAGGGCCGGGCGGCCGATGGACTTCAGCCGAGCGAGGGCTGCCTCGGGCTCGTGGCCCGCTTCGAGCTCGTTGAGTGACTCTTCGATTTGTCGTGTGAGCAGAGGCAGCGCATCGAGGATGGCCCGAGGCACATAGAGCTTCATCTCGGAGATACACACCCCAGCGATGCGCCCGCGACCATGTACCTGCTCCACCGTCACACGGAGTGAACGGCCGGCCAGGGGCGGCGAGATCTCGAGATCCTGGCGCCAGCGTTTGTCGCCCAGTTCGAAAGTGCGCTCGCCCTGGTCGGTGCTCAGACGCACCCTCGCTGGCCTGCCACATCCTTCGAAGCTGCTGCGATTGCGAGCGTCACCAGGCACGAAGACCAGGCGGCTCACGTACTCGACACGAGAGAACCCGATCTCCACCCACGCGCCGAGACGATCTCTGGGGGTACTCCCCCAGGCGGACCAGTCTCTGCCGTCTGTGAGGTGGGCGGCGGGGTACACCGGTCGGTTTCGCTCGTGAACCTCGCTCTCCGAGGAGGCGCTCACCTGGCGGATGCGGTCACCCGACAGCCGGATCTCACCGGGCCCCGGGGCCGCCGAGGCCCAGGACAGACTGAGGCCTGCCCACAGCAGCGAGGCCCAGGTGCAGGTGAGTTTGTTGAACACAATGGCCATGGGCGCATCTCCCGGCTTCACGATGGAAACATCGGCAGATTTGACCCAAGAGCATTGGGGGTGGGTGGGTCGGGACCGACTCGGGCACCCTGGCAGGCCTCAGCGTTTGGTGAAGCGGGCCTGCTTCTCGAGGGCGGTCATGGCGCGATCGGCGAGGGCGCTGTCGTGGGCGAGCACCATGAACACCTTGTCGCCGCGCTGCGCGATCTTCATGGCTGGTTTCTTGCCGCTGCGCGTGGCGTGGACCGCCTGAGCGGCCTTCACGAAAGAGGCGGCCTCTTCCGGGGCGTCCCAGATCTGAGCGCTGGCCAGGACCGAGTCGGCCCCCTTCATGAGCAGGACCGTGCGATCACCATCCCAGCCTGCGGCGCCCTCCTCGGCCTTGCCCTGGTCGAGGCCGCTCTGAAGCCAGGCCCGCCAATGAAACTCTCCAGCGACGTGGTCCCATCCGCGGGTGAAGCCCGGGAGCAAATCGCCTTCAAGGGTGACGTCACTCGGCAGATCTCGAGTGCCGTGGTACCGCTCCGGGTGCAGCACCTGCTCCGTAGAGCTCGGCGGATCGGCGTACACCCCCTTGATCTTGTCCCAGCCCCAACCGGCCTGTCGGAGCGCTGCGACGAAGAGCAGCCCTTGCTGATAGGGGAAGATGAGACTCTGCTTCATGTACTTGGGCGCCCGGGCCATGACCGGATAGGCAGCCCCTCCCATCTGAGAAGCGAGGGCGGCGGCCATGGTGGCGATGGTGAACTTGGACGTGCTGATGTCGGGCAACTCGCCGTTCTGAGCCCCCATCTGTTTCTGGGTGACGTACTGGGTGTAGTTGAACATCACTACCGTGGCGTCCCCCTCGAGGAGGGCTGCGTGGGCGAGCACGGCGTCATGGCTGTACTTCTTCGAGTCGATGAGTTTGCCGCCGCCCCATTCCTGATCTTGGATGGCGTGGAAGATCTCGTGGGCCATGACCGGGCCCTGCATCATTGCCGGTAGCCACGCGGCGATGTGCAGTTCCTGGCGGGTGTGGTCGTAGAAGCCCGCCACCTGCTCGGTGAGCAGCTCGGTCATGAACTGGCCGTACTTCATGTCGGCGGGCATCAAACCCAACATCTTGAGCAGGCGACCCTCGGCCTCGATGTAGGCGGGGCCATACTCTTCTTTGAAACGCCGCTGGATGAACTTGGTGACCTCGGGTTTGGTCTTCACCCCCATCTTCAAAGGCGCGGACAGCTGCTGCCCACGCATGAACTCCACATCGGCGAGGGCCTCCCGAGCCATGCCCTCGAGGGCCTTGGGATCGGCCTTGTCACTGCCGAGGGGGCCGCCGAGTTGAGCGAGAATCAGAGTGATGGGCCAGATCAAAGGGTACATGCATCCTCCACTGGAGCTGCGAACAGGCAGAGAGAGAGCTGCTCGAGGCGCCTGCAGGCGTAGGGTTCGAGGTCGCCGCACCGTATCGCCCGCAAGGGTTGGTGTGAAGGCCGCCGACGTCTTTCGCCTCGATGAGCCGCTGTTGCGGCAAACCGTGCGACGTGGTACGGCCATTCCATGATCCGACTGATGCCCACCCCGCACATCGACGCCCTCATCGACCTCGCCTTCGCAGAAGACATCGGCGTGGGCGACGTGACCACCGAAGCCTTGATTCCACCCACTGTCACCGCCACCGGGGCGCTCATCGCCCGGTCTCCGCTGACGCTGTGTGGCATCCCCCTCGCGGAGCGCTTGCTCTGGCGATATGGCCCAGGCGCCCCCGCGGTCCGTTGGACTGTGGCGGATGGTGCTCAGGTGGAGGGTGGCACCGTCGTGGGTCATCTCGAAGGCCCGCTCGACCACGTGCTGGTGGTGGAGCGTCCGTTGCTGAACTTCATGCAGCGCATGTCCGCGGTGGCCACCCTGACCCGGCGCTATGTTGAGGCGGTGCAAGGCACCTCGGCTCAGGTCGTGTGTACCCGCAAGACCCTGCCGGGATGGCGTGCCCTGGACAAATACGCCGTGCGCATTGGTGGGGGCAGAAACCATCGCGGCGCCCTCGACTCCGGCATCTTGATCAAAGACAACCATCTCGCCGCCGCTGGTGGCATCGCTGTTGCGGTGGAGCAAGCCCGAGCTCGGGCACCACACCCTCTGCGCATCGAGATCGAGGTGGAGGATCTGCAGGGCCTCGAGGTGGCTCTCGAAGCCGGGGCCGATGTCGTGCTCATCGACAACTTCACCCCCGAGCAGGCTGCAGAGGCTGTGGCCCAGGCCCGAGGCCGCGCCCTCATCGAGGCCAGCGGTGGGGTTGATCTCAGCACAGTGGCTGCTTTCGCTCGCGCAGGGGTGGATCTCATCGCCATCGGCGCCTTGACGCACTCCGCCACTGCCGTCGATCTCAGCCTGGAGGTGCTCGCCGATGAGTGAAGATCTGTACCGGCGTGCGCTGAGCGCTCTGCAGGGTCGGGTGTCGAAGGAGACCCTCGCCGCCCTGGAGCATTCCCTCGAGCAGCTCGCCCCGGCCTGGACCGACGTGACGGTACTCTGTGTCGACCTCCGAGGCTTCCGCACCGCACGCCGCCATTTCAAAGATGCTGAACAGGTCTTCGCGGCGCTCAATGCACACTACTTCGGGCCCGTGATCTCGATCCTGGTCGAGCAGGGGGGATGCATCGACCGCATCATCGACGATCAAGTCCATGCGGTCTTCGGCGCCCCCAGACGGCTGGAGGCACACGTCTCCGCAGAGCAGGCGGTGAGGGCTGCACAGCTGATTCAGAGCCGTCTTGCTGACTTGCCCCTACAACTGCAGCAGAGCCTCGAGGTGGGCGTGAAGGGGGTGGCCTGTGGCCTGGCCTCTGGCAAAGCGCTCTCTGGTCTGGTGGGCCAGCGGCCTTTCTGCAGCTGGACGCTGCTCGGTGAGCTGACCACCCTCGCCGGCGCCATCGAAGACGCTGCGGCAGAGGGTCAGGTGCTTGCCGATGCCAGCACCCTCGACGTCCTCGGCCAGACGCCCCCACCCGATGTGGAGCAGCGCGTTGTGGTCGTGGGTCGGGCGCACCCCGCCGACGTCTACGTGTTGAGCTGACCGATGAACGTGCTCCACAAGCGCTCGCTCTCCAAGGGGCTGCTCACCTGGGCCGTGGCTGCGGCCTGCTTGCCTCAGGTGGCCTCGGCGGGCCTCTTCGATGTGTATGGCTTCGGTGCCCGAGCGACGGCGATGGGCAATGCCCACTGCGCTGCCAGCGAAGACTACACGGCGGTGTTCTACAACCCCGGCGCCCTCACAGTGCACGGAAAGCCCCACGTGGGCACAGGCCTCAACGTGGTGGTGCCGAGCCTCTACGTCGATCGTCAGCAGTCTGGTGCGGACGCCCCGCTCACCGAGCTGCCTGAGAGCAACGTGGGTGTCAACCTGGGTCTGTTGTTCCCCCTGGGTGGCCTCATCGAGAATCGGCTCGCCCTCGGCGTGGGGCTTTATGTGCCCACAATCCAGGTCACTCGAGTCGACGCTGTCGACGTACAGACGCCGCATTTTCACCGATACGATGCCCTCACCGACAAGCTGGTCATGGCGGCAGGCCTTGCCTATCGCGTGCACGACCGGGTGTCCATCGGCGTCGGGGGGCAACTCCTGGGCACCCTCACGGGCAAAGCCACCGCCACCCTCGACCCATTGGGCCGTCGGTTCTTGAGGCGTGACCTGGCCGTAGATCTGGAGACCGCCAGCGCACCCATCGCCGGGGTGCTCGTACAGCCTGCCGATGACTGGCGACTGGGGTTCTCCTATCGGGGGGCGCTGTCGCTCGACTACTCACTGTCCACAGATCTGACCATTCAGGGGGCCGGCCGCATGGTGGCCGTGGTGGAAGGGCAGGCGCTCTGGACGCCCCCGACCTACACCTGGGGCGCGAGCTGGAAGCATCAGTCGCTCTCGGCCACGGCTGATCTCGTGTGGTCTCGGTGGAGCCTCTCACCTGATCCCTCGGCGAGCTTCAACCTGTTGCTCGACGGTGAGCCCATCGACAAGGGCTCGGTGGACGTGGGCGCCACCCCTGTCGACCTCGGCGCCAAAGACACACTCGATGTGCGCCTGGGCATGGAGTGGCGGCCCAACGACTTCTGGGCCTTGCGCGGGGGCTACGGGTTTCATCCGACGCCGCTGCCTCAGCAGACACAGGCGCCGAACTACATCGACAGCGCCGCCCATCAGATCGGCCTGGGCTTCGGCTACACCTTCCCCGACCCCCTGGCCATGCACCGATCACCCATCACCCTCGATCTCTCGATTCAGGGCACGTTCTTGACGGATCGAGAGATGCGCAAGGCAGAAGGGGTGGCGTCTTCGGTGGGCTCGTACACAGCAGGGGGCCAGATCTGGCACATGGCCCTGCAGTTCCGGCACGACTTCGACTGAGTCAACTCAGCGTTGGCGTGGCTCGTCGAGCTGAACCAGGGCGGCGTTGGCGCTGCCGCTCCGATAGCCTTCGAGATCCAGGCTCACGTGAAGGAAGCCGGCCTCTTTCCCCACTCGAACGACCTCAGCGAGCAAAGCGGCGTCACCGAGCAGGCGGGGCATCTCGTCCACTGAAAGCTCCAGTCGCACCAGCTGCCCGTGGAAGCGGGCGCGGAACTGCCGGAAGCCCAACGCCAGCCAGCCTGCTTCGCACCGGGCCACCTGATCCAGGCGGTCCGGAGTGATCTCGGTGCCGTAGGGGAACCGGCTCGACAGGCAGGCCGAGGCTGGCTTGTCCCATGTGGGCAGCCCTGCTGCCTTCGAAAGCTGCCGGATGTCGGCCTTGTTGAGCCCTGCCTCAATGAGAGGTGCTCGGACCGAGCGCTCCTTCGCCGCCTGCATGCCCGGTCGATGATCGCCGAGATCGTCGGGGATGGCGCCATAGCACAGCGTGCCCATGCTCAAGGCCTCGGCGTGGGCCTCGGCGATCTCGAAGAGCTCGGTCTTGCAGTGGTAGCAGCGATCACCCGCATTGGCGCGATATCCAGGGCGCTCCATCTCGAAGCTGTCCACCTCGATCATCCGGGCCCCCATCTGCTCGGCGAGGGTGCGGGCCTCTTCGAGCTCCCAGGGCGGGTAGCTGCCTGAGCGGGCGGTGAGGGCCACTGCTCGATCGCCGAGTACCTGGACGGCTTCGTGGAGCAAAAAGGCCGAGTCGACGCCTCCAGAATAGGCGATGAGGACATCACCCATCTCTTTGAGCAGGCGGCGCAGGTGCTGGTGTTTGGTGGTGAGAGGCGTGGTGTTCATGGGCGAGGGACCGAGGGCTGAGGGATGTTCATAGGCGCGGACTCGAGATCGATGGTCAGCAGTGGCCGATGTCGTCGATGACTCTGAGACCACCGATGGATGATGAGCGCGCGCGGCCGGCGGTTGTACACGGAGATGATGATGTGATCCACCCCCGGCCAGATCGGCTCGCCGTCGAGGACCGCTGCGTGGTGATCTGCCGCGCTCATCACAGGCGCTGCATCAGGGTGGCTGTGAAAGAACGCGACGGGTCGACGCCCATGGCGGGCGAGGTCGAGCAGAAGCCCTGCTGCCAGATCGAAGGCGGCACGCGGCATCGAGGCGTTGTTGACACCCAGGTGAACGCGGAGGGTGTCAGCGCGATCCTGCGAGACGACACCACACACCTCTTCTGGCCAGCCGGCACTGGCGTGGCGCGTCATCTCGCTCCAGAGCGAAGCATGCTCTTCGACAGACCAGGGGATCATCTGCACCATCTAGATGAAGTACATGTAGCCCGCTACATCGCGGGTGATGCCTGCGGCCTGGGCGCGGTGGACGAGCTGAGCCAGAGAGAGGTTGTCGAAGATGACGGCCACTTGCTCGGTGATCTCCATCCACGCCAGAGCGCAGATGTCCCGACCGTTCACAGGAGGACCGTCGGGGGTGTCGTCGGCGCCGAGGCAGGCCTCGATGGGCCCTTCCGTGGCCCGAACGATGTCACCCACAGAGATCTCGCTTGGCGGCAGGCTGAGCTGGTAGCCCCCCTTTCGACCTCGCTTGCCTTCTACGAGGTTGGCCCGTTTGAGATCCTGAAAGATCTGCTCCAGGAACCGTAGGGGGATGTCCTGCCGCTCGGCGATCTGTCTGACTTGAGTGGGGGCATCGCCGGCGTGAAAGGCGATGTCGAAGAGTGCGAGGGTGGCGTACCGGCATCGAGTGGAAAGCTTCATGCCGGCATTTTCCTACTCAACCGTGTGGTTTTCAATCCGCAGATGCGGCCTGGGCGCGATGGCGTTCGAATTCCCCTTGAAGAATCCGGAGGTTCTCGGCGGTCGCCGCCAGCTCGGTCTGGGCCTGAGTGCGGTCCTGCTCCGCGTGTGCGAGCCCCTGAGAGACGAGGCCGAGCATCTGACGGTAGGTGCCCACCATGGCCTCGAGATCGGCGATCTGTCGGGTGCGATCTTCGGCCTCTGTCTTGGAGAGTGCTGCCTGCGACTCTGCCTGTGCCTGACCAAGGCGGGCCCGGGCGCCGGCGGCTCGGGCCTCGGCGAGCTGGCTGCGGGCGCTCTGGAGGGCGCTGGCCACGTGATGCACGGTTTGCCGGGCGCGCAGTTGCTCGTCGTCGAGGGTGGCTCGGAGAGCCCGCTCCTGGGCGAGGGCTTCTTCCAGGGCCTTGACCCGGCGAGCGGCGTCGAGATCAGGCAGGTCGATGGTCAGAGCCGGGGCCGCCTGCGTATCTGTGCTCAAGGCGGCGAGCGTCTCTCGTTGCGCAGCGACACTGGCCTCGGCGGCTGTGAGGGCTTCGGAGGTGGTGGTCAACCGCGCGCCTCGTGCCTGCGCTTCTTCTGTGAGGGCAGTGAGCTGAGTGCCCACAAGCTCGATCCAGGCCTCGAGCAGTGGCGGCTCGGCCCCAGCGGGGGGAGGTGGCGGCGGTGCCGTGCGACCGAGGGCCACGCCGAGATCGCCCATGGCCCCTTGAATGACGCCTGCGAGTCGATCCCAGCTGCCTCGGGCCATGTCTCGGGCGGCGGCGAGGGCCATCCGATCTGCCCCCTCGGGCTCGGCGGCCCGCAGCCGCTCTCGCAGGCCATCGATCTCCGTCTGCAGGCTGGCCCGTGCCTGATCGAAGCGGGCCTCAGCCAGATCGACGCGACGATCGCGGATCCGGCGCTCGGCCAGCTCTTGTGTAGCGGCCTCTGCGGTGGCCTCTGCCTCGGCGATGCCGCCTTCCGCTGCAGCAACCCGTGTACGGAGGCGCTCCAGCTCGGCCTCTTGTTCGGCCAGCCGTGCCCGAGCGGCATCGAGTTCGCCATCGCGAGTGGCCACAAGGCCCTCTGCATCAGCGCGGGCTGCCTGAGCCTCTCGCAACGCCTCGCGAAGCGCGTCGGCCTCACCCCCTGCGCCCACCCAGGCCACACCGGTGAGATCATCGATGGGCAGCTTGCCTGCCACATAGATCACAGGCGCCTGATCGTCGTGGGCGATGCCCTCCGAGCGCAGGTCGTCCACTTGAACATCGCCTGCGTGAGCATCTCCGCCCACGGCCCACCCCGAGAGCGCGGCGCCGTGCAGCGTGGTCACGTGGGGCAGAGCTTCGAGGGCTGGTGCCGCGACAGTGGTGACGTAGAGGCCGGCCTTCTTCAAGAGTCGGGTGACCTGCTCTGCAGGCATGCCCCCTTCGACGTCGAGGATGAGATCCTTCGACGATGGGCGCTCACGCCAGTCGGGCCGCATGCGCAGAGGGGCGCCGTGGGCGGTCTGCCCTGCAGGCATGTCGCCATCGAGGCTGGGCTCCACGAGGACCAACTCCTTCACCTCGGCCTCGGCCATGTGCTGCAAGGTGTCGAAGGTCTCGTGGGCCAGGAGCACCTTGCGCTCCGGGGCGAGGGCCCGAGCGAGGGCGCGGGCGAGATGCTGGGCGATGGGGGCCTGATCTGCAGGGGTCACCGGGCTCTCCGGACGTCGATGGCGGGGGCGAGGTTATACCTCCGGCGAGTACGGAGAGGCAACGAATCACCGCAACACCCTGGGGCGGATTGACACATACCCGCCATCTGCCCCACCTTCATCGAGCCTGCATCGAGGAGACCCCGTGACTCGCCACCTTCTCTCACCTGTGCTCTTGTCCCTCGCCCTCACCAGCACAGTGGTGTCGGGTGGCTGTGGAGATGATGCCGAAGAGGGACTGCGCATCCTCGACGTGGAGGGACCCCTCGGCGAGGTGGAGATCCCCGGCCCGCATCGGGTGCAAGTGCTCACCAACCGGTCGCTCTCTGAACCCCTTCGGGGTGAAGTGATGTTGTTCTTCGGCGATCCGAACATGCTCGAAGGGGCGCCTCTGGTCTCTCCATTGATCGATGCACCGGAGACCTCGGCGTTCATCACCGAAGCCGATGTGCTGCTCGATCTCGATATGACCGGGCAAGAAGGGTGGTGGGTGGTGCTCCTCTACACCCAGGATACGCTCCACACTGTCTATCCACCTTGCGCGGGTGAGGTTGCCCAGTGGCGGCAGGCTTTGTCGGAGACACGCGAGCGGCCTGCCGAGGCGTATGCTGAACTGACCACGCACGTCGCAGAGCGCTGCCCATCAGTGACGTTCGTGCCTCCACGTGTGGAAGAGGGTCCGGACATGGGCCCTCAGGGCTGCTTTGTCGACATCGTCCGCCCTCTCGCGGAGCAGCGGCTCACCGCCGAGGACGATGGTGCCGCTCAGGCAGGGTTCCAGATCACCGTACAGGTGGAGACTGATCTGCAGGCAGACATCCCTGTCGTGCTCAGCGTCGATGACGAAGAGGTGGACGTCTCTGCGGTTTCGGCAGGGGAGGGGGCCTTCCGCCCGGTGACGGTGGCGCCCGGGATCAGGCGGCTCAAGGTCACAGGCCGCCCGGCTTTCGGTGAAGCCTGCGAGGCGGAGATCAGCGTGGTGGTGCCTGAGCTGCCGTAATCTGGGCCTTCAGATCGGCCCACGAGGTGGTCTTGCCCGTGGGCTTGGGGGCGTCGGCGAGGGTCTTCACACCTGGACGGGTGAAGCTCAGACCGTGCATCTGGCGCACCACCATCGGCGTCCCGCTCGAGCGGTCGATGGTGTATTTGCCCTGGGCCATACCCACCACATAGTGCAGCGACTTCTCAGCATCAGCCCTGAGGAAGATCGCCACCTCTTCTCCTGTAGAGAGCAGCGCGTTGCCAGCGATGTTCTGGGTGATGCCGTCCACAGTGCCGCCGAGCTGCCTGATCTTGATGATCGTCTCTGAGGTGGCCTGCCCTTTGAGGGGCTCCATCACCTTCAGCTCAGTGACGGTGTAGATGCGGTTGCCCGCCTCGTTCCACGCGCTGTGCTGGGCCACGACCTCACCGCGCACGATGACGTCCGACTGCTTCACCATCTGATCGAGAGACAGCGCCTTCATCACCGTGGCATCGGCCTGCTGGGGCGCGAGGTGTACGACGGCTGGGGCGCACATCAGAGCGCCGAGCAGAATCGAGTTGAGAGAGAATCGGCTCAAGATCGCCTCCAGAGATTCGCCTGCTGTGTGGACCTGGACCCTCACTGCAGAGTGTGCATTCACCGCCGGCGCCGCAGCACGGCGCCCAAACTGACCAGCAAAAGGGCGAGGGACCAGGGGTTGGCTCTGGCCGGCATAGCCATGCAGCCGCCGCCTCCGCCACCCTCGTTCCTGCGTACGACACCCCCCTCGACGCCACCATCGAAGCTGCCCGGATCACCAGCGCCACCGCCGACGCCACCACCGACGGGGGCGCCACCTGCACCACCTCCGGCACCTGCGTTGCCGCCACCAGCACCTGCATTGCCGCCACCAGCGCCTCCTGCACCACCGCCGGCCCCACCTGCACCTGCGTTACCGCCACCAGCACCGCCGGCGCCTGCGTTGCCGCCGCCAGCACCTGCATTGCCACCGGCACCGCCTGCACCACCACCTGTGCCACCACCACCGCCAGCGCCACCCACGGGCTCGTTCGGCGGGAAGCAGGTGGCGCCTCCATTGATCGTGTTCTGGCAGCGCCAGTTGTCGGGGCAGGGGTTGACGGCGCTGCAGTCCTGAGAGCAGACGCCACCGCCGTTGCCGTCACCGATGCAGATGAAGGAGCCGCAGTCGAGGCCACTCTCGCAGGCCTCACCAAAGCGAGCATCGCCCGGGGGGCAGATGCCGAGGTTGCCCTGGTTGCCGTCGGCATCGAGGCAGGAGAGGCCAGGGCCGCAGCTGTCAGGATCGCGATCGTCGCAGGTGCGCAGGCAGCGGAACAGATCATCGCCAAGGTTGAAGCATTGCAAACCCTGGGCGCAGCGCTCCTCGGCACAGTTGCCGCCTTCAGGCACGCTGCCTGAGGGAATGCACAGCCCGTCGATGCCTTCAACGCCGTCCACCTCGACACAGAAGCTGCCGTTGGGGCAGTTGTCGGCGTTGGGGTTGCAGTCGTCAGAGCAGATGGACTCTTCTTCGCTCACCGGCACGCAGAGCAGCGAGGCGCAGTCGGTGCCGCCCCCACAGGGATCCCCGATGGTGCCCTCACCAGAGGGAATGCAGAAACCCTGGCTGCCCGGGGCGCCGTTCAGGCAGGTCAGGCCATCGTCACAGTCCCGGTCACTGCGACACTGTCGAGTACAGATGGTGGGGCCGTCAGGGAAGGGCAGACAATCGAGGCCCGCTGCACACTGAGCAGCGCCCCAACAGTAGTCACCTTGACCCAAGGTGCCGGTGCCGGCGTCGTCGGAGCAGAACAGCTCGTCGGGCACACACTGCTCACCTCCGCCCTGGAGGCCACGACAGCTCGAGCCCTCAGGGCAGCTGTTGTTGGCGCCGCAGGCCTGCCCACAGAAGGCCCGTCGATCTTCCAACTGGATGCAGATCCCCCCAGCGGCGCAGTCATCGGGCCCCAGGCAGGTGTCGCAGACCAGCCCTTCGCCAGAGGCGCCGTAGAGGAACCGTATGCCGCGCTCGTCGTCAGGATGCAGATCCCGCAGCTGAACATCGCCGCCGGACCAGTACATGGTGGCCTCACGGGTGCGGCTGTGACCCAGACCGATGGCGTGACCCACCTCGTGGGTGGTCACCCCCTGGATGTCGGCGTCGGTCGCGTTGCCGTCCGTGGCCCAGTCGAAGTTCACATTGTTGATCAAAATCGTGGCCCGGAAGATCTCACCGCGGGCGCGCTCGGTGTAGGTCACCCCAGCGGCACCAGGGCCCACCTCCGGCGGCCAGCCTTGAGAGATGAACTCCACCGTGATGTCACCGCCGCCGTTCACCTCGCGCATGTTGAGGTTGCCGCGGGGCACATCGTTCCAGACCGTGAACGATGCCCGCACCGCCTGGTCTGAAGCTGCGGCGGCCACGTCGGGGGAGCGGTTGATGATGCGATAGGTCGGGCTGTTGGACCACGCAGAGCGATCTCCGTCGAGGGTGACATAGGCGCTTGCAGAGGTGGCCAGGAGTAGACAGCCCAGGACAGCAGGGCCCAGAACGCCAGGACCCAGAACACCAGGACCCAGAACACCAGGACCAAGTATGGCAGGACATTGCCGGAGGCCGAAGAGCATCATTCGACGTCGCACAGGGGCACTCCCGAATTCGGTGCGCGGCGTGATCGAATCACGTGAACAGCGCATTTGATGGAATCGCAACTCGCAAGAGCGCGTTCGCTTTGGTACACAACCGGGCCGACATCGGTCAAACACCACTTGCACGTTGAGGGCGACGGCATGGCCTCCCACACCCGCACACACTGGCTTTCGAGAGGGTGGATCACCCTGGTGATTCTGCTTGGCTCGTCGATGGTTCTCACCGCATGTGGTGGCCGCGGAAAGCCCCCCGAGAGCTACGCCGGATCAGCACGGTACAGCTATGAGCAGGGCGCAGAAGCCCTCGACGATGGCGACTACCTGGAAGCGATCAGGCAGTTCACCTTCGTGAAGAACAAATACCCCTACAGCAAGTTCGCCGCTCTGGCAGAGCTGCGCATTGCCGATGCCTACTTCGAGCAGGAGAAGTTCGCCGAGGCGATCCAGGCCTATGGCACCTTCGTGGAGAGTCGCCCGAATCACGAGAAGGTGGACTACGCCATGTGGCGTCGTGCCCTGAGCCACTTCGAGCAGATCCCCAGCGACTTCATTCTGTTTCCTCCGGCACACGAGAAGGACCAGCGCGCCACCACCGAGGCACTCCGAGCACTGGAGCTGTTCGTGCAGCGGTTCCCCGAGTCGAAGGACATCGCAGAAGCCCGCGAGCGCGTGCGGGATTGCAAAGGCATGCTCGCTGATCACGAACTCTACGTGGCCCGGTTCTATCTGCGGGACAAGCGACCCCTCTCTGCAGTGGGGCGCCTCGAGGGCGTCTACAACACCTACCGTGAAGATTTGCCCCGGCACTGGTCCGAGGCGGCCTATCTGCTCGCTCGCACCTACGAGGTCCTCGGTCGCCGGGCCGAGGCCATGGCCACGGCGAGCGCCTTGATCAAGGCCTACCCCGATCGCCAGGAAGCGGTGGACGCAGAAGACTTCATTGCGGAGTTGAATTGACCTGAGGCGGCAGGTTCAGCCCCTGGGTCACTGCATCGAGGGAGAGCTTGTCGATGACCTCCTGGTTCACGAAGAGCTTCTGCCCCTTGAGCGTTTTGTCGAGCCACTCGTCGATCATCCTCGGCGCCTTCCGACGACGCCACTGCGCGATGAAATCAGCTTTGGCCTGAGCCCACAGCGTGGCTTCGGGCTCCACGCGATCGACGATCCTGAGCACCACATAGTCTTGTCGCACCGTGAAGGGGCCAAGCACAGCGCCTTTCTGAGCGGACTTCATCGCAGCAGCCACCTCAGGTGCAAGCCCAAGCCCAGGCACGCGATCTCCTGTGGTGGGGGCAAAGGGCTTTGGCTGCTCGAAGCGAAGCCGCCCCATGGTCTTGAGGCGCTCGAGCATCTGCAACGATGCGTTTTCGGACAATCTCTGCTTCACACGTTGGATCATCCGCTGGGCTGAAGGGAGGTCATCTGCTTCGCGGAGGATCGCTGCGGCGATCTCCCGCTGCACCCTGCCGTCGGTGATCGGGCGGACCGAGCCCGGGTATTCCGCTTCCACGAAGAACAACATCCAGCCCTGCGGGTGCTTGACGACTTCGGAGAGCTGACCCACGGGTACTGCGAAGGCTTCAGGCATGCGCTTTTTGCTTACGGTTTTCAGCACACCGCCCTGCTCCGCAGAAGGATGCCCGCCCCAGGCCTTCGCCGCCGCCTCCAGCGTCTCTCCGCCGATGACCTTTGAGCGTAGGGCGTTTGCAGCCTCTTGCCCGCTCTGACCCTCCGGGCACATCACCACCCTCACGCGACGGCGCTCCGGCGTCTTGAACAAGCGGGGGTGGCCGTCGTACCAGCCCTGAAGCTCACTGGCTCGAGAGGAGACCGCTGCGGTGATCTCGTCGGTGGTGGGCACTCGGGGCACCTTCACCAGCTCCAGGGTGACGCGGGTCTCAGCCTCTCTCCATTGCTTCTGCAGCGCGTCCTCGGGCGTCTCCTTGAGCAGGTGAGCCGTGAAGGCATGGGCGTAGACCAGGTCAGCAGCCACAGAGCGGATCCGCTCAGCGTCGACGCCGAACCGTGCCGACAGGCGGGTGTCCACGTCGGGAGGCAGGGCGTCACCGCGGCTCAGATCTCCATCGAGAGATCCAGGCTTGCGTCCGGCGAGGGCATCGGCGAGCAAGGCATCCACCGCCTTGGGTGACACGTCGACCTTCGCCTCGGCGACAGCCTGACGGACCACCCGTGACTCCATCTGCTGGATCGCGATCCGACGGCGCAGCTGGGCAGCATTCAGCGCTTCTACTGGCGGCGCCTGACCTGTCTGCCAGTGCTGCAGAGCCCAGGCCTCGGCGACACCCCGTTGGAAGCCCTCCAGAGACAAAGTGATGTTGCCCGCTCGGCCGAGGAGATCCGCATCGACACCTGCATCACCTGGGTCACCGGGACCAGCCTGGCGGGGGGCACCTGGGCGTGGGGCAGATGAAGCATCCGCTGTCGCTTGGCCTCTGTCGTCCTTGAGCACGCGAGCTGCGTCGGGCTCAGGGGAGGGAGAGCTGCAACCGAGAGAGAGGCTCAGACAAAAAGTTGTCCACCAGAGGGATGTGAAGCCTTGCTCGAGGCTTCGAGGCTGTGATATCACGCGCGTCCCTTTTACTTCATGCCCACGGCAACCGTGTGGCGAAACATTGGCGGCGCCTGCCAGGGCGCTGCCCACACCGGATGAAGATCTTCATCCACAGCAAGGGAGCAAGCATCTATGGCCACCCCGCTTCAGCAGGTCAAGAACGAGTTCGGGTCCAAGGAGGCCCTCGTCGATAAACTGTTGCCCATGCTCGACAAGGGCGCCGAGGAAGACAACGCCGAGTTCAAGGCTCGCCTGGTTCGCGTGAGCAACGCCAAGCTGCTCCGCCTCTGGCACCGCGAGAACAACCTCCGCGACAAGTTCGGCAGCCGCGAGGCCCTCGTCGACAAAATCGTCGAGCTCAAGACCGCCGGCAAGGGCAACGCCGACTACCGTCGCAAGCTGCTCGGCCAGTCCACCGGTCGTCTGCTCAACCTGCACAGCAGTCTCGCCCGGGCCGCCAAGTAATCAGTCTGGTGGGCGTGGTGCACATGCCCGCTTTGGCCACTCGATCGGCCAGCTGACCCCAGTGGCTGGCTGAACCACTGGCCACTTGACTGTCTCTTCCGTGTCACACGCCTTTGACCTCGATCCGAGGTCGAAGTCGCCCCACCGCCCGTGGACCGCAGTGGTCAAAAGCCGCTCAACAACGCGGTCAAACATGCTGTCTTGCCCACATCAAGGGCAGAAGTGTGCCCTTGTGGCATACCCCCCTCACATAGACCCTCAGAAGATATGCAGATCATGGCACGTCTGATGCTTGTATGAACTGCTGTGGATGGGCAGACCTGTGGACTGTCCACACACCCATCGCCCTCATATGGGCAAAGACTTAAGACGAGGTGTTGTCGTGGATGTAGCATTCGAAGTTGGCGATAAGGCGGTTTACCCCAAGCTGGGCGTCACCGAGATCCAGAGCATCGAGACCCTGGAGATCTGTGGCACGACGAACCGCTTCTACGTGCTGCGGTGCCTCGATTCCGACAACACCATCCGGGTGCCGGTGCGCAACGCCCGCCAGGTGGGCCTTCGCTCCGTGGTCACCGAGGCCGAGATCGAGCAGGTGCTCGAGGCCCTTCGCTGCAACACGCTGCAGGTCGAGGAGCCCAACTGGAACCGTCGCCATCGCCGCTACCTCGAGAAGATGAAGTCCGGTGAGCTGCGAGAGGTGGCCGAGGTCCTGCGCGACCTTCACCTCACCGCGGTGGACAAGACCCTCTCCTACGGCGAGCGCCGCGTGCTCGAAGACGCACGGCAGCTTCTCATCCAAGAGCTCGCTGTGGCTCAGGGCTGTGAAGAAGGCGATGTCGCTGAGCAGCTCGACGAGCTGTTGAGCTGAGCGCGCCAGCACAGCGCGTCTTTTAGAGTAGCCGCCCCTGGGCCCTCGCCTTGACAGGGGAAAGGTGCCAAGTGTAGATGGGACCGGCTGTGATCCTGTGGAGTGCACACCGTGACTCAGTCACTGGCCCCCAAGCGGCCCCCCCTGCAGCCTGGCGGTCTGCGTGACGCCCGGAATGGGCGAACCCCCCCGCACAATATGCTGAAAAACATGGTTTTCGGTGTGTTGGTCGCATTGCTCCTGAGCGCATGTGGCCCCATCACCGCGCATCAAGCGATCCGAAAGGCCACGATCTCCGTCGAGGCGGCGCGGGCGGCCCAGGCCGATCGATATGCTGTCTACGAGCTCGTGAGCGCCGTGGAGTTCCTGAAGAAGGCGCGGGAGATGGAGGGTTACTCCAACTTCCAAGACGCCGTCGATCTGGCGCTCACGGCCGCAGAGTACGCCGACAAGGCCAAGGTCCGGGCCCTCGACAACCCCACCCGGGGCCTCGACGCGCCTCCTAGAGGCCTCGCGCCATCCTCGGAGCCTGCCGGTGACGACGAGACGCCAGAAGGGAGCCAGCTGTGAAGGCATTGCTCTTCTTGCTCGTGTCCACGCTCCTCGGCGGGTGTGTCAGCGGCGCAGCCCTCAGGGCCCGTGGCGACACCCTGGAAGACCAGCTCAAGCGCATCCGGAAGCCAGCATACAAGTGCGCTCAGCGCGAGCTGGCCATGGCAGACGCCCATCTGGCCTTTGCCAGAGTCGAGCTGCAGCAGGGCACCTACCTCAAGGCTCGAGATCACATGGATGTCGCCGTCGACTTCGGCCGTCAGGCAGAGGTCGCCGCCGCTCAGGTGGGGTGCCGCAACGCCGATCGCGATGGTGACGGCATCTTCGATGACGTCGATTTGTGCCCGGACCAGCCCGAAGACAAAGACGGGGTCGAAGACGCCGACGGGTGCCCGGAAGATCAAGACTCTGATGGCGACGGCATCGCCGACAGCAAAGATCAGTGCCCCAAGCAGCCGGAAGACTTCGACGGTGTCGCTGATCAGGACGGCTGCCCCGACATCACCGAAGACAAAGACGGTGATGGCATCGGCGACGCTGTGGATCGCTGCCCGGTACAGGCCGAAGACAAAGACGGCTTCGAGGACACGGATGGCTGCCCCGACACCGACAACGACAAGGATGGCTTGCTCGATGTCGCCGACAAGTGCCCCGTGGAGCCCGAGGACAAAGATGGCTTCGAAGACGCGGACGGCTGCCCCGACATCGACAACGACAAAGATCGCATCCTCGACGTCGTCGACCAGTGTCCTGATCAGCCTGAAGACTACGACAACGACGCCGACGAAGACGGTTGCCCCGACATCTACAAGACCATCGTGGTCACCGGTGATCGCATCGAGCTGAAGCAGAAAGTCTTCTTCTCGAGCAACAAGTCGAGAATTCTCGGGCGCTCGTTCCCGTTGCTCAATGAGGTGGCCCTTGCCATGAAGGACAACGCCGCGCTGCGGGTCCGCATCGAGGGTCACACCGACAGCAAGGGGTCAGCCCGCTACAACAAGCGTCTCTCGCAGAAGCGGGCCGACGCCGTGCGGCGCTACCTCATCGGCCAGGGCATCAACGGAGATCGAATGGAAGCCCTGGGCGTAGGTGAAGAGGTCCCCATCGAGGACAACCGCACCGCCGATGGTCGCGCTGCGAACCGGCGGGTTGAGTTCCACATCATCGGGCAGTGACATCACTCGTGAAGCCACAACTCCTCTACATCGTGCGTTTCCTCATCCTGTGCCTTCTGAGCACTGCCGGGTTGATGGTGGCGCCTGAGAGTGCACATGGTCAGCGGTCGGCCTATCAGGCCATGGCCGAGATGGAGCGGTTGCTCAACGACGCTCGGGCCTACTACGAAGACCTCGAGCTCGACGAAGCCGACGCTGCCCTCGACCGGGCCTTGCGACTCGCTGAGCGGTTCGACATCAAAGAGCCCATCGTCGCCGATGTGCACATCCTGAGGGGCATCCTGCTCTTCGTACGGGATCGTCGTCGAAACGAGGGCGCCGCCCTCGACGCATTCGTCTCTGCCATCACCATCGATGATCGGGCCCGCATCGATCCTCTGATCAGCACGCCCAGTCTCGAAGATCTGCTCGAGCAGGCACGGCGCGAGGCCCGACGGCGGCCACCCCCACGAGACAACCGCCGCGAGCCGCGCAACGACCGTCCGCCCCCACGGCGACAGCCCGATCTCGTGCACGAGCCCGTACGGGACGCCCGTGGTGGCCAGGAGATACGCCTCAACCTCGAGGTCTCTCAGGAGATCGACGAGCGCCTCTACCGGGTCTATGTGTACTTCCGCAGCGCCCGAGCCGACTCGGTGCAGCGCGTCGAGATGGTCCCCGAAGGGGCACGGCGGTTCACCACCCGCATCCCAGGCCGTTTCGTCGCAGGGCGCAGTCTGCAGTACTACATCGTCGTGGAAGATCGTCGACGGCAGCCCATTGCCGGTGTGCGCAGTGCCCAGGAGCCCTTCGTCATCAAGCTTCAGGACGAGGTCTTTGGCGACATCGATCGTCTGCCAGAAGGGGACAGCCTCATCGGAGATGGTGATGGCAACGGCGATGGCGATGGCGACGGCGATTGGGATGGCGGCTGGGAAGATGAAGAAGGAGAGCAGGGGAGCGGCGAGCGCTTCATGAGCCTGACCCTGAACGTGGGCACGGGCTTCGGCTTCATCACCGACTTCGCCACCCCGGTCCAACGCCCCAACACCGACGTGGTCGCGGGCCTGGCCCCTGCGCCCTTTCACACCATGCTCGAGCTCGACTTCTGGCTCACCGAGTCATTTGCCATCGGCGCCTTTGCCCGTGTGCAGATCGTGGAGTTCGAGCATCTCGAGGGGGTGCGGCTGAAGTTCCAGGTGGTCAATGCAGGCGATCATCACCTGCAGCTGCGCCTCGGCGGAGGCTACGGCGAGGTGAGGCACCTCGTCGATTTGGGCAACTTCCTCGATACCACCAAAGAGGGCCCGTTCTCCTGGACCGCTGGTCTGCTCTACTCTGTGGACTTCGGCAAGGACTTCGCCTTTGTGGTGGGGCCCGACTTCTATCATCTGTTCGGTGACTCCCCCAGCTATCACGTCGACATCAACCTGGGCATCCAGACGTCGTTCTGAGGCTGCCTTCTGTCGATTGCAGGCCTGGGCTTAGATGAGTCCGAAAGCAGGGCCTGATTCTGCCAGAGGGCCCTCCAGGTGCATCTTCTCCAATACCAGACCACATGCCGGCGCCGTGGGGCCCGCTGCAGAGCGGCTGTGAGCGGCGAGGGCGTCCGCCACCCAGGTCGGCGGACGGTGTCCTCGACCCACCTCGAGCAGAGTGCCGGCGATGTTGCGTACCATCTGCTTCAAGAACGCCTTGCCTTCGACGACGAGCTCCACCGTGCCCCACGGGCCTCGATCCACGTGAAGCCGGTGAATCGTACGCTCGGCGCTCTGGTGGCTGCCGTCTGAGGCGGCAAAGCTCGTGAAGTCATGGGTACCGACCAGAGCCTGCCCGGCCTCGGTCATCGCAGGTAAGTCGAGGGTCCAGCCCACGCGCCAGGCGAAGCGATCGATGAGGGGTCGGCGCACCGGGCCCTCGTAGAAGCGGTAACAGTAGGTCTTGCCCTGGTTGGCAAAGCGGGGATTGAAGTCGCCAGCCACCTGCACCCCATGACGCACGGCGATGTCGTCGGGCAGGCGGGTGTTGAGCGCCTTCACCAGGCCCTTCGCCGGCATGGGGTGGGTGTAGGTGACGGCGGCGAGCTGATCTCGGGCGTGCACCCCAGCGTCAGTGCGGCTGGCGCCGTCTACACTCACAGGTTGTTTGAGCAAGTCGGAGAGTGCGGCGTCGAGGGTGCCCTGAATGGTGTTCAGGCCCGAAGGTTGACGCTGCCAGCCGTGGTAGGCCGTACCGTCGTATGCGACATGGAACGCAATGCGTTTGGGGGAGTCGTGCACCGATCAGAGATCGAGGGCCAGCCCGACGAAGAAGGTCGAATCACCGAGGCGGAGTGACGACGCCGAGCCGAAGTCGTCTACCTGCGTGTACTGGTAGTCGAAGGTGAGGTAGCTGTTGTTCACCCCAGCATCTCGATCAAAGTCCGAGGCCATGGTGGGGGCGAGGAAGTCGAGGAGGAAGTGCACACCGATCCCGGCGTGCCAGCCCATGGTGGCCCCCTCGGCCTTGCTGCCATTGGCGAAGCGTGCCACTTCACCGTCTCCGCGGGTGACCCGCCAGAGGTAGTAGTCGAAGCCCAGACGCACCGTGGGCACCAGGGGGATCCGCTCCCGCATCTGGTCCAGACGATAGGTAAAACCTGCCTGGATCGGGATCATCTGGATGCCCGTCTCCTCGCTGGCGTCGGAGTTGGGATCGAGGGAGCCGTTGGTGCCCGAGACCTGCCAGTACCCCAGAGTGATGCCCGAGCTGAGCGTGCCGGCCCGGTTGAAGATCTGGAACTCGTAGGTGCCCAGATACATCAGGGGGGAGGCGTCGCCGAAGGACCCCTGGTACGGGAACTGGAAGTCGCCGGGGTTGGCCCCCGCAGGGACCTGGAACTCGGAGTCGATGCGGGGCTGATAGGGCCCCACCTTGAGTTCGAAGAACCGGGTGCGGTCCGACTCGAGGGTGCGTCGCCGGCTCTGGGCCTCAGCGGGGCTCAGGGCCGAAACCGCTGCGGTGCAGATCACCGCCGCGAGCGCAGCGCGGGTCACCCTCAACATCACGGACATCATCTTCACTGCCTCCTGCGGCGGGTGGTCATCATCAGCCCGAGACCGGCGAGCAGCGCCAGAAAGCCCACACCGGACCCTCCGACGGCGTGACAGCCGCCAGTCTCTCCGCCGTTGTATCGCTCGGCGAAGTCGAGCACTTGCCCTGGGGTGCCCAGGCTCGACGGGCTGCTCTCGCTGCGATTGCCGGCCTCGTCGAGGACGGCGTATACCACCTCATAATCCACACCGTTTTCAAGGCCTTCGCAGCGATACTCTGTGTCTTCTTTTTTGTCGCAATTGCAGTTGAAGCTGCCGCGGAGCGTGTCGTTCGTCGGCAGGTTGGCTGCGCCGTTGCCTCCCACTGAGGACAAGACCTCGGCGTCGAGCACGGAAGGGAACCGGTCACCGCCGGCATCGGGCAGGCCGATGCCGTCTTCGTCGGCAGAGCCGAGTATGCGGTAGCACGCCTCGTAGCTGAAGGTTTCGGTGCCCCGGCGCTCGGGGAACGTCACCACCAGAGCCCCGTCGGAGGGCTGGATTGTGGGGGCCTCGTCCGGCGTCGCCGGGGGCTCGAGATCGACGATCACCTTTGAGGGATCACTCGTCGCCTCTTGATCCTCGGTGCCGAGGTCTTCGATGAAGCGCACCTCGAAGTCCAGCTCGAACCGACCCTCGGTGTCACAGGCTTCAGGCCAGATGTCGACGAGGTCTTCGGTGGTGCTCAGGCTGGTGCCGGCGTCACTGGTCACCAGGCACTGGCAGGTGCCGTCGGCGGTCGTCGCCGGACAACTGCTCAGGACTGACTCGTTGCACGTGACGCCGTCGCGGCCCACGAAGATCGTGAGCTCTCCATCACACAACGGCACGCCATTGCCGAGAGTGCCCTGGATCGAATAGTCGTCATTGAGCTTCGAGCGGCAGTCATCGATGCTGAGGAAGATCTCCGTCTCCCCAGAGATCGTGATGGAGAGATCGTCATTCGACACGTTGCGGTTGTTGAACCCACCACACGTGTTGAACTGCGCTGCAGCGGTCGAGGCCATCAACACGCCGGTGAGCACGATGGGGAGGCGCAGGAGCATGAAAGTTCCGCCTTTGAGTGTTTCGCCTGAGCGATCACAGTGAGTGTCGGCAGGGCCGTGGCTGTCTTCGGCTAACAAGAACTGTACCACTCACGTCGATATGCCCTCCAACGACGATTGAGCCATTCATCGGCCATTGAAGGGGGTTCTGGTCGATTTGCCGTGCCAAGGTGTCAGCAGCGAGGGTGGATTGTCGACATTCTGTCTCAGAGTTTTCCAGCCTCGAGGAGCGTCTCGGCGATCTGAACGCTGTTCGTCGCTGCGCCCTTTCTGAGGTTGTCGGCCACAACCCACAGGTTGAGGCCGTGCGTCACCGAGTCGTCGACACGGACCCGGCCGACAAGCACATCGTCGATGCCCGCCGCGTCCTGAGCCATGGGGTAGCTGAGGGGATCGGCCTCCACCTGCACGCCAGGGGCGCTCTCGAGGGCGGCGACGGCCTGCTCGGGGGTGATGGGTCCGTCGAACTCCACATTGACCGAGAGTGCGTGCCCCACGAAGACCGGCACTCGGACGCAAGTTGCGCTCACGGGCAGCGCCGGCAGCGACATGATTTTGCGGGTCTCCTGCTTCATCTTCAGTTCTTCTTTGGTGTCACCGTCGGGCATGAACCGATCGATGTGAGGCAGGCAGTCGAAGGCCAGCCGTCGAGCGAAGACGTCGGTCTTGGGCGTGCGGAAGTTGAGCAGGTCTACAGTCTGATCTCTCAACTCGTCCATGGCGGCTCGGCCAGCCCCCGATGCTGATTGATAGGTGCTCACCACCACCCGCTTGATGGGGGCCACTGCATGAAGAGGCGCGAGGGCCACCACCATCTGAATCGTGGAGCAGTTGGGGTTGGCGATGAGGCCCGCGTGATCGTCGAGGGCTTCGGGGTTCACCTCGGGCACCACCAGAGGCACGTCAGGTTCCATACGGAAGGCGCTGGTGTTGTCCACCACCACGGCGCCTGCTTCCACCGCGCGATGAGCGTGGGCTTTGCTCACCGAGGCGCCCGCAGAGGACAAGACGAGATCGACCCCATCGAAGTCAGCGTCTTCGATGGACTCCACTGTGTACTGGGTGCCTCGGAGCTCCACGGTACTGCCAGCGGAGCGGGCGGAGGCCATGGGGCGCAGTTGCCCTACGGGGAAGTCCCGCTCCTCGAGCACCCGCAAAATCTCTTCGCCGACAGCGCCCGTGGCGCCGAGGATCGCCACCACCAGATCAGTTCGCTTCTTCGAATCGCCCATGCTCACCTCCAGGCCCGTGGCCGGGTGCAGAAAACTGCCCTCGCGACGTACGACGGCGCTCGGGGAATCTTGGCCCGCCTCGTGATAAGGCGGCGGCAGAAGGGCCGCAACCTTATGGATGCCCTCGAGCAGCGTCAACCTCGGCGCGGTTCGGTGGACCACCACGGGGTATGAAGAATCTTGACATGTATGTAGGAGCCTGCGTAGGTTCCGCGGATTCCGACGCACGAAGCGGGATACATGGCCGCAGAGAGTGATGCGGCAACTCTGGTATTCGGAGGCAGAAAGATGAGCAAGCGTTCCCATCTTTGGCTGGTTGTGATGGCCAGCGCTTCACTGGCCATGTTCGGCTGTGACGATGGTGATGATGGCGGTGATACCGGCGGTGCTGGCGGCGGTGCCGCAGGTGCCGGCGGTGGTGGAGCTGGCGGCGGTGCCGCGGGTGCCGGTGGCGGTGTCGGTGGTGCCGGCGGTGGTACCGGTGGCATGGGCGGCGGTGTCGCTGGTGCTGGCGGCGGTGGCGCCGGTGGCATGGGCGGTATGCCCGGTGGTGCTGGCGGCGTGGGTGGTGATCCCGGTGGCGCCGGCGGCATGGGCGGCGGCATGATGGAGTGTGACGCACCCATCGGTGTCGGCGAAGAGTGCCAGGTCGCCAACAACTGCTGCGAGCGTGGTCTCGAGTGCCTGCCCGCCGACGACGCCGGCAACGGCATCTGCCTGCGTACCTGTGACGCCAACGCCGAGGACAACGATCGTCCCGACGGCTGCGCCCCCCGCGAGCAGTGCAACCCCTTCGACGAAGAGAACCCCCCGGAGAACAACGAGGACGTTTGGGAGGGCTTCTGCCAGCCTGGCGCCGAGTGTGGCACCTCGCAGACCGGCGTCTGCGAGGCCCCCGACCTGGGCTGCATCGCCGTCGACAAGATCACCTTCTGCCTGCCCCACGGTACCCAGGGCGAGGGCGATCCCTGCCTGCAGACCGGCGAGCTCGTCGAGGGTGAGCTCTGCGCCGAGGGCCTCTTCTGCATGTTCGGCACCTGCCAGTCCGACTGCAACGATGGCACCTGTGCCGGCGAGGGTCAGACCTGCGTTGACTGGACCGACCGCCTCGGTGGCGTCGAGTACAAGGTGTGTCACGACTCCTGCGACGCCCTCACCCAGGAAGGCTGTGGTGAGAACCAGATCTGCCTGATGGGCGACAGCGCCGGTGGTGATCACATCGGCTTCTGCGTCGACATCCCCGAGGGCGAGGCTGTGCCCCCCGCCGACGATCCGGAGATGAGCCGTCAGAACACCGTGTGCGAAGGCAACATCTTCAGCGATTGCCCCGCCAACTACCTCTGCTCCGAGTTCACCCAGGAAGGCGTGAACGTCTGCCTCGAGTGGTGTGACGTCAACAACCTCGGCGTCTGTGACGACGGCTCCCGCTGCGCCCTCGAGATCATCGAGCTCGGCGGCACCGGCTCCGGCAGCAACGAGGACTACGGCATCTGCCTTGGTGATTGTAACCCCTACGACACCAACAACAGCTGTGGCGAAGGCAGCCTCTGCAACCCCCTCATCCTCCCCGGCTTCGAGGCCGGCAACGATGGGACCGCCGTGCAGAGCTTCATCGGCGCTTGCTTCGAGATCGATCCCGCCGAGAACCCCGAGCCCATCGTCGGCGTCGGCGACGCCTGTGGCGAGGGTGTGGGTCTCTGCGGCAGCGGCAGCATCTGCGCGCCCAGCGATCTCATGAACCCCAACAGCCCCGCACGCTGCTACGGCCTGTGCAACCCCGATCCCAACTCGCCCAACAACGCGGTGTGTGGTGAGGGTGCCATCTGCCAGGGTGGCTTCGTGGAGCCTGCTCTGGGCATCTGCCAGACCCAGTAAGGTCTGGTACTCGATGATGCGCCGAGTGTGAGCTCGGCCATCTATCGAAGAAGGCTCGGCCATTTTGGCCGGGCCTTTTTTTATGGGGCCAGTTTTCCCAGAGCCAGCCATGGAGCAGCGGCCGTTGCTCCACCTTTGCGCCTGCGTCGGCAAATCGGGCAAGGTAGGCCACACAGGTGATGTCGACGAGAGGAGTGATGATGATCTCACTGGTGCACATGGTCCGGCGTGCGGCGTTGTGGATGGGTGCCGCCGCCCTCGTAGGTGGCTGCGCCGAC
Organism: Bradymonadia bacterium; assembly: GCA_046290225.1. Taxonomy (GTDB): domain Bacteria; phylum Myxococcota_A; class Bradymonadia; order UBA7976; family UBA1532; genus JBKAGE01. The sequence continues at coordinate 17,420 of JBKAGE010000036.1, read as the reverse complement.
ACCCTCGGTGAAGAGTGTGTGCTCGCCGACGGTCGCTCGGGCCCCTGCTGTGAGCTGAGACTCGACAACGGCAACACGGCCGAGGGTGCCTGCATCGAATCCGTGTGCACCAACGGCATGATCTCTCAAGCCAGCGGCACATGTGGCGGCGGCCCCCGAGAGGTCGACGCCATCGTGCGCGAACTCTCGGACTTTGGCCCCATCGGCGGCGAGCCCGCGGGCGGTGCTGGCGGTGAGCCCATGGGTGGTGCTGGTGGCGACACGGGCGGTATGGGAGGCGTGCCGGGTGGAGCGGGCGGTGAGCCTGTGGGCGGCGATCAGGGGGGCGCTGGTGGCGAGCCCATGGGTGATCCGTGTATGGGGGTCATCTGCGACATCGGCGAGCGCTGTGATCCCGAGACCGGCGTCTGCGTGAGCAGCGAGACGGGCCAGCCTGCAGGCCCCTGTCTACGCAACGAGGACTGTGGGGTGGGCATGTGTTTGCCCCCCGACAACCCTGACAACCCCATCCCTGGGGGGTTCTGTCTGGTCGAATGTGAGCGTACGGCGGATTGCGGCTCTGGTCGGTTGTGTCTGCCCAATGCCGACTCACAGATCTGTTTCGAGCAGTGCGACGAGAATGAGCCCTGTCGTGAGGGGTGGACCTGTGCGCCCGTAGAAGACATCGGCGGAGTGTGCTTGCCCGACTGTCGAGAGGTGGGCTGCAACGAGGGTCAGGTGTGTAACGAAGGTACGGGCTTGTGTGAAGTGCCCCCGGCACCCTGCCCATATCCATGTGCAGCGGGAGAAGTGTGCAACGAGGGGCGTTGCATTCGGGACAACGGTACCTGCGTCACTGATTACCACTGCCCTCTTGATCGCAGCTGCAGTGCCGGGCGATGCATCATCCCCGAGTTCTCTGACTGCAATGTGCAGAACGACTGCGATGCCAGTCAGACCTGCGTGCCCCTTCAGAATGGGGGCGGGTTTTGCCTGTTCAGCTGCGTCAATGACGCCGCTTGTCCCTCGGACCGCGCCTGCCTGGCCACTCAGAACTCCGGGAACGTCTGCTACTACAATTTGTGTGGCCCTTCACAGAACAACGGCACCCTCTATGGCGACTGCACAGTGGGCAGTCAACGGCAGTGGGAGGGTACCTGCATGCCGGTGGAGCGTGGTAATCCTGCAGATCCCAACGACTTTGGCCTCTGCATCGAGGCCGGTACTGCCGCTGCTGGCCAGCCGTGCAATGCACAAGAAGAAGGTCGGGACGCCAACGCTCGCTCGCTCCAGTGTGCCAGCGGCCTGCTGTGTGTCGAAGATCCGGATGACCCCCTGGACCCTGGTCAGAACTGGGATGCCCGGGGCTACTGTGCTTCGCTCTGCAATCCTCTCGCTGCAGCCTGTGCAGCAGGGGAGGCGTGCGTCGACTTCGGCAGCGACGACGATCCTCAAACCCCACAAGACGAGACGCGCCTGTTGGGTCTGTGTCTCTTGTCGGATTGTGAGGTCACGGCCAATGACTGCGCTGGTGGGCTGAACTGCCGGCCTTACACCCTCATCGACAATCAGGGCATCTGCACTGCTGCTGGGCAGGTGGCGTTGGGGCAGCCCTGTACTGAGAACACCGAGTGTGCCGATCAGGCCCTCTGCGCCGACCCCGGTGGTGGAGATGTGTGCCTCGCGCTCTGTGATCCTGCTGCAGCGGACTGCCCCGATGGACAGACCTGTGCCGAGCAGCCTGGGTGGGCCTTCGGCGTCTGCCTGTAATCATCAGCGGAGTGTGGGGGAGAATGCTCTGCGCGAGGCCCAGGTGAGGTCAGCAGGTCGCCGAGGTGAGGCGACCGGGCGAGGGCTTCTTACTGCATGGTGTCGAGGTCGAGGGTGAGTGGGGCAGGGCCGCCGCCCCCGGTGTCCTTACCGCCCTTGCCGTCCTTGCCCTTCTCAGAGCCCTTACTGGCGGTCTTGGTGCCCCCTCGCTTGCCGCTGTTCCGGCGCTTACGACGGCGCTTGTTGGTGGCCACCTTCTTCTCACCGGCGTCGGGTGGCCCGGCATCGGCCACCTCTTCTTCCACCTCGGCGTCAGGGGCAGGGGGCGCAGCCACAGGGACCGGATCCGGTTTGGGCATGGGCTCGCCTGCGGAGACCGTCACCGGCTCCTGAGAGACCGGCTTCTTGGCGATGGGCGGCTCCTTCACCTCAGGTGGAGGATCAGGCTGCATGATCATGACGATGGCCACCACCGTGCCGCAGACCAAAGCCACGATGGCCACGATCATGGCGTAGAAACCAGCGCCGCGGCTCTTCTCTTCTTGAGCAGGGGCCGTGGGGGTTGCCGGGCTCGCCTGTGCCTGGGCGACCGTGGCTGCGGCCTGGGCCTGCTGAGGCACCACTGCAGCAGCAACGGCGGGTTGATCTTCTTCGATGATCTCACCCCGAGCGCGGCGCTCGGCGATGTCGATGGCGTGGGCCCGGGCCTCACGCTCTTCTGCTGCTGCCCGCTGGCGAGCCTTCTCAGCGGCGATGCGCGCTTCGATCTCTGCGCGCTGGAGCGCTGCTGTCTCTTGACGCTCTCGCTCTTCGGCTTGAGCCTTGGCAGCGCGCTCCGCTTCGAGGCGGGTCCGTTCGGCCTCCGCCTCCTCGTCCACGGCGCCGCGGATGTCCGCGAGCAGGGAGTCGGTGTCGTCGATGAACGCCGACGATCTACGCCCCGTGGTGGAAACGTTGACCTGCTCGGGCGCCTTGCGAGGAGCAGGGGTCGGATCGTCTGCCGTGAGATCCTTCAGCTCCTTGAGGCTGAACAGAACCGAGTTTTCCTTACGTTCCGAGGCCATGGAAGTCCTGTGGGGGCGGATAGGTAAAGCCTGTGATGCCAGCGGTTTACGATAAGGGACCTCCACGGGGGCGTCAAGGCGGGCGAACCAGAGTGGGTCAGTGCATCGAGGTGCACTTGACCTGAGGCTTGATGGCAGGTAAGAGCGTCGGAAACGTTCAGCATTTTATGATCAAAATCCTGAGCAGCGCGGAATCTTGACCAACGCGGACCGGCCCTCGGCCGGACAGTAAAGGCGAATGGCCCATGGCGAAGAAGAAAGAGCCGGGTAAGAACTCAGGCGAGTCCACCGACGCCATCATCGATGAGCTTGCCAAGGACGTCGGCGCAGAAGAGGAGTCGCAAGAGAGCGGCTCCAAGAAGGACGGCGACGAGTCCAACCCCTACCTGGCCAAAGAAGATGGCAAGGGCTACGGCAAAGACGACTCTGAAGACGACAAGGAAGAAAGCGTCGTGCCCGCCGAGGAAGGCCGCGTCGCCCTCGAAAAGGGCGGCGCGAAGGGCAAAAAGGGCGGTGACAAGGGCGCTTCGAAGCCTGCCGAGAACGGTGGCCGCAAGCCCTTCAACGCCTGGCCTGTCGATCCTGACCACGAGAGCGTCACCGACATGCTCATGGGTGCTGGCGGTGATCCCGAAGCGGTGAAGGACTTCGTCAACGACGAAGAGCTCACCAGCGGTGGTGGCATCATCAACCTGCTGCTTTTCATCCTGGTCATCGGCGCCATCGGTGGTGGCGCATACGCCCTTCAGAAGGTGTCGTCTCCCGAGGCCATCGCCGCCAAGAAGGCCGAGCGAGAGGCCATCGAGAAGAAGCACCTCGAAGAGCAGCTGGCCAAGCAGAAGAAGTACGGCATCCTGCGCATCGAGTCGAACCCTGAGCAGGCGGTGATCTTCAAGAACGGTGAGAAGATCATCACCAAGGATCCCGAGACTCAGGAAGAGATCGTCGCCAAAACCCCGACGAACATGCTCGACATGGACATCGGCCAGACCTACAAGTTCCGCCTCGAGCTCGAGGGCTACGAGCCTTACGAGTTCAGTGTCGCCGAGCACATCTGGACCAAAGACGACACCACCGGCGATTACAAGTTGGCCCGCATCATCGATCTCGTGCCCATCAACTGCGAGTACTACTTCCTGTACGACGCCAAGGCCAAGCGCGAGAAGAAGTTCGAGGACAAGGGCGCCTGCGCGCTGTACCACGACGAGGCAGTGGCCAAGGGCAACCAGGTCACCGATTGTGTCTGCAAAGTGCCCCCCGAGGGTGCCGAGCCCAAGAAGGAAGAAGAGAAGAAGTAAGCTTCTCTCTCCAGCGCCCTCCTGAGGCTTCTCATGGCCCCGACCTTCTCGCCCCGACCTCCCAACGGAAAAATCATCTGTGTCGGCCGAAACTTCGGCGCTCATGCCATCGAGCTGGGCAACCCGATCCCCGAGTGGCCGGTCATCTTTCTCAAGCCTGAGTCCGCTGTCATCGGCCCTGGCGAGCCCATTGTCTTGCCTGAGCAGAGCAACGAGGTGCACCACGAAGGTGAGATGGCCCTCGTGGTGGGTGAGCCCCTGAGCCACGCCACGCCAGAAGAGGCGCTGCAGGCCATCGCTGGCTGGACGCTGCTCAACGACGTCACCGCCCGTGATCTGCAGCGGGCTGACAAGGGCCGTTTTACTCGGGCGAAGGGCTTCGACACTTTCTGCCCCATCAGCGACACCCTCGTTTCTGGCCTGGACTGGTCTGCCTGTGAGGTGAGCTGCGCCGTGAACGGTCAGGTGCGACAGCGGGGCACCCTCGACGATCTCATGTTCCCTCCAGGCGAAGCGCTGGCCTTCATCAGCGCCATCATGCGCTTGAGCCCGGGAGACATCGTCTCGCTGGGCACGCCAGAGGGCGTGGGCCCTCTACTCGATGGCGATGAGGTCAGCGTCAGGTTGCGGGAGCGGGTAGAGGGGGCATGGATGGAGCGACTCGAACTCACCAACCCGGTGAGGGCTCGCAATCAGGCCTGAGGGCCTGATGGGGCGATTGAGCTCGCCCGAGTGATCGCTCGAACATTCCAGAAAGCAAAAAAGCATCAGGTGCTCTGAAAGAGCCTGGCCCCCAGTTTGCCCGCTCGTAAAGACGAAACTCCGCCCAGTACATGGGTGCGCCCGAAGGAGACCTCAGGCTCGCGACGTCGACGCCTGATACCGTTGAAACGCCTGCACGCTGTGGACCGCCAGCAAATTGGAAGTCCGGGTGAAGCATCGTCAACCTGTATCTGCGCCGTCGAGGGACGAGCACGTTCGATACCATCGGCTCATGCACGCCATGTCAGGGGAGCGCCGGATCTCGACGAAGAGCGTCCCTGGTCAGGCACAGGCCCCATCGGGGCACCTGATGCATGAGAGGAGTTTCGGCTGGTGACGGAGAAAAGTAAAGCCTGGTGAGTCACCCGGACTGATCTGGCTTTAAATCGAGCTTTTTGAGCAGGTACTCAGCGCTCTTTCGATGCACCCCGGCGATGCGTGCCGCGGCGCTGACGTTGCCCTCGGTCTTCTCGAGCAGACGTTGCCAGTACGCCCGCTCGAATCCGTCGACCAGACGGGCCTTGGCATCTTTGAAAGGCAAAGCCTCGTCTATCAGAGCCCACCCTGGCTGGCTGCCCGGTTGCAGGTCTGCTTGAACACCAGAGTCTCGGGTGTCACCGACAGAGGGTGGGGCGAGATAGCGCGTCTCGAGTCGATCGTCGGTGGCGAGCATGGTGGCCCGCTCGACGAAGTTCCGCAGCTCGCGCACGTTGCCGGGCCACGGGTGTTTTTGCAGCTTGATGATGGTGTCGTAGCCCACTTGGACCTGGGTGTCGCCGCGGGTGTTGAATTCATCGAGGAAGGCTCGGACCAGCAGGGGGATGTCTTCTGTGCGGCGCCTCAGAGGCGGGAGCACGAGACGCACCACCGCCAGCCGGTAATAGAGGTCCTCTCGGAACTGATTGAGGCGCGCCTCTTTTTGCAGGCTGCGGTTCGTGGCGGCGACGATGCGGGCATTGAAGCGCACCGGGCGGTTGCCACCGACGGGTCGAATCTCCCGTTGTTCCAAGGCCCGCAACAGCTTGGGCTGCAGATCGAGGGGCAGCTCTCCGATCTCGTCGAGGAAGAGCGTTCCACCATCGGCCCGCTCAAAGGCCCCTGAGCGAGCCCCTGTGGCTCCAGTGAAGGCGCCCTTCACGTGGCCAAAGAGCTCGGACTCGATGAGGCTGGGGTTCACCGCCGAGCAGTCGAAGACCACCAGGGGGCTGTCGCTGCGCTGCGAGTGGTGGTGCAGGGCTTGAGCCACCAGCTCTTTGCCTGTACCAGATTCGCCCTCCACGAGCACTGTCGCGTCGGTGGGGGCGACTCGCGAAAGCACCGCGAAGATCTCCCGCATGGCGGCGCTCTGACCGAGGAGGTCACCGAACTGGTGCTCCCGGGTGAGCGAGATCTCCACCTGATCACTGCCTGGGGTGTATCGGATGATGTTGGTGCCGATGCGGATCCGTGTGTCTGTGGTCAGATATAGATCTTTGATCCGCATCTTGTGCACGAAGGTGCCGTTTTTGCTCGTTTCGTCGATGAGTCGGTGACCCAGAGGATCGATCTCGATGCGGGCGTGAAAGCGGCTGGTGGTGCTCTCGTTGAGTTCGAACTCACACTCTGGGTGAGTGCCCATCCGGACCACGCGGGCGCCGGTGGTGAGCTTCAGACCCGCATCAGGGCCCTCGAGGACCTCGAGGGTGTACGTCCGGGTGGTGAGTCGCTCGAGGTCGGGCGATCTCATGAGGGTGCGGGTGACGTCAGTGCTCACAAAAACGACTCGTGATGATGATCTGGCCTCGGGGCCACCGGCGGCATTGTGGGTCCATTGTGATGGACGGTCACGGAAATCAAAGCGGATTTCTCGTGAAAGCGCTCAAGGGGAGGGCGGATCTGCTTTCGGCGTGAGCGCGATGGGGATGTCGCTGCGGTCGCGCAGCTCCTGGGCTGACATGGTGAGGGGCTCGAAGGTGTAGCCCTCGGGCACACTCTGGAGAGTGAAGGTGTGGCCTGTGTTGAGGGAGAGCTTCACCTGACTGTCGTACCCGAAATCGGTGGGCCGCTCATCGACGAGGATGCGCACCTCGTCTTCCACAACCTTCGGCGTCACGTCAAAGCTGAAGGTGCTGTACTTCGCCGCCAACGTCATGGTGTGGCGCACCTCACGCCCGTTGATCTCTACCTGGTCACAGTCTTGTTGGTAGCCTTCAGCGGTGGCGCACACCTGAACCGTCGTTCGACGACGCACCTGCAATGGCAGGTCGGCCTTCGAGAACCGCACATCCCCCAAGGTGAGGGTGGCGTGGGCAGGCTCAGCATCGACGTACAGCTCCGCATAGCTCGGCCAGTAGATGAGGCCTGCAGTGAGCGCCCCGCCGAGGACTGTCCCCGCAAAAATCAGCCGGTAGAAAGGTCGCTTGGGCGGTGTCATCTCCACCGACGACTCACCGACAGGGGCCACGTCTGCAGGGCGACCAGTGTCGAAGGAGACCGGATCGACGCTCACCACGGGGGCGCCGACGCCCGAGGTGGGTGTGCCTGGGGTCACGGGGCCTTCTTCACCTGTGAGGGTGAAGGTGCGGCTGCGGTTGCCCGAGCCAGTGGTGAAGGTCAGGTCCGAAGTCTGCCCGGGGCCCTCGAGCTGGGCGAGCAGAGCATCGTCGATGGACATGGGCCGATCAGCGGCTCCAGTGGGCACGACGCCCTCTGGAAACACTTGAGCGAGTACATCGGCGAGGGCTCGGGCGCCGAGGGTACTGCCCATGGCAGCGAGCTGATCGCGGATGGCGATCTGGAACGCCGCCGCATCGGTGAAGCGGTCCCCTGGATCCCGCTCGAGGGCCTTCATCACCAGGCTGTCCACCTCTGGCGGCAGATCTGCACGCAGTGTGCTCGGAGGCTCCACGGCTGCTGTGCGCACCTTGCGAAGAATCTCCGTGTCGGTGTCAGCGGCGAAAGGCCGAGCGCCAGTGAGCAGCTCATAGAGGACAAGGCCAACAGAGAAGATGTCGCTGCGGTGATCGAGTGGCTGCCCATCTGCCTGCTCGGGGCTCATGTAGACGAACTTGCCCTGTAGAGCGCCAGAGACGCTCTGGTGGACGCCGCCGCGGGCCCTGGCCACGCCGAAGTCGGTGAGCTTGACCTCGCCTGCAGCCCCGAGGAGCACGTTCGCCGGGCTCACGTCCCGGTGCACGATGGCAAGGGGGGCGCCCTGCCCATCAACCCGGTGATGGGCATAGTCGAGGCCCGAGAGCACCTCTGCGGTGATGTAGAGGGCCATGTCTGGAGAGATGGGGGCCTGGCGATGATCGAGGCGCTTGATCAACGCCTTGAGATCCCGCCCGGGCAGGTAGTCCATCACCAGGAACAGCTCGCCCCCTTCGTCGACGAGCTCCTGCACCGAGACGATGTTGCCGTGGTGCAGCTGCACCATGACGTTGGCCTCGTCGATGAAGCGGGCCACGAAGGCTTGATCTTTGGCCAGGTGGGGCAGGATGCGCTTGATGGCCACCTGCCGGGAGAAGTTCGCGGCGCCCTTGAGCTCCCCGAGATAGACCTCGCCCATGCCGCCAGAGGCGAGCCTGCGGATCAGCTGATAGCGACCCAGCGTGGTCAGAGGTTCGGGGGTGGTGGGGCTCATGCAGCTCGCCGGCGCAGGCTCAACGGCGCCGGGCGCCGCGGGCCCTGGGGTGGGACATCTGGGGCTTCATCTGAGCAGCCTTGGGCTTCTCGAGGCCGAACTGGTACCACTGCTCGCCGTAGGAACGCATCTTCATGTTCTTCCCATTCTGCAGCGCATTGAGGTTCTCGGCGATACGCTCGTCGGAGGGCAGCTCCTTCTTGGCCGCGAGCAGCACCTCGATGGCGGCGTCGGTCTGCTTCTCCTTGGCGAGGATCCAAGCGTACACCGAGTAGAGCAGGCCGTCGTTCTTGACCACCTTGATGGCACCGTCGAAGACCCCGCGCACTTCGCTGAGATCGCGCTTGGTGCGGTAGTACGCCACACCCAGCATGGCCCACGCAGGCCACATGCCCTTGAGCAGTTTGGCCTTAAGGCCCTTGGCCCGGGCCTTCTCGAGGTAGGGGATCGCCTCAGCCACCCGGGCCTTGGGGATCAACATGGGCTTGGAGAAGAGCAGCATGCCCACTCGGGCGTTGAACATCGTACTGGCGCCGAGCTGCCACTTCTCGAAGATGAAGCCGCGCTTGAGCACCTCGATGGCGGCGTCGAACTTCCGAGCCACGAGCTGCTGGGTCTTGGGCCCAGGGCGCTGTTGGGCCAGCTGCTGGAGCGTGGCCAGCTCGCGGTCTGACGCCTGGGTCACCGCTTGAATGCGGCGGCTGATACGGCGCCCCACCCAGATGAAGGAGATGATCCCCAGGATGAACCCCAACAACACCGTCCATTGAGCGCCGACGCCGAAGAGCATGGGCACGAAGATGATGAAGAGGGTGACGCCGAGGGAAAGCAGGAGGGTATACATCGGCTGTCTCTGCAGGTTTGTGCGTTGAACGCGTTCGAGGGGTGGGGCCTTCAACACGTTGTGGTCGAAAGGTGCACCCCGGGTCAGGCTGAACGGGGCTAGGTATCACGGCCCTCATTCTCAGGCAATGCCGAGGCCACGCCCCCGAGCCGCATGGAGACGACCCGATGACACAGTGTCACGAGCCCGAAAGGGTATGGAGAGACAAATTTTACCCTGCGTGACATTCGGTGTGCTGAAACCCCTGCAGGTTCGGGCCATCTCCAGAGCTGTATCTCTTCGAGACTCATGGGCAGGCTGAGCATGCATCCAGCGATCGTCACCCTCGGGCTGACCGTCATCACCATCGTGGCCTTCGCCGGGAACTCCCTCATCACCCGAGCTGCCCTCGCCGATGGTCACCTCGGCCCCGAGGCGTTCGTCGTCGTACGTCTCGGATCAGGGGCCCTCGTGCTGGCGATCATCGGCGGCATCAAAGGCGCATATATCCGACCGCGTCGGGCAGACATCGCCGGCGTCATCTCGCTCTTCACTTACGCCGCGGGCTTCACCTTCGCCTATGTCTCCATGGGCGCTGCGTTGGGGGCGTTGATTCTGTTTGCCTGTGTGCAGTTCACGATGTCGGGCGTGAGCGCCTTGAAGGGTCAGCGCCCATCGCACCGTGAACTTCTGGGGCTGACCGTGGCCCTGGGAGGCCTGGTGGCGTTGTTGACGCCGGGGTTGAAGCTCGAGGGCGCCATCTGGCCGGTGTGCGGTATGGCCCTGGCAGGGGTGGCCTGGGGTGTGTACAGCGTGCTGGGCAAAGGGGTGACAGATCCTGTGGCCCGCACGGCACGTAACTTCATCGGCGCCGCAGTCCTCGCCGCCCCATTGGGTATCTTCATCGGTGAGGTGAGCACCACTGGCTTGCTTCTGGGCGTGCTCTCCGGTGCCGTGACTTCAGGCCTGGGCTACGTGATCTGGTATGCCACGGTCCCTCGCCTCAGCATGGCCACCGCGGGGGTCGCTCAACTCCTGGTCCCTGCGGTGGCGGCTGTGGGTGGGGTCATCTGGTTGGGAGAGCATCTCACCACGTTGCAGTGGGTCTCGGTGGGCGTCATCTTGACGGGCATTGGCGTGACCGTGACGCAAAAGCGCACCCGAAAGACGCCCTCACCTGCACTCAGAACTGACGATCAGAGTCGAGCAGCAACGTCACCGGACCATCGTTGACGAGCTCGACGTCCATGTGCGCCTGGAACACGCCGGTCTCCACCTGAAGGCCCTCGGACTTGAGGGCCTCCACAAAGGCCTCGAAGAGAGGCCGGGCGTCTTCCGGGCGACCCGCCTCGAAGAAAGATGGCCTCCGCCCTTTGCGGCAATCACCCATGAGGGTGAATTGTGAGACCGCCAGCACCGCTCCACCCACAGCCTTGATGTCGAGGTTCATCTTGCCCGCGTCATCTTCGAAGACCCGGAGCCCGGCGATCTTGCTCGCAAGGGGGGTGATGCCCCGCACGTCGTCACCGCGGGCGATGCCTACAAGGAGCAAGAACCCCCGCTCGATGGCCCCGACGACCTCACCTTCTACCGTGACCTGGGCCCTGCTTACCCGCTGAACAACCACCCGCATGACATTCTCCTCATGATCCTCATCAAGGCGTGCCGACTGGGGAACACGCCGTGAGCCCAACAGGGCAGAAGGCGCATCATTCACAAAACATCGGTCCTCTGCTAAGAAACGTTGTCTCTGCCCGTTCGATGCAGCGATGACTTGCCTCCACCGGCAGTGAACACAGCAAATGTAGTGAGCCACGCACGGCGACAAGAGGATTCATGGCGGATCAAAATCGCAAGACCCTCCGAAGCTTTTACTGCAGAGATTATCTGTGGGAGCTGTTCGAGGTGATGACCCGGGACCTCGGCTGCTCCATGGACTATCTGATCAACGAGTCCATGCGGCACTACGCCCGCAGCCGCAACTACAGCCTGTCCTCGCAGCGCACGGGCGCCCCTGAGGCGACACCGCAGCCTCAGCACGGCGGCTACCCTCAGCCGCATCATCAGACCCCGGCACCTCAGCCTCAGCAGCGTCGGCGTCCGCCCCCGATACCCGGGCAGGAGACCCCTCAGGTGGCCCATCACCACCGCCCGACGCTGTACCTGCTCTTCAATGGGCAACGGTATCGGTGCGACACCGACCGGTTCGTCATCGGCCGTGGGACCCAGGGCACTGATTTGACGATCCGCGACGGGAACATCTCCCGCAAGCATGCGGCAGTCATCTTCCGCAACGGCAGCTACTTCATCAAAGACCTCGATAGCACCAACGGCATCGAGTACAACGGCAAGCGGATCGAGCATAAACGCATCGAAGAGGGCGACACCGTCTACCTCTGCGACTACGAGATCCGGTTCACCTTCCACTGATGGGCTGAACCTGTCAGTTGTGTGTGTTGCTCCACTCTCCAGAGCCATGCCTCACATCATCAGGCGCTGAGCTGCCTTCAGATTCACAACACAAAGTATGTTGGTTGAGCGCTGTTCAGGACAGTGCAGTGACTTTCAGGCATTGATTCAGCCTGAATTATCCTGAGCGCATAAAAAAAAGCGCCCCGCAGGGCGCTTTAAAATAGACAGCACAGAGAAAACCAAAGTCGAATCTTGGGTCAACCCGTTAAAACCCTGAACCTCAAGTAGAGGTGGGAAAGGTGATTAGGTGCTTTAGGCTTCCTGCCGTAGGGCGCGAACCCTACCCGTGATACACAGGCCTGCTCACCGCACGCAGTGACCGATCCCGAGGGTACAGGTACTCAGGGATTTAACTCTAGCCCTCACGCTTTCAGCCTTCTCTGGCTGCCTGAAAATGATTATAGGCGCTCCCTCGGCGCTGACAAGGTCACTTTTTCACAACATCTTGTGAAAAGTCTGTTATGAGGAGCATCCTGCCGGCAGCTTCAAAGTAACAATCGAGAAACATTGAAGACACACATGGGCGACGCCTCGCCGGAAAAAAACGTACCCCTGGCGCATCTGCACCGCTATCGAGACCTCGTCGACGACTTCGAGGCCTTCATGGCCGCCGCTGACAGGCCCCTGGATCGGGTCGTGTGGGCCAACACCCGCCGTGTGTCGGCTCAGGCTGTGGAGCGTGTGGTTCAGGGGCGATGCCCCGAGGCGAAGGCCCTGACCTGGCGAGAGGGGGCATGGCGCCTCCCACCTGACGCCCGCCCGGGGAAGTGGCCCGAGTATCTCACCGGGTGGCTGCACGGACAGGAAGAGGCGGCCCTCTGGGCGGTGGATGTACTCGATCCTCAGCCTGGAGAGCGGGTGCTCGATCTGTGTGCCGCTCCAGGGAACAAGACCGCACAGATCGCTCTGGCCATGCAGGGGCGAGGCACGCTGGTGGCCAACGAGCGGCGCTTCGATCGACTCTCGGCCCTGCGGCGCACCCTCGATCGCTTGGGGATGACCTCAGCGGTGGTGACCCACGAAGACGGTCTCACGTTTCCCGAGCTGCCGGGTGGCTACGACCGGGTGCTCGCCGACGTGCCCTGCACGTGTGAGGGCACGAGCCGTAAGGCAGAAGGGCGGCGACGTAAAGGGGCCGAGGGCCACCGCAGGTGGGTCGTAGGGGTGCAGCGCGGCCTGCTCCGTCGAGCGCTGAAGCTCGTGAAGCCCGGAGGCGTGGTGGTGTACGCCACCTGCACCTATGCCCCAGAAGAGAACGAAGGCGTGCTCGACGGCATTGATCCCTCGGTGGCGGTCATCGAGCCGGTGACGCCGCCTGAGGGCTTGACCGTGACGCCAGGCATTCTGGACTGGGGGTCCGACCGCTATCGCCCCGACGTGGTGCATGGCATGCGCATGTGGCCCCATCACAACGACACAGGAGGCTTCTTTGTCGCCCGTCTCCGCCGTCTTTGAGCCCTACAGCGAGGCCGAGCAGGTCTGGCAATGGCTGGAGAGCCGCTATGGGATCCCCCAAGCGGTCTTCGCCCAGCACAAACTGTGGCAGCGTGTCGGGGCACCGGCCCTCTGGATCGTCGGCGCTGATTGCTGCCCGCCGCCTGGGGCCAAGGTCGAGGCCATCGGCATGATGGCGCTCCGAGATCCACCCCCTGGGGGAAAGCCCACCAGCAGCTTCCTGTTGGAGTTCGGCCACCACGCCACGCGGAACGTGTATCAGCTCTCCGACGCCGAGGCGTTGATGTTCCTGGAAGATGGCCCGTTGGACGTCGTGCCTGTGGATGACGGCCGGGGCTACTGCATCGTACGGACCGAAGAGCTGGTCATCGGGTGCGGCCGTCTCGCCCGAGAGCCGAACGCGGACGGCACCCGGCGGTTGCTGTGCGAGGTGCCCCGATCGTGGCGCGCCTCGCTGGCCGGGTGGCCCAGCCTCAACCGAGACGTGAGCGACGGTGAATCCTGAGCACCGCCGCTGAGCACCGCCGCTGAGCACCACTGCTGAGCGCCACGACTGAGAGTCTCTGAGGGGGTAGGGGGCTACTGCCTGCGGCGCAGCACCAGGGTGTGGTTCCGCATCTTGATCCACATGCGGTCTCCCTCCACGGTGACCTCGCTGCGAGTGGGCGTAGCCCCTGGCTGTCCGCTCCTCAGGGTCTCGATGGTCACCTGGGTCCCGTTCACCGACTTCACCGAGTAGCTCAGTTCCTCTGCCGTGGCCGTGAGGCCCGACATGGTCATGCGATCGGCAGTGATCTCGAACCGGACGTTGGCGTAGGCATTGAGCATGCTCTGGGTGAGCCGTCGCTCCGCCTCGGGCATGGCCTTGAACTCGTCGGTGTCTTTGAGGGCCTCGACGTCGACGGCCCAAGAGCCCCTCATCTGCTGATCGGCCTTGCCCCCGGAGCATCCGGAGAGCATGGCCAGAGAAAAGAGCGCCATGAGGGCGGCGAGCGTGCCGCGAAGCCATCGTTTGCCTGTCGAGATGCCCCCGAGGGCGAGGCCCGGGGCAAACGACGGCGCGGGGAGGGAGAGGACCTGAGTGCGCATGAACACCTGTGCAGACAGCCCGAAACGGGGCGCACACTAGGGAGCGGTCAGGGGCCTGTCAACCCCTGCTCCACGGAGATGCTGTGCATGGGTTCAGTGCGCCCGGCCACGGCAAAGGGCCTCGCTGCGCCGTGCGTCGTTGACACATTGGGGTTGGTGCATTACCTCATGGCGGTTCCACGACCAGCCCGCTGAACTGGGCCTGGAGAGAAAACCATGAGCTGGGATCAAAAGCGCATTCGGCGCACGTTCCTCGATTATTTCGTCAACCGCCCGGGCCTCGAGCACCGGGAGGTGGCATCGTCCCCGTTGATTCCGAAGGACGACAACACCCTGCTCTTCGCCAACGCCGGCATGAACCAGTTCAAGTCGCTGCTGCTCGGTGAAGAGAAGCGGGACTACACCCGGGCCACCTCGGCGCAGAAGTGCATCCGCGCCGGTGGTAAGCACAACGATCTCGATGCTGTGGGCAAAGACGGCCGTCACCTGACCTTCTTCGAAATGCTCGGGAACTGGTCATTCGGCGACTACTACAAGCTCGAGTCGATCAAGATGTCGTGGGACCTCTCGGTGAACGTCTTCGGCCTCGACCCGGAGCGCATCTATGTCAGCGTCTACAAAGACGACGACGAGAGCTTCCAGATGTGGGTGGACGAGATCGGCTTCGACCCCAAGCGCATCTACCGCTTCGGCGACGTGGAGAACGGCGACGAGGAGAACTTCTGGTCCATGGGCCCCACGGGCCCCTGCGGCCCCTGCACAGAGTTGTTCTACGATCTGGGCCCCGAGGCGGGCACAGGCCCCGAGGACTACATGGGCGGCGAAGGCGACCGCTACATGGAGTTCTGGAACAACGTGTTCATGCAGTCCAACCGCGACAAGGACGGCAACGTCACTCCGCTGGCCATGCAGTCGGTGGACACGGGCATGGGCCTCGAGCGCATCACCATGATCCTGCAGGGGAAGGTGAGCGCCTACGACACGGATCTGTTCCAGCCGATCCTGAAGCACATCCAGAAGATCTCTGGTGGTGACTGGGAGAACCCCGAGCAGCGCGTGCACATGCAGGTGATCGCGGACCACATTCGCTGCCTGACCCACGCCATCAGCGACGGTGGCGCCTTCGGCAACACGGGCCGCGAGTATGTGCTCAAGCGCATCCTGCGCAGGGCCGTCCGCCATGGATACATGCTCGGGCTCGAGAAGCCCTTCATGTGGCAGCTGATCCCCACGGTGGCCGAGCAGTTCGAGGGTGTGTACGACCTGCCTTCGAGCGTGCTCGACAACACCACGGGCGCCATCAAGGCAGAAGAGCAGACATTCTTCCGCACCATCGGGCGCGGTATGGGCATGCTCGAAGATGTGATGGAGCAGAACACCGAGGCCAAGGTCGTGCCCGGTAAGGCACTCTTTAAGCTCTACGACACCTATGGCTTCCCGGTCGATCTCACCGAGATCATTGCCGAGGAGAAGGGTTTCACGGTCGACCATGCTGGTTATCAGAGGGAGATGGAGGAGCAGAAGGGGAAGAGCGGCGGCAAAGACAAGTTCTACGGCGACGCCGGTGAGTGGGTGAACCTCGGTGAGGGCGCCGGTGACGGTTTCGCCGATTACGGCTTGAGCACCCTGGAGACCTCCGTCATTCGCTGGCGCACGATGCCAGTGAAGGAGAAGGACCCGGATCAGCGCCCTCTCATCGAGTTGGTGCTGCAGTCCACGCCTTTCTACGCCGAGAGTGGTGGCGAGGTCGCCGATCACGGCACGCTCACTGGCCCGGGCTTCAACCTCGATGTCACCGATGTGCAGAAGGTGGTGGGCATCATCCATCACTTCTGTCGCGTCGCCGACGGCAGCCTCGACAACCTCGCCGCCGACACGGTGGTGACGGCCAATGTCGACGTTGCGCGCCGGGCTCAGAAGACCGTGCACCACACCGCGACTCACCTGTTGCACGCTGGCCTCCAGGCCATCCTTGGCGAGCACGTGCAGCAGAAGGGCTCCGTGGTGTCTCCTGATCGTCTGCGCTTCGACTTCAGCCACAAAGCCCCCATGACCGCCGATGAGATCGACGCCGTGGAGGACTGGGTGAACGCTCGAATTCGTCGCAATGACGAGGTGGTGGTCACCGATGGCGTGTCCCTCGACGACGCCAAGGCCCAGGGTGTCACTGCGCTTTTCGGTGAGAAGTACGGCGACAGCGTACGCACCGTGCGCGCGGGCGCCGAGTCTTTCGAACTGTGTGGTGGCAACCACGTGGCCCGCACCGGTGACATCGGTCTCATCCGCGTCACCGGCGAGACGGGTGTCTCCGCAGGCGTGCGTCGTATCGAGGCTGTGGTGGCTCACGCCGCCGACGCCCACGATCGCGCGCAGCGGGATCTCATCCGGGCCACGGCGCGGGCGGCGAAGGCCGAAGCTGGTCGTCTGCCCCAGCGGGTGGAGAGCCTGCTGACGGAGATCAAGGATCTGAACAAAGCCCTGGACAAGGCCCGCCGCGGTGGCGGCAGCCTGCTCGACGGTCTGCTCGGCGGCAAGGTCGAGGTGGCCGGTGTGCCTCTCGTGGCTTCGGTCGTGGATCTCGATGATCGCAAGGCCCTCTCGGCCCTCGTCGACGCCGTACGGGACAAGCTGCCCGACGCTGTGGTGGTCCTCGGCGCCGACGTGGGTGGCAGCGCCGCCATCATCGGCGGGGTGGGGCCCCGCAGTAAGGGCAAGTTCCATGTGGGGAACATCCTCAAGGCCATCGTGCCTCTGGTCGATGGTCGCGGCGGCGGTCGCCCGGACTTCGCTCAAGGTGGTGGTAAGGATCCTTCGGGTCTCGCCGCAGCCATCGAGAAAGTCTCGGAGCTGGTGGCTGCGCAGGGCAGCTGAAGCCCTCGCTGCGGCTGACGCCTTCGCTCGCAGAGAGAGTTTTTCGGGCACGGGCACGGGCACGGGCACGGGCACGAGTTTTACGGGTGTGAACCCGTGGCCCTGCATGATTCCGTTCGTGGGTGTGTGATGGTGGAGGCTCCACTCGGCCCCATGTGTCTCTCATTGGAGGTTTTGACCTCCATACACCCCAAGACCTGAACTCTCAGGTCGTT